>NZ_JAABRQ010000037.1 GCF_011390835.1 Hydrogenophaga sp. | reverse complement strand
TCACGCTGATCACCGTGCTCACATCCGCCAGCGGACTCAGCGGCGTGGCCGCCGTCACCGTGTTGTTCGCCAGCGTGCTCTCCGGCGTCACCGTGGCCACCCCTGCCGTCCAGTTCTGCACCGTCGTGGAGCCCGCGGGCACCGTGTAGTTCACCACCGTCACCGTGCTCGAGCCGCTGGGCAGGCTGCCAATCACCACCGTCTGCGTTGTCCCGTCAGGCAGCACCACCGTGCCCGTCACGCTGTCTGCCGTGCTCGGCCCAGCGTTGGCAAACGTCACCGTGGCCGTGATCACGCTGCCTGGCGTGCCGTTGGGCGTCACGCTGATCACCGTGCTCACATCCGCCAGCGCGGCGATCGTGCCGGTCTGCGTGCCGGTGTTGTTCGTGGGCGTGGGGTCGGTCGTGCCCAGCGGCGGCGTGACCGTCGCGGTGTTGGTGTAGTTGCCCACGCTGCTGGCCACAGCCCGCACCACCACGCTGGCGTTGCCGCCCGAGGCCAGGCTGGTCGTGCCATTGACGGTGCTGCCGCTCACGCTGGCGGTCGCGCCCGTGCTGCTCACGATGCTCACAGCCGTGAAGTTGGCCGGCACCACGTCGGTGAAGGTCGTGTTGGTCACCGGGCTGGGCCCGGCGTTGCTGATCGTCAGCGTGAAGGTGACCGTCTGGCCCACCGCCACGTTGGGGTTGGCGCTGACCTTGGTCAGGGAGAGGTCGGCGCTCGGCGTGACCGCATCCGTGTCCTGAGCGGAACAAACGCCCCCTGTGCAAGAGGTCGAGGGATTGGTGTTGACGACGCCGGTGGGCGGCGCGATCGAAGCCACGTTGGTGACCGTGGTCTGCGCCTGTGCGCCGGCACTCAGCGCCATCAAAACAGCCGCAAACGCTGCCGCCGAAGCTTGCCGCAGCTTGCCCCTTTTCAGCACAGATGAGAGTTTTGAAAGGGCGGAAGTCGCCAACGACATGGACTCGGCTCGTGTTTTGTCTTTCTCGCCTGCTTCGCTCCTGCAACGGATACGTAACAAGTACTACACGAGGATTCTAGTGTCCGTGTGCAACGCGCAACACCCGTGAAGCGCCTTTGGGCGATCTGAGTTCCAAAAAAACGACGAATCGGTGATCTAACTAACGGCCAGCTGAAGTCGCGCAAGACGACGCCACGCTCGAAAGACCACCTGGCACCAAGGTCCCCCCATCGAGGCGACTCAGCTGACATGCACCGACCACACCACCCCGCATCTGCAAAGAGCACTCCACTTTCTGCCATCACCATCGATTGCGTGGCAATCGAATCCTGCGCGCAAGCGCCCCCGGTTGCTCGCCACAAGCGAAAGGAGCCGGTTGACGCGGATGCGCTTGTTGGTGTTTGTTCACTCAGGCTCAGACGCCTCCTCAAGATTGAGGCGGGCTCTGGTGCAGCACCAGGAAGTCGGCGGCAGCCCACAAAACCTTGGCCATCCTCGGCCTGAAGACCGTCTACGATGCACCGACCAGCGCCATCGATCAGGCCGGTACGGACAAGACCGAGCTTTTTCTGGCGAAACTCGCACAGCTAAACGCCAACGTGCTGGCACGCCCTGACGTGTTGCAGCAGCACTTGAAGGCTGCCTTGAAGGACCGTCCCACACAGACAAGCCCGCCCCCCCCAGCATTGAATAGGCGGATGCAAGATGGGTACAAAGGAGGTGAACTCATGAAACCAGGACCAGACAGCCCCAGCGCCGCAAAGCTGCGCTACCTCAACGGCTTCGGCAACGAACATTCAAGCGAGGCATTGGCTGGCGCGCTACCGACAGAGCAGAACTCGCCCCAGATGTGCCCCTACGGTCTTTACGCCGAGCAGCTCTCGGGCACGGCCTTCACGGCACCGCGCCACCACAATCGACGTTCGTGGCTGTATCGCATCCGGCCTTCGGCCATGCACCAGCCGTTCCAGCGAATCAGCAACGGGCTCCTGGTCAGTGATTTCAGCCGTGTTGAAGCGCCGCCCGATCAGTTCCGCTGGAGCCCTATACCCCTGCCGAGCGAGCCGACCGATTTTTTGCAAGGCCTGGTCTCCATGGCCGGCAACGCCGACTGCGGCGTACACCTGTATGCGGCCAACCGCTCGATGGAGCGGCGCGTGTTCTACAACGCCGATGCCGAAATGCTGCTCGTGCCGCAGCAGGGTCGGCTGCGTGTGGCGACCGAGTTCGGCCAGCTCGACGTTGAGCCACAGGAAGTGCTGCTGATCCCGCGCGGCATCCGCTTCCGGGTTGAGCTACCCGACGGTACGGCGCGCGGCTATGTCTGCGAGAACTACGGCGAAGGCCTGCGCCTGCCCGACATGGGCGTGATCGGCTCCAACGGCCTGGCACATGCCCGCCACTTTGAGGTCCCGGTCGCCTGGTACGAAGACGTCGAGGGCGACTTTGAGCTGGTCGCCAAGTTCGCCGGCAATCTGTGGGCCGCGGCAATGGACCACTCACCGCTCGATGTAGTCGCCTGGTCGGGCAACCACGTGCCTTGCAAGTACGACTTGCGCCGCTTCAACGCGATCGGCTCGATCAGCTTCGACCACCCCGACCCCTCGATCTTCCTGGTGTTGCAGGCCCCGTCAACCGTACCCGGTGTGGACACGCTCGATTTCGTGATATTCCCACCGCGCGTCTTGGCGATGCAGCACACGTTCCGACCGCCCTGGTTCCACCGCAACATCGCGAGCGAATTCATGGGGTTGATTCACGGTGTTTACGACGCCAAGGCCGAGGGCTTTTCGCCCGGCGGGTCGAGCCTGCACAACAGCTTCACCGGCCACGGTCCCGACGCCGAAACCTTCGAGAAAGCCTCGAACCGCGCGTCGGAGGAGCCCGATTACGTGAAAGACACCATGGCCTTCATGTTCGAGACCCGGCAGCCGCTGCGGCCGACGCGTCATGCGCTCGATTCTCCGCAGTTGCAGCGGCAGTACGCGCAGTGCTGGCACGGGCTGAAAAGGCATTTCAATCCCAATGCCAAGTAGCCGGCAACCCGACACACTGGAAGCAAGACCGTGATCTCACTGAACGAAACCCACGACCCGTCGCTCGCGAGCTGGGTCGTATCGGCCAACGACGCCGATAACGAGTTCCCGATCCAGAACCTGCCGCTGGCGGTGTTTCGGCGCCGCGGCCGAAGCGAGGCTTTTCGAGGCGGTGTGGCGATCGGCGAGCACATCGTTGACCTGGCCGCTGCCGTGGAGCGCGGTGTCTTCAGCGGCGAGGCTGCCCGGGCCGCTCAGGCGGCGGCACGCGACTCGCTCAACGCCTTCATGGCCCTAGGCCCGGCGGCGAGTTCGGCGTTGCGGCTGGCACTGTCGCGAGCTCTGTGGGCTTGAGCGTACCCGAGCCCACTTCATCGCCTGACCCTCAGCGGTTTGGCTGACGAAGCTGTGCGTTAGTCGGTCAGGCGCGCACGCGCAGGATACCGGCGAAATATGCCGCCAGCTCGCTGCGGGCAGACAGCGGGAGGATGTGGCCCACGTATTGGTCCGGGCGCACGATGACCAGACATCCTTCGCCTCGGTTGATGCCGCGCGTCTCGAAGATGTCTTCACCGCGTTTCTGGTCGGCACAGAACACCTTCTCGTAATCGCAGAGCCCGTAGCGACCCACGCTCGGGCGCAGCAGCGTGGGCATGGCGCTGAAATCCAACGTGTCGAAGGTTTGCTGGAAGACGGCTCGGGTATCGATCACGGCATCGAGGTCTTCACCGTGGGCGGTGTGGCGGCGCAGCGGCGAGGCCAGGTCGTGTTGCATCCAGTCGCACAGCGTGGCCACAGCGCCGCCGGCGCCGCCGTCGTCACCTGCGGGGGCAAAGACAAACAGGCGGAAGCGGGCGTCGGCCTCGATGGCGTGGGCCAGCTGCATGGGTCTGGCGTCGGCCAGGCGGATCACGGGGGCGGAATGGAAGCGCTTACCAATATCGAAGCCCGTGGCCAGCGGCTGGTGGGTGGCGGCGCCGGTCAGGGCGCTGGGCTCGTACTGGATCGTCAGGCCGCAGGTGAATGGCAGGTTGTCCACAAAGGCGCGCGCCACGCGGGGCAGGCCGTCCGAACTGTCGTCTTCTCCCCGGGCGCCGACGACGCGCGCCCACTTGTGGTCGAACGCCACCAGCCCCTGAGCGGCGGCTCTCCGTTCGCCCGAGTAGCTGTGCAAGAGCGACGGGGCGGCGCGACCGGTCAACACCGAGATCAGTTTCCAGCCCAGGTTGAAGGTGTCGCCCATCGACACGTTCATGCCCTGGCCGGCTTTCGGGCTGTGGGTGTGACAGGCGTCGCCAGCCAACATCACACGGGGCGCGCGGCTGGCCATTTCAACCTCGGGCACGTCATCGAACTTGTCGGTGAGGCGGTGCCCGATTTCGTAGATGGACCACCAGACCACCTCTTTCACGTCCAGCTTGAACGGGTGGAAGATGCGCTGGGCCTTGGCGATGATGTGGTCAGCATTCATGCCGCGGTCGGCGGCTCGCTCGTCTTCGCTCAGTTTGTCGAGCTCCACATACAGCCGCACCAGATGCCCCCCCTCGCGCGGCAGCACCATCAGAATGCCATCGTCCAGAGAGCGCACGAAGGACTTTTTTCGCCAATCCGGAAAGTCCGTGGAGGCCAGCAGGTCGATCACGCCCCAGGCCTGGTGTGCCGCATCGCCGTGCAGCTGTCCGCCAATGGCCCGGCGCACGTTGGAGCGGGCGCCGTCGCACCCGATCACGTAGTTGGCGCGCACGGTGGTGGTCTGGCCTTCGCGGCCCGGCTCCGTGTTCTCAAGCGTGACGGTGACGGGGTGTTCAGTGGCTTGGGGGTCGATCGTCAGGTCGGCCATTTTCCAGCCATAGTCGGGCGCCAGGCGATTGGGTGCGTTGCGCATGATATCGAGGAACATGTCATGCACTCTTGCCTGGTTGATCAGCACATGGGGCATCTCGGAGGTGCCGTCGGGCACGTCTTGCACGCTGGCGACGCGATTGAGGGTGGCATCAGCATCTGGCGCCCAGAAGGTGGTCTCGTTGATCCACATCGACTCGCGCAAAACCTTTTCGGCAAAGCCGAAGGCCTGGAACATCTCCATCGAGCGCACGCTGATGCCGTCGGCCTGGCCCTTTTCCATTGGGCCGAGCTTGGGTTCGACCAACATGGTGCGAATCTGCGGCACGCGGGCGAGCTGGGCTGCTAGGCACAAGCCCGCCGGGCCTGAGCCGGCGATCAACACGTCCACCACATCGGGCAACGGATCGCCACTCTGGCGGTGATCCGGCGCGGCCAGGCTGACATCGGGATCGCCGGGTTTGAATCCGTTCTGGTGGTATTGCATGGTGTCTCCTTCAGGCGGTTTATTCGGTATTTAACTATGTATACTTATGGTATGTATACTTATTATAATTGTCAAGCACATGAATTCCAGCCCCTATCCTCGGGGACAGTTTCAACCGCGGGAGAAGCACATGAACAGGATGGAGATGGCCGGGCACCTGATCCGGCGGCTGCATCAGCAGTCGACTCAGATCTACCAGGCGCAGACCCAAGCCGCAGGCTTAGACCTCACCTCGGTGCAGTTCGCTGCCCTTGATGCCATTGCCCAGCAGCCCGGTACCGACCAGGCCAGTCTGGCTGCATCCATCAGCTTCGACCGCGCCACGATGGGTGGCGTGATCGATCGGCTGGAGCTCAAAGGCCTCGTGCAACGCGCGGTCAGCAAACAGGATCGCCGGGCACGTCAACTGCACATCACCCCTGCGGGCGAACAGTTGCTGGCCGCCAGCCGACCGGTAGTGGAAGCCTTGCAGGCTGAGATCCTGGCACCGCTGTCTTCCGCTGAACGCAAAACTTTCCTCGCGCTGGCACACAAGGCGCTCGGCCTGGACTGACGCAGGCGGTACGAACCCGCTTCGGGCGTTCGTTCCATGTTGCGGGTGGCCTCTCAGATGCCCAGGTCACAGAAGGTCTGCCGATGGACCATGAATGGGCTACAGACCGAAAAAACAAACACGTCCACACAAAGCAGGCATTCACTGCGAGCGACTCGGACTGTTTCATTTGTGGCGGAGGTAGGATCTGAACTCGCTGACCGATTGCGGCACTCGCAGACGTTCAAGCGTCAGGTTCGAACGCCTGAGTCAGCCTGAGGCAGTCGTGTACACGACCACTTTGTCCAGCTCCTTCCGCCCGACTCCTGACGATGAAGCGACCGACTTCAAGTTCAGAGCATGGTCGGTGGCCGGCGTGCTCTCCATGTTCTCTTTCGGTTTTCGTCTCATCACCTTGCTGCTTTGACGCGGCACCTAGCGGCAAATGATGTCGTCAGCGTCGAGGCTAGGCGGGCGCTGAAGGTCTTGGTCGATGCCCATGACCGCGCTGGCCCGTTCCACCGCCTGCCACAGTGCGGCGGGCATCTTCAGGATCGCCTCAGGCGAATCGGCCTGCGCAACCCAGGCGCCGATCTGTTGGTGCTGTTCGGGCGTCAACAGCTCCAGGTGGAGCATTTCGTCGAGGGTCTTCATGAGGTGGGGTTCCGTTCAGCGGGCGCACAGTCGGGCATACAGCCAGCCAGCAAGTGCCGCGCCTGAGGCCATGGCCAGCAACCCGGGCAGATCCCGGGTGGCGTCGATGAACACCGGCATGGGTGCTACAGCGTCCACCGCCCGCACTGCCGCCACCATGCCCACCCCGGCAGCAGACGCCAGCAAGGCACTGCGTGCGGAAGGCCACCAGCGCGCCAAGCCGCTGGCCACCGGTAGCGCAATCAACCAGCCCGCGGCCAGAATGCCGCCGTAGACCGGCGCAAAGCCGATCAGGTCTTGACCGATCACTCGCCACCAATCGCTGGCCGGAATGTTCACCCCCACGTCCACCAGCGCCTGCAGATTCCAATGCGTCTGCACCACCGAGCCCCAGGCCGCCGCCAGAGCCCAGGCCAGCAGCAACACCCCTGCGCGCCGAGTCCAGCGGGGCGTTGGGGCATCATGGCGAGCACTGGCTTTCATCTGGGTCATTATGAGATACCTGCTTGCTTTGCTCCTGAGTGCGCTCGCCATGGCCACATTGGCCCAGACAGTGGCCTATCGCGTCGAGGTCGTGGCCACCGGCCTGGAGCACCCTTGGTCGCTGGCGTTTCTGCCGGGCGGCGGCCTTCTGGTGACGGAGCGTCCCGGCCGGCTGCGTTTGATCGAGCCAGGGACCGATGGCCGCCTGCAGCTGCGCAACGAGCCTGTGGCCGGGCTGCCGCCGGTGCTGGCGAGCGGGCAGGCCGGTCTGTTCGACATCTTGCTGGACCCAGGCTTCGCCACCAACCGGAGGCTTCTGCTCTCGTTTGCCCACGGCACGCCAGAGGCCAACCACCTGCGTGTGGTGAGCGCCCGGTTCGACGGGCGCCAGCTGCAAGAGCTGCAACCGGTCTTCACTTCACAGCCCCCCAAATCCGACGCCCAGCACTTCGGTGGCCGCATGACGTGGCTGCCCGACGGCAGCTTGCTGTTTGGCATGGGCGACGGCAATCTGGAGCGCACCGACGCACAGCGCCTGCACACCCATCTTGGTAAATTCCTGCGCATCCACGCCGACGGCCGCGTGCCCGCCGACAACCCATTTGTGAGCCGCGACAGTGCCCTGCCCGAGATCTACAGCACCGGCCATCGCAATCCGCAGGGCGTGGTGATGGTGTACGGCGTGCCGTATGCGCATGAACACGGCTCGCGCGGCGGCGACGAGCTCAACCGGCTTGCGCCCGGCGCCAACTTCGGCTGGCCTATCACCACAGGCGGCGTGGACTACACCTATGCCCGCATCAGCCCCTACCGAAGCCTCCCCGGTATCACCCCGCCGCTGACAGAATGGACCCCCTCCATCGCGCCTGCCGGGCTGGCGTGGTACGACGGCCCGCTGTTTCCTGCCTGGCGCGGCAGCCTGCTGGTGGCTGCTCTGGCCGAGCGCAGCGTGCGCCGGGTGCCGATGCCTAATGGCACGCCAGGTCCGCAAGAAATCCTGTTCAAGGAACTGGGCGAGCGCCTGCGCGACGTGCGGGTGGGGCCAGATGGCGCAGTGTATTTGCTGACGGACAGCCTGCAAGGGAGGGTGTTGCGGGTCGTGCCCTCGCGATCTTGACGGGTTGCTGTTTTCAGTCCAGGTACCCCAGCTTGAGGCTGACTGCAGTCGGCCAGGTTTTCAGCCCGATGACAGCCGCCGCCGGAACCTGCCATTCGTCATCCTGCGAGGCGGCCGACCGCTGTGCCTTCAGCAGCGGCCACTCCACAGCGATGGCCACAGGAGGTGCCGAGCGTCTCCTACACCCCAGGGCGACCGGCTCTTCGCGCTGCGCAGCGGTCTTGCGGACAAGATCTTCGACTGAAAGCTGTGGGTCACTTAGAGAGCAGCAGAAGGCCCGCGGACTCGGAAATTACTTACCGGTCACAAATCTGGAACAGTGCTCAATGGTCACAAAACCAATTCTCTGAAAGGCTTGTGTCTGCCGATGGGCCATGAATAGGCTACAGGCCCAGACAACAAAAAAGCCCTCGTTTCCGAGGGCTTCGTTGACAAGCTAAGTGCTTGATTTTTTGGTTGCGGAGGCAAGATTTGAACTTGCGACCTTTGGGTTATGAGCCCAACGAGCTACCAGGCTGCTCCACTCCGCGACAAGCTTTGTAGTCTATCACGCTTTTGCGTCGTCAGCGGCAGGCGCTGCTGTTTCATCGGCACGGTCGACGAGTTCGACCAGGGCCATGGGAGCGTTGTCACCCACTCGGAAACCCATCTTGAGGATACGGGTGTAACCACCGGGGCGCTTCGCGAAACGCGGGCCCAGTTCGTTGAACAGCTTGACGACCACATCGCGGTCGCGCAGGCGATCAAACGCCAGACGGCGGTTGGCCACGGTCGCGACCTTGGCCAGGGTGATCATGGGCTCTACCACGCGGCGCAGCTCCTTGGCCTTGGGCAGGGTGGTCTTGATGACTTCGTGCGTGAGCAGCGAGTTCATCATGTTGCGAAGCATCGCCTGGCGGTGCTCGCTGGTGCGGTTGAGTTTGCGAAGTCCGTGTCCGTGACGCATTTTTCTGTCCTTTCAGTGTTTTGCCGGCAGCCGTATCAGGTACTGCAGGTTCGTCCGGGTCCGCCCTTGCGGGTCAGACGCTCCGGTGTCAGTGCTTGTCCAGGCCCGCGGGTGGCCAGTTTTCAAGCTTCATACCCAAGGTGAGCCCGCGCGATGCCAGCACTTCCTTGATTTCGTTGAGCGACTTGCGACCCAGGTTGGGGGTCTTGAGCAACTCGTTCTCGGTGCGCTGAATCAAGTCACCGATGTAGTAAATGTTCTCTGCCTTGAGACAGTTGGCCGAACGCACCGTGAGTTCCAGCTCGTCCACGGGACGCAGCAGGATAGGGTCGAACTGCTGCGAGCTGCGCTGAGCCGGCTGGTCGAACGCCGAAAGCTCCACGCCTTCGAGTTGCGCGAAGACGGCCAACTGCTCGACCAGGATCTTGGCCGATGCGCGCACAGCTTCTTCAGGACCGATCGAACCATTGGTCTCGATCTCCATGACCAGCTTGTCCAGATCGGTGCGCTGCTCGACGCGTGCGCTCTCCACCGTGTAGCTCACCCGCTTGACGGGCGAGAACGACGCGTCCAGCACGATGCGGCCGATGGAGCGCGACTGGTCATCGGTGCGGCGCAGGCTGCCTGGCACATAGCCGCGGCCTTTTTCAACCTTGATCTGCATGTCCAGCTTGGCACCGGCCGACAGGGTGGCAATCACGTGTGACGGGTTGACAATCTCCACGTCGTGCGGTGTCTGGATGTCAGCAGCAGTCACCAAGCCTTCACCATCTTTGCGCAGGCTCAGCGTCACTTCGTCGCGGTTGTGGAGTTTGAACACCACGCCCTTGAGGTTGAGCAGCATGTTGACGACGTCTTCCTGAACGCCATCGATGGACGAGTACTCGTGCACCACGCCAGCGATCGTGACCTCGGTTGGCGCATGGCCGGTCATGGACGACAGCAACACGCGACGCAGCGCGTTGCCCAGGGTGTGGCCATAGCCACGCTCGAACGGCTCCAAGGTGACCTTGGCGCGGTTGGTCGAAATTTGTTCGACGTTGATGGTCTTGGGCTTCAGCAGATTGTTAAGCATTCAAACTTCCTTCAAAACCCTCGGCTCGTTACACCGATAAGGCAGACGGAGCACGGGCCGACCACACCCCACGGGTGCAGGCCGGCGCCGGACTCAACGGGAATACAGTTCGACGATCAGCGATTCGTTGACGTCGGCGGCGAATTCGTCGCGGTCGGGCGACTTCTTGAAAACGCCTTCGGCTTTATCGACCGAGACTTCCACCCAGGCGGGGAAGCCAATCTGCTTGGCAAGTTCCAGGGCCTCGATCACACGGGCCTGCTTCTTGGACTTTTCGCGCACGGCGACGACATCACCAGCCTTGACCGAGTAGGAAGGGATATTCACAGCCTTGCCGTTGACGGTGATCGCCTTGTGCGACACGATCTGGCGAGCTTCGGCGCGGGTCGATGCGAACCCCATGCGGAACACGACGTTGTCGAGGCGAGCCTCCAACAGGAACAACAGGTTGGCGCCGGTGTTGCCACGTCGGCGATCGGCCTCCGCGAAGTAGCGGCGGAACTGGCGCTCGAGCACACCATAGGTGCGCTTGACCTTCTGCTTTTCACGCAGCTGGATACCAAAATCCGAGGTGCGCTGACCCGAGGTACGGCCGTGCTGGCCAGGCTTGGAGTCGAATTTGGCCTTGTCACTGATCGAGCGGCGAGCGCTCTTGAGCAACAGGTCAGAGCCTTCACGGCGGGAGAGTTTGGCCTTGGGGCCGAGGTAACGTGCCACTTTGGAGTCCTTGTTCACTGCCGCAACCGGCGCCTGGCGGCGTCATTACGGGAGCCACCCGACAGGCGGGGGCGGTGGGCTTAGCAAAAAATGCCATCGCAGGCAACTGCAGTGGCGCTCAAAAAAGCTTTCGATTATACCGCGCGAAGCGGTACATCGTCAGATGCGGCGACGCTTTTGCGGCCGGCAGCCGTTGTGCGGAACGGGCGTCACATCGGCGATGGAGTTGATCCGGATGCCCAGGGCACCGAGTGCTCGCACCGACGATTCACGGCCAGGGCCGGGACCCTTGATCTCAACGTCCAGGTTCTTGATGCCTTGTTCAATGGCCGCACGGCCTGCAACCTCGGAAGCCACCTGGGCCGCAAACGGGGTCGACTTGCGCGAACCCTTGAAGCCTTGGCCACCCGAAGACGCCCAAGACAAGGCGTTGCCCTGACGATCGGTGATCGTGATGATGGTGTTGTTGAACGACGCGTGCACGTGGGCAATGCCGTCCGCCACATTCTTGCGGACTTTCTTGCGAACGCGGGCTGCGGCGCTGCTGGAGGGAGACTTAGCCATGGAGATCCTTCAATCCGATTATTTCTTCAGCGACTGGGCTGCCTTGCGCGGACCTTTGCGGGTGCGGGCATTGGTCTTGGTGCGCTGACCACGCATTGGCAGACCACGGCGGTGGCGGAAGCCCCGGTAGCAACCGATGTCCATCAAACGCTTGATGTTCATCGTGGTTTCACGGCGCAGGTCACCCTCGATCGTGAATACGCCAACCTGATCGCGAACTTTTTCGAGTTCTGCGTCGGTCAGATCTTTGATTTTCTTGGCGTAGTCGATGCCACAAGCTTCGCAGATGATGCGAGCACGGGTGCGACCAATACCAAAAATTGCCGTCAAGCCGATTTCGGCGTGCTTGTGCGGCGGAATGTTGATGCCTGCAATACGAGCCATGTGTTACCTCTGAACGAACCGATCAGCCTTGACGCTGCTTGTGACGCGGATCGGTACAGATGACCCGCACGATGCCGTGACGCTTGATGATCTTGCAGTTGCGGCACATTTTTTTGACCGAAGCCGAAACTCTCATAGTCTTCTCCTAGAACTTTCAATAATCGTTACTGTCGCTGAGCTGCCTGGCAGAACCGGGAACCTACCCGAATCAATTGCCAATGGAAGTCTTGAAGTTGGCCTTCTTGAGCAGGGAATCGTACTGCTGAGACATCATGTAGTTTTGCACTTGGGACATGAAGTCCATCGTGACAACCACGATGATCAGCAGGGAAGTGCCCCCAAAGTAGAAAGGCACGTTGTATTCCAGGATCAGGAACTCTGGCAGCAAGCAAACGGCGGTGATGTAGATCGCACCTGCAAAAGTCAGCCTCAACAAAATCTTGTCGATGTGGCGAGCGGTCTGATCACCAGGACGGATGCCAGGAATGAATGCGCCACTCTTCTTCAGATTGTCAGCCGTCTCGCGGCTGTTGAACACCAGCGCGGTGTAGAAGAAACAGAAGAAGATGATGGCCGCCGCGTACAGCGTGACGTAGATCGGCTGACCCGGCGACAAGGCCGAAGCGATGTCACGCAACCAGCGGGTGGAGTCACCCGTGCTGACCCAGCTCACCACTGTGGTCGGCAGCAAGATGATGGACGAAGCAAAGATGGGCGGAATCACCCCGGCCATATTCAGCTTGAGCGGCAAGTGGGACGACTGTCCTCCATACACCTTGTTGCCCACCTGACGGCGTGCGTAATTGACCAGGATCTTGCGCTGACCGCGTTCGACGAACACCACGAAGTAGGTCACCAGGATGACCACCGCGATGATGAACAGCGACACCAGAATGTTCATGGCGCCGGTGCGCACCAGCTCCAGCAGGCCACCAACGGCGCTGGGAAGGCCGGCGGCAATGCCGGCGAAAATCAGCAGGGAAATGCCGTTGCCAAGCCCACGCTCGGTGATCTGCTCACCCAGCCACATCAGGAACATCGTGCCCGCCACCAGACTGACCGCCGCAGTGACGCGGAAAGACATGCCCGGGTCGATTACCAAGCCTGCCTGACCTTCGAGCGCCAGCGCGATCCCGATGGACTGGAAGATCGCCAGTGCCAGCGTTCCGTAACGGGTATACGAGGTGATCTTGCGGCGACCGGCTTCGCCTTCCTTTTTCAGCTGCTCAAACGTGGGCACCACGTAGGTCATGAGCTGCATGATGATGGACGCGGAGATGTACGGCATGATGCCCAGCGCCATGACACTGAATCTCGACAGAGCGCCGCCCGAGAACATGTTGAACAGGCTCAGGATGCCACCCGCCTGACCCTGGAACAGGCGCGCGAGCGTGTCGGGATCAATACCCGGCACAGGGATGTGCGTCCCGATGCGGTAGACGACAAGTGCCAGCAGCAGGAAAACCAGCCGACGGCGCAAGTCGCCGTACTTGCCGGTTTTTGCCAGGGTGGAAGAAGCAGTTGCCACAGAAAGCCTTTGAGCCGTTCCGATCAGGCAGCCAGCGAGCCGCCAGCAGCTTCAATGGCCTGCTTGGCGCCAGCGGTCGCGCCGACGTTTTTCAGAACCACGGCGCGCGTGATCTCACCGGTCTTGATGACCTTGACACGCTTGGCGAGCTGAGACACGAGGCCGGCCTGCTTGAGCGTGAGCATGTCGACTTCCGTTGCCTCGAGCTTGTTCAGATCGGTGAGGGTGACCTCAGCGTTGAACTGCAGCTGGGCAGACTTGAAGCCGCGCTTGGGCAAGCGACGCTGCAGCGGCATTTGGCCGCCTTCGAAGCCGACCTTGTGGTAGCCGCCCGAACGAGATTTCTGGCCTTTGTGACCGCGTCCAGCGGTCTTGCCCAGACCAGAGCCGATGCCACGGCCCACCCGGCGTTTGGCATGCTTGGCGCCCGCGGCGGGCTGAATGGTGTTGAGTTCCATGTCTGTGACTCCGATCAGAGAACCTTGACCAGGTAGCTGATCTTGTTGATCATGCCGCGCACCGCAGGGGTATCCTGCAGTTCGCTGGTGCTGTTGAGCTTGCGCAGACCCAGACCGCGCACGGTGTCGCGGTGAGACTGCTTGGTGCCAATGGGGCTGCGCACCAGTTGGACCTTGACGGTGTTTTGAGTGGTCATGATGGCTCCGATCAGCCCAGGATGTCTTCAACCGACTTGCCGCGCTTGGCAGCGACGTTGGCTGGCGTGGTCGAGTTTTTCAGCGCGTCCAGCGTGGCACGCACCAGGTTGTAGGGGTTGCTCGAGCCATGGCTCTTGGCCACCACGTCGGTGATGCCCAGCACTTCGAACACCGCGCGCATCGGGCCGCCAGCAATGATGCCGGTACCCTTGGCAGCCGGCAGCATCATCACGTTGGACGCACCGTGCTCGCCGTGCACGCTGTGGTGCAGCGAACCATTCTTGAGAGAGACCTTGATCATGTTGCGGCGGGCGGCTTCCATGGCCTTTTGCACGGCCACTGGCACTTCACGCGCCTTGCCCTTGCCCATGCCCACGCGGCCATCGCCATCGCCGACCACGGTCAGAGCAGCGAAGCCGAGAATGCGACCACCCTTGACCACCTTGGTCACGCGGTTGATCGCGATCATCTTCTCGCGAAGACCATCCTCGTTCGCTTCGTTCTTGATGTTTGCGGTAAATTTTGCCATTTTGTGTGTCCCGTCCGATCAGAACTGCAGGCCGGCTTCACGCGCGGCGTCTGCAAGGGCCTTGACCCGACCGTGGTAGGCAAAGCCTGAACGATCGAAAGCGACTTTCTCGATGCCCGCAGCCTTCGCCTTTTCGGCGATGCGCTTGCCGATCAGTGCAGCAGCGGCGGTGTTACCACCCTTGCCTGCGCCACCGATCTGGGCACGTACTTCGGCTTCGGCGGTCGACGCCGATGCCAGCACGCGGGCGCCATCGTCGGAAATGACGGTGGCGTAGATGTGCAGGTTGGTGCGATTCACAGCCAGGCGCACGGCGCCTTGCTGGGCGATCCGGATGCGGGTCTGGCGGGCGCGGCGCAGACGTTGCTCTTTTTTGGTCAACATGATCTGTCCTTACTTCTTCTTGGTTTCCTTGATCGTCACCTTTTCATCCGAATATCGGATGCCCTTGCCCTTGTAGGGCTCGGGGGGGCGCACAGCGCGCACCTCGGAAGCGATCTGGCCCACGCGCTGACGGTCAGCGCCCTTGATGACGATTTCGGTCGGTGTCGGCGTTTCCACCTTGATACCGGCCGGCATGTCCATCACCACGGGATGCGAGTAACCCACGGTGAGGTTGAGTTTGGCACCCTGCGCCTGGGCCTTGTAACCCACGCCCAGCAGTGTGAGCTTCTTCTCGAAGCCTTTGCTCACGCCGTTGACCATGTTGTTCACCAGCTGACGCATGGTGCCCGACATGGCGTTGGCCTGACGCGAGTCGTCTGCCGGTGCGAACACAAGCGTACCAGCGCTGTTTTCCACCTTGACCAGCGGATTGATGGCCAGCGCCAGGGCGCCAAGCGACCCCTTGACATTGACCAGGCCGTCTTTCAAGGCCACTTCCACGCCCGCAGGCACGGTGACCGGTTGTTTTCCAATACGTGACATTCAGTTGCTCCTCAATGCGCGCATCAGGCGACGTAACACAGGACTTCACCACCGACACCGGTGGCGCGCGCCTTGCGGTCGGTCATCACGCCTTGCGGCGTGGTGACGATGGCCACACCCAGGCCGTTCTGGACCTCGGGGATGGCGTTGCGGCCGCGGTAGACGCGCAGGCCAGGACGGCTCACGCGCTCGATGCGCTCGATCACAGGGCGACCGGCGTAGTACTTCAGGGCGATTTCCAGCTCATTCTTGCCTTCGGCGCTCTTGACCTGGAATCCGTCGATGTAACCTTCGTCCTTGAGGACTTGGGCAATCGCGGCTTTGACCTTGGAGGCCGGCATCGACACGGTGGACTTCTCGACCATCTGCGCGTTGCGGATGCGGGTCAACATGTCGGCAATAGGATCACTCATGCTCATTTGTGGTTCTCCTAGTGCTTACCAGCTAGCTTTGGTGATGCCGGGGATCTCGCCGGCAAAAGCCATTTCGCGGATCTTGGCGCGGCCCAGACCGAACTGCGCAAAGGTGCCACGCGGACGGCCGGTGATCTCGCAGCGGTTTCGTTGCCGAGTCGGGTTGGCATTGCGAGGCAACTTTTGCAGTGCCTGGCGAGCAGCGTCGCGCTCTTCATCGCTGTGCTTGGCGCTCTTGGCGATCGCCTGCAGCTCTTTGTATTTCGTCGCGAACTTGGCCGCGAGTTTTTCGCGCTTGAGTTCACGTTGGAGTAGTGCTTGTTTAGCCACGCGCCACCTCAGTTCTTGAACGGGAAACGGAAACCAGCCAGAAGAGCTTTGCACTCTTCGTCAGTCTTGGCGGTCGTCGTGATGCTGATGTTGAGGCCGCGCAAGGCATCTACCTTGTCGTACTCGATCTCAGGGAAAATGATCTGCTCTTTGACGCCGATGTTGTAGTTGCCACGGCCGTCAAAAGCCTTGCCCGAAATACCGCGGAAGTCGCGCACTCGGGGCAGGGCCACGGTCACGAAACGGTCGAGGAATTCGTACATGCGGGCACCGCGCAGCGTCACCATGCAACCGATCGGCTGCTCTTCACGGATTTTGAAACCCGCGATGGCCTTCTTGGCCTTGGTGACCACGGGCTTCTGCCCAGCGATCTTGGTGAGGTCACCCACAGCGTTGTCCATGACCTTCTTGTCGGCAACCGCCTCGCTCACACCCATGTTGAGAGTGATCTTGGTGATGCGTGGCACTTGCATGACCGACTTGTAGCCGAACTTCTGCACCAGCTCGGGCGCGATCTTGTCGCGAAATTGTTCGTACAGGCGTGTCATCTTTATGCCACCTTGATTTCTTCGCCACTGGACTTGAAGACGCGCACTTTCTTGCCGTCTGCCAGGAGCTTGATGCCGACGCGGTCGGCCTTGCCAGTGACGCCATTGAAGATGGCGACGTTGGACTGGTGAATCGGCATGGTCTTTTCGATGATGCCGCCGGTAATACCCTTCATCGGGTTGGGCTTGGCATGCTTCTTGACGATGTTCACACCGTCGACCAAGAGTTTGCTGTCGTCGACGCGCTGCGCGACTTTGCCGCGCTTGCCCTTATCGCGACCAGCAATCACGATGACTTCATCGCCACTACGAATCTTATTCATGATGAGACCTCAGAGAACCTCGGGCGCCAGCGACACGATCTTCATGAACTTCTCGGTGCGCAGCTCGCGCGTAACCGGTCCGAAGATGCGGGTGCCGATAGGC
The DNA here is from genome assembly GCF_011390835.1 of Hydrogenophaga sp. Taxonomy (GTDB): domain Bacteria; phylum Pseudomonadota; class Gammaproteobacteria; order Burkholderiales; family Burkholderiaceae_C; genus Hydrogenophaga. Next base: position 5,926 of record NZ_JAABRQ010000037.1, on the reverse strand, counting down.
TCCAGCTTGGCGTTGAGCAACACCGCAGCGTTGCCATCGAATTTGATCAGGGCGCCGTCGGGACGGCGAATGCCCTTGGCGGTGCGAACCACCACAGCACTGTAGACCTCGCCTTTTTTGACGCGGCCGCGCGGCGCAGCTTCTTTGACAGTGACCTTGATCACGTCGCCCACGCTGGCGTAACGGCGCTTGGATCCGCCGAGCACCTTGATGCACATCACGGACTTCGCACCCGTGTTGTCAGCAACATCGAGTCGAGATTGCGTTTGAATCATTTGTTTGTAGTCCCAACTTGAATCCGTCCAGCCACCACGGCCGGAAGTGATCAGTCTTGGGCCCGTCGTTGCAGGCACCCCAGGCATTCACCTCAAGGCACCCACGTCGGTGGGCAGAAAATCCTCGCCATTTCGGGCGAAGCCACTGATTATGTCACTGCCGCAATCGGCTGTCAACACCTCTGGCGTTCAAATTGCCTGGCCAGGGGGCAAATAGCGTTGACACAGCTGCAGGAAGCGCTCGGTCGAGGCGTCGGCGGCGCCCTCTTCTGCCAGGATGCGGGCCGTTTCAGGGGCGGCGGCGGCGGCGGCGCGGGCATCCAGAAACAACAATCGGGTGCGGCGGGCCAGCACGTCTTCTACGGTTTGAGCCTGTTCGGACCGCACCGCAAACCGCACCATCGCCTCGCTCAGCCCCGGGGCCAGCAGGCGATCAGCGCCAGGGCAGGCCTGCACCGCGCTGGCCTCGCTGCCATAGAGGTGCAACCCGGGCGCAGCGTAAATCGGCGTGGTGGTCGCACCCGGCGCTGGTGCCCCCACCAGCCGGTGATGCTCGGTGTCGGCGGGCGGCCGCTCGGGCAAAAGGCCTGCCTCGAAGCATCGGCTGAGAACGTCCTCGGCCATGGCCCGGTAGGTGGTCCATTTGCCGCCGGTCACGGTGACCAGGCCCGGGGCGTCAACCACGATGGTGTGCTCGCGCGAGATGGTCTTGGTACCGCCGTCAGCGCTCTGGGGCGGCGCCACCAGGGGCCGCAAACCGACCCAGACGCTGCGGATGTCGGCCGGCGTCACGGGGCGCGTGAGCACCTGGGCCGATTCGCTCAGGATGAAGTCCAGCTCCTCGGCAAAGGCGTCGGGCTCGCGCGACAAATCCTGGCGCGGGGTGTCCGTGGTGCCCAGAATGAGTTTGCCGAGCCAGGGCACGGCAAACAGCACCCGGCCGTCTTGCGTCTTGGGCACCAGCAGCGCGTGGTGCCCAGGCATGACATCACGATCAACAACCAGGTGCACGCCCTGACTCGGGCTGACCATGCGCGCCGCAGCCCCTGATGCCTGGGCGCCCAGCGCCTGGTTGCGCAAGCGGTCCACCCAGACACCGGTGGCGTTGATCGCGCACCGAGCCCTGACCTGATAGGTCTCTTGAGTGAAGCGATCGCTCACATCCAGCTCGCTGACTGCACCCCGTGCGTCGCTCTCAGGCGCACGCAGCCCGGTGACGTCGGCGTGGTTGATCACCAGAGCTCCGGCCGCCTCGGCGCTGCGCGCCAAGGCCAGCGCCAGGCGGGCGTCGTCAAACTGGCCGTCCCAGTACTGCACGCCGCCGCGCAGGTGTTCGCCCCGCAATCCGGGCAGAGCCGCCAGGGTCTGGGCGCGGCTGAGAAACTCGGTGCGACCAAGACCTGCACGCCCGGCCATCAGGTCGTACAGCTTGAGGCCGATGCCGTAAAACGGCGTCTGCCACCAGCTGTAGGACGGCATCACGAAAGGCAGCGGCTGTGCCAGGTGGGGCGCGATGCGCAACACCGTGGCGCGCTCGGCCAGCGCCTCGCGCACCAGGGCCACATTGCCCTGCGCGAGGTAGCGCACGCCGCCATGCAGCAGCTTGGTGGAGCGCGACGAGGTGCCACCGGCGAAATCGTGCGACTCCAGCAGCACCACAGAAAACCCCCGCAAGGCCGCATCCAGCGCCACGCCCAAACCAGTGGCTCCGCCACCGACCACGGCCAGGTCCCACACGGCCGGCTGACGCAGGCGCGCAAAGGCCCGCGCTCTTGCGCTTTGCGGCTCGGCGATAAAAGCATCGGCCGTCAAAGGGCGGGCTCTTCACCGGCGGGTGCCGCCCAGCCGGCGCTGCGCTGCACAGCCTGGTCCCAGCGAGCGCGTTTGGCTTGGCGCTGATCGGCCGACCAGGCGGGCTCGAACACACGGTCGACCTGCCACAGGGCGGCAATTTCGGCGCCGTCCCGCCAGACGCCGGTGGCCAGGCCCGCCAGGTAGGCCGCGCCGAGGGCCGTGGTTTCGGTCACCCGCGGGCGCACCACCGGCACGCCGAGCACGTCGGCCTGCAGCTGCATCAGCAGATTGTTGGCGCTGGCACCACCGTCGACGCGCAGCTCGCGCAGCGGCAGCCCTGCGTCGGCGACCATGGCGGCGAACACCTCGGCGCTCTGCAAGGCAATGGCCTCCAGCGCGGCGCGGGCAATATGGGCGCGTCCGGTGCCACGGGTCATGCCCACCAGCGCAGCGCGGGCGTGGCCGTCCCAGTGCGGCGCACCCAGGCCAGTGAAAGCTGGCACCAGGTAGACATCACCGGTGTCGTCGACGCTGGAGGCCAGGGCTTCAACGTCCGAGGCCTGGTCGATGATCTGCAGGCCATCGCGCAGCCACTGCACCGTGGCACCTGCCATGAACACCGAGCCCTCCAGGCAATAGGTCGGCGCGCCCTGGCCCAGCGTCCAGCCCACGGTGGTGAGCAGGCGGTGGCGAGAGGACACGGACTGGCTGCCCGCGTTCATCAGCATGAAGCAGCCGGTGCCGTAGGTGTTTTTCGCCATGCCCGGCTGATAGCAGGCTTGGCCAAAGGTCGCGGCCTGCTGGTCGCCGGCGATACCAGCGATCGGGACGACGGCACCGAGGAAAGCGGCGTCCGCCTCGCCCAGCACGCCGCTGCTGGGCACCACCTGGGGCAACACCGAGGCCGGGATGTTGAACAGCTCCAGCAAAGCAGGATCCCATTGCTGGGTGTGGATGTTGAACAGCTGGGTGCGGCTGGCGTTGCTCGGGTCGGTCGCATGCACCCGGCCACTGGTGAGTTTCCAGACCAGCCAGCTGTCCACCGTGCCAAAGGCCAGCTCGCCACGCTTGGCCTGAGCGCGCGCGCCGGGCACGTTGTCCAGCAACCAGGCCAGCTTGGTGGCAGAGAAATAGGCATCGATCACCAGACCGGTGCGCTGCTGGATGTCCGCGGCGTAGCCGGCCGCCCGCAGGGTGTCGCATTGCGCGGCGGTGCGACGGTCTTGCCAGACAATGGCGGGACCCACCGGCTCGCCGGTGCGCCGGTCCCACAACACGGTGGTTTCGCGCTGGTTGGTGATGCCGATACAAGCCACCTGCTGCGGTGCCACACCCTGCTCGCTCAGCACCGCCTGCGCAACGGCCCGCTGCGACGCCCAGATCTCGCGGGCGTCGTGCTCGACCCAGCCAGGCTGAGGGAAGTGTTGAGCGAAGGTCTGTTGCGAAACTCCACGCATCTGGCCGGCGCGATCGAACAGGATGGCGCGCGAACTCGTGGTGCCCTGGTCAAGTGCCAGCACGTAGTCGGGGGAGCGGGAACCGGTCATTCTGCGAAGATACCGCAAGCTGGCCGTTCATCGCCGGCGCCAGCGCACGCCACTGAGCTTCACAGGACACTGCCGCATGACTCCCCCCACCTCACCTCCTCAGATCGCCTTCATCGGCGGCGGCAACATGGCCAGCGCCGTCATCGGCGGCCTAATGCGCCAGGGCCACCCGGCCAGCGCCCTGCAGGTGGTCGAACCCTGGGAGGAGCAGCGCACCCGCCTAGCACAGCAGTTTCCCGGCCTTGAGGTGCTGCCCAGGGCGAGCGATGCGCTGCAGCGGGCACAACTGGTCGTCTGGGCGGTGAAGCCGCAAACCTTCAAGGACGCAGCCAAGGCGACCGCGCCCTTTGTGTCGGGCGCCTTGCACCTCAGCGTAGCCGCCGGCATCACCAGCGACAGCATGGCCGCCTGGCTGGGCAGCGAGCGCATCGTGCGCGCCATGCCCAACACGCCGGCCCTGGTCGGTCTGGGCATGACGGGCCTGTATGCCCGCGCGGCCGTGAGCGCCGCCGAGCGCGACACGGTGGACACGGTGGTGGCCACCACTGGCGAGGGGGTCTGGGTGGACGTCGAGACCCAGCTGGACGCCGTCACCGCGCTTTCAGGCTCGGGCCCCGCCTACGTTTTTTACTTCCTGGAGGCCATGCGCGAGGCCGGCACCGCCATGGGTTTGCCGCCCGACGTGGCCCAGCGCCTCGCCATGGGCACCTTCGTGGGTGCGGCCACGCTGGCCCAGCGCGCCGACGAGCCGCTGCAGACGCTGCGCGAGCGGGTCACCTCCAAAGGCGGCACGACCCACGCCGCGCTCACGTCGATGGAAGAAAGCGGGGTGAAACAGCGCTTCATCGCCGCCATGCAGGCCGCTGAACGGCGCGCGGCCGAACTGGGCCGGGAGTTCGGCGGCTGATACGGCGCAGGCCTCTGGCTCAGGGGCAGGCCACTTTACCCAGCGCGCGGTTGCTGCCATCCACCCGGGCTTGCAGCTCGGTGCCGGCACCCCCAAGCGGGCCGAACACGGCGGTCAACACAGCGCCCTCCATCTCGCGGCCCGATACACGGATCTGACCCAGGTCCGACGCGGTCAATTGATCGTCGACGTCGATGGAAAAACGGAAGCGCTGGCCGGGATCGAAACGGGTGAAGACCAGCGTGAGGCGGTCGCTGCCGTCCTGGACCACCGGCGCGCCTTTGAGCCTGGCTTCCCCAGGTTCGACACGAAAAGGCTGGAACACCTCCACGCCGGTGCCGCCCTCTATGGTGTCAAAAATCAGCCTGCCCGCCGAGCTGGAGATGTCGAGCGTCAGGCGCTGGATGGGCTGACCCGCGGAAGAATCATTGCGGATTTCAAAACGGTCGCGCGGCGCGCTCTCGGTGAACACCATCGAGACCTCGTGCACACAAGCCGTTGCGGCGTGCGTCAATAGCGGCAACGCGCCGAGCATGCCAATCAACCAAACGCTCGGCCGCTGTGCGAGCGATTGGACAACAACAAGTGAGGACAACATAGCGATCCTGTTCGGTGAACCCTAAAAACCCGCAGGGTAACCGGCTGGTGCCAGGTCTGCCCTCAGCGCAGGCCAATCCCTGCCACCACGCCCAGAAATAGGGTGAAGCCGAGCCAGTGATTGAGGCGGAAGGCCTTGAAGCAGCCGTCGCGCGTGCGGGCCTGGATGAGTTGGTGGTGCCAGGCCACCTGCGCCAGCGCCAGCGCCAGCGTGACGCCCCAAACCACCGGGTTCAACAGCGACCACAAGGCCATCGTCCAGATGGCGAGGAACGCCAGATAGAAGCCGATCACCGCCGGTACGTCGGCGTTGCCCAGCGTGATGGCCGAGGTCTTCATGCCGATCTGCAGATCGTCATCGCGGTCCACCATGGCGTATTCGGTGTCGTAGGCCAGCACCCAGAACAGGTTGCCCGCCATCAGCACCCAGGCCAGCGGCGGCACGCTGTGCCACACGCCCGACCAGAATCCCGCCTCGCCCCATGGCTGGATATTGCCGAAGAGCTCCCACATCGGCCCGCCGTTGACTGCGGCAAACGCCATGGGAATGCCAAAGCTGAACGCGATCCCCAGCACCGCCTGCGGCATGGACACCAGGCGTTTGGCATAGGGATAGGCCAGCGTCAGCAGCAAGCCAAGAAACGACCACGCGATGGTCGCGATGTTGGTGCAAATCACCAGCACGAATGCCGCGAAGGCTAGCGCCGCCCCCACGCCCAGCGCCTCCCTGACCGCCAGGCGTCCGCTGGTCACGGGCCGCCGCGCGGTACGCTTGACGTGGCGGTCGAATTCGCGATCAGCGACAT
>NZ_JAABRQ010000036.1 GCF_011390835.1 Hydrogenophaga sp. | reverse complement strand
GCACCTCGCTCAAAACGGGTGCCATGATTTTATTTTTGAACAGGCATGCCGTGAAGCGTTTTCACACAGCCTCGGCCAGGAGCGGTCTTTGCTCAGCTGGTGAAGCGGTCGCCCGAGCTGGGTTAAACGCCTGTTGGCAGGAGCGCTGCGATGGCATTTGCTTCCTCTTCCAGTTGTTTCTGAAACTTCCCATAGTTAGAGAAATGCAGGTGCAAATAAACAGTTCGTGTCGGCTCGGTGTAGAGGATACGAAGTGGCCCTGACACACCCGCATCCTTCGGTAACCATGGGAATGACTTGCTTGCTCGCATGAGGCGAGCAACTCCCGCTGACAGGAAGACATGCTTTGGATTTCCTTGAAGGATGGCTTCATTGAGCCGGCGAAGGTGAAGTGGATCGAGATCCTGCGGCGTGAGTTTGCTTCGACCGACGGTTGGTACGTGAAGCAGCTCCGCAAACGAAACGAGATGTGCGTGAGTTGGCGTGAACCCAATGCGTGCGAATGTTCGGTGATAGCGACGCCCATCGCCTCGATACTCTGGCAAAAGAAATGGGTGATGAACGCCGTGACAGTGCCAGAACGCTACGCCGTCTTGGTGGTACTCCAGGACGTGCTGGAAAGACGAAGAGCGCTCAAGATCAGGCGCATAGTTTGCGTCTAGGCCGATGAACAGGAAAGTTGCCTTCAACGGCTCCACCCCCTGGTATGGCTTGTGCGCGAATTGAGCATTCAGCTCACGGCTTGGGTGCGCTTCGTACATGAAAAAATGCGGCTAAAGCTCAGCATCAGCGGACTGCACTACGCGCCGCTGCTGATGCTGCTGTTAGGCCTCAAACGCGTCACCCTTCCCAAGATTGCACCTGGAGCACTTGGTTGCCAAGTTTTCCGGCACAGTCTCACCACCCTTGGACCAAGGAACGATGTGGTCCACGTGGAGTTCTGTGCCGCGGTTCTCCAGCGGGCTTGCTCCGCACGCGCCGCATCTGAACCCGTCTCTGACCAAAATACGAAATCGCATCCGCTCACTGATTTCGCGTTTGGTCTTGCGCGCTTTCGGCCACGTTTTTTTCGCGCTCTCCGTTTCGATTTGAGGTTCATCTGGCTCTGCTCTTTCGTCAGAGCTGACCCAGTCCACGAACTGTACGAGAGCCTGCGACCAACCGCCAAACCGTTTCTCGTACGTACCAGCCGAGAACTGCGACAGTGGAGTCTTGATTTCGCCGTAGCTCGGTTGCCTTCCGAGTGAGATCCACACTGCCCGGAGGTTTTGGAAGAGCTCCTCGTCGGAGATTCCAATGCGAGATCGGCTGGGCTTGAGGTCGGCATTTTCGAGCGCCATGAACCACGAGCGAAAACGCCGTTGAATAGTGGTTGCGTGGCCGATTCCATGCTCGGTGTACTCCGAGATCGTTACCGTATCTCGACCGAGCTTGCGGGCGACACGCCGAAGATCCTCGAGCAACTCCTCGTCTGTCAGGCCGCGCGCCGTCTTTCGTAGTTCGAAATTCATGGATGCCCCGAGATGCCTCCTCCTGAGGCCTAATGCCGACAGCGTGCGCAGCTTTGTAGGGATGGCGAAGTCGCAAAGGAAAAAATCCGACAAACCTGACCATGCCCGAAACACTTACCGAAATAGCGCGTCAAGCCAGCAGATCGCTCTGTCAGTCTACTCTGGCGCTCACGTTTGTCTCCACAGGTCCTGCCGAGCACTGCAGCCGGAATGGCGGCTTTGGGGCCCACTGCCGCGTGACCGCATCGGGTCGAGATCAGTCTCCCAACGCCTTCCCGTTCACTTCCAAAACCAAAGCTCGCTGACACGAAAAAAGCCCCGGACAAGCGGCCGGGGCTCTGGGTCTTGGGACCGTTGCGGACAGCTTAAATGTCGGGTGCGCGCCATGGTTTGGTGGTGGTGGTCGCCACGCCGTGTTTCTCGCGCAAGCCGTCGTGGATGATGCCCTTGATCAGCGACACACACATCAGCACCATCACCAGGCTGAACGGCAGGGCGCCGATGACCATGGCGGTCTTGATGGCGCCCAGGCCACCGGCCACGATGAGCCCGCCTACCACGAGGGCCAGGGCCGCGCCCCAGAACAGGATGTGCGGGCGTGCCTTGGGGCCTTCGTCGCCGGCGGCGTTGATGGTGTTGATGATCAGCACCGCGCTGTCGGCCGAGGTCACTAGGTAGGTCAGCAGCAACACGACCACCACCACCGACATGGCCCAGGCCACATCCGGGCTCAGCATCACGCCCAGCATGGCGAACAGCTGCGACTCCTGGCCCGCGCCGGTGATGGCGCCGGCCGCCTTGCCCGAGAGCTCCAGGTCGATCGCGGTGCCGCCGACCAGGGCAAACCACACGAAGCACATGATGGCCGGGACGATCAACGCACCCAGCACGTATTCGCGCACCGTGCGCCCACGCGAGATGCGGGCCAGGAACAGGCCCACAAAGGGCGCGAACGCAATCCACCAGGCCCAGTAAAAAATGGTCCAGCCGCCTTGCCAGCCAGCCAGCGCGTCACCGACCGGTGTGCCGTCTTTGGCCCACACGGTGAACATGTTGCCTGGGATCGAGATCACATAGTCCCACATACCCACAAACAAGGCCTGCAAGCCGAACAGCGTGGAGCCGAAGATCACGAAGAAGGCCAGCACAAAGAAGCTCAGGCCCATGTTGATGTTCGAGAGCCACTTGATGCCCTTGCCCACGCCCGAGAGCGCCGACAGTGTGGAAGCACCCATGATCACCAGCAGGGCGGCGATGATGCCGGCCGTGGAAGACGAGCGCGAGCCATCGGCTGCGGTGGTGAAAAGCCATTCGCCAAAGCCGATGCGAGACAGGCCCGAGACGAACTGCTCCACGCCAAAGCCCAGGGTCTGCGAAACGCCCAGCACGGTGGCCACCACGGCCACCACGTCCACCACATGGCCCAGTGGACCGGACATCCACTTGCCAAAGATGGGCGTGAGCCCGGAGCGGATCGTCAGGGGCAAGCCCCGACGGTACGAGCAGTATCCCAGCGACAGGCCGACGATGGCGTAGGCTGCCCAGGCCGCGAAGCCCCAGTGGGTGAACGACCAGATGTAGGCGTCTCGCACGTTGCCCAGGGTGCTGGGTTCGGTGAGCGCCTGGATCGTGGCTGGGTTCTTGGCAAAGTGGTACATCGGCTCGGCGGTGGCGAAGGTCAGCATGCCAATGCCGATGCCAGCGCCAAACATCATCGAAAACCACGAAAAGCTAGAGAACTCGGGCTTGTCGTCCTTCAGCCCCAGTTTCAGGCGGCCTGAAGCCGGCCAGATCGCCAGCGCCAGGCAGGTGATGACGAAGAAGGCCATGGCATAGATGTACCAAAAGCCGAACGACGCCAGGATGGTGTCGTTGATGCCGCTCAGGAAGCTGCTAGACCGTTTCGGGAAGATCATGGCCCAGAGAATGAGCGCGGCGATCAGCAGCTTGGCCGTGATCGCTATTTCTTTGGCGAAGCCGCCGTAGAAACCGCTGCCAGAGGTTTTGATGGGCAAATCCATCAGGGGAGGTTTGAGAGCCAAATTTGCGCTCCTCTTGACGGCATTGGGTGAGCCCGGCCGCCTTTGTGATGGAAAACGAGGCGCTGCCAGAACGGGATACACGCCAAAAGCGAAGGGCCGGCGCAGAACGCCAAAACCCTCGGCCCAGTATAGGTCGATCAGTTTTTGTGTCTACCCGGTAGTTGGATCCGAGGCCGTGCAGTTCAAGTGGCAACTGCCTGTTTCTCGGTCCAGCAATGGTTTTGCGAGCCGCGGGCGATACACCGCTCGCATCGCGCACGGTCTGTTCCGGTGGGCAAGTGCCGCACTCGCTCACCCGCGTACCATTCCCTCATGACCCAAGACACCCAAGACCCTATTCACGAAGACCGCGTCTGGAGCGACGAGCATTGGACGGCACGCGTAATCAAGAACGAAGACGACGATGGCTGGGCGGTGGCCATGTTTCTCGACGGTCAGTCTGAGCCAGCGCTGGTCGGCCCTTGGACCATGGGGCGCGACAAGAAGAACCCCAAGCCCTTGGATGTCAATGCGTTCAACACGCTGGTGAAGACGGCCAAAGAGGTGATCCGCCGCTCCGAGCAGCAGCGCCATGCCGAGCTGAACAAAAACCTGAACGTGGCGGTGGGCGGGCGGCGCGTGCGTGTAGCGCTGGCCATCGTGCCCGATGAAGAAGGCGCCACCGCGACGCTGCGCGCCGAGGACGAGCTGGGTGAGACGCTGGCTGTGGTGGCGGTACCCCCCACCTTCAAGCTCACTGTGGCCAGCGCCGAGGCTTGGGTGCTGGCCGATTTTGAAAAGCCGCGCTGATGCCCAACACTTGCCCACCCGGCACCAAAGGATTCACATGATCGACGGACTGGTGGCTGGCCGCCTGATGGGAGATGCCTCGCGTCGCGTCGACAAAACCGGCCGTACCTACATCGTGGCCCGCTTGCTGGCGCGCAACAAGGCCGACGAAGAATTCATCGTCAACGTGATCGCGTTTGACGATGCGCCGGGCGCCGCCCTGCTGGCACTGGCCGATGGCGATGCGCTCACCCTGGCGGGCGCGCTCACGCCCAAGGTGTGGACCGACAAACAAGGCATGCATCGCCCCAGCCTGGACCTGATCGCTTCGCGGGTGATGTCGGCCCACGACGTGAGTCGGCCGTCCTGAGCTCGACCGGCTTCAGTCCCGGTAGCTGAAGGCCGGCATCACGTCGACGATGTCCAGCGCCGGTGGCGACTGTCCGTCGGGCCCGGTGGCAAACATGCCAGCAATCGAGAGCTGGGCAAATCCGTGCACCAGTGACCACAGCATGGTCTCGGCGCGCAGGGCAGCGTGGGGCTTGTCGGCTTTGTCCCAGTCCAGACCGGCGGCGATTTCGCGCAGCACGCCGTAGCTTTCTGCCGCAGCGGTCTGCAGTTCGCCATCTTCGAAGTCGCACAGCTGGCTGGAAAACATCAGTGAGAACAGGTGGGGATGCGCCTGCGCGAATCGCACGTAGCCTCGCATAGCTGCGGCCAGCCGGGTTTTTCGGCCGGCTCGAGGCGGCAGGCCAGCCCGCATGAACGCCACGTGGCGCCGGAAGCCTTCGGCCGCCATGGCGGTGAGCAGACCGCGCAATTGGCCAAAATGGTTCTTGGGCGCGGCGTGGCTGACGCCCGATCGCGCTGCAATGGCTCGCAGCGACAGACCAGCCAGGCCTTCTTCTTCCAGCAGCGCCAAGCCGTGGGTGATGAGCGCATTGCGCAGGTCGCCGTGGTGGTAATTGCGGTCGGTCATGGGGGAACGGTGGAAAGCTCGGAAACATTATTTCCACTGTCAATATTTTACTTGCATCCGGTTGTCGAACCGAATATATTGACACTGTCAATTTGTGGAACTGGGTGGTCGACTGCTGTCGGCAGGCTGCTCGAAACCAAGGAGCTTGCAATGGACTGGACCTCGCTTTTCTCGTTCATGAACACACTGGCCATGGTCGGCTGGCTGGTGCTCATGCTGGCCCCCCGTGGCTGGACTGCGCTGGGCCTAGTGCCCAGGCTGGTGGTGCCGGGCGCGATCGCGCTGATCTACACCGCGCTCATGGGGGCGCATTTTGCCGATGCCGGAGGCGGCTTTGGATCGATCGCCGAGGTGCGGATGCTGTTCACCTCCGACCCGGTGCTCGTGGCAGGCTGGGGGCACTACCTGGCCTTCGACCTGTTGATCGGCGTGCTGCTGGCCGAGCGCTTGGATCGCGTCGGCGTGACCCGTTTGCTGCAAATTCCGGTGCTCCTGGCCACCCTCATGTTCGGTCCAGCAGGCTGGTTGCTGGGGCTCATCACCGAGGCGGCGGCGCGTGTCTGCACCCGCCCGGCAGCGGAGGCCTGAGCCATGTTTAGCACGATCTGGCCATCGCCTGCTGCAACCTTGCTGCCCACCTCGCGCGCTTCGTCGGTGGACGGCGCCCAGACCCTGTGGGCACTCACCGGCTTCTCGCTGGCGTTGCTGCTGGGATTTGCGGCTGCATCCACGTTGGACCCTCGAACGCTGGACGGCGCCAACGTCTGGCTCAAACCCGCGAAGTTCGCGCTGTCGTTTGGGGTGCTGTTTGCCACGCTGGCTCTGGTGGTCGAACGGCTGACGCTCAGCGTGCGACAGGGCTGGCCGATGCGGATCACGCTGGCGGCGATGGTGGTGGCCACCTGGACCGAGATGGCCTACATCGGCGGTCGTGCCGGCTCCGGGCTGGCTTCGCATTTTGCGGTCGGTACGCCGCTGGAAGCGACGCTTTACGGATTGATGGGTCTGGGCGCGGTCACGCTGGTGGCGGGCATTGGTGTGATCGGCTGGCTCGCCGGGCGAGACACGGCCGCAGACCTGGGTCCGGGCTTGCGCCTCGGCGTACGGTGGGGTTTCTTGTTATCGGCGGTGCTGACGCTGGGGACCGCTGGCTATTTGTCAAGCAACAACGGGCATTTCGTCGGTGTGCCGTCGGTGGAAGCAGCGACGCTGCCGTTGCTGGGCTGGTCGGGCGAAGTGGGCGACCTTCGCCCGGCGCACTTTCTGGCGTTGCATGCGATGCAGGTGCTGCCACTGCTGGGATGGTGGCTGGATCGCGACGGCAGGGCAAGCCTGCGGGTGCTCTGGATCGCGGGCACCCTGTACGCCACACTCACCGTGGCGGTGTTTGCGCAGGCGCTGATGGGCTTGCCGCTGGTCAGGCTTTAACGCTCGGCGCGCGCGATGCGAGTTCGACAATGCCTTGAGCAAACCGCGGCAGCAGCGCCTCGGGCAAGTCATGCCCCATGCCGGGAATGAAGTCGGTTTGTGCGCCGCTGATCTTCTTGACGAGCTGTTCGCCGCAGGCCACGGGCACCAGCGGGTCGGCTTCGCCGTGCACGATGCGCGTGGGGGCAGTGATGCGCGAGAGCAGCGGCGTGCGGTCACCATCGGCCACCACCGCGAGCAGCTGGCGAGCTCACGCCCAAGGTTTGGACCGACAAGCAGGGCGAGGTCAGACCCAGCCTGGACCTGATCGCCGCCCGGGTGATGTCGGTGCAGGGTGCCCGCGCGCAGCCCGCTCAGGCCGATTTGAGTTGCTTCAGAACGGCGTGGGCGGCCGCTTCGGAGGATGCAGGGTTTTGTCCCGTGATGAGCTTGCCGTCGGTCACCACATGTGATGCCCAGTCCGCGCCCTTGCTGTAGTGACCGCCGTTCTGGGTCAGCATGTCTTCGACCAGGAACGGCACCACGTCGGTGAGTTGAGCGGCGGCCTCTTCGGTGTTGGTGAAGCCCGTCACCTTTTTGCCCTTGACCAGCGGCGAACCATCGGCTGCCTTCACATGGCGCAGGACGCCTGGTGCGTGGCACACGGCCGAGACGGTCTTGCCGGCGGCGGCCATGGATTCGATCAGTGCAATGGACTGCTTGTCTTCGGCCAGGTCCCACAGCGGACCGTGACCGCCGGGGTAGAACACCGCGTCAAAATCTCCGCTCTTCATTTCACCCAGCTTGTGGGTGCTGGCCAATGTCGCCAGTGCTGCGGTGTCGGACTTGAAACGGCGCGTGGCGTCGGTCTGTGCGCCATCTTCGTCGCTTTTGGGATCCAGTGGTGGCTGCCCGCCCTTGGGCGAGGCCAGCATGATCTCGGCGCCAGCATCCTTGAACACATAGTAGGGGGCTGCGAACTCTTCGAGCCAGAAACCGGTCTTTTTGCCGGTGTCGCCCAGTTGGTCGTGCGAAGTGAGAACCATCAAAACCTTCATGTCGGTGTCCTTGTTTGGGGGGAATCGCAGGGTGGATTCCCGACATTCCATGTTTGCACAGCTCGCCGCTGGCGAGCGTAGGACAAGGCCCCGTTTGTACGCTGCGGAGCGCTCGCTGCACAGATCAATCAGCAGCAGTCGGAGTGGGCATGTTTGCCACAACGCGGTGCCTCAAGCGAATGCTTGCTCAGGTCCTCGCCCGCGCAGCGTTGTCGGCAATGCCTTGCGCGAACCGATCGAGCAGCGCCTCGGGCAGGTCGTGGCCCATGCTGGGGATGAAGTCGGTTTGTGCGCCGCTGATCTTGTTGGCGAGCTGCTCGCCGCATGCCACTGGCACCAGCGGGTCGGCAACGCCATGCACGATGCGCGTGGGCGAGGTGATGCGCGAGAGCAGTGGCGTTCGATCGCCGTCGGCCACCACCGCGAGCAGCTGCCGCGCGGAGCCGGCCGGGTGCCAGGCGCGTTGCACTGACGCCAGTGCGCGCGCACGCATGGCCTCTGCGCTCATGGGGTAGCCCGGGCTGCCGATCACGCGCAGCACATGCAAGATCCAGTCGACCGCCGCATCAGTGCCCGGCTTCATGGGGCGCGACATCAACGTCTTGCGCACCGACCAGGACGGCTGTGGCAGCGAGCGCGCGCCGCTGGTGGTCATCATCAGGGTGAGGCTGGCCACCCGCTGGGGGGCTTCTGCCGCGAGGTGCTGCGCAATCATGCCGCCCATGGAGGCGCCGCACACATGGGCCTGAGCGATGCCCAGCGCGTCGAGTACACCCAGCGCATCGCGCCCCATGTCGGCCAGAGCGTAGGGCGATTTCACCGGCAGGTGCAGCGCATAGCGCAGACCCGCCAGCGCCATGTTGGGCACGCCGGCGTGGTCAAACCCCTGGCTCAGGCCAATGTCCCGGTTGTCGAAGCGCACCACGCGAAACCCGCGGTCGATCAGCAGCTGCACCAGCGCCTGCGGCCAGGCAATGAGCTGCATGCCGAGGCCCATGATGAGCATGACCACAGGACCGTCTCGGGGACCCTGGTCGTCGACCTCAATTTGAATGCCGTTGGCGTTGACTTTCATTTTGCAGCGCTGAGCGCGACCTGGGATAGGTGGAGAAAGCGGGCCAGCCGCTGGGCTGCCCAAAGAGACGAGGCCTATGGCCGTGGCGGGCCCTGCAAGGGGTGACCCGCGCAGCGGCGAGGTGCAGGAGTCGAATCAGTACCACTGCGTCACCACCTCGGGCTGGTGCGCCACCTTGAAAAACCATCGGCGCGCACCCTGCGCGTCAAAGCGCTTCCAGCGCGCCGGGTCCTGGCGCAACCGGTCGGCGATGGCGTACATGGCCAATGGGTTCATGCCCATGCCGATGTGGCTGGCGTGCACTTCGATGTTTTCGGTGTGGGCGTGTTGCGGCGGGTTGATGCTGCACTGCCAGGCCACGATGCCGTCGGTCTTGCTGTAGATCGACGTGGTGGGCACGGGTGGCGGCTTGCGCACCTCGGCCAGCAGTTCTTCGTCGTGTTCGTGCGTGCCGCTGACCATCTTGTAGAAGCGCCAGGCGTTGGTGGCCGTGGGGTGGCCGGTGAAAGGCGTGCCGAGCGTGATCACGCAGCGCACCAGATCGGGCATTTCCTTGGCCATCTCGCGCGCGTAGATGCCGCCTAGGCTCCAGCCGATCAGGCTGATGGGCTGGCCGTGTTGCTTGTGCAGTTCGCGGATGCGTTCGCGGCAGCCTTCGAGCACGCCGTCGCGCGGGCCGAGGTTGGTCCCTTGCTTCCAGCCGTGTGCCTGGTAGCCGTGTTGCTTCAGAAAGCGACGCAGGGCCACGGTACTGACGTCGGCCGCGCCCAGGCCTGGAAACACGAGCACCGTGTGACCATCGCCCGAGGGCATCCTGGAGAGCCAGGGCGAGACCGCGGCGAGTGCTATCGCCTCCCACGGTGCGCGGGCTTCCAGCATCATCAGCCACAGGCCAGGCGGCACGGTGTGCAGACCAGTGTCTTCGTCGGCTGGGGTCTTCGGTGTGGGCTTGCGTCGGGCGGGAGAACTCATGCGTGCACAGAGGGAAAGAACCATGAAACCATGCTAACGACTGCGGGTGGCGCGCGTTGGTGTGCTTTCCCTAGCCGGTGGTCGCTTGCGTGACACGCTGCGCACGGGTGTGACGGCCTTCGCAGCCCTTTTGGCGGCGGCGGGGGCCGATCGGCGAACTGCCGTCTTGGCGCTCGCGCGTGGGCGCTTGGCGGGCACGACCGATTGAGCGCTGGCGGTATCGGTCGCCGCAGGGGGTGCCAGGGTGCGCAATTCGTCCAGCGCCGTGTCCACCGCCAGCGCCAGCGCCTTCACGTCGGGCAGCGCGGCGCCGTCGGCCATGAGACCGAAGTCCATGCCGGCGTCAAAGCTCTGCACCGTGATGTTGAGCGCCAGCCCATGCACGACGATGCTGGTGGGGCAGTTGGTGAGCACGCGCGCACCAGCGAGGTACAGCGGCACCTGCGGCCCCGGCACGTTGGAGATCACCAGATTGGCCACCTGCGGAATGCGGTCGGCCACTTTGGCCTTGCCGTACAGCGAGACGACGGCCTCCATCAGCCAGGGCACACCGATCGAAGGAAAGTCGGTCGGCAGGATGCTCTTCATGCGGCCCATGGTGGACTTCATCGCCCTGCTGGCGTTGCGGATGTGGGCCAGGCGCTTGGCCGGGTCGGCCAGGTGCGTGCCCAAACTGATCAGGCTCATCGAGGCCTGGTTGTCGGCCCGGGTATCGCCAGCCTCACGCAGCGAGATCGGCACCGCGGCCACCAGGCTTTTTCGCGGCAGCTGGTCGTGTTGCAGCAGGTAGCTGCGCAGGGCGCTGGCGCACAGCATGAGCACCATGTCGTTGAGCGTGGCCTGGTGGGTGCGGGCCAGTGCCTTGAGCTCGGGCAGCGGCACACTGGTGGACGCGAATGCGCGCGCCGCGCTCACGGTGGCGTTCATCGGCGTGGCGGGCGCCAGCGTGACATTGCCCGACCCTTTGCCCAGCAGCGCCTTGCTGTGGATCGCGTTCTTGGCCGTGCCGGCCACGGTGCTCAAGGTGCTGGGCAGATCGCTCACGATCTTGGCCACCTGGGCGAGCTCGGTGGTGAGGGCGCCTCGCAGCATCTCCACCATGCCAAGCTTGAAGGTCTTGACCCGGTGGGAGGGCCGTACCTCGATGGTGCGCGGCTCGGGCGTGACGTCGAACAACACATTGGCCAGTGCGACCGCGGCCTGTCCATCGACCGCGGCGTGGTGCAGCTGCGAGTACATGCCCACCTGCTTGAGCCCACGGTCGCTGCGCGGCAGGCCTTCGATCACATGCATCAGCCACAGCGGCCGGCTGCGGTCGAGCAGCTGCGGATGCAGCTTCGAGACCTGGGATTCCATCAGTGTGCGGGCATCGGCGCCGGCTGTTTGGGCCCGCGACAGCTTGTGCTCGACGATGTGCAGCGAAAGATCGGGATCGGCGTCGACCCAGGCCGGGTTCGCCAGGTTCAGCGGCATCCACCACAGGCGGCGCCGCAGCACCGGGGCCACCGGCAGGCGGGTGGCGAAGTGGCGCCGAAGATCGTCCACATACCGACCCTTGTAGCCAGCTGGCAGTTCCAGCAAATGCATGGCACCGACATGCATGGGCATCTCGGGCTTTTCGAGGTAGAGGAAGGTGGCGTCCAGGCCGGAGAGCTGTTTCATCGTCATGCAGGGGTCTCCTCGGGTGATCTGGTGGGTGCGTCTGCTCGGGATCGGGTGTGTGGGATCCATTGTGGGCGAGGGTGTCCGCGCTGCGTGCGCCGCACATGACCCGATGGCTCAGGGTATGCCCCGGGTCAGCGCATTTCCCGCATCGGATTGCTGGCGCTTTGTGCTGTACTTATATACAGTATCGCTATGCCTGATCTTCACATTCCTTTGCAGGCCATCAAGGGCCGCGGCGTGGGGCATCGGGTGGCGCACCGCTTCGAGCGCGACGCGCGCATCGCGTTTGACGACGGCTGGGCAGGTGACGAGCCTCACGCCGGTGACCAACCACCCGCGCCACCGACCCAGGTGAGCTTCGAAGACGCGCGCAGCGTCATCACCCGCAACGATTCACCCGACATCGGTTTCAACCTCGGCTTGAACCCCTACCGGGGCTGTGAGCATGGTTGCGTGTATTGCTACGCCCGACCCAGCCACAGCTACCTCAACCTCTCACCAGGCCTCGACTTCGAGACGCGGCTGATTGCCAAACGCAACATCGCCGCTGTGTTGCGTGATGAGCTTGCGCACGCCCGTTACATGCCCGAGCTGATCGCGGTGGGCACGGTGACCGATGCCTACCAGCCGGTGGAACGCGAGCTGCGCCTGACCCGCGCCGCGCTGCAGGTGCTCAGCGACGCGCAACACCCACTGGCCATCGTCACCAAGGGCAGCGGCGTGGAGCGCGACATCGACCTGCTCGCGCCCATGGGCGCGAAAAACCTCGCCGCCGTTTACGTCACCGTCACCACGCTGGACGCGAAGCTCGCGCGGATCCTGGAGCCCCGCGCAGCCGCACCCCATCGGCGCCTGCGCACCATCCGCACACTGGCCGAGGCGGGTGTGCCGGTGGGCGTCAGCGTGTCGCCGCAGATCCCGTTCATCAACGACGACATGGAGCAAGTGCTGGAGGCGGCGCGCGAAGCCGGCGCGCAGCGCGCCTTTTACCAGGTGCTGCGCCTGCCCTGGGAGCTCGCGCCCCTCTTTCGCGACTGGCTGGTGGTGCACTACCCGGACCGCGCCGAGCGGGTGATTGCGCGGGTGCAGGACCTGCGCGGCGGCAAAGACTACGACGCGGACTTCGCCACCCGCATGAAGGGCCAGGGCATCTGGGCTGACCTGTTGCGTCAGCGTTTCGTCAAAGCCTGCGACCGGCTGGGTCTGCAGCGCGAGCGCATGCCGCTCGACACCACGGCGTTTCGACCCAGTGCGTTGAAGGGCCAGGGTGATCTGTTCTAAGGCAACGCCGCAGATCTCCTGAGACCGGAATGCCCGCGCCGCGAGGGACTCGCTCAGCGTTGCCCTAAGGCCGATCGGCTGGTGCCATGGGTGCAGCAGGCGCGGGCGATGGCGCTTCATCCGTCGCTGCCCGTTCCTGCTCGGCGAGCTCCCGCAGGCTGGTCTCGCCCAGGGTGGCATCAACCGCTGCCTGCATCTTCGTCAGGGCCTGATCCACCGCGCTGGATGTGGGCAGGGCGTCGGGCGCGAAGAACCGCGCTTCGCCATGGCTGCGCACCGCGCCCAGCACCTGACTCAGACTGATCGCGGTCGGGTCGCGCGCCAGCAGGTAGAGAGGCGGGTCATCGCCGCTGCGGGTGAGCAGCTGCCGGCTTTCGAGGGCCTCCAGCACGCGCTCCAGCACGTGCATGGGCACGCCCAGCAGCCGGGTGAAGTCGGGCAGCGAAGCGGCAGACTCACCGCTGATGAAGCGCTGGGTCACCAGGCTCATCACCGACAGGGCCAGCCGCTCGCGCACCCGGTTGCTCAGCCGTGGCTCGCCCGCACCCAGGTACAGGTATTCCGGGTGCTGCACGTAAAAGGCCACACTGGCACCAAACAGCAGCACCAGCCAGCTCACATACAGCCAGATCATGAACAGGATCAGGATCGCGAAGCCGGAATAGATCGCGGCGTACTGGCCCGACGACGCCACAAAGACCGCGAACAGCCAGCCAGCTGTCTGCCACACGATGCCGCCAGCGGTACCACCCACCAGCGCCGGCCAGAAGCGCACCTGCGTGTTGGGGATGAACAGGTAAACAAAGGTGAAGGCCGCGATCACCAGCAGGTAGGGCACCAAGCGGCTGATGGTCTGCAACACATCGCCCAGCGCCTGCACCGCCATCAGCTCGCGCACCGCGTCGATGTTCATCATGGTGCCGGTCAGCCCCAGCGCGGAAAACACCAGGATCGGGCCCACCATGAGCACGCTGAGGTAACGGCTGAACCGCTCGCCCAGGCTTCGGGGGCGCGAGAGGTGCCACACGTAGTTGAGCGATTCCTCAATCTTCTGCATCAGCGAGATCGCGGTGTAGAGCAGCAAGGTCAGGCCCAGCGCACCCAGCACGCCCACGTTCATGTTTTCAATGAAGACCGCGATGCGGTTGGCCACCTCGACGCCTTTGTCGCCCAGCGGCGTGAGCAGCCTGAGCAGCAGGGGCTCGATCTGGCTGTAGACGCCAAACGCCTTGAGCACCGAAAAACTCAGCGCCAGCAGCGGCACGATGGACAGCAGCGTGGTGTAGACCAGACTCATGGCGCGCAAGGTCAGCTGGCCGAAGGCCAGATCGCGCGCTAGGATCAGCACGGTGCGCACCCAGCGCAGTCCAAGCGCCTGCCAGCGCGAACGAGTGGTGTCGGGCGTGCCCCAGATCAGCGTCTCGAGACGGCTCAGCCAGTCGGTCTTGGGTTCCACGGGGTCGGAACTGGGAATGCGGTTCGCATGATCGGATCATGGTAGCAGTGCCACCTGAAGGCGATGCCCTGCGCGCGATCAGGGCTTCAGCAGCTTCAGGACGTCTGCCCGCCAGTGGTCCATGGCCGCATAGAACCCCTCCCAGACACAGCCGTTGCAGCCGCGCTCGCAGCAGGTGGTGGGCTCGGGCGGCGGCGGGCGAAGGGCGGTGTCGAGGTCCATGCCGCGCTGCTTCGCGAGATATTGCAGGTGGTGGATCAGCGCGCGTGCGGTGGGCAGGTCGGTCAGTGGCACCTGAGCTGGCTCGTGGCGGGTGAAGCGCGGCTGGTGCTGGCCTTCGAAACTGGCCGACTCGTTGAACATGGTCGCTGGGCGCACCCAGAGACCCAAAGCCCCATACAGCGCGCGGTACAGCGTCATGCCTTGCAGGGTTTCGCTGCAGCGCACGGTGTCGATCACGGTGTACCAGCCACCTTTGTAGTGGCGGTACAGGCCGTGAGGCGTGGCATGCAGCGGGGGCAGGTCGCCGTCGCCGGGGCTTGTGGTGCTTGGGTTGCTCATCGGACCGGCATTGTGCGGCACGCCGGGCGCCGCTCGCTCAATCTCGGTGTGTGGAGACCAGCACGTCGCAGTCCGCTTCGGTAAGCACATGGCGGGTCACGCTGCCCAGCAGCAGTTCATCGGCCGCCTGGCGCCCGTGCTTGCCGATCACGATCAGGTCGCAATCGCGCTCGGTGGCCGTGGTGAGGATGTGCAGCGGTGCATCGCCCTCGGTGAGGCACAGGGTGAAGTCGTTGGGCTGCAGGCTGTGCCGATCCACCAGTGCATACAGGTGATCGCGCGCGTCGCGCCGGGCGTGTTCCCGGTAATGGCCCAGGGTGTCGTCGTTCACACCAGCGAAGCGCAGCTTTTCTTCAAAGGGAATCGAGAAGCTGTGCATGAGCACCAGGTGCGCGCCGGGCGCCACGGCTTGCGCCAGGGTGATGGCGCTTTCCGACCAGGTGGAAAAATCCAGCGGCAGCAAAACCCGACGGTAAGGCGTCGCTGGCTCGGTGCGCACCAGCAGCAGAGGCTGGCGGGCATTTCCGAGCAGGCGTTCGGCGGTGGTGCCGATGAGCAGGTGGTGGAGCGGGTTGTCGCCGCGCGCGCCCACCACCAGCAGATCGGCAGGCCAGCCCTGAACCATCTCGGTGGCGGTCTGCACCGGCGGGCCATCGATCACCAGCGATTCGACCGGCACCTGATGGGACTGCCCCAGCTCGCGGGCCTGGGTCTCCAGACTGCGCTGGGCCTGCTGGTGCAGCCTGTCTTGCCAGGGCGCGTCGGGCCCCAGCCAGGTGCGCAGCTCGTCCAGCATGCTGGTGCTCAGCACATGGAGCAGCCGCAGCTCACCCCGAGTGGTGCGCGCGAGGTCCGCCGCTCGGCGCGTCGCCATGCTGGCGACCGCAGAGAAGTCGCTGGCAACCAGGATGTGCTTCAAACGGTAAGGCGGAGCGTGTGGCACGGAGTAGTCTCCATGAGTCCATGGAAGGGTGCCCGATCATTCTAGGCTCGGTGCGTCGGCGCAGTGACGGTGTGATGCGATGGCTGCCGCTGTGCATCCGGGAGTGCCTGGCGCCCAGGCCAGAAACAAGCCACAAAGCCATCGCGAGACAAGGCCAGGCCCGTGCATGGATGGCATTCGCCACCAGGCGCATGACCACCCGTTCACACGAGCGCAGGAAATGGCTGTTCTTTTCCCTCTTGATTGCGTGCTTGTCGCCACGCCACCGGGCCACACTGAGTGCATGTCCGGTGCTTGTTGCGCTGTTCATGGCCCAACGGGACAAGCCGTTTCGCTCGTCGCGCGGGGATTGCTTGATGGATCGGCATCAAGTTTTTCACCGCTGCTACCGATAGGAGGTTACGTCCCGGTTGGGGGGCCGCCTCTCAATCCTCTTTCATTGGAGTCCACATGTTTCACAAACGACTTTTGATCCTCGCCACCCTGGCTGCGGCCTTCGCACAGGCCCATGCCGCTGACCCCAGGGCCACCATTGCCGACCTGGATGCCAGGCTGGCCAAGATCGGTGCGCCTCGCCTCGAAGGCACCGACATGGTTGGTGGCAAAGAAGTGCCCGCCATTTTCTTCGGCGCGCGCAAGATCAACAACAACACCGATGTGGTCGACGGCATCCGCAAAGATCACCAGGCCACGGCCACGGTGTTCGTAAAGGCTGGCGACGAATTCGTTCGGGTCAGTACCAACGTCTTGACCCCTGAAGGCAAGCGCGGAACGGGTACCCAGCTGGCACGTAATGCCGCCTACGATGCGCTGTCCAAAGGGAACCAGTTTTGCGGCCCAATCGATGTTTTGGGTACGGCTTTCGACGCTTGTTACAACCCCATCAAGGATGGTGCGGGCAAGATCATCGGCGTGAGCTACATCGGTCACAAGAAGTAATCCGGAGGTCGAGATGAAACCCACCCGCCTGGGCCAATGGCTCGCTCGGTTGCCGATCGGGCGCCAGCTGTTCAGTGCTTTCACTGCCATTCTGTTGCTGACTGCTCTGTTGGGTGGCGCCGCGCTGTTCGGTCTGAAGACCGTCGAGCAGGAGGCTGCAAATTTGTCAGCTAAGTGGTTGAAGGGTGTGGGTGATCTCGCCATCGCGCGCGCCTACATGGTGGAGACTCGCGAGTACGAGGTGAAGCACAGCCGAACCGACGACAGCAGCTACCACTCCGAGTACGAAGAGAAAATGCAAAAGGCATTGGCCAATACCGATGCCCTGCTTGAAGGCTACCAGGCGCGCCTGGTGGGTGACGAAGAGAAGGCGATGTTTGCCGGGCTGACCAAGTCCCTGGTCGAGTACCGGACCTGGCAGGGGCGCGTGATCAAGATGGGGCTGGAGAAACAGCAGCAGGATGCAGCCGACGTGGCCGACGGTGCCTCCAGCATGGCGTATGAGGAGGTGGTTGGCTCCCTGAGGAATCTGATCACCTTCAACTACGAGGGAGGTGCACTGGCTGAGACGAAGGTCAAGGCAGTCTCCGCACAGGCGCGCTGGGTGGTTCTGGGACTTCTTGGTCTTTCGCTCGTGGTGGGTGTGCTTTTCTCCGTGCTGATCACGCGGCAGCTGCTGCGCCAACTGGGTGGCGAACCGAGCACCGCGGTCATGGTGGCCCGTGCGGTGGCCGAGGGCAATCTGAGCACACCGATTGTGCTCAGGCCCCAGGACACGGGCAGCCTGCTGGCCTGGCTCGACAACATGCAGAAGGCCTTGTCCCGTGCGGTCAGCGATGTTCGCACCAGCTCAGACTACGTAGCGCATGCGAGCCGAGAAATCGCCAGTGGTAACCAGGACCTGTCGGGTCGAACCGAACAGCAGGCCAGCGAGCTGCAGCAGACCGCTGCGACCATGGAGCAGCTCGGTACCACGGTACGCCTCAACGCGGACAACGCCCAACAAGCCAGCCAGCTCGCGCAGGGCGCCTCGGCGGTTGCGGTGCAAGGAGGCGATGTGGTGGGCCGCGTGGTTGAGACGATGAAAGGCATCAACGAGAGCAGCCGCAAAATTGGCGACATCATCAGCGTAATCGACGCCATTGCCTTTCAGACCAACATTCTCGCGCTCAATGCCGCGGTAGAGGCGGCACGGGCCGGTGAGCAAGGCCGGGGGTTTGCAGTGGTGGCCGGCGAGGTGCGCAATCTCGCGCAGCGCAGCGCGGAGGCCGCCAAGGAAATTAAGTCGCTGATTGGTGCCAGCGTGCGCCGCGTGGAAGAAGGGTCTACTCTGGTGGATCAGGCAGGGACCACGATGCAGGAGGTCGTGGCCTCGATCCGGCGAGTCAGCGACATCGTTGGTGAAATCAGTGCTGCGAGTTCTGAGCAGAGTTCAGGCGTCGCTCAGGTGGGGTCTGCCATCACGCGCATGGACCAGGGAACGCAGCAGAACGCGGCATTGGTGGAAGAAAGCGCCGCGGCAGCAGACAGCCTACAGCAGCAGGCCGAGCAACTTGTGAAGGCGGTTGCCGTATTCAAGGTTGCTCGTATCTGAGCGTTTTCAGCTGCCCTCTCAACCCGGCAGGCTGGGGTGAGGCATTTCAGGTACGTGGTGGGTTCCGCGTTGTTCCTCGCCAGCAGCCCAGGCAGCTAGCCAGGTGCTGATGCAGGCGGCAGGGTCGTCGCCCAGGCCACGCACCACGCAGCCGCCGAGAGCGCCGGCGGCTGCCACCG
Source organism: Hydrogenophaga sp. (assembly GCF_011390835.1). Classification (GTDB taxonomy): domain Bacteria; phylum Pseudomonadota; class Gammaproteobacteria; order Burkholderiales; family Burkholderiaceae_C; genus Hydrogenophaga. The sequence continues at coordinate 4,954 of NZ_JAABRQ010000036.1, read as the reverse complement.
CCTGCAATTGACCGGAGCTCAGGACGCCGCCAATGCCGACCACCGGGGCGGGCGCCATGTGGGCCCACCAAGCGAGGTTGTCCAGGCCTTGCGGTTGCCATGGCATGTCCTTGGTGGTGGTTGGCCACACCGGGCCGCAGGCGATCAGGTCGGGCTGCAGCGCAGCGGCGCGGCACAGCTCCCACAGGCTGTGGGAACTCAGGCCAAGCTTCACGCCTGCGTCGCGTGCGGTCTGCAGTTGCTCATGTTCGGCGGGCGTGAGATCCAGTAGGTCTTGCTGACCCAGGTGCAAGGCACGCGCGCCAGCGGCGAGCGCAAGCTGCCAGTGGTCGTTGACCACCAGCGTCGCACCTGCCCTATCAGCGGCACGTTGGCTGCGCTTGACGTGCTGAGTCAGTTGATCGGCCCAGGCGGCGTCGGTCAGCCCGGCGGTGCGTTTCATGCGCAGCTGAATCGTGCCTACCGTAGGGCTGACACCCAGCACCGCTTCGACCCGCTGCGCACTGTCGACGATGGCATAGACACCGATGCTCCCGCCAGGAACGTCCCCGCGGTCGCGCGAGGCACAGCGTTCAAGCGGCTGGCTGCCGATCGAGAGCTGCGGCAACAACGAAGGCTCAAGCGCGAAGCCCGCACGGGCGATGACCGGCCCCACGCCCCGGCCTACGGCGCGCGCATGACGCAGTGCCAAGGTGGCTGCCATCTTGGCCAGCACGGCCGCGTCGGCCGCCACCCAACCCAGCGCCAGCGCAGCGGCCAGCGCCGAGGCGAAGGTGCAGCCGGTGCCGTGGTTGTTCGGTATGTCCTCGCGAGGCAGGCTCAACCAGCCTTGCGCATGCAGGGTGTCCAGCCAGTCAAGCGAGAGACTGTCGTGACGACTGATCGCGACGGCGTCGCCCCCGGTGATCACCACCGCCTCGCAGCCAAGTGCGCGAAGAGCGGCCGACTGCGCCGGGATGTCGGTGGGGCTGTTGTCCCCCAGCAAGGCCACGGCCTCACCCTGGTTGGGTGTGATCACCGTAGCGCGCGGCAACAGCAGATCGCGGTAAGCGGCGCGCAGCTCGGCGTTGGCCAGGGCAGCGCCCGTGCTGGCGGCCAGCACCGGGTCGACCACCAGCGCCAGCGGCCCTCGCTCGCGCTGTTGGTCGATGAAGCGCGCCAGCACGCGCACGTTGTCCGCGCTGCCCAGCAGCCCGGTCTTGATCACGCGCGGCGGCATGTCAGCCAGCAGGGTGTCGAGCTGCGCTTGCAAGACATGGGGTGGCGTGGCCTCGATATGCCTCACCTCGGTGGTGCTTTGCGCGGTGATGCCCGCGACCACGGTGCAACAGTGCACGCCGAGGGCATCGGCTGCGCGCTGATCGGCCGCCAGGCCTGCGCCGCCACCGCTGTCCGTCCCGGCGACGCTCCAGATGATGGGGGTCATGGGTTTTCCTTTCTTCATCCGATGAGGAATGGATGCCCCGAAACCGGCGTGCTCGCCACCGCCATGTCTTGCGGCGCCATCACGCCAGCTTCAAACGCGCCGCGACCCGCCTCGATCGCCTGCCCAAACGCGCGCGCCATGCGCACCGGATCCACCGCCTGCGACACAGCCGAGTTCAGCAGCACACCGTCCATCCCCAGCTCCATGGCCTGCGCCGCGTGGCTGGGTGCGCCGATGCCGGCGTCCACGATCAGCGGCACGCCGGGCAGGCGAGCGCGCAGCGTGCGAAGTGCAAAGGGGTTGATGAGACCCTGCCCCGAACCAATCGGCGCGCCCCAGGGCATGAGCACCTCGCAGCCCGTGTCGAGCAGGCGCTGGCAGGTCACGAGATCGTCGGTGCAGTACGGAAAGACCGCAAAGCCGTCGCGCACCAGCTGTGCCGCCGCCTCCACCGTGCCCCAGGGGTCGGGTTGCAGCGTGTGTTCATCACCCACCACCTCCAGCTTGATCCAGTGGGTGTCGTACAGCTCGCGCGCCATGTGCGCCAGCGTGATCGCTTCGCGCGCCGTGCGACAGCCAGCGGTATTGGGCAACAGGCGCGCGCCACGCTCGCGCACCGCAGCCTGGATGATGGCAATGAAGCCGTTGTCGCCCGCCGCCGCGAGCGTGCGCTTAAGGCCGACCGTGACCACCTGCGCGCCGCTGGCGGCGATGCTTTGTGCCAGCACCTGCGGCGACGGGTAGCCGGCCGTGCCGAGCAGGAAGCGGCTGCTGAGTTCGGTGCCGTACAGCATCCAGGTAGATGGGGTCATATTCAGCCTCCTGCGATGGCTTGAAAGGTCAGCACGGTGTCGCCGGGCCGCAGTGGAGTGGCTTCGCGCTGTTCGCGCGCAACAAAAGTGCCGTTGACGGCTGTGGCCACTTGGGTGGCCTCCATCTGCTGCGATTCGAGCAGCGCGGCCAGCGTCAGGCCGTCTGGACAGGGCAGCGTGAGGTCGTTGAAGTGCAGCATGGTTTCAAGGCGCCGCGCAGCGGCTCAGCGAATCATCAGAGGACGCGGTCGGCGCGAGGGCTGCATCCAGGGCAGCCGCGGAACGGGCTTGGCCCGGCCGCAGGCTGCTTCCCCCCTCCGCAACGGGAGGGGGGAAGCCGCGCAGCGGCGCGGGGGGGAGTCCCAATTCCTCCAGCGCGTCCTGCACCAGCGCCGGCGCCAGTAGCCAGCCGTGGCGAAACAGGCCGTTGATGCGTAGCAGGCCGGGTTCGGTGTGCGTGGCGGGTTCGTTGTCGGGCAGGGCGGGGCGCAGGTTGCTTTCCATGTGCACGATGCGTGCCTCGGCCAGTTCGGGCAGCACGCTGTGCGCCGCGCTCATGAGCTCGACCGCGCTGCGCAGGCTCACTGGCGAACGGTCTTCGCTTTCGATCTCGGTGGCGCCCACTACCAACAGATCGCCCGGGCGCGGCACGATGTAGACGCGGTGCCGCGGATGCAGCAGGCGCACCGGCCGCTGCAGGCGCACTCCGGGCGCGTGCAGCCAGATCACCTCGCCGCGCACGCCGCGCACCGTTGCGTCTGGCTTGGCACCGCATCCGCGAACATCGATCACCAGGTCAAAGTTCATCGGGGCTTCACCCGCGACCTGCAGCAGGCCCGGCGCCACGCGCTGCACGCGTTCGCCCCAGCACCACCAAACGCCAGGGGCGTGCGCGGCCAGTGCGGCCAGCATCTCGCGCGGCATCAGCTGCGCCTCGCCAGGCAGCAGCCAGGCGTGAAGACCGGGCGCCAAGCTCGGCTCCAGCGCGGCCAGGGCCGCGCGGTCCAGCGGCTCGGGTGCCGGCATCTCGCCAGCGAGTGCGCGCGCATGCGCCAGCCTTGCCAGCACGCGCTGGGCCGCACCCCGGTCGCTGCCGTGCGCCAGCAGCAGGCTGCCGTGCTGGACAAACAGCGGCTGGCTCTCGCCCTCGGCGTCAAGCGCATCGGCCACTTCGCGCCACAGCGCCAGCGAGCGCCAGCCGAGGTGGGCCACCTCAGGACTGGCGCTGTCCAGCTCGGCCAGCGGGCTGAGCATGCCGGCGGCAGTGAATCCCGCCGCGTGCGCTGGCGCGGGTGAGGTCAGCGCGCCAGGGGCGGGTGGCAATGGCCCTGGCGCCGGGTCGAACACCGTGACGGTATGACCCATCCGGGCCAGCCGCCAGGCCAGCAGCCGTCCCAGCACACCGGCACCGGCGACGCCGATTTTCAAGCCGGCCATGGGCTCAGACCTTGGGTTTGATCGAATCGACCGGCACGTAAAACTCACCGCCCACCGCTTTGAACTCTTCGCTCTTCTGCGCCATGCCTTGCTTGAGCGCTTCGATCTCGCTCACGCCCTTGGCGGCCGCGTAGTCGCGCACATCCTGCGTGATCTTCATCGAGCAGAACTTCGGCCCACACATGGAGCAGAAGTGCGCTTCCTTGGACGAGTCCTTGGGCAGGGTTTTGTCATGGTAGTCGCGCGCCGTGTCCGGGTCCAGGCCGAGGTTGAACTGGTCGATCCAGCGAAATTCGAAGCGCGCCTTGCTCATGGCGTCGTCGCGGGCGCGAGAGCCCGGGTGGCCCTTGGCGTTGTCGGCAGCGTGGGCGGCGATCTTGTAGGCCATGATGCCCTGCTTCACGTCGTCGCGATCGGGCAGGCCCAGGTGTTCTTTGGGCGTCACGTAGCAGAGCATGGACGTTCCCATCCAGCCGATCATGGCCGCGCCGATGGCGCTGGCGATGTGGTCGTAGCCGGGTGCGATGTCGATGGTGAGCGGGCCCAGGGTGTAGAACGGCGCTTCGTGGCAGTGCTTGAGCTGCTCGTCCATGTTGGCCTGGATCATGTGCATGGGCACATGGCCGGGCCCCTCGATCATGGTCTGCACATCGTGTTTCCACGCGATCTGCGTGAGCTCGCCCAGCGTGGCGAGCTCGGCGAACTGCGCTTCGTCGTTGGCATCGGCCGCGCAGCCCGGTCGCAGGCCGTCGCCGAGCGAGAAGCTCACATCGTAGGCCTTCATGATTTCGCAGATCTCTTCGAAATGCGTGTGCAGGAAATTTTCCTTGTGGTGGGTGATGCACCACTTGGCCAGAATGCTGCCGCCACGCGAGACGATGCCGGTGCGGCGCTGCGCGGTGAGGTGGATGTAGGCCAGGCGCACGCCGGCGTGGATGGTGAAGTAGTCCACGCCTTGCTCAGCCTGCTCGATCAATGTGTCGCGGTAGATCGCCCAGGTGAGGTCTTCGGCCACGCCGCCCACTTTTTCCAGCGCCTGGTAGATCGGCACCGTGCCGATGGGCACCGGGCTGTTGCGAACGATCCAGTCGCGCGTGGTGTGGATGTTGCGGCCGGTGGAGAGGTCCATCACGTTGTCGGCGCCCCAGCGCGTGGCCCACACCAGCTTGTCCACCTCTTCTTCAATGCTGGAGGTGACGGCGGAGTTGCCAATGTTGGCGTTGATCTTCACGCCGAAGTTGCGCCCGATGGCCATGGGCTCCACCTCGGGGTGGTTGAT
>NZ_JAABRQ010000035.1 GCF_011390835.1 Hydrogenophaga sp. | reverse complement strand
ATCAGACCCTCAAATCCCAAGGCCGCAATGGTTGATTCGCTGAAGCTGATGCACTGCTGAGTAGCGGTCGAGCAGCTGCTGGGAGGTGCTGGCGGAGGTGGGGGTGGCGGAGGTGGGGCCGTCACGGCCGCAACCAGGGTGATGTCGTCGATGTAATAGTCCTGTCCTGTTCCTACCGTACCCAGGTTGGGCAAGAGGGTGAACCGGTTGTAGACGTTGGGCGCCGTGAGGTTGCTGAACGTCCACGTCAGGGTTTGCCAACCGGCCACCACCGCCTCGTTGGGAGCTCGGTCGCCCGTGCCTGCGTTGTCACCAAACTCCAACTTGGCCACGAAAGGGATACCAGCTGTGGGCGAGTACACCCGGGCCGACACGGTTTGCACACCCGCGTTGTTGGGCACCGCCGGGATGGCCACCCAGGCTCCAGCGAACACGTCACCACCGGGGCGCGTGATCCTCAGCACGTTGCCAGTACCGCCGCCCGCTGGCGCCGCTTCAATGGCGTATCCAGCACCACCGAACTCAGTCACGGCTGGTGGGGTGGCCTCGTCGAAGCTTGCAAGGACGGTTCCTCCGCTTGGGGGAGGCGGCGGGGGAGGTGCGACACCGCCGCTCACCGTGCTGGTTATGTCTGCCGCCAAAGCGGTGATCGTGGCGCCAGGCGCAGCGGCAAGCGCACCTTTATTTGCGAGCGCGAAGTCGGCGATGCGTGTATCGAGCTGTGCGGTGGAGGTGGTGCTGACGATCAGTGCATTGGTCGATTGCAGGATGCGGTCGGCCTGGACCTTGAGTGCACCTGAAACTACCTGCGCCAGGCTGGCCGGATTGACGCTGGCCAGCCCGGCGCGGATCTCTGCACTCAGCGCGGGCGAGGCGGCGACACGTGCGGCAGCAGCATTGACGAGCGAGGTAAGGGCCGTGGCGTCAAGCGCGCCGCCCGACAGCAGTGCGGGGTTGGCTCGCAGCTGCGCAGCCACTGCCGTTGCCACCTCGCTGTAGATCGCTGGCAATGATGCACTGGCACCGCCGCCGGCCACATTGGCTAGGGTCTCTGTGGTCTTTTGCAAGATCTGCTGAATGGCGAGCGTCTTGCGGAACAGATCAAGCTGCTGGTACTCACCACCAATGGTGCGTGCCGGGTCGAGCGTGGTCACATCGGTGCCTGCGGGCAGCCCCAGCACGGCATTGATCTGATCCATCGTCATGCCGTTGGACAGCAGCGTGGTCAGGGGTGTGACCATGGTCGCGCCCGGAGGGGCCTTGAGCTTTCCCGTGAAGGGCAGGTTCGTGTCAATGCTCGTGCCACCCGTCGCCACCAAGCCAGCGGCGCAGGCTTGGGTGAACTGAAAGAAGCCTGTGGCATCCGTCAACACAGTCCTCTCGCCTGCATCGGCTTCAGCATTGCCATTCGTGTCGCAAAGAATGGTGGCGCCTCGCAGATAGCCGTCGATCGCGAATCCGGTGGATCCGGGGACCGCTCCGGGTGGCGGACTGGCGCCGCCACCACCGCAGGCAGCGACCAGCAAGGACGCGGCGAGCGCGCTGGCGGAGAGGGAAAATCGGGGCGAAATATGACGCATTGGGAATGTCTCCAGACAAGGTTTGCTTGAATCAGCTCACACATGGGCGCAATTTTGAAAGCGCTTTCACAAATGGTAGATACATTGGTTGTAAGGTGCAATACGGTTGGCCTCGGTGATTACCCTAGGCGACGTGGAAGAAAAGGCGGAGTGCGGCCAGCAGGCTCAGATGAGGTGCGCTACATGTCGACGGTGGCTACCGTCCATCTCGGGCGATGACTGCCACAGGTGCTGGCCAGGTACCTAGCGTTGGTACACCCGAACGTACTCAACTTCCATCACCGCGGGCAAGGCGGCGTTGTCCACCGCGCCCCCCAGATCTCCACCGATGGCCAGATTCAGGATCATGAATTGCGGGGCGCTGAAAGGCCACTGGGCGCTGTCGCCATTCCTCGGGTTGCGGAATTCGAAGTAGTTCGCGCCGTTGACACCGATGGCGATGCGGTCGGCGTCCCAGGTCATCTGGTAGTTGTTGAAGCTGGTGCAGGCGTTCGGCAGCGAGGTGGCCGCACCTCTGGCCACGCCCAGCGTGCCGCCACTCCAGTTGTAGGCCCGGGTGTGCAAGGTGCCCAGCACTTCGCGCTTGTCGGCCACCGAGGTGCCCTTCTGCTCCATGATGTCGATCTCGCCGTCGTCCGGCCAGCGGCCGCCGGTGCCGAGCATCCAGATAGCAGGCCAAGTCCCCAGGCCGCAGGGCAGCTTTGCACGGACCTCGTAGTACCCATAGGTCCAGCTTGCCAGTCCACGGGTGATCAGACGCGCCGAGGTGTAATTTTGACCACCGAAATCCGGGGCACTGCTCAACCGTTCCTGACGCGCCGTGATCAAGAGGCGACCGTTCTCAACCCGGGCGTTCTCTAGGCGATTGGCGGCGTAGTACTGCAGTTCGTTGTTGTACCAGCCGGTCCGGTTGCGCTCAGTGTCGTGCACCCACTTGCGCGCATCGGGCAGTCCATCGGTATCGAATTCGTCGCTCCACACCAGGGTCATGCCTGCCGCCCCCGGCGGCACCGGCGGGGCGACCGTGTCGCCGCCTGGCGACACGGGTGGCGGCGTCACCAAACCGGTAGAACCCGTCGGGACGGGTTCCGACCCGCCACCGCACGCCGCGAGGGCCAGCGGCAGCCAGGCGATCCACAGCTTCATCGGACCATGCCCAAGGTGCGCGGCATCACCTTCATGGTTTTGCCGTCGCTGAACTTCACGTCGATAGGCGCACTGCTCGCGTTGTAGGCGAGGTGGGTGGTGCTGCCATCAGCTCGCTTGAACACGCTGTAGAGCGGCGTGTCTGCGGTGACACCGAAATCGGGTAGTCCCATGGCATTGAGGCTCAGCATCCAGTGCAGCGTGCTGGTGCGGGTTTCGCCCAGCTCCACCGAGCCCCAACGCTCCCACTCAGCCAGTGCCTTCTTGGGGTTGGCCAGCGCCTGGTACTTGGAGAAGATGTCCTGCCAGATGTCAGACGGTGGCGGATTGGGCGGCAGCTTGCCGAATTCCTTGTACAGGGCGGTCTCAGGGATCAACGCGTCCAAGTTTTTCTGGACGTAGGCGGGGTAACGACCGAGGTAAGTCGCGCCGGTGTTGATGGGCAGCAGGTTGATGCCCTTGATCTGGCGAGGCTCGTCGGTCCACCAGGTGTTGTGAGCGTATTTGCCGCCGAACACCATGCTGGTCTCGACGTTCTTGTATTCGGGCGGGAAGACGAGCTTGTGCACGTCGAACCAGTAGTGGTCGATCGCCTGTACCTCGCTGGTGTACAGGTAGACGCCCAGATCCCGGATGGCCTTATTGCCCGTCACTTCTCCCCACAGGATCAGACCGGCCCAGGCGTTCACGGCCTCTGAGCTGGATTCCTGGTTGTTGCCAAACTCGCCCAGGCCGACACCTGAGGCCCAGGAGTGAGCTTCGTAGGGGTCAAAGTTCCTGAGGAACGGGAAGGCTTTTTCGCCACGCCCGGGGTTGGCGATGTCGGCAATGAGTTTCTCCACCATGCCACCCCAGCGCTCCTTGGACGCCCAGGCCGGATCGCGCAGGGCGATTTCGGCCGCCGCTCGGATCCAGTAGCCGTAATGGAAATGGTGATCGTTCATCTGCTCGATCGAGAAGTACTCCTCCGGGTGGGCGAGCATGGTGCCCAGCTTCTCGTCGTACTGAAAGTAGGTCTTGCTGTCTTTTCCAGAAAACCAGTCTTCCATGCGCCCCTTGACCAGCCCCAGCAAGCGGTCTCGCTCCTTCAGGTCCCCCTGCTGCTCGACCACGTCCATCAGCTTGATCACCCGCATCAGCCCCTTGCCCTGCCAGTAAGGCCCATTGCCGCCCTGGCGAAGCATGCGGCGGGCGTCGCGCACGTCTTTGGACATCACATCGCTCAGCTTCGGCGCATCAAGCTGGTCGGCCACCGCGGGCCAGAAAGGCACCCAGCCCAGGTAGGCCTGCACTGTCTTGAATTCCGACGCCGCCAACGTGCGGATGCTGCCGCGCAAGGTGTCGAATGCGGGACCGAGACGGTCTGCGACCGACGCATTGCGGAACCAGTGATGCGGGTAAAGTCCCAGCAGTGGCGTCGTGTTGGTGCCCTCCATGGCTTGCGTGGTCGCCGTGAAGGTGGTTTCAACCCGGCTCTGGGCCTGGTCGTAGCGCCAGGCCACCTTCGTATCTTGGATGAATGCGTAGGCGTGCTGGGTGAACTGGGCCAGGGTCTCGGGCTTGCCATCAGGCAGCGCGGCGGCAGAGAAGTAGCCCTTTCCGGCGGGCAGGCGCCCCACAAAGGCGTCTGCGCCCTGCGCCTCCCACCGCACACCCTGCGGACCGAACACCGCGTAGCGCTTGCCTTTCACGTTCAGCACGAGCACGCGCGGATCGGCAGCGCTGTCGATACGCGCGGAGGCCGCAGGCATCTGCACCCGGATATCACCTCGGTTCAGCTTGAAATACACATAGGGGCTCCCGTGTGACACGGTGGCCAATAGGGAGTCACTGCCAGCGCCCATGACCACGTCGATGGACCAGTCGCTGGCCTTGGCCAGCTTGTGGGCATCAAGCTTGAACGCGGTAGGCGAGAACACCAGCGGGTCCCGGTGCGGGTAGTGGATTTCCACATCCCGCCGCACCGTGGGCACCACCTCCTTGGATGGCAGGGCCAGCTCGAAACCGGTGGTCGCCACCTTCACCGTCAGCGGCTGGGCAAAGACCACCTCCGGCTGGGCATTGAAGATCAGCGTGGAATACCACTGGTTGGTCTGCGCGGCGGTGTTGAGCAACTCAGGCGTTCGGTACGGCGCTGCCGGAGGCACCTTTTCGCCCGACTGGGGCGCCAGCCAGTAGCTCGCCTCACCCACTTTCACGGTTTGTGCACCGGCAGTGAACACCACCCCAGCCACCAGGGCCACACACAGTTGTTGCACAAGCTTCATGATTTGCTCCGCCATATCTTCGTTTCTGGACGACCCCATGATATTGAAAGCGCTTTCAGATGGGACTATGGTTTTCACTTAGATCGACCGCACTCACCCCTTTCCCCGACTGCGGAATCGGGTCCCCCCCCCGTTTTCGGCGGCGCTAGGGTAAATACCGGTGCCGCTGTGTCAGCACGTAAATATCATGTTGAAAGCGCTTTCAAATCTACCGAGACAAACACCGCCATGAGTCAAGCCACCAACTCGCCTGATCTGCGACCTGGAACACGAAACGCATGCCTTAGTCAGCCGGCGCGCTGGGTGCGAAATGGCACTGCGTTGCTTGCACTGGCGGCGTCGATACCAGCGCATGCGATAAATTTCGGTCCTGACGGCATGTTCACCATCAACGGCTTTGGCGAGGCCACGGCGACGGTGGGCAACAACCAGTGCCCGTCCGAGGGCTGCCAGCTCAGTCCGGAAACCGATCGGCAACGCATATGGGCCGACGCAGTCGTTCCTGGACGCAAGCTTTCCACCGACCTCTCCGGCTTCACGCAGTTCCAGCTGTGGCTAGGCGCCAACTACGATCTGGGTGGCGGCTTCAGACTTAAGGGCATGCTGAGCCAGAACTGGCGTGACGGCAGCATCGACACGCCGGGCTTCGTGCGCGAAAGAAACCTGGCGCTCAGTCACGAGGAGTACGGCACGTTCACCGTGGGCGAAACGGTCTCGCGCACCTGGCAATTTGCCGATTTTCCTTTCGGCTCCAACCTGGGTCTGTCGTCCGCCTGGGCCGGCACAGGCGCTGGCTACCGCAACCTGCGACGCGCCATCCGCTACACCTCCCGTGTGCTTGACGTGGCGGACGGCGACATGGTGCTGGAAATGACCTACGACCGAGGCTCAGATGACTTCAAGATCAACAAGCCCCGCTTGGTCGAACTGTGGACCCACTATGGCAAGGGTGATCTGTCGATCGATGCCATGTACCAGGACTCGCGCAACGGCTCACCCTCCGCATTTGGCGCAGCCGGCTTTTATGCACCTTTCTACGACCCGGCGGCCGACAGCCGGCTCGGTGAATCTGGCCAGAGCGTGGCGCTGCTGCAGGCCATCTACCAGTACAGTCCGAAGATCGAACTCTCTGGGGCGGTACGACGCAACAAATGGAGTGGCGCGTACGCGGTGGTCGCACTCGACGGGCCGCCCGTCCAGTTCAATTTCCCGTTCAACGTCGACTGGGGCGGCACGCTCAACGGGGTTGCGAACCCGGGCTATCCGGCCCGCTCCACCGACTTCGCGCTGGGTGCCCGCTACCGCATGGACAAGTGGACCTTCTCGACAGGCCTCGTCTACATCGGCAAGGCCAGTACCGACAACCCCAGCGAGCGAGGCCAGAGTAACTCGGCATTGATCAACACCATTGGGGCGACCTACAAATACGGCAACGGCTGGGAAGCCTCGGCGTTCGCCGGAATGATCCACTACCGCCTGAAGGGCCTGTCACCGCTCGGTATGCCATCGAACGCCACCATCAACGCCGTCGACTCGCGCGTCACCAAGGCCGGTAACTGGTTCGGCGTTGGCATCAAGTACAACTTCTGAGGCGAATCCCCATGAGAACCCACTCCACAAAGTCCTCCGCGCCCCTCACTCAGCCGATGTTTTCCTTGCGCCGAGCCCGATCCGGTATTGCTGTGCTCCTGGTTGCCATGCTGGCCGCCTGCGGCGGCGGCGGCGAAATCACGGTGGACCCTCCGGCGAGCGCGGTGGCTGTCACCAACCCGCGCGCACTGCCGGCAGAGTATCTGGCGCGCCAGGCGGTGGCCTATGGACCCTACCGCACCTCAGCCAGCGGGGCCGACCTTGCGAACGAGGTCATCCCACCGGCTAACATCAAACAAGACATGGATTTGCTGGTGGCCGGTAACTTCCGGCTGATCCGAATCTTCGACAGCGGCGACAAGGTCGCGAAGCAAACGCTCGATGTCATCGTCGACAACAACATCGACATGAAGCTGCAGCTCGGTGCCTTCATGGGCGGCTTCAAGTTTGAACCCAACCCCAACAAGGTCGAAGACATCAAGGCTGCCAATCTGCGCGAGCTTGACCGGGCCATCGCCTTAGCGAACGACCCGAAGTACCGCGACGTGATCCTGACGGTCAGTGTCGGCAATGAAAATATCGTGGACTTTTCGGCCGACCGCATTGACCCCGCCGACATGGCGGTCTACATCAAGTACGTTCGGGACCGGGTGACTCAACCCGTGACTACCGACGACAACTTCCAGGTGTTCAGCAACCCAATTCCCAAGGCGGTGCTCGACCAGATCGACTTCGTGGCCATCCACGCCTATCCCGTCATCGACACCGAGTTCCCCAACAGTTCGCTGTACTGGGACTGGAAGCAGCTGAGCGTGCCGGCGGGACCAGCACGGGCCACAGCCATGATGGACGCAAGCATCGTTGAGCTGAAAAAGCAGTTTCAGGCCACCCGAGATGCGCTGAACAGCGTGGGCCTGAGCAGAATGCCGATCGCGATCACCGAAACTGGCTGGAAAGCGCGCATCACGGGAAACCAGGCGTTCCGTGCCCACCCTGTGAACCAAAAGATGTATTTCCAGCGCCTTGAAACGTGGCGTCAGGAAAGTCGCTTGAGCGGGATGGGTCCAGTCAACATTTTCTATTTCGAAGCCTTCGACGAACCCTGGAAGCTCAGTGACGACGGTTGGGGTCTGTTCAACAAAGACCGCCAAGCCCGCTACGTGATCCAGAACCTGTATCCGCAGAACATCTGGGAAAACGCCACTCTGACAGACGCGGACGCGGTGTACTTCGTGCCACCGACCATCAACCCCGCCTTCGCCGGCAATGCGTTCACCCTGTACTCTGATGCACCGGGCGCCTCGCTGATCGCCGGCTACAACCTTGATGCGTTCGACGGCTTCACTGCTCCCCGCAACCTGGCCGACACCACCATCGCTGCAGCGCCAGGCGACGGCGCCGTGAGCATGCGTATCACGCCCGCCCCAGCCGGTTACGGATGGGGTCTGCTCTACAACCCGCAAACCGGCGGTACCACTCAGAACCTGTCGGCCTTCTCGGCAGTGAATGTGTGGATCAACACGTTCTATGAGGGCAGGATCGAGATCGGCGTGTCCACGCTGGATGTCGATGGCAACGGACAGGAAGCCTTTGTCCAGATCGGCAACGGCCAGTATGGGTACTGCAACACCGGCGCATGGTGTCGCGTGTCGATTCCGCTGCAGGCATTCCTGGCGGTCAATCCCAGACTCGACTTCCGGCTGGTGGTGAACCCCTTCTACATCGCCGACCGCTACAGCTTTACCGGCAAGACATCGGGCGCCGACATCCGGACACCGCTGAACATCGACGGCATCTCCTGGACCCGCTGATCCACCGACCCTGGCCAGGTCCCGGTTGGATCAACCGGGGCCTGGCCTTTTTCATTTAGCAATCCACCCCGCTCTCTCAGTTGACGGATCAGAGGCGTGGCGGACTACGAGCAATCACACCCCATGCGCACCTTCCTGACCGTGCACGGCACCGAGCTTCGCCTGACGCCCGCGCAACTGCCCCCCTGCACACCCGAGATGGGCTCCACCGCTTCGCTCTGGGTCGAACCGAGCAAGACGTTCCAGATCATGGAGGGTTTTGGGGGCGCATTCACCGAAGCCGCCGCCCACAGCTGGATGAAGCTCAGCCCGCCGCAGCGCGACGCGGTGATGAAAGCCTACTTCGATCCTGTTGAAGGGCACGGCTATACCTTCTGCCGGGTGCACATGAACAGTTGCGATTTCGCTCACGGCAATTACGCCCACGCTGCCACGCCAGGTGACTTGTCCCTGGCCCATTTCAGCATCGAGCGCGATGAGCAGGCGCTTCTTCCATTCATCCTAGCGGCGCAGAGCGTGGCACGCTCGCCGATCAAGATATTGGCCTCACCCTGGAGTCCCCCAGCCTGGATGAAGAGCAACGGACAGATGAACCACGGTGGTCATTTGTTACCCGAACACCGAGACGCCTGGGCGCAATGCTACGTGCGCTTCATTCAGGCTTATGCGCAGCACGGCGTGCCGATCTGGGGTGTTTCCGTGCAGAACGAACCGATGGCGGTGCAACGCTGGGACTCCTGCATTTACAGTGCGGAGGAAGAGCGCGACTTCGTGCGCGACTACCTGGGCCCCCAGCTGGAAGCGGCAGGCCTGGGCGATGTGAAAATCATCATCTGGGACCACAACCGCGATCTGATGGTGGAACGTGCAGGCACGGTATATGCCGACCCGGGAGCGGCGAAATACATCTGGGGCACCGGCTTCCACTGGTATGGTGAAGACCACTTCGACCACGTGCAACTGGTGCACGACGCCTGGCCAGACAAGCAGCTCCTGTTCACAGAGGGTTGCCAGGAAGGGGGGCCGCACCATGACAGCTGGGATCTGGGCGAACGGTACGCACGATCGATGATCAACGACATCAGCCGCTGGACGGTGGGCTGGATCGACTGGAACCTGCTGCTGGACCAGCATGGCGGGCCCAACCATGTGGGCAATTACTGCAGTGCACCCATCTTGGCTCATACCGACCATGACAGCTTCGATCTACAGAGCTCGTATCACTACATCGGGCATTTCGCCCGCTTTGTTCAGTCGGGCGCGCGGCGCATCCTGTGCGCGTCAACCCGTGAGGCCCTGGAGGCCACCGCGTTTGTCAACCCCGATGGCGGTGTCGTGGTCGTTGCCATGAACCGGACCGAACAGGCCCTGGCGTTCACGTTGACCACACCGGTCGGCGCCCACCAAGCCGCGCTGCCTGCGCGGTCCATTGCCACCTTATTGCTGCCTTGATCTTGGGCGGTGAGCGGGGCGCCGGGGCAAGCCGCTTTCGTCGGGGACTGAACCACAGCCCACGCACGCCTCACGCCATGCTAGGGCGCCAACCTCTTCAGGTCCCGTACTTGGAGCGCTCGTCCTTGTCCCACAGGCCCCATTGCGTGCCAACTTCGCCTTCCTGCTGCAGCTTCCAGGGCTCGTCGAAGGAAGAGAAGTAGAACAGCTTGACACCCTCGCGCCGAGCCCATTGATGCACGTCGACGAAATAACGCATCGCGTTCTCGGCCGAGGGCACGGCCCCGGCCACCGGCTTTCCGTTGCCGGGCCAACCCGTCTCGGTGACGATGACGGGCTTTTCACCCCCAGCGGCCTGCACCAGACCCACCATGCGGCGAAGGTATGGCGCAGCCATGTTGATGTCTGTGCCTTCCCAGAACGGGTAGCAATTGGGAAGCAGCACGTCACAGGCCGCCGCCAGGGCCGGGCGCTCAAGGAACTGGTAGTAGGCGTCGACGCAACCCACGGGCACGTCCTCCGGCAAAGCGGCTCTGACGCGCCGGATGTATTCCAGCAGCTCGGCCTCGGGCAGCTCATCGCGCAGCAGCACCTCGTTGCCCACCACGGCGATGTTCACCAAGCCGGCCTCGGCCAGCGTCAACAGCCCAGCGATCTCGCGTTCGTTGCGGTCCCGGTCGTGGCTAATCCAGGCTCCCACCATGGTCTTCAGGCCTTTATCGCGGGCCAGCCGCGGAATCAGTTCGTGCCCTTCGCTGCAGGCAAACGAACGCACCCAACGTGCGTGCGGCGCTATGACGGCGACGCGCCGGCGCACCTGCGCTTCGGTCAGCTGGTCGCCCGCGCCCTGCCCTTCAGTGTAGGCGCTGAAGCACAGGCCGTACACGCCGTTGCTCAGTTGCTCGGCGTACATCGAACTGATCTCGGCGGCGGTCTTGCTTCTCAGAGGCGAGCCGTGCATCGCCGGCAGGTGCAAGCCATGCTCCTCCAGCCACGGCCGGGCGCCCGAGCCTTGGGAACCCGATGACCCTCCAGCGCGGCGCTTGCGTCGCTCGAGCTCAGCATGAACCTCGGTGGCCCGCTGCTCATCCAAATCATAGTCGCGCATGATCCACATCGCCAGCAGCGTGCCGACGATCGGCAGGCCGGAATAGAACAAGCGCATGCCGTCCACGGCGCCCGCGGGCTGCGCGGCGGCTCCCGGCGTGAAGGCGACTAGCGCCATGATCGCGCCGCTGAGCAGACCGGCGATGGCGAAACCAAACTTCACCATCCACCAGTAGATCGCACCGAAAATGCCCTCGCGCCGTTTGCCTGTGGCCAGTTCGTCCAGGTCGCACACGTCCGCCGTCATCGACATCATCAAGGTGAACAGGCCGCCGATGCCGAAGGAGAAGAAGGGCAGCGCGAACATGAACAGGTAAGGCTTTCCCGGGACCATCAGGAACCATAGCAGCACGTAGCCGATGATGGAAATGCCTTGCGACAACATGAAGGCATTCTTCTTGCCCATCTTCCTCGACATCCAGGCCACCGTTGGGATAACGGCGAAGGTGGTGATCAGCGCGCCGATGCTGCCAAACAGCGTGGGCCAGATGCCGGCTGCCCCCGCATTACCGCCGAACAGGTGATAGACGACGATGAAGAACGAAAACGCCGCCACCGTGTTGAAGGCGTTGAAGATCAGAAAGGTCGAGAAACACAGCTTGCGAAACGGCGCGGATCCAAGGGCCTCCTTAAATCCGGTCAGGATCTCCTTGATTCCGCCGCCGATGTTTTGCAGGTTCAGCGGCACGAGGTGCGTGTCGTCCTTGGTCGATCGGCTGGGCAGGAACAGCGCTGGCACCATCGCCAGCAACATGCAGACTACGCCAACACCGACCGACAGCGTGCGCGTGGCGGTGTCAGCATTCTCGAACCAGCTGGGGTCGTACATCACGACCCAGAACCACGGCGCAATCACCCAGGCCCACTGACCGATCCACTGCGCGACCGCCATGATGCTGGTGCGCTCGTGGAAGTCGTCGCTCATCTCGTAGCCCATGGCCACGTACGGGATGCTGAACAACGTCAGCCCCAGGTAGAACACTAAAGACCAGCACAGGAAGTAGACAAAGTTGTAGGACACCCCATCGACTCGGTAAAGCTGCCACATCGCCACAAAGGAGATACCCATCACGATGGCGCCGATGAACACATAGGGCTTACGTCGGCCCCAGGTGGAGCGCGTGTTGTCGGAGATGAAGCCCATGATCGGGTCGGTGACCGAATCAAAGACCCGCGGCAGGAAGAACAGCACGCCCCACATCCAGGCAGGGAAGCCCATGTCCTGGACCAGCACCACCATGAAGATGCCCAGAGCGGCGGGAAACATCTGGTTGGCCAGCATGCCCAGCCCGAAAGCGATCTTGTGCCCAAACGGAATCTTGTGAGCTGCAGTGGTGGCGGGTGTGGACATGAGTGGCTTTCTCTGTTGAGTTGCGCTGCGGGTCGTTCGTGCCGATTCAGGCGTCGGCTGCCTGCTCCACCAGCTCGGGGTAGAGCGCTTGCATCACCAGCTTGGGCTTGCGGTCAACGGTGAACAGGCCCCAGTGCTTCTCGGGCTCCAGCGGGTCGGGCGAGCCTTTCCAGGTTTCATCGAAGGCCTCGAACACGAAACACAACAGGCCTTCGGCGCGCGTCCAGTCCATCAGGTCCTGGTAGTAAATGGCCTGCAACTCCTGCACCGCGTGCTCGGCGTGCATGCCGCGCCCGTTGCTGTTGGTGCACCAGCCGGCTTCGGTGATGACCAGCGGCTTGTCGGGATACAGGCTCGCCACGCTGTGCACGTTGTCCTTGGTGTATTCCAAGGCCTCGTGAATGTGCTTGTATTCCCACACGGGGTAGGTATGCAGCGAAATGAAATCCAGCTCGGCCACCAGGTCACGCAGCTTGTGCTGCCAGGGCACGTAGTTCTCGCAGAAGGTCACTGGCTGCGGCACCGCGGCCTTCACCTGCCGCACGTAGCGGATCATCTGTGACACCGGCACGAAATGGTCGGTCCAGTCGACCGTGGCCTCGTTACCCACGGCAACCGAGAACACGATGTCGGGGTAGCGATTGGCCAGAGCAATCAGGCGCGCGATCTCGGCTTCGTTCTCGGCGCGGCTGGACTCGAGCTGCTCTTCGGAAAAGGTCGCGCCCCAGGGACAGCCGAAGTTGTTCATCTCGGCACCCAAGTAAGCACCCAGCATCACCTGAAACGGCAGGCCGTCTTCGGCGATGACCTGCAGCACGCGGTCGGCGTGCGGGCTGCAGTCGTACAGGCGCAGCAGCTGCCAGTGTTTTCGCAGAATAGCGAGGTCTTCACGTATCTCGGCCAGCGAGGGATAGGTCTGCTCGCCCGGGTTCTGACCGTCGCGGTAGCCGCTGTAGCAGATAGCGTTGCCCGAAGGCAGTTTCAGTTGGGTCATCAGGTCATCCGAATTTGAGTACGCCGTCTTTGTCCCACAGGCCCCAGTAGGCGCCGACGTCGCCCTCGGCGCCCACCTTCCAGGCCTCATCGAAAGCGGCGAAGTAGAAGATCTCGATGCCGTTTTCCTCGGCCCAACGGGAGCAGTCGACGAAGTACTGCATCGCCCCTTCGCGCGAAGGCACCGAGCCGTGGAAGGGGCTGCCCTGGTCGGGCCAGCCGGTCTCGCTGATCAGCACCCGCTTGCCGGGTGCCGCGGCGCGTGTTCGCGCCACCATGGTCTGCATGTAAGCAAGAGCCTGTTCTCGCGGGCAGCCTTCCCAGAAGGGGTAGCAATTGGTCATCACCACGTCGCAGGCGGCCGTGATGCGCGGATGCTTTTCGAACAGGTAGTAGGCGTCAACGTAACCCACCGCCACGCCTGGCAGTGCGTCTTTCACGCGCTGGATGCAGGCGAGCAGCTCGTCTTCGCTCATGTCCTCGCGCAGCAGTACCTCGTTACCCACGGCCACGATGTCGGCGTGGCCGGCTCGCGCGACTTCGATCACGCCCTGCAGTTCGCGCTCGTTGATCTCCGCGTCGGTGCCCAGCCAGGCGCCGACCAGCGTCTTCAGGCCGAGTTCGTGCGCCACGCGCGGCGTCTGCTCGTGGCCGTCGGTGCAGGAAAAGGTCCGCACCCAGCCCGCATGCGGTTGCAGGATCTTCAGGCGCTCCCGGATCTGCGCCTCGCCGATCTGCGAGCCCGGCTGCTGGCCTTCGAGATAGGGGCTGAAGCACAGGCCGTGCACGCCGCGCTGCAGCGTGGTGTTGAAGTCGGTGGCGAGCGCGTCGCGCGCCTCAGCGGTCCAGACGGTAGCGCCTTGGGTCGACCAGCTGCCGCTGCGGCCTGCCGCGCCGGGCTCGGCGCCGGATTGGGCTGCGTGGACTTCGTGCCAGGCGCCTTGTTCGGCGGCTGAGGCAGCGGTTGCGGCACTGACCGGGTGGGGTTTTGACATGGTTTGACTTTCTTTTCGCGGCAGCCCCAGGCTAGGGGCGCTCAGCGCTTTTTCTTGTCGGACTGCCAGGGAAAACGGCCTTGGCCGATAGGTGGGACCGGGCCGTAGCCACCGACCTTCTCGTAGACGCGCACATAGTCCACCACCAGCTCCGCTGGAAAGTGGGTCTGGGGACTGGGCACACCGGGGAAGTTGCCGCCCACAGCGACGTTCATCACCAGGTAGAACGGCTGGTCGAAGGGCGCAGGCCAGAGATTCAGGTCGGCTTTGCGGCGGGCGATCACACCCTGCCCGTCCTTCACGACACTGCAGCTCCACCAGTGGTCGTAGGTGCGGGTATGCGCGTCGTCGACATAGAAGCGGATTTCGCCCGGCTCCCACTCCACGGCATAGGTGTGCCAGTCGCCCACGATGCTCCCACCGGGCAGCGGGTGCACATGCGTAATCAGCGAACGGCCGGCACTGCCTTGCGAGCCGAAGTGGATGCTGTTGAGCACCTCGTGCGGCTGGTCACCGACGATCTCCATCAGATCGATCTCGCCCGAGGCGGCCCAGCCACCGTAGGCATCGGCCTGCGGCAGCATCCACAGCGCCGGCCACAGCCCCTTTCCCCAGGGCACCTGGGCTCGGAACTCGAAGCGACCGTATTGCTTGTTGAACAGCGGCGTGCCGTCCCGCTTTCGCGTCTTCAGCCTAGCCGACGTGTAGCCGCAGCCATGCAGCGATTCCTTCTGCGCGCGGATGGTGAGCAGGCTGTCCTTGACCGAGGCGTTGACCGGTGAGTCGGTGTAGTACTGCAGCTCTTCATTGCCCCAGCCTTCGATCCAGGTGTGACTGGCGTAATCGAAGAAGCCGTTGCCGATATCGAAATCCCACTTTGTGCGGTCGATCTCGGTGCCCTCGAACTCGTCGTGCCACACGAGTTTCCATCCCGGGAGCCTTTTGGGTCGTGTTGCCATCGCGCGGGACCCCTTCAGGCGGCCCGCCGGGGATCGGCGTCGAAAACCAACGCCCAAGCAGTGTCGGACGAGAGGTGCTTCGGCGACGGATCCATCAGCCTGGGCATGCGCAGGGGGGTGGACTCACCACAGGCCGAGGCCGCCATGGACACCAGGCGATCGCCATGTCGCACGATCAGGTCGATGACCTGGTCGACATTCCCCTTGCCTTGGCTTTTCTGTATCCCGCGCAGCGACACTTGACCCACGTCAGGCTCCTGAGGACGCGATGACCACCGCGTTGTGTTGACTCGACGCCTTCGCGAGCGGGCCCGGCCTCGGCGTTTGGCGCAAGGCCTTTTGCCTTCCAAGAAAGTCGCGGTACCAGAGCGCACTGTCCTTGAGCGTTCTCTTCTGGGTCTCATAGTCGACATGCACGATGCCAAAGCGCTTTTCGTACCCGGACGCCCATTCGAAGTTGTCGAGCAGACTCCAGACCATGTAACCCTCCATGTGCACCCCCTGCTGCATGGCCTCGGCCACGGCGGCGATGTGGCGCGCGATGAAGTCCCTGCGCTGGGTGTCGTGCACGCGGCCGTCCTGCAGCTGGTCCTTGAAGGCGCCGCCGTTCTCGGTGACATACATCGGCGGCACCGGGTAGTCCTGGTGCATCCGGACCAGCAACTCAGTGAGGCCCTCGGGATACACCTCCCAGCCCATGTCGGTGATCTCGCGGCCGCTGCTGTGCACATCCCAGGGCCCATCGGCGCTGATGACCGATCGCGAGTAGTAGTTGACGCCCAGAAAGTCCATGGGTGTGGCGATCGTGGCCATGTCACCCGGTGACACCTTTGGTGCGTCGGCACCCAGGTGTGTCACCACGTCTTCGGGATAGCTGCCGGTGAACAGGGGATCCATGTACCAGCGCAGCAAGCGCCCGTCTTCCAGTCGGGTCTTCTCCAGGTCCTCTGGTGTGTCGGTGGCCGCGTGCATGGGCGACAGGTTGAGCACGATGCCCAGGGGGGTCGTATGGCCTTCGGCTCTCAAGGCCTGCAACGCCATTCCGTGGCTCAGCAGCAGGTGATGGGTCGCCTGCATGGCGGTGGCGCGGTTCTTGATACCGGGTGCAAAGACGCCGGTTTCATGCCCAAGCACCGCGATCACCCATGGCTCATTGTGGGTGGTGATGGAGGCAAGCCGGTCGCCCAGGCGCCTGGAGATGCCTTGCGCATATTCGACAAATCGGTGCGTGGTGTCGCGATTCACCCAACCGCCCTGCTGCTGTAGCTCTTCGGGCAAGTCCCAATGGTTGAGGGTCAGGTAGGGCTTGATGCCGCGCGCGAGCAATCCGTCCACCAGGCGCTCGTAGAAGTCCATGCCTTTGTCGTTCCAGGCGCCGCTGCCGCCTGGACGCACGCGCGGCCAGGACACCGAGAACCTGTAGGCATCGACGCCCAGGTCGGCGATGAGATCCAGGTCCTGCTCCCAGCGCTTGACGTGTTCGCAGGCCACATCGCCATTGCTGCCGTCTGCGATAGCACCAGGCTGTCGGCAGAAGGTGTCCCAGATGGAGGGTCCCTTGCCGTCCTCGGTGGCGGCACCTTCGATCTGAAAGGCGCTGGTGGCCACACCCCAGACAAAGTCGTCAGGGAAGCGGTTCAGATGACGGTAAATCTCTTGGGAAGGCATGGGCGTTGGCAGAAGGGGTGAAGGATGGGGCCAGGGTCAGCGGCCGATCAGTTGGGGGCGCTTGCCATCATGAACAGCGCGGGGAGAGGCCTCCTCAGTGAAGCGCATCACGATGAGCGGATTGGCCGTGTTGGGCCCGGCGCTGCAGGGCTGCGTGGACAGTGCGATGGTCATGTCTTTGGGCGGTCTCCGAACCAGCGGCTCACCATCTTGAAAGCGCTTTCAGAAAAGTATACGTCTTTCCGGGTAAGCGTCACCAAGGGAAATCCCGGGGGCACGGCCAGCGGGATGCCACCCAACAGTCTGGAATCGGCGCAAGCGCGGGCGGCTTCGCCCGCTTAGGCCTTCAGTCGTCGACAGGAATCCCGGACGATCAGCCTCGGGGGCGGCACTGCCTGGGTCGGCTTCCCGCCATCCAGCAGCTGCAACACGGCTTGCGCCGCGAGCCGTCCCATGTCGTAGGCCGGCTGGTGCACCGTGGTCAGCGGCGGCAGGGCATAGAGCGATGTGGGCAGGTCGTCAAAGCCCACCAGGGAGACGTCCTCCGGTACCCGCATCCCGTGGCGTTGCAAGCCGTGAGCCGCACCAATCGCCATCTGGTCGTTGGCCGCGAAGAGCGCGGTGAATTTTTGCCGGTTGGCCATCAAGGTCGAAACCGCTTGCACCCCGCTTGCCTCGTTGTATTCGCCCTGGACCACCAGCTCTGGCTTGAACGGGATGCCCGCCTGCTCAAGCGCCGCCCGGTAGCCCATGAGGCGCTGGGTGGCGTCCGGGTGGCGGGGATCACCCGAGATGAAGGCGATCTTGCGGTGCCCGCTGTCGATCAGGTGTTGGGTCGCCAGGCGCCCACCCTCGGCATTTTCGAAGTTGAGTGAAAACAGCCCAGGCGCCTTGACCGAGCGCCCGGTGACCACGGTCGGCACCCGCTTGGCGACGGACTTCAAAGCGGTATCGGTCAGCCGGCCAGTGAGCACAATGATGCCGTCAACCCGCCGGGACAGCAGGATGTCGATGCAGCGGCTTTCGGTCTGGGCATCCCAGTGCCCGCTCACAAACAACGGGCTGTAGCCTGCCGGGTCCAGCGCGTCCTCAATCCCCCGCAAAGAAGCGCCGTAAAACGGACTGTCCATGGCCTGCGTGACTACGCCGATGCTCATGGAGCGACCGCCCGCCAGCCCGCGCGCCATCGGGTTGGGCACAAAGCCCAGTTGGGCCACGGCCTGGTCGACCGCGGCCTTCTTGGCAGCACTGACCACGGCTGTGCCATTGAGGATGCGGGACACGGTGCTGGGCGACACGCCAGCGAGCTCGGCCACCCGTTCGATGGTGACCACACCATTTTTCTTGGCAGCGGCTCGCGATACGCCCGTGCCCGCTGATTTGTTTTTCATGCAGTCCCTTTTCGCAAACACCCTGATTCACGAGCTGCAGTGTACGAAATGGCGAGGACCGATTCCTGGGCATCACGGCGCGGGAAGCGCTTTCAACGCCGCACAAGCCAGCGGACCAGGATCAGCCTCAGCGGTCGCTGATCAGGTAGTGCGGTGCGACCGCGCCCAGCGCACGATGTCAGCTGCACCCATGGCACCGGGCTGTCGGGCTACCTCGCGTCCGCCGGCGAACAGGGCCAACGTGGGAATGCTGCGGATGTTGAAGCGCGCCGCGAGGTTTTGCGCGGCCTCGGTATTGACCTTGGCCAGCCGCATCTGCGGCTCCAGTTCCCTGGCCGCCTGCTCAAAGGCGGGTGCCATCGCGCGGCAGGGGCCGCACCAGGGCGCCCAGAAGTCCACCAGCACCGGCAGGTGCGAACGCGCGATGTGTTTGTCGAAGGCGGCCTCATCCAGCTCGACCGGCTTTGCGGTGAACAGGGGCTGGTGGCACTTGCCACAGTCGGGCGCCGCGCCAAGCTGGCTAGCGGCCACGCGGTTGGTGGTGTGGCAATGGGGGCAGACAATGTGCAGCGGGTCGGTGGACATGGGTGGTCTCCTGAAAACTCCTCAGCAGTTGGCGCCAGTCACCACGATTTCAAGTCACCTGGGGACGGCCAATCAAATGATCTGCCCGATCAGACTGGCCACCATGCTGAGCACGATGGTGGTGGTGATGGGCAGAAACCACTCGCGGCCAAAGGCCCGAAAGCGCACATCGCCGGGCAGCTTGCCAAACCCCAGGCGCTGCAGCAGCGGCGTGAACCAGCTGATAAGCATCAAGGCCAGGAAGATGACGATCATCCAGCGGATCATGGGTTCCCTCCGTTCACAACCGGCGGGTGCGGTCGCCCGCAACAAATCCGATGGGAACCCAGCCGCTGGCACATAGTGCCGGCGCCATCGCCAGCACCTTGAACAGCTCGCCCATCTCGTGCTCGTTCACCAGCTTTTGCATCATGGCGTTTTCACGCGCTCCCGCATCGCGGGCCAATTCCAGCAAGCCGCAGTTGATCAGGAACCGGCCCTGACTGGTGTAGCCGAGCACGTCCATGCCGGCGTCCTGAGCCGCCAGGGCAATACCGGTGAAGTTCACGTGGGCGGTGATGTCTTTCTGCCCCAGGTCGCTCAGCGGATCGCTGTCGCTGCGATGGGCGCGGTGGCAGATCAGCGTGCCCATGTGGCGCTGCGGGTGGTAGTACTCAGCTTCCGGGAAGCCGTAATCCAGGAAAAAGGCCGCGCCGCACTGCAAACGCTCGGCCACTGTGCGCACAAAGGCCTCGGCCTGCGGGTGGATCTCGGTCAGGTAGTCGTGATCACCCGGCAGGTCGATCGGTGGCCGCTGCTGGGTCGGCCGGTCGATCCAAAGAAGAGCACCCGCCGTGTCCAGCCCCACACCGCGTTCGTGCCAGACACCGCCAGTACGTGCCAGCAGCTGCACCGGCATCGCATCCAGCACCTCGTTGCCCACCACCACCCCGGCAAGGGTCTCCGGCAGACGATCCACCCAGCGCACTACCCCGTCATGACGGGCCAGAGCAGCGCGCTGGCGCTCGCGCAAACTGCCCGAGAGATCTACAATGGTGTACTGCCGTGGGCTTTGCCCCAGCAGCGCCAGGGCATCCAGCAACTGGCCTGCCAGCGCACCGGTTCCGGCGCCAAACTCCCACACCTCATCGACTCCCGTGGCTTGCAGGGCTTGCGCCACCTGGCGCGCCAGCGCCTGGCCAAACAGAGGAGTGAGCTCGGGCGCGGTCACAAAATCGCTGCCGCCACCGTCGCGCCCCTTTGGCAGGTGGCCGAACTTGGGGGACTCGCTGGCGTAGTAGCCCAGGCCGGGCTCGTACAGCGCCATGGCCATGAAACGATCAAACGGCAACCAGCCCCCAGAAGCAGCCATGGCCTGCACCACCCGCTGTCGCAGGGCGCTCGTTAAAATCGTAGGTTCGCTCGCTATGTCGGTGCTCACACGCCGATTGTCCTTCATGGCCTCCTCCACGCCCACGGCTCTCACCCCCCCTCGCACAGTGCTCGTCACCGGTGCGGGCAAGCGCCTGGGCCGTGCGATTGCACTGCAGCTGGCCGGCGCTGGCTGGAACGTGGCGGTGCACCACCGGCATTCGGTAAGCGAAGCGAAACAGACTGTGGCCGACTGCGAGGCCCTCACCGGGCGCGCCGGCAGTGCCACGCCCTTGTTTGCCGACCTCGGCGACGAAGCCAGCGTTCGCGCTTTGCTGCCGTCGGTAGTGGCGCGTTTTGGCGCGGTGGATGCCGTGGTCAACAGCGCGTCCACCTTTGAGCACGACAGCGCGGCGTCATTCGGCTTTGCCGCCATGGACACCCATTTGCGCGCCAACACCGGTGCGGCCGTGCTGCTGGCGCAGGCCCTGCATACCCATTTGACCGAGCGCGATGCGCAGGGCGCGGTGGTCAACCTGCTGGATCAGAAACTCTGGAACATGAATCCCGATTTTTTCAGCTACACCCTGTCCAAGGCCGCGCTGGAAGCGGCCAACACCATGCTGGCGCTGGCGCTGGCGCCGCGTGTGCGCGTGGTCGGTGTGGCGCCCGGGCTAACGCTCACCAGCCACATGCTGAGCGACGACAAGTTTGCCGAGCTGCACCGGCAGTCGCCGCTGGGCCGCTCATCCACCCCCGAAGACGTGGCCGCCACGGTGGCCTTTGCGCTGGACAACCGCTCCATCACCGGCACCACCCTGCTGGTGGACGGCGGCCAGCACCTGATGCGCTTCGAGCGCGATTTTTCGCTGATGTGATCCGCCCTACCATGAACCTCCCCACTGAGAACCAGACCGGCACCCAGATCCTGGCCTTGACCGGTCTGCGCTTCGATGCCAACCTGGGCATCCTGGACCATGAGAAGGCGGCGCCGCAGCCGATCCAGGTCGACGCTGAACTCAACCAGGGTCAGCAGCCGCTGCTGCCACACGACGACGACATCGGCCACGTGCTGGACTACCGCAAGGTGCGCCAGATCATCATCGACGAGTGCACCGCCGAACACGTCAACCTGCTGGAGAGCCTGATCGGCAAGCTGGCACGGCGGCTGATGCAGCTGCCCGGCGTGATCGGCGTGCGGGTGAAAATTGCCAAGCTGGAAATTTTTGACGACTGCGAAGTGGCGATCCGCATGGAAAGCGGAGACTGGTAACCCTCCTCGCCGGCCTGGCAGGTGTCACCCTCCCAGAGGGCGACACCTGCCAGGCCAAGCGGGCTCCACGTGGCCTGCTGGAAGAATGCACTTCGCGCGTCTGGCGTCACTTAGAGCGATGAAATGAACACCGAAAAAACCCAACACGAAAACCACAAGCTGGAAAAGCGCTTGTGCCGCGAGGTGGGCCGCGCCATCGTCGACTACAACATGATCGAGGAAGGCGACCGGGTCATGGTCTGCCTCTCGGGCGGCAAGGACAGCTACGGCATGCTCGACATCCTGCAAAAGCTGCAGGCGCGCGCGCCCATCCGCTTTGAGCTGATCGTGGTCAACCTGGACCAGAAGCAACCGGGCTTTCCGGAACACATCCTGCCCGCCTATCTCACGAAACTGGGCGTGACGTTCCATATCGAGAACCAGGACACCTACTCCATCGTCAAGCGCGTGATTCCCCAGGGCAAGACGATGTGCAGCCTGTGCAGCCGGCTGCGCCGCGGCATCCTGTACCGGGTGGCAAGTGAACTGGGCGCCACCAAGATCGCGCTCGGCCACCACCGCGACGACATCCTGCAGACGCTGCTGCTCAATATGTTCTTTGGCGCCAAGCTCAAGGGCATGCCGCCCAAACTGGTGAGCGATGACGGCCGGCACGTGGTGATCCGGCCTATGGCCTATGTGGCCGAGACCGATCTGGCGCGCTGGGCCGAGGTGCGCGAATTCCCCATCATTCCCTGCACCCTGTGCGGCAGCCAGGACAACCTGCAACGCCAGCAGGTCGGCCTGTTGCTCAAGGACTGGGAGAAGCGCTTCCCGGGTCGGGTCGAAAACATGTTTTCTGCTTTGCAGAATGTGGTGCCCAGCCACCTAATGGATCGCCAGCTGCACCCCTTCACCGCCTTGCGCGCCACCGGCGTGGCCGATGCCGACGGCGACAAGGCCTTTGACGACGAGCCGCTGCCGACTCCCGCGCAGCGGCAGGCGCCGTCTGACGAACGCGACACGGGGAACGAAGCGGTGCGCCGCTCGGTCATACCGATCGCCCTGTCCTGAGATCCTGGCGCTGCAGGCGCCTTTCTGCTTTCGCCGGAGGTCACATGCAACCCTCATCGCTGTCCCTGTCCTTTGATATCCCACTGCGCCGATGGGGCGGGTGGGTGCTGGTCGGCTTGGCGCTGGTCTTTGTGAGTGGCTGTGCCAGCGTGTACCGGGTGGACAGCCAGGTGGAAAGTTTTGCGCGCTGGTCCGGCCCGGCACCCGCCGCGGCGGCTAGCGCCATTCCCCAGCCGCCACAGGTCTACCGCTTCGATCGCCTGCCTTCTCAGGCCAGTGAAGAAGCCGTACGCGGTCAGACCCAGCTGGAGGCCCTGGCCCGGGTGGCGCTGGCCAAGCAAGGCTGGTCGCTGGCCGATGCGGGCGTCTCGCCGCCCTGGACCGTGCGCGTGAGCGCCGGCACCCTGAAGCTGCCGCGCGCACCCTGGGAAGACCCATGGGACGGCTACTGGGGCGGTTACGGATTCCCGGGGCGCGACTACGTGGTGACGGGCAGAGGCCAGGTGATCTGGGCGCCGGTCTTCATCCGCATGGACATGCCCTACTACCAGCGCAAGGTGGCGCTGCTGATCAGCCGCGCCGACAACGGCCAGGTCGTCTACGAAACACAGGCCGCCCACGATGGCCGCTGGAACAGCTCATCCGAGCTCTGGGGCGCGATGTTCGACGCGGCTTTGCAAGACTTCCCCACGCCGCCCGGCGGCCTGCGTCAGGTCAACATCGATCTACCGCGCTAGGAGCCGCGCGGCGCGAGTTGCGCTTCAAGCAGCTGGCGGATGGCCTCGCCCAAGGCGTCCATGCTGTCTTGCTTGGCCATCACCTCTTGCACCCCCAGGGCCGCCGCATCGGCCAGCAGCTTGTCGTTCACATGCCCCGAGACGATGGCGATGCGCTGGCCGAGGCGCTCCTGCATCACCGTCTGTGACAGCTCAAGACCCGACATGCCTGGCATGTTCTGGTCGGTCACCAGCAAGTCGATTGTGTCCGGGTTGGCGCGCATCCAGGCCAGCGCCGATTCACCCGAGGTGAAGGTGCTCACGCGGTAGCCCTGTTTGCGCAATAGCCGACCGACGAGAAACACCATGGCCTCGTAGTCATCGATGTAGACCACGTGGCGCCCTGCGCTCGAGCCTGCTGGCGCGGCCACCGGCGTTGCGGGTGGGCGAACAGCCACGGAACCACTCGCCGAGGCCAGGGGCAGGTAAACATCAAAACGGGTGCCTTCGTCCGGCCGGCTACACACGGCAATGGCTCCCTGGTGCCCCTTCACGATTCCGTGCACCACGGCCAGGCCCAGGCCGGTGCCTGCACCCGGCGCCTTAGTTGTGAAAAAGGGTTCGAAGATTCGGCGCTGGGTAGCAGCATCCATGCCCGGCCCGTTGTCGGCCACGCTCAGACAGGCATAGACGCCCGCGTGGATCCCGCCCACCTCCAGCGCACGCGCCGCATCCAGCCTGACCGAGCGCAGGGCCACGGTGATCTCACCGGA
>NZ_JAABRQ010000034.1 GCF_011390835.1 Hydrogenophaga sp. | reverse complement strand
GGTCGGCCGGATTGCCTTCGATCAGCAGGCCGCGCCAGGGCTGGCGCTTTTCGGCCCAGACGAACAGCTGCACCAGGTCCTGGTGTACGCGCACGGACATGCGGTTCACGCCCCGGGCCACCATTGTCCGCAGGACCTTGCGCAGGTCGTGCTAGGTGATACTGCGCACGGGCTTCTCGCCCAGGACGGGCAGCACGTCCTTTTCAAAGGAGCAGCGCAATTCGGCATTGCCATCCTTGCGGGCGACCCCGTCCGCCAGCCAGGCGTCGAACATGTCCTTGAACGGTCTGTTCTGGCTCGCCTCGGCGGCTGCCTGCGCAATCGTCGCTTCGACCGCAGCCTGGTTCTCGATGCGCTCGGCCTTCTTGTGGTCGTTTGGGTTGACCCCGGAGCGAGCCAGCTCACGGGCTTCATCGCGCAGGCGGCGGATCTGCTCCATGGACACGTTGGGCCAGGTGCCACACGGATACCAGGCGATCTTGCCGTCCCACCGGAAGGCGAATTTGAAGCGGGCGGACACGCTCTGGTCGTTGGCGACCCGGACTTCGCCAATGAGTCCGTCGCCGTCACTGAGGGTGTCGCCACGCCAATCCGGGGGCATGGCCTTGAGCTCCAGCGTCGTCCACTTTTTGCCCTTTCCCGCCTTCGGGTACCGTGTCATGAGGCCTCCATGGGGTAAACGGTGGGGTAAACAAAAAAAACGCTGTCAGTGTATTTTGTGGGACGACTTGGGATCAAGTATCCTTTGTATCTATATGATTTAAAACAAAAAATGTCGTCCCATAACGTCCCAGGAAATCCCGCAAGATTTCACGTATATTTCGATGGGGTGCAAGGGGTCGAAGGTTCGCATCCTTTCACGCCGACCATTGATTCAAAAAGCTCGCCATCGAATGATGGCGGGCTTTTTTGTTGTCCGAGACCTCAGGTATCGACTGACTCGGGGGTGGGTTTGCCGTTTGAAGTCGCTGCTTCGGCGCCTTCCCGGGCGCGGCGTTCGGCCTGGGCCTTTTTCACGTCACGTAGCTGCCAGATGCCAAACGCGATGGCCACGAAAAAAATGCCCAGCTCAATCCAGATGCCCATGGTGTGATCCCTCCTGTGCTCGGGTTTCAGGCGATGTCGGACACGTGAAAGTCGAACTGGCCACGCCGGCGGTCGGCAAAGTAGTGTTCAAGCGTCTCGCGCACGGTGCGAAACGCGATCTCGTCCCAGGGCACCTCGGCCTCGGTGAAGAGGCGGGCTTCAATGGTCTCGAACCCGGGGTTGAACTGGTCGCTCAGCAGGCGGGCGCGGTAGTACAGGTGTACCTGGCCGACCCGCGCTACGTTCATCAGCGTGAACAGCTCACCCATGACGATCTTGGCGCCGGCTTCTTCGTCGGTCTCGCGCGCCGCACCCTCGGCGGTGGTTTCGCCCAATTCCATGAAGCCTGCGGGCAAGGTCCATTTGCCGCGGCGGGGCTCGATGTTGCGCTTGCATAGCAACACCTGCTCGCCCGTATCGCCCCACACCGGCACCGTACCCACCACCGTGAGCGGGTTTTCGTAGTGCACCGTGGCGCAGGCCGAACACACAGCGCGGCGCTTGGTATCGCCGTCGTCGGGTAGTCGGTAGGTGACCGAGGCGCCGCATTCGCGGCAGTGTTTGATGGGGCTGCGCTGCATGCGGTTCAGTGTAGGGGGAAACACAAAAAGGGCTCCCGAGAGAGCCCTTTGATCGTCCAGCCTCGAGGGCTGTTTATGCCTTGGTGGTCTTGCCGTGCTTGATGATGAGGCTGCGCGCGGTATCGAGCAGCTGCTTGCCGTTGAAGCCTCGCTTGTCCATGTCCTGCATCCATTCGACCTCGACCAGGCGGGCCTTGCGCTTGAACTCCTGCGCTTCGGACGGTGGCACGGTGTAAATGGTGTTGCCCAGCTTGCTGGCCGACTCGCGCCCGGCTACATCGCCGGCTTGCTGGGTCTTGCCCAGCCAGCCCGAGGTTTCCATACCCGAGTTCTTGTCGATCACGGCCTTGAGGTCAGGTGCCAGCGAGGCGTATTTGGCTTTGTTCATCGCCATCACAAATGTGGTGGTGTACAGCGCGCCGCCGGCAGGGTCGAACTCGCTGTGGAACTTCGCCAGCTCGTTGACCTTGACCGAAGGCACCACCTCCCAGGGGATGACGCAGCCGTCGATGACGCCCTTGGACAAGGAGTCGGTGATGGCGGGCAAGGGCATGCCGATAGGCGTGGCGCCCAGGTAGCCCAGCATCTTGGTGATCTGGCGGGTAGGGCCGCGTACCTTGGAGCCGTTGAGGTCGGCTGCGGTCTTGATCAGCTTGTTGCGCATGTGAATCACGCCGGGTCCGTGCACGTGCAAGGCAATGGTCTGCACATCCTTGAACTCGTCGGCCGCCATGGTCTGCACGTACTCCCAATAGGCCTTGGAGGTGGCTTCGGCGTTGTTCATCATGAACGGCAGCTCAAAGGCCTCGATGCGTGGGAAGCGGCCTGGGGTGTTACCCGGGAGGGTCCAGACCACGTCGACCACGCCGTCCTTGGCCTGGTCGAACAGCTGCACCGGGGAGCCGCCCAGCTGCATGGCCGGATAGGCTTCAAACTTGATGCGGCCGTCGGAATCCTTGGTGACCTTGTCCATCCAGGCCTTGTGCATGTTGAGCCAGACATTGGACTGCGGCGACATGAATGTGTGGAACTTGAGCGTGACGCTTTGCTGGGCGAAGCCCACCAGGGCAGGTGCGCCAAGGGCAATGGCAGCGCCAGACTGGATCAGGGTTCTGCGTTGGATCATGAAAAATGTCTCCTGGTTGAAACGAGAAAGAGGTTGTCGCAGCGGGTAACACCACCCTAAGGTATTTTTGGGGCAGGGGGCTTCGGGTCAAACCCGCGCGCATTGACCCAACACCACTCGCCTGTGAGCCCATTCAGGTAAATAGGTTCACCGATGCGAAATCATAGCCATCACGCGACGCGGGAAAACCCTTTGTTCAGCGCCAGGCTCAGGCCACGCGCACCGTGATGCCTGTCAGCCCGTCCACCCCGCATGTCATGGTGTCGCCGCTCACCACGGCGCCCACGCCCTCTGGTGTGCCGGTGTAAATCAGGTCGCCAGGCAACAGGGTCCAGGCGGCCGACAGGTGTTCGATGATTTCGCCGATGTTCCAGATCAGCTTGCTCACCTGGCTGCGCTGGCGGTCGCTGCCATTGACCTGCACCCAGAGGGCCGACTGGGTGATGTCGCCGACCTGGTCAGCCGGGGTGATGGGGCCGATCGGTGCCGAGTGGTCGTAGGCCTTGCCGATGCACCAGGGGCGGCCTTGCTTTTTCATCTCGCCTTGCAGGTCGCGGCGCGTCATGTCCAGACCGACCGCGTAACCCAGTATGTGCTGGTTCGCATCCGCCGCAGCGATGTTTGCGCCGCCGGTCCCGATGGCCACGACGAGTTCGATTTCGTGATGCAAATTCTTGGTGAGACTGGGGTAAGGAATGGTGGCGGTCTGGCCAGCGTCGACCACCACGATGGCGTCGGCCGGCTTGAGGAAAAAGAAGGGCGCCTCGCGGCCGGTGAAGCCCATTTCCTTGGCGTGGTCCTCGTAGTTGCGGCCGACGCAATAGACGCGGTGCACTGGGAAGCGCTCGGCGCGGCCAAGCACGGGTACCGAGACTACGGGGGCGGGCGGGAAGAGGTAGTTCATGGAGGGTTCCTGTTTTGATGGGTGATGAGGTCCTGTGGAGCCGTGCTGAGTGGCCTGCCAGCCTCAGTGCTGAGAGGCTGGCAGACGCACCTCCAGGCCGTCGAGCTCGGGGGTGAGGGGAATCTGACAGCTCAGGCGGCTGCCCGCCTCCACGGGGCAGGCGGCGAAATCCAGCATGTCTCGCTCGTCTGGCACCGGCGGCGTGAGCCGCTCGGCCCAGGGCGTGTCGATCATGACGTGGCAGGTGGCGCAGGTGAGGGTGCCACCGCAGTCGGCTTCGATGCCTTTCACACCCGCGTCCACCGCGGCCTTCATGAGGCTTTGGCCGGGCTGTGCCTGGATGTCTTGCGCCGAATGGTCGGCCGCGATGAAACGGATGCGGATCATGGTGAGGGTTCAGATGCGGCTGAAGTATTCGCGGCGCTCGAAGTCTTGGCTGTCGGGCGCGGCGGCGTGGCGGTCGATTTCCAGTTGCTTGATGCGGCGGTAGTAGGGCACAAAACCGGGGCCCAGGCCCGCGGTGAGGGTGGCGTCGGCTTGCAGGGCATCCAGTGCCTCGCCCAGCGTGATCGGCAGCAGGTCGTTGCCCTCGGCGTACGGGGAGTCGCTGGCAGGTGGTGGCGTCAGCCGCTGGGTCAGGCCATCCAGTCCGGCATGAATCTGCGCCGCAATGTAGAGGTAGGGGTTGGCGGCTGGCTCGCCAATGCGGTTCTCGATGCGGGTGGCCGGGTCCCCTGTAGCACCCACCACGCGCAGCATGGCGCCGCGGTTGTCCTGGCCCCAGAGAATGGCCTGCGGCGCCAAGGCGTTGGGACGGAAGCGGCCGAAGCCGTTGACGGTGCTGGTGCACAGCGCGGTCATGCCCCGACCGTGGGCCAGCAGACCGGCCAGCCAGTGGGCGCCGGTGTCGGACAGGGTGTGACCCGCGCTGCCCGGGGCAGTGCCTTCGGCCGGCACCTGGCGAGCAAAGGCGTTACGGCCGTCGCGCTGGTTCACCAACGACTGGTGCAGGTGCCAGCCGCTGGACATGATGTGGGGAAAGGGCGGGCGGCACATGAAGCTGGCGTGGTACCCCGCGCGGCGCAGTGCCTGGCGCACGCCGTTTCGGAACAGCACCATCTGGTCGGCGGCGGTGAGCGCGTCGGTGGCGTCGAACACCGCTTCCACCTGGCTGGGGCCGAGCTCGATTTCCAGCGACTGCAGCGGCAGGCCCAGGGCCTGCGCTGTGCGGCGCACAATGTCCAGAGGCTCGCTCGCCATGTCCGTCAGCGCTTCGGCCTGGAGCTGGTAGCCCGGGTGAATCATGGCCACCTCGGGCGGCTCGCCAGGCCAGGCGGCGCGTTGCGGGTCGAGTTGCGGCGCTGTGTCGGTGATGCGGTAGATGTGGAATTCCACTTCCAGGCCAGTCTTCAGACCGTGACCTGTCTCGGCCAGGCGTGCCAGCGCGGCCTGCAGCACCCGGCGCGTATCCAGCGGCACTGGCCGGCCATCGGTGAACCAGGGTTGGCAGCGCAGCCAGCCAGTGCCATGGATCCAAGGCAGTTGCACAAAGCTGGCCGGGTCGGGCAGGAGGATGAGGTTGGAAGCGCCAGCGAATTCGGGCAGCTCGGCTGTAGCGCCCGGTTCAAACACCGGCCATGCTGTGCGGTCGCCCGAGTCCTTGAGCATCAGCGTGCCGACCATACCCACGCCGTCGCGCAGGGCGCGCACTGCTGCGGCGGCCATCAACGTTTTGCCACGCAGCTGGCCGTGCACATCGCACCAGCCCAGGCGCACGCTGTGCACGCCGCTGGCCTCTATCAGACGCGCAGTCTGCTGGCACGCCGCCTCGCGCGCAGCATCGTGCACGCCGCAGCGCGACGCAAACGCAGTGCCGCTCATTTGGCGCCGGCCGCTTCGGGTTGCGGTGCAGTGGTCATCTGCTCAAACACCGCATTGCGCCACGGCGCGGCCGCTCGGCGCGTGCGCACGGCGGCCTGCCACCAGGCCTGCCAGCCTTCGGCCGGTGCGATGCCATCCACCGTGTCGGGGCCAGCGATAGCGCCGTACAAAGCGGGGTCGGCGATGCCGGGCGGCGTGCCGCCATTGGCCACTGTGTCGATGGCTTGCAGCAGCAGTCGCCGGTTGGCCATGATCACCTTGTCGGTCGTGCCCAGGTGTTCGCGCGTGCGGTCCTGGATGGCGCCCATGCTCTCGCAAGCCCACTGGTCGTGCACGTTGATGTCATCCTCGCCCATGCCGAGGTAGGTGCGGGTCTGCTGCTCTTCGGGGCTGAAGCCCCAGTCGTTGTGGCGGCCGGACTTCGGGATGTAGTCGGGCAGGGTGACGGTGGCCAGCCGCTGCTGGCGCATGGTGTCCTGGTTCACTGGGGCGTCAAAGCTGGTGAAAAAGGCATACCAGTGGTTGTGTGTGTCGTCCACCGGAACATGCATTTGTGTGATGGTCATGGTCTCAGACAGCGGGATCACGAAGGTCTGGGGAAACACCGCGTTGGTCACGCGCACATGCGCCAGCTCGGCAGTCATCTTGCGCAACGCGGTGAGCTGGAGGCCATAGGGCTGCGCGGTGAACGAGATTTCGGGCTGACCAAACTCGCGCATCACCCGCGTCATGGGCCAGCGCTCGCCTCCGACATCACCTGCGCTGGCGCCACGAAACTGTTTTCCATAGCTGTCTTCCAGGGCCGCATCCTGAAAGAATCGGTGCAGGTAAGAGGCGTGCGCCGGGTCGATGCCGACTTCAAAGGCCTGCAGCCAGTTGCAATGCCACAGGCCTTTGAAAGCAAAGCTGTGGCTGGCTGGCGCTTCGAAGCAATCGAGCGCGGGCAACGGCGGTGGCACGCTGCCCTCGGCGCCCAACCAGCCGAACAGCACACCAGCCTTCGCTTGCACCGGGTAGCTGCGCTGGCGGATGCGGGTGCATAGGCTGCTGCCCGCGGGCTCGGCCGGTGTTTCGATGCACTGGCCTGTCGCGTCAAACTTCCAGCCGTGGAACGGGCACCGCAGGCCATCGCCTTCGTTGCGGCCAAAGGCCAGG
Organism: Hydrogenophaga sp.; assembly: GCF_011390835.1. Taxonomy (GTDB): domain Bacteria; phylum Pseudomonadota; class Gammaproteobacteria; order Burkholderiales; family Burkholderiaceae_C; genus Hydrogenophaga. The sequence continues at coordinate 23,298 of NZ_JAABRQ010000034.1, read as the reverse complement.
TCGGCGCCCCGGTGCGGGCAGTCACGGTCCAGCAGGCCCATCCTGCCATGGGCATCGCGGAACAGCACCAGGTCTTGCCCCAGCACGCGTACTGCCTTGACCGGGCGCATGGCCATTGCCGGGTCAAGCGCAGGATCAAATTCGTCGAGCAGGGCCACTGGCTGCCAGTAGCGGCGAAGCAGTTCGCCGCCGGGTGTGCCAGGCCCGACCTGCGTGATGCGTTGATTCTGCTCGGCCTTCATGGGGTTCTCCTGCGGTTGGTTGCGCTCTGGGCGGTGAGCGCAACCAATGGTGTGCCAAGTGCTGAGTTTGCACCAGCACGCAGGACCCCGCTGTCCGGTCTGTTCCCGATCCGGGAAGCTCGGCGCCGGTGTATCGTTTGGTGATGAGTCTTCCCCCAACCGACCCGAGTTCCGTGCATGGGCTCTCGCTCAAGCGCGTGGCCATCGACACCTACCGCGAGAACGTGGCTTACCTGCACCGCGACTGCGCGGTCTATCGGGCCGAGGGCTTTCAAGCCCTTGCCAAGGTGCAGGTGCGCGCCAACGGCAAAACCATTTTGGCCACGCTCAACGTGGTGGACGACGAGTCCATCGTGGGCTGCGACGAGCTCGGGGTGTCCGAAGACGCCTTTGCTCAGCTTGCGTTGGCCAACGGCCACCCGGCTTCGGTGTCGCAGGCCGAGCCGCCCGAGTCGATTCCAGCGCTGTTTCGCAAGATCAATGGCGAACGCCTGACCCGCGAAGACTTCGCCGCCATCGTGCGCGACATCGCCGGGCACCGCTATTCCAAGATCGAGCTCACCGCCTTTGTGGTGGCCTGCAACCGCAGCGAGCTCGACCGCGAAGAGGTCTATTTCCTGACCGAAGCCATGGTGGCCAGCGGCCGTCGGCTCGACTGGCAGGAGCAGCTGGTGGTGGACAAGCACTGCATCGGTGGTATCCCGGGCAACCGCACCTCGATGTTGGTGGTGCCCATCGTGGCGGCCTACGGTCTGGTGTTTCCCAAGACCTCGTCGCGCGCCATCACCTCGCCCGCTGGCACGGCCGACACCATGGAGGTGCTGGCCAATGTAGAGTTGCCGTTCGACCAACTCATCGGCATTGTGCGCAAACACCATGGCTGCCTGGCATGGGGTGGCACAGCCGACCTTTCGCCGGCCGACGACGTGCTGATATCGGTCGAGCGGCCGCTGGCGATCGACTCGCCCGGGCAGATGGTGGCGTCTATTCTGTCCAAGAAGATCGCCGCCGGCGCTACCCACCTGGTGCTGGACATCCCGATCGGCCCCACGGCCAAGGTGCGCTCCATGCCCGAAGCGCAAAAGCTCAGGCGGCTGTTCGAGTACGTGGCCCAGCGGCTGCACCTGTCACTGGACGTGGTGATCACCGACGGGCGCCAGCCCATCGGGCGCGGCGTGGGCCCGGTGCTGGAGGCGCGCGACGTGATGCAGGTGCTGGAAAACCACCCCGATGCCCCCGACGATCTGCGGCAGAAGTCGCTGCGCCTGGCGGGCCGCATCATCGAATGCAGCCCGGATGTGCGCGGCGGTGATGGCTTTCGCATCGCGCGCGACATCCTCGATTCCGGCCGTGCCCTGGCCCAGATGCAGGCCATCATCGCGGCCCAGGGCACGCGCAACTTTGACCACAAGCACCCGGCGCTGGGTGTGCTCACGCTGGACGTGAAAGCCGAGTGCGGCGGTGTGGTGGTCGGCATCGACAACCTGCAGATGGCCCGCATCGCACGGATGGCGGGTGCGCCCAAGGTGCAGGGTGGCGGGGTGGACCTGTTCGTCAAGCTGGGCGACACGGTGGCCATGGGCGATGTGCTGTACCGCATCCACGCCAGCTACCCAGCCGACCTTGAGTTCGCGCACCAGGCGGCTGACCGGTTCAATGGTTTTAGCATCGGCTCCGCCGACCAGCTGCCCCAGGTGTTTGTGGAGTTCTGATGGCTAAATTGTCTGCTTCCTGTGCGGGTTGCCTGCTGCATTTCGCCGAAGACGAGGCGATTGCCACACGCGCCGCCGAGGCCACTGGCCTGCAACCGATGACCATCGAGCGTCACCGCTTCCCTGATGGAGAGCTGCGGCTGCGCCTGCCGCCGGCGCTGCCCGCCAAAGTGGTGCTGTGGCGCACCCTCAACGACCCGAACGAGAAGCTGGTCGAGCTGCTGCTCGCCGGGCAGACGGCGCGCACGCTGGGTGCGCAAGACCTCACGTTGGTGGCGCCGTACCTAGCCTACATGCGGCAAGACATCGCGTTCAATCCGGGTGAGGTGGTGAGCCAGCGCATCGTCGGCCGGTTTCTGGCCGGTCTGTTTGATGCAGTGATCACGGTCGATCCGCACCTTCACCGCGTGGCCACGCTGCAGGAGGCGATTCCGGTGCCAGACGCCATCGTGCTCAGCGGTGCACCGGTGCTGGCCGACTGGGTGCACCAGCACCGCCCGGATGCGGTGCTGATCGGGCCCGACGAGGAGTCACTGCAATGGGTGTCACAGGCTGCGGCCAGGTACGGATGGGATCGCGCGGTCTGTCGCAAGCAACGCCATGGCGATCGCTCGGTGGCGATCGAATTGCCTGCGCTGCCGGTCCAGGGCCGGACCGTGGTGCTGATGGACGATGTGGCAAGTTCAGGCCATACGCTGGCCCAGGCTGCGCGCGGCTTGCTCGCTGCGGGCGCCGCGTCGGTCGACGTGGCCGTGACCCATGCCCTATTTGCCGAGGGCGCGCTGGCGCTGGTGCACAACGCGGGTGTTAGCGAGATCTGGAGCACCGACTGCATCGCACACGCCACGAACGCCGTCAGCATCGTGCCTCTGGTGGCTGAGGCCTTGGTGCGCCTGGCTGCCGGGCAGGAGTGAAGCTGCGCCTGGCAATGGGCCAACGGTTGAGGTCGCTCCACCTTTCTTGATCTCAGTCAAAGGCAATCGGACTGTATGGGCAGAGCATGGGTGCAGGAGATACTTGCGCGGGTCTGTCCTGGCTTCGCGTAGGCGCTGAATATCCATCTGGAGGTGCCATGGTCGCGATGTGCGATACGAGAACCTTGGGCGGCTGGTTGTCTGGGATTGGCCGCATGCTGTGCTGCTGCACGATCGCTGCCTTGCTGGCTGTGGGCGCTGGAGCTGCACGGGCAGCCTCGGTGCAGGTGCTCACGGTTCACGACGCGATCGGTCCAGCCAGCGCCGATTACATCGTGCGCGGACTGCAGCAGGCACATCAGCGGGGCGCGGCCCTTGTGGTCCTGGAAATGGACACGCCGGGTGGGCTGGATTCGTCGATGCGGCAGATCGTTCAGGCCATCCTGGCGTCACCTGTGCCCGTGGCCACCTATGTCAGTCCTCAAGGCGCGCGCGCAGCCAGTGCCGGCACTTACATTCTTTATGCCAGCCACATCGCCGCCATGGCTCCTGCCACCACGCTGGGTGCGGCCACGCCGGTGCCCATCGGCATGCCAGGGGTGCCGTCGGCACCCAAGGGATCACCCGCACCCGATTCCGAACCCGTGGCCCAGGATCGCAAGACGCCCGCGGCCCCGGCCGATGCCATGACGGCCAAACAGGTCAACGACGCGGCGGCCTTCATCCGGGGCCTGGCGGAACAACGTGGGCGCAACGCCGTCTGGGCCGAGCAGGCGGTGCGCGAGGCCGTGAGCCTGACTGCCAAAGAAGCTCTGCGCGAGAACGTGATCGACGTCGTGGCGACCGACATGGCCGACCTTCTGGCGCAGATCGACGGGCGCACGGTGCAAATGGCGCAGGGCGAGTTGCGCCTGCAGTCGCAGGGGCTGACCCTTGAGGCCCACCCGCCCGACTCGCGCAACCGTTTGCTCAGTGTCATCGCCAACCCGAGTTTTGCGCTCATCCTGCTGATGGCGGGCATTTATGGCCTGGTGCTGGAATTCTCGTCACCAGGTTTTGGTGTACCCGGAACGGTCGGTGCGATCTGCCTGCTGCTGGCGCTGTTTGCCCTGCAGCTGCTGCCGGTGAACTACGCGGCCGTGGCCCTGATCCTGCTCGGCTTCGCTCTGCTCGCCGCCGAGCTGGTAACGCCCACCCTTGGGGTCCTTGGCGTGGGTGGGGTGGTTGCCTTTGTGGCAGGGGGCCTGCTGCTGTTTGACCGCGATGTGCCTGGGTTGGGTATTCCGCTGCCCTTGATTTTCGGGATTGCTTTGAGTGCTGCAGCCGGGGTGATGCTGGCCGGCAGCATGGCCTTGCGTGCGCGCCGCGCACCGGTGGTCAGCGGGCGCGAGGAAATGGTGGGCGCGCTCGGTGAGGTCACGCAAAGCGTCAACGGCCAGGTCTGGGCCAGGATTCACGGCGAAAACTGGCAAGTGCGCGCCGATGTGCCCTTGCAGCCGGGTCAGCGGGTTCGCGTGGTGGCTCTCACCGGGCTGATCGTGAAGGTAAGGCCGGAGCCGGCCGAGGCCGTGACCCCATGAACGCGTTGCAGGAGGTGATGACGATGTTTGATTTCAATCTTGGCCTGGGTACGGTGCTCGTGCCGCTCGTGCTGATCTTGCTGGCGGCTTCCTTTCGCATCCTGCGCGAGTACGAGCGGGGCGTGATCTTTCAGCTTGGGCGGTTCTGGAAAGTCAAAGGGCCCGGTCTGGTGATCGTCATTCCTGGTTTGCAGCAGATGGTGCGGGTGGACCTGCGGGTGGTGACCATGGATGTGGAGCCGCAGGATGTGATTTCGCGCGACAACGTGTCGGTGAAGGTCAATGCGGTGGTGTTCTTCCGTGTAGTGGCACCTGAGAAGGCCATCATCCAGGTCGAGAACTTCCTCATGGCCACCAGCCAGCTGGCCCAGACCACGCTGCGCGTGGTGCTCGGCAAGCACGAGCTCGACGAGATGCTGGCCGAGCGCGAGCGGCTCAATCTGGACGTGCAACAGATCCTGGATGCCCAGACCGGTGCCTGGGGCATCAAGGTCACCAACGTTGAGATCAAGCACATTGATCTCAACGAATCCATGATTCGTGCCATCGCCCGTCAGGCTGAAGCCGAGCGCGAGCGGCGCGCCAAGGTGATCCATGCCGAGGGCGAGAAGCAGGCGGCCGTGTCCTTGCTGGAAGCAGCGCAGATGCTCTCGAAACAGCCCGAGGCGATGCAGCTGCGTTACCTGCAGACGATGACGCAGGTTGCTGGTGACCGGGCTTCGACCGTGATCCTGCCGCTGCCAATGGACCTGCTGGGCCGGCTGATGGAGAGAGACCGGGTGCCAGCGGGTAAATCCGACACCACTGGAGGCTGAGCATGGAACAACGACGTATTCACAAAACTTCCTTGCGCGGTCCGCGTCCGAATCTGGATGACTACGATGCCACGGTGGCTCGGTTCAGCTGGGCTGAAGCCGAGCGGCTGCTGGACGGCTTGCCAGATGGCGGCGGGGTGAACATCGCCTACGAGGCGGTCGACCGACATCTGAAACATGGGCGCGGGGACAAGGTCGCCATCTGCTGGCTGGGCAAGAGCGGAGAGCGGCGCGAATTGAGCTACGCGGAACTTGCCCGCCAATCCAATCAGTTCGCCAATGCCCTTGAGGGCCTGGGTGTGCAGCCGGGTGAACGCGTTTTCGTGCTGATGGGTCGACTGCCTGAACTGTACGTGGCGCTGCTCGGTTCGCTGAAAGCCCGTTGTGTCGTGACCCCCTTGTTTTCAGCCTTTGGTCCCGAGCCGATCGCCACGCGTGCCGAGATGGGCGATGCGCGCGTGCTGGTGACCACGCCCGGCTTGTATGAGCGCAAGGTCAAAGGACTGCGTGAACGCTTGCAAGGGCTCCAGCATGTGATCGTGGTCGGCGAAACCTCAGCTGGCGGTGACGGCGTGCACCTCTGGGATGCATTGATGACGCCCGCTTCGCCGGACTACACGATCGCACCCACTGATCGTGAGTCGATGAGCCTGCTGCATTTCACCAGCGGCACCACCGGGCGACCCAAAGGCGCCGTGCATGTACACGGTGCCGTGCTTGCGCACGCGGTCACCGGGCGGTACGCGCTGGACCTGCATGAGAACGATGTGTTCTGGTGCACCGCCGATCCTGGCTGGGTCACGGGCACCAGCTACGGCATCATTGCGCCGCTGGTCTGTGGCGTGACCAACGTGGTGGTCGAGGCTGAGTTCGACGCACAGACTTGGTACGACGTGCTGCAACGCGAGCGCGTCAGTGTCTGGTACACCGCGCCCACGGCCATCCGGATGATGATGAAACTTGGCGCCGAGGCGGTGAAAGCCCACGACATGCCCGCGCTGCGTTTCATGGCCAGCGTGGGTGAACCGTTGAATCCGGAGGCGGTGGTCTGGGGCCTGGAAGCGTTTGGTCTGCCGTTTCACGACAACTGGTGGCAGACCGAAACCGGCGGCATCATGGTGTCCAACTACGCGTCCATGGATATCAAGCCGGGCTCCATGGGCAAACCATTGCCGGGCATCGTTGCAGCGATCGTGCGGCGCAACGAAGGCGGCGGCATCGAGCCGGTCACCAACCCCGATGTCGATGGGGAACTGGCCCTCCAGACGCCCTGGCCATCCATGATGCGCGGCTACCTGCACGAAGACGAGCGCTACCGGAAGTGCTTCGTCGACGGCTGGTACCTGACCGGCGACCTGGCGCATCGCGATGCCGACGGTTATTACTGGTTTGTCGGTCGCGCCGATGACGTGATCAAGTCCGCCGGCCACCTGATCGGACCGTTCGAAGTGGAAAGCGCCTTGATGGAGCATCCGGCGGTGGCCGAGGTTGGGGTGATCGGCATTCCAGATCCCATGGTCGGGGAAGTGGTGAAAGCCTTTGTGGCGCTCAAGCCCGGGTTCGAACCCGACGAGGCCCTGCGCCGCGAGCTGCTGGGGCACGCGCGCAAACGGCTGGGTGCGGCGGTGGCTCCCAAGGAGATCGACTTCCGCAGCAACCTGCCCAAGACGCGCAGCGGAAAGATCATGCGCCGCCTCCTCAAGGCGCGCGAGCTGGGCCTGCCCGAGGGCGATCTGTCCACGCTGGAAAGCGACGAAAAGAAATGACGCCCCCACGATCCACCGCTGCGCGGGTCGCTGCCCCAAAGGGCGCGGGGCCTGCCTTGGGGCGGCCCTGCGGCTGGCCCGTTCACCCCCACGCTACGCCGCTGTGTGCGTCGAAGTGTTCCCAGAGACCTGACCTGCCGATTCACAGGACCCTGACATGAGCGACAAGATCCACCTCGACCGAGCCCACCTGCACCAGCTCTACCGCGAGATGCTGCGCATCCGCCGCTTCGAAGCCAAATGCGTCGAGCTTTACCAAGCGCAGAAGATTCGCGGGTTTCTGCACCTCTACGACGGTGAGGAGCCGGTGGCTGTGGGCGTGATGAGCGCGCTTGAGCCGCAGGATGCGGTTGTGGCCACCTACCGCGAGCACGGTCAGGCGCTGGCGCGTGGCGTGCCAATGGATCGGATCCTGGCCGAGATGCTGGGCAAGGTGGAGGGTTGCTGCCGTGGCCGCGGTGGCTCCATGCACATCTTCGATCGCGAGCACCGCTTCTTTGGTGGCAACGCCATCGTGGGGGGCGGGCTGCCGCTGGCAATCGGTATTGCCATGGCTGACCAGCAGTTGCGTCCCCGCGCCGTGACCGCCTGCTTCTTCGGCGAAGGCGCGGTGGCTGAGGGTGCTTTCCACGAAAGCATGAACCTGGCGGCGATCTGGAAGCTGCCCGTGCTGTTCGTCTGCGAGAACAACCTCTACGCCATGGGCGTGCCGCTGGCCGACGCTGAATCGCAGACCGACGTCTATCGCAAGGCCGAGGCCTACCGCATGGCCAGTTCCCAGGTGGACGCGATGGACCCTGTGCGCATGGAAGCCGCAGCGCGTCAGGCGGTCCATCACATCCGTTCGGGTCAGGGCCCGTACTTCCTCGAGTGCCGTACCTACCGGTTTCGTGCGCATTCGATGTTCGACACCCAAGCCTATCGCAGCCGTGACGAGGTCGACGACTGGAAGCACCGCGACCCGATCGAAAGGCTGCGGGTCTGGATGGTCGACAACCAGCGCATCACGCCGGACGAGGAAGCCGCCATCGCGGCCGAGATTGCGGCCGAGATCGAGTCGGCGGCAGCGTTCGCCGAGGCCGGTACGCTGGAGCCGGTCGACCAGCTGGAAACCTTTGTCCTGATGGACAAGGTGGTGCAGGAGGTGGCTTCATGACCACGACCACTACCAAGATGACCTACCGTGAAGCCTGCCGCCAGGCCATCCGCGATGCCTTGGCCGCCGATCCCCGCTGCTTCGTGATGGGCGAGGACGTGGGCAAGTACGGTGGCTGCTACGCAGTGACCAAAGGGCTGTTGGAAGAATTCGGCCCCGACCGCATCCGGGACACGCCGCTGGCCGAGAACGGGTTCACCGGCGCAGGCATCGGCGCGGCGGTGGCGGGCTTGCGTCCCATCGTGGAGATCATGACCTGTAACTTCAGCCTGCTGGCTCTGGACCAGATCATGAACAACGCGGCCACGCTGTCGCACATGTCGGGTGGACAGTTCGCGGTGCCGGTGGTGATTCGCATGGCCACGGGTGGTGGACGCCAGCTCGCGGCGCAGCACTCCCACAGCCTGGAGGGCTGGTACGCGCACATTCCGGGCCTCAAGGTGCTGGTGCCAGCCACGGTGGACGACGCCCGCTACATGCTGGCTGCTGCACTGGCCGACCCCAACCCGGTGCTGATCTTCGAGCACGTGGTGCTCTACAACGTCGAAGGCGAGCTGGATACTTCGCTGACCCAGGTCGATATCGAGCACGCCAAGGTGCGTCGCCCTGGTACAGACGTGAGCCTGGTCACCTATGGCAACAGTCTGCCCAAGTGCCTGGAGGCGGCTGGTGCGCTGCAGCAGGAAGGCATCAGCGCCGAGGTGATTGACCTGCGCGTGCTGCGTCCACTGGACACCGCGACCGTGATCGAGTCGGTGACGCGAACCCACCGCTGCGTGATCGTGGACGAGGGCTGGAAGAGTGGCTCCATTTCGGCTGAGATCGCCGCTCGCCTGGCCGAGGAAGCGCTGTACGAGCTTGATGCCCCGGTTAGGCGGGTTTGCGCCCGCGAGGTACCTGTGCCGTACGCGGCGCATATGGAAGAGGCCTCCCTGCCGCAGGTCGCCGACATCGTGGCGGCTGCGCGCGGTCTGGTGAAGCCGGAGTAGGACGCCATGGCCGAATTCCTCATGCCCTCGCTTGGCGCCGACATGGAAACTGGCAAGGTGGTCGAGTGGCTCGTGAAGCCGGGTGACCGGGTCAGGTCGGGCGACGTGGTGGCCGTGGTCGAAACGCACAAAGGTGCCATCGACGTGGAAATCTTTCTTGATGGTGTGATCGATCAGCTGGTCGGGCTCAATGAGGAATTGGCCGTGGGCGCCGTGCTGGCGCAGGTGCACCCCGCGGATGAAAGGGCGGTGCCGAAGGCAGCGGAGCCCCCTGCGCAGGTCCATCCTGCGCCAGACATCGGCCCATCACCTGCACGGCCCGTGGCGGTGCCGATGGCGAAAACCGGACCGGCCGCAGGATCGGCCGAGGGCGATCGCCAGCGGGTGAGCCCGGCCGCCCGGCGGCGCGCGCGGGACATGGGGCTAGACCTCTCAACGCTGCGTGGCACGGGAGTGGGGGGCGCGGTCACCATCGCCGATGTGGAGCGCGCAGGTTCAGGTCGCGCGGCGAATCCGCCCAGCGTGCCGGCGAGCGCACCGCTGCCGCGCGCCAGGACGGCCGGCTTCGATACGGCGCAGATGCGCCAGGCGATCGCTGCCGCCATGAGTCGGTCCAAGCGAGAGATTCCGCATTACTACCTGAGCGAAACGGTGGACTTCACGGCGGCCAGGGAATGGCTGGAGGCCTGGAACCAGGAGCATCCTCCTGAACAACGGTTGCTGAGTGCGGTGCTGCTGCTCAAGGCCGCCGCCCTGGCCCTCAAGGCGGTGCCACAGCTCAACGGGTTTTACGAACAGAATGCGTTCCAGCCGGGTGAGGGCATCCACATCGGATGGGCCATTGCGCTGCGCGGCGGTGGTCTGGTGGCGCCCGCGATTCACGATGTCGATCTCAAGACCCTGCCCGAACTGATGCTCGCCCTGCGCGACCTCGTGCAGCGCGCAAGGGCTGGCGGACTGCGCAGCTCGGAGCTGACCGACCCCACCGTCACCGTGACCAGCCTGGGTGACCGAGGTGCCGAGAGCGTCTTGGGCGTGATTTATCCGCCGCAGGTGGCCATCATCGGTCTGGGGCGCGTCCTCCAGCGCCCCTGGGTGGTCGATGGCCATCTGGCGGTGCGAAGCTTGGTCACGGCCACGCTGGCGGCCGACCACCGCGCCAGCGATGGCCACCTGGGTGGACAGTTGCTGGCTGCGTTGCAGCAAGCCCTGCAGTCTCCCGAAGCCCTTTGAAACCTGGAAACAACATCCTATGAACGCCACCGATATCCAACAACTCGCAGCAAGCGTGCTGGCTGGCATCGCCCCTGAAGCCGATCTCTCCACCGTGGGCGATACCGAAGACCTGCGCGAGGCGCTGGATCTCGACTCCATGGACTTTTTGAACTTCATCATCGGCCTGAGCCAGGGCAGTGGTCAGGCCATTCCTGAAAGCGATTACCCCAAACTCTTCACCCTTAAGGGCTTGAAGGCCTATCTCTCGAGCTAGCCCGACACCTCTTCCCAGCGCAGGCTCATGGCCGCACCCAGCAGCCCGCACAACCCCAGCAGCAGCACCGTACCTGGCACCGATACCAGCGAGGCCAGCGCACCGAGCGCGCCGGTGAGCAGCAGCAGGCCACCGATCACTGTGTTGCTGACCGCCACGTAGTCGGTGCGGCGGTTGCCGCCTGACATGTCGACCAGGTAGGTCTTGCGACCCAGCCGCACCCCCGCGTGAGCCACGCCCAAGCCAAAGAAAGCCAGTGGATAAGCGATCAAGGCAGCGGTGCCAGACAGGCCGCTCCATGCTGCCAAGGCCACTGCGATGGACAGCACCGCAGCCAGTGCCGAGGCGGCGGCAAACACCTGGCGGCTGGAGCGGTCTGACCAACGGCCCCAGACTGGTGAGCTCAGCAGGCCAGCCAGGCCTTCGAGCAAGATGAAGGTGCCCAGGAGCGCAACCGTCTCGCCCAGTGCATCGCGCGCCAGGGCCACATAGAACGGCGCTGCCAGCCCTGAGCCCATGGCCAGCGCGCGGGCGATCACGAAGCGGCGAAACGGCGCGTCGTCGCGCAGCAGGCCGAGCCTGCCCAGCGCTTCGGCCATGCCGTTCACCCCGCCATCGGTGGCGCCTGGAAATTCGGCGATGCGCGAGAACGACCAGGCCGCAATCACCCACAGCAGCGCGCCACCCGCCAGCAAGCCGGCAAACACACTCGCCGAGCCGGTCTCCGGCAGCAGACCCAGCCCGAGACCCACACCCATGGACAGGGCACCCGCGATCGAGCCGATCCAGCCTGAGAGCACGCCGCGCCGGGTCTTGGGAATGGTCTTGCCCTGCACATCCTTGTAGGCGATGGAGCAGGCACCTCTAGCCAGGCTGAAGAGCGTGAGCAGTGCCACGATGGCGATGCCGGCGCTCAGGCCTTGCAGTGTGAGCGCCACGGTGGCCAGCGCCGCGAGGCAGGCGCCCTGGACCGCGCCCCCCAGCACCCAGATCCACTTGCGCACCGCCAGTGAACGCACCATCGCGCCGATCAGCAGCTGCGGCAGCATCGAGCCCGACTCTCGGATCGGCACCAGCAGCGAGGCCGTCCAGCCCGGCGCGCCCAGGTGCAGCAGCAGCCAGGGCAGGGTGGTCTTGGCGCTGGCCACGCTGTCGGCCAAGGTACTCATCGTGTTGGCTGCCAACAGCCGCATGAAGTTGCCCGGCGTCTCGCGGCAGGCGTCGTCCGAAATCGCCTTGCAGACCCGGCCGTCGTCGTCATCGGCCAGGCGCTGATACACGCTCTCGGCCCAGGCCGGGGTGGTGTTCGGCTGGGCAGGCGGTGCGGTAGACATGAGCCATTGTCTCGCGCCGGGCGGGTGCGAGCATAGCGAGCCACGGGCCTGGCAGCGCGTCGGGGACATGGCATCGACCATCGGCAGACTCACGCAGTTCTAGCCACAATCGGGCATGCCCATCACATCCATCGCCCCCTCGCCGCTTCACTTTCCGCATGCTGTCAACAGCGACCTGGAGCAGAGGGCCGTGATGCACGCGCGGGAGGCAACCTGGTGGGGCTCCCCCGCTGCAGGCATCGAGCGCCGTATGCTGGACCGGGTGGGCGCCGAAGTGGCGCGCGCCACCAGCGTGGTTCGCTACGCCGCGGGCTCGCGCTTTGAAACCCATGTGCACGGTGGCGGCGAAGAAATTCTGGTGCTTGAAGGTACATTTTCAGACGAGCTCGGCGATTACCCCGCGGGCAGCTACCTGCGCAACCCGCCCGGCTCGTCTCACGCACCTTTTTCGGCAGACGGCTGTCTCCTGCTGGTCAAGCTCTGGCAGTTTGGACCGGGCGACAACGAAACCGTGCGCATCGACACCCGCCAGACGCCCTGGCGCCAGGGGCTGGTACCGGGTCTGTCGGTGATGCCGCTGCACGAGCACCACGGCATCAGCACCGCCCTGGTTCGCTGGGCGCCAAACACCCGTTTCAACACCCACCGGCACCCCGGGGGCGAGGAAATTTTTGTGCTGGACGGCGTGTTTCGCGATGAGCACGGCAGTTACCCGCGCCACAGCTGGCTGCGCAGCCCGCGCTGGAGCCAGCACACGCCGTTCACCGCGGAAGAAGGTGCTCTGATCTATGTGAAGGTGGGTCACCTGGGTGCGCCGATGCTCACCCCTTGAGCCATCGCCTAGGCTGCCTTCAGAACAGGCTGGCGGCGATGTTGATGGTGAGCGCTAGCACGGCCGCATTGAAGGCAAACGACAGCACTGATTGCAGCAGAACCAGACGGCGCAAGCTGGGGGAGGTCACGCTCACGTCGGCGGTCTGCGAGGCGACTGCGACGGTGAAAGCAAAATACAGGAAGTCGCTGTAGCTGGGCCGGAATGCCGGGTCGCGATCAGGAAACCGAAGACCTTCACCCTCGCTCCTGTGGTACTCGCTTGCATAAGTCTGAATGAACAGCGTGGGCAACACCAGCCAGCCGCCCGTCACGGTGCTCAACGCGAACAGCACATGGGGCATGGCGTGCCGGGCGCCGGGGACCTTGACCGCAGAGAGCTCGAGTACCACGCCCACCAGAGTGGCGATGGAGGCCACCACCACCAGCCCGAGGACCGTGGCCTCGTTTTCGGCCTGGGCCAGCGCGGCACGGTAGAGGTGGTCGTGGTCGGCGCGCAGCATCATGGCTCCGATCAGAAACAGGTTGAGCGGCAGCGTGAACACCACCGTCCAGAGCATCGAGTAGCCGAACTGCGCACCCGCCTGCGAATAGGTGGCAATGCCGCTCGGATCGTCGTCGTCGGCGCCGGTGATGAGACCTGGGTCAAGCTGGCGCAGCTAGCGGCTCACGCGGATCTGCGGCAGCTGGATCATTGGTCGGCAAGCCGAATCTGCAGGTGGTCAACGAGAGGACGGGGCCAGCTCGGCGCTTGACTTATGCAGCCTTTGCCTTGCGGAGGGTTCGAGCCCCCGACCCGCGTCAACCGGCGGCGGGCGAAGATCGGCCGCGTCAACGAGGCGATGGTGCGTCAGGCCCCGTGCCAGCCTCGTCATCCTCGTCGGCCTGCCGGGCACGCCTGCGCTGCACCAGCAAGGACACCAGCAGCGCAGCGGCAGCCGAACTCGCCAGGAGGGGCGACGCAGTCACCAGCTGGGCCAATCCATCCAGCGATTCGACACTTGCCTGCTGCAGACGTTCGACCAGCGCAGTGATGTCACCTGCCTGCACCTGCCCGGCATCTTCCAGGCGCACATGCACCTGTGTCCAGTCGGGTCGAAATCGGATCCGCGCAAAGACGCCGTCAGCCACCGCGACCAGGGCCAGCACGCCCGCAGACGGGAGCAGGTATTCCAGCAGCCGCTTGCGCTCGGTGACAGGCGCTCCCGAATACACCTCACCAACCAGGCGCGCCACCGAACGATCGGAAGTGGAAGCATCGGGGATGTGCGCCAAAGGAAACCTGGAATCTGAATCGGTGGTCATCGGGAGCCTTTCTCGCACCGAGTTGCGCCATGAGCGCTCGTTGCGGCGTCAAACGCTAGCTTGGACATGCGTTCCTCGCAATGGTGACTCTGAATACTTAGGCCGGATTTAAGTCCTTGAAGAGCGACACGGGCGCCCGGCATGCTCAGGTCCGATTCAGGCCACGAGGTACAGTGGCATCGCACCCTGAAGCAATCGGGCTTTGTTGGCTGGACCGGGACCAAGGCCCTGCGGCAGGTTGCAGCAACAGCCTGCAGCAGATCTGCCGCAGGGTACTTCCGGACGCAGCCCATGAATTTTTTCCACTGGCTCACTGCGCACGGCCTTGTGATGGCCATTGCGTCCTTGGTCTATGTGGTTCATTCGCATGTGATGCAGCAGCGCCGTCAGCCCAGCGCAGCCATCGCCTGGATGCTGTTCATCTTGCTCGTGCCCTACTTGGCCTTGCCCGCTTACCTCATATTCGGCTCGCGCAAACTGCCCAGGCCAGGTGCACAACACCTGGCTGAGCCGATGAGTGTGGGCAATCTGCAGCATTGGGCGATCGACACCCTTGTGGCGCTGGGCCAGCCGGCTCCCGCTGCCTACACCGATCTGCAGGTGCACGCAGGCGGCGAGGCCGCGCAGAACGCTTTGTTGAGCCTGCTGGCCAGCGCGCGCAAGTCAATCGACGTGTGCACTTTCATCCTGGCACGCGATCCCCTGGGCGAAGCTGTTGTGAATCATCTGTGCGAGCGCGCGCGCGCCGGTGTGCGCGTGCGACTTCTGCTGGATGGCATGGGCAGCCTGATGAGAAGGCCACCCGATTTGCAGCGACTGCTCGATGCCGGCGGTACATTCGCTCTGTTCGTGTCACCGCTGCGCTCGCCGCTGAAGGGTCGTACCAATTTGCGCGACCACCGCAAGCTGGTGCTGGTTGACGCGGACGAGTACGACGGCCGCCTGTGGAGCGGGGGACGCAATCTGGCGGCCGAGTATTTCCAGGGTTTGCCGGGCGCAATGCCCTGGCGCGATCTGAGCTTCGAGTTGGGCGGACCCGTGATCGGCCAGGCCGTCGCGCTGTTCGAGCACGACTGGCGCTTTGCTCGGGGTCTGCCACCAGATTCGCTGACGCAAAGCTTCGCGACGGTCGGGGCAGTGCAGCAAGCCGATGGTGCGCAGCTGGTCGCATCCGGACCAGACCAGGCGGACGACACCGTGCACGCCTTGCTGGTATCCGCCGCATACCGGGCGCAGCGCCGCATGTCCCTGGCCACGCCTTATTTCGTGCCGGACGCCGCTTTGCTGATGGCCTTGTGCATGGCGGCCCGGCGCGGCGTGCGGGTGGACCTGCTGCTGCCGGCGCGTTCCAATCACCGGTTGTCCGACTTTGCGCGCGGCCGAGCCCTGCGCGCCCTGGCACAGGCGGGTGGACAGATCTGGCTGACAAAAGGCATGCTGCACGGCAAGCTGGTGGTGGTTGACGAGAGCCTTGCGCTGGCCGGTTCAGCCAACCTGGACAGCAGAAGCCTGTTCATCAATTACGAGTTGATGTTCGCGTTTCACCTGGAGACCGATGTGGGCCAATTCCAGTCCTGGTTCGACAGCGAGCGCGCCGACGCCAAGCCGTTTTCAGCACAACCGCCGGGTCTCTTGCGCGATACCCTCGAAGGGCTGCTGCTCTGGACGGGGTTTCAGCTATGAGCACGGCACGATGCACATCGCCGGTCGCTCAGGCGTTCTTCATGGAGTCGCTCGACGCCATTTTCCTCAACACAGCAGTTCCGGCGACCGCGGCAGCACTGGCCGTTGCTCCGCTCAGCACGAAGGTTGTACTCAGCAGCTACATGCTCCCGGTGGCGGTGGCGGTGGCGGTGGCGGTGTTTTTACCAGTCGGCGGTTGGTTGACGCCATCGTCACTGGTAGCCGAGCGGAGTGATGGCGGCCCGCGGTGAGCAGGAGCGTTTCAGCACGTCATAAGCGAAGGCGGCCCTACGCTCCACAATTGTCATCACTTCAGGAACCATACCGCCTCGGTGTGGTCCGCCCATTTCCTTTGCATCCAACGAGAAACCTCCATGCCCCCGCTGACACAAGCGCTCATCGTCGTCAACGTACTGGCATTTTTCGCCCAGCAATGGTTTGGCGACCTGCTCATCCAGTGGTTCGCCTTGTGGCCGCTGAGCACGGGACTGTTTATGCCGTGGCAGCTGGGAAGCTACGCCTTTCTTCACGGTGGGCTGACGCACCTGGCCTTCAACATGTACGGCGTATGGCTCTTTGGCGGTGAGCTTGAGCGGGTCTGGGGCTCGCGTCGACTGGGCGCTTTTTTTGGCGTCAGCGCGTTGGTGGCGGGCGCATCGCAGCTGCTGGTGAGCGCGGTGATGGGTAGCGGCGTACCGACGGTCGGCGCCTCGGGCGGCCTGTTCGGCCTACTGATCGGTTTTGCCATGGTCTTCCCGCGCCGCACCATCATGCCGCTGCTACCTCCCATTCCCATGCCTGCACCCGTTTTCGTGGCGCTTTACGGCTTCATCGAGTTGACGCTGGGCGTCACCGGCAGCGCCAGCGGGGTGGCCCATTTCGCGCACCTGGGTGGGCTGCTGGGCGGCTGGCTGGTGATGCGGTACTGGCGCGGGCAGATTCCCTTCGGCCCGCGCTATTGAGGGAGCTGCCCGACACGGTGCGCACTTCAAACGTACTTTGTGTCCGCCGATTCCAGGGATGGCTCATCCAACGCACGGTTTATCCTTGCCAACCATGAAGCTATACAACTACTTCCGTTCGTCAGCCTCGTTTCGCGTGCGCATCGCACTGGGCTTGAAAGGCCTGCCCTACGAGTACCTGCCAATTCACCTGGCCAAGGGTGAGCACAAGCAGCCGGGTTATGCCGATATCGCGGCGGATGGTCTGGTGCCGGTGCTGGAGCTTGACGACGGCACGCGGTTGTCGCAGTCCATGGCCATCATCGAGTTTCTCGACGAACAGCACCCCACGCCAGCGCTGCTGCCGGCCGACGCGCTGGGCCGTGCCCGGGTGCGCGCGCTGGCGCAGTCGATCGCCTGCGAAATCCACCCGATCAACAACCTGCGTGTGCTCAAGTACTTGGTGCGCGAGCTGAAGGTGGACGAGGACGCCAAGAACACCTGGTACCGCCACTGGGTACGCAGCGGGCTGGAGGCTTTCGAGCGCCAGCTGGCCCAGGAGCCTGTGAGCCGTTTCTGCCACGGCGATGCGCCCACATTGGCCGACTGTTGTCTGGTGCCGCAGATCTACAACGCCCAGCGCTTCAACACGCCGCTGGACGGCCTGCCGCGCACCATGGCGGCTCACGAGGCCTGCATGGCCTTGCCCGCGTTCCAGGCGGCACACCCTTCGGCCTGTCCGGATGCCGAAGCCTGAGGCGTCCCGCCTACCTGGCCTGCTGCGGCCAGACTGGCCAGCACCGTACGGGGTGCACGCGCTCTTCACCTCGCGCGCCGGCGGCAGCTCCTTGCCGCCCTTTGATAGTCTGAATTTGGGTGATCACGTCGGAGACGAGCCGGCCGCGGTCGCAGCCAACCGGGCAGCGTTAGCCGATGCGCTTCAGGCCAGACCGGTGTTTCTCCATCAGGTGCACGGCACCGAGGTGGCAGCGATCGACGCTCACACGCCCGACGCCACGGTGGCCGACGGCTGCCTCACTGAGGCCCGAGGTGTTGCCTGCACCGTCATGGTGGCCGACTGCCTGCCGGTTTTGTTCGCCCTGAAGGATCGGCCTGTGGTGGCTGCGGCGCATGCGGGCTGGCGCGGGCTGCTGGGTGAGGCAGGCCGGGGGGTGCTGGAGGCCAGCTTTGATGCGCTGGTGCAGGCGGCTCAGCGCGCCGATGCGCTCGCCACCCGCGACACCGTGGCGGCCGACACCCTGGTCTGGCTGGGGCCCTGCATCGGGCCGACTGCGTTTGAGGTGGGCCCTGAAGTGCGCGAGGCGTTTGTCGCCACTGATCCGGGTGCCGTTGCGTGTTTTGTGGATCAGCCCGGAGGCAAGTACTTGGCCGACCTGCCGGCGCTGGCGCGGCGGCGTTTGCGCGCGCTGGGCATCTCAACCGTGTACGGCAACGACGGCAGCGACCCTTGGTGCACCGTCAGTCAGTCAGCCACCTTCTTTTCCCACCGGCGTGATGCTGGCCGGCTCGGCAGCAGCGGGCGCATGGCTGCCTGTATCTGGATCGCCTGAGGCTGCTGAGGTCTCGGCCGCGGCGCGGCGCAGCTGGTCTTCGGCCGCTTCGCGAGCCTTGTTTTCCTTGCGGCGTTGTGGCGTGCGCATCAGGTAAACCACGAGTGACACGGGCAGCAGCCCGTACAGAATAAACGTCACAATGGCTCCGAGCACGGTGCCGGTGGTGTTCGACCCTTCGGCCACCGCCATCATGAGCACCACGTACAACCAACCGATCACCACCAGATACACAGCGAGCCTTTCAAGCGAGGTGGTCGCGTCAGCTTGCTGGAAGCCGCGCCATTGACACTCGGGTAAACCCGGAACTCCACCGTGGGGTCCCATAATAAAGCGATCAAAAAGGCATTGGAGACAGGCATGACATCTGGAAAAACCCCCGAGCAACCCTGGCTGGAAGCTGCGCAACAGTTTCAGCAGAACCTGGTTGCGCAGTGGACACAGGCAGCCCAGGCCTTCCCCGGCGCGGTCGGCCAGGCGCCTGGCGTTGCCGCAGCCGATCCCTGGGCTGCGTTCAAAGCCTTCATGCCCCAGGGCAGTGGCGCCAACCCGTTCGCGATGCCTATGCCTGACGCCAGCACCGGCATGGGCAACATGGGTCACCTGTTCACCCAGGTGGCCGGGCATCCGGTGACTTTCGACCCGACACGGCTGATGGAAATCCAGAGCAATTACCTCAAGGAAGTGGGCGCGCTCTGGAACCAGGGCATGGATGCCAAGCCCACCGGCGATCGCCGTTTCGCCGGTGAAGCCTGGAGCCACAACCCGGTGTCGGCGTTTTCGGCCGCGACCTACCTGCTCAACGCCCGCACCCTGATGGCGATGGCCGAAGCGGTGCAGGGCGACGCCAAGACGCGCAGCCGCGTGCGCTTCGCGGTGCAGCAGTGGATCGATGCCAGCTCGCCGAGCAACTTTCTCGCCTTCAACGCCGAAGCGCAGAAAAAAGCCATCGACACCCAGGGCGAGAGCATCGCCCAGGGCGTGGCCAACCTGCTGCACGACATGAAGCAGGGCCATGTGTCCATGACCGACGAAAGCGTGTTCGAGGTCGGCAAGAATGTGGCCACCACCGAAGGCGCCGTGGTGTTTGAAAACGAGCTGTTCCAGCTGATCGAATACAAGCCGCTGACCGCCAAGGTCTACGAGCGTCCGTTCCTGCTGGTGCCGCCCTGCATCAACAAGTTCTACATCCTGGACCTGCAGCCGAGCAATTCGTTGATCCGCTACAGCGTGGAGCAGGGCCACCGCACCTTTGTGGTGAGCTGGCGTAACCCCGACGAATCGCTGGCCGACAAGACCTGGGACAACTACATCGAAGACGCGGTCATTGAAGCCATCAAGGTCACGCAGGACATCACTGGCGCTGAGACCATCAACGCCCTGGGCTTCTGCGTCGGCGGAACCATGCTGAGCAACGCGCTGGCCGTGCTGGCCGCGCGCGGCGAGGAGCCGGTGCACAGCGCGACCTTCCTCACCACACTGATCGACTTCACAGACACCGGCATCCTCGACGTGTTCATCGACGAGAACTTCGTCAAGTACCGGGAGATGCAGTTCGCTGAAGGCGGCCTGATGCCAGGACGCGACCTCGCCACCACCTTCAGCTTTCTGCGACCGAACGACCTGGTGTGGAACTACGTGGTGGGTAACTACCTCAAGGGCGAGTCACCCCCCCCATTTGACCTGCTGTACTGGAACTCGGATGCGACCAACCTGCCGGGCCCTTACTACGCCTGGTACCTGCGTCAGACCTACCTGGAAAACAACCTGGTCAAGCCCGGCAAAGCCAAGGTCTGCGGCGAGAAGATCGACTTTCGCAAGGTCAAGATTCCGGTGTACCTCTACGGCTCGCGCGAGGACCACATCGTGCCCATCGGTGGCGCCTACGCCAGCACTCAGGTGTTTCCGGGCAAGAAGCGTTTTGTGATGGGGGCTTCAGGCCACATTGCGGGCGTGATCAACCCACCCGCCTCGGGCAAGCGCAGCCACTGGACCGGCCCTGCCAACAAATTCCCTGCCGATGTGAACGACTGGATTGCCAGCGCGACCGAACACAAAGGCAGCTGGTGGACCGACTGGGCCGACTGGCTCAAACCGCTGGCGGGCAAGCAGATCGCCGCACCCAAGAGCTATGGCAAGGGCAAGACCTATCCCGCGATCGAGCCAGCACCAGGCCGCTACGTCAAGGCAAAAGCGTGAATTACCCCCGCCGCGCTTCGCGCGGCCCCCTCAAGGGGACAACGCTGGCAGCCCTGCAGAGCCGGTTGCGCGGCGTTCTGAGTCAAGGCGCTTCGTGCGCTCCCGCACAATTTTCTTAATTTGACAAGGAGACAACATGGAAGACATCGTCATCGTTTCAGCCGCCCGCACCGGTGTGGGCAAGTTCGGCGGATCCATCGCCAAGGTGCCCGCCACAGAGCTGGGCAGTATCGTGATCAAGGCGTTGCTCGAGCGCACCGGCTTGCCGGCCGACGCCATCGGTGAAGTGATCATGGGCCAGGTGCTGGCCGCGGGCGTGGGCCAGAACCCGGCCCGTCAGGCCATGATGAAGGCCGGGGTGGCCAAGGAGACGCCGGCGCTCACCATCAATGCCGTGTGTGGCTCCGGCCTCAAGGCCGTGATGCTGGCCGCGCAGGCTGTGGCCTGGGGCGACAGCGAGATCGTGATCGCCGGTGGCCAGGAAAACATGAGCGCCAGCCCGCACGTGTTGAACAACTCCCGCGACGGCCAGCGCATGGGCGACTGGAAGTTGATCGACACCATGATCGTTGACGGTCTGTGGGACGTCTACAACCAGTACCACATGGGCATCACCGCTGAGAACGTGGCCAAGGCCCACGAGATCACGCGCGACATGCAGGACGCGCTTGCGCTGGGCAGCCAGCAGAAAGCCCTGGCCGCTCAGGAGGCGGGCAAGTTCAAGGACGAAATTGTCGATGTAGCCATTCCCCAGCGAAAGGGCGATCCGATCATCTTCAACAGCGATGAATTCATCAACAAGAAGACCAGTGCCGACGTGCTGGCGGGTCTGCGTCCCGCCTTCGACAAGGCTGGTACGGTGACCGCAGGCAATGCTTCGGGCATCAACGATGGCGCCGCTGCCGTCATGGTCATGAGCGCCAAGAAAGCCGCTGCACTGGGCCTGAAACCCCTGGCGCGCATTGCTGCGTTTGGCACCAGCGGTCTGGACCCAGCCACCATGGGCATGGGCCCGGTGCCCGCTTCGCAGAAAGCGCTGGCGCGCGCGGGCTGGAAGGCCGCCGATGTGGACCTGTTTGAGCTCAACGAAGCCTTCGCGGCCCAGGCCTGCGCAGTTAACAAGGTGCTGGAGATCGATCCGAACAAGGTCAACGTCAATGGTGGCGCCATCGCCATCGGCCACCCGATCGGCGCGTCGGGTTGCCGCATCCTGGTCACGCTGCTGCACGAAATGCAGCGCCGTGACGTGCGCAAGGGCCTCGCCGCGCTGTGCATCGGCGGTGGCATGGGGGTTTCCCTCGCAGTCGAACGCTGAATCGCAGCTAAATTGATTCCTGTGTCATCCGTGTGGTCCACGGGCGTGACAGGAAATCCCTTCATCACCAATGGTCGACAAGGCCACCCCAGAGGAGCAAGAGAATGAGTCAAAAAGTAGCGTATGTCACCGGCGGCATGGGCGGCATCGGAACCGCGATCTGCCAGCGGCTGCACAAGGAAGGCTTCACCGTCGTCGCCGGCTGCGGCCCGACGCGCGATTTCAAGAAGTGGCTGGACGAGCAGAAAGCTCTGGGCTACACGTTTTATGCCTCGGTCGGCAACGTGGGTGACTGGGATTCCACCGTGGAGGCGTTCTCCAAGACCAAGGCCGAGCACGGCAGCATCGACGTGCTGGTCAACAACGCCGGCATCACCAAGGACCGCATGTTCCTCAAGATGTCGCGAGAAGACTGGAGCGCGGTGATGAACACCAACCTGGACTCCATGTTCAACGTGACCAAACAGGTTGTGGCCGACATGGTGGAAAAGGGCTGGGGCCGCATCATCAACATCAGCTCGGTCAACGGCGAAAAAGGCCAGGCTGGCCAGACCAACTACTCTGCTGCCAAGGCTGGCATGCATGGCTTCTCGATGGCCCTGGCCCAGGAGATGGCCACCAAGGGCGTGACGGTCAACACTGTGAGCCCGGGCTACATCGGCACCGACATGGTTAATGCCATTCGCCCCGATGTGCTGGAGAAAATCGTGGCCACGGTCCCCGTCAAGCGCCTGGGCAAGCCCAGCGAGATCGCCTCCATCATCGCCTGGCTCGCTTCGGAAGAGGGCGGCTACGCTACTGGCGCTGATTTCTCGGTGAACGGTGGTCTGCACATGGGGTGATCTCCCCGCGTCTTGCCACGAGCCCGCTACCCAGCGGGCTTTTTTTTGGTGCGCCCGGCAGGGCGCACCTACTTGGAGGTGAAAGTCCTCTACTCGCCCGGCAAGGGGAAGAGTTAGCCGAAGGCAAGGGTTTCGCGGGTGACCGCGAGTCTGAAGGAAGCCGGATGGCAAAGCGCTGGCCTGACGAACAGGAAGCGGATATGAGGCGACGCATCGGGGTGAGATGTCCAAAATCATCGAAGCCCGAAACTTGCACGGAACGATGCGGCGTAGATCCGACAGGCATAAGCGTGAAGGTGGGTGCGCAATACCCGGGGAGATCTGACAGGGTGCCAACTGGGGGAGACCCCAAGCGGCTACCGGCGCCGAGAGGCGACGGGATGCGCTGTCAGAAGTCAGCAGAGGGCATAGTAGGCGCGAGCAGCGATGTAAGCGCCGAAGGCCCGAACAAGCAGAAACGAGAGTAGGACGACTGGAGCTCGATGACCATTGACGAAGCAGAAGCCCTCGCAGGAGGGGCCAGCGGCGACACAACCGGACGGTATCCGGGGATTGCGCACGCGGGTGCGGAAATGGACACGGGTACAGACGGGCAAACGAAATCGGAGAGCCAC
>NZ_JAABRQ010000033.1 GCF_011390835.1 Hydrogenophaga sp. | reverse complement strand
CGCAATTCCCAGGTTGAGCCCGGGGATTTCACGCCTGTCTTACAAAACCGCCTGCGCACGCTTTACGCCCAGTAATTCCGATTAACGCTTGCACCCTACGTATTACCGCGGCTGCTGGCACGTAGTTAGCCGGTGCTTATTCTTACGGTACCGTCATTAGCCCAGGGTATTAACCCAGACCGTTTCGTTCCGTACAAAAGCAGTTTACAACCCGAAGGCCTTCTTCCTGCACGCGGCATTGCTGGATCAGGCTTGCGCCCATTGTCCAAAATTCCCCACTGCTGCCTCCCGTAGGAGTCTGGGCCGTGTCTCAGTCCCAGTGTGGCTGGTCGTCCTCTCAGACCAGCTACAGATCGTTGGCTTGGTGAGCCTTTACCCCACCAACTACCTAATCTGACATCGGCCGCTCCAATCGCGCGAGGCCTTACGGTCCCCCGCTTTCATCCATAGATCGTATGCGGTATTAGCACAGCTTTCGCTGCGTTATCCCCCACGACTGGGCACGTTCCGATGCATTACTCACCCGTTCGCCACTCGTCAGCACCTTGCGGCCTGTTACCGTTCGACTTGCATGTGTAAAGCATGCCGCCAGCGTTCAATCTGAGCCAGGATCAAACTCTTTAGTTCGATCTTGAATTTACTCATAAAAACGGAATTGAAGTGAACTTCACTTCTATTCTCATGAGCGTTTAAAGTCTTGCGACTTGGTCTCTTTCGAGACCGTTTCGCAATCGCCTTCAAACGCCCACGCTTATCGGCTGTATTTTGTTAATGACCCGTGAGATCGGAAGCAGTATCACTGCCTCCCACTCTTTGCTCCACTGCGATCAGCGAAGCCCACGATTATGACACAGTATTTGCAGCCTTGTCAAAAATTTTCTGATTTTTCAGATCTTTTTTAGCCGCCAGCTCAGCCAGTCACCTGCCTTGCCCCTCTTGCCTCGCTTGCCATTCCAGCCTTGTGACAGGCCGTTTAGCAGCGGAGCCTTGCAGTATACATCAGATTTTTGAGCGGGGTCAACGGTATCGGCAAACTTGCTCAGTGGCTCGTGCGCTGCAGCCTGCAGCCTGGTTCGACGCAAGATGTCGCCGATCTCTCTGTAGCTGGGGGGACCCTCAGAAGGGGTTGCGTTCCTGCCGGGCTTCGGTCGAAATGTTCGCCTGAATGCAGCTGGCTCTGGACACGCCGTCAGAACTGCCCCCGAAGGCTCCTCGCCTTGTGCACGGCCTCAGGCTCCCCCACCCATAATCTTGGGTTCTATTTAGACCGCATTCATGGCACTCATTACTTTACAAGATGCACAACTGGCCTTTGGCCACGTGGCGCTGCTGGACCACACTGACTTTTCACTTGAAGCACAGGAGCGGGTCGGGCTCATAGGCCGCAACGGCACGGGCAAGTCCTCCATGCTCAAAATCCTGGCCGGTCTGGAGAAGCCTGACGACGGCCTGGTGCAGGTTCAGGGTGGACTTAGGGTGGCCTATGTGCCTCAGGAACCGTTGCTGGATTTGGGTGCCTCCGTATTTGAGGTCGCCAGCGTCGGTTTGTCCGATGCCAGAGAAGCTCGCGACCTGTACCTCAGTGGTGCAGACGGTCTGGACCTCGATGCGCTGCAGAACAGGATAGAAGCATTGGACGCTTGGAACTGGGAGCAACGGGTCGAGGAAACCCTGCAACGTTTGCATCTGAATGGCGAAGACCGGGTCGGTGCGCTCTCGGGCGGCAACAAAAAACGGGTGGCCCTGGCCCAGGCGCTGGTGAGCAAGCCCGATGTGTTGCTCCTAGATGAGCCCACCAACCACCTGGACCTGGACAGCATCACCTGGCTGGAGGACCTGCTACTCGACTACCCCGGCAGCATCGTCACCATCAGCCACGATCGCGCTTTTCTCGACCGCGTGGCCACCCGCATGGTCGAGTTGGACCGTGGGCGCCTGCTCAGCTACCCCGGCAACTTTGCTCAGTATCAGCTGCTGAAAGAAGAGCAACTAGCCCAGGAGGCCGTGATCAACGCTCGCGCCGACAAGCTGCTGGCGCAGGAAGAGGTGTGGATTCGCAAGGGCGTGGAAGCCCGGCGCACCCGCGCTCAGGGGCGCATCACGCGGCTGGAAAACCTGCGCTCTCAGCGGGCGCAGCGGCGCGACGCGTTGGGCAACGTGAAGCTCGAGGTAGCCAGTGGTGGTGCCAGCGGCAAGATCGTGGCGGAGTTGGAAAAAGTCAGCAAGTCGTTCCCGCTCACCGAGGGTGGTCGGCGCACCGTGATCCGTGATTTCACCTGCACCATCCTGCGCGGCGACAAGATCGGTCTGATTGGCCCCAATGGCGCGGGCAAAACCACGCTGCTCAAAATCATTCTGGGTGAACTCGCGCCCGACAGCGGCACCGTGCGCCTGGGCAGCAAACAGAGCGTGGCCTATTTCGACCAGATGCGCGACCAGATCGACCTTGACGCCACGCTGGAAGACTTCATCAGCCCCGGCAGCGAGTGGATCGAAATCGGCAACAAGCGCACCCACGTCAAGAGCTACCTGGCCGACTTCCTGTTTTCACCCGCCCGCGCCAACGCCCCGGTGCGCACACTTTCGGGCGGAGAGCGCAACCGCCTGCTGCTGGCGCGCCTGTTTGCGCGCCCGGCCAACGTCCTGGTGCTCGACGAGCCAACCAACGATCTGGACATCGACACTCTGGAGCTGCTGGAAGACCTGCTGCAGCAGTACGACGGCACGGTCTTCCTGGTCAGCCACGACCGGCGCTTTCTGGACAACGTGGTCACCAGCACCATCGTGCACGAGGGCGACGGCCGCTGGCGCGAATACGTGGGCGACGTGCAGGACTGGATGACGCAATCAGCGCGAGCCCAGGTCCTTCAGCGCGAGCGCGAACCGGTCGCTGCGGCGCCGGCCGGCCCACCGCCCGCTGCCGAAACGGCGCCCGCTGCCGCGCCCGCCAAGCGCAAGCTCAGCTACAAGGAGCAGCGCGAGCTGGAGGCCCTTCCGGCCAAGATCGCTGCCCTGGAAACCGAGCAAGCTGAGGTCGAGAAGGCGCTGGGCGGCGGCGCCCTGTACGCCAGCGATCCAGCCCGGGCGGCTCAACTGGGCGCCCGGCATGCCGAAATCGAAGGGGAATGGCTGCTGTCCCTGGATCGTCTTGAGGCCTTGGGCGGCGCCTGAGCCCCAAGCCCGCAGCCAGGCGCCGCCCTCAACGGCCCACCCGTGCCCGCCTCGCCCAGGATTTCCAGCGCGCGCTGCAGGAGCTGCAGCAGGAGAAGGTCCGCACGCGTCAGCTGCTGACCGAGCTGGACCGGCAGAACGCCGAGCTGGACCGCTTGCGCAGCTCGGTGCACCGCGAGTCCAACAGCCGGCTGCTGGCCGAGGAAGCCCTGGATGAGACGCGCGACCGGCTGGAGCTGGCGGTGCAGGCGGCGGGTCTGGCCTTGTGGGACTGGCAGCTGCCGTCGACCCAGGTGTTTCTCACCGCGCGCTGGGGCGAAATGCTGGGCGATGTGGCCATGGACGGGTACTGGGAGAGCGACGACCTGATGAGGCGCGTGCACCCCGACGACCGATCCACGCTGCGATCGCTCACCCACGGTCTGCTCAGCGGCCAGCAACGACAGGCGGTGGCGCAGTTCCGCGTCCGAGGCGCGCAGGGCTGGCTTTGGATCGAAAGCCACGCCATGGTTGCGGAGCGCAACAACCGAGGCAAACCGCTGCGCCTCATGGGCACCCACGCTGATATCGGTGAACGCAAGCGGGCGGAGGCTGAGAGTGCGCAGGCGCGTGAGCTCGCCGAACAGGCCAGCCGGGCCAAAAGCGAATTCCTGGCCAACATCAGCCACGAGGTCCGCACCCCGCTGAATGCCTTGATGGGACTGACACGGCTGCTGATGGAGTCGCCACTCAATGAAGAACAAAAGAGCTGGCTGGACCTGATGGACAGCTCGTCGCAGGCCCTGCTCACCCTGCTCAACGACGTGCTCGATCTCTCTCGCATCGAAGCCGGCAAGATGCAGCTGGAGCAGGCGCACTTCCCGCTGCACGACACACTGGCCGAAGTCAGCGCGGTGTACGCCGAGCAGGCGCGCGCCAAATCGATGGTGTGGACACTGACGATCGCGCCCGAGTTGCCGCTCCGGGCCCAAGGCGACGCTGGTCGGCTGCGCCAGGTGCTCGCCAACCTGCTGTCCAACGCGCTCAAGTTCACGCCGCGCGGGGGTCAGGTCAGCATCCGTGCGTCGCTGTTGCCGCCGGAGCCGACCGGCAGCGCACGGAAATGGCAGCTGCAGGTGCAGGACAGCGGCGTGGGCGTTTCGGCCAAGCAGCAGGCCACCCTGTTTGACGCCTTCACTCAGGCCGACGCCTCCACCGCGCGACGCTACGGCGGCAGCGGGCTGGGGCTGGCGATCTGCGCGCGCCTGGTGCGGCTCATGGGCGGGACGTTGAGCCTGAACAGCGCGCTGGGCCAGGGCAGCTGCTTCACGGTCACGCTGCCGCTGATCGCGGCGGATGAGGTCAACCCCCACAGCGCGCCGCAGGAACTCAACGACGTCGCCCAGGCGGGCGAGCGTTTTGCCGGGCTGCGGGTGCTGGTGGCCGAAGACCACCCGGTCAACGAACTGCTGATGAACCAGCTGCTGCGCCGGCTGGGCTGCAGCGTGCGCAACGCGCGCAATGGCGAAGAGGCGGTGAGCCTCTGGGCCCAGGGCGGCGTGGATCTGGTGCTGATGGACGTGCAAATGCCCGGTACCAATGGCCTGCAAGCCACCCAGCGCATCCGCACCCTGGAAATCGAGCAGGGCCTGGCGCACACCCCCATCGTCGCGGTCACGGCCAATGCCATGAACGGCGATCGGGAAGCCTGCCTGGCCGCCGGCATGGGTGGCTACACGCCCAAGCCGGTGGACCCGCAGGATTTGATGCGGGCGATGGACGAGGCATTGCGCCGCGTCACTTGCGTGCCGGGCGCGCCTGCGCTGGCGCCACCCCCGCGAGCCGAGCCGGAGCCCCGCGGCCCGGCGGCAGCCGACGCGCTCGATGTCGACAAACTGCGGCGGCGCCTGGACGGCGATGAAGCCACCTTGTTGCAGCTCGCGGCTGCCATGCGCAGCGATCTCGGCGATCGCCTCGGCGCACTCGCCAAGGCGCTGCAGACCCGCGATCCGGAGCTGGCCATTGCCCACGCGCATGGGCTCAAGGGCTCGCTGGGCAGCATGACGGCCGAACGTGGCGCGCGCCTGGCCAAAGGCCTGGAGCTGGCGGCGCTGGCGCGCGACTGGACGCTGTTTGGCCGCGCGCTGCCGTTGCTGCAAGCCGAAGCGCGGCAGATCGACGCCGCACTGGCCGTCCTGTTGCTCAGCGCGAAGCCGCCACCAACCGGCTGAAGACGCGCCAGAAGGCCGCATCCTGGGTGGTGGCAAAGTTGATGCGCATCAGCGTGCTGGGCGCACGCGCCGCGTGGAACAGCGCGCCGGGGGCGATCAGGTAGCCCTCGTCCAGCAGGCGCTGCGCCAGCGCCTCGGTCTCCACCCCAGTATCGACCCAGCCGAACAGCCCCGAGGGCTCGGCCACAAAGCGGCAATCGGCGGCGGTGGCCAGCTTCACGCTGCGCACCCGCGCGCCATCGAGCCGAGTACGGATGCGCTCGGCGTGGCGGCGCAGCTGGCCTTGCTCGATGCAGTGGGCCAGCGCGCGCTCCAGCAGACTGGGGGTGGTCAGGGTGCTCAGCAGCTTGGTGTCGAGCAGTCGCTCCACCAGGTCAGCCGGCGCGGCCAGGTAGCCCACGCGCCAGTTGGGCGCCAGGATCTTGGCGAAACCGCTGACGTACACCGTGCGCTGCAAGCCATCGAGCACGCTCATGCGGGTGGCGTGCTCGGGCGCGAGGTGGCTGTAGGTATCGTCCTCGACCACGAAAAAATTGTGCGTCTGCGCCATCTGCAAGACGCGGTGTGCGCTGGCTGGAGACAGTCCGTAGCCGGTCGGGTTGTGCAACACGCTCACGCTCACGAACAGCTTGGGCGCATGCACCTTGCAGTAGCGCGCCATCACCGCCAGATCGGGGCCGAGCGGGCCACGCGGCACCGGCAGGATGCGCATGCCCAACGCATGCAGGCGCGCAAATTCCACCGCCCAGCCTGGCTCTTCCACCATCACGCAATCTCCGGGCTTGAGTAGGGTGCGGCTTACGATGTCGAGCGCATGGGTGGCGCCCACGGTGGTGATGATGCGCTCCGGGTCGGCCGGCATGCCCAGGCCTTGCAGGCGATCGGCCAACACCCGGCGCAGCTGGGCGTCGCCCAGGGGCTCGCCGTAACGCAGGGAGCTGTCGGCCAACACCTTGGGCGCGGTGACGCGGCGCACGGCAGAGGCCATGAAGTCGGTTTCCAGCCAGTCCGGCGGAAACACGCCCATGCCGGGTTGCGGCCGGTCGCCACGGGCGTGAAACATGCCGCGAATCAAGGCTTCGGCATTCACTGGCGCGGCCACGCGCGCGCCCGAGGTCGGCAAGACAGCCCCGGACCCTTGGCGCAGCGGCGCTCGCTCACGCACAAAAAACCCGCGGTTGCGCCGCGCCTCGACCAGACCTTGAGCGAGCAGCTGGTCGTAGGCCGCCACAACAGTGGACGGGCTCAGGCCTTGTTGCGCCGCGCACTGCCGCACGCTGGGCAGGCGGGCTCCCGGCACCAAAAGGCGGTCGCGGATGCGGCTGGCGAAACGCTCGGCCAGCTGTTCGGCCAGCGTCAGCGAGCCGGCGCGGGTGAGCGGTGCGGTGGTCCCGCCCAGCGCTTGGGCGGGGTCGGTCGGTGCGGTTTCGAGCATGGGCAGAAAAAAAGAGAGGCGGCTGTGCCGCAGCGATCGACCACACAGTTTTGAGCGTGATACGGCTATCTGTATGGTCTGTGTGTGGTCGAGCAAGGATAAAGTGCGGAGCATGCTTTTGCAACGCCACCCCGTCGGGCACCACCTGCCCGCGCCACCATGACCGCCGCCGAATTCAGCGCCCTGCTACTGCTTGCCACCGCCAGCAGCTTCACGCCTGGGCCCAACACCACCCTGTCGGCGGCGCTGGCGGCCAACGGTGGCATGAGGCGCGCGCTGCACTTCGTGTGTGCGGTGCCAGTGGGCTGGGGCCTGCTGTTTGCGCTGAGCGCCGGTGGGCTGGGGGCGCTGGTGGTGGCGCAGCCGCTGCTGCGCAGCGCCATCTTGCTCGGCGGCGTGAGCTACCTGGCCTGGCTGGCGAGCCAGCTCTGGGGCCGTCGCCAACTGAGCACGGTGGACCCTGCGCGCCTGCAGGTCACGTTTGTGCAAGGCATCGGTTTGCAGTTTCTCAACATCAAGGCCTGGATGCTGGCGCTCTCGCTGGTGGCGGGCTGGGTGGCTGGGCGGCCCGACGCGCTGGCGCGGTTTGCGCAGGTGCTGCCGGTGATGCTGGCGTTTGCCTTTTTCAGCAACCTGACCTACGCCGCCGTCGGCTCGCTGCTGCGGCACTGGCTGGCCGGGCCGGCGGTGAATGGGGTGGCCAGCGGTGGTCGGCTGGTGGTGTTCAACCGCATCATGGCCAGCGCTTTACTGGTGACCGCTGGCTGGATGCTGTGGAGCGGCTTGGGCGGTTCGGCCGCGTGGGGGGCCGCATGACCAAGGCCGTGCCGCTGACCGCAGACGAGCGCAATGCCACGTTGGGCCTATGGCTGGGCTTTGTGGGAGTGTTCGTGTTTGGGCTGACCCTGCCCATGACACGGTTAGCCACGGGCACCGCAGACGCGCCCCAGTTGTCGCCGTGGTTCGTCACCTGGGCCCGGGCCGCGCTGGCCGGGGGCTTGTCCATCGCTTACCTGCTGGTGACGCGTTCGCCCTTGCCGGCCCGGGCGCAGCGCCTGCCGCTGGCCCTGTCGCTGCTGGGCAATGTGATCGGCTACCCGCTGCTGCTGGGCTGGGCGCTGCGCGAGGTCACGGCCAGCCACGCCGCAGTGATCACCGCGCTGCTGCCGCTGGTGACCGCTGCTATGGCCGCCTGGCTGTTACACCAGCGCGCGCGGCTGGGTTTCTGGCTGTTTGCGGCGCTGGGAAGCACGCTGGTGGCGGTGTACAGCCTGCTGCGCGCGCAGCAGCTGGGCCATGGTTACGCCCCGAGCCATGCCGACCTGTTGCTGCTGGGTGCGGTGGCGTCCGCCTCGCTGGGTTATGTGGCGGGCGCCAAGGTCACACCCACGCTGGGCGCCGAGCGCGTGATCAGCTGGGTGTGCGTAATGGCGCTGCCCCTGACCGTGCCCGGTGCGCTGCTCACCTGGCCAGAGCAGCCGATTGCGCTGACCGCCTGGCTGGGCCTGGCCTATGTCGGCGTGTTTTCGATGTGGGCCGGGTTTTTTGCCTGGTTTCGGGGCCTGGCCCTGGGCGGCGCGCTGCGCGTGAGCCAGATGCAGCTGCTTCAACCCTTCATCAGCATCGCCGCGGCCGTGCCGCTGCTGGGCGAGTCGCTTGACGTGATGACGCTGGGCTTTGCGCTGGCCGTCGTGGCCACCGTGTTCATGGGCCGGCGCATGGCGACGCTGCCCATCATGAACCGAACCTGAAACGCCAATCGATACAACCCGGAGAGACCCCATGACCACCGCCTGGACCCTGGCGCGCCGCGCGCACAAGATGAACCCCTCGGTGATTCGAGAGATCCTCAAAGTCACCGAACGACCCGGCATCATCAGCTTTGCGGGCGGTCTGCCGTCACCCCAGACCTTCCCGGTGGCTGCCTTTGCCGACGCCTGCGCCCGGGTACTGCGCGACGATGGCCCGGGCGCGCTGCAGTACGCCGCCAGCGAGGGCTACGCGCCACTGCGCGAATGGGTGGCAGCGCAATTGCCATGGCCGGTGGACCCGGCTCAGGTGATCATTACCACCGGCAGCCAACAAGGCCTGGATCTGGTGGGCAAGGTGCTGATCGATGCGGGCAGCCGAGTGCTGGTGGAAACGCCCACTTACCTGGGTGCGCTGCAAGCCTTTGCGCCCATGGAGCCCGAGCCGGTGGGTGTGGCCAGTGATGCAGAGGGCCCCGACCTTCAGGACATGAAGAAACTGGCGGGCAGCGGGGCCGACGCGGCCCGCTTCTTCTACCTTTTGCCCAATTTCCAGAACCCCACCGGTCGAAGCATGAGCGAAGCGCGCCGCGCTGACCTGGTGGCGCAGGCGGCCCACCTGGGCCTGCCGCTGGTGGAAGACAACCCCTATGGCGACCTGTGGTTTGACCAACCACCGCCCTTGCCACTCACGGCCCGCCACCCCGAAGGCGGCATCTACCTGGGCTCGTTTTCCAAGGTGCTCGCGCCCGGCCTGAGGCTGGGGTATCTGGTGGCACCGAAGTCCATCGTGCCCAAACTGTTGCAAGCCAAACAGGCCGCCGACCTGCACAGCCCCAGCTTCAACCAGCGGCTGGTGGCCGAGGTGCTGAAAGACGGCTTTCTGGACCGGCACGTACCCAGCATTCGCGCGCTCTACAAGGCGCAGTGCCAGGCCATGCTGGCCGCGCTGCAGCACGAGATGACGGGCCTGGGCCTGACATGGAACACACCCGACGGCGGAATGTTTCTCTGGGTGCGGCTGCCTGCGGG
This sequence comes from Hydrogenophaga sp., assembly GCF_011390835.1. GTDB lineage: Bacteria > Pseudomonadota > Gammaproteobacteria > Burkholderiales > Burkholderiaceae_C > Hydrogenophaga. Next base: position 23,007 of record NZ_JAABRQ010000033.1, on the reverse strand, counting down.
CATGGACGCCATGGCCTTATTGCCCCGGGCGGTGGATCGCAGCGTGGCCTTTGTGCCCGGCACGGCGTTCTACGCCGACCACGCCGATCCGCGCACGCTGCGTCTGTGTTTTGTGACGGCCAGCGTGGCGCAGATTCAAGCCGGCGTGGCGGCTCTGGCGCAGGCGGTGCGCGACATGACTCAGCTGGAGGCAGCATGAACGCGACCATCCCGGCTCGCGCCCAACGCAGGCCCTTCAAACAGGTTGACGTGTTCACCACCACGCCCTACCGGGGCAACCCGCTGGCGGTCGTGCTGAGCGGCGAAGGCCTCTCCACCGAGTCCATGCAGCACTTCACCAACTGGACCAACCTGTCGGAATGCACCTTTGTGCTGCCTCCGACCGAGGCGGGTTGGGCCGATGGTGCCGACTACCGCGTGCGCATTTTTTGCCCCGGCCGCGAGTTGCCATTTGCAGGCCATCCCACCCTGGGGACCTGCCACGCCTGGCTGGAAGCGGGCGGCGTGCCACGTGACAAACACATCGTGCAGGAATGTGGCGTGGGCCTGGTGAAGATTCGGCACGACTCGGCCAGACTCGCGTTTGCCGCACCGCCCCTCATCCAAAGCGGCCCGCTGGACGAAACCGACCTGACGCTGATCGCACGCGGCCTGGGCGTAGGGCGCAGCGACATCGTGGCCCACAGCTGGTGCGACAACGGGCCCAACTGGCGCGGCGTGATGCTCGCCAGCGCCGAGCAGGTGCTGGCGCTCAAGCCCGACGCGGCGCTGCTCGCGGGTCTGGACGTGGGCGTGGTTGGCCGGCGTGGCAAGGTCGGCGTGGTCGGCGGCCAGAACGCGGGCCAGGACACCCAGTTTGAGGTGCGCGCTTTTTTCCCCGGCAACAACGGCATAGCAGAAGACCCGGTCACCGGCAGCCTGAACGCTGCGTTGGCGCAATGGCTGATCGGCGCCGGGCTGGCGCCCACCACCTACGTGGCGGCGCAAGGCACGGCGCTGCAGCGCGCCGGCCGAGTACACATCGAGCAGGACGGCGACGGCACGATCTGGGTTGGCGGCGCCTCGGTCACCTGCATCGACGGCCAGGTGACCCTGTGAGCGCGCAGCTCGACCACCTGGTGATCGCCGCAGCCACGTTGGCCGAGGGCGTGGCATGGTGCGAAGCCACACTGGGCGTGGTGCCCGGCCCAGGCGGTGAACACGCGCTGTTTGGTACGCACAATCGGCTGCTGAAACTGAGCGCAGCGGGTTCGCCCAACGCCTACCTGGAAATCATCGCCATCCACCCGTCGGCCACGCCCACGCGCGCCGCGCCGCTCAGGCGCTGGTTCGATCTGGACGACGAAGCGATGCGCGTGTCGCTCAAGCTTGGCGGCCCGCAGCTCATCCACTGGGTCGTCAGCGTGCCGCAGCTCGCCACGGCCTTGACCACCTGGCAGCGCCTGGGCGTAGATCGGGGACCGGTACTCACCGCTTCGCGCCCCACACCCCAAGGCCTGCTGCAGTGGCAGATATCGGTGCGCGACGACGGCCAGCGCCTGTTCCAGGGCTGTCTGCCCACCTTGATCCAGTGGGGCGCCACCCACCCCGCGCAATCCATGCCCGACAGCGGCCTAAGTCTGCAGCGCTTGACGCTCCAGCACCCAGAAGCCACCGCGCTCGACGTGGCGCTGGCGGGTATTGATCTGGCGGGCATGAAGCCTGTGCCAGGTCCGGCCAGGTTGAGCGCCGATCTGCTCACACCGCTCGGCCCAGTGACCTTGCGCTCCCCTGCCTGAGGCCCACCCCATGACCTTGCCCACCCTGACCGATATTGAACACGCCGCCGAGGTGGTGTACCGCGAATTTGCCGCCACACCGCAATACCGCTGGGCCACGCTGAGCCAGCGCCTGGGCACCGAGTGCTGGGTGAAGCACGAAAACCACACGCCGGTGGGCGCGTTCAAGATCCGCGGCGGACTGACCTACTTTGATCAGCTGCAGCAGCGGGGTCAGCTGCCTCTTGAGGTGATGGCGGCCACGCGCGGCAACCACGGGCAGAGCGTGGCCTGGGCGGCCCGCGCGCACGGGCTGGCCTGCACCATCGTCGTGCCCGACGGCAACTCGGTAGAGAAAAATGCAGCCATGCGCGCACTGGGTGCGACGCTGATCGAGCATGGCGACGATTTCCAGGCCAGCCGCGAACACGCCATGCGCCTGGCTGTCGAACGCGGCGCCCACATGGTGCCGAGCTACCATGCCGATTTGCTGCGCGGCGTGAGCACCTATTGGTGGGAGTTCTTAAAGGCCGTGCCCGCGTTGGACGTGGTCTACGTGCCCATCGGCCAGGGTTCGGGCGCCTGTTCGGCCATCGCGGCCAAGCTCGCGCTGAACCACCCAGCGCGCATCGTTGGCGTCGTCAGCGCCCATGCCACCACGTACGCCGACTCGATCGCAGCCGGGCGTGTGATCGAGTCGCCGGTGAGCACGGTGCTGGCCGATGGCATGGCCTGCCGCGTGGCGGATGCCGAGGCGCTGGCGGTGCTGCGCGAGCACCTGGACGGCGTGGTGCTGGTGAGCGACGCCGAAGTAGCCCAGTCCATGCGCGCACTGTTCGCCGATACCCACAACGTGGCCGAAGGCGCCGGCGCCGCCAGCTTCGCCGCCGCCTGGCAGCAACGCGAGCAGCTCAAAGGTCAGGCGGTGGGCACGACGCTGTGCGGCGGCAATGTGGACACTGCAGTCTTTGGGCGGGTATTGAACTCCCCTCACCAGACCTGAATTGGCGACCCCCTGGGGCGGCCCGGTGGAGCCGGTTTCGCGGTGCCCAGGAACACGGCCCCTCCGGCGCGCGGTGACTTCGCCCAGGATGCGGTGGAACCGGCTCTGCCGGGCCACTCGCATCGCCCCCTTGAGGGGGTGACGCACCGCAGGTGCGGCTCGGGGGTGGGCTATTCAGCTCCGCTGACCAGCCGCGCCACCACAGCGCAAAAGTCTTCCACCGCGTCGGTCTTGAACACCACCTCGCGCACGCCGGCGGCCATGGCTTCTGCCTGCAGCTCGTCGGTGATGTAACCCGAGGCCACCGCCACCGGCAGCGCCGGGTTGATGAGCAGCACCGCCTTGGCCACGTCCAGTCCCGACATGCCGGGCATGTTGTAGTCGGTCAGCAGCAGATCGAAGCCCTGGGGCTGATCGCGCACGGCATCGATCGCGGACTGCTGCTCAGACAGCGCGGTGACGCGGTAACCGCGGCGCTCGAGCAGGCGACGCACCAGAAACACCAGGGTGTCGTCGTCGTCGAGGTAGAGGATGTGGGCTACCGGGGTATCGCCTGCGTCGGCCATGGTGGTGTGCTCCGCTGAAAAAGTGTCAGGCAGCTGGGACTGCTTCTTGGGGATGGGACCCATTGTGCCGCTTTCGGCAGGTGACAAAACCGCCACTGCCGCCACTGTCGGCGCTTCCGGCGCTTCCGGTGCTTCCGGTGCTTCCGGTGCCTCGTGGATCCTGCTTGCTGCCGTGGCCGGGAAAAACAGCGAAAACGTGGTGCCCCGGCCCACGCGGCTGTCGACCTGGATCACGCCGTCCAGGGTTTGCACGATGCCCAGCACCACTGGCAGGCCCAGACCGGTGCCCGCGCCGACGACGCGGGTGGTGAAAAACGGCTCAAAGATGCGTTCGCGGGTGGCGTCGTCCATGCCGCAGCCGTTGTCCTGCACTTCGATGCGCACCACGCCCAGCTCGTGTTCGGCCGTCAAGGCGGCGGGAATGCGGCGGTCGCCCGGCGGCAGCGCATCGACGCGGAACTCCACGCGCCCCGGCGCCGCGCCGACGGCGTGCACCGCGTTGGTCCCCAGGTTAAGCAGCACCTGCCCGAGCTGGGTCGGGTCGGCCGACACGAACAAGGGGCCCACGGTGCGCGACTGCACCAGCTCCACCTGCGGCGGGGTGGCCGCGCGCAGCAAGGCACTGGACTCGCTCAGCACGGCGGCCACGTCCACCGGACGCCGCTCCATCGGCTGCTGGCGACTGAAGGCCAGGATTTGCCGCACCAGCTCGCGCCCGCGTCGCGCGGCGGTGGTGACCTCGGCCAGGCTTTCCTGCGCCGCGTGGTCTTTGGCCAGGTCTTGCCGCGCCAGATCGGAGTTGCCCAGAATGGCGGCCAGGATGTTGTTGAAATCGTGCGCGATGCCACCCGCCAGCGTGCCCAGCGCCTCCATTTTCTGCGACTGCGCGAGCTGCACCTGGAGCTCTTTCTGCTGCCCTTGGGCCTCGCGCAGCGAGGTGATGTCGACAAACGTCACGACCACATGGCGCAGGCCACCGTCGGGCCATGTCTCCGGGTAAGCGTTGCACAGCGCCCAGCGGGTGTAGCGACCATCGCCCACCGGCATGCCCATCACCACATTGCTCACCGGCTGGCCGGTGGCCATCACGCGCAGAAACGGCAGGCCAGCCCGGGGCATCGGCTGGCCGTCTTCCTGCAGCAATCGCCAGCCCGGCAGGATGGGCTGCGGCAGCGCCGGGTTCGCCCCACCCTCGCTCCAGCCCAGGAAACGCCGCGCCGCGTTGTTGATGCTGGCCAGGGTTTCGTCCGGGCGGAACACCATCACCCCGGCACCCAGGTTTTCGATCAGGGCGCGCTGGTTGGCTTCTCGGGTTTGCAGGATGCGCCGCGCGCGATCTCCCTGGTTTTGCAGTCGCGCCGACACCAGGCCGGTGTATAGCAGGGTTCGTACCAGCACCGACAGCAAGAAGGCGGCCAGGATGGACGGCAAGGTGGCACTCAACTGCAAGGGATCCGCCAAACCCACGCGCGACACCAGCATCCAGGCCGCGCCCAGCAACGCCACCAGTTCAATCCAGGTCAGGCCAATCAGCGCCCGGATCTCGGGCTGGCGCCTGCGCTCGCCCAGCTGCAGCAGGTCACGCAAGGTGAGCATCGCGATCAGGATCTGAGCGACAAAAAACAGGCCCAACCGCACCGGCGACAGGTCCCAGACCTCATGCAACAGGGCGTTGACCCCGCTGAAGACCAGCAAGGCCCAGACCACCGGGCTGACTGGCAACTTCAGGCCCAGGTGGGCGCGCACACCCAGCCAAGCCAGCGCCACCGTCATGATCAGCAGGGGGTTGGCAAATGAGGCCTGCCAGGCCTCAGGCATCTCCATCCGCACCCACAAGGCCGGGGTGGCCAGCACCGAGCAGGCCGCGGCGGCCGACCACCAGCCCGGCCCCTTCACGTCCGAATGGCGCCGCGACTGCACCCAGAACGACAGCGAAACCATGGCGTCCAGGCTCAGACGCACCACCAGGACGGTCAGCAAGTCAAGTGGCATGCGGTGAGATCGGAGGCGGCATGTATCCAATTGCAACACAGTCGGGCTAGGCCGGTACACCGAACAAGCCCCTAGACCGACCGCAAATCGTCCCGCAGGTGTCTACCTCAGCGGGTGCCAGACGCCTGTGTGACGCTGGACCGAAAGCCTAGGCGCACAGAATCGGCCCATGGGAACTGTCTACCTTGTGCGCCATGGCCAGGCCTCGTTTGGCGCCGACGACTACGACCAGCTGAGCGAACTCGGCCAGCGTCAGAGCGAGCGCCTGGGGCGCTACTGGGCCGAGCGCGGGCAGCGCTTCGATGCGGTGATCACCGGCTCGCTCAAGCGCCATGCCCAGACCTGGGCCGGCATCGCGGCCGGCGCCAAGCTGGATCTGCAGCCGCTGATCTGGCCCGGACTGGACGAATACGACAGCCTGGCCGTGATCCGCACCATCCATGCCGCGCCGCTTAAAAAGCCTGACACGCCCGAGCTCTATCGGCACCATTTCCGCCTGCTGCGCGACGGCCTGGCGCAGTGGATGGCAGGTACAGTGAGCCCAGAGGGCATGCCGAGCTACAACGATTTTGTGCGCGGCGTGACCAGCGCGCTCGACCTGGTGCGCGCCGAGCACGTGGGAAAAAACGTGCTGATCGTCTCCAGCGGCGGCCCGATCAGCACCGCCGTGGGCCAGGTGCTGAACCTGAGCCCGGAGCGCACCATCGACCTGAACATGCGCATCCGCAACAGCGCGGTGACCGAGTTCGAATTCAGCGCCAAGCGCCATGCCCTGCTGACCTACAACACGCTGCCCCACCTGGACAGCCCAGAGCACCGAGATTGGGTCACGTACGCCTGAACGAAAGCCCCCGACGCTGCGCCACTGCGCGGGTCGTTACACCTGAGGCTTGAACGCGGTGTGGTCGCTCAGGGTGTTGGTGGGCAGTCGGTCGATTTCTTCGAGCAGGGCCGCGAGTGCGCGGCCGGCCGCGTCGAGCAGGGAATGGCCCTTGTCGGCCGTGGCCGCACCGGCGTTGCCGACCGCACCTTCGGCGTTGTAGTCCTGCATTTGCCAGCCGAGCTTGGCGCTGCGGCCGTTGCCGAGGATGGGGAAGTCCGCTGCGCGCTCCTGCGAAGCGGAGCGGAAGTACTCGGCCTGGTCCATGCGAACACGCTCGGGCTTGAGCGCCAGCATCATGGCGGTTTCGATCTCGCCGGCATGAATGCCGAAGCGGTGCTCCTCGGGGCTGAACAGCGCGCTCACGTCATGACCCTGTGTATCGAGCAGCGGCAGGTTGAACCAGCTCACGCTGTAGACCAGCAGCCCTAGACGCGCGCGCAGGTCGCGCGCCACCAGATCCAGCGCACCTACCTGCCCACCATGGGCGTTGAACAGCACCAGCTTTTTCACGCCGCTGGCTGCGACACATTCGCCGATCTCGGTCCACACGCGCATCAAGGTCTCGGCCTTGAGCGTGAGCGTGCCGGCAAAGCGCGTGTGCTCGGGGCTGAAGCCCACAGCCTGCGTGGGCAGGAACAGCACGGGCAGGCCAGGTGCGAGCTGCGGCAGTGCAGCGGCGATCACGCCGTTGACGATGTCGGTGTCCACTGACAGCGGCAGGTGAGGCCCGTGTTGTTCCGTGGCCGCCACCGGCAACACGGCGATGGCGCGACCGGTGTCGAGCGCGGCGAAATCGGCGGTGGTCAGGTCGGACCAGTGGTGGGAGTTGGGCAACATGGCTGGCAGTGTAAAGCGCCCTGATCCTATGATGCGGCCATGACCCAGGACCTGTTCCGCGCCGACGCCTACCGCACCGAGTGCGCAGCCACCATTACCGCGCTCAAGGAGAGCGGCATCGTCCTCGACCAGACCGTGTTCTACCCGCTCGGCGGCGGTCAGGCGGGTGATTCCGGTGTGCTGCGCCTGGCCGATGGCCAGACCATCCGCATCGCCGACACCCGCAAAGACAAGGACGCCGAGGGCCGGCCCACGGCCGACATCGTGCACGTGCCGGCGCCAGGGCAAGAGTCAGCCATGGCCTTTTTGGCGCTGGGCGACGCGGTGACAGCACAGATCGACTGGTCGCGACGTCACCGGTTGATGCGATTTCACACCACGACCCACCTGCTGTGCCACTTGGTGCCGGTGCCGGTGAACGGCTGCTCGATCACGCCGGACCACGCCCGGCTCGACCTGCACCTGACCGATCCGCTGGACAAGGACGCGCTCAGCGCCGGCATCGCAGCGCTGGTGGCGGCAGCTCTCCCAGTGCTGCTGGGCAGCGTGACAGACGAAGAACTCGACGCCAACCCGGCGCTGGTGAAAAGCATGAGCGTGTCGCCACCGCGCGGCAGCGGCGCGGTGCGCACCGTGCGCATTGGCGACGGCGCCCCGATCGACCTGCAGCCTTGCGGCGGCACGCACGTGGCCAACACCGCCGAAATCGGCCGTGTGGTGGTCACCAAGGTCGAGAAAAAGTCAGCTACCACGCGGCGCGTGGTGCTGGGCTTCGCCGATTAGGGCCTGTTCATTCGGCGTAGATGTAATGCCGCGACCACGGCAGCCCCTGCGTGCTTTGCCCAGCCGGTCGGCAGAGCACCTGGTAGATCGACACCTCGTCGTGCTCAAACGCCCACGCGCAGCCTGCGAGGTAAATGCGCCAGATGCGCCAGCGCTTCTCGTCCACCAGCGGTTTGATCTGCGCGGTGCGCGCCTCGAAGGCTTCGCTCCAGAGCTGGGTGGTGCGCTGGTAGTGGCGGCGCAGGTTTTCCACGTCCACCGCCTCCAGGCCTCCTTCCTGCAGCGTTCGCAGCACGGTGCCGATGTGCGGCAGCTCGCCACGCGGGAACACATAGCGCTCGATGAAGCGGCCACCGCCGTGGCGGCTTTCGCCATCGTGCGCGTCGGTGCTCGTGATGCCGTGGTTCATGGCCCAGCCGTGGGGCTTGAGCAGGCCACGCAGATGGGCGAAGTAGGCGGCCAGGTGATCCAGCCCCACATGCTCGAACATGCCGACGCTGGTGATGCGGTCAAACGGGCCGTCGGTCACATCGCGGTAGTCCTGCAACCGGATCTCGATGCGGTCCTGCAAGCCCGCTTCGCGCACCCGCTGCTGCGCCAATTCAAACTGCTGGGTCGACAGCGTCACGCCCACGCACTGCGCGCCATAGGCTTGCGCCGCGCGCAGCACCAGCGCGCCCCAGCCGCAACCGATGTCCAGCAGGCGCTGCCCGGGCATCAGGTGGATCTTGCGCAAGATGTGGTCGATCTTCTTGGCCTGCGCCTGGTCCAGTGTTTCGTCACCCTGTTCAAAGTAGGCGCAGGAATACACCATGCCCTGGCCAAGCCACTGCGCGTAGAAGTCATTGGACACGTCGTAGTGGTACTGGATGGCTTCGCTGTCGCTTTCTCGCGTGTGGCCAAACACGCGGCGCATGCGCCCGAGCAGCCCGTGGACCGGCTGGGCCGACTCGGCCAGCCGCTGCGCCACCGCCAGGATGTCGGCCACGGCGCCGTGCACATCCACCAGCTCCTCCACATAGGCCTGGCCCAGCGTGTCCAGCCCGGGCTCGATCAGCAGCGGCAAGGCCTGCGCATCGCGCACTCGAATTTCCACCCGCGGCGCCTCAAAATCCCCCAGCGCCAGCGTCGACGCTCCGCCAGGGCCCCAGCACAAGCGCACCGGCAGGTTCAACTGAGTGCGCATGCGCTCGGCCCAGGGCGCCAGCGCGCGTTCGACGATCGAGCCCATGATGGTCCTCCAGATGATGCTCTGACTTCCTTGTACCGAATCCCGCCCCGCTTGAGAACCCCGGTGAAGCTCTGTAAGAGGTCGGCGCCGAAACAGACAAATCAACAGTGACGGCTTATATTTGCAGCAAGCCGGTGCACGACAACCCTGCGCGTTGGAACTCGTGCCCTGACCCCGCCTCTCACCGACGCACTGTCCTTACAGTCGGCGTCTGCCCTTTCACCCTTGGTTTCCCTCGTATGCACCTCCCTAGGCTCTCCTCGTTTTTCCGGCTCGCCAGCCCATGGCTGGCCACGCTGGCGCTGCTGGCCCCGCTGGGGGCGCCGGCCCAGAACCTGGTGGAACGCCTGTCCAACACCACAATGGTGCAAAGCGAACAGGCGCGCGCCGAGCTGCTGGCCCATGCGCCCGAGGGTGCTGGCCCCGGCAAGCCGGTCTGGCTGGGGCTGCAACTCACGCACGCGCCCGACTGGCACACCTACTGGAAGAACTCGGGCGACTCGGGTCTGCCCACCGAGCTGCAGTGGACATTGCCGCCTGGCGTCACCGTCGGGCCGATCGGCTGGCCCACGCCGCGCAAGTTCCCGCTCGGCACCCTGGCGAATTACGGCTACGACGGAACCGTGCTGTTGCCGGTGCCGCTGACGATCGACCCCAGCTTTGCCGACCGGGAGATCGAGGTCAAGCTCTACGCGGCCTGGCTGGTCTGCCGCAAGGAATGCATTCCCGAAGAGGGCAACTTCACCCTGCGCCTGCCGGTGCAGGGCTCCACCGCCCTGAACGGCCGCGCTTTCGAGGCCGCATTCGCCGCCGCGCCGACCGAGCAGCCGGCCGGCGACAGCCGACTGGAACCAGTCGACAGCCAGCTCAAAGTCTCACTCGCCGGCCTGCCGGCCGCCTGGCGCGACCAGCCACTGGAATTTTTCCCCGAGACGCCTGGCCTGATCGAGCCCGGCGCCGCCTGGACCCAAACCTGGGACGGTGAGCGCTGGACCGCCAGTGTGCCGCTCTCGCCGCATCGCAGCGAAAGCCCCACCGCCGTGCCGCTGGTGGTGGCGCTGGCCAACCCGCCAGGCGAGGGACCGGGCAGCCCCGGCGTGCGGCTGGAGGCGCCGGTGCAAGGAACCTGGCCCGCGGCTGCGCCATTGCCAACGGCCGTGCCCGATGAACTCATCGCCGTGCTGCAGGACAACGCCGCGCGCGCCGCCAGCGCGCCCGCCAGCAGCGGCCCGCCCATCACGCTCTGGGCCGCGCTGCTCGGCGCGCTGCTCGGCGGCATGATCCTCAACCTCATGCCCTGCGTGTTCCCGGTACTGGCGATCAAGGTGCTGTCGTTTGCGAAACACGCAGACGACCGCGCCGCACACCGGGCCAACGGCCTGGCCTACACCGCCGGTGTGGTGTTGAGTTTTCTGGCGCTCGGCGGCTTGCTGCTGGGCCTGCGCTCGGCGGGCGAAGCCATTGGCTGGGGCTTTCAGCTGCAAAGCCCTGAGGTGGTGGCTACGCTAGCGGTGCTGTTCACCGTGATCGGTCTGAACCTGGCGGGTCTGTTTGAGTTTGGCAACGTGCTGCCCAGCTCGGTGGCCAGCCTGCAGGCCAAGAACCCCACCGCCGACGCTTTCCTCACCGGCGTGCTCGCCACTGCCATCGCTTCGCCATGCACCGCACCCTTCATGGGTGCTTCGCTCGGCTTGGCCATCGGTCTGCCCACGGTGCAGGCGCTGGCTGTTTTTGGTGTGCTCGGTCTGGGCATGGCACTGCCCTACCTGGCTGCGAGCTGGTGGCCGGCGGTGGCGCGCGCCCTGCCGCGCCCTGGCGCCTGGATGAACACCTTCCGCCAACTCATGGCCTTCCCCATGTTTGCCACCGTGGTCTGGCTGCTGTGGGTGCTGGGTCAACAAAGCGGCATCGATGGCGCCGCTGCCCTGCTCATGCTTCTGGTGATGCTGGCGCTGCTGATCTGGGCGCTGGGTCTGCACGGCAAGGGACGCGCGGTGCTGGCGGGTCTGTCGGCGCTAGGCCTGATCTGGCTCGGCTGGTCAATCGGCCCGAATGTGACGCACCTGCAGGCGGCCGATGCGGCAAATGCGCCCGTGGCCACCGCGGTGGCCGGTGTGAGCTGGGAGCCGTGGAGCGCTGAGAAACAGGCATCGCTGCTGGCCGAAGGGCGCCCGGTTTTCGTGGACTTCACCGCCGCTTGGTGCGTGACCTGCCAGTACAACAAGCGCACCACCCTGGCCGATGTGGGCTTGCTGGGCGACATCGCCGCCAGGAACATGGCGCTGTTGCGCGCCGACTGGACGCGGCGCGACCCGACCATCACCGCCGAGCTGGCCCGCCTGGGCCGCAACGGCGTGCCGGTGTACGCGATCTACCAGAACGGCCAGGCGCCGCAACTGCTGTCCGAGGTGCTGAGCGTGGACGAGGTGCGTGCCGCGCTGGCCAAGCTCTGATTCGGTGAACCAAACGGGCGCGGGTATGTCGTAGGGGCGTCGTTCACCCACAGGAGCCACGAACATGCTGCAACGTCGCCAATTCAATGCCCTGGGCCTAGGGGCTATCGCCCTGCCCGCCGGCCTGCTCGCCCCCCTAGCGGCACAAGCCGCCAGTGTCGGCCAGCCTGCGCCCGACTTCACGCTCACCGACACCGCCGGCAAGCCCGTCAAACTCTCGGACTTCCGCGGCAAACCGGTGGTGCTTGAGTGGAACAACCCGGGCTGCCCCTTTGTGCGCAAGCACTACAACGGCAACTTTCAGGCGCTGCAGAAGGAGTTCACGGGCAAAGGTGTGGTTTGGCTGGCCATCAACTCCACCCGCGACGATAGCCCCGACTACTTGAGCCCGGCCCAGCTCGCGCGCTGGATGGGCGACAAAGGCGCCGCGACAAGTGCCACCCTGATGGACGAAGACGGCAAGGTCGGGCAGGCCTACTCTGCGCGCGTCACGCCTCACATGTACATCGTCAACACCCAGGGCGTGCTGGTCTACGCAGGTGCCATCGACAGCATACCCTCGGCTCGAGAAGCCGACATCGCCAGGGCCACCAACTATGTGCGCCAGGGCCTGACCGAACTGCTCGCCGGCCAACCGTTGAGCACCGCAACCAGCCAGCCCTACGGCTGCAGCATCAAGTACAAGAACGCAGCGGCGTGAGGGGCCGGCTGACCGGGGTGGTGTCCCGTGGTGGCGCGTTCTGTGGGTGGATGGTTGGCGGCACCTGACCACAGGTGCGTGCAACGGTGCAGATGCACCGGGGGACTCAGGCCAGGTGTGACAGCCGGCGCTCCAGCGCAGATCGCACGGCCGGCCACTCCGTGTCGATGATGCTGTACCGCATGGACGAGCGCTTGCGGCCGTCCGGCATGATGCGTTCGTTCCGGATGAGGCCTTCCTCGACGGCGCCCAGCCGAAGAATGGCGGCACGAGACGCTTCGTTGAGCACATCGGTCGTGAACTGCACGCGCACACAGTCGAGCGCATCAAAGGCGTGGCGAAGCATCAGGTACTTCGCCTCGGTGTTGGCGGCCGATCGTTGCCAGGTCTTCGCCAGCCAGGTGTGGCCGATTTCCAGACTTCGATTGACGGGATCGATCCTCCAAAAGCGCGTGCTCCCGATCACCGATCCTGAGACAACGGACACGGTCACGAACGGCATCACCGTCTGCGCTTGCCAGCCCTGCAAAGCGGTGTCCACATAGGCATCGATCGTCGCCTGGTTCGGCACCACGGTGAACCTCAGATGCCAGAGCTCGCCGTCACTGGCGGCGGTCACCAGTGCGCCGGCGTCGGCTTTCGACATCAGGCGCAGCGAGACATGCTGTCCTTCAAGCTGCGGTGGGTTCATGTGGCTTAGTTTGGGCGACGCTCAGCGACTCACATCGCCTGCGGCATGCTGTGCCACCAGATGCGGGCCTCCGTGCACAGGCCGTTCGAAAACGTGGCTTGAAGCATGCCATCGAGCACCATGCGCGGCAAGGGATCGCCCGGCTTGCGCGGCGGCAGGCCTGTTCCGGTGGAGCGCGCCCAGATATGGAAAAGTTCTTCGGAGGCGACCTGGTAGGTGACGTGCCAGTGCGCCAGGCCGATCTTGCCCTGGCTCGCCAGCACCTCATAGCTGAGCTGCACATCCTCCTGCAACTGCACCCGCCTCCAGTACGCCACAAGCTGCTCCCTGCCAGCCTGGACCTGAAACGGCGTGTTGTGGTAACTCCCGTCTTCCTGGAACAGCGCGGCAAACAAGGCTGGATCCCGGGCCTCCCAGGCCGCCTTGTACCCAGCCATGAAGTTTTCGATACTCATTTCCTGCTCCGAGCAATGGGTTGGGAAGTGGGGCGCGCCAGGCTTGTGAGGGTCACGGCCACGGCCCAATACGCGCCAGCAGCGATGGCCTGTTGTACCAGGCGCCCATGATGGCATCAACACCCAGAAAGCCCAATACCACGGCCGCGAGAACAGGGCCCATGGTGAGCTCAGTCACCACGAGCAGAGTCACCGAGACGACCGAAAAGAGCGCACCAACCACCGCTGTGATCAGCCGATAGGCTCGAGTTCCTTTTTCGCGGGTTTGATCGGTATTTGGCATGTGGCCCATCGTTCGATTCACATCGCCGGCAGCGGCACAGAAAAGACCGGCAGCCTCAATTCCATGGCGATGGCCACCAGGCGCGTGGCAGCCACCGTGACAAACCCCGCAGAGAACGCCGCAGCCATCGGCGCCTGGGCTGCTCTGAGCAGCAGGTACACCACGATGCCTGCGATGGCCGCCGAAGCGTAGATATCATGACGAAGAATCAGCGGTACCTTGCCAGAGAGCATATCGCGAACGACGCCACCACCGGCACCGGTGAGCGCGCCCATCAGCACAATGACCGGGGCGCGGCAACCCGCTTTTTCAGCCACTTGCGCGCCAGAGATGGCAAACAGCGCCAGTCCCAGTGCATCCGCAATCACCAACGCATCGGTGGGCACCGGGCGCACATGGACCCAGGCGAGTGTGGCTGCGGTGGCCACAATGATGGCTGCGATCACGATCACGCCCAGCAGATCAAACTGGGCTGCCACCCCTGCGAGGGTTCCGCTGGCCGCGAAGACTGCGACGCCCAGTAAGTCGAGTACGTACAGGAGCACGGTGATGGATGGTGTCTGTGAGGCCGAATGTCCGGACTCAGTCGACGTCTGTTGTCGCGTTCGGCTTGCATGAGGGAGTGCGCGGATGGAGCACATCGAGGCTGACGTCTGCTGCCGACTTCACGCCATGAACTGACGAATGGAACCACAGACGGAGAGCAGCTGACGATCGTCCATGCGTCCAAGCATGTTGCGGATGACGGTGCCCATCACCTTTTGAACGCCGGCCAAACCAAGAGCAGCGGACTGCTGCACGACAAAGTTTGCCTTCGTTGCCTTGAGTGACTGCAGAAAGTACTGATCCATGCCGTGATCAGTCAGCTCAAGAACCAGTTCCGTGAGTTCTCCAGCATGGGCAGTTGCCTTCTCAGCGTTCTCGACCATCACCAAAATGTCAAGTGTCTTCACCCGCAGCTCATGCGAGTGGTAGAAGCGCAGAGAGGGCCTGGAGACTGGCTCGACAGGCTTCTTCGGTGCGCGTTTGACAACGGCTGGCGCTGAGCGTTTTGGTGACGCTGGCATGTTCTGATCTTTTCGCGAGTGGACCTCCATGCTACGCGCCGCCACCGTTCTGACCAAGCTGGCGAACGCAGGGTCGCGACAGCGCGAGGCAGCCCCGGGCACCACGCGGGATAATGCCTGCTGACCCTCCCCGAACCGCACCGGAACAGCCCATGCCCTTCGCTCCCCTGCAAAACGACTCCTTTCTTCGCGCCTGCCTGCGCCAGTCCACCGACCACACGCCCGTGTGGCTGATGCGCCAGGCTGGCCGATATTTGCCCGAGTACTGCGCCACGCGAGCCAAGGCGGGCAGTTTCATGGGGCTGGCAACCAATGTGGACTTCGCCACTGAGGTCACGCTGCAGCCTCTGGAGCGCTATGCGCTGGACGCGGCGATTCTGTTTTCCGACATCCTGACCGTGCCCGACGCGATGGGCCTGGGCCTGTCGTTCCAGGTCGGCGAAGGGCCGAAGTTCGCCAAGACGGTGCGTACCGAGGCCGATGTGGCCACGCTGGCCGTGCCCGACATGGACAAGCTGCGCTATGTGTTCGATGCCGTGACCTCGATCCGCAAGGCGCTCAATGGCCGGGTGCCGCTGATCGGTTTCTCGGGCAGCCCCTGGACGCTGGCCTGCTACATGGTCGAAGGCGGCGGTTCGGACGATTACCGCGCGGTCAAGTCGCTGATGTACAGCCGCCCGGACCTGATGCACCAGATTCTGGCGATCAACGCCGACAGCGTGGCCACTTACCTCAACGCCCAGATCGACGCCGGCGCGCAGGCAGTAATGGTGTTTGACAGCTGGGGCGGCGTGCTGGCTGACGGCAAGTTTCAGGAATTCAGCCTAGCCTACACCCGGCGGGTGCTGGCGCAGCTGCAGCGCGAAAAGGACGGCGTGGTGATCCCGCGCCTGGTGTTCACCAAAGGCGGCGGCCTGTGGCTGGACGAGATGAAATTCCTGGATTGCGAGGTTCTGGGCCTGGACTGGACGGTCAACCTGGCCAAAGCGCGCGCGCAGGTGGGCGACAGCAAGGCGCTGCAGGGCAACATCGACCCGAACGTGCTGTTTGCCCCGCCCGAGCGCATCGACGCCGAGGTGGCGGCCGTGCTGGAGAGCTTTGGCCAGCCGCACATGGGCGCGGGTACCGGGCCCACGCACATTTTCAACCTGGGCCACGGCATCAGCCAGTTCACCCCGCCCGAGCATGTGACAGCGCTGGTGAACGCGGTTCACACGCATTCGCGCCGCTTGCGCACCGCCGCCTGAAACCGCTCACCCGGCTGCAGCCCGCGGCCCCGCTGGCTGACCGCGTGATGGCGGCTCTGTCAACCCGCTGCCACAGAAATTCGCAAAATAAAGGGCTTGACACGTCTCACTTATGCACATTTTCTGTGCTGCGGTGCGATGAGCGCCAAATAGGCGCTCCACGCCAGGCCCTGGCGCCAGCACCTTCGTAAGCTGTTGATTCATATAGAGATTGAGGGGTGCCGTTTTTCTGAGCAACTTAAGAAAGGCCTTGATTCTTAAGGCTTCCCAGCCCGCCGACCAGACCTATCAACAAAGTTATCCACAGAAGCTTGGGACAGGTCGAGAAGCAAAGGCAAATCAATGACTTACGTCACCTTTCGACAGTTGGTCTGAGGAAAACACGCTAAACATGACTTGCTGGCCCAGCGTCATCGTGGCCACCCCAGCCCACAGCGGGGTGAGCGCCAGCCTGAGCTACCGAAGTGAGCTGTTGCTCGCGCCGGGCACGCTGGTGCGTGTGCCGCTGGGCAGGCGCGAGGTGCTGGGGGTTGTGTGGGACTGCCCGACCGAGCCACCCGAGGGCCTCACCGAAGCCCAGACGCGCGACGTCGCCGGCACGCTGGACGGCCTGCCGCCGCTCAATGCGCGATGGCGCCAACTGGTGAAGTTTGCCGGGCAGTACTACCAGCGCAGCCTGGGCGAGGTGGCGCTGGCCGCGCTGCCGCCCCAGTTGCGAGAACTCGACAACACACAGCTGGCCCGGCGCCTTAAACGCCGCACCCAGGCAGCCGCCCAGCCTGCCGAAGCGAACGCAGCCCCCCACACGGAGCCGGAGCTGAGCCCGGAGCAGGCCGAGGCGCTGGCCGCGCTGGATGCGGCAAGCGCCCCGGTCCTGCTGTTCGGCGCCACGGGCAGTGGCAAGACCGAGGTCTACCTGCGCGCGACACTCCAGGTGCTGGACGCCGCACCCATCGACGGCGTGGCGAGCCAAGTGCTGGTCATGGTGCCCGAGATCAACCTCACGCCGCAGCTCGAAGCGCGCTTTCGCGAGCGCTTCGAGCCGCTGTATGGCGCGGGCGCGGTGGTCTGCCTGCACAGCGGCATGACGCCCGCGCAGCGCCTGGCTAGCTGGCTAGCGGCCCACACCGGCGTGGCCCGCATCGTGCTCGGTACGCGCATGGCGATCTTCGCCAGCATGCCCGGCTTGCGGCTGATCGTGGTGGACGAAGAGCACGACCCGAGCTACAAGAGCCAGGAAGGTGCGCGCTACTCGGCGCGCGACCTGGCGGTGTACCGCGCCAAGATCGAGACCGAGGCGCTGGCATCCACCGGCAAGGCCGGCGTCCGCTGCCAGGTCATCCTGGGATCGGCCACGCCGTCGCTGGAGAGCTGGCATGCGGCCGACCAGGGGCGCTACCTGCGTCTGGCCATGCCGGCGCGCATCGGCGGCGGCTCATTGCCGCGGCTGCGCCTGGTCGACATGAACCACCAGCCCAAGGGCGCGGTGATCGCGCCACCCCTGCTTGCAGCCATGGGCGAGCGCATCGCGCGCGGCGAGCAGTGCCTGGTGCTGCTCAACCGCCGCGGTTATGCGCCGGTGCTGGCCTGCCACGACTGCGGTTGGAAAAGCAGCTGCCCGCACTGCAGCGCCTACCGCGTGTTCCACAAGCTCGACCGCACGCTGCGCTGCCACCACTGTGGCTTCACCGAGCGGGTGCCGCGCGCCTGCCCTGACTGCGGCAACCTCGACATCGCGCCCGTGGGACGCGGCACCGAGCAGGTGGAAGAGCAGCTCGCTGCCTTGCTGGCTGGTGCGCGCCGGCTCGACGGTAACCCTCCGCGTGTGGCGCGCATGGACGCCGACTCGACCCGACTCAAGGGCAGCCTGGAAACGCAACTCGCCGCGCTGCACAGCGGCGAGGTCGATGTGCTCGTGGGCACGCAGATGATCGCCAAGGGTCACGATTTCCGGCGCATCACCCTGGTGGCCGGCATCAACGTGGACGCGGCCCTGTTCGCCAGCGACCACCGCGCGCCCGAGCGCCTGTTTGCGCTGCTCATGCAGGCTGGCGGGCGCGCCGGGCGCGACGCCGCGCAGAGCGCCGGCAGCGAGATGTGGGTGCAGACCTGGACACCGCAACACCCACTGTTTGCCGCGCTCAAGACCCACGACTTCCCGGCCTTTGCGGCCGAGCAGATCGCTGAACGCGAAATCGCCGGCATGCCGCCGTTTGGTGCCCAGGCCTTGCTTCGGGCCGACGCGCGCAGCCAGGCCGCGGCGCAGGCGTTCCTGAATCTGGCGGCCTCGCAGGCGACGGGCCTGCCGCACCGTGACGACATCACGCTTTACCCCTCCGTGCCGCTGACCATCCAGCGCGTGGCCAATGTGGAGCGCGCGCAGATGCTGGTGGAAAGCGCGTCACGCGGCGCCTTGCAACGCTTTTTGTCGGCCTGGGGGCCAGTGCTGCACGACTGCCGCAGCGCGCCAGAAGCCAAGGGGCTGGTGCGATGGGCGGTGGATGTGGATCCGCTGGTGGTGTGAGCCCTGTGCCTCAGGCCGCGACAGGCACGGTCTCGGGCCAGAGGTTTTCAAGGGTGTGGATCACATCGCGCAGTTTGAAGGGCTGAAGCAGCAAGCGCCGCACCTCCAGCGACTTGAGCTGTGCCGCCAGCTCAGGCGTGCAACCGTGGGCCAGCACCGCCACCGCCAGATCCATGGTGCAGCCGAGCTCGTCGGCACGCAAGCGGGTCAGCAGCGACAGCGCTGCCACTTCGTCGGACAAGGACAGCACCATCCCCTGCACCGAGTGGGACTGGAGCGCCTGTTCGCCCTGGGCCACGCTGACGGCCTGGATCACCTGAACGAGGGACAGATCGCGACAGACTGAGGCCACCGTGCCGCGGATCAGGTTGTCGGGCTCGATCAGCAGCACCCTGCGCAAGCCCGCGCCGGCGGCAGCGCCGCTCACAACGTCACCTCCTCGCGCCGAAATAGTTCTTCCACCACCAGGTCGCGAAGGCTACAAAGAATGGCGACATCGAGCCGGTCGAAGTCCCGCGGGCGGCGGTCCATGATGCACAGCGTACCCACAACATGCCCATACGGCAGACGCAGCCCGGCGCCAGCGTAGAAGCGGGTGTAGGGATGGCCGGTGACCATCGGGTTGTCGACAAAACGCGGGTCGGCCAGCGCATCGTGAACCACCAGCGGCTCAGTCTGGACCAGGGCATGCCCGCAAAACGAAACTTCGCGGGGTGACTCCCGTTCGTCCAGCCCAAAATTGGACTTGCGCCACAGGCGGTTCTGATCCACCAGCGAGACCATGGCCATGGGCACGCCGAATTCCTGGGCCGCAAACGCCGAAATTCTGTCAAACCGTTCCTCGGGCGCGGTGTCGAGAATGACTAGGTCGCGCAGGGCTTTCAGGCGCTGCTTTTCATTGTGGGGCAGGGGTGCCGTGATCATGGATTCTCCGAAAAGCAGTGGCTAACGTCGCTTCGTGGGCGCGACCCCGGTTGGCGGGTCAATGGTTTGCGTATCGGCAGGCCTGGCCGAAACCTGAACCGTAAGGCGGGCCGGCACGAGTTGAGGGCCACCAGCTCACCCGGATCCGGTGGCCAACCATAAGTGAATTGCGATATAAGCAGGGTGGTTATCGACCCCCGGAGGAGGCACCCATGTCCCAAGCACCCCATTTATCCATTTCATCCCTGAAACGCGCAGGCGTTGGCCTGCTGCTGTGGGCCGCTTCCAGCCTGGTGATGGCCGCCGACCCAGAGCCGGCCATGAAGGTCGAGCAGGTCGGACCGCACAGCTACTACGTGCAGGGCCTGTCGCAACTGGGCTCCACGAAAAATCAGAACTTCATTTCCAACGCCGGCTTCGTCATCACGCCGCAAAGCGTGGTGGTGATCGACGCGCTGGGTTCGCCTCGGCTCGCAGAGCGCCTGACTGCGGAAATCCGAAAGCTCACGCCGCTGCCGATCTCCGACGTCATCCTCACCCACTACCACGCGGACCACATCTATGGCCTGCAGTATTTCAAGCAGCTCGGTGCGCGCATCACCGCGCATGTCGCGGCCAAGGAATACATCCAGTCCGACACCGCGAGCCTGCGGCTGGAGGCCTCGCGCACCGACCTCGCACCCTGGATCGACGACAAGACCCGCCTGGTGCTGGCCGATACCTGGATCAACGGGCCAACCTCACTGAAGATCGGTGGCTGGGTGTTCGAGATCGACCATGTAGGCCCGTCGCACACGCCGGAAGACCTCACCGTGTTCGTGCCCAATGAAAAGGTTCTGTTTGCTGGCGATCTGTTCTTCAACGGCCGCCTGCCCTTTGTGGGGAAGGCCAACAGCAGCCAGTGGATTCTGTCGCTCGATCAGATGCTCAAACACGACGCCACCGCTGTGGTGCCCGGCCACGGAGCTGCCTCGATGGACCCAAAGAAGGACATCACCATGACGCGCGACTACCTCAAGTACCTGCGCACCAGCATGGGTGCGGCGGTGCAGGACTTCGTGCCATTTGAGGAAGCCTACAAGGCAACCGACTGGAGCGCCTTCGAAGCCACGCCGATGTTTGGCTTTGCCAACCGCATGAACGCCTACAACACCTACTTGCTGATGGAAGAAGAGGCGCTGGAGAAGAAGCGCTGAGTTTTCAGGCAACCCAAAAAAAGAGCCCCGCAGGCGATGGCCTGCGAGGCTCTTTTGCTGAGGCTCAGGTCACTTCAGATCAAACCGGTCCAGGTTCATCACCTTGGTCCATGCGGCCACGAAGTCGCGGCTGAACTTCGCTGCGCCATCGTTCTGCGCGTACACCTCGGCCAGCGCTCGCAGCTGCGAGTTGGAGCCAAAGACCAGGTCGACGCGGGTGGCGGTCCATTTCACCTTACCGCTCTTGCGGTCCCGGCCTTCGTAGCTGTTCTTGCCGGTGGGCGTCCATGCCGTGCCCATGTCGACCAGGTTGACGAAGAAGTCGTTCGTCAGCTGGCCGGGCCGCTGGGTGAGCACCCCGTGGGCTGAGCCGCCCACGTTGGCCCCGAGCACCCGCAGGCCACCCACCAGCACCGTCATCTCAGGCGCGCTCAGGGTCATGAGCTGGGCCTTGTCCAGCAACATTTCTTCCGGCGCCACCGTGTAGGCCTTCTGCTGGAAGTTGCGGAAGCCATCAGCCTGCGGCTCCATTACGCTGAACGACTCCACATCGGTCTGCTCTTGCGTGGCATCGGTGCGGCCCGGGGCAAATGGCACATCGACCGGCTGGCCTGCCGCCTTGGCAGCGGCCTCCACGCCGGCGTTGCCCGCCAGCACGATGAGGTCGGCCAGGGACACCTGCTTGCCGCCCTTTTGCGCGTCATTGAACGACTTCCGGATCGTTTCCAGCTTGGCCAGCACCGTGGCCAGCTGCGCCGGCTGGTTGGCTTCCCAGTCTTTCTGAGGCGCCAGCCGGATGCGCGCACCGTTGGCGCCACCGCGCTTGTCCGAACCGCGGAAGCTGGAGGCCGATGCCCAGGCGGTTGACACCAGCTCGGCCACCGATAGACCCGAGGCCATCACCTGCGCCTTGAGGGCGGCGGCGTCTTTCGCGTCAATCAGCGGATGGTCCACGGCAGGCACCGGGTCTTGCCAGATCAGATCTTCGGCTGGCACTTCCGGTCCGAGGTACAGGCTCTTAGGGCCCATGTCGCGGTGGGTCAGCTTGAACCAGGCACGGGCATAGGCGTCGGCAAACTCGTCGGGATTGGCGGCGAAATGGCGCGAGATCTTTTCGTAGGCCGGGTCGAAGCGCAGCGAGAGGTCGGCCGTGGTCATCATCGGCGCGTACTTTTTCGAAGGGTCGTGCGCATCGACGATCATGTCTTCGTCCTCCACGTCCTTGGCACGCCACTGGTGGGCGCCGGCCGGGCTCTTGACGAGTTCCCACTCGTACTTGAACAGCACCTTGAAGTAGCCCATGTCCCACTTCGTGGGGTTGGGTTTCCAGGCGCCTTCGATGCCGCTGGTGGTGGTGTCACCGCCCTTGCCGCTGCCGTGCGTGTTGATCCAGCCAAAGCCCATCTGCTCAATGGGCGCGGCCTCAGGCTCAGGTCCGACTTTGGCGGGGTCGCCGGCACCGTGTGCCTTGCCGAAGGTGTGTCCACCGGCGGTGAGGGCCACGGTTTCGTAATCGTTCATGGCCATGCGCGCGAAGGTTTCGCGCACATCGCGACCCGAAAGCACCGGGTCGGGATTGCCGTCCGGGCCCTCCGGGTTCACGTAGATCAGGCCCATCTGCACCGCAGCGAGCGGGTTGGCCAGTTCACGGTCGCCGCTGTAGCGGCTGTCGGCCTGGTCGCTGGTGGCGAGCCACTTCTTTTCGGCGCCCCAGTAGATGTCTTCTTCGGGCTGCCAGATGTCGGCCCGGCCGCCACCGAAGCCGAAGGTCTTGAAACCCATGGACTCCATGGCCACGTTGCCAGCCAGGATGAACAGGTCGGCCCAGGAGATGGCGTTGCCGTATTTCTGCTTCAGGGGCCAGAGCAGGCGGCGCGCCTTGTCGAGGTTGCCGTTGTCGGGCCAGCTGTTGATGGGGGCGAAGCGCTGGTTGCCGGTGCCGGCGCCGCCGCGGCCATCGGCCGTGCGGTAGGTGCCGGCGCTGTGCCACGCCATGCGGATGAACAGGCCGCCGTAGTGGCCCCAGTCGGCCGGCCACCAGTCTTGCGAGTCGGTCATGAGCGCCACCATGTCCTTTTTCAGCGCGGCGAAGTCGAGCTGCTTGAAGGCTTCGGCGTAGTCAAAGTCGGCGTCCATGGGGCTGGAAGCCGGGGAGTGCTGGTGCAGGATGCCCAGGTTGAGCTGGTTGGGCCACCAGTCGGCGTTGGACTGGGCGGCCTGCTGGGTGCGGGCACCGTGCATGACGGGGCATTGGGCTTCGGTCTTGGACATGAGGTTCTCCTTGGGGGTGATCGGGGTGGTGAGGGATGGCTCAGTGCGTTTCGGCCAGGGCGGCCAGCAGGTCGAGCCAGGAATGGGTGGGCGGATTGATGGGTGTCATGGCGGGTTTCTTGACGTGTTCGATGCCTCCACTCT
>NZ_JAABRQ010000032.1 GCF_011390835.1 Hydrogenophaga sp. | reverse complement strand
GATCGCTTCGACAACCAGGGACAGAAGCTGGCCGACTGGTGGCCGCGCGTCGAGAACGAGGTCAAGTCCAAGGGCTCACGAGAGTTACAGATCAAGGACCTGTCGTTGCTGCAATGGCGTGACCAGGACGAAACCATGGTGGTCACCTTTGGCGAAGTGGCCGAAGGTGCCCGACGCGGCACGACCAAGCGCCAGTACTGGATCCGCGAAAACGCCCAATGGAAAATCTTCTACGAAGGACCCGTGTGATGCATGCTTTTTCCTGGTCTCGGCGCGTCGTCCTGACCGCTGCCAGCGCCCTGCTCGCTCTTGGCTTGCCGATGGCGGCACAGGCCAGCGGCGACGTCGCCAAAGTCAGGTTGGCCACCTCGGCTGGCGACATCGTGCTGGAGTTGTATGCCGACAAGGCGCCCAAGTCGGTCGAGAATTTCCTGCAGTACGTGCGCGACAAACACTACGACGGCACGGTGTTTCACCGGGTGATCGACGGCTTCATGATCCAGGGTGGCGGCTTCACCGCCGACCTGCAGCAAAAGCCCACACGGGCACCGATTCCACTCGAAGCCAATAACGGCCTGAAAAACGACCGTGGCACCATTGCCATGGCGCGCACACCCAACCCCAATTCGGCCACGGCCCAGTTTTTCATCAACCTGGTGAACAACAATGCCCTCAACGCCCCGAGTCCCGACGGGCACGGCTATGCGGTGTTTGGCAAGGTCACCAGCGGCATGGACGTGGTCGAAAAAATCAAGGGCGTCGCGGTGGGGAACCAAGGCCCGCACCAGAACGTGCCCAAGACTCCCGTCACCATCCTCAAAGCCACACTGGAGAAATGAACCCATGGCCAATCCGAAAGTAGAACTGCACATTGCCCAGCATGGCGTCATCACGCTCGAACTCGACGCCGAAAAAGCGCCGCTGTCGACCGCCAACTTCCTCGCCTACGTGAACAAGGGTCACTACGACAACACGGTGTTCCACCGCGTCATACCCGGCTTCATGGTGCAAGGCGGCGGATTCGAACCAGGCATGACGCAAAAGCCCACCGATGCGCCGATCAACAACGAAGCCAACAACGGCCTGAAGAACGAGCTGTACACGGTCGCGATGGCGCGCACCAGCGACCCGCACTCGGCCAGCGCCCAGTTCTTCATCAACGTGTCCAACAACGGCTTCCTCAACCATACCGCTCCCAGTGCCCAGGGCTGGGGCTATGCCGTTTTTGGCAAGGTGGTTGACGGCACCGACATCGTGAAAAAGATCGAAGGCGTCCCGACGGGGCGCAAGGGTTTCCACGACGATGTTCCCAAGGACGACGTGGTGATCGAAAAGGCCGTGGCCGTCTGACGGCGCGGGGCGCCACTGGCGCCACCCTGATGCCTGACCAGGCAACCGACCGCTTCGCCGAGTTGCGCGCTCCCGCGCACTGGCAAGCGGTCGATTTTTTTTCTGACCTGCACCTGCAAGCCAGCGACCAGGCCACCTTCGCTGGCTGGCGGCGCCATCTGTTGCGCCCGCCCGCGACCCGTGCCAGCGCCTTGTTCATCCTCGGCGACCTGTTCGAGGTCTGGATCGGCGACGACGCGCTGCTGCCCCACCCGGACGACGATGAACATCCGGAGCGGCAATTTCAGCGCGAATGCATGCGCCTGCTGCACGAATACGCCCGCCACACGCCCACCCACTTCATGGCGGGCAACCGGGACTTCCTGCTTGGCCCGGCGGCCCTGAAAGCCGCCGGCATGGTCGGCCTGTCAGACCCGACGGTCCTCGTGCTGCATGAGCAGCGCTGGCTGCTCAGCCACGGCGACGCGCTGTGTGTGGCCGACGTGGACTACCAAGCCTTCCGGGCTGAAGTGCGCAGCCCAGGGTGGCAACAGGCGTTTCTGAACCGTCCGCTGGCCGAGCGCGAAGCGCTGGCGCGCGAACTGCGCGCGCGCAGCGAGGCACGCAAGACCGAGCAAGGGCAAGACCCCGCGCTCTGGGCCGATGTCGACGCCGCCACCGCACGGCAGTGGCTGCAGCAAGCCGATGCCACCACCCTGATCCACGGCCACACCCACCGGCCCGCCACCCATGTGCTGGGTTCGCGCGCCGGCGCGCCCCTGCAGCGCGTGGTGCTCAGCGACTGGGATCTGGCCGCCCGGCCGCCGCGCGCCGATCTGCTGCGGTTGAGCGATCAGGGCTTGAACCGGGTCGATCTGGCCACCATGTGAGCGGTTTGACCGACTCTGCTCCCAGCGGTCTTTGCCGCCCACCCTCATGAGCTCTGCCTTCACCATCAGGCTGCCTCCGTTTGCCCAGGCTTGGCTGCCGCGTCGCTGGCGCTCGCCCACGCCGATTCCCTTGCCGCTGTGGCGCAAGACGTTGGCCCAACACCGCTTTTTGCAAAGCTTGAGCGCGAGCGAGCAAGCCCGGCTGCGGCAGCTCTGCACCCACTTTCTCGCGGAGAAAGAGTTTCATGGTGCGCATGAGTTTGTGATCACAGACACCATCGCCCTCGCGATCGCCGCCCAAGCCTGCCTGCCGCTGCTGCATCTCGGCGGCGTGCGCAGATCTCCCGACGGCGATGCGTTGCGCGCGCTGGACTGGTACGAGGACTTTGTGGGCATCGTGGTGCAACCCGGTGCGGCGGTGGCACAGCGCGAGGTGACCGACGGCGCCGGTGTGGTGCACCGCTACCGGGAGGTGCTGGCGGGTGAGGCGATGGACCGAGGGCCGATCATGCTGAGCTGGGAGGCGGTGGCGCAGGCCGATGGGGGTGCCGAGGCGGGCCACAACGTCGTCATCCACGAATTTGTGCACAAGATGGACATGCGCGGCATCGAGCTCGGTCAACATCCCGCCGGCGCCCCGCCGCTGCCACCTGGCTTCCTCGGCACTCATACCGAGAGCGAGGCGCGGACGCGCTGGCAGGCAGTGATGAAGCCGTCCTTTGATGCCTTCTGCGAGGCTGTGTCCATGGCCGAACGCTTTGGCGGCGAAGCGCCCTGGCTCGATCCCTACGCGGCCACCCACCCGGCCGAGTTTTTTGCGGTGACCTGCGAGGCCTACTTCGTCAACCGCCAGCGCTTTGACATCGAATTCCCGGCGCTGATGCCGCTGTACGACGGCTTCTTCCGCCCGGGCCGCTGACGCAGCACGGGCGAGGCGTTCAGCGACGCAGCAACGCCTTGAGCACCTGCTGCAAACGCCGCGCAAGCGCCACGTCGAACCCCCCCGCCAGCACCCGAGCCACATCCTCGCCCCACGTCTGCGCGGGGCCGGGATCGTTGCGCCGCGTCAGCAACTGCAACTGCAGCATGCGTCGCTCGCTCAGTGCATCGGCCGGACTCGGCACCTCGGCCGCCATTTCCAGGCGCAAAAGGGCATCGCCTGGTATCGCGGCTGCCGGTTTGGACAGCGCCGCCACCCACTGGCCTCGCGTCGCCGGGCTGAGCCGACCTCCGAGTGCTTGCGCGTTCGGCAACTGCTGCGGATCGCGCTGCTCCCAGGCGGCCATGAGCTGGGTCAGCACCTCACCATGCGCCTGTTCGGCAAGTTTGCGCAGGCTGGCCTGAGCCACTTCAAGGGCCTGGCGCTGGGCACGAAAGGCCGCATCGCCCAGGCGCGGGCCACGCGGCTCGCGGTCCTCGCGCGAATCGCGCCAGCCACCTGCCCCAGCGTCACGACGCTGGCCCGGCCGGTCGCCTCGGCGCGCGTCGCGCCCAGCCGGCTCGGCTTTCTTCATGCCCGGGCGATCGTCACCGCGCACCGCCACCACTTTTTTCGGTGCGGGTGCGGGCTTGCTGACCGGCGCGGACGCAGCTTCGGCAGCCTCTTCACCCGCCGCTTCAGGATTGGCTTCAACAGCTGGTGTTGGGGCTTCGTCGCCAGACGCAGGCCTTTCTTCAACCGCCTCCGCGGCTGGCGCAGGTGCGCTGGCCGGTGCCGCGCGTGCGGCTTCGGCCTGACCGGACAGCGCTGCTTCCAGCGCGGCCATGGCGGCGCGAATCTGTTGTGCGTCGCCCTTGGCGCTGGCCTCGTCCAGCGCACGCGAGGCATCGAGCACCCGCTGGTCGTGCGCGCTCAGTGAAGCCGACACTTTCTCGCGCTCGCTGCTCTTGCGGGCAAAGGCCGCATCGATCGGATCGCGGAAAGCGTCCCAGAGCTTTTGCTCCTGCTTGCGGTCCAGCGGCACCGCCTGCGCCTCGGCCTGCCAGCGCGCCTGCAGCGCCTTGACAGCGTCGATGCGCAGCTGCGGCGCCACTCCCAGGGCTTGTGCCTCCTCGATCAATGCCCGACGCGATGCCAGGCTGGTGGCCTGAGCCTTTTCCAACGGGCCGTGCGCGGCGTGCATCGCGTCTTTCCACAGCGGCTGCAATTCAGCAAAAGCTTTCTCACTCAGGTGACCGGCCTGGCGCCAGCGCTCGGAAAACGTGTGCAGCTCGCGCATCTGGTGTTTCCAGTCGCTGTGCTCAGCGTGCGCGGTGGTCCAGGTCTTGAGTTCTTCGATCAACGCGAGGCGCTGCGTCTTGTGTTGGTCGGCCTGTTGCCGAACTTGGGTCAGCCAGACCTCAACCTGCTTATGCGCCTCGTTGCAGGCTTCGTCGAACCGTTTCCAAAGGGCATGATTCGGCTGTCCGCCCTGGTCGGTGGTCTTCCACTGCTCGCGCAGGGTGCGCAGGGTTTCCTGCAACTTGCGCCCGCCCAGGCGCTGGCCCTCCGGCGCCTGGAGAAGCGCTTCGGCCTTGGCCACCAGCTCTTCGCGCAGCTGATCGGCACGCCAGCGCTGCCAACCTTCCAGCTCGCCGGCCTGGGACATCGCTGCGTGGGCCCGTGCTTCTAGCGCCGGCGCAATCCACTTGCCCTGGCTCTTGAGCAGGTTGCGCACATCGGCTGCGGCCTTCGGCGTGGCTTTGCCATGCCCTTCGGCCAGCTCACGCTCCAACACGCCCAGCAGCTTGTCGAGCTCGCTGGCCACGCGGTCGCGCCGCTCCTGCTGAGCCTGGGAATTGAGCGCCTGCTTATCCGCAGCGGCAGCGGCGGGTTCACCGCGCGCCACACGCAGCTCGTCCGCCCAAACCGGCACGGCGGGCAAGGGTACGGCCGCATCCGCATCGGCTGCCACCGCCTGCGCCAGTGCCGCCTCAAAGGCTTCCCAGACCAGTCCGAGTTGCTGACGGGAAGCCTCGACCATGGGCGGAAACTTGGTTTCCACACATGGCCATTGCGTGTCGTTCTGCAAGCTGTCGGCCTGCTGCTGCCAGTGCGTGACGTCGGCGCGCAAGGTGTCTGCGCTGCGCTGGGCTTCGCGCCAGGACTTGGTGGACAGCACTTCGATGCGCTGGGCCAGCAGCACCGCCGCCTCGCGCTCGACCTGGACCCGGTGTTGCAGGTCTTCGATCGCCTTGATGCGCTCGGCCAGCGACTGCTTGAGCGTGGCCAACGGCTCGCGCGACAGCGGTGCGCCAGCCCTCGCCGCATCGCGCTGCCAGGCCAGGGCGTCCGCCAGGTTCATGCGCTTGTGGTCCAGCAGGGCTTGCGCCTTATCGGCCCATTCGGCTGCGATCTGCTCCTGCGACTTCTGGCGCTTGAGCTCGTCGAGTTTTTCCTTCAGCGGCTTGGCCGCGCCGCGATCGCGGTGCGACATTTCCTTGAACACCTCGTTCATCTGCTCCAGCGCTGGCTCGGTGGCCAGCCACTCTCGCAGGCGGGCGGCGCGTTCGCCCGATGTGGGCGCGGAAAATGCGCCGCCGGTGAGCGCATCGAGTGGATGGCTGCCAGCCGGCTTCGCCGCTGCCGGCGGATTCGCGGAGGAATCGGGCGCGTTGGACTGAGGAGGCGACTTGCGCGAGGAAAACAGCGACATAACAGTGGGTACAAAAAACCAGGGGTGCAGGGCTGGGCCCTGCAGACGAGACATGGCCCGCGCCGCCACAGCGCAGTCCCAACGGGTATTGTCGCCGCCTTTGCGCTTGCCACCTAGGGTGGCTGCGCCGCTCGCGGTCCACGGCTAGCGCGGTGCGAGCTTGAGCTCGGCCTGCGGCTGCCACTTGTCATCAGGCCGCTTGAGCACCGGCGCGCCCAGGAACATGCGATCCTCGGGCAGCTCGCGGCTGGCCAGGTAGTCTTTCACCGCGACGCCGCGCGCCACAGCGAGCTGGCGCAAGGCATCGGCTGTGACAGGTTGAGCGGCCAGCAACAAGGCTTCCATGTCCGCCTGAGGAATGTCTTTGGCGATGCCGATCACATTGCGCGGCTTGGGAATGTCGGCGCGGCGGTAAACCTCCTGCAGCAGTGCCGGGTACTCGGCTGGTGTCACCACCAGCGTGCTGGTGATCAAGGCGCTATCGCGTGCCAGCCGGCGGCGCTTTTCCGCCAGGACCCGCTGGTCGAGCTGGGCGCGCTGGTAGGCGGCACGCTCGGCCTCCAGGTCGCTGTGGCCCACCACCGTGAGCAACAAGGCCGGCCGTTCGCCCAGCGCCTTGGCCACCGCATCCAGGCGCTTGCGCCCTTCGTCGGCGAGCACCGCGCGCCCGGGCGCAAAGTCGACCCGGCTCAATTCGTTATCGCCTCCGCCCAGCGCACTAGCAAGCAGGGAGAACGGTGCCGTGATGGCCTTTCCGATCAGGTTGAAGATCAGCTTGAAGATGATGGATCCGATGCGGAACTGAGGGTCGTTGATCGAGCCGCTGACCGGAAGGTTGATGTCGATCACGCCGCGGCGATCGGCCAACAAGGCCACCGCGAGCTTGACTGGGAGGTTGGGCGCGTCGCTGCCGTCCACGCGGTCGCTAAAGCTGAGCTGGTTCAAGGTGATCTGGTTGCTGGCGGTGAGCTGCCCGTCGGGCTGGATGCGGTAGTTCACGTCCACGCTGAGCTTGCCACGGTCGATGCCGTAGCCTGCGTACTTCACGCTGTAAGGCGAGAGCGGCGGCAGCTCCAGATCGCGCACCTTGCCCTGGATGTCGAGCGCCAGCGGTCGGGCCAGCGGATTGAGTCGGCCGCTAATATCCAGCTGCGCCGTGCCTTCGGCGAGCCCCCTGAGCGTCAGATCGGCCAGCTGCGGTGTACCGCCAACGGCGGATTCGGTGCTGGCAAAGGCGCCGATGCCGCCGGTGAGCTCGCTGAGGTTGGCCGAGTAGTTGGGCTTGATAAAGCGGTCGGAGAAGAACACTCGGCCATTGACCAGGCTGATCGGCCCAAAGCGGATGTCGGGCGCCAGACCACTCGACACGGGAGCGACCGTGGCCGTGTCGGTCGGGGTGACGGTCGCCGACACGCTGTTGGTGGGCGCGGCGCTGTCCGACTCGCTGGCTTTCACCAGGGTTTGCAGGTTGATACGCCCATCGGCCGCCACGACGATGCGAGCGAAGTAGTCGCTCAGGGCGGCTTCCCCCACCGCCAGGCGCATCGGCTGGTCTGGCACCAGATCGAGCGCCATCTGGCGCAGGTTCAGCACCTTCCAGGCCAGCAAATCCTCGCTGGGCGACAAAGTGTTGGCGCGAAAGTCTTCCACCGCCACATCACCAGCCAGCGCCAGCGCCAGACCTTGCGGCGGCAGGGCGAAGGTGAGCGAGCCGCGGTAGCTGGCGTCGGCCCGCAGCAACTCCAGGTTGAGCTGGTCACCAAAATAGGGTTCCAGCGCGTGCACCGGCAAACGCTCGGCCTGCACTTGGCCTTTGAGCTGCAGGCCCGGGTCGCGTGGGTTGTCGAGCGCCGGCAGGCGCAGCGTGCCTTGCACATCCAGCCGCCCCGGATCGCCCTGGGCTGCCTGTGCTGGCGCCATCCGCAGCTTCAGGTTGACCGGCATGAACGGCTGCTCTCTCGCCAGCGGCTGCACGTCTTTCAACTGCAATTGCACGCCGTTGAACCGCAGGGCGGCTGGGCGGACCAGCTGCCGGTCTTCCCAGCCAATGTCGCCATTTTTCACACCCAGATCGGCAATGCGCAGCGCCCAGGGCTTGGCAACAGCAGCGCCCCCAGCGCTCGGCGTCGCCGCGTCTGATGAGGCGGGGAACCAGGCTTGTGGCGAAAAGCGGCCGTCGGGCTCGCGCACCACGTCCAGACGCGGCCCGTCCAGCGCCAGCGCGCCGACCTTCACCGTTTGCGCGGCCAGATCGATCGTCGCACCGATCACAAGCAGCTGCTTCAGGCCCGCCAGCGGTGACCGGGCGGCGCCCAGCAACAGGTCGTTGAGCTCCACCCGCTCGGCATCCACCACCAGCGCCGGCGGCTGTTCTCCCTGCGCGGCTTGCCAGCGAAGCGACGCATCAGCCCCCACCCGGCCGCTCAGGGGCGGCACTAGGGACTGGGCCAGGTACGGCGCCACGGTCGACAGTGGCAGGTCCCCCAACGCAATCTGCGCCGACGCCAGCGCATCGGTGGCGCTGCCCCGCACGCTGAGCGATGCGGTACCAAGCAGCGCGGTGATTTCAAACGGCATCGCCGCCTGCACCGGCCAGGTGATCGTCTTCACCGCCACGCGCAACTGATCCAGCGCCAGCGCCGCAGCGGGTTCCACCGCGGCGTCTGCCCAGTGCACCCGCCCGTCCTGGACCAGCACCTCCCCCACCTGGACGCTCCAGGCGGGCAAGGCTGGGCCTGAGGGCGCCGGCTGGGCCTCCGCCGCCTGAGGCTGGAGCGCACGGACCCAGCCGTCAGCCACGGTCTGCAGGTTGATCCGGCCAGCCTCGTCTCTCACCACCCGCACCGCCGGCCCGCTGAGCTCCACGGAGGCGATGTCCACCCGCTGCGCCAGCGGTTCGACCCGGTTCAACACCACCGCCAGCCGATCCCACGCCAGAAGGTCGGCCGCCGGCGCGCCCGAGCCTCTCTGAACCATCCGCAAACCGGTGAGCGCGGTGCTGCCCGCGAGCACTACCTGGGGCTGTTCGCGCTGCTCGAACGACAGCGTCATGGCCAGCTGCAGCACGCCTGCCGTGGGGCGCACCGGCCAAGCGGCCGGCCAATACGGCAGGTAGGGCGCCAGGTCCAGCGATGGGATATCCAGACTAGCCTGGGTTTGTTGACTCTCGGCAAAAGGGGTCGTGCTGGCGCGCGAGGCAAAGGGGCTGCCATTGAGCTCAAACGCGAGTTGTGGCTGCGTGAACACTTCGCGGCGCGAGGCCAAGTTGCTCAGAAACGGTACGTGCAGGTTCAGCTTGTCCAGCCGGTGGCTGGCGCCCACCGGGTCGTCGACGAACAGCAACTCCCCTTCGGTGACCGCGATGTTGAACAGTGCAAAGCGCAGGGGTTGGCTGGGCTCGGCCGGTTCGGGTCGGGCCAGCCGCTGCAGGATGTCGTCGATGTCGTAGCGCCCTTCGCCCAGATGCCGAAGGGAAACCTGCGGCTGTTCGATGGCAATCGCGTCCACCACCGGCGCCAGCCGCAACAAGGACTGCAGCTCGGCATCTATATAGAGACGCTTGAGTCGGAACTGGTCACCCGCACCGCTGGCGTCGGCCACCCGCAGCCCGAGCAGGGTCAGCTCCAGCGACCAGGGACGGAAGTCCACGCGATCGACCGTGACCGTGCGCCCCAACTGGGCTGTGCCCTGTTTCTGCAGCTGCCACTTGAGCAGATGGGGCATGCCCAGCCAGGTCACCAGCCACAGCCCGAGCAGGCTGGCGATGGCGATCAGCGCGCGCCGCCCCCAGCGGTGCAGGGCTGGGCGGGCATGTGTCGCTGCGGCTGGCGAAGGCGAAACGGTCATGGCTGCAGTGTCGCCGAACCGCGGCAGGTCAGCCAACCGAGGCCCATACCTGACCCACGAGCCCCAGAAACAAGAAACCCCGGCAGGCTGAACCCACCGGGGTTGATGGCGGGCAAACTGCTCTTGCCATCGGGGGTCGGCGGAGAGAGTTGGATGTCCCCCCAACCGGGGCGCAAGGTATTGCGCCCTAAGTTTGCCGGCGAACGTGGCTTTCGCCTGTTGACCGACGATGCAAGTCATCACGACCCGCACTCACAGAATACGCCGCATGCGCCCGACCCACAAGCCTTGGCCCGGGGCCGGTCGATGGGGAATTCCAATCACAAAACGCGCATCCATTCAAGCGCAGGGCTTCGGGCTTTTTGCCACGTCAACGGTGTCTAGGAGGCGACAGGCGGCGGCGGCGCCGGGATGCGCTGGCAGGCCGCGCCGTTGCTGGGGCCCGCGCTAGAGAACTCCGTTTCAAGGTCATCTGGATGGCTTCTATATACCTACTGGTTGTTTTGAACGTCGTTCAAATCATTGACTTCGTATTTGGCCGACCCTAACATTCGGCCACCAGTGATTGCGGGTAAACCCCAATCCCGCCGCGGAACCCTGCGGCACCCTCTGACCACCAAGAGGTCGTTCTGCATCTGCCCAGTGGACATCGCGTCCGCCGGCCCCCCAGGAGAAACATCGATGATCAACTTGCCCACTGCCCTGCGTGAACGAAGGCGCTCCGTGTTGAGCGCGGCTCGTGCCACCGTGGTCGACACTTACCAAGGCTTCATGGCTGTCACCCACAACAGCGTGGCCCTGCTGGGCACTGTGCTGGTGGTCGGCCTGGTCACCCTCAGCCTCAACACCGAATGGCGCGTTGCCGGCGAGCAAAAGCTGCTCGGCTGGCTGATGGACCGCCAGGAAGCCGTGGCCGCCGCCGAAGAAGCGGCCAACCCCAGCGCGCTGACATTGGAAGCCGAACCCACAGCGGTCGATCGCGTCACCGCGGCCCTGCCTCATGAACTGCCCAAGCAGCAGGCCAAGGTGGCCTTCTGGCTGAGCCGCAAGTACCGCGTGGCCCCTGAGCCCGTGGGTGCACTGGTGGCCGAGGCTTTCGAGATTGGCGAAAAAGCCAAGCTGGATCCGACGTTGATCCTGGCCATCATGGCCATCGAATCGCGCTTCAACCCGTTCGCCCAGAGCCCCGTTGGCGCCCAGGGCCTGATGCAGGTGATGACGCGCGTACACACCGACAAGTACGATGATTTCGGCGGTCAGCTCGCAGCCTTCGATCCGGTCACCAACCTGCGGGTGGGCGTGAAGGTGCTGCAGGACTGCATTCGCCGCGCCGGCTCGATTGAAGGCGGCTTGCGCCTTTACGTGGGCGCGGTGACCACCGACGGTAGCTGGTACGTGAACCGCGTGATGGCCGAGCACCTGCGCATCCAGAGCGTGGCGCTGGGCAAGCCCATGCCGGTGACCTTCCCCAAGTTCACGACCGTTCCGGTCAGCGCCCCAGCTGAAACCGAAGCCAAGCCCACGCCCAACGACCCGGCGATCGAGGCCGAGGCCCCCAGACAGCCGGCCGCGCCAACGCAGTCGCCGCTGTTCCAGTCCTGAGCCAGGCCTGAAGCCGACTGGGCCACTCTGCGCCCTCTGCCGGGGCGGCGGTTTCGCGCCCTGTCGGATAAACTCACACAGTGCGCAACTGGCGATAGACACCCCCCTTGGCGACTGCTGAGGTACTGGGTGTTGACGTGGCCCCCCTCGCGACCCGCCCTCGGCGCGTCGCAGGGACAACCACTGGGAAGCGCGCCGCTCCGATGCCTTGTTTCGTGAGCGTTCAGCCGTTCGCCTGGGCAGCCCCTGCCGCGCATCCGAGCGCGCCCAGGGTTTCACGCCACCGAAAACCGTCAGCATGTACGACCGCAACATCCTCATCGAGCAGACCGACCCCGAGCTGTTTGCCGCCATCCAGGCCGAGAACGAACGCCAGGAACACCACATCGAGCTGATTGCCAGCGAAAACTATGCCTCTCCCGCCGTCATGGCGGCCCAGGGCACCCAGCTCACCAACAAGTACGCCGAGGGCTATCCCGGTCGCCGTTACTACGGTGGCTGTGAGCATGTGGACGTGGCCGAGCAACTGGCGATTGACCGTGCCAAGCAGATCTTTGGCGCCGACGCCGCCAACGTGCAACCGCATTGCGGCGCCTCGGCCAACGAAGCCGTGTTCCTCGCTTTCCTCAAGCCGGGCGACACCATCATGGGCATGAGCCTGGCCGAGGGCGGCCACCTCACCCACGGCATGCCGCTGAACATGAGTGGCAAGTGGTTCAACGTGGTGAGCTATGGCCTGGACGCCAATGAGGCCATCGACTACGACGCCATGGAGAGGAAAGCCCACGAGACCAAGCCCAAACTCATCATCGCCGGCGCGTCGGCCTACAGCCTGCGCATCGATTTCGAGCGGTTTGCCAAGGTGGCCAAGGACGTGGGCGCAATCTTTCTGGTCGACATGGCGCACTACGCCGGTCTGATCGCCGCCGGCGTCTACCCCAACCCAGTGCCACACGCCGACGTGGTCACCTCCACCACCCACAAGAGCCTGCGCGGCCCGCGCGGCGGCATCATCCTGATGAAGGCGCAACACGAAAAAGCCATCAACAGCGCCATCTTCCCCGGCCTGCAAGGCGGCCCGCTGATGCACGTGATCGCGGCCAAGGCGGTGGCGTTCAAGGAAGCTCTCCAGCCCGGCTTCAAGGCCTACCAGCAGCAGGTGCTGACCAATGCGCGCATCGTCGCCGAAACCCTGACCGAGCGCGGACTGCGCATCGTCAGCGGACGCACCGAAAGCCACGTCATGCTGGTCGACCTGCGGGCCAAGGGCATCACAGGCAAGGAAGCCGAGGCCGTGCTGGGCAGCGCCCACATGACGATCAACAAGAACGCCATCCCGAACGACCCGGAAAAGCCCATGGTGACCAGCGGCGTGCGCATCGGCACACCGGCCATGACCACCCGCGGCTTCAAAGACGAGGAAGCCCGCGCCACCGCCCACCTGATCGCCGATGTGCTTGACAACCCGCGCGACCCGGCCAACATCGACGCGGTGCGCGCCAAGGTCAACGCGCTGACGGTGCGTTTTCCAGTCTACAAGTGACCCCCTCGCGAACCGCATCCTGCAGATGCGACTCGCGGCTCCGCCGCTTCGCGGGTCGCTGCCCCCCCGAGGGGGCTGGGTCTGCCTTGGGGTGGCCCGGCGGCCGTCGCGATGTTCCCCACGCCGTGGGGATCTATTGCGCCAAGCGGAGGTTTTAGCCGATGAAATGCCCGTTTTGCGGTCATCTGGAAACCCAGGTGGTCGAGACCCGCGTCTCGGAGGAGGCCGACTTTGTGCGTCGGCGGCGCCAATGCGGTCACTGTGAAAAGCGTTTCACCACCTATGAGCGCCCCGATGTGACGTTTCCCGCTGTGGTCAAAAAGGACGGCAGGCGGGTGGACTACGTGCCCGGCAAGCTGCGAGCGTCATTCACGTTGGCCTTGCGAAAGCGACCCGTCAGCACCGAACAAGTCGATACGGCCATTGAACGCATCGAAGAAAAGCTGATGAACCTAGGGGCCCGCGAGGTACCCGCCACACGCCTGGGCGAAATGGTGATGCGCGAGCTCAAGAAGCTGGACAAAGTGGCTTACATCCGCTTCGCCAGCGTCTACCGCAGCTTTGAGGACATTGATGACTTCCGGGCATTGGTGGATGAAGTGCGGCGCTAAAACAGCGCGCCTAGCCGCACTGCGTTAGCTGGGTACGCTGCGTGCGCGGCCTTCCTGCATTGGTAATGACAACCTGCACGCCAACGGTGTGGGGAATGGCTCGCCCGGCAAATCGTCTGCGTCCCCGCCTGCAATGCCCCTGAAGGCAACATGGTCCGCCCACTGGGGTGATATGACACAAAGTGCGCGCCCGTGAATGCCCCCCTGATTGTCCATCCCGCCGGCTGGGCACCCAGTTGCGAGACGAGACGTTCGGTTGCGTCCCTGGCCCCATTGTTGTTTTGATCCTCAAAGACCAGCCATCCCTGGTTCCCCCCAGAACTGACACAAAAGGTGCCATTTGATGCCTTACGAAGCACAACCCTTGTCCCCCGCTTGATCGCCTCGGAACGGGCGCCTGCCAGATCGGACAAAAATTGGTTGCTCAACATTGACAGCCGCGTTTCGTATGAGAGCTGCGTGAAGCTGGTAGCAGAAAGCGCAGCCAGCACGCCTATCAACGCCCCCCGAAAGCAAGAGCTCGACCAGGGTCAGGCCCATATTTTTCCGTTTGTTCATCTGACCACCTCCGATTGCTTCCTTTGACTACTTTTTAACGGTCGCCCAGGAAAGATTCATCTACCAAACGTGGTACGTCAGCGGATATCCGCTCGATTCAACCGCCTGTCCCTCGGAATCGACTGCTTGGCGCCGAGACATGGGGTCTCTCACCTGTCAGACGCAGAATCTGGGGGTGACCAATCCAACCACTTTCGAATTGACCAACGCGCGCTTCAAGCAGGCGGGGTTCACCTTGGTCGAACTGCTTGTCACCATTGCGGTGGCGGCCGTCATCCTTGCATTTGGCGTACCCAGCTTTCAGGCCTCGATTGCATCCAATCGTCTGACCAGCCTGACCAATGACATGGTTGGTACGCTGGCTCAGGCCCGGTCCGAAGCTATACGGCGAGGTACCCGCGTGACGGTGTGCACGAGCGCCAACGGTACCGCGTGCACGACCTCAGCAGACTGGAATACGGGCTGGATCACCTTTGTCGACGGGACCCGCTCAGGAACGACCGCCGCGGTGGACACGGGGGAGACCGTGATCAGGTACAACCAAGGATC
The DNA here is from genome assembly GCF_011390835.1 of Hydrogenophaga sp. GTDB lineage: Bacteria > Pseudomonadota > Gammaproteobacteria > Burkholderiales > Burkholderiaceae_C > Hydrogenophaga. The sequence goes on along the minus strand of NZ_JAABRQ010000032.1, from coordinate 18,296 downwards.
AGGTGGAAGCACCCTGCTGCGCGGCTCAACTGCTGTGGCTCAATACGTATCGTTTGCGTCGGATGGCTCTGCGCGCACCATGGCTGGGACGCCGTTGACAGGAACATTGCGAGTGTGCGAGCCGACTTCAGCGCTGGGGGACGCAACGCGTGCAAGACACATCGACCTCAGCGCCGTTGGGCGCATTGAAACCAGCACACCCGCCTCTGTGGCTTCCACTTGTGCCGCACCATGATGAAAAGCCTAAAGCTTCCCGCTCAATCCCGCCGGCGGCGCGGACCAGCTTCACCGCCCCCCTATCGGCAGAGGGGCGTGGGTCTGATTGAGATCTTGGTGGCCGTGCTGATCCTCTCTCTCGGGCTGCTGGGTATGGCTGGGCTGCAATCCAGATCACTCAGCACCAACCAGAGCAGCTACGCGCGCACCCAGGCCGTCATGTTGAGCTATTACATGCTCGATGCCATGCGCGCTGATCGAACCAGTGCAGAGCTGGGCAATTACAACCGGGCAGCCATTTGCAACCCGGCAGGCGTGGTGGGTACCGCGCTCAGCGACAACAATCTGCGGCATTGGGTGACCAGTCTGAGGACCAGTCTCGGTGAGCAAGGCACCTGTGGTCAGGTGAACGTTGATGCCATAACGGGCAACACCACCGTCACGATCACCTGGGACGATAGCCGGGCGGGCGGGCTTGGCGCACAGACATTTGTCACCACGAGCCGTCTATGAAACAAGCCAAAACCTTGCACATGCGGCGGCGCCGAGCCGCGACACCACGACAGATGGGTTTCAGCCTGGTCGAGCTGATGGTGGCACTCGTGCTCGGACTGATCGTGATCGGCGGCGTGATCAGTATTTTCCTGACCAACCAGCAAGCGTTTCGAACCACCGAATCGTTGAGCCGACTTCAGGAAAACGCGCGTATCTCGTTCGAACTGATGGCCAGGGAAATCCGGCAGGCGGGCGGCAATCCTTGCGGCACCCGATTCGTCTCCAACGTGCTCAACGCCAATGACTGGTCTACTGACTGGGACGCCGGAACCATCATCGGTTTCGAAAGTGGCACCGACGCCACCTTCAGGCCAACCGGCACTGCCGTGGCGCAACGTGTGGGAGGAACCGATGCGATTCAGGTGATGGGCAGCGCCGTCGGTTTCAGCGCGGGCATTGCCGCTCACGACGCCGCCGCCGCGCAGATCACGTTGACAGCATCGAATGCCAGCCTTGCGGGCGCGACCGTCATGTTGTGCGACAACACCTCCGCGGCGATTGCCCAGGTCAGCTCTGTTGCAGGGACCAACACCATCGCCTTTGACACGACGGCCAACTGCACAACTTCATTCGGATTTCCTCCCAACTGTGCGACGCCATTGACAAAGACGTTTAGTCCCGGGGGATATGTCAGCCCACTTAGCACAAGCTTCTGGTATGTCGGCAACAACAGCCGGGGTGGACGCTCTTTGTACCGCGAGTCCAGAGGCGCAGGGCCGGAGGAGATCGCCGAGGGAGTGGTGGATATGCAGATTCAGTATTTGCGCGGCACCTCGACAGGACCCGGTGTCTTCACCCCTGAAAACGACTGGGTGGATGCCACTCCGGCTGACGACTGGACTGCCGCAGCGGTGGCCCAGGTTGTGGCGCTCCGATTTACGCTCACCCTGGAGACACTGAACCGCGTCGGCACCGACCAACAGCCAATTCAGCGCGATCTCATCTACGTGGTCAACCTTCGAAATCGGCTTGAATGATGTACCGCAGTTATCCCCGATCCTTCTCCTCGAGCAGTCACCGTCCAATTGCGCAACAGGGCGTGGCCCTAGTTGTCGCGATGATTCTTCTGGTGGTCATGACGCTCCTCGGGTTGGGCGCCATGCGCTCGGTGACTCTCGAAGAGAAGATGGCCTCCAACACCTTCGATCGCAGCGTCTCTTTTCAGTCCGCTGAAGCCACCCTGCGCGAAGCCGAAGCTTTGCTGGAGCCCCCAGCCGTTCCGCCAACGCCTGCAGCAGGGGCTTGCCCTACCGCCGGCATTTGTGGTGCTCCCGTGGTGGGGGCAACACCCCGCTGGGAAGACGCGGCCTTCACCGGCTGGGCAGATGCCACGCCTGTCGTCAGTGGCGGCATCACCGTCACGCCCCAGTACATCATTGAGTACCTGGGCAACACGTTTCCCTGCAATCTGAACAACCTCTCAAATCTGACGTGCCGACGCTATCGGGTCACGGCGCGCAGCAATGCGAATGCCGACCGTGCCAGCGTCACATTGCAATCTGTTTACGCGACGCCCTGAATCCGCAAGGAGTTCCCCATGAAACTTACCGAACTTTTGAACAAGACGCTGCAGGCAGCGGCCATCGCCGGGATCGTCTTCGTCAACATGTCCGTCGGCGCGGTTGTCTGGCCCAGCACGCCTCTGGGGTCCACCATCAACGCCAGACCCATGACCATGCTGGTGGCGGGCAAAGACCACAAGCTGTTTTACGAGGCCTACAACGATTCAAGCGACATCGATGGCGACGGCACCTTGGACACGCGCTTCAAACCAAGCATCGTGTACTACGGTTTGTACGACTCCACCCTGTGCTATTCCTACAGCTCGAGCGATTCACGATTCAGCCCTAGGGCAACCGCTGGAGCCTTGGGGGTCTGCAGCAACAGCACCGACTGGTCGGGCAACTGGCTGAACTACATGACCACCAGCCGCATCGATGCGCTGCGAAAGGTGCTGTACGGAGGTTACAGGGAGATCGATACGACATCGCTGACCGTGCTCCGGCGAGCCTACATCCCCCAGGATGCACACAGCTGGGGCAAGGAATACCACAATCAGGCTACCGATGGCTACAACATCGAGGACTACACACCGCTCAGCCTACCCAGCGCGAATAACCGCAGGCACTTCTTCGGCAACCTCACACCCAATGAAGGCGTCAACTGCACCACACTAAACAACTGCAGCAACATCCAGCCTGTGCTCCGTATCCGCGAGAACGTGGGCAACGACTATCGGATCTGGCAGTGGGCGTCCAAGGAGCGTCCAGTGCTGAGCAATGGGCTTCAGGTCGGCAACAACAATAGTGTCAGCTTCCCCAGCGGTACAGGCAATCAGCGAGATTTTGTTGTTAGGGTGGAGGTATGCACTTCAACTTTCAATGCAGGTTGCAGGCAGTACCCCAACGGCAGCAGCCCGGTCTACAAGCCTATCGGGCTCTTGCACGAGTACGGTGAGAACGACGCCATGCTGTTTGGTCTGATGACCGGCAGCTACGACCGGCATATGTCAGGCGGCCGACTGCGCAAAGTGGTGTCTTCTTTTGCCAGTGAGGTCAACACTACCACGGGTGTTTTCAACACTGCAGCACCCATCGTTAATACCTTCAACAACCTGCGCATCAGAGGCTACAACCAGAGCAGCAACTCAAACGAATACCGGAGTAGTAACCCGTACGCCGCCTCCGCCAGAGCGCCTACAGAGGGTGAGTTTGTGGACTGGGGCAACCCCATTGGCGAGATGCTTTACGAGGCCACACGCTATTTCGCCGGAAGAGGTGCACCCACTGCTGCGTTCGCGGGCGCAACCACGCTTGACTCACAGGTTGGTTTGACATCAGCCACCTGGGACGACCCCTATTCCAGCACCAGTGCGGCCAGAGCGCCGTATTGCTCCCGCGCCAGCTTTCTCACCATTTCCGACATCAACCCTTCCTTCGACTCCGACACAGTCCCTGGTAGCGCGTTCACGAATTACAGCGATGGCGGGCAGTTGCCAGGCTTGAATGCAGCGGCGCTGGGCAGCACGATCACCGGCATCGAAGACAGTGGTGTGTCGACCATCACAGGGCAGCGCTTCATTGGTCAGTCGGGAACGGGTACAGGCTCCTTCGACTCTGCCCCCACCGCCAAGAGCGTGACATCGCTGGGCAACATCCGCGGACTCGCGCCGGAAGACCCATCCAAACAAGGCAGTTACTACGCTGCCTCGGTGGCTTACTACGCCAGAACGAACGATATCCGGGCATCAGGGTCGACGGCGCTGCAAGGCACCCAGACGGTGGACAACTATGTGGTGGCGTTGAGTTCCCCGCTGCCGAAAATCGAAGCCGCGCTGCCCAACGGGCGCGTGATCACGTTGGTACCATTTTCCAAGACGGTTGAATTTAACGGGAACGTATCCAGTGCCAAGGGCGATTACCAGCCAACCAACCAGATCGTCGATTTCTATGTGGAGACCATCGCCAATTCGGGGCCTGGAAACATGGACCCCGGCGTCAACGGTGGACGCTACTACGCCGAATTTCAGATCAACTTCGAAGACGTGGAGCAGGGTGGCGACCACGACATGGACGCCATCGCGCGCTATGTGATTCAGGCCAACTCTGACAACTCGCTTTCAGTCACGGTCATCCCCACCTACCAGGCGGGAGGCATGAAACAGAACATGGGCTACGTGATCTCTGGCACCAATCGCGATGGCGTTTATCTGGTGGCGAAAGATGAAGGTGGTGGTCCGAGGTACTTCCTGAATGTGCCAGCAGGCCAGTCAGCAGGCTATTGCGACGTGGCCTCCCCGCCGGCAGCCTGCGGATCACTGCCCACGATTGGCCAGGCTGCACCCACCTTCACGTTCACACCCAACATTGCTGGCAACGGAGGAGCTACCCTGCTCAAGGATCCTCTCTGGTACGCGGCCAAATACGGCGGCTTTGTGGACCGCAACAACAGCAGGACACCCGACCTGCCAGTGGAGTGGGATGCGGACGGCGATGGCGTACCAGATACCTATTTCCTGGTGCAAAACCCCTCGACTCTCCGCCAGAGTCTGCAAAAAGCGTTCAACAGCATTCTGGAGCGCAGCGGCAGCGGCGGTAACGTCGTCGCCAACAGCACCCAGGTGGCCTCCAATTCCCTGGTATTCCAGGGCCTTTACAGCAGCGCCCGTTGGTCGGGTGAGCTCGTGGGGTATCCGGTCAGCGCGTCTGGCCTGAACCGAACGCCGCTTTGGAGAACCACAGATGCCGGAAGAATTCCTGCCTTTGCGGCCAGACGGCTGTTCTACGGAGCAGACACCGGCTCGAGCAAACCGTTTGAATGGGCGCAGCTGTCTGCCGCGGAACGAGCCCTGTTGAACAACGACCAAACTCTGGTCAATTATTTGCGCGGCGAGCGCACCAGGGAAGTGCAAAACGGCGGTACGCTTCGCGACCGCCCGGCCAACACGGTTCTGGGGGACATCGTTCATTCGTCGCCGGCTTACGTTCAAGACAGCAACACCGTCTTCGTGGGTGCAAATGACGGCATGTTGCACGCATTCAATGCGGCCACCGGCACTGAGCTCTTTGGGTACATGCCCCGTCAAATGTTGCCCAGGGTGAGAGTGCTCGCTGACCTGAACTACAACGACAACCACGAATACTTCGTGGATGGCGATATAGCTGTGTCCTCGGTTGCTCAAACCACACGCAATTACCTTGTGGCCACCATGGGGCGTGGGGGCAGGGGCATTTTCGGACTCGACGTCACCAACCCCGCCACCTTCAGCGCAGGCAACGTGCTCTGGGAATACACGGCCGCGACCGATCCAGACCTCGGTTTCATGATTGGCTCTCCGAAGATCGCTCGGCTCAGAAATGGGGACTGGGCAGCCATCGTGGCCAATGGCTTCAACAGCACCAACCAAGGTGCGGCGCTCTACGTCTTCAATCTGGCCACGGGCGCAGTGATCGCCAAACTGGACACCGGGGTGGCTAACAGGGGCAACAACGGGCTGAGTACACCCGGGCTGCGCCTGGACGGCAGTGGCTTTGTCGAGGCCGTCTATGCTGGAGATTTGAGGGGCAATCTCTGGAAGTTTGACCTTTCCAGTTCGTCACCTGCATCGTGGGCGGTCGCTTTCTCGGGCCAGCCCCTCTTCCAGGCGCGAGATGCACTGGGCAACCCTCAGCCCATCACAGCGCCCATCACGAGTACAGCCAATACGGTGGCGACCGACCCCAACTTCGGCAGGACGTTTGTCCACTTTGGCACCGGAAGTCTTTTCCAGTCCACCGATCCCTCCAGCACAGCGAGGCAAACCTGGTATGGCTTGATCGATCAAAATGCACCCATTCCCAACCGCAGCAACCTTGTCCAGAGAACCTTCAGCGTCACGACCACGCAGAGTGGCACGCTGGTTCGGTCGCTGTCAGCCGCGGTTGCCAATGACATGTCTGGAAGGTCTGGCTTCTTCATTGACTTGCCAGAGACTGGCGAGCGCATGGTCACCGCATCAACCTACGGTTACACCACCCAGCCTGCGATGTTTGCCAGCTCGGCCATTCCCTTGATCAACGAGTGCATGCCAGGTGGCCGCGGCTTCGTCAACATCATCGACCCGTTCACGGGCGCGCAACTCAGCAGCCCCAATCTGGACATCGACGGAGACGGCAGTTTCGATGACGAATATGTCAACGGCGTCTACGCCAGTTCGATTGATCTGGGCATCGGCATCTCCGGTCAGCCAACGCTTGTCGGTCAGTTCTTCATCGTTGGCGGTACAGGTGGAGACAACGGGACGATCGCAGGTGGTAGCACTCCAATTCCAACTGTTGGCGCTAGAGGTCGAGTTTCTTGGCGCGAGATCATCCGCGATTGAATAAATGGACGTTCCAACGCACCGCTATGAAAACTGAACTCTTTGGGCCCCTGCCTCGCCAACTGCGCAAGCAGGGTGGTTTCACCTTGATTGAGCTGATGATCGTTGTAGCGGTGATCGGGATCCTGGCCGCCATCGCTTACCCGAGCTACACCAGTTATGTGATTCGGACCAAGCGCGCCACAGGGGCTGGCTGCCTGATGGAGTTGGCGCAGTGGATGGAACGCAACTACACCACGTGTCTTCGCTATGACCGCACTGGTGCCGGTTGCGGCACCGCTGTAGGTTCGGCACAGTTACCTGCCTTGGCTTGCCGAACCGACCTGGGAACGGCGTACACATTCACCATCGCCGCAACGCCAGCCATCGGCTCTAACGCCTTCCAACTCAATGCGACGCCCGGCGGCGCTCAGGCGGGCGATACCGCATGCGGGACGCTCACCATCAACCAAACCGGCACCAAGGGCGCGACAGGCGCCAGCGGTGCGGCGGGCTGCTGGCGTTGACCCCCCAGCCTGCGGCGACGCTGCGCGAAGCGCAGCGTTGGGCAGACTTAGCCTCAGGCCTTTCCAACCCGAACCCTCACGTCGGCTGCCTGATCAAGGCGCCCGACGGTCGCACCATCGGCCAAGGCCACACCCAGCAAGCCGGCGGGCCGCACGCCGAGGTGATGGCGCTGCGTGACGCGCAGGCCCATGGCGAATCGGTCCAAGGCGCGACGGCCTACGTCACCCTGGAGCCCTGCTCGCACCACGGCCGCACGCCGCCATGCTGCGACGCCCTGATTGCTGCAGGGATCGAGCGGGTCATCGTCGCCACCCAGGACCCCAACCCCCAGGTCGCCGGCCAAGGGCTGGCTTGTCTGCGGGCGGCGGGCATCGAAGTCGAGCTGTTGCCGCCCGACAGCGAACCGGCTCGCGCCTCACGCGAACTCAACATCGGCTTCTTCAGCCGCATGATCCGCGGCACGCCATGGGTGCGTATGAAGATGGCCACCTCGCTGGATGGCACATCGGCGCTCCAAAATGGCGAAAGCCAGTGGATCACTGGCCCGGCGGCGCGGGCCGATGGCCACGCTTGGCGGGCACGGGCCTGCGCGGTGCTCACCGGCATCGGCACGGTGCTGGAAGATGACCCGATGCTGGATGTGCGCGAGGTGTCCGTGCAGCGCCAACCGCACCTGGTGATCGTCGACAGCCGGCTGGAAACGCCGCTGGACGCCCGTCTGTTCAGCTCGCCGGCCCAGGGGCTGCGGCGCGAGATCTGGATTTACACCGCCAGCGACGACGCTGGCCGTCGCATTGCACTGGAGCAGCGTGGCGCCACCGTCATCGCCCTGCCCGGCCCCGGTGAACCCGGGCAGCGCAAGGTGGACCTGCATGCCATGCTGCACGATCTCGCCCGGCGCGAGGTCAACGAGTTGCACCTGGAAGCTGGTCACAAGCTCAATGGCTCGTTCATCCGTGAAGGTTTGCTGGACGAGTGCCTGATCTATGTGGCACCCCGGCTGCTGGGCCCTGGCCAGGGGCTGGCCGGGTTTGGCCCGCTGCAGTCGTTGTCAGATGGCGTACAGATGAAGTTCCAGTCGGTGGAGCCAGTCGGCGACGACTTACGGGTACTCGCACGGGTCGTCGGGCGAGACGCTTTCCTGCATCCCTGAGCCTTTGAAATCAAGGCGCCGGCGCGGTAGGTGCCCTGGATCGACCTCGGTGCGACAGCACCAACCAAACCCTGCGAAAATACTCGGATGTTTACCGGCATCATCACCGGCGTGGGGCGCATCGCCGCCCTCCACGCCCTGGGCAGTTCATTGGACCATGGCAAGCGCCTGCACATCGAGGCGCCGCCTGGCTACTTGGACGATGTGGGCCTGGGCGACAGCATTGCGCTCAACGGCGCCTGTATGACGGTCACTTCGCTGGATCTGCCGCAGCACCAGTTCAGCATCGACATCTCGGCTGAGTCCCTCGCCCGCACCACGGGTCTGGCGCAGATCAACACTCGAATTAACCTGGAAAAGGCCTTGCGCGCCCAGGACCGCCTGGGCGGACACATCGTTTCCGGCCATGTGGACGGTGTCGGCACCGTGACCCGTTTCGCCCAGATCGGCGAAAGCTGGGAGCTGCGCGTGCTCGCACCGCCCGAGCTGGGCAAGTACCTGGCCTACAAGGGCTCGATCACCATCAATGGCGTGAGCCTCACGGTCAACCAGGTACAGGACCACGCCGACGGCTGCGAAATCAGCATCAACCTCATTCCCCACACCGTGGACCACACCGCGCTGGGCTCGCTAACGGCGGGTGCTGCGGTGAACCTTGAAATCGACACCGTGGCGCGCTATGTCGAGCGCATGCTCAGTGCCACCCAGACAACCTCACCCGAAGCAGTTGCATGAACGCCCCTGACATCCTGGCGCCGGTCGCCATCTCTCCGGTCGAAGACATCGTGGCCGACATGCGCGCCGGGCGCATCGTGATCCTGGTCGACGAGGAAGACCGCGAAAACGAAGGCGACCTGGTGCTCGCGGGTGACCACGTCACTCCCGAAGCCATCAACTTCATGGCGCGATTCGGGCGCGGCCTGATCTGTCTCACCCTCACCCGCGAGCGCTGCGAGCAGCTTCAGCTGCCGCCCATGGTGGCGCGTAATGGCGACAAGAAGGGCACGGCGTTCACCGTGTCCATCGAAGCCGCTGAGGGCGTGACCACTGGCATTTCGGCCGCCGACCGCTCGCGCACTGTGCAGGCCGCCGTGGCGTGCGACGCTCAGCCGCACGACCTGGTTCAGCCTGGCCACATCTTTCCGTTGCAGGCGGTGGACGGCGGCGTGCTCATGCGCGCCGGCCACACCGAAGCGGGCTGCGATCTGGCCGCTATGGCTGGCTGCTCGCCCGCGTCGGTGATCTGCGAGATCATGAAAGACGACGGCACCATGGCCCGCCTGCCCGATCTGCAGCTATTCGCCGCCGAGCATGGCCTGAAGATCGGCACCATCGCCGACCTGATCGAATACCGCAGCCGCACCGAATCGCTGGTCACGCGCCTGGGGTCGCGATCCATGCAAACGGCGTTCGGAGAGTTTCAGGTCACCGCTTTCCGCGACCAACCCAGCGGCGCCTTGCACCTGGCTCTGGTCAAGGGCCAGTGGGGGCCGGACGACAGCATACCGGTGCGGGTGCACGAGCCGCTGTCGGTGCTGGATGCGCTGGAAGTCGGCCGTGCCATGCACAGCTGGAGCCTGGAGATGAGCCTGCGCCACATCGCGGAGGCGGGTGCTGGCGTGGCGGTGCTGCTCAATTGCGGCGAATCGGCGGCCCAGCTGCTGGCGCAGTTCGAAGGTACGGCCCGCTCGGCCCAAGCCCCGGAGCGCGGGCGCATGGACCTGCGCACCTACGGCGTGGGCGCGCAGATCTTGCGCGAAAGCGGCGTGCACAAAATGCAGCTATTGGGCAAGCCGCGGCGCATGCCCAGCATGACTGGCTATGGCCTGGAAATCACCGGCTATCTCAGCCGCGGCGCCTGAATCCAAAACAACCAAAAGAACGGACTCCACATGTTTGGCGCAGACAAGGGCACAGCCCAGATCCTCGAAGGCAAGAAGCTCTCCATCGCCATCGTGCAGGCGAGATTCAACGAAGCCATCACCAACGCCCTCTTCCAGGCCTGCCACGCCGAGCTGTTGGCGCTGGGCGTGTCCGAGAAACACATCACGCACGTGAGCGTGCCCGGCGCGCTGGAAATTCCGGTGGCGCTGCAGGCGCTGGCCGAGCGTGACGATTTCGACGCCCTCATCGCCCTGGGCTGCATCATCCGCGGCGAGACCTACCACTTTGAGCTGGTGGCCAACGAATCGGGCGCCGGCGTCACCCGCCTGTCGCTCGACTACCAGGTCCCGATTGCTAACGCTATCCTCACGGTTGAAAACGAGGCGCAGGCACTGGCGCGCCAGACGGACAAGGGCCGTGACGCCGCGCGCGTGGCAGTCGAAATGGCGCATGTGCTGGCGCAGATTGGCTGACCATGAGCGATACCGGCACCCCCACCATCAAGCCGCGCAAAGCCGCCGACAAGTCGGCACGCACCCGCGCCCGTGAATTTGCCCTGCAGGCGCTCTACCAGCACCTGGTGGGTCGCAACGCCGCCACCGACATTGACGCGTTCACCCGCGACCTCGCCGGCTTTCACAAAGCCGACAGCGTGCATTACGACGCGCTGCTGCACGGCACCATCGCGCAATCGGCCGCGCTCGATGCGCTGATCACCCCCTTGCTCGACCGTCCGCTGGTCGAGCTCTCGCCGATTGAGCACGGCGTGCTCTGGATCGGTGTCTACGAATTCCAGCACTGCCTGGACGTTCCCTGGCGAGTGGTGCTCAACGAATGCATTGAGCTGGCCAAGTCTTTCGGCGGCACCGATGGCCACAAGTATGTGAACGGCGTGCTGCACGGCCTGGCCGCCCAGCTGCGCCCGGTCGAGGTGGCGGCTGGCGCAGCGGCCGGCACCAGCCGCAAACCGCGACCTGGCGCGGCATGAGGATTGCGCAGCGCGCTCAGCGCGTCGAGCCGTTTTACGTAATGGAGTTGGCCAAGGCCGCAGCCGAGATGGCGGCCCAGGGCGGGCCAGACCAGCGGCCCATGATCTACCTCAACATCGGCGAGCCAGACTTCACCGCGCCGCCCTTGGTGCAGGCCGCGGCCGAGCGCGCCATCCAGACCGGCCGCAGCCAGTACACCCCAGCCACCGGCCTGCCCGCCTTGCGCCGCGCCATCAGCGGCTGGTACGCCAGCCGCTTTGGACTGGATGTGGACCCTGCTCGCATCGTAGTGACCGCTGGCGCATCGGCCGCCCTGCAGCTCGCGTGCCTCGCGCTCGTCGAGTCGGGCGATGAGGTGCTGATGCCCGATCCCAGCTACCCCTGTAACCGGCAGTTTGTGCAGGCGGCCGATGGTCGCGCGGTGCTGATCCCTTGCGGGCCTGAACAGCGCTTCCAGCTCAGCGCAGAGCAGGTGCAGGCAGCTTGGCGCCCGGCCACGCGCGGTGTGCTGCTGGCCTCGCCCTCCAACCCAACCGGTACCAGCATCGCGCGCGGCGAGCTGGAGCGCATCGCCCGGCTGGTGCGCGAGCGCGGTGGCGTGACGATGGTCGACGAGATCTACCTTGGACTCAGCTATGAGCATGACTATGGCCACAGCGCGCTGGGCCTGCCCGACGACCTGGGCGAGCAGGTCATCAGCATCAACAGCTTCTCCAAATACTTCAACATGACCGGCTGGCGCCTGGGCTGGCTGGTGCTTCCGCCGGCGCTAGTGCCCTCGGTCGAGCGGCTGGCACAAAACCTGTTCATCTGCGCCAGCACGATTGCGCAGCACGCTGCGCTGGCCTGCTTCGAACCCGAGAGCCTCGCCGAGTACGAGCGCCGCCGCGCCGAGTTCAAGGCGCGCAGAGACTTCTTTATCCCCGAGCTCAACCGCCTGGGCCTGAGCGTGCCGGTGATGCCCGACGGCGCGTTCTACGCCTGGGCCGACGTGCAGGGCATGTGTGAACGCTGGGGCATCCCGCCGGCGGGTGCACAGCCCGACCAGGGCGGCAGCTGGGCGCTAGCGTTTGAGTTGATGCAGCGCTGCCAGATTGCCACCACCCCGGGGCGCGATTTTGGCCAGGCCGAACCGGGCCACTACCTGCGCTTTTCGACCGCGAGTTCCATGCACCAACTGCGCGAAGCGGTGGCGCGCCTGGAGCAAGCGCTTTGAAACAACCCTTCGACACAATGCCAACCGCTGCGGGTAGCAGCGAAGCTCGCGCAGCGGGGAGCGTGGTCGCCACATTCACCTGGCCCGTGCGCGTGTACTGGGAAGACACGGACACGGGCGGCATTGTTTTTTATGCCAACTACCTGAAGTTTTTCGAACGCACACGGACCGAGTGGCTACGTTCGCTCGGCCTGGCGCAGCAGCGCCTGCGCGAACAGGGTACGGGTCAGTTCGTGGTCACGCACACGGATGTGCGCTACCACCGACCGGCCCGCCTGGATGATTTTCTTTTGGTTACTGCGCGTCTGCTTGATGCGGGCCGTGCGTCGCTCACAATTGAACAGCGCGTGCTGCTTCAGTCCTCCAATGGGGATGAGCTCAAAAGCGACCCTTGCCTGCTGTGCGAAGGCCGCATCCGCATCGGCTGGGTCGATCCCCACCAACTCCGCCCGCAACGCATTCCGGCCGACCTGCTGGCCTTGCTCAGCGCCACCTGCTGATCGCGCGAAACCTTTTTCTTTCTTTTGCCTCACACCCCTCCATGAACCAAGACCTGTCGATTGTTCAACTGATGCTCGATGCGAGCTGGGTGGTGCAGGCCGTGGTCGCGCTGCTGGTGGTGGTGTCGGTCATCAGCTGGGCGGCCATATTCCGCAAGGTGTTTGCGATCCGCCGCGTGAAGACCCACAACGAAGACTTCGAGCGCGAGTTCTGGTCGGGCACCAACCTCAACGAACTCTACACCGCCGCCGCCCAGGGCGCGCGCCACGGTGGACCGATGGAACGCATCTTTGCCAGCGGCATGCGCGAGTACCAGAAACTGCGGGAACGTCGCATCACCGACAGTGGCGCCTTGCTTGATGGCGCACGCCGCGCCATGCGGGCGAGTTTCCAGCGTGAGCTCGATGCGCTGGAGTCCAACCTGTCTTTCCTGGGCACTGTGGGCTCGGTGGCACCGTATGTGGGCCTGTTCGGCACCGTCTGGGGCATCATGCACGCCTTCACCGGGCTGGCCTCGCTGGTCCAGGTGACCCTGGCCGCCGTGGCGCCCGGCATCGCCGAGGCTCTCGTGGCCACCGCTATCGGTCTGTTCGCTGCCATTCCGGCCGTGGTGGCCTACAACCGGTTCACCCACGACATTGACCGTGTGGCCAACGCCATGGAGACCTTCATGGAAGAGTTCTCCAACATCCTGCAACGCAATCTGGGCAGCAGCTCGGCATCGGGTCACTGAGCATGGGCAGTCCCTCCACCCGGGGCCGCGGGCGCGGCCGGCGCACCATGAACGAGATCAACATGGTCCCGTTCATCGACGTGATGCTGGTGCTGCTCATCATCTTCATGGTGACCGCGCCGCTGATCACGCCGAGCCAGATCGATCTGCCCAGCGTGGGCCAGGCGAGCCGCCAGCCCGACCGTTTCGTGCAGGTGCTGATCGACCGCGATGAACAGGTCCAGGTGAAGCTGGGCAACGCTACCGGGGAGCCGCCCGCCGTGCCCCTCAACCGGCTGGCTGCCAGCGTACGAGAGCTGCAGGGCAACGCCGCGGCCGGTACCGAGGCGACACCGGTGGTGATCAGCGCCGACAAGAGCGTGAAATACGAAACCGTGGTGAAGGTGATGGACACGCTGCAACGCGCCGGCGTCACGCGTGTCGGCCTGTCTGTGCAGACCAGCCCCTGAGACCGCCTTGAACAGCGTACTCAACCACTCGGTATTCCCTTCGCGCTTCCCGGCGCAAGCCCGCCGCGACCTGGCACCACCGCCCCCGGGTCGCTGGTTGGGTCCGATGGGCCTGGCACTGGTGGCCCACGGCCTGCTGGTGGCTGCGCTCACCTGGGGCGTGGGCTGGAAACACGAATCCGCCCCAGTGGTGTTCGAGGCCGAACTCTGGTCGCGCCTGCCCCAGGCAGCGGCACCGCGTGCAGTCGAGCCGCCACCACCGCCCCCTGCCCCCAAACCCGCACCGAAACCCGCGGAACCCCAACCAGCACCCCCGCCACCCGGGCCCACACCGGCCGAGATCGCGACCGCCCAGGCGCAGAAAAAGCAGGCTGAGGCCGAACGCCTGGAACAGGAGAAAAAGGCCGCTGCGCGCAAGGCCGCTCAGGAAAAGGCCGCTGCCGAGAAAGGACAGCAGGCAGAGAAACTGGCGGCTGAAAAGAAAGCCGCCCAAGCCAAGGCCGCAGAAGAGCGACGGCGGGAAGAGCTGGCCGCCAAGGCCCGTGACGAGCAGATGCGCCGCATCATGGGCCAGGCTGGTGCCAGCGGTGGCCCGCAGGCCACCGGCTCGGCTCAGAAGGCCAGCGGTCCGACGCCCGGCTATGGCGCGCGGGTGGCCGCTCGCATCAAACCCAATGTGGTGTTCACCGATGCCATCAGCGGCAACCCGCAAGCCGAGGTGGAGGTGCGCACCCAGCCCGACGGCACCATCACCAGCCGCCGGCTGGTGAAAAGCAGTGGCAATGCCGCCTGGGACGAAGCGGTGCTGCGCGCCATCGAACGCACCGGCTCGCTGCCGCGCGACACCGACGGCCGCGTGCCCTCTCCCATGATCGTGGTGCTGCGCCCGCAGGACTGAGTGGAATGGCTCGACGAGCCTCAGCGCAGCAGCAGGGCCGGCACCCGGCAGGCCTGCAGCAGCTCGCTGGTGTGGCTACTGCGCAGCAAGGAGCGCCAGGGCGAATGGGTATAAGCGCCCATGATCAGCCAGTCGGCCCCGGATGCCAGCAAAGCCTGCGGGATGATCTGAGTGGCCTCGCCGGGCACCACCCGACCGCTGGCATCCATCCCCGCGGCCTGCAAACGCGCCACGGCGGCATCCAGCGGACCGCTGCCCTCCGCGGCACCAGCCATCACCAGCTCGATGCCCAGGCCCCGCAGCAAGGGGCTCTGGGCCAGCATCTCCACGCCTTGACGCGTGATGCGGCTGCCATCGAAGGCCATCAAGGCGCGGAGCGGCGCCTGGAAACGGTCGGGGACTGTGAGGATGGGGCGCTCCAGCGCCCGCACCACCGCTTCCACCTGAGCGCCAAGGCCTGACGCCGCGGCCTGATCGCCGCGCCGCCCGAGCACAAACAGCCGCGCGCCAGACTGCAATTCGTGCAAGGTCTCGTCCAGGTGACCGAGGCGCTGGCGCACATCGACCACCGCCACACCAGCGACCAGCGCACGCTCTCGCAGCCGATCCAGAAACAGCCGACCCTGTTCACGAGCAGCCCGCACCCGCGCTTCGTCTTCGCTGCTGAGTTGTGACAAAAGGTCTTCCTGCGCGTTCGGTCCGATGGCGCCGCTGCGGTCGCTGCTGGTCGCGGTTTCCGGATGGCGGTCGATCACATGGAGCAGCTCCAGCGGCGCATCCAGGCGCATCGCGGCCCAGGCGGCGTGGTCGGTGACCGATTCGGCAAAGGCAGACTGATCGACGCAGGCGAAGACACGGGGTGTGGTGGACATGGCGGGCTCCGTTCAGTGGTCGGTGATGAGGTCGGGCGCACCGTCTTTGTCATGCACAGCAAAGCGGTCCACCAGCGTGGCGCTGGCCTCGTTCAGACCAATCACCTCAACCTCGGTGCCTTCGCGCCGGAACCGGAGCACCACCTTATCCAGCGCACTGACGGCGGTGATGTCCCAGAAGTGCGCGCGGCTCACGTCGATGCTCACCCGGTCGATCACCTCCTGGAAATCAAACGAATTGACAAAGCGGTCGGCTGTGGCAAAAAACACCTGGCCGGTGATACGGTAGGTGCGCTGGCGACCCTGGTCTTCGGCCAGTGAGGTGATGCGCAAGAACTGTCCCACCTTGTGCGCAAAAAAGAAGCCGGAGAGCAGCACACCGGTCAGCACGCCCTGAGCCAGGTCGTGCGTGGCGACCGTCACGGCCACGGTGGCGACCATCACCGCGCTGGAGCTTTTGGGGTGCTCGCGCAGGTTGCGGAACGATGCCCAGTTGAAGGTGCCTATCGACACCATGATCATCACCGCCACCAATGCGGCCATGGGAATCTGCTTCACCCAGTCACCCAGGAACACCACCAGAATCAGCAAGACCACGCCGGCCACCAGTGTGGACAAACGACCTCGCCCGCCCGATTTCACGTTGATCACGCTCTGGCCGATCATGGCGCAGCCCGCCATGCCACCGATGAAGCCGGTGGCCACGTTGGCTACGCCCTGCCCCACACATTCGCGGTTCTTGTCGCTGCGCGTGTCGGTCAGCTCGTCGACGATGGTCGCTGTCATCAGCGACTCCAGCAGGCCCACCACCATCAACGTGAGCGAATACGGGAAGATGATACGCAGCGTTTCCAAGGTAAAGGGCACATCAGGGACCAGGAAGCTCGGCAGGCTGCTCGGCAGTTCGCCCATGTCGCCCACGGTGCGGATATCCAGCCCCAGCACGATCGACACCGCGGTGAGCACGACGATGGTCACCAGCGGCGACGGCACGGCCTTGGTGAGGTAGGGCAAACCGTAGATGATGGCCAGGCCTGCCGCGGTCATGGCGTAGACGTGCCAGGTCACTCCCATGGTCTGCGGGTTCAGTTCGGGCAGCTGCGCCATGAAGATCAGGATGGCCAGCGCATTCACGAATCCGGTCACCACCGAGCGCGAGACAAAGCGCATCAGCACACCCAGCCTGAGCCAGCCGGCAAACACCTGCAACACGCCGGTGAGAACCGTGGCGGCCAGCAGGTAGTCCAGCCCGTGGCTCTTGACCAGTGACACCATGACCAGCGCCATGGCACCAGTGGCGGCCGAGATCATGCCCGGACGCCCTCCCATGAAGGCGATGATGGTGGCAATGGAAAACGAAGCGTACAGACCCACCTTGGGGTCGACGCCGGCGATGATGGAAAACGCGATCGCCTCGGGGATCAGGGCCAGGGCCACCACCAGCCCTGCGAGCACATCGTTGCGAACGTTGGACAACCAGTCCTGTCGGATTCGAGCAAACAAAAAAAACACTCCAGACGCTGCGCCGGGTTGGCAACAGGCATCTCTTCAAGGGGAAAAAACCACCGCGCGGGCGGTGACGAAGAGGATCAGGCTTTGGCCTGGGCGTGGCTGCGCAGCCATTGGGCGAACGCGGGCTCGGTGAGGTCACCGGCGGCGACGGCGAGCATGGCCAGGGCACAGTCGGAGTCATTGGCTTCGAGCCGCCAGCCATTGAGCATCAAGAACAACTCCGCTGCCACATAGCCGGTGCGCTTGTTGCCGTCGATAAACGGGTGGTTGCGCGAGATACCGAAGCCATAGGCGGCAGCCAGGTCAGCCACATCGGGAGCGCCCCCATCGGGCAGCCCATAGGCAGCAAGGTTTTGCGGTCGTGATACGGCTGACTCAAACAAACTCGCATCCCGCGTGCCTGCTGCGCCACCATGCTCGGCAAGCTGCGCCTCGTGAACCGCCAACAGCACCTGTGGATTCAACCAAACCCAAGCTGTCATTTAGCCAGCTCGCGCAGCACGGCACGACGCGATTTCATAATGTCTCGCGCCACGCGCATCT
This sequence comes from Hydrogenophaga sp., assembly GCF_011390835.1. Taxonomy (GTDB): domain Bacteria; phylum Pseudomonadota; class Gammaproteobacteria; order Burkholderiales; family Burkholderiaceae_C; genus Hydrogenophaga. The sequence continues at coordinate 408 of NZ_JAABRQ010000032.1, read as the reverse complement.
GCGCCTCGAATTCGGGGTTGTGTACTGTCAAGCGAAAACCGTCGGGCGAGTCGGTGAGAAACACCTCATCGCCTTTTTCGATGTCCAGGCGATTCAATATTTCCTTGGGCAGGATGACGCCCACAGAATTGCCGATCTGGGTGAGTTTGAGGGTGTGCATGAGGAGCGAGCCCATTGGTTATAACGCTCGTAATAATACACCAGCCGCTATTGGGGCACGCAAGCTCAACTCTGGAATGCCGTGGAACCAGCCTTCGACCAGCTCAAGTCGGGCCACTGGCATTGCCCCCTGAAGAGGATCACCCCGCAGGCGGTGCGGCATTGAGCCAAGCTAGGGCCTGTTAACACAATCGAAGACCATCGGCGACGAGCACGAAGCTGATGAAGCCCAGGAACATCAGGTCGAGT
>NZ_JAABRQ010000031.1 GCF_011390835.1 Hydrogenophaga sp. | reverse complement strand
CAGGGCGGTGGATCCGACGTGGCCATGCACGCTGCCGGCATCACGCTCATGCGCGGCGACCCGGCGCTCATCGCCGCCTCGCTCGACATCTCGAGGCGCACGGTGCGCAAGATCCGGCAAAACCTGTTCTGGGCGTTTGCGTACAACGTGGCCGGTATCCCGCTGGCTGCGTTGGGCTTCCTTAGCCCGGTGGTCGCTGGCGCTGCCATGGCGTTGAGCTCGGTGAGCGTGGTGAGCAACGCGCTGCTGCTCAAGCGCTGGAAGCCGCCGGTCTGACCGGTGGGAGCAATCTGCCGCGTTTGATATGGGTCAAGTCCTGAGCGCTGCCCCTCTGGGATGCTGGCCCCTCCAAGAGACTCGAACGATCAGGAGACAAGTCCATGCCACACGAAGCCTTGCGCGTGATCCGCGACGAACATGCCAGCCTGGCCGCCATGCTGAAGTCCATGTTGCAAATGATTCAGCGCGGACCAGACCCCGCAGGTCGTGGCGAGCACGATCGATTTTTCGAGGTGATGCGCGCCATGCTGTTCTACATCGACGAGTTCCCCGAGACCCTGCACCACCCCAAGGAAACCGAGCTGCTGTTTCCGCGCGTGGCCAAGGCCGCGCCCGAAACCGCAGAGGCCATCGCCCAGCTGGACCGCGACCATGAATCGGGTGAACACCGGGTGCGCGATCTGATGCACCTGCTGATGGCCTGGGAGTACCTGGGTGACACCCGGCGCGCGGCGTTTGAAGATGCTGCGCAGCGTTATGTGTCGTTTTACCTGGACCACATGCGGGTTGAAGAAACGCAGGTGCTGCCGGCTGCCGAGCGCGCGCTCAGCGATGCCGACTGGCACGCGCTCAACGCGGCGTTTGCCACCAACCAGGACCCGCTGAACGCGCGCCTGCCGCGCAACCCGCAGTTCGATCGCCTGTTCACCCGCATCGTGATGCTGGCGCCGTCGCCGGTGGGCGTGGGCAACTGATCTTCACACCGCTTCGCCGCTGGTGTTGAGCGGGGCCGGAGCCCATGCCCACCTCAGCGCCGCCGCCTTGGCAGGATCACAATTGCGGGTGATGGCACCGAGTCCCGTCGCCCCTTCACCCGCCGCCTATTCCCGCGACACCCTTTGGCTGGCGCTGGCCCTCTCGCTGGGGGCGGCGGTGTCGCTGGGCATCACGCGCTTTGCTTATGGCCTGCTGTTGCCGCCCATGCGCGAAGACCTGGGCTGGAGCTACACGCTGGCCGGCGCGATGAACACCGCCAACGCCGCAGGCTATTTGCTGGGCGCACTGGCCACGCCCTGGCTGATGCGCCGGTACCCACCAACCGCGCTGCTGCTGGTGGGTTCGGCGCTGGCCACGCTGTTCATGGCGCTGAGCGGCTTCTTCACCGAGGCTGGTCCGCTGCTGCTGCAACGGGCGCTGGCGGGCGTGGCGAGTGCGATGGTGTTCATTGCCGGTGGCCTTCTGGCCGCGCAGCTGGGTGCGAGGCAGCCCGAGCGCATGGGCCTGCTGCTGGGCCTGTACTACGGCGGGACGGGGCTGGGCATTGTGGTCTCGGCGATCGGTGTGCCGTGTGCGCTGCAACTGGCGGCGGGGCAGGCCCACGCCTGGGCTTGGGCGTGGTGGGCGCTGGCGGTGGCGTGCACGGCGGCCACCGTGCTGCTGATCTGGCCGGCGAGCCGGCTCGCGGGCAACGCTGCTTTGCGCACCACTCCTACCACCATCCCGCCCACGGAGGCTGCCCGGTTCGCTGCGCGCGTATTCCGACCGCGCGACTTCGCGTTTGGCCTCGCTGGCTATGCCGGTTTTGGTGTTGGCTACATCGGCTACATGACCTTTGTGATCGCCTTGCTGCGCGACCAGGGCAGCAGCCCAGGCGCCATCACCGCGTTCTACGCACTGCTGGGTTTGGCGGTCATGGCGTCCTCGCGTCTCTGGGCCAGGCTGCTCGATCGCCATCGTGACGGCCAGCCCCAAGCGCGTCTGAACGCCTTGCTCGGTGTCGCGACCCTGCTGCCCGCGCTCACCAGTGCTTGGCCGCTGGTGCTGGCCTCGGGTCTGTTATTTGGCGCCGTTTTCCTCTCTGTGGTGGCGTCCACCACTGCGCTGGTGCGGCACAACCTGCCGCCCTCACAGTGGGCGGCCGGCATTTCCGCCTTCACCATTGTGTTCGCCGCTGGCCAGATCGTCGGCCCCACGGTGGTGGGCTTCATCGCCGACGGCCCCGGAGGGCTGGCGCGCGGGCTGGTGTACTCGGCGCTGGCGCTGTGGGTGGGGGCGGCACTGGCGTGGCGGCAAAGAGCGCTGTAGCGATTGGGGAACTTCGATTCGATCTGGATGGGTGGCCGCGCATGTGATTGGTCTCAAACGAGGCACACAAACCCGGTATCGTCGGGGACCAACGCTCTCAACACAGATACCAGCCATGGCCCTCGGACAGTTCGCTTACGCCAACAACAGCAACCGATTTCTCGCCTGCGAACCGCTGGCCGATCAGCCGTTCGCGGTTTGCGGCATCCCATACGACGGTGCGGTGACCAACCGACCTGGCGCGCGGTTTGGCCCGGCGGCGGTGCGTGCCGCCAGCCTGATGCTGTGCGACGGCATCCACCCTGTGTTTGACGTGTCGCCGCTGGATCAGCTGGGCGACGCGCTCGATATGCGGCTGCCTAACGCCTCGCCCCTGCCCGAGGTGCGTCGGCACATCGAGGCGCAGGCGGCAGCGCTGATGGCGAAACACCACGCCGTGTTTCTCGGCGGCGACCATTCGGTGACGCTGTCGCTGCTGCGAGCGGCGCAGGCGCAGTACGGTGATGGCGAGCCGCTGGCGCTGGTGCATTTTGATGCGCATTGCGACACCTGGAGCGACCACTTCGGCGAGCCCTCGGGCCACGGTACCTGGACTTATGAGGCGCTGCAGGAAGGCCTGGTGAGCGCGGCGCACACCGTGCAGATTGGCATCCGTTCCAGCGGCTGGCGATCGGCGCGCGAGTATGTGGCCGACCAGGGCGGGCAGATCTTTACCGCGCGCGCGCTGCGTGGCCTGGACGGCGCCGGGTTGCGACCTGCCATCGATGCCATCCGGGCACGCATCGGCCAGCGACCGTGTTACCTGACGCTGGACATCGACTGCCTGGATCCGGCCTTTGCGCCCGGCACCGGCACGCCAGAGCCCGGCGGCATGACCAGTTCGCAGGTCTTGACCTTCATCGAAGAGCTGGCGGGCCTGAACTGGATCGGCATGGACTGCGTGGAGGTGGCACCCGCTTACGACCACGCCGAGCTCACCACCAATGCGGCCTCCGCCTTCGTGTGGACTTACCTCAGCGGTCAGGTTGCCAAGCGCCGCGACAGCCAGAAGGGAGCATGAGCATGTGGGGTACCTCACTCATCGGGTCGGACACCCAGCTCAACCAGAAGAGCTACTACGAGGCCAGCGTGAACCGGCCCGCGCCCATGCCGCCGTTGGAGGGCGCGGTGCTTGCCGACGCGCTGGTGATTGGCGGCGGTTTTGCGGGCCTCTCGGCGGCGCTGGAGTTGGCGCAGCGGGGCATGAGCGTGGTGCTGCTGGAGGCCGACCGCATCGGCAGCGGCGCCAGCGGGCGCAATGGCGGCCAGGCCATTGTTGGCTACGCCAGCGGCCAGGGTCCGTTTGAAGCACAGCTGGGCGCTGAGCGATCACAACAGGCCTGGGACATGTCGGTGCAGGCGGTGGACCTGATCGAGCAGCGCATCGCCGAGCACGGCATCGACTGCGACTGGCAACGCGGTTACACCTACGTGGCCGACTCGCGCCATAAGGCCGACGCGCTGCGCGAGGAATTCGACGACCACAGCCGACGCGGCATCGACTGCGACTGGGCCGAAGGCGCCGACGTGTCGCGCCACATCGGCAGCGAGCGTTACGCGGCGGCGTTCCACGAAAAGCGATCGGGCCACCTGCACCCGCTGAAGTACGTGCTGGGACTGGCGCGCGCGGCGCAGGCCGCAGGCGTTCGCATCTTCGAAGGTTCGCCCGTGCTGGGCCTGCGCCGCGGCGACCCGCTGGTGGCGGTGACCCCCAGCGGCCAGGTGACGGCGCGTTTCGGCGTGCTGGCGGGCAACTGCATGCTGCCGGAGTTTGGCCCGCAGGTGGCGCCCGAAATCGCGCCGCGCATCATGCCAGTGGGCACCTACATCGTGGGTACGGTGCCGCTGGAACCGGCGCTGTGCGAGCGCCTGATTCCGCACCACGCCGCGGTGTGCGACAACAATTTTGTGCTCGACTATTTCCGTTGCAGCGCCGACTACCGGCTGCTGTTCGGCGGACGGGTGAGTTACACCACGCGCACGCCACGAAATCTGAAGGACGTGATGGCTAGTCGCATGGGCGAGGTTTTTCCCGAGCTCAAGGCCACGCCAGTGGAGTTTGTCTGGGGCGGCTTTGTCGACATCAGCATGAGCCGCGCGCCCGACTTCGGCCGGCTGGGGAGCAACCTGTATTACCTGCAGGGCTTCAGTGGCCACGGCGTGGCCCTCACCGGGCTGGCCGGGCAACTGGTGGCCGAGGCGGTGGCCGGCCAGGCCGAGCGCTTTGACCTGTTCGCCGCCTTGCAACACCGCAGCTTTCCGGGTGGCCCGATGCTGCGCACGCCCTCCCTGGCGCTGGGCATGTTGTGGCATCGTTTGCGGGACGCGTTTTGAGCGGGTGGCGGGCTCAGGGCGCGGTTGCTGCCAGCTGTTCCAGCACGGCCTTGGCCACCTTCGCGCCGGCACCGGCGATGCTCGCCAGCGGCGCATAGCCGTAGCCGATGATCAGCCCACGCAGGTCGGTGCGGGCGACACAGTAGGCGCTCAGCGCGCGCACCGTGACGCCCTGCTGAGCCAGCTGAGTGGCCAGCGCGCGATCGTCCACCGCGTGGGGCAGGCGCAGGCACAGGTGCAGTCCTTGCTCGGACCCGCTCAGGCGGGCGCCTGCGTCATCGTCCAGACACGGGCTGAGCGCCTCCAGCAGCCTCTGGCGGCGTTCCGCGTAGTTCTGGCGTGCGCGGCGCAGTGCGCTGCTGAAGTGGCCCATGTCGATGAACTCGGCCAGCGCCGCCTGCAGCGGCATCTGGCCCGGGCGGTTGAGGTCGTAGTGCGCTTGCCGGAAAGACTCGACCATTGGTCGGGGCACCACCAGGTAGGCCAGCTTGATGCCGGGGTAGAGCACCTTGGAGAAGGTGCCCATGTAGAGCACGCGGCCGTCGGTGTCCAGGCCTTCTAGCGAGGACAGCGGCGGGCCGCTGAAGCGGTACTCGCTGTCGTAGTCGTCTTCCAGTACCCAGGCGCTGTGGCGGCGTGCGGCCTCCAGCAGTTGCTGGCGGCGAGGCAGCGACATCACCGTTCCGGTGGGGTACTGGTGCGACGGCGTGACGTAAATCAGGCGAGGTGGCCGTGCAGGGTCGGCGTCTTCCGGACGGATGCCCTCGTCGTCCACCGGGACCGGTAGGCTGTCAAGTCCGCAGGCCATGAAGGCCTTGGCCGCGCCCCAGTAGGCCGGGTCTTCGAGCCAGACGGTGTCGCCGTGGTCGGCCAGCAGGCGCGAGCAGAGTTCGAGCGACTGCTGGGTGCTGGTGGTCACGATGACCTGGTCGGCGTCGAGTTGCACGCTGCGCGAGACCCGCAGGTAGTCGGCGATGGCGCGGCGCAGCGGCGCATAGCCGCCGGTGGCGTTGTAGTCCAGCATGTCCGGGTAGGTCATGCGCCAGTGCTTGTTTTGTAGCCGCTGCCAGAGTTGCAGCGGGAAGGCACTGAAGTCGGCAATGCCCGGCGTGAAGGGCTGCACCTCCAGCGCACTGGCTGAAAACTGGGTGGCCAGCGCTTCGCCGCGGGTGGACAGGCGGCCCACCGGCACCGGCGCCAGGCCAGTCTGGCGTATGCTGGCAGCGCCGCGGCTGTGCACCCGCGGCACGCTGTCGCTTACATAGGTGCCGCTGCCGACCAGGCTGGTGAGGTAGCCCTCGACGCTGAGCTGGTTGATGGCGGCCACTACCGTGTTGCGTGACAGGTCGAGGTCTTGCGCTAGATCCCGGCTGGAGGGCAGGCGATCGCCTGCCGCCAGTTTGCCGTCGAGCATGGCGCGGCGCAGTGCCTCGTAGAGCTGGCGGTGCAGCGGCAGTGGGTCTTGCTCGCCCAGCCGGTGCATCTCGGCTTGCAGGAATTCAGACAGCATGGGCGATTCAAAAGAAGTGTCAGGTCCAGCGCACTCTGCGGAACCGGTTTCGCCGGGTCACAGGCGTGCTCCTCCTTCAAACAGGGAGCCGCAGAGCGGTGCAAGGCGGTGGTCTAAATGGCCCCATTCGGTGGCGCCAACTGGCTCCGATTGTGATCCAATTGTGGCGCCACAATCAAGCTTCCATTCGGAGACAACATGAACCAGTCACCACCCTGCATGGTCTGGCTGCCCGCCGACCACCGCCTCCTGGGTGACCACGGCCACCAGATGCCCTTCTTGATGCTGGGCGACAAGTACGCACGGGCCGTCAAGCTCTGCGCGCAGGCGCAGCCCATCATGTTCCCGTTGGCCGAACCCGAACAGATCAGCGAGCTGCTGGCCCTGGTGGACGGGGTGATGTTGACCGGTTCACCCTCCAACGTGCACCCCGCCCAGTTCGGCGAGGACGTGGCCGATCCCAGCCTGCCGCTGGACCCGGTGCGCGATGAGCTCACGCTGGCGCTGGTCAAGGCGTGTGTGCGTGAAGGCGTGCCCTTGTTGGGGGCGTGCCGCGGTTTTCAGGAGATCAACGTAGCCCTGGGCGGTACCCTGCACCAGCGGGTGCAGGAGGTGCCCGGCCTGATGGATCACCGCGAAACCAAGGGCGCTCCATTTGACGAGCAGTACGCGCCCAGCCACCCGATCTTACTGGCGCCAGGCAGCGTGTTCGAGACCTGGGCCGGTGGCCTGGAGGTGATGGTGAATTCACTGCACGGTCAGGGCATCAACCAGTTGGCGCCGGGCCTTGAGGCGCTGGGCCGTGCGCCCGATGGCGTGGTGGAGGCGGTGGCCGTGAAGGGCGCGCGCAACTTCGCCTACGCGGTGCAATTTCACCCCGAGTGGCGTTGCTTGGAATACCCGTTCTACCGCGCGATTTTCGAGGCTTTTGGCGATGCCTGCCGCGAGCGCCGCAGCCTGCGCCTGCAATCCCAGGAATCGGTGCGCAGCCGTGCCACATTGGCTTGAGCACCATTCCGCCTTCCCCTTTGTTTGATTCCCCCGACACACCACCCCGAGGAACCGGCCTATGACAGCCCCCAAGAAAATGACCTTCAACGATCTCGAGAACTGGCTCAACGAGCGCCGGGTGACCGAGGTTGAATGCCTGGTGCCCGACCTGACCGGTGTGGCACGTGGCAAGATCCTGCCGCGGGAGAAGTTCACCGAAGACCGCGGCATGCGCCTGCCGCAAGCCATCGTGGGCATGGGCGTGACGGGTGAGTTCCCCGTGAGTGGCCCTTATTACGACGTGGTCGACCCCACCGACAAGGACATGCAGCTGCGGCCCGACCCGAACTCGGTGCGCATCGTGCCCTGGGCGACCGACCCCACGGCCCAGGTGATCCACGACTGTTTCGACAATGACGGCAAACTGGTGCCGTTTGCGCCCCGCAGCGTGTTGCGCAAGATCTGCGACTTGTACGACGCCGAGGGCTGGGAGCCAGTGGTGGCGCCCGAGCTGGAGTTCTACCTGACTGCGCGCAACACCGACCCGAACACGCCGTTGAAATCGCCCATCGGTCGCAGCGGCCGCGCTGAGACTTCGCGCCAGGCATACAGCATTGACGCCGTCAACGAGTTCGACCCGCTGTTCGAAGACATCTACGCCTATTGCGAGCAGATGCACCTGAACGTGGACACGCTGATCCACGAGGTGGGCGCCGGGCAAATGGAGATCAACTTTTTCCACGCCCACCCGCTGGGTCTGGCCGATGAGGTGTTCTTCTTCAAGCGCACCGTGCGCGAGGCCGCAATGCGGCACGACATGTACGCCACCTTCATGGCCAAGCCGATCGCTGGCGAGCCTGGCAGCGCGATGCACGTGCACCAGAGCATCGTGGACAAGCAGACTGGTCAGAACATCTTCAGCAACAAGGACGGCGGGCCGACCGACGCGTTCCACCACTACATCGGGGGCCTGCAGCGCTACATTCCTGCGGCCATGGTGCTGGTGGCGCCCTATGTGAACAGCTACCGCCGCCTCTCGCGCAACACCGCCGCGCCGATCAACATCGAGTGGGGTCACGACAACCGCACTGTGGGCATCCGCTCGCCGATCTCCAGCCCGGCAGCGCGCAGGGTGGAAAACCGCGTGATCGGCGCCGACGCCAACCCGTACATCGCCATGGCGATGACGCTGGCCTGCGGCTACCTGGGCATGAAAAACAAGATCGCGCCCAAGGCCGAAATGAAAGGCGACGCCTACCTGGCGCCGTATTCGCTGCCTCGCAGTCTGGGCGAAGCGCTCGACTGGCTGCGCCGCGAGACCGACCTGCACGACATCCTGGGCAAGGAATTCATCACCATCTACACCGAAATCAAGGAACTGGAGTTCGACGAATTCATGAAGGTGATCTCGCCCTGGGAGCGTGAGCACCTGTTGCTTCACGTATAACCCCCCGCGCCGCTGCGCGTCACCCCCCAGGGGGCAACACCTGCAGCCCGGCAAGGCCGGTTCTGCGATGTTCTGGAATGACTCCCCCTCATCTCGAAAGCGAGTTTCTCCTATGACCACATCTACCCTCATCGCCCCCCCCGCGCTGGTCAAGCGCGATCAGCAGCACGACACGGCGGCGGTGCAGGCGCTGGACAGTGCGCACTTCATCCACCCGTTCACCGACCACGGGGATCTCGCCACGCGCGGGTCGAGGGTGATCGTGAAGGCCGACAACATTTACGTCTGGGATTCCGAAGGGCGCAAGATGCTGGACGCCATGAGCGGCCTGTGGTGTGTCAATGCCGGCTACGGGCGCAAGGAGCTGGCGGACGCGGCTTACCAGCAGATGATGACGCTGCCGTTCTACAACAACTTTTTCCAGACCACCAACGTGCCGGCGGTGCAGCTGGCGGCCAAGCTGGCGTCGCTGGCGCCGGTGGTGGACGGGCGCAGCTTCCGCCACGTGTTTTATTCCAGCAGCGGCTCCGAGAGCAACGACACCAATGTGCGCATGGTGCGGCGCTACTGGGACTTGCTGGGTCAGCCCGAGCGCAAGGTCATCATCAGCCGCCAGAACGCGTACCACGGCTCCACCATGGCCGGTGCTTCGCTGGGCGGCATGAGCGGTATGCACGCGCAGGGCGACCTGCCAATTCCCAACATCACCCACATCGAACAGCCTCACTTCGCTGAGAACGCCAGGCCGGGTGAGAGCCGGGCCGACTTCGGCGTGCGCGCTGCGCGCTGGCTGGAAGAGAAGATTCTTGCCATCGGTGCCGAGAAAGTGGCAGCCTTCATCGCCGAGCCGGTGCAGGGTGCCGGCGGCGTGATCATTCCGCCCGAGACCTACTGGCCGGAAATCCAGCGCATCGTTGACAAGTACGGCATCCTGCTGATCTCCGACGAGGTAATCTGCGCCTTTGGCCGGCTCGGTCACTGGTTTGCTTACGAGAAGTTTGGCTACAAGCCCGACCTGGTCACCTTCGCCAAAGGCGTCACCAGCGGCTACATCCCTCTCGGGGGTGTCATGGTGGGCAACCGGGTGGCTGAGGTGCTGATCGAGCAGGGCGGCGAATTCAACCACGGCTACACCTACAGCGGTCACCCGGTGGCTTGTGCCGTGGCGCTGGCCAACATCGAGCTGATCGAGCGCGAGGGCCTGGTTCGGCGGGTGCGCGACGACACCGGCCCTTACCTGGCCGAGTGTTTCGAGTCGCTCAATGCCCACCCGTTGGTGGGCGAAGCCGAGAGCTGCGGCTTTGTGGGCGGGCTCAGCTTGGTCAAACACAAGTCGACGCAGGCCCCGTTTGATCCGGAGCTGGGTGTGGGCATGATGTGTCGCACCCACTGTTTCAACAGCGGGTTGATCATGCGCGCCGTGGGTGACCGCATGATCATCTCTCCGCCGCTGGTCATGACCAGGGCCCAGATCGACGAGATGATGGTGCTGATCCGTCAGTGTCTTGATGCCACCCTCGCCGATCTGCGCACCCAGGGCCAGCTAGCTTGAGGGAGACTGTGCAATTTCGTATTATTTCTTTGTTTTAATATTCGGTCATCCCTTTGGGGGATTGCTTAGGTCTATAAATTGCTAGTGCATCGAGCCAACGGGCCGGCTGCACTGTTTTTGTGCAACGTCGGGTCTCATCCCACCTATCTGGAGATTTCCTCATCATGAAGAAGCAAGTATTGGCTTTGGCCATCGCCGCAGTTTTCCTGGCCGCTTGTGGCAAGAAGGAAGAGCCCGCGCCTCCCCCGGCTGCTCCGGTCGCTGCCGCACCTGCCGCCCCAGCTGCGCCAGCGGGTCCGGTGCTGGATGACGAGAAGGTGCTCAACATCTACAACTGGCCCGACTACATCCCTGAGGGCATGATTGCCTCCTTCGAGCAGGAGTTTGGCATCAAGGTGAACTACAACACCTTCGAAAACAATGAAGCGCTGCACGCCAAGCTGGTGGCTGGCAACTCGGGTTACGACATCGTGATCCCCACGGCTGGCTTCGCCAAGAAGCAGATCGATGGCGGGCTCTATCAGGCGATCGACAAGAGCAAGATTCCGAACTATGCCAATCTCGATCCCGAGTTCATGGCCAAGATCGCTGGTGTGGATGCGGGCAACAACCATCTGGTGCCATGGGCCTGGGGCTTCACCACCGTCGGCATCAACAAGCAAAAGGTGGAGAAGGCGCTGGGTGGAATGGCCATGCCGGAAAACGCCTGGGACCTGGTGTTCAACCCCGAGTACTCCAGCAAGCTGAAGTCCTGTGGCATTGCCTACCTGGATTCCCCGAGCGAAATCCTGCCTGTGGCACTGCACTACGTTGGCAAGCCGGCCTACAGCGAAGACCCGGCCGATTTCAAGCTCGCTGGCGAAATGCTCGCCAAGGTGCGCAAGGATGTGCGCTTGTTCTCCAGCACCATGATCGACGACATCGCCAGTGGCAAGGCTTGTGCTTTTATCGGCTGGTCGGGTGATATCAACATCGCCGCCGACCGCGTGAAGGAAACTGGTGGCAAGGACGAGATCGTGCCCCTGCTGCCCACCGGCGGTGGTCTGGTGTTCATCGACACCATGGCCATCCCCAAGGATGCCAAGCATGTGAACAACGCCCATGCTTTCATTGACTTCTACCTGCGTGCGGCCAACGGTGCGTTGATGGCCAACGAAATGAACTACCCCACCGGCAACAAGGCCGCGCTGGCCGACATCAAGGACGAGGTCAAAGGCAACCCCACCATTTTCCTGGGCCCTGAAGACACGGCTCGTCTGATCGCCACCGGCGGTTTCTCCAACGACATCGCCAGCACGCTCAACGACACCTACAACGCCTTCAAGCGCGGTAAGTAACCCCGAGCAGGGCGCTGCTTGCGCGCACGCCATCAGGGCTGTTCTTCCTTTCGGGTTGAACAGCCTTTTTTGTTGAGATACAGAACGACGAGGGGCTGAACATGACGGATAAGGCTGGGTACCTGGTGACCGAAAAGCTGGTGAAGCGATTCGATGAGGCGCTGGCGGTGGACGACGTGTCGCTGTCGATTGGCAAGGGCGAGATCTTTGCCCTGCTGGGCAGTTCAGGCTGCGGCAAGTCCACGCTGCTGCGCATGCTGGCAGGCTTCGAGAAGCCCACTTCGGGTCGCATCCTGCTCGGTGGCCAGGACGTGGCGGGCATGGCGCCCTACGATCGGCCGGTCAACATGATGTTCCAGTCGTACGCCTTGTTTCCCCACCTCAACATATGGGAAAACGTGGCCTTCGGTCTGAAGCGTGAGAACTTGCCTTCGTCCGAGGTGAAGCAGCGCACCGACGAGATGCTGGCGCTGGTGCAGCTCGCGCCCTACGCCCAGCGCAAGCCACACCAGCTATCAGGCGGACAGCAGCAGCGTGTGGCCCTGGCTCGCAGCCTGGCCAAGAAACCCAAGTTGCTCTTGCTTGACGAGCCGCTCGGCGCACTGGACAAGAAGCTGCGTGAGCAGACGCAGTTCGAGTTGGTCAACATCATCGAGTCGGTGGGTGTGACGGTGGTCATGGTCACACACGATCAGGAAGAGGCCATGACCATGGCCAGCCGGATTGCCATCATGAGCAAGGGCCGGGTTTTGCAGGTGGGCACGCCCGAAGAGATTTATGAACATCCGCGCAACAAGTTTGTGGCCGATTTCATCGGAAACGTGAACCTGTTCCCCGGCAAGCTGAGCGTGGACGAAGCCGACCGCTGTGCGGTGGCCACGGGCATTGGCGAGATTCAGGTGGGCCATGGTGTGAGCGGCACCCTCAACATGCCCGTGTCGATTGCGGTCCGTCCCGAGAAGATCGAGATCCGCAAGACCCGCCCCGACAACGTTGACCACAACCTGTTCCAGGGGCGTGTGAAGGAAATCGGCTACCTCGGCTCGTACAACACCTACATCCTGACCGCGAGCGATGGCTCCAAGGTTCGTATCACCGAGGCCAACAGCACGCGCCACGATTTGTCGGACATCACTTGGGAAGACGAGGTTTATTTCTGGTGGGATAACGAAGCGGGGGTAGTCTTGCGCGATTGACCTACCCCCTCGCGCCGCTTTGCGTCACCCCCCAGGGGGTGATGCAGTTGGTCCGGCGGAGCCGCCTCTACCGCATCCTTGGTTTCGCGTTTTTTCTCGCCTCCAGCCGTTCAGGAGAATCTCAATGGCTTCATTCACGCTTCCCATACCTGGCAAACGCTTTGTGATCGGCGTTCCCTATGTCTGGCTGTTCGTTTTCTTCCTGCTGCCTTTCCTGATCCTGCTCTACATCAGTTTTGTGGACATGGGAGGTGACATCAGCCCGTTCAAGCCGATCTGGGACCCCGACACGGGCATCCTCTCGCTCAGGTACGAAAACTATCTCTCGATCTTCCGCGTCGAGGAGGGTGCGCCGCTGTTCAAGACGTTGTACGTGGAGGCGTATGTGCGCTCCATCTGGTATGCGCTGCTCACCGCCATCATCTGCCTGCTGGTCGGTTACCCGTTTGCCTATTTCATCGCGCGCTCGCCCGCCAGCGTGCGGCCGGCGCTGCTGCTGATGGTGATGCTGCCGTTCTGGACCTCGTTCCTGCTGCGCGTCTACGCCTGGAAGGGGTTGTTGGCCGACCAGGGGGTGATCAACCGCTTCATGATGGCCGTGGGCCTCACGGGCGAGCCGATCCAGATGCTCTACACCAACATCTCCATGCTGGTGGGCATGACCTATGTCTATCTGCCATTCATGATCCTGCCGCTCTACGCCAACCTGGTGAAGATGGACTTCCGACTGCTAGAGGCCGCGTATGACCTCGGCACCACGCCGTTCAAGGCGTTCTGGCTGGTGACGGTGCCGCTGTCCAAGGCGGGCATCGTGGCGGGTTTCATGCTGGTGTTCATTCCCTGCGTGGGCGAGTTCGTGATCCCGTCGCTGTTGGGTGGGCCTGACAACCTGATGATTGGCCGCGTGGTGTGGGACGAGATGTTCACCGCCAACGACTGGCCCAAAGCGACCGCGTTGGCGGTGGTGATGATCGCGCTCATCATCGTGCCGCTGGCGATTTATTACCACTACACCGGGGATCCCGCCGAAAAGAAGTGATCCACCCCCGCCGCGCTTCGCGCGACCCCCCTCAAGGGGGCGACGCTGGCGGCCTGACAAAGCCAGTCCCGCGGCGTCCTGAGAAGACTTCCCGCCTGTCGATGCGTGATTGAATCAAGGAACCGAAATGAAACAGCTGCTTGAAAAACACTTTGGCAAGTTCTGGTTGGCGATCGTGTTTGCTTTTCTGTACCTGCCGCTGCTGTTCATGATCGTGTTCAGCTTCAACAGCACGCGGCAGGACGCGCGCTTCACCGGGTTTTCCTTGCGCTGGTACGAGGCCCTGGCCAACGACAGCCGCATCGTCGAAGGATTTTTCACCTCATTGAAGGTGGCGGCTATCACTGGCACGCTATCGGCGGTGCTGGCCACGTTTGCGGCCTTTGTGCTGGTGCGCTACCGCCGGTTTCTCGGCCGCACCATCTTCTCGGGCATGGTGAACGCCCCGCTGGTGATGCCCGAGGTGATCATCGGCCTGTCGCTGCTGCTTCTGGCCGTGGGCGTGCAAAACGCCTTTGGCTGGCCCGAGCGCGGCCTGCTCACCATCATCGTGGGCCACACCCTGCTGGGCATGGCCTACGGCATGGTGGTGATCCAGAGCCGGCTGCTGGAGATGAACCGAAGCATTGAGGAAGCGGCGATGGACCTGGGCGCGCGGCCGCACCAGGTGTTTTTTCTGATCACCCTGCCCAACATCTTCCAAGCCATCCTGGCGGCCTTTTTGCTGGCGTTCACGCTGTCGTTTGACGATGTGGTGATCGCCGAATTCCTCTCCGGCCCGGGTGTGAGCACCTTGCCGCAGGTGATCTTCGGCTACGCGCGCCGCGGCATCAACCCGACCATTTACGCCGCAGCCACGCTGCTGATCGTGACGGTCACCATCGTCATCATTGCCTACGCGGTCTGGGTGGCGCGTTCGACCCGCAGGCGCGAGCGCGAGATCCAGGCCGCCACGCGGGCCGAGACGGCAGCGCTGGCCGGGACCTGAGCGACTGAGCGCCCAACACAGGGGCAGATTCAGCCCACTGGATGGCTGGCGGCGGCCCAAAGTGGACGGGTCCTTCAACAAGGTTTCGGCGTAGCATGGTGCCAATTCACATTTGAGGAAACCCGTGTCCATGAACGCTCCCGCCACCGCCACTCAGACCTACGACGGTCGTGCCCTGATCAACGGCGAACGCATCGCCGCGCTCGATGGTCAGACTTTTGACAGCATCTCGCCGGTAGATGGTCGCTTGCTGACCGCCGTGGCCCGCTGCGGCGAGGCCGACATCGATGCTGCGGTGCGCGCCGCGCGCGCGGCTTTCGAGAGTCGTCGCTGGAGTGGCATGGCGCCGGCACAGCGCAAACGCATCATGATCAAGTTCGCCGACGCGGTGCTGGCCCACAGCGACGAGCTGGCGCTGATGGAAACCCTGGACATGGGCAAGCCGGTGAAGTACGCCAAGGGGGTGGACGTGAACGCGGCGGCCAATTGCATCCGCTGGTATGGCGAGGCGGTGGACAAGGTGTACGACGAGATCGCGCCCACCGGACCGAACGCCCTGGCCCTGATCACCCGCGAAGCCGTGGGCGTGGTGGGTGTGATCGTGCCGTGGAACTACCCCATGATCATGGCCGCTTGGAAGATCGCGCCGGCCCTGGCCGCCGGCAATTCGGTGGTGCTGAAACCCAGCGAAAAAAGCCCGCTGACCGCCTTGCGGCTGGCCGACCTGGCGTTGGCCGCCGGCATCCCGCCGGGCGTGTTCAACGTGGTGCCGGGTTATGGGCCGGAAGCCGGCAGTCCGCTGGCCCTGCACATGGACGTGGACTGCATCGCCTTCACCGGCTCCACCCGCGTTGGCAAGCAGATCCATGTGATGGCCGGCCAGAGCAACCTGAAACGTGCCTGGACCGAGCTCGGTGGCAAGTCGCCCAATATCGTCTTTGCCGATTGCCCTGATCTGGACCGCGCGGTGGAGGCCGCTGTGGGCAGCATTTTCTTCAATCAGGGCGAGAGCTGCAATGCCCCGTCGCGCCTGTTTGTCGAAGCCTCAATCAAGGACGCCTTTCTGGAGAAGGCGCTCAAGCTGGTGCCCAACTTCCAGCCGGGCAACCCGCTGGAGAAGAGCACAGTCATGGGCGCCATCGTCGATCAGGTGCAGCTCGACAACGTGATGCGCTACATCGGGCTGGGCAACAGCGAGGGCGCCAAGTTGTTGGCCGGCGGCTCGCTCGCCACACCGGTGCAAGGCGGTTGTTATGTGCAGCCCACCATCTTCGATGGCGTCACGCCTGAGATGACCATTGCGCGCGAGGAGATCTTTGGCCCCGTGCTGTCGGTGCTGAGCTTCACTGATGCGGCTGATGTGGTGAAACAGGCGAATGCCAGTGTCTACGGCTTGCAGGCGGCGGTGTGGACGCGCGACATCAACAAGGCGCACGGCGTGGCGCGAGCGCTGCGCGCGGGGACCGTGCACGTGAATTCGTACGACGAAGACGACATTACGGTGCCGTTCGGCGGCTTCAAGCAAAGCGGCGTGGGCCGCGACAAATCGATGCACGCCTTTGATAAGTACACCGAGATGAAGACCACTTGGATCAAGATTGATAGCCCCGTGTAACGGGGCTCCCCCCGCGCCGCTTCGCGTCACCCCCTAGGGGGGCGTCACTGGCGGCCGGGCCAAGCCCGATCCGCGCTGCCCTCGGTGAAGGCACTTTGCGCCGAATTATTTTTTTTGGAGATTGTGATGAACGCACCGCAAAAACCTCAGCACCTGAACACCCCTCACACCAACGCTGCCTGGCATCAGCGCCGGCTTGACGCGACGCCGCGGGGCGTGGGCGTGATGGGTGATTTTTTCATCGAACGCGCCAAGAATGCCGAGTTCTGGGATATCGAGGGGCGCCGTTTCATCGACTTTGCCGGCGGCATCGCGGTGCTCAACACTGGGCATGTGCATCCCAAGGTGCAGGCGGCGATTGCGGCGCAACTGCAGCGCTTCACCCACAGCTGTTACCAGGTGGTGCCCTACACCGAGTACGTGGCACTAGCCGAACGCATCAATGCCATCCTGCCCATCGACGGGCCGGTGAAGACCGCATTTTTCTCCACTGGCGCCGAAGCGATCGAGAACGCAATGAAGATCGCCCGCTCGGCAACCGGGCGCAGCGGCGTGATCGCCTTCGGCGGCGCCTTCCACGGCCGCAGCATGTTCGCTGTGGCCATGACCGGCAAGGTGCAACCCTACAAGGCGGGCTTTGGACCGTTTCCGCCCGAGATTTACCACGTGCCGTTTCCATGCCACTGCGCGTCGCTGGACGACACCAAACGCGCGATGGAGCAGTTGTTCAAGTGCGACATTGAGCCCAACCGTGTGGCGGCCATCGTGTTTGAACCAGTGCAGGGCGAGGGCGGCTTCAACCCGATCCAGCCGGCTGCCGTGAAGTGGCTGCGTGAGCTGTGTGACCAGCATGGCATCATGCTCATCGCTGACGAAGTGCAGACAGGGTTTGCGCGCACCGGCAAGATGTTTGCTATGGAGCATTACGGCGTGAGCCCGGATCTGATGACCCTGGCCAAAAGCATGGCCGGCGGCACCACGCTGTCGGCGGTTTGCGGCAAGGCGGCGGTGATGGACGCTCCTTCACCCGGTGGTCTGGGGGGCACTTACGCCGGCAATCCGCTGGCGATCGCCGCGGCGCACGCGGTGCTCGACGTGATGGCTGAAGAGAAGCTGCCCGAGCGCGCGCAGAAGCTGGGCGACGAGCTGATCGCTCGCCTGAACGCCGTGCAGGCCAGGTCCAAGCGCATCAGCGATGTGCGGGGTCTGGGTGCCATGGTGGCTTGTGAATTTGTGGACGCGACCACGGGCGCACCCGATGCCGACACCACCAAGAAGGTGCAGGCGGCAGCGCTCAAGCGCGGTCTGCTGCTGCTGACCTGCGGGGTGTATGGCAACGTGATCCGCTTCCTGTTCCCACTCACCATCGAGGACGCGGTATTTGCCGAAGGCCTGGACGTGATCGACGCTTCTATGGCCGAGGTGCTGGCTTGAATCTGGACGAGCGCTCCCGCTGGTTGCACGACCAGGGGGTGCACTCGGTGTTGGCGACCTTCACCGACCTTATGGGCGCGCCCAAGGGCAAGTTGCTGCCATTGTCGGGCTTGGCCGATGCGGTGGCCATCGGCGCCGGTTTTGCCGGCCCCAGCATCTGGGGCACGGGCCTGCCGCGTTTGGGTCCTCGCAGTGATTACATGGGCCGCGTGTTGCCCGAGTCGCTGCGTCCCTTGCCGTTCATGTCTGGGGTGGCCCATGCAGTGTGCGATGGTTTTGCGGGCGGCGAGCCGCTGAATACCTGTTCGCGCCAGCTGCTCAAGCGCCAGACCGATCGCTTGCTGGAGCGCGGCTGGACGCTGTGGGTGGGCATCGAGCCCGAGTTTTTCCTGCTCAAGCGCGACGGAGATGGACGCTGGGTCGTGGCCGACGTCCAGGACCGGCTGCACAAACCTTCTTACGACCTGCAGGCCATCATTCGCAACGCTGGTTTTCTGGACGACATGCGTCGCCACCTCACGGCGCTGGGCTTCGAGCTGCAGCAGATCGATCATGAAGATGCTTGCGGTCAGTATGAAATCAACTACCGGCACGACCACGCTCTAGCGGCTGCCGACCGTTACCAGCTCTTCAAGCTCACGGCTCAGGCGGTGGCGCAGCAGCATGGACAAGTGTTTTCCACCATGCCCAAGCCGCTGGCCCATGCGCCTGGCAGCGGCCTGCACTTTCACCTCAGCCTGACCGACCCCCAGGGCCAGCCGCTGATGGCGGACACGCAGGGCGCGCTGGGGCTCAGCGCCCTGGGTCAGCAATTTGCTGCCGGTCTGCTGGTTCACGCCAGCGCCCTGAGTGCGCTGTGTGCGCCCACGGTCAACAGCTACAAGCGGCTGGCCAGCAGCGCCAGCGCTTCGGGCACCACCTGGTCACCAGTGTGGGCCGCCATGGGCGACAACAACCGCACCTGCCTGCTGCGCAGCGTGGCCGGGCGGCTGGAGTGGCGCCTGCCCGACGCGGCCTGCAACGTGTACGCCGCGCTCGCCGGTACCCTGGCAGCGGGGCTGGACGGCATCGATCGCCAGTTGCCTCCCTGCGAACCCTGCGAGCACGACTTGTACGAGCGGCAGGTGCGCGGCCAACCCATGCCGCCGCCCTTGCCGCGCGATCTGTGCGCAGCGCTGGACGCGCTGGCAGCCGACCAGACCCTGCGCGATGCGGTCGGTACCGCGTTCTGTGAGCAGTTTTTGCAGATTCATCGCGCCGAGTGGGACCGATACACCCAGCAGGTGAGCGGCTGGGAGCTGGAGCGCTACGCCGAGGGCTAAGTTCCACGCGCTGGTGCTGCCTCCGGGGGGTGTTTCGGCGGTCTGGCGGCCCGAGGGATGCTTCCCGGATAATCCGGAGCCTTGAGCCCGCCCAATCCGACCTCGCCTTCCAAGACCTGGACCAAAACCGCCGACCGGCCACTGCGCAGCCGCCGTCAGTCGTTGGGCATCTGGGTGTTTGCGCACGCGCTCGGTGTGCCCGTGCCCTGGCACGCGGTGCGCCAGACCGATGCACGCGGCCTGCTGGCGTTTGAGCACGAGCGGCTGCTGGCCCTGGCCGCTGCCGGCGAAGCGGTGCCGCCGGTGATCGCGTTTGATGGTCACTCGCTGGTGACGGGCGACATTGGCCCCACCCTGGCACACACGTTGGGCCAGCTGCCCGAATCAGAGCGGCTGGCCATCATGTGCGCCGCGAGTGCGGACCTCGCCGCCTTTCACGCCCGGGGCCACTGGCACGGCGGGGCGCAGACGCGCAACCTCACCTGGGACGGCAAGCGCTTCGCCCGCCTGGACTTTGAAGAACCGCTGCTGCCTGGCATGGACCTGCCGACGGTGCAGCTGTACGACGCGCTGCAGCTGCTGTTTTCGCTGTCGCACATGCTCGAACCTCGAGGCCCGGGCGCGGTGCTCCATGTGTTGCAGGCTTACGAAGATGCAGCCCGCGCGCGCCCCTACGAAGCGGGTCTGCGGCCCGACCTGCAGGCCTTCCTGGCCCACCTGCTGCCGCGACTGCGCTGGGTGTCGCGGGTGGCGGGCTGGTCGAGCCGGCTCAATCGATCGCGCGAACTGCGTCGTCTGCGCACCTTGCTCGATGGCATGGCAGCGTTTGTTGCGTCGGCCGACGCCGCTTGAATCAGATCTTGTAGCCCGGATCGAGCCGGTCGGCCTTGCGCAGTAGCGCCGGCCAGGCCAGCTGCGCGCCCTGGCCGGCGGTGGCGATCTTCATGACCTCGCCCATGCCCGCCAGGATGGCTGGGTTCACCGACACCAGCTCGCTGCCGCCCGCCATGGCGTCGACCTGGATGCGGCAGGTGTTCTCAAACGTGTACATCGAGAGAAACGCGTCGGCAATCGTCTTGCCCACGGTCAGCAGACCATGGTTCCGCAGCACCAGGAAATTGGCCTCGCCCAAGTCGGCCTGCAGGCGCGGCTTCTCATCAGGGCGGAAGGCCACGCCTTCGTAGTCGTGGTACGCCAGCGAAGCCAGCACGAAGGTGCTTTGCTGGCTGATCGGCAAGATGCCACCCTTTTGAGCGCTCACACCGACGCCGGCTCGCGTGTGGGTGTGCAGCACGCAGCCAGCTTCGGGGCGTGCCTCGTGCACGGCGCTGTGGATGACAAAGCCGGCCGGATTCACCGGAAATGGTGAGTCGAGCAGCTTGTTGCAGGCCATGTCGACCTTGACCAGGCTGCTGGCCGTGATCTCGTCGAACATCAGGCCGTAGGGGTTGATCAGGAACTGATGGTCCCCACCGGTCACGCTGTCGGGCAGCTTGGCGCTGATGTGGGTGAAGACCAGATCACTCCAGCCATAGGCCGCTACCAGTCGGTAGCAAGCGGCGAGGTCGCAGCGTAGCGCCCATTCTTCGGCGCTGACCAATTCTTTCAGGGAGGGAATGTGCATGGTGTGTCTCCGGGTGCACTGCGGCAAGGCGTCGCAGCCTGTGGAAACACTGTAGGCCCAAGAGGCCCGGAGCGCTTGTCCCTGTCAGGACAGACACATTCGATGTGCGGCGAGTGCATGCTGGCCAACGCCAGCACCGCCTTCACTTCTTCATCGAGCAGGTGTTGAAGCCCAGCATGGCGTACGGCGGGCACCACCCTATGAAGCCGGTCAGCAGCGGCACCACACCGATGTAGCCCCAGACGCCCACGGTGCCAGTGGCCGCAGCGGCGATGAGGGCCAGGCCCAAGGCGATGCGAATACCGCGGTCGATGCCGCCTACGTTTTTGGTCATGTCAGTGCTCCTGTCAGGATTTTGATGGGTCCCGGCGGCCGATGTGGACGCACCCGGGGCATGGCGCTATTGGAGCTCGGCAGCCTTGCTGAGTCTGTGACCTGTGTCACATAGCCGCCAACGCCTCGGAAGGGTGATGGCGCTCAGCGCGTGGGCAGGGTGGCGGCAGCGCGTAGGCCGGCGCTGTCGCGGATGGTGATGCACTCTCGCGAGAGTTCGATCAGGCCGTCGCGCTCGAAGCGGTGCAGCAGCCGCGTGACGATTTCACGAACCGTGCCTAGCTCGTCGGCCAACGCCTGGTGGGTCACGTGTAGCTGGGCCCCATGACCCAGCAAGGCACCGGCCAGGCGGCTGTCGAGCCGCTGAAAGGCCACGGCTTCAATCAGGGCCGTGAGGTCGGCCATGCGCGCGGCAAACAGGCCGAGCACAAAGTCTCTGAAGTCCGGCTGACTGAGCGCGGCCTGGAAGTCGCCCGGGCTGAGCAGGCAAAAACGGGTCGCGGCGGTGGTGGTGCCGCGCGCGGTCAGCGGCTGCTGGGCAAACAGGCTGGCAGAGGACACCAGGCACATCTCGCCTGGCAACACGCGGTAGAGCTCCAGCTCGCGTCCTTGGGCAGAGGCCCGCGAGACGCGCACCTCGCCCGACAACACCAGCGGAAAGCCCGCACAAGCTTGCTGTTCCCGAAACAAAGGCGTGCCCGGCGGTGCCTCGTGCACCGGCAGTTGCCCCAGCAAGCTTTGCAAAGCATGGAAAGCTGGGTAGAGCTCCAGCAGCTGGGCCGATTCGGTGGTGTTCATGGCGCGATTGTAGGAGCGGCCTCTTGCTGGCAGAGGGGGTTGCCAGAAGGCCCGAACATTCAAATTCATTGAATGCTGGCTTCAAGTTCGCAGGCGCGGCGTGGCGCTGCCGCTGTTTACAGTGAAGGCATGCAGGAAACGCATCCTCTCATCTACACACGGCTCGCCCGGCTGTTGCATGCCGTGCAGGGGTTGGCGCTGGCCGGGATGTTTGCGGTGGGTCTGTACATGGTGGATTTGCCGTTTTCACCTGATCGGTTGAAGCTCTACAACTGGCACAAGTGGGCTGGAGTGCTGGTGCTCAGCCTGGCGTTGCTTCGGCTCCTGTGGCGCCTCACACACCGCCCACCCCCGCTGCCAGCGTCGTTTGCACGCGCCATGCCGGCCTGGCAGCGTCTGGCGCACCACGCAACCCACGCCGCCCTCTACTTGCTGTTCTTTGCTGTGCCCTTGCTGGGCTGGGCCTACAGCTCGGCCACGGGCTTCTCCATCGTCCTGTTCGGCGTGCTGCCGTTGCCCGACTGGGTGCCCGTGAACGAATCGCTGGCCGACGCGCTCAAAGCCGCTCACCGGTATGCCGCCTATGCCCTGGCCGCGTTGGTGTCGTTGCATGTCGCCGCAGCGCTGAAGCACCATTTCATCGACCGCGACGGTCTGCTGTCGCGCATGGGCTGGAAGGCCTCGTCGACCGATCCTTCCGCTCGAACCCAGGAATCTTCATGAAACGTTTGCTGTTGCTCGCCAGCTTGGCCGTTCTTCTGCCACTTTCTGCTGTCGCTCAGCAGTTGGTGCCTGCGCAAAGCGAGATCCGCTTTGTCAGTCGACAGCTGGGTGTGCCGGTGGAGGGCCGCTTCAAGACCTTTGATGCACAGGTGGCGTTTGACCCGGCGCAACCCGCATCTGCCCGCATCGCGTTCACCATCGACACCGGCAGCGCCACGATTGGCGTGCGCGAGACCGATGCGGAGCTGCCCAAACCGGTCTGGTTCAACGTCGCCGCGTTTCCCAAGGCCACCTTTCAGTCCAGCAGCGTCAAACGCATCGACGCCAGCCGGTTCGAGGTGGCCGGCAAGCTGAGCATCAAGGGCGTGAGCAGCGACTTGGTGGTGCCGGTGACGCTGGAGCAGCGGGGCGCCCAGACCACCGCGACTGGCAGTTTCCCTATTAAGCGCCTCACTTTCCGCATCGGTGACCAGGAGTGGTCGGACACCTCAATGGTGGCCGATGAGGTGCAGGTGCGCTTTCGCCTCGCGCTCACCGGCGTGGCCAAGCTCTGAGTTTTTCGTTTCCCTTCATCTTGTTTCAACCTCCTGGAGAAATCACCATGTTCAAATCCCTCCCGCTGCTGACTGCCACCGCCTTGCTGTCCACCGCCGGCCTGGCCCAAGCGGCCGAGTACACCATCGACCCGACCCACACCTTTGTGACGTTCGAGGTGAGCCACTTCGCCACGTCGACCAACCGGGGTCGTTTCGACAAGAAAGAGGGTGCTGTGAGCTTCGACCGGGCGGCCAAGTCCGGCAAGGTCGACATCAGCTTTGAGGTGGCCTCGGTCAACACTGGCACGGCGGCGTTCGACAAGCACCTGCGAAGCGCAGATTTTTTCGACGCCGAACAGTTTCCCAAGGCGCGTTTTGTGTCGGACCGTTTTGTGTTTAACGGCGACCAGGTGAGCGAGGTGCAAGGCCAGTTCACCCTGCTCGGCAAGACGCTGCCGCTCACGCTCAAGGCCACCCGGTTCAACTGCTATCAGAGCCCGATGCTCAAGCGTGAGGTCTGCGGCGGCGATTTCGAAGGCGTGTTGGATCGCGCAGCACACGGCATGGGCTATGGCGTGCCGGGCATCCCGAAGGACGTCCGTCTGCTGGTGCAGGTGGAAGCCGTCAAGCAGTGAGGTTCGCTGGGCTGTCGCCTTCAACAGAGCCCGCAAAATGCGGGCTCTGTTCATGGACCAACTCGAAGCGGCTGTGTGGCGGCCTCTAGGAGCTTCAAAAATAAGAGCGCATGCGCCCGGTCTTCACCGCACATCTCCGCGCTTGGCATCAGTGAAGCGCACACTGCGGGCCGTTCGGGCAAGCCAAACAGGCGGCAGCGCAAACCCTCGTCTAGGTGTGGACAAGGCACGCCGGCCGGTTTGCCGTGGGGCAGGCCTGGCACGGCGCTGCTGATGGACGGCGCGATGCAGCAGGCCGCGCAACCCGTCCTGCACTGCATCAAGGTGCCTGAAACCGGCGAGCGGCCCAAAGCACCTGTTCCACCACGGCGCGGGCGTTGCTGCGGGCGGTGTCGGTGGCGAGCTGGCCGTTGGGGTCGAAGGCTTCGTGGGCTCGGGACAGGGCGAACTGGCGCGGCGCCACCCAGCACTGCAGGTTCATCAGCAGCGGGGTGAGGTGGCCCAGGCTGCGCAGGCCGCCCAGCGCACCCGGTGAGGCTGCCAGCAGACCGACCACCTTGCCGGCAAACGGCTTGCTGCCGCTGGCCCAGGTGGCGTCGCCCTTGATCGGGCTCGACACCCAGTCGATGGTGTTCTTCAGGAGCCCGGTGTAGCTGCCGTTGTACTCGGGCGAACACACCAGCCAGGCCGGGTGGTCGTGAAAGAGCTCTTTCAGTCGCACCACGTCGCGCGGCGTGCCGCGCGCTTCCAAGTCGGCGTTGTACATCGGCACGTCAAAGTCGGCCAGTTCGATGCGCGTGACCTGCGCGCCTTCGGCGGTGGCGATGTCTGCCACCGCGCCAGCGAGTTGGCGGTTCCAGGATTCGGCGCGGGTGCTGCCGGCGAAGACGAGGAGGGGGGTAGGTTGTTTCATGGGGTGATTGTGTGGCATGGCGCTGCTGCTTTATTGGGCAGGGGTCCGACAAAGATGGGACAATCCTGGCTGGCCTCTCTCGGGCCCGATGCGGGCGGGTGTTTCACGTGGAACACATCGATGGAAATTGTCAGGTACTCGCCCGAGGCTGGCGCCTGGAGACTTGTTCATGCTTTACCCCCAAACATTTGATGTGATCGTCGTCGGTGGCGGCCATGCCGGCACCGAGGCGGCGCTGGCTGCTGCGCGCATGGGCTGCGCCACCCTGCTGCTGACCCACAACATCGAGACCCTGGGGCAGATGAGCTGCAACCCCAGCATCGGTGGCATCGGCAAGGGCCACCTCGTGAAGGAGGTGGACGCGCTGGGCGGCGCCATGGGCCTGGCCACCGATGAAAGCGGCATCCAGTTCCGCATCCTCAACAGTTCCAAGGGGCCGGCGGTGCGCGCCACCCGGGCCCAGGCCGACCGCGTGCTGTACAAGGCGGCGATTCGCCGCACGCTGGAAAACCAGCCCAACCTCTGGCTGTTCCAGCAGGCGGTGGACGACCTGATGGTGGAGGGCGACCGCGTGGTGGGCGCCGTGACGCAGATCGGTATCCGTTTTCGCAGCCGCACCGTGGTGCTGACCGCTGGCACCTTCCTCGACGGCAAGATCCACGTGGGCCTGAGCAGCCACGCCGCCGGGCGCGCAGGCGACCCACCGGCGATCAGCCTCTCGGCTCGGCTCAAGGAGCTGAAGCTGCCGCAAGGTCGGCTGAAAACCGGTACGCCGCCGCGCCTGGATGGCCGCAGCATCGACTATTCGAAATGCACCGAACAGCCCGGGGATGGCGTGTCCGGCGGCATGAACCCCGACCAGCCGGTGCCGGTGTTCAGTTTCATGGGCCACTCCTCCATCCACCCGGCCCAGGTGCCGTGCTGGATCACCCACACCAACGAGCGAACGCACGAGATCATCCGCTCTGGTTTTGACCGCAGTCCCATGTTCACCGGCCAGATTGAGGGCGTGGGTCCACGCTACTGCCCGAGCGTGGAAGACAAGGTGAACCGCTTTGCGGACAAGAACAGCCACCAGATTTTCCTGGAACCTGAGGGCCTGACCACGCACGAGGTATACCCCAACGGCATTTCCACCAGCCTGCCGTTTGACATCCAGTACGCCCTGGTGCGCAGCATGCCCGGGCTGGAAAACGCCCACATCCTGCGCCCGGGCTACGCCATTGAGTACGACTACTTCGACCCGCGCTCGCTCAAGAACAGCTTTGAGACCAAGCAGATCCAGAGCCTGTTCTTCGCCGGCCAGATCAACGGCACCACCGGCTACGAAGAAGCCGCGGCCCAAGGCCTGTTTGCCGGTCTGAATGCCGCCCTGCAGGTGCGCGGCGAAGCGCCCTGGCTGCCGCGGCGCGACGAGGCTTACCTCGGCGTGCTGGTCGATGACCTGGTGACGCAGGGCGTGACCGAGCCCTACCGCATGTTTACCAGCCGGGCCGAGTTTCGCCTGCAGCTGCGCGAAGACAACGCCGACCTGCGCCTGACCGAAGCCGGCCGGCGCATGGGACTGGTAGACGATGCGCGCTGGGACGCGTTTGCCCGCAAGCGCGACGCGGTGGCGGCGGAGACCGAGCGACTGAAGGCCACCTGGGTGAATCCCCGCAATCTGCCCGCCGATGAAAGCGAACGTGTGCTGGGCAAGGCCATCGAGCACGAACACAACCTGTTTGACCTGCTGCGGCGACCCGGTGTGGGCTACGCGGACCTGATGAGCCTGAATGGCGGGCAGCACGCAGGGCAGGGTGTTTCACGTGAAACCCTGGGTGACCTGCATGCGGCGGTGGTGGAGCAGGTTGAAATTGCGGCCAAGTACTCGGGCTACATCGACCGCCAGAAATCCGAGGTCGAGCGGGCCGTGCACTACGAAGGCATGAGGCTGCCAGCCGATCTGGACTACCTGCAGGTGGCGGCGCTCTCATTCGAGGCGCGGCAAAAGCTGGCCAAACACCGGCCCGAGACTTTGGGACAAGCAGCCCGCATCTCAGGCATCACCCCGGCCAGCATCTCGCTGCTGCTGATCCATCTGAAGAAGGGTGGCTTCAAGGGCTTTGCCACTTTGCCTGTTGCTGCACCCAGCGACCGCGAAGCCATCGCATGAGCCGTGAGGAGCTGACCGACGGGCTCGCGCGCCTGGGACTGGCGCTGGACGAGGCGCAGGTCGACCGGCTGCTGACGTATCTGGCGCTGCTGCAAAAATGGAACCGGGTCTACAACCTGACGGCGGTGCGAGACCCGGCCGAAATGATGACCCACCACCTGCTCGACAGCCTGGCCGTCATCGGCCCGCTGCAGCGACACACCGCTGGGCGTCCCATGCGGCTGCTGGATGTCGGCTCGGGAGGCGGGCTGCCCGGCGTGGTGATCGCCATCGCCTGCCCGGGCTTGGCGGTGACCTGTGTGGACACCGTCGGCAAAAAGGCCGCCTTCATCCAGCAGGCGGCAGCCACGCTGCAGCTCGCCAACTTGCGCGGCGTGCACGCCCGGGTGGAGGCGCTGAGGGCGGAGGGGGGCGGGGGCTTTGATGTGATCTGCTCGCGGGCCTTTGCCTCGCTGGTCGATTTCACGACCTGGTCGCGGGAAGCCCTCAATCCCGGCGGTGTGTGGATGGCCATGAAGGGCAAGGACCCAGCCGACGAAATCGCGGCCTTGTCCGAAGATGTGACGGTGTTTCACGTGGAACCTCTGAGCGTGCCGGGGCTGGATGCCGAGCGCTGCATCGTCTGGTTGAAGCCACTGCCGCGCTGAATCCGGCGGACTTGCGGGGCGGCTCACGTAAACTCTCCAGCTTACCTGGAGGGAAATCCCATGTTCGGCATTGCAGATTACGGCGCGTTCGTGGCCGCCGTCGTGCTGTTTCTGGCCATTCCTGGCCCGGGCAATCTGGCACTCATCACCTCCACCAGCAAGGGTGGCGTGCGAGGTGGGCTGGCCGCTACGCTGGGCGTGATCGCGGGTGATCAGGTGCTGATGTGGCTCGCGGTGGCGGGCGTGGCCACGCTGCTGGTGACCTACCCGGCGGCCTTCAGCGCGGTGCAATGGCTGGGCGCGGCCTACCTGGCCTGGCTGGGCTGGAGGTTGCTGACCGCCAAGCCGGGCGATGCGCCCGTGCTCCACATCCGCCCACGGCAGTATTTTCAGCAGGCGCTGACCATCACCTTGCTCAACCCCAAGGCGATCGTGTTCTACATGGCGTTTTTCCCGCTTTTCGTCGATCCGGCCAGGCACCAGGGCCTCATAACCTTCGGCGCCATGGCGGCCACGGTGGCGGCGTTGACGTTTCTCTACGGCCTCACTGCGGTGCTGCTGACCCACTTTCTGGCCGAGCGCGTGCGCGCCAACCCCCGCATCACCCAGACGCTGAACAAGCTTGCTGGCGTTTTCCTCATCGGCTTTGGCATCAAGCTGGCCATCTCCAAATAAAGACGGGCGTAACTCCTGATGGCCAAAATATTCTGCGTCGCCAACCAGAAGGGTGGGGTCGGCAAAACCACCACCACCGTCAACCTCGCTGCCGGCCTGGCCAAGATCGGTCAGCGCGTGCTCATGGTCGACCTTGATCCGCAGGGTAATGCCACCATGGGTTCAAACGTGGACAAACGCGCCATGGCCCTTTCGGTGTACGACGTGCTTCTGGAGTCGGCCAGCGTGGCCGAGGCAGCGATCTGCCCGGACAAATGTGGTTATCAGGTGCTAGGCGCCAACCGTGAGCTGGCCGGTGCTGAGATCGAGCTGGTGGATGTCGAGCGGCGCGAAAAGCGGCTCAAGTCTGCGCTGGCCGAAGTGGATGCCGACTACGACTTCATCCTGATCGACTGCCCGCCCTCGCTCTCCATGTTGACGCTCAACGGCCTGTGCTCGGCCCATGGGGTGATCGTACCGATGCAGTGCGAGTATTTCGCGCTTGAAGGATTGACGGATCTGGTCAATACCATCAAGCAGGTGCACGCCAACCTGAACAAAGATCTGCAGATCATCGGTCTGCTGCGCGTCATGTTCGACCCTCGCATCACCTTGCAGCAGCAGGTGAGCGACCAGCTCAAGAGCCATTTTGGCGACAAGGTGTTCGACACCGTGATTCCGCGCAATGTCCGGTTGGCCGAAGCCCCCAGCTACGGCTTGCCCGGGGTGGTGTTCGACCCGGCGGCCAAGGGCAGTCAGGCCTATCTGGCATTTGCCAGCGAAATGGTGGCGCGCATTGCACAGCCGTGACGGCAGGTCTTGGTTCCACGTGAAACCTCAGAACGTCCTGATCCTGCCCGGCTGGCAAAACAGCGGCCCCGACCATTGGCAAAGCCGTTGGGAGACGCAACACGGCTACTGCCGCGTTGACCAGCACGACTGGATGACGCCCAAACGCGGCGACTGGATGGCACGGCTGGAAGAGGTGGTGCTGTGCTGCGACGGACCTGTGGTGCTGGTGGCGCACAGCCTGGGTTGCATCCTCAGCGCCGCCTGGGCGGCACACTCCCGGAACAGCCACCGGGTACAAGCTGCGTTGCTGGTAGCGCCGGGCGACGCCGATGACGACGCCTTGCGCGAGGTGTTGCCGAGCTGGTCGCCGGTACCCACGCAAGCGCTGCCGTTCCCGAGCGTGCTGGTCGCCAGCCGCAATGACCCCTACTGTCGCTATGAGCGAGCGCGGCACTTGGCCGCTGCCTGGGGCTCGCGCGTCGAAGACCTGGGTTATCGGGGGCACATCAACGCCGAAGCCCAGCTGGGCGACTGGCCGCAAGGCCTGACCTGGCTGAATGAACTGATCACCACGAAAGCATGAGCATGGTCACCAAAAAACCCAAAGGCCTTGGCCGCGGACTCGAAGCCCTACTGGGCCCCAAAGTGGCGGAAGCCGCTTCTCCCGACGCGCAGGAGGCCGGGCGGGCGGCGCAGTCACCGGCCAGCCTGCCGCTGACCGAACTGGTGGCTGGTCAGTATCAGCCCCGTACCCACATGGACGAGGGTGCGCTCTACGAACTGGCCGAGTCGATCAAGTTGCAGGGGGTGATGCAGCCCATCCTGGTGCGGCGGCTGAGCCAGGGCGAGCACGCTGGCAAATACGAAATCATCGCGGGTGAGCGGCGCTTCCGGGCCTCAAGGCTGGCCGGGCTGGACAGCGTGCCGGTGCTGGTACGCGACGTGCCCGACGAGGCTGCCGCTGCCATGGCGTTGATCGAGAACATGCAGCGCGAAGACCTGAACCCGCTGGAAGAAGCCCAAGGTTTACAGCGGCTAGTGAAGGAGTTTGGACTCACTCACGAACAGGCGGCACAGGCGGTGGGGCGCTCGCGCAGCGCGGCCAGCAACCTGCTGCGCCTGCTGCAACTTGCCGAGCCGGTGCAGACCATGCTGATGGCTGGCGACCTGGATATGGGCCATGCGCGCGCCTTGCTCACGCTGGACAAGGCGACCCAGATCACGGCTGGCAACCAGATCGCGGGCAAAAAAATGTCGGTCCGGGAAGCCGAGAGCCTGGTGAAAAAGCTGAGCGCCGAGTTCGCGCTCGCGCCACAAAAGCTCAAGAAAGAAAAGTCGCGCGACGTGCGCCGGGTGGAAGAAGAGCTGGCCGACCTGCTCACCGCCGATGTCGAGGTGCGGGTGAAAAAGCGCGTCAAGCGCCACGGCCGATTTGAGGAGCTCGGTGAGATCGCGATCCAGTTCGGCTCGCTCGATGAACTCAATGGCCTGATCGACCGGCTGCGCGGCCACGGCAACGCGCGCTGAGCGCTCGCCATTCGACCTGCTGCTGGTGATGCCGAGTCTGCCCTGGCCCTTGCCCGCCCTGCTGGTCTGGGCTGCGGCATGGGGGGTTTACACACTCGCCGTTGCAATGGGGCTGGGGCCTGTGGCGGCCCTGCTGCTGGCCTGCGCGCTGGGCGTGGCCGGTAGCCTGCTGGCGCCCAACTCGTGGCGCCGGCTGATCGTGGCAGGGGGCTTTCCCTTGTCGCTGGCGGCCAGTGGCGCGCTCACCCTCGCACCGGCTTATTGGCTGCTGCCGCTGGCCCTGTTGCTCCTGATTTACCCGCTCAACGCTTGGCGCGACGCGCCGCTGTTCCCCACGCCACGCGATGGTTTGCAGGGCCTGGGCGAGCGAGCGCCGCTGCCGCCGGGAGCGTGTGTGCTGGAGGCCGGTTGCGGTGTGGGCGATGGCCTGATCGCCTTGCGCCAGGCGTACCCAGAGGCCGAACTGCACGGGCTGGAATGGAGCTGGCCGCTGCGCTGGCTGTGTGCGCTGCGCTGCCCCTGGGCGCGGGTGCGGCGCGGTGACATCTGGCGCGCCGACTGGTCTGGCTACCAGATGGTCTACCTATTTCAGCGACCGGAAAGCATGGGCAAGGCGGTGGACAAAGCCCGCGCCGAACTGGCACCTGGCGCCTGGCTGGTGAGCCTGGAGTTTCCTGCGCTCAACCTGGAGCCCGATGCGGTGCTGGAACGCGAACGAACGCGCACGGTCTGGGCCTACCGTGCGCCATTCTCATTGGTGGCATCGCCCGATCGGGAACCCAAGACTGCTCGCTGAAGCGCCGTTGCTGCCACGCTGGCGTCAGCGCTGACCGATCTTGGCAGCGTCGCCAAACAGGCCGTTCAAACCCCTGGGTTGCGAGCGCCAATATTGCGGCGGCACATCCACCTGCGCACCCAGTTCTGCGGCAGCGTGCCAGGGCCAACGCGGATCGAACAGCATGCCGCGCGCCAGCGCCACCAGGTCGGCCTGGCCTTCTTCCAAGATGGCTTCGGCCTGCTGCGCTTCCGTGATCAGCCCCACGGCCATGGTGGGCAGGCCGGTTTTTTCGCGCATAGCGGTGGCCAGCGGCACCTGGTAGTTGGGTGCCAGCGGGATCTGCTGCAACGGCGAAACACCGCCGCTGGTGAGGTGCACAAACGCGCAGCCGCGCTCTCGCAGGGCCAGACCAAAGGCCACGCTTTGTTCAATGTCCCAGCCGCCTTCGACCCAGTCGGTCCCGGAAATTCGCACGCCCACAGGCAGTTCAGCGGGCACTGCGGCGCGGATGGCATCAAACACCTCCAGCGGAAAGCGCATGCGGTTCTCCAGCGAGCCACCGTAAGCGTCGTCACGCTGGTTCGCCAGTGGCGACAGGAACTGGTGAAGCAGATAACCGTGCGCGGCGTGCAACTCGATCAATGCAATGCCGAGCCGGTGCGCCCGAATGGCAGCGTCCACAAACGCCTGGCGGATTCGTTTCAGGCCGGCCAGGTCCAGCGCCGCAGGCGCTGGCTCGTGCGGTGCGTGGGGCATGGCAGAGGGTGCGCAGGGCACCCAGCCTCCCTCGTTCACAGGAATCAGTTGGCCGCCGCGCCAGGGCACGTGGCTGGAGCCCTTGCGCCCGGCGTGTGCGAGTTGGATGCCGATGGGCATGTCGGAGTAGCGGCGCACCGCCTGCAGCACGCGGCCTAAGGCGGCCTCGTTCTGATCGCTCCAGAGGCCCAGATCGCCGGGGGAAATGCGCCCCTCGGGCTCCACCGCGGTGGCCTCCAGAATCAGCAGCGCAGCACCTGACAAAGCCAGGTGGCCCAGGTGGATCAGGTGCCAGTCGGTGGCGTCGCCGTTGTCGGCCGAGTACTGGCACATAGGCGCGATGACGATGCGGTTCTTGAGCGTCACCGTACCCAGGGCATAGGGAGAAAACAGAAGCGTCATGGCGTGTACTTCACGTTGTTCAGATGGCGGTTCGAGAAGCCTTGGCGTGAACCTCACTGGCACTGGCAGTAGGTCAGCTGATGTGACGAGCTCAGAGGGTGAAGATCTTGCCTGGATTCAGGATGTTGTCTGGGTCCAATGCGCGCTTGATGGTTCGCATCATGTCCACCGCTCCTGTGCCCGCCTCGGTCAGCAGGAAGTCCATCTTGTGCAGACCCACGCCGTGTTCCCCGGTGCAGGTCCCTTCCAGCGCCAGCGCGCGCGTGACTAGCTGGTGGTTCAGGGCTTCGGCGATGCGGCGCTCTTCGGTGTTGTCCGGATCGATCAGGTAACCGAAGTGGAAGTTGCCATCGCCCACGTGGCCGACCAGGAAGTAGGGCAGGCCGGAAGCGTCGGCCTCCGCTACCGAGTCGAGCAGGCAGTCGGCCAGCTTGCTGATGGGCACACAGGTGTCGGTGGAAATCGCGCGGCAGCCGGGTTTGCTCTGGATGGCGGCGAAGTAGGCGTTGTGCCGCGCGGTCCACAGGCGGGTGCGTTCCTCAGGCGTGGTCGCCCATTCGAACGACTGGCCATCGAACTCTGTCGCGATCTCCTGCACGGTCTCAGCCTGTTCCTTCACGCTTGCCGGCGAGCCGTGAAACTCCATCAGCAGCATGTGCTCTTCGCGCAGACCGAGCTTGCTGTGGGCATTGACCATGCGCACCGTGCCAGCGTCAATCAGCTCGCAGCGCGCGATGGGCACGCCGAGCTGGATAGTCTGGATCACGCAGCGCACCGCAGCTTCGATGGTGGGGAAGGAGCAGGTGGCGGCCGAGATGGCTTCGGGCAATGGGTAGAGCTTGAGCGTGACTTCGGTGATGACACCGAGCGTGCCTTCGCTGCCCACCATCAGGCGGGTGAGGTCGTAGCCCGCGCTGCTCTTTTTGGCGCGGGTGCCGGTGCGGATGATCTCTCCGCTGGCGGTGACCACTTCAAGCGCCAGTACGTTCTCGCGCATGGTGCCGTAGCGAACCGCGTTGGTTCCACTGGCGCGGGTGGCAGCCATGCCGCCGATGGACGCATCGGCGCCGGGGTCGATGGGGAAAAAGAGGCCTTCGCTCTTCACGGCGGCATTGACCGCCATGCGGGTCACGCCGGGCTGCACGGTGACGGTGAGGTCTTCAGCCTGCACCGCCAGCACTTGGTTCATGCGGCTCACGTCGATGCTGATACCGCCTTGCACCGCGAGCAGGTGGCCTTCGAGCGAAGAGCCGACGCCAAAAGGAATCACCGGCACGCGGTGCGCGGCGGCAAGCTTCACGGCATCGGCCACGTCTTGCGTGTTCTGCGCAAACACTACGGCGGACGGCGGTGGCACGGTGAATGCCGACTCGTCGCGACCGTGCTGGTCGCGCACCGCCTGGGCGGTGGAGCACTGGGCACCGAATCGCGATTGCAGTCCTGCGATCAGCTCGGCGGGCACGGCGCGTTGCCGGATGTCGGGGGCAAATTGGGCGATCGGGGTGGGGGCATTCACGGGCGGTCTCCAAGCGAAATCTCAGGTAGCAGATCAGTGTACCGCCCACCCCGAAAAAACCGGCGTCGCGCGGGCCCTGGCCGACCCGTGCCTGGCTAGGGCTTACTTGGTCTTCATGGTGGCCATGAACTCGGCCTCCGAGATCGCGCCATCACCGTTGGCGTCGATGGTCTTGAACTGCTCGGAGACCGCTGGCATGTTCAGCGCCTTGTCGCTGTTCTTGTCGGCCTGTTTGCACATGGCGGCCACTTCCTGTTCGCTGCCGGCAGCGGCTGCAGTGCTTTCCGCGAAGGCGGCTCCCGCGAAGCCCAGGGTGCAGGCGGTGAACAACGCCACGCTGCGCTCTTCAAAATCGACGATGTGTCGGCGGTAGGACATGTGTGTGACTCCAATCGGTTGAAAAATCCCCACCCGGAACTGGGAAGCTCTGCGCATTTCATAGCAGCAAGTCAAGCCTGGCCAATGGTTTTGCCGCCTTTTGCGTGAATGACAGCCAGCTTTCGCAGGTCACAAAAGCGAGCGACTTGTTACGCAGCGTGAATCGCGCACAATGAATGTTTACTTCGAAGATTCATCAGCGAGCCACCCATGGGCAACCGACTCACACAGATCGCCACCCGCACCGGCGACGCCGGCACCACCGGCCTGGGGGACAACTCCCGCGTCTCCAAGAACAGCCTGCGCGTGCACGCCATGGGCGACGTGGACGAGCTCAACTCGAACATCGGCGTGCTGCTGTGCGAAGAGCTGCCACCGGCCGTGCGCGGCTTGCTGGTGGAGATCCAGCACCAGCTCTTCAACCTCGGCGGCGAGCTCTCCATCCCCGGCTTCGAGCTGCTCAAGCCCGAGGCGGTGCTCGCGCTGGACCACGCGCTGGACGAACACAACGCCACTCTGCCCAAGCTGCAGGAGTT
>NZ_JAABRQ010000030.1 GCF_011390835.1 Hydrogenophaga sp. | reverse complement strand
CAGGCCATGGATTGGGCGGTCGAGGGCGTGGTGGGCTCGTTCAAGCCCTGAGATCGGTGCCAAGGCACGCCGTGCGGTTTCTCACGCGGTGTATCGAAGCCATGCCCGGGGCGGTATGCCCTGGTGCAGCGCCTTGAGTACAGTGAGCGGATGATGCAAGCCTACCGCGCCGCCCTGCTGCGCTTCGACGACCAGCACAGACCCTTGTACGACCCCGATGGGCTGCTCGTGACCGCGCCCGACGAGTGGGGTGTGCACACCGTGCGGGCGGCTGGGGCCTACGGCGCCCTCATTGAGCAGTTCCCTGGCCTGGGGGTGCACGATTGGCGCGACCGGCTGATCGCGCCGGGTTTTGTGGACATGCATGTGCATTACCCGCAGACCGACGTGATCGGCTCGCCGGCCGATGGTCTCTTGCCCTGGCTGGAGCACTACACTTTTCCCCACGAAGCGCGCTTCTCCGATCCGGCCTATGCGTGTGGCGTGGCGGCGTTCTTCTTTGACGAACTGCAGCGCCACGGCGTCACCACCGCGCTGACTTTCGCCACCTCGCACCCGGCCTCGGTGACGGCCGCATTCGAGGCCGCGCAGGCTCGTGGCTTGCGGTTCATCACCGGCAAGGTGCTGCAGGACCGCAACAGCCCCGACGGCGTGCGCGACGAGACCGAACAAAGCCTGATCGACAGCGAAACCCTCCTGCAGCGCTGGCACGGCGTGGACCGTTTGGGCTACGCGATCACGCCGCGATTTGCACCGTCTTGTACGCCAGCACAGCTGCGCGGCGCGGGCGAGCTCGCCGCGCGTTACCCAGCAACCTGGATCCAGTCGCACGTGGCGGAAAACCGCGACGAGGTGCGCTGGGCGCACGAGCTGTTCCCCGAGGCGGGCAGCTACCTGGGTGTTTATGGCGACTTTGGTTTGCTGCGCCAGCGCGCCGTTTACGCACACTGCATTCATCTGAGTGAAGATGACCGCGCGCTCATGCAACGCTCGGGCGCGGTGGCCGCCGTGTGCCCCACCAGCAACCTTTTTCTGGGCAGCGGCTTCTTCGACTACCTCGCAGCGGATGCTGCGGGCATGGGTTATGGCCTGGCCAGCGATGTGGGGGGTGGCACCAGCTTTTCGCCCTTCAAGACCATGCTCGCCGCCTACTTCGTGGGTCGCGAAGGCCAGACCAAGCCAGGCCTGAGCCTCCAGCCGTCGCAGCTCTGGTGGCAGCACACGGCGGGCGCGGCGCATGCGCTGGGGCTGAAGGGCGTGGTCGGTAATCTGCAACCCGGCAACGAGGCCGACTTCGTGGTGCTCAACCCCGAGGCCACGCCGCTGCTGGCGCGCCGCACGCAGCAAGCCGACAGCCTCGAAGAGCTGCTGTTTGCGTTGATCGTGCTGGGGGATGAGCGCGTGGTCACGCAGACCTTCAGCGCAGGTCTGAAGGCGCAGGCCCTCAACCGTACTTGAGCTCGGTCGCCTTGCCCCAGAACACCCGGTACATGAACACGGTGTAGCCAATGATCACGGGCAGCGTGATCGCCACGCCCACAAAAATCACGTTCAACGAGGCGGTGCTGATCGCGGCCTCCCACACCGTCATACGGCCGATCACGATGTCGGGGAAGATGCTGTAAGCGAGCCCAAAGAAGGCCAGCACGAAGATCAGCACCGTGTTGGCAAACACCAGCCAGCCGTAGCCCGCGGTCACCAGGTTCGGGCGCGTGAGTACCCAGCGCATGGCAAAGAAAGCCAGGGCACACATGAGCGGCACCGGCAGCAGGGCGAACACCTGCGGCACGCCGAACCATTTTTCCAGCACGCCCGCTTTTACCAGCGGCGTGGCCGCCGAGATGGCCAATAGGGCGCCGGCCATGGGCCACAGCACGCGCCGCGCCCAGCGCACCGAGCTCTGCTGCAAGTCGCCATCGGTCTTCATGATCAGCCAGCCCGAGCCCAGGAGCACATAGGCCGCCGGCAGGGTGAAGGCGATGCCCAGGCTGAATGCCCAGCCCAGTGGTCCGCTGGCAAAGCCGGTGATGTAGCTGCCCAGCATCCAGCCCTGCGACGAGGCGGCCATCAGCGAGCCAGCGAAAAATGCCCGGTTCCAGAATGGCTTGTACTTCAGAGGCGCCTTGACCCGGAAGTCAAATGCCACGCCGCGCAGGATGAGCCCGATCAGCATCACCGCCACCGGCAAATAGAGGGCCTGCAACACCAGGCCGTGCGCGAAGGGAAAGGCAATCAGCAGCACGCCAACACCCAGCACCAGCCAGGTTTCATTGGCGTCCCAGAACGGACCGATGCTGGCGATCATGGTGTCTTTTTCGGTGTCGTTCGCCTGCAGTAGCAGCAGGCCGACGCCGAGGTCGTAGCCGTCCAGAATCACATAAGCCAGCAGGGAAAAGCCCATCACGGCCAGAAAAAAAAGCGGTAGGAATTCAGCCCAGGTCATACGCCGGCCTTTCCCAGCAACGCGCCTTTCGGTGCCTCCGGCGCGTGTTGCTTGGGGTTTTCAGCCATGTACTTGAGCACACCCACGTAGGTCACCAGCAAAAGGCCGTAGACAATCAGGTAGGCGGTCAGCGTGAGGGCGATGTAGGGCGGTGGAACGGTGGTGGCAGCTTCGGTCGTGCGCATCAGCCCGTACACCAGATAGGGTTGGCGCCCGATCTCGGTCACGTACCAGCCTGCCAGCGTGGCGACCCAGCCGGAAAACGCCATGCCCGAGAGCACCCACAGCAGCGGCCGCGGCAAGGCCACCTCGGCCTGCCGACGTTGCTTCCACAGCCGCCAGGCGGTGAAGCCGGCGACCAGCAGCATCAGCGTGCCCACGCCCACCATGACGCGGAAGGCGTAGAACACGGGCGCCACCGGCGGGTGTGCGCCTTCGAATTCATTCAGGCCTTTGATTTCGCCGTCCAGATCGTGGGTCAGCACCAGGCTGGCCAGCTTCGGGATTTCGATGGCGAAGTGCGTGGTTCGCTGTTTTTCATCGGGCACGCCGAACAGGGTCAATGGAGCACCGCGCTGCGTCTCCCAGATGCCTTCCATGGCCGCCACTTTGGCGGGCTGGTGTTCCAGCGTGTTCAGGCCGTGCAGGTCACCGGCGAGGAATTGCAGCGGCATCACGGCGGCGGCGGTGAACACGGCGGCGCGCAAGGCCTTGTGGGTGCCGCGCGTCGCGCTGCCCTTGAGCAACTGCCAGGCGCACAGGCCGGCAATCAGGAACGACGCAGTGAGCGCAGACGCGAGCAGCTTGTGCGCCAACCGGTAGGGCAACGAGGGGTTGAAGACCACCGCCAGCCAGTCGGTCGGGATGAACTGGCCGTTGACGATCTCGTAACCCGCTGGCGTGTGCATCCACGAGTTCAGGCTCAGGATCCAGAAGGCCGACAAGGTGGTGCCGAGGGCCACCAGCAAGGTGGCGGTCAGGTGCACCCGCTCGCTCACCCGGCCACGGCCAAACAGCATGATGCCAAGGAAGCTGGCCTCCAGGAAAAACGCCGTCAGCACCTCATAGCCCAGCAGCGGGCCCGAGATGTTGCCCGTGCGCTCCATGAAGCCCGGCCAGTTGGTGCCGAACTGAAAGCTCATTACGATGCCCGAGACCACGCCCAGTGCAAAGGTGAGTGCAAACACCTTGGTCCAGAAATAGTAGGCCTCTTCCCAGGCTGGGTCGCGCGTTTTCACGAAGCGCAGGCGGAAGAACAACAGGAACCAGCACAGCGCGATGGTGATGGTCGGAAACAGGATGTGAAAGCTGATGTTCGCGGCGAATTGAATGCGCGAGAGGATGAGGGCGTCGAGTTCCATGGTGAGGTGCTGGGTTAGGCTGCGTTGCGTCCTGGGCCGACGCCCGGGGTTTTGCTGCTGCGTCCGGTGAGGCGGTCCTTGATTTCGAGCACCTTGGTCACGGTGGTGCCCATGCCCATGAGCTGCATGGCGGTCTCCGGGGCGAGCTTTTGCACGTCATCGAACCAGGTCATGAGGCGGTCGATCAGGTCGTGCATCTCGCGCATGCGCTGTTGCGCGTGGCGCTCCGCGTCGCTGCGGGGCTTCTCCAGCAAGGCCGTGCGCAGCATGGACAGCGTTGGCTCGATTTCGCGCCGCCGCCGCTCCTCGGCCAGCACCCGAAAGATCTCCCACACGTCCGCTGGGGCTTCGAAATACTCGCGCCGGTCGCCCGTCTGGTGGCGTAGCCGCACCAGCCGCCAGGCCTGCAATTCCTTCAAGCCCATGCTGACGTTGGAGCGTGAAAACTCCAGCGTTTCGGCGATCTCCTCGGCGTTCAGCGCCTGGGGCGAGATGTAGAGCAGGGCATAGATCTGCCCCACTGTGCGGTTGATGCCCCACTTGCTGCCCATTTCACCGAAGTGGGCAACGAACTCGCGGTTCAGGGCGGGGAGGTGGTCCTGCAATGGCATGGACGCCAGCTTAGCGTGAGGCTTCTGAAGTTTCAGTCATTCCTGAAATGACTGGACGACGGACAGGGCCTTCCCGTTTTTGCTGAATGTGGGCCCGTGGACCGACATCCCTACAATGGCGCTCCATGAGCATCAAGAGCGACAAATGGATCCGGCGCATGGCCGAGCAGCACGGCATGATCGAGCCCTTCGAGCCTGGCCAGGTGCGGCAGAACGCGGCGGGCGAGCGCATCGTGAGCTACGGCACCAGCAGCTACGGCTACGACATCCGCTGCGCGCCCGAGTTCAAGGTCTTCACCAACATTCACAGCACGGTGGTCGACCCCAAGAACTTCGACGAAAACAGCTTTGTCGACATCAATAAGGACGTGTGCGTCATCCCGCCCAACAGCTTTGCGCTGGCACGCACCTTGGAGTATTTCCGCATTCCCCGCAACGTGCTCACCATCTGCCTGGGCAAGAGCACCTACGCGCGTTGCGGCATCATCGTCAACGTGACGCCTTTCGAGCCCGAGTGGGAGGGTTATGTAACGCTGGAGTTTTCCAACACCACGCCGCTGCCCGCCAAGATCTACGCGGGTGAAGGCTGTGCGCAGGTGCTGTTCTTCGAGAGCGACAAGGATGACGTCTGCGAGACCAGTTACAAGGACCGCGGCGGCAAGTACCAGGGTCAGGTCGGCGTCACGCTGCCCAAGACCTGAACGCTCAGGCGCTCAGCCTCAGCGCTTGGGCAGCTCGAATCGCATGCGTCTCACCTGGCCGTTGGCGCCAGGGAAATCCTGAAAAATGCCTTGCATCAGAAAAGGCATGACCTCGGCCAGATCGTCGCTCGGACTTTCTTGTACAGCGGAGGCGTCAAACACGGTTTTTCCAGTGCTGTCGCCCTGATCACTGATGCGCAGGCGCAATTCACTGGCCTGCACGGTGCGCGTGACCTCACGGTCGCCCACGTAGCGGCTGCCGAAGCGCTCCTGCACCCAGTAGCCGCCGTAGTGCCGCGAGGGGTCGCGCCAGGCCGGCACGTAGACCCAGTCATCCACATAGACCGGTACCAGCTGGGTGCGCTGCCGCTCGTCCTGGCTGGCCTGCACATCCACCAAAAAACGGCCAGCGCGGCCCTCGGGAGACGGTACCAGACCACGGGTCTGGAGCTCGCGAGCCGCCAGCGTCTGGTAGGCGCGCAGCTCCAGCTCGCGCCCAGCTGCGGGGGCGGTGAAGCTGAAGGTCTGGCCGGTGGCGTCGGCGGGCCACTGGTTGAAGCGGGTGACCTTGGCGTCGATGGTGCTGGCACAGCCGGCCAGGGCCAGCAGCAGCAACGCAAAAACCGCAGCGCCGGTGATGCGGCACGCTGCGGCCACGCCGCGGAAACCGTTGGAGGTGTTCAGGGAGACAGGGGGGAGCGGGGTTTGCATAATGGCGACTTGTCAGTCATGTCAGTCATTGGCGTTACATACCCTGTGACTGCATTGTGCAGAACCGAGTTCCCCGCCGATCAGGAGTGCGTCAGATGAAATGGGAAAACAACCGCCAGTCGGATCAGGTCGATGACCGTCGCTCCTCGTCGGGCGGTGGCGGCCTGGGCGGGATGTTCGGTGGCGGCGGAGGACGGCGCACCGGCGGTCGCAGCCTAGGCCTGGGCACCATCGTGATCGCGCTGGTGGCGGGCTGGATCTTTGGCATCAACCCGATGACGATTCTCGGCGTGCTGGGCGGAGCGGGTGACATCGCGCCCAGCGCCCAGGTGCAGACCGCGCCAGGCGCCGGCGAAAAGCCGACCGATGAAATGGGCCAGTTCACCGCCGCGGTGCTGGGTGGAACCGAAGACGTGTGGACCCAGCTATTCCAGCAGGGCGGCGCGCAGTACCAGAAGCCCCGACTGGTGCTGTTTCGCGGCGCCACGCCCACCGCCTGCGGCACCGGCCAGTCGGCCATGGGCCCTTTTTACTGCCCGGGCGACCAGAAGGTCTACATCGATCTGAGCTTTTACGACACCCTGCGCCGCCAGCTCGGCGCGCCTGGCGACTTTGCCCAGGCCTATGTGATCGCACACGAGGTGGGTCACCATGTGCAGAACCTGCTGGGCATCACGACCAAGATGGACCAGGCGCGCGGGCGAGTCGGCGAGCGCGAGTACAACGCGCTGTCAGTGCGGCTGGAGTTGCAGGCCGACTGTTTCGCCGGCATCTGGGCGCATCACAACGACAAGAGCACAGGCAT
Organism: Hydrogenophaga sp.; assembly: GCF_011390835.1. Taxonomy (GTDB): domain Bacteria; phylum Pseudomonadota; class Gammaproteobacteria; order Burkholderiales; family Burkholderiaceae_C; genus Hydrogenophaga. The sequence goes on along the minus strand of NZ_JAABRQ010000030.1, from coordinate 28,686 downwards.
CATTGAGCCGGGTGATGTGGAAGAGGCGATGAACGCGGCCGCCGCCATCGGTGACGATGCCTTGCAACGCAAGAGCCAGGGCATGGTGGTGCCCGACAGCTTCACCCACGGCACCAGTGACCAGCGCCAGCGCTGGTTCAATACCGGCCTCAAGACGGGCCAGGTGCAGGCGTGCGACACCTTCAATGCACGCTCCCTTTGAGGCGGATCAAGGGCGCAAACAGGCCAAAAACAGGCAAAAAAGGTCTGAAGTGCGACAATAGGAGGCTAACGCCCAGCCTGGGTACCGCCTTTCGCGCCACGTTTTGCCAATGACCCAATCCTTCTCCCAGCTCGCTCTCTCGCCCTCTCTTGCCCGCGCCGTGGCCGAAATGGGCTACGAAAACATGACGCCGATCCAGGCCCAGGCGATCCCCGTGGTGCTGGAAGGCCGCGACGTGATGGGAGCCGCGCAAACTGGCACCGGCAAGACAGCGGCGTTTTCCCTGCCGCTGCTGCAGCGCATGCTCAAGCACGAGAATGCGTCCACCTCGCCAGCGCGCCACCCGGTGCGCGCCCTGGTGTTGCTGCCCACGCGCGAACTCGCTGACCAGGTGGCTGAACAAGTGGCGCTCTACGCCAAGTACACCCAGCTGCGCAGCATGGTGGTGTTTGGCGGCATGGACATGAAGCCGCAGACCGCCGAGCTGAAGAAAGGCGTGGAGGTGCTGGTGGCCACGCCCGGTCGCCTGCTGGATCACATCGAGGCCAAGAACTGCGTGCTGAACCAGGTCGAGTACGTGGTGCTCGACGAGGCCGACCGCATGCTCGACATTGGCTTCCTGCCCGACCTGCAGCGAATCCTGAGCTATCTGCCCAAGCAGCGCACCACGTTGCTCTTCTCGGCCACGTTCTCGCCCGAGATCAAACGACTGGCCAACAGCTACCTTCAGGACCCTGTGACCATTGAGGTGGCGCGCTCCAATGCCACCGCCTCCACGGTGGAGCAGCATTTTTACCGCGTGGACGACGACGACAAGCGCGCCACCTTGCGCAAGATCCTGCGTGATCGAGAGCTCAAGCAGGCGTTTGTGTTCGTCAACAGCAAGCTCGGCTGCGCGCGGCTGGCGCGCTCGCTGGAGCGCGAGGGCCTCAACACCACGGCGCTGCACGGCGACAAGAGCCAGGACGAACGGCTCAAGGCGCTGGAAGCGTTCAAGAGCGGCGCGGTGGATCTGCTGATCTGCACCGATGTGGCGGCGCGCGGTCTGGACATCAAGGATGTGCCCGCGGTCTTCAACTTCGACATCCCATTCAACGCCGAAGACTACGTGCACCGCATCGGCCGCACCGGGCGCGCCGGCGCGTCCGGCCTGGCAGTGTCGTTCGTGAGTGCGCGCGACACGCGGCTGATCGGCGATCTGGAAAAACTGCTGGGCAAGAAGCTGGAGCTCGAAGCGCTGGAACTCGCCAGCGACCGCCAGCCTGCCGGCCACTTTAACGACGGGCAGCGGGTCTGGCAGCGCGATGAATCGCAACCGCCGCGCGAGCACAGCCGCCGTGAGCGCAACGACGCGCCAGCCTCGCGTGCACCATCACGCACGCCGCGTGCCCCAGCCGATCCGCTTTTCGACAAGCCCTACGAACCGAGCCTGCCGGAGGACCAGAAACCGGCCTGGGAAGCCGAGAAGCGCGCCACGGCCCGCTCGGTCTCGCCCAACATCAAGACCCGCAAGAAGGTGCCGATGCTGTTCAAGCCCGCCGAGGCGCCAGCCGAAGCACCGGCGGAGGCACCTGCCCAGGAAAGCTGATCCGCAGCGCTCGTGCTCAGCTTTTTTTGCCTGGGCGCTGAGCCTGCGCGCAGCGCACCTCGATGCGCTCCACGTTGCCCCGATCGTCGAGCAAGCGCGCAGCTGTGAGGCAGCCTCCCCACACGCACCCTGTGTCCAGCGGCAGCACATCGGCCCGCTCCACGCGGCCCAGGGTTGACCAGTGGCCAAACGCCACCGGTGTGTCGACTGTGCGACGGCCGGGCGCGTCGAACCAGGGCATGAAACCCGCGGGTGCGGCGTTCGCGCTGTCCTTGGTGTCGAATTCCATCACCCCCTCAGCTGTGCAAAAGCGCAGCCGCGTCAGTGCGTTGACGATCACCCGCAGCCGGTCGAAGCCGGTGAGATCGTCGCGCCAGCGATCTGGCTGGTTGCCATACAGGTGGTGCAGAAAGTCCAGCCAGTCCGGGCCGCGCAACACAGTCTGCAGTTCACCGGCCAGCGTCAGCGTCTGCGCCACGTCCCAGGCGGGCAGCACGCCGGCATGCACCATCAGCCAGCCCTGCGCCTGCAAGGCCATGGGTTGGTGGCGAAGCCAGGTCAGCAGCGAATCGCAATCGGGTGCGTCCAGGATGTCGTCCACCGTGTCATTGCGGTGCGGCTTGCGCACACCATTGGCGGTTGCGAGCAAATGCAAGTCGTGGTTGCCGAGCAGGACCTGCGCCGCACCATTGAGCGCGATCACGCGCCGCAGCACGCCCAGCGAATCGGGGCCGCGGTTGACCAGATCACCGAGCAGAAACACGGTGTCGCGGCTGGGTGAGAACGCCAGCTTGTCGAGCAGCTGCCCCAAGGCCGCGTTACAGCCTTGTACATCCCCAATCAGGTAAAGTGCCATGCACAAATTATGGACATACTGTTAATTGCATTCTTGACGTTCCTGAGTGGCGTCTTTTCGATGACAGAGATTGCCGTGGTTTCCAGCCGCCGCGTCCGGCTGGAGACCCTGTCCCAGGGCGGCGACCGGGGCGCCCAGGCGGTGCTTCAGCTGCAGGACAACCCGACCCAGTTCTTCTCCACCATCCAGATGGGCAACACCACGATCGCCTTGCTTAACGGCATTGTGGGGGAGGGGGCTTTTGGCTCCGGGTTGAGCCAGAGCTTCGAGCGTTGGGGCATGACCCAAGCCCTGGCGGGTGCGCTCGGTACCACGGTGGTGGTGATCGGGGTGACCTACATCACCATCGTGTTCGGCGAACTGGTTTCCAAGCGGATCGGGCAGAGCGCGCCCGAGTCCATCGCCCGCTTCATGGCGCGTCCTGTTCTGGTGCTGGCCACCGGGGCCCGGCCTTTTGTCTGGTTGCTGGAGGTGTCGACCAACCTGGTGCTGCGCCTGCTGCGCATCCCGTTCGAGGTGCGCAAAGACGTGACCGAGGCCGAGTTGCAGGCCCATCTGGAGCAAGGTCTGGACGCCGGCATCATTGAACACCACGAGCACCAGATGGTGCGCAACGTGTTCCTGCTCGACGACCGGCAACTCACCTCCATCATGGTGCCGCACAGCGACATCGAGTGGCTGGATGCAGAGGATTCGATGGATGACGCGATCCAGAAGGCCTGGACCACCGGCCATTCCTGGTACCCAGTGTGTCGCGGCGGACTGGAGGACGTGGTGGGCGTGATTCACCTGCCGCACATGCTGTCGCTGCAGTCCCAAGGTATCACCGAGGCCATCGCCCAGCACGTCAAGCCTGCGGTATTTGTGCCTGAGACGCTGACCGGCATGGAGTTGCTGGAGCAATTCCGCATCCGCTCCACTCGCATGGTGTTCGTGGTGGACGAATACGGCGTGGTGCAGGGTTTGCTCACCCCGCTGGACATGCTGGAGGCCATCACTGGCGAGCTGTCACCCGAGCAGCCGGTGGATGCCTGGGCGATCCCGAAAGAGAACGGCGCCTGGCTGATCGACGGCGCCATGCCGGTGGCCGAACTGAAGTCGCGCTTTGCGATTGACGAATTGCCAGAAGAAGACAAGGGTCGCTACAACACGGTGGCTGGCCTGATGCAGGCGGTGGCGGGGCAGCTGATGGCGCTGTCTCAGTCAGTCGAGTGCGCGGGCTGGCGTTTCGAGGTGCTGGCGCTTGAGGGTCGGCGCATCGACCAGGTGCTGATCACGCCGCTTCCCCCAACGCCCGCGGCCGAAACTGATCACCCCTGAGGGGTGGTGCGCCGCGCCGGGGCGACGGGTCGGTGCTCGAACAGCCAGTCCTTGAAGGCGCGCGTGGCCGCTGACAGTCGCTTGCCACGCGGGTAGACGACCTGCCAGCGCCGGATCAGCGGAAACCCCTGCACATCGAGTTGCACCAGCTCCCCCAGCGCGAGCTCGGCCACCACCGTGGTGGACGACAACACGGCCAGACCCAGACCGCCGGCCACCGTCTGTTTGATCGCCTCGTTGCTGCCCACCTCCAGCCGGTTGCGCAGCGCGATGCCGCGTTCGGTGAAGAACTTTTCTGCAGTGAGCCGCGTGCCCGAACCCGGCTCGCGCAAGATGAATGGCTCCTGCGCCAGGCGCTTGGGCGCGATGCGTTTGCGCCCCACCAACGGATGGTCGGGCGGCGCAACCACGACCAGGGGGTTGTCGGCAAAGTCTTCGCACACCACATCCAGGTTGTCGGGTGGTTGACCCATGATGTACAGGTCGTCCTGGTTGTTCGCCAGGCGCTGCAGCAGCATTTCACGGTTGCCCACCAGCATCGCCACATCGATGCCCGGGTGCGCTGCACAAAAGCCTCCCAGCAGCTTGGGCACGGTGTACTTCACTGTGGTCAGGATGGCGAGCTTGAGGCTTCCCCGCTCCACCCCCTGCAGGGCCGCCAGGTCCTGAGTGAGGCGCTCCATGCGCGTCTCGAGGTCGGCGCAGGCTTCGGCCAGCGTAGCGCCGGCCGCGGTGAGAAAAATTTTCTTGCCCACTTGCTCGAACAGGGGCTGCCCCACCGTTTCCGAAAGCTGCTTGACCTGCAGCGACAGCGTGGGTGGCGAGAGGTGCAACGCCTCTGCCGCGCGCGCAAAGCTGTTGTGCTGGGCCACGGCGTGAAAGATTCGAAGCTGGTGAAGGGTGGCGTGGCGCAGGTTCATTTGATGCTGCTTTATAGATAGATAAAAATCTAATATAACCGTCTAAACATTTTACTTTTACTTATTCTATAAGCGGGCAACAATTTGTCCCAGTTCGGTGCATTCCCGTCCCGCAAGGGTCAGCACAAGCGATGCACTGAACCCCGACAACGACCACAGACCACCCTGAACAGGAGCAAGACCGCATGGCCACCAAGACCTACAACGCTGGCGTCAAAGAGTACCGCAACACCTACTGGGAGCCGCACTACACCGTCAAGGACACCGACATCCTGGCGTGTTTCAAGATCACGCCGCAGCCCGGCGTGGACCGCGAAGAGGTGGCCGCCGCCGTTGCTGCCGAATCGTCCACCGGCACTTGGACCACGGTCTGGACCGACCTGCTGACCGACCTTGATTTCTACAAAGGTCGCGCCTACAAGATCGAAGACGTGCCCGGTGACGACACCTGTTTCTACGCCTTCGTGGCCTACCCGATTGACCTGTTCGAAGAGGGCTCCATCGTCAATGTGCTGACCTCGCTGGTGGGCAACGTGTTCGGCTTCAAGGCCCTGCGCGCCCTGCGGCTGGAGGATGTGCGTTTCCCAATCGCTTACGTGAAGACCTGCGGCGGCCCGCCGGCAGGCATCCAGGTCGAGCGCGATCGCTTCAACAAATACGGCCGCCCGCTGCTGGGCTGCACCATCAAGCCCAAGCTGGGGCTGTCTGCCAAGAACTACGGTCGAGCGGTGTACGAGTGCCTGCGCGGTGGATTGGATCTGACCAAGGACGACGAGAACGTCAACAGCCAGCCGTTCATGCGCTGGCGCGACCGATTTGAGTTCGTGGTGGAGGGTTGCCAGAAGGCCGAACGCGAAACCGGCGAGCGCAAGGGCCACTACCTGAACGTGACGGCGCCGACGGTGGAGGAGATGTTCAAGCGCGCCGAGTTCGCCAAGGAACTGGGTGCGCCAATCATCATGCACGACTTCCTCACCGGCGGCTTCACCGCCAACACCAGCCTGGCCAACTGGTGCCGCAACAACGGCATGCTGCTGCACATTCACCGCGCCATGCACGCCGTGCTCGACCGTAACCCGCACCATGGCATCCACTTCCGAGTGCTGACTAAGTGCCTGCGCCTGTCGGGTGGCGACCACCTGCACTCGGGCACGGTGGTGGGCAAGCTCGAAGGCGACCGCGAAGCTACGCTGGGCTGGATCGACTTGATGCGCGAACGCTTCATCAAGGAAGACCGCTCGCGCGGCATCTTCTTCGACCAGGACTTCGGCTCCATGCCAGGCGTGTTCCCGGTCGCCTCGGGTGGCATCCACGTCTGGCACATGCCAGCGCTGGTCAACATCTTTGGTGACGACTCCTGCCTGCAGTTCGGCGGTGGCACGCTGGGCCACCCTTGGGGCAATGCGGCCGGCGCCTGCGCCAACCGCGTGGCGGTGGAAGCCTGCGTCAAGGCTCGCAACGAAGGTGTGGCGGTGGAGAAAGAGGGCAAGACCGTGCTGATGGACGCTGCCAAGCATTCGCCCGAGCTCAAGATCGCCATGGAGACGTGGAAAGAGATCAAGTTCGAGTTTGACACTGTGGACAAACTGGACGTGGCTCACAAGTAATCGCCGAGAAACCCGTCGAGTCAAATTCTTAGAGGAACCCCAAATGCAAGACTACACCTCCCGCCTGTCCGACCCCGCCAGCCGCAAGTTCGAAACCTTTTCCTACCTGCCACCGATGACCGACGCGGAAATCCGCAAACAGGTCGAGTACCTGGTCAAGAAAGGCTGGAACCCGGCTATCGAACACACCGAGCCGCGCTACCTCGGAGACTCCTATTGGTACATGTGGAAGCTGCCGATGTTCGGCGAGACTGATGTCGACCGCGTGCTGGCTGAAGCGGCGGCCTGCCGGCAGGCCAACCCGGACAACCATGTGCGCCTGATCGGCTACAACAACTTCAATCAGTCGCAGGGGACATCGATGGTGATCTACCGCGGCAAGACGGTGTAGCTGGTGCTCCCCCCGCGCCGCCTGCGGCGTCACCCCCAAGGGGGCGGCGCTGGCGGCCCGGAGGAGCCGGTTCCGCGGTGCCCTTAAATGGGACACTTGGTCCGGGAGCAAGCGGTGGTGGCACGTTTCACCTCTACCCTTCCCAATGGCGAGTGTCGGGGTGAGTGGCGCGGTGAAGAGAAGGAGGAGCCGACTGCCGGTCGGCGGGGGACATGAGCGGAGCCGTTCGTCCCGGCTCGCGCGGTGCAAGACAAAGAGACAATCGCCGCGAACGCAAGCACGGAGAGAAAAATGGACAGTAACCTTGACGCCTACCGCGTCAGTGAAGAGCCGTACTACCGCCCGGTGGCCGACGAAGTCGAGCTCTACGAGGCAGCCTATTCGGTGCGCATGCCAATGATGCTCAAGGGCCCGACTGGTTGTGGCAAGACGCGCTTTGTCGAGTACATGGCCTGGAAGCTGGGCAAGCCGCTGATCACGGTTGCCTGCAACGAGGACATGACCGCGTCCGATCTGGTGGGGCGCTTTCTGCTCGACGCGCAAGGCACGCGCTGGCAGGATGGGCCGCTGGCGATGGCGGCGCGATTTGGGGCGATCTGCTACCTCGACGAAGTGGTCGAGGCGCGGCAAGACACCACGGTCGTCATTCACCCGCTCACCGACAACCGCCGCGTGCTGCCGCTGGAGAAAAAAGGCGAGCTGTTGCGCGCCCACGCAGATTTCCAGATCGTCATTTCCTACAACCCGGGTTACCAGAGCTTGATGAAGGACCTGAAGCAGTCCACCAAGCAGCGCTTTGGCGCGCTCGATTTCAACTACCCCGAACACGCCATCGAGGCCGAGATTGTCGCCCACGAAACCGGTGTGAGCGCCGAGGTGGCCGATCAGCTCGTGGGCATCGCCGAGCGTGCCCGCAACCTCAAGGGTCATGGCCTGGACGAAGGCATCTCCACCCGCATGCTGATCTACGCCGGTAGCCTGATTGCCAAGGGCGTGGCGGCGCATGCGGCCTGTCGCGTGGCGCTCGTTCGGCCCATCACCGACGACCCGGACATGCGCGACGCGCTGGACGCCGCTGTTTCAACCTACTTCTGATCAGCGCCCCTTGCATGTCGGTGCACCTACACGACCACACCGAGTGGACTGACGTCCTGGAGCCCGCCTCGCGCGAGTTGCTGTCGCATGCTTGGAGCGAGGCTACCAAGGTGTTTTCTGCTCGGGGCTTGGACAACTACGTCAAGGGTGCATCAGCGCTGCGCGGCCTGGGTCGCGGCGCCGGGCCAGTGAATGCCTGGATCGACTGTGCGCCACAGGTCGCCAAGGAAGTGGGCGAGGATGTGGTGAGTGAGCTCGCCACTACCGCGCTCATGCTGGCATCCAAAACCTCGGGAGCAGTGATTGAACTGGTGCTGGCCACCGCACCCACTGCGGCGCGGCGCCTGGCCGATGCCACGCTCTTTCTGCAGTACCTGCAATTTCTGAACACCCTGGTGGCTCAGGCACCGCGTGGCGTGCGGCCGATGCTGGAGCATCTGGACGCACTGCTCGGCCAGCTCACGCTGGGTGGCCTGCGGCGCTGGGCGACCTGGGGAGCCCACGCCCACCGCACCGCGTACGAAGAACAGATCCGCTACTTCGGTCTTGATTCCAAGGAGTCACAGGCCGTGCTGCAGAAGGAGCGCAAGGGCACGCTGCTGGTGGACGTGCAGCGCCGCATCAACATGTATTTGCGCGCGCTCTGGGGTCGCGACTTTTTCATGCGGCCCACTGCTGGAGACTTCGAGAGTCGCGAGGGCTACCAGCCGTTCATCGAAGACTATTTCATCCACCTTCCCGACGCCTACGACGCCGTGGACGGCAACGCGGGCCAGGTGGCTGCCACCGAGCTGTACCGCGCCGCTGCTGCCCACGCCGCCGCCCACGTGGTCTGCACACGCCAGCCCATGTCGGCGGAATCGCTCAGCCCCTGGCAGATGGCGGTGATCGGTCTGGTGGAGGACGCGCGCGTCGAATCGCTCGCCATCCAGCGCTTCCCCGGCCTGCGCACGCTGTGGGCCAGTCTGCACACGGCCAATGACCAGGCCTGCGCCAGCGCGGGGGACTGGCTGAACCGCCTAGCGCGTGCCTGGGTGGATCCGTCTCACCAAGACGCCCATCCCTGGATTGCACAAGGACGCAGCCTGCTGGCCGAGGCGCTGCCGCGCATCGTGGCCAACCCGTTTGACAACACCGTGTCCTGGGAGGTCGGCGTGGCGCTGGCGCACAGCTACCGCGAGCTTACTCAGGGACCGGGCTTTCAGCCACGCACCGATGTGCAGAGCGCGGCGTACCGTGACGACAACCGGTACGTCTGGGCCTTCGCCGGCTTTGACGCGGAGCGCGCCATCGCCGCTGGCTACGAGCCACCGCAGCAGGTACGGCGCCAGGTGAACCTCATGGAGTTCGCCAACGAGATCGACGTGGAGACAGCAGGTGACGACGCCCAGGAAATCTGGGTACTGGGCACCGAGCTGTTTCCATACGAGGACATGGGCATCTCGTTTAACGAGAGCGAAGGGCACGAGCCGCTGATCGCGCCGTGCCATTACCCTGAGTGGGACCACATGATCCAGCTCGAGCGCCCGGCCTGGGTCACGGTGCAGGAGCGCCGGCCGGTTTCAGGCGACGCGAGTGTGATCGATGGCATCCTCGCCGAGCACCGACGCTTGATCGGCCGCATGAAATACATCCTGGACGCCATGCAGCCGCAGGGCGTGCAGCGCCTGCGCAAGCTGGAAGACGGGGACGAGCTCGACCTCAATGCGGCGCTGGCTTCGGTGATCGACATGCGCATGGGAAGGCAGCCGGACCCGCGTATCATGATGCGCAGCGTGCGCAAGACGCGCGATATTTCGGTGCTCGTGTTGCTCGATCTCTCGCAGTCAACCAACGACAAAGTTCACAGCCCCCACGCTTCACCGCTGAGCGGGTCGCAGCCCCCCGGCGGTAAGGACTCGCGCTTGGGGCGGCCCAGCGAGCGAGCCGGTGTCCAGGAACACACGGTACTCGACCTCACGCGATCAGCCTGCGCGCTGCTGGCCGACGCGATCGCCAAGGTGGGCGACCCGTTTGCCATCCATGGCTTTTGCTCCGATGGTCGCCACGACGTGAACTACTGGCGTTTCAAGGACTTCGATCAAGCCTACGACGAAACCGCCAAAGCCCACCTCGCCGGCATGCAGGGCCAGCTTTCCACCCGCATGGGCGCCGCCATCCGCCACGCCAGTGCGGCCTTGCGCCATCAGCGCTCGAGCAAGAAGCTGCTGCTGGTCATCACCGACGGTGAGCCCGCGGACGTGGACGTGCGCGATCCGCAGTACCTGCGGCACGATGCCAAAAAAGCGGTGGAAGAGGCAGGTCGCAACGGCGTCATGACCTACTGCATGAGCCTGGACCCGCGCGCCGACGCCTACGTGAGCCGCATCTTTGGTGCGCGCAACTACCTCGTTGTCGACAAGGTCGAGAGGCTGCCTGAAAAGCTGCCGGTGCTGTACGCTGGCCTGACCCGCTAGTTCGACGCTGAATTCCAGCCCACCCACCGATTGACAGACCATGATCCAAACCCGCACCAACACCTATGCCGGTGTCGACAACGAAGAGAACCACGGCATGACGCTCACTGGGCGCATCATCCGCGATGCCTGGGTGTTCGGCATCCTGCCCGAGGGCAACAACTTCGCCGGCAAAACGGCGGGCGATTTGCAGCAGCTGTTCGAACAGGTGCACCAGGCCTGGGAGCCGCATGGCCACCTGCCCAGCCGCCTGCCCGCCGAGCTCGCCGAGCGCCACGCGCGCATCCATGCGCAGGCGGTGGACAGCGCCAAGGCCGCCGGCTGGAGCGCGGAGCTCGGCGACGACGACTGAACGTCCTCAGCCCATGGCCTGACTCAGCGTTTCCAGCCGTTCAGCGGCTCGCAATGGCGTTGCCAGCTGGGCGAACAGGTTCTTCGGGTCGTTCAGCTGCGGGATCAGCGCGGTGCGCTCGCCCAGACCCAGTTCGCTGGCTGCGGCGAACATGAAGCGCAGCGCTGAAAAATCCTCCAGTGCGAACCCGACCGAGTCGAACACCGTCACTTGATTCGCGTCGTCGCGTCCCGCCTTTTGGCCGAGCAGGACCTGCCACAACTCCGTCACCGGGAAGCCTTCGGGCTTGTGCTGGATTTCGCCCTCGATGCGCGATTGCGGCTCGTACTCCACAAACACCTTGGCTTCGTCGAGGATGCCTCCATGCAGCTCGGTTTTGCCCGGGCAGTCGCCGCCCACGGCGTTGATGTGCATGCCCGGCTCGATCATGTCCGGGGTGAGGATGTTGGCCAGCGTCTTGTCGGCGGTGACAGTGGTCACGATGTGCGCACCGCATACCGCCTCAGCCGTGCTGTTGCACACGGTGATCGCCAAGCCGCACCCTTGCAGGTTGTTCACCAGTTTGGCGGTGGCCTGCGGGTCGACGTCATACAGCCGCAGCCCGGTGATGCCCACCAGGTGCTGGAACGCCAGCGCCTGAAACTCGCTTTGGGCACCGTTTCCGATCAGCGCCATGACGCGGCTGTCAGGTCGGGCCAGCGTTTTCGCGGCCAGGGCCGACATGGCCGCGGTGCGCAGCGCGGTGGTGAGGGTCAACTCGCTCAGGAACAGCGGGGCGCCGGTGTTCACATCGGCGAGCACGCCGAAGGCCATCACGGTGGACAGGCCAATCGGTGTGTTGCTGGGGTGGCCGTTGACGTATTTGAAACTGTAGCGCTGGGTATCAGCCACTGGCATGAGCTCGATCACACCGTTCTGGGAGTGACTTGCCACGCGGGCTGTCTTGTCGAACTCGGGCCATCGCATGAAATCTTCGTGGATGTGGTCAGCCATGGCGCAGAAGCAGTGGGCCAGGCCTTTGCGACGGATCAGTTCGGCGGCTGCAGGGGCGCTGAGGTACAGGGTACCTTCCTCGCGGAATCGGGTTAGGTCGTTGTTTTGCATGATCACCTCTCGGACGGTGTGAAACGGCTGCATCCAGTGTCCTGCTGCCGACACACAATGAAAAGCGGCAGAAAAGTAGCGATACGGCAGAAAGCAGATCAAAATGACAGAAACAACTGCCGTTTTGATCATGGATGAACTCGATCAGCAACTCATTGGCCTGCTGCGGCAGAACGCTCGGCTCTCGGTAGCCGATCTGGCACATAAGCTCAAGGTCTCGCGCGGCACGGTCACCAACCGCCTGCGCAAGCTGGAGGATCGGCAGGTCATCGTCGGCTACACGGTGCGGCTCAAGCCCGAAGCGCAGGGTGATCGCATCCGCGCCTGGATGGGGGTGCTGGTTGATGGCAACCGCACGCGCGAGGTGATCGCCAGCCTGCTGGGCGAGCCGGGTGTTTCGGCGCTTCACGACACCAATGGCCGCTGGGATTTGCTGGCCGAGCTGGAGGTGGGGTCGATGAAAGAGCTCTCCGATGTGCTTGAACGGGTGCGCCTCATCAGCGGCATCCAGAGCACCGAAACCAGCATCCACCTGGCCAGCTACCGCTGAGGCGAACGGCCCGCGCTGCTAGCTGGCGCCCATCCCCCACCATGCAGGCAGCTGAGCCCGTACTTCGCTGCGTCCGTAGCGGTCGTCGAGCAGCCAGACCGTGCCGCGGTCCGATTCGCTGCGGATCACGCGGCCAGCGGCCTGCACCACTTTTTGCAGTCCGGGAAACAGGTAGGCGTAGTCGTAGCCGCGCCCAAATTGCGCCTGCAGCCGGGCGCGCATCTGTTCGTTCACCGGGTTGACCTGCGGCATGCCCAGGGTGGCGATGAAGGCGCCGATCAGGCGCTGGCCGGGCAGGTCTATGCCTTCGCCAAACGCGCCACCCAGCACGGCAAAGCCGATGCCCTCGCTGGTCTCGGTGAAGCGGGCGATGAAGTCTTCGCGCTGCGGCTCGCTCATGCCACGCAACTGCGCCCAGGTGGGCACGTCGCGGTGCCGCTCCTGCAGTCGGTCCAGCGCTTGCTGCAAATAGTCGAAGCTGCTGAAAAACGCGAGGTAGTTGCCCGGCTGCCGCTTGTACTGCTGCGCCATCACATCGGCTATGGGGGTGAGCGAGCTCTGTCGGTCGCTCCAGCGAGTAGAGATGTGTGGCGCCACGTGCACACCCAGTTGCGCCGAGGCAAACGGCGAGGCCACATCCAGGCGTGTGCTGTCCTTGGGCAAGCCCAGCATGTCGGCCATGAAGTCCATGGGCGCGAGCGTGGCAGAAAACAGCGTGGCGCTGTGCGCGCTGGTCCAGCGATTTTTCAGCAGCGGCGCGGGCACCACGCAACGCAGGTTCACGCTGGGCAGGCCAGCTGACGAATAAGGCTTTGCGCCCCACGCATCGCGCGTGAGATCGCACAGGCTGTGCTCGCCAAACTGCTCGGCCACGCGTTGCCAGTGCAGCGCGTCGAACCACCAGCTTTGCAGCGAGCCGGTCGCGTCCATCGACTGCTGGGCGAAGTGTTCACCGATGGCGTGAGCAGCGTTCTGCAGCGCCTCCACCCAGCCAGCGGGCAGCTCGGGCAGCAAGGTGTAAGCGCCCTCGTGTTCACGTGCCAGCTTGCTCCAGCGGCGGTGCAGCGCGTCCAGCGGTTTTCTGAGTGTGGCGGGCGCGGCCTGGCGCAACGTCAGGAATGCAGCGGGCTCCAGGGTCGCGCTGTGCATGAGACGCGCGCGCTCGATCAGGTTGTGCGCCTCATCCACCAGCAGGCTCACGCGCCAGCCGTTGGTTTCGGTGAGCGCGTGCCAGGCGGCGCCGTGATCAAAGTAGTGGTTGAAATCCCCCACCAGCACATCGCTCCAGCGCACCATTTCCTGGCCTAGGTAGTAGGGACACACCGTGTGCGCCAGCGCGGTCTCGCGCAGCGTGGCCTTGTCCATCCACTGCACGGTGGCGGCGGCCGAGCGGGCCTCAGGCAGCCGGTCGTAAAAGCCCTGCGCCAGCGGGCAGGACGCGCCATGGCAGGCCTTGTCGGGGTGCTCGCAGGCTTTGTCGCGCGCCACGCGCTCGAGCACGCGCAGCTGCCCCGCGGTGTTCAGTCGCTGCAACGCATCGAGCGCGAGCTGGCGCCCGGGCGTCTTGGCGGTCAGGTAGAGGATCTTGTCCAGGCCCTGCGCGGGCGCCGCCTTGAGCGCGCCAAACAGCGTAGCCATGGTTTTGCCGATGCCGGTGGGTGCCTGCGCCATCAGCACGCGCTCGTCGGATTTCTCGCGCCCCTGGGCGCGGTACACCGTCTCGGTCAGCTGGCGCTGGCCAGGCCGGAAATCGGCAAAGGGAAAGGCCAGCGCGTGCAAGGCCGCGTCGCGCGCGCTGCGGTGTGCGGCCTGCGCAAGTGCCCAGCCGAGATACCGCTGGCACAGCGTGTTGAACCGCGCTTGCAGGTCGCTGGCGGTGTGCGTTTCGGTGAGCAGGGTTTCTTCGCCGGTGTCGATGTTGAAGTAGACCAGCGCCACGCCGATCTGCGCCAGGCCCAGCTGCTGGCACAGCATCCAGCCGTACACCCGCGCCTGCGCCCAGTGCAGTGCGCGCTGGTTGGGCGGGATCAGCGCTGCGTCGCCCCGGTGGGTCTTGATCTCTTCCACGCGAAGCGCTTGCGGGTCAAAGCCATCGGCGCGTCCACTCACCGTCAGCGCCTCGAAACGCGCGCTCAAGCTCAGCTCGCGCTGGTAGCCCGGCGCGCGGCGCCCTGTCACCGTGCCGTGACCGGCCACGCCTTCGCTGCCACTGGGTGACGGGGTGAAGCGCAAGTCCAGATCACCTGCCCGCGCCGCGAAATCGCACAGCGCGCGCACCGCCACCGCGAGCGCAGGTTCACCAGCCAGGGCATGGTCTGCCGCGATCAGCGATGGCTTGGCGGCGGCAGAGGCGATCTGGGAAGCGGCAGCGTTCACGGCAACAGAGTGGACATGGAGCGGGCATGGTACTGGATATATAGTCAGTCCATGTCCTTGCCCGACACCTTCAACCCGCCCGCGCGGCCTGCCATCACGCGCCGCCACCACCAGCGCCTGCGCGAGGTGTACCGCTCGGCCGGCTGGCCTTGTGCCGACATGCTGGAGGTGGAGCTGCTGGCAGCGGGTCTGCTGGAGCGCCGCTGCTCGCCTGAGGGCTTCGAGACCTTGCGGCTCACCGACGCCGGCATCCAGGTGCTGGCCCAAGCCCATGCCGGCAACCGGGCTGCGCGCTCGCCCCACGAAGCCCTGGTGGCCCAGGTGGCCAAGACACTGGGTCATGCGGGCCGACTCGCCTGGCGCGGACTCACTTTGCGCGTGGCCTTGCCGCGCGACCTGCTGGCGGGCGAGCCAGTGCTTGATGCCGCGCAGGTGGTTAGCGAACCGCACCCGCTGTGGCCGGCCGAGCCGGCTGTTGAAATGGCCCACAGCGCGTCCGACCGCGCCTGGTGCATGGCCATGCCCGATGTATTTTCCATCCGCCGCAGCTCGGTCGAGGCCTACCTGGAGCCGGTGGTGCACGAGATCAAGGTCAGCCGCGCCGATCTGCTGGGCGACCTCAAGCGCCCGGCCAAACGCGCCGCCTACCTCGCCATGGCCGGCGCCTGCTGGTATGTACTAGGCCGTGACGCCAAGGGCCGACCGATCGCCGAAGCTGATGAAGTGCCGGCCGAATGCGGTGTGATGATCGTCAGCGGCCACCAGCTGGAGGTGGCCCGCCCCGCGCCGCGCCGCGCGGTGGAGCGCTTGCCGTTGCAGGTCTGGATGTCGCTGGCGCAGGCTGCACCGGCAGGGCGCCCCGCAGACGACGCGCAAGGCTGGCTCTGAGCGCTGCGCAACCTTGGCCGCTCAGTAGTGCGGTGGCAACTCGTCAAGCGGGTTGCGCGGCGCGCTCGCGCCGCTGTCGCCGCCCTGCTGCCGCAGGCGGCTCACTTCGCGCAACAGTAGGTCGATCTGCTCCTGCTGGCGCGCCACCTGGGCGTTGAGCGTGTCCAGCAGATCGTCCGCGTAGCTGGCCTTGATCTCCAGCTCGGTCAGGCGGTGTTCGGTGGCGGCGGGGTGGGGATCAAGAGGCGTCATGTCCCGATTGGACACCAAGCCCGAGATCCGTCGCACCACGCAGCCACAGGGCAGCCTCTCGGTGAGCGCGATGGTCGCCTGGCCATGCCATGCAGTTACGCTCCGCTCGTGTCCACATCACCCGCCCTTTACCGATTTGCCGGGCTCCAACCCTTCGCTTGGGGAGCCGTGCGCGCCGCGCTCCTCGTTGCCTGCTGGGCGCTCGCTGGGTGCGCCGGCGCGCAGCCACCCGGCGTCAGCGCCTCACCGCCTTCGCCCATCGGTGGCCTGCGCTGGATCGGCAGCATCACCCTGCCCACCGGCACCCTGTTTGAAGGCGTGGAGTTCGGCGGCATCTCGGGGCTGGACCGCGCGCCCGATGGCCGTTACTGGGCCTTGTCGGACGACCGCGGCGGCGAGCGAGGCCCGCCGCGTTTTTACGAGCTGAAGATCGACCTGGACGCTCAGGCGCTGCACAGCGTGACCATCGAGCGCATGGTGGTGCTGCAAGACCCTGACGGGCAGCCGCTGCCCACCAGCGCGCCCAGCGTGGACCCCGAGGCCCTGCGCGTGGCGCCCAATGGCCACCTCTACATCGCCAGCGAAGGCCACTGGAGCCGCAACGCCAGCGCGCGGCACCAGCCCTTCGTGCGCGAGTTCCAGACCGATGGCCGATGGGTTCGCTCGTTCGCGCTGCCCGAAGCCTTTGACTACGTGGACAACGCCACCACCGGCGCGCGCACAAACAAAGTGTGGGAATCGCTCGCCGTCACGCCCAGCGGTGCAGTGTTCGTGGCCAACGAAGAGGCGCTGATCGACGACGGCCCGGTGGCCACGGTGTCCCACGGCAGCTGGCTGCGGGTGCTCAAGCTCGACTCCGCGAGTGGCCAGCCACTCGCCCAGCACGCCTATGCGTTGCCGCCCATTCCCTTGCGCCGCACCTTTGGCGAAGGCGCGCCGGTGGTCACCCGGGCCGACAACGGCCTCACCGATCTGCTGGCGGTGGAAGATTCCAGCTTCATCGCCGTGGAGCGTGCCTATGTGCCGGGCCAGGGCGTGTCGGTACGTCTGGTGTTGACCCGCATCGAAGGGGGCACCACCGATGTGAGCGGATTCGAAAGCCTCTTGGGTACGACGTTTCAGCCGCTGTCGCGCGAGGTGTTGCTGGAACTGCCCATCCCGCTTCAAGGCCTGCTGCTCGACAACATCGAAGCCATCGCCTGGGGCCCAGTGCTAGCCAACGGCAACCGCAGCCTGATCCTGGTTTCAGACAACAATTTTTCCCGCCTGCAGAGCACGCAATTCTTGGCGCTGGAGGTGCTACCGCGGTGAGGTGAATGTAAGCAAAAATTGAATCAGACCCCAATAGCCTGACCCCAAGAGCTGCCGTGCCGCCATCGTTGCAGCGACTCGCGTCAGGCATAAGCCTGAATCAGTGGGCGACTGAGAGGTTGCACGGTGCGGCACACGCCTGAACACCCAAGCTTTCGGGACCAATTTGGAATCAGACCCTGATGCCCCTGCGGATTGACCTGCATCGCTCCCTGGGCGACGATGGCGTCATGCAACGACGCCAAGCCCTTTCTTCCATCGTGGCCGCTGTTCTCGGCGCAGCGACCACTCTCTGCATGGCCCAGGCGGCAGAGCCGCAGCAGTTCCCCAACGTGCTCGCCGCCAAAGTGCGTGCGTCTGGCGGCGACCGGTTTGACTTTGACGTGACCGTATCCTCTCCCTACGACAGCCCCGCGCGCTACGCCGACGGCATCCGAGCCCGCAGCCCCGAAGGCCTGACGTACGGAGTGCGCAAGCTGTGGCACGACCATGCAGCTGAACAGCCCTTTACCCGCGACCTCTATGGTGTCAAGGTGCCGCCGGGAGTGACCCGCGTGGTGATCGAGGCGCGCGACCAACTGTACGGTTACCGCGGCAAGGCGCTGGGGGTAGAGCTGCCAGGGCGGTAGCAGCGGAGGGTACGCCGCGGCGAAGCGGCTTCTTTTCTTGCAGAAGAAAAATGCCCACCGTCCTTGTGAGGGCGGCGGGCGTCAAGCCTTGGAGCGTAAAACTTCAGTTGCTGGACCGGCGCGCGATCAGAAATCGTGGCGAACGCCCATGGAGTACAGGGTACGGTCGGTGGTGGTTGCGCCAGTGGACGTGTTCTTCACCTTGCCGGTCAGGTAGCCGCCGTACAGCCGGGTGCGCTTGGACAGCGAGTAGGTTGCGCCGAAGGCAAAAGCCGAGCCGTCGGCAGTTTCAATGCCATTGGTTTTTGTGGTGCTGGCAGCGTAGCCGGCCGACACATCGAAGCTGCCGATGGGCACTGCCACGCCGAACGCGTAGTCGCTGTCTTTGACGCCATTGCCTTGCTTGGCGTTGTGGACCTGGCCAGAAACGCGGACCACGCCGAAGTTGTATGCCGCGGCCAGCACGGTGTACTCCCGGTCGCTGGCGGCAACTGCGTTTTTCTGGTCCTGATAGCCCACGCCCACATCCAGCTTGCCGGCTCGGTAGCGCAGGCTCAGGGCTGTGAGGTCGTTATTCACGCTGGCGGTCTCGTCGAACGACACGCTCACGCCAGCCGAGAAGCCAGCCAGGCTGGGTGTGTCGTAGCGGATCTGGTTGTTGGGGCGGCTGCTGAAGTTGGATACACCCGCATACGCGATCTTGACCGGGGTGAATTCGGAGTCGTACAGGTTGTTGCTGTTGCCCAGATCGTAGACATCTTTGAACACGCTGTCGGTCTTGCCCAGCTTCAGGGCGCCGAAGCCACCGCTCAGACCCACCCACGACTGCCGGTTGAACGCGGTGTTGGCCGAGCCCAGCGTGCCGTCGTCGGAATTGAAGCCGTTTTCCAGGACGAAGTTGGCCTTCAAGCCACCGCCCAGGTCTTCGGTACCGCGGAAGCCGTAGCGGCTGGTGGTCAAGTTGCCGCTGAACAGCTGGTTGGTGCTGACGCCATTGACCTTGTTGGAGCCTATCGAACTGTCGATTCGGCCGTACAGGGTGACGTTGGACTGTGCCAGGGCGGCGCCTGTGGTGGCCAGGACGGCCAAAGCCATGAGGCTCTTTTTCATGTGTAGCTCCGATTAAATAGAACGCAGGGCCTGCAGGAGGCCTTTGGCTCCCTGCACCATGCAGGAAACTCTGTTCATTTCATCCAGATGCGACGACGTTTGTATGACACGGGCTCTTGGTGAGTGGGCGGTTCCCTAGAAACCACAGATGGCCCTGATCGGAGTCAAGGCTTTCATCAAGTTGCCATCAAATTGATAGCTGAAAGACGCCGACCGGGGTACCCGTGACTGTGACTGCGAAACCCTACCGAATCGCGGCGCAGCGCCCTCGATTCAGGTAGCGTCGAGGGGATGTCGGCGTGTGCTCAGCGCTGCGCCACGACTTTCACCAACTGCCCCACCCGCGGCTGGGCCCCGCCGTCGTACACGCCATTGAGCAGGCGCAGCTGCCGCTCGTTGGACACGCCGGTCACCTGCAGCGCGGCAAAGCCGCCGCGCGGAAAGGGCACCAAGTCCACCGCCCAGGGGCGGGCGGCGCGGGCGTCGGCGCTGCTCATGGGGCGGAAGGTCTTCTCGGTGGCGTTCATGGCTGGCATGGCGCGGGCTTTGGCGGCGTCGTTGGCGGCGAGGTAGAGCAGGGCGTAGTTCGCGTTCTTGGGGCCGGTGATCACGGTGGTTTCCAGCGGCTGGGCCTGGCCGTTGTCCAAGATTCGGGTGCCGGCGAAGTGGGTGGCCGCTAACCCGTTGATGTTGCCGCGCGTGACGCGGCCCTGGCTGGCCTTAAGACCGTTTTTCAGGATGTCGTCGTGGCTGGTGCCAGTCTTGGGCGTCACGGCCAGCATGCGCAGTGCGGCATCGCCCTGGGGGCTGACGAAGCTGAGGGCGCTGGGGCTGTTCTGGATGCGCCAGCCGGGCTGGGCGGTGAGCGTGATGCCGAGCTCGGGGTGGTAGAAGTTCTGGCCGCGCACGAGGCCTTGTTCGGGGCTGTCGCCAAACGTCATGCCGCGAATAGCTTGCAGGAAGCGATCGCGCCCGTCGTAGCCATACTGGCCTTTGTAGCCGGCGGCGATCCGGCGGATGGATTGCAGGCGCTGCTCGTTGCTGGGGTGGGAAGACAGCCAGTCGTCGCGCTGGTTGACGGGCTTGCCCTCGGCCTTGGCCTGGTCGGCTGCGTAGGCCTCTTGCGATTTCAGCACCTGGATCACGTCAACCATGTTGCTGGGGTTGTAGCGGTTGCGCGCGAGGTACTCGGCGCCCAGGGTGTCGGCCTGCAATTCCTGCTCGCGGCTGTACTTGGCGATGTAGCCGGCCGCCACGCCCTGCGCCACCTGGCTGCTGAGGCCGGCCGCGCCGCTCACGCCCTGGCTCTCCAGCACCGTGCCGAGCACACTGGCCGCGAGCACGCCAAGCCCGGCGTTTTGCTGGCGGGTGGCGCGCTGGGCGCCGTGGCGCGCGGTGACGTGGCCAATCTCGTGGCCGATCACGCCGGCCATGTCGGCTTCGCTTTCCATGTAGGCCAGGATGCCGCGCGTGACGTAGACATAACCACCGGGCAGTGCGAAGGCGTTGATTTCGGGGCTGTCGAGCACGGTGAAGGTCCACTGCAGATTGGTGCGGTGCGATTGCGCGGCCAGCTGCTGGCCGACCTGGTTCACATAGGCCTGCAGCCGCGCGTCTTTCACCACGCCGTATTCAGCCATCACCTGCTCATGGCCCTTCTTGCCTTCGGCGATCTCGCTGCGCTCGTCCATGGCGGAGAGCTCGGTCTTGCCGGTGACTGGATTGACCACCTGCGTCCCGCAGCCGGCCAGCAGCGCGGCGGTGAAAGCGAAGGCGAGCGAAAGGCGACGGATGGCGTTCATCGGGTGTCTCCAGGGCGCGGTGGTAGCGACGCCGATCAGAATAGTAGTCAAAAGCATCATACGAAGCCGGGGCTCACCTGGTGACCAGTTCCAGGGTGTGTGCGACAAAGTTCACGCACCAGCGCTGCGGCGTGGCCAAGTGAACCACGGCCCGCCCAGGGCCGGTTTACCCCGTTCGCACTCAGGAAAACAGCGCGAACAGGCCTTAGCTCAGCGTGGGGCTCACTGGCGGGCTTGGGGAACCGGCTGGGGAGAGCTGCGCAAAGCGGCCGAACTTCTTCGCCAAGTGGGCTTCGCCACGCTCCAGCATGTAGTAGCGGAAGGCCTCGGCCGGCGGCGAGAGCAGCTTGGAGAGCGTGTGCACCACGTTCCACGCGCGCACGATGGGCGTGCCTTCCACATCGAGCACCGCGATCAGCCGGTTCTCCAGCTCCAGGCCAATGGTGTGCAGCGAGAGAAAACTGATGCCCATACCGGCCATCACCGCCTGCTTGATGGTCTCGTTGCTGTTCATCTCCATCACCACGCGCGGCTCCAGCTGGGTGCGATGGAAGAACTTTTCCATGGCAGCCCGGGTGCCCGAGCCGCGCTCGCGCAGAATGAAGCCATAGGGCTGCAACGCTTCTGCGGTGGGATGGCCGATCTTGAGCAGCGGATGGTCGACAGGGGCCACAAACACGTGTGGATGGGCGGCGAAGGGCTCGGCGCGCGTGGCCAGTTCGGTGGGTGGGCGACCCATGACCGCAATGTCCACGTCATTTGCCTGGAGCATCTTCACCAGCTGTTCGCGGTTGCCCACCGCCAGGCGGATCTCGATGCCCTCGTGTTCCCGCTGGAACTCGGCGAGCAATCGGGGTAGAAAGTACTTGGCCGTGCTGACCATGCCGATGGTGAGCGTGCCCACCTCCAGGCGCTGCAGGCGCGCAGCGGCGTCTTCGGCGTCTTTCAGCGTGGCCAGCATCTTTCGGGCATAGACCAGCATGTACTCGCCCGCGGTGGTGAGCGTGACCTGGCGGCCCTTGCGGTCGAACAGGGGCAGGCCCACGTGACCCTCCAGCTCTTTGACCTGCATGGTCACAGCGGGTGGTGTGAGGTGCAAAACTTCGGCGGCGCGGGCAAAACTCAGGTGCCGCGCCACCTCCGTGAAAACCCTGAGCTGGCGAAAGGTGGTGTTCTTCATTAAGTGATGACTTAACTTAAATGCAATGAATCGTGAATTTACCTTATTTAAGTGACTGCCTATAGTTAACCCACGACCCCGACACCATCGGGGTCTTTTGATCAGGTGATCCCTATGCTGAAAGCTCTCATTTTCGACGTCGACGGTACCCTGGCCGACACGGAAGCCGTGCACCTGGAAGCCTTCAACCATGCGTTTGCCCAGGTCGGTCTTGACTGGCACTGGAGTCGCGAGGACTACACCCGCCTGCTGGAAATTTCCGGCGGCAAGGAGCGCCTGCGCCACCACTGGAATGTGGTGAACCCGGGCATGACCTCCCTGGAAGGTGGTGCGCTCACCGACACCATCAACCGCGTGCACGAGTTCAAGACCGCGTACTACGAGAACGCGGTCAACGAGGGAGCGGTGGAGCTGCGCCCTGGTGTGCTGGCGCTGATGAACGAAGCCCATGCCCAGGGCCTGCAGCTGGCGATCGCCACCACCACGTCGCCGGTGAACATCGCCGCGCTGCTGCGCAAGGCGCTCGGTCCAGACTGGCGCCAGATGTTTCTTGCGGTGGGCGATGGGTCCTCTTCCCCGATCAAGAAGCCCCATCCGCAGGTTTACTTGCAGGTGCTGGCCGACATGGCCATGCAGTCTGCGGACTGCCTGGCGTTCGAGGACTCGGCCAACGGCCTTCGCGCAGCCATGGCCGCCGGGCTGCAGACCGTGATCACGCCCAGCGACTTCACCGCCCATCAGGACTTCACCGGCGCGCTGCGCGTGCTGCCCGACCTGTCGGGCGTGACCGTGGCCCAGCTGCGCGAGTGGCTGGCCCAGGCACCGCCTTTGCCCGCAGCCGCCCACTGAACACCATTCTTGAAGTGACCAACGCCATGATCCGCCTCGCACCTTCCATCCTGTCCGCCGACTTCGCCCGCCTGGGCGAGGAGGTGCGGGCCATCGAAACCGCTGGTGCGGACCTGGTGCACTTCGACGTGATGGACAACCACTACGTGCCCAACCTCACCATTGGGCCGCTGGTTTGTGAGGCGATCCGGCCGCACGTGAAGATCGGTATCGACGTGCACCTGATGGTCGAGCCGGTGGACGCGCTGATCCCGCTGTTCGCCAAGGCCGGCGCCAACATCATCACCTTTCACCCCGAGGCCAGCCGGCATGTGGACCGTACGCTGCAACTGATCCGCGACCACGGCTGCAAGGCCGGCCTGGTGTTCAACCCGGCCACGTCTCTCTCTCTCATGGACCACGTGATGGACAGGCTCGACATCGTGCTGCTCATGAGCGTGAACCCCGGCTTCGGCGGGCAGAAGTTCATCCCGTCCACGCTGGACAAGCTGCGCGCCGCGCGCCAGCGCATCACCGCGCACACCGAGGCCGGCGGTCAGCCGATTTGGCTGGAAGTGGACGGCGGCGTGAAGGTCGACAACATCGCCGAGATCGTCGCCGCAGGTGCGGACACGCTGGTGGCGGGCAGTGCCGTATTCGGCGCGCCAGACAACGACGGCGGCTACCGCACCGTGATGCAGCAGTTGCGCAAGAACGCTGGCAAGACCTGAACCACTCGTATCCTGAATCAGCCCCTTTCGAAAGAGACCACCATGCCCACCCGCCGCCGATTCACACTGACGCAATACCTGATTGAACAGCGCCGCCGCTTTCCCACCGCCAGCGGAGACTTCAACGCGCTGTTGCTCGACGTGGCGCTGGCCTGCAAGGCGATCGCGCGCACCGTGGCCTTTGGTGACCTCGGCGGCATGATCGGCAGCCCGGATGCAGTCACCACCACGGTCAATGTGCAAGGTGAAGAGCAGAAGCGGCTGGATGTGATCAGCAACGACTACTTCATGCAGATGACGGAGTGGGGCGGTCACCTGGCGGGCATGGCCTCGGAAGAGATGGACCACCCGTACCAGATCCCGGCCACCATCCCGCGCGGCAAGTACCTGCTGGTGTTTGATCCGCTGGACGGCTCGAGCAACATCGATGTGAACGTGACGGTGGGCAGCATCTTCAGCATCCTGCGCGCGCCGCAGGACGTGATCGACAGCGGGCGCGATGTAGTCGAGGCCGACTTCCTGCAGCCCGGTACGCAGCAGATGGCCGCCGGCTACGCGCTCTACGGCCCGACCACCATGCTGGTGCTCACCGTGGGCCAGGGCGTGGCCGGCTTCACACTCGACCCCAATCTGGGCCAGTTCATGCTCACGCACCCCAACCTCCGGGTGCCCGAAGACACCCACGAGTTCGCCATCAACGCGTCCAACAGCCGTTTCTGGGAAGCGCCGATCAAGCGCTATGTGGACGAGTGCCTGGCTGGCAAGACCGGTCCGCGTGGCAAGGACTTCAACATGCGCTGGATTGCCAGCATGGTGGCCGAGGCGCACCGCATCCTGATGCGCGGCGGCGTCTTCATGTACCCGCGCGACACCAAGGACGCGAGCAAGCCGGGCCGCCTGCGCCTGCTGTACGAGGCCAACCCGGTCGGCATGATCATGGAGCAGGCCGGCGGCCGCGCCAGCACCGGCCGCGAGCCCATGCTCACCGTCAAGCCCACCGCCCTGCACCAGCGCATTGGTCTGGTGTTCGGCTCCAAGAACGAGGTCGAGCGCATCGAGCGCTACCACCGCGAACCCAACGCCTACAAGGACGACGCCAACCCGCTGTTTGTCGAGCGGAGTCTCTTCAGGGATTAGAAGCGCGCCCAGCGCCGCGCCGGCAGCGCGTCACCCCCTCAAGGGGGCGGCCATGGCGGTCCGGCAAAGCCGGCTCCGCGTTGCCCCTGGCCAGAGTCCCCTCTGTCCCACGGATTTTTTTATTGGAGAGACTAAATGTCAGAACGCCACCCCATCATTGCCATCACCGGTTCCAGCGGCGCGGGCACGTCGACCGTGACGCGCACCTTCCAGAATATCTTTAGGCGAGAGGAGGTGACGGCCGCCATCATCGAAGGCGACAGCTACCACCGTTTCGACCGCAAGGCGATGAAGCTGCAGGCCGCCGAGCAAGAGAAGGCGGGCAACGTCAACTTCAGCCACTTCGGTGCCGAGGCCAACCTCTTCGGTGAAATCGAGAGCCTGTTCAAGACCTACAGCGAGACCGGTACCGGCAAGAGCCGCAAGTACCTGCACAACGCTGAGGAGGCCGCACCCTACCAGCAGGATCCCGGCACTTTCACGCCGTGGGAGCCGCTGCCTGAGGGCACGGACATGCTCTTCTACGAAGGCCTGCACGGCGCGGTCGTCACGCCCGAGCACAACGTGGCGCAGTACCCGGACCTCCTGGTCGGCGTGGTGCCGGTGATCAACCTGGAGTGGATCCAGAAGCTCTACCGCGACAAGAACATGCGCGGCTACAGCGCCGATGCGGTGACCGACACCATCCTTCGCCGCATGCCCGACTACGTGAACTACATCACCCCGCAGTTCCAGTACACACACGTGAACTTCCAGCGCGTGCCGATCGTGGACACCTCCAACCCTTTCGTCGCACGTGATGTGCCCACCGCCGACGAGAGTATGGTGGTGATTCGTTTCGCCAAGCCCAAGGGCATCGACTTTCCCTACCTGCTGAGCATGATCAACGGCTCGATGATGAGCCGCGCCAACACCATCGTGGTGCCCGGCGGCAAGATGGAGCTCGCCATGCAGCTCATCTTCACGCCCTTTATCTGGCGCATGGTGGAGCGACGTAAACGCGCTCTCGGCTGATTCACCCTCGCGCCGCGCCTGCGGCGCGTCACTCCATCACAAGACCGCCACGAAGTGGCCTTGCCGCTCCCCCTCAAGGGGCAAAGCGAGTGGTCCCGCAAAGCCGGTTCCACCCCGTTCTGAGGGGCTGATCCCGCGATTTTTCGGGCTATGCCGCTTACATTTTTTTAGGAAACGCCATGAACAACCCGTCTCCCGAACTCGCGAAGCAGATGGCCAACGCCATCCGCATGTTGTCCGTCGATGCGGTGGAGAAGGCCAAGAGTGGCCACCCCGGTGCGCCCATGGGCATGGCTGACATCGCCGAGGTGCTGTGGAACCGGCACCTGAAGCACAACCCGGCGAATCCGCACTGGCCCGACCGGGACCGGTTCGTGTTGTCCAACGGCCATGGCTCGATGCTGATCTATGCGCTGTTGCACCTCACTGGCTACGACTTGCCCATGGACGAGCTGAAGAACTTCCGACAGCTGCACAGCAAGACCGCGGGCCACCCCGAGGTGGGCATCACGCCTGGCGTGGAAACCACCACCGGGCCACTGGGGCAGGGCCTGAGCAATGCCGTGGGCATGGCGCTGGCCGAGAAACTGCTGGCAGCCGAGTTCAATCGCGAGGACGAAACGGTGAGCCACCACATCGTCGACCACTTCACCTACGTGTTCCTGGGCGATGGCTGTCTGATGGAGGGCATCAGCCACGAAGCCTGTTCGCTTGCGGGCACGCTGCGCCTTTCCAAGCTGATCGGTTTTTACGACGACAACGGCATCTCCATCGATGGCCATGTCGAGGCCTGGTTTGCCGATGACACGCCCAAGCGATTTGAAGCCTACGGATGGCACGTGATTCCGAACGTGGACGGTCACAACCCGGCCGCGGTCGAGGCGGCGCTGGTCGAGGCCAGGAAACAGGGCGCCTTGCCCCACGGCAAGCCCACGCTGATCTGCTGCAAGACCGTGATCGGCCAGGGTTCGCCCAACAAGGCTGGTACGCACGATGTGCACGGTGCCGCCCTGGGCGCGGCCGAGGTGCAGGCCACACGCGATGCGCTGGGCTGGACGGCGGCGCCCTTCGAAGTGCCGGCCGAAATCGGCTTGGCGTGGAACGCGGTGGAGCGCGGCGAGGCAGCGGAGCAGGCTTGGCGACAGCGCTTCGAGGCCTACCGCACGCAGTACCCGCTGGAGGCCGCCGAGTTCGAGCGCCGCATGGCGGGCGACCTGATGCCCGCCTTCGAGCAAAAGCTGCCCGAGCTGTTCGCGGCGGTGGCGGGCAAGGCCGACGCCATCGCCACCCGCAAGGCGAGCCAGAACGCACTCGACCTGCTGGCGCCGCTGGTGCCCGAATTCTTCGGCGGCAGCGCCGACCTCACCGGCTCCAACCTCACCAACTTCAAAGGCTGCGTGAAAGCCGGCAAGGACGCGTGGGGCAACCACCTGAGCTACGGCGTACGCGAGTTTGGCATGGCCGCCATCATGAACGGCATCGCGCTGCATGGTGGCTACATCCCCTACGGCGGCACCTTCCTCACCTTCAGCGACTACAGCCGCAACGCGATCCGCATGGCCGCGCTGATGAAGCTTCGCGTGATCCACGTGTTCACCCACGATTCCATCGGCCTGGGTGAAGACGGGCCGACCCATCAGTCGGTCGAGCACGTGCCCAGCCTGCGCATCATTCCAGGCCTGGACGTGTGGCGCCCGGCCGATGGTCTGGAGACCGCGATCGCCTGGGCCAGCAGCATCGAGCGCCGCGACGGCCCGAGCGCCTTGTGCCTGTCGCGCCAGAACCTGCCGCGCCTGACCGATGTCGGCATGACCGACAAGATCCGTCGCGGCGGCTACGTGCTGGCCGACAGCGCTGATGCGAAGGCGGTGATCGTGGCCACCGGGTCCGAGACATCGCTCGCGATGGAGGCACACGCCGCGCTGGCGGCCGAAGGCATCGCCACCCGCGTCGTGTCCATGCCCTGCAGCAATGTGTTCGACCGCCAGCCCCAGACCTACCAGGACCAGGTGCTGCCGCTGGACCTGCCCGCGGTGGCTGTGGAGGCCGCTCACCCCGATTTCTGGCGCAAGTACGTCGGTCGCACCGGCGCCGTGATTGGCATGGCGACCTTTGGCGAGTCGGCGCCAGCCAAGGATCTGTACCCATACTTCGGCATCACCTCGGCCAAAGTGGTGGAGTCGGTGAAGGGGTTGCTGGCATGACCCTTTCCTATGACCTGATCCTCTTCGATCTCGACGGTACCCTGATCGAAACCGCGCCCGAGATCGCGGATGCGGTGAACGACACGCTCACCCAGTTTGATCTGCCGCTGGTGACCCAGCAGCAGGTCAACGACTGGATTGGCCACGGCACGCGGGAACTGCTGATTCAGGCGCTGGCGCATGTCGGCCATGAATCACCAGACTCGGTGCGCCATTCGGCGCGCTTCAAGACCATCGAGGCGGCCTTTGGCGGCCACTACCAGCGCCGGTGCGGCACGCGCAGCCATCTGTATCCCCATGTGCGCGAGACCTTGCAGGCCTTGCGCGCGGCAGGCGTGAAGCTGGTGGTGATGACCAACAAGGAAGGTCGGTACACCCAGACTGTGCTTGACGCGCATCAGCTGGCGCCATTGTTCGACCATGTGATCAGTGGCGACACGCTGCCTGTGAAAAAGCCCAACCCGGCGGGCATCCTCGATTGTCTGGCGCGCTTTGGCGTGGCCGAGGAGCGTGCGCTGTTTGTGGGCGATTCGTCCATCGACGTCGCCACCGCTCGCAACGGCGGTATAGCAGTCTGGGCACTGCCCTATGGTTACAACATGGGTGAGCCCATCGAGGCTTGCAAGCCCGACCGCGTGATCAACGACTTTTCGGCCTTGCTCGCCAACCTGCCTGCAGCGGCCACTTGAGCCCTGTTCCACTCATTGGAGAAGAGACCATGACCATCAAGATCGGCATCAACGGCTTTGGCCGCATTGGGCGCAACGTGCTGCGCAGCGCCAT
>NZ_JAABRQ010000002.1 GCF_011390835.1 Hydrogenophaga sp. | reverse complement strand
AATTGTAGGGCTCGCACGCACGGTATCTGACAGCACCAACTTGGTGTTTGCCCGTATGTCTGCGGCCGCCAAAGATCCTTGCTGTTCTTGTTAGCAACTATCGCGCCTGCATGATGTTAATGTTACTTAACATAATATACATCGTAGAATATCAAATCGGGAGGAAAAACGGAGCTCGCAGGCTCCGCTTTGTTCACGCTGCCTGATCAGCGATCTGCTCACGCTCCTTGAAGAAAGCTCGAACGGAGGTCAACACGCTCCAGAGCACGATGGCCGCACCAAACGCAAGGAAGCCGGCGCTGATCGGTCGTTCGATGAAGGTCATCATGTCGCCGCGCGACAAGAGCAAGGCTCGACGGAGATTTTCTTCCATCAGAGGGCCCAGCACAAAGCCCAGCAACATGGGGGCAGCCTCGAACTTCAGAACTGCCAACACGTAGCCCACTGATCCGATGACGGCGACCATGAACACGTCAAAAGTGTTGTTGTTGACGCTGTACACGCCCAGGCTGATAAAGACCAGGATGGCCGGGTACAGCACGCGGTAAGGAATGCGCAAAATCGCCACCCACAAGCCAATCAGCGGCAGGTTCAGGACCATCAGCATGATGTTGCCGATACCGAAGCTCACGATCAGGCCCCAGAACAGCTCAGGTTGCTGTGTCATGAGCAGCGGGCCGGGCTGGATGCCGTGGATGATCAGTGCACCCAGCATCAGGGCCATGACCGCGTCACCGGGAATGCCCAGCGACAGCGTGGGCACGAACGCGGTCTGCGCAGCGGCGTTGTTGGCTGCTTCAGGCGCGGTGATGCCCTCGATAGCGCCTTTGCCGAAACGGCTCGGGTCCTTGGCGATCTTTTTTTCCACCGCGTAGGACATGAACGACGCGATGGACGCGCCCGTGCCCGGCAAAGCGCCGAAGAAGCTGCCTACCGCCGTGCCTCGCAGCATAGGCATGATGGATTGCTTCACATCCTCGCGGGTGGGCGTCATGGTGCGCATATTGATGTCTTCGCGCACCTCGCCTTCACGCACCTGGTTCACGCTGGACACTACCTCTGAAATACCAAACATGCCCATGGCCAGGGCCACGAGGTTGATGCCGTCGGTGAGCTCGGGGATGCCGAACTCAAAGCGTGCCTGGCCGGAGTTGATGTCAGTCCCTACCGTACCCAGCAGCAGACCAAACACCACCATAGAAAGGCCTTTGGCGGGTGAGCCCGAGGCCAGTGCGGAGGCGGCGATGAGGCCCAGCAGCATCATGGCGAAGTACTCGGCCGGGCCAAACTTCAGCCCCAGCTCGGCAATGGCCGGGGAGAACAGCACCAGCACCAGGATGCCGAGCATGGAGCCCACAAACGAAGCGATGGTGGTCATGAAAAGCGCCACACCGGCCCTGCCCTGCTTGGCCATGGGGTAGCCGTCCAACGTGGTCACCGCCGACGACGGGGTGCCGGGTAGATTCAGCAGGATGGACGCGGTCGAGCCGCCGTACTGAGCTCCGTAGTACACGCCGGCGAGCATCACGATCGCCGCGGTAGGCGGAATATGGTAGGTGACCGGCAGCAGCAGCGAGATGGTGGCCAGCGCGCCAATGCCCGGCAGCACACCGATCAGCGTGCCGAGAAACACGCCGATAAAGCAGTACAGCAAGGTAACCGGGTTCAGTGCGGCGTCTAGGCCAAGCATCAGTCCGTTGAGGATGTCCATGTGGGATGTCTCTGTCAGGTTTTGGGTCGGGCTGTTCGGTCAGGCGTGCTCAAGGGCTCCAGGGCCAGGTTGGCAAGACCATGCTCAGGCCGAACTTGAACACCAGCCAGGTGATCACCGCGATACCTGCAGCCGTCAGCAGACGGCCCTTCCAGGTAGATGCATCGTCAGCCAGCGAGGCCACGATGACCGCGAGCGCGGTGGAGAAGATCACACCCAGCAGCTTGAGTGTGAAGGCGAACACCACGATGCTGGCCATCACCAGCCCGAAGGTCTTCCAGGCCACCACGATCGGCTCGCCGCGGCGGAAGAACGCCGGCAGCGCAATCAGAAGACCCAGCGCCGCGAGCAAGCCGCCCAAAGCGACCGGGAAATACCCTGGCCCCATGCGGTTGAGGTCGCCGAATTCGTAGCGTTGACCGTAGACCACGGCGAAAATGCCAATGGCGGCCAAGCCCAGTCCCCCGATGATGTCGCGGGTGTCTCTTTTGTGCATGGGTTCTCCTCAGGGTGCCCCGGACGAAGGCCAGGGTCGAGCCGACGGACTCAACCCGAATTGGACGCGGTTTTGGGGTCTTGCGGCTTAAGTAGTTGCACGTAGGGTAAACCTCGCGTAGCGGTCCGGGCGATTCTTCCACTACGGTTTGCTTTGAAGCGCTCGGTCGGCAGGTTCGCTGGGTACCTGTGCAACATCAGCCTGGAGCAAAAGGCTGGCCCGCCTCGCCAGTTCAGGGAAATGAAGTCACCATTTGCCCGCAGGCTGCTTGGCGCGGACCTGTTTGGCGATGAGTTCGACCGCCGCCGGCCGGCCTGCCTGCCGCGCAAAGTCGATCGCGGAGAGTTCTTGCTCGTTGCGCAGCAGCGGGTCGGCACCCTCTTCCAGCAGCAATTGCACCACCGGGTCTCGCCCGTAGCGGGCCGCCATCATCAGCGGCGTAGTCTTGTTCGGGGAATCGGCGTCAATGTAAGCGTGGTGCTCCAGGAGCAAGCGCACCATGTCCAGGCTGATTGGCTCCGGATTGCTGGCCGCGTAGTGCAGCGGCGCCCAGCCCGGCTTGTTGACCTCTGCACCTCGCTGAATCAACCGCTTCGCCTGAGCCAGTTGGCCCTTGAGGGCAGCCATCATCAGCGGACTTTCACCTTGGGCATTGCGTGCCTCTACGGTCACCGTGTTTTGCTTGAGCAGGAAGTCGGCGACCTTGATCGACCCCAGCCGCAACGCGATCAGCAGGCCGGTCTCGCCCTTCTCGTCGCGGGTGTTGAGATCGAAACCCCGCAGCGTGAGCGCCACCACAGCCGACTCGTTGTCGCTGCGGACCGCCGCGAAAAAGTCTTCGAACGATCCGGCTCGGGCGCCAAATGCTGTCAAAGTAATCCAAGCAAAAACAATAAGCTTTTTAAATAAGTTCATTTATCACTTGAGGTTGAAAGGGCGTCACTCGGGTGAAGAGCTGGTCAAAATTGGCGCTGGTGGCCTGGGCCACAGCCTCCACCGGAAGACCTTTGACCTCAGCAATTTGCCGGGCCACAAAGGGCACATAGGCCGGGCTGTTGGTCTTGCCCCGGTGCGGCACCGGGGCAAGGTACGGGCTGTCGGTTTCGATCAGCATGCGCTCCAGCGGCACCCAGCGCAAGAGGTCGCGCAGATCGGCAGCGCTGCGAAACGTGATGATGCCCGAGAAGGAGATGTAGAAATCGAGATCCAGCGCCGCGCGGGCCACGGCTTCGGTCTCGGTGAAGCAATGGAATACGCCGCGCGCCTGGGGCCATCCACCCTCGCCTGCGCTGGCGAAGCCGCCGGCCTCGCGCAGGATGGACAGGGTGTCATCCGAGGCGCTGCGGGTGTGGATCACCAACGGCAGATCGGTCTGGCGCGCGGCCTCGATGTGCACCCGGTAGCGCTCACGTTGCCACGCCATGTCGGCCAAGCTTCGTCCGTTGAGCCGATAGTAGTCCAGGCCGGTCTCGCCGATACCGACCACGCGGGGCAACGCGGCGCGCTGCAGCAGATCCTCCAGACTGGGCTCTTGCACGCCCTCGTTGTCCGGGTGCACTCCCGCGGTGCACCAGAGATGGGGGTGTTCAAGGGCCAGGCTGTGCACATCGTCAAACTCTTCCAGCGTGGTGCAGATGCAGAGGGCGCGATCCACCTCGGCGGCCTGCATGGCGGCCAGGATGTCGGGCAGTTGTGCGCGCAGCTCGGGAAAGCTCAGGTGGCAGTGGGAGTCGGTGAACATGGGCAGCAGTTTCGCACGGGAAGCCGGGCCTGCTGGGTGCTCGCTGGCCTGCGAGCGGAGGAGAGGGCTGTCAGATGGTCTGGGTCGGACGATCCGAGCCCAGCTGGGTGCCCAGGATTTCTTCGATGCGCAGCTTGAGCTGGCGCGATTTTTCATCGGCCGGAAACCGGATACCCACGCCCTGAGTGCGACCGGCCTGGGCTTTGGCTGGTGTGACCCACGCCACCTTGCCCGCCACCGGGTAGCGCTGCGGATCATCGGGCAGGCTCAGCAGCACGTACACATCGTCGCCCAGGCGGTAATCCCGGGTGGACGGGATGAATATGCCCCCATCGGCAAACAGCGGGATGTAGGCCGCGTACAGCGCCGCTTTTTCCTTGATGGAAAGCTGGATCACGCTTGGGCGTGATGCGCTGGCTGGCGGTGAGGTGCTCATGGCCCGTGAGTTTAGCGGCAATCGGGTGGGGGTGAGATCGAGAGTACGCGCAGAAAACCCGCCAGACTTGGCGATTCAGGCCCGCTGCGGCTGCCGCGAGAGCACTTCGCGGGTGCGCGCCGCCCAGGCTTCCTGCGTCAGGCCCGGGTTGAAGGGGTGCTCGACCGACCGCGCCGCCATCAACAGTTCTTTGGACCATTGGGCCAGCGCGGTCCAGCGCGGCGCGGGCGGCAGCTGGGCAGCCGGGAAGAACCGGGGGGGGCCGCCGCTCGCGTGGGCCATCAGGTCGTGGCACAGCTTCTGCAGCACCGAGAGCTGTCGTGCGGCGGGCCAGCCGCTCATCAGGGTCCAGTCGCCGCGGCTCAGGGCTTGCGGCAATGCAGTCCAGGCCTGGGCGTCCAAGCCACTGTGGGCCCAGTCGAGTGCGTCGTCGGGCCGACCACCCGCGGCCTGCAGCCAAACTTGGGCCTGCTCGCGGGTCGCACGGTGCTTGGGGTCGGCGTTGACCTGGGCCAGCAACCAGTCGATGGCCTGGTCTTCGTCGGGCCAGGCCATGGTGTGGGTCTGGCAGCGGCTGCGGATGGTGGGCAGCAGCAGGTCGGCCGCTTCGGTGGCCAGCACCAGGCGCACCGCACCCACCGGCTCTTCCAGGGTCTTGAGCAAGGTGTTGGCCGACTCGTTGTTCATGCGCTCGGCCGGGTACACCAGCACCACCTTGGTGTTGCCGCGCGAGCGGGTGAACTGGGTGAAGCTGACGGCTTGGCGCGTGGCGTCCACCCGGATCAGCTTGCTGGGCTTGCGCTTCTTGTCGTCGATGTCTTTCTGTGCTGACTCATCGAGTGGCCAGGCCAGCTCCTGGCTCAAGGTCTCCGGCATGAGCACGCATAGGTCGGCGTGGGTGCGCACGTCCACCGCATGGCAGCTGCCGCACTGTCCGCAGGCGCCGGCCTCGGTGGGCGCTTCACAAAGCCAGGCGCGTGCGAGCGCCAGGGCCAGGTCGTACTGCCCCAGCCCGGACGGCCCAGCCAGCAGCAGCGCGTGGCCGCGTTGGGCCAGGCAGGTCTGCAGCTGGGCCTGCAGCCAGGGCGCGAGCGCCACGTGGCCTGGGGTTGGGATGCCTCCGCTCATGCGTTGCCGGGCTGCAGCCAGCCGCGAGTTTCGAAGATAGCTCGCACGCTGATCCACACCTCTTCCACCGGGCGGTTGGAGGCGATGCGGGCGAATCGGGCCGGCTGTTCCTGCAGGCGATGTGCATAGCCCGCGGCCACACGCGAGAAAAATTCGACCGGCTGCGACTCGAAGCGGTCGGGCACCCGGGCAGCCGCCAGGCGCTCGGCCGCCGTCGCCGGTGGCAGATCGAACCAGACCGTCAGGTCTGGCTGGCGCAAACCGCCTTCAGGCAAGGCCTGCACCCAGGTTTCAAGCTGGCGCAAGACGCTCAGATCAAAGCCGCGCCCGAAGCCCTGGTAGGCCACAGTGGCATCGGTGAAGCGGTCGCACAACACCACCTCGCCCCGTGCCAGCGCCGGCTCGATCACCTGCTGCAAGTGGTCGCGGCGCGCCGCAAACATGAGCAAGGCCTCGCACAGTGGATCCATGGCGTCATTCAGCACCAGCACGCGCAGCTTTTCGGCCAGCGGTGTGCCGCCGGGTTCACGGGTCAGCGCGACCGCCCTGCCCTGAGCGCGAAAGGCATCGGCCAGACCCGCGATGTGGGTGGACTTGCCGGCGCCGTCGATGCCTTCGAAGCTGATGAACAAACCAGTTGCTGTCATGCGGCAAGCATAAGGCTCGGGCAGCGCGCGCTCAGCGACGCAGGATGAAACGCTGCACGGCGGCGTTGTGCTCTTGCAGGGTGGCACTGAACTGGCTGGAGCCGTCACCGCGCGAGACGAAGTAGAACGCCGGGGTGGCCTGCGGTTGCACGGCCGCGAGCAGGCTGTTCCAGCCCGGCATGGCGATCGGAGTGGGCGGTAGCCCGGCTCGGGTGTAGGTGTTGTACGGCGTATCGGTCTGCAGGTGGATGCGGCGCAGGTTGCCGTCGAAACGCTCGCCCAGCCCATAGATCACGGTGGGGTCGGTCTGCAAGCGCATGCCGATGCGAAGTCGGTTACTGAAAACGCCGGCAATCTGCGCCCGGTCACTTTCAAGACCAGTCTCCTTCTCGACGATGCTGGCCAGGATGAGCGCTTCTTCGGGCGAACGCAGCGGCGTAGTGGCGCTGCGCTGCGCCCAGGCTTCGGCCAGCCGCTTGTCCATGGTCTGAGCGGCCTGGCGCAGCACGGTTGAGGCAGGCGCGTGCTTCACCATGCGGTAGGTGTCGGGGAAAAAGCGGCCCTCGGGGTGGCGGCCGGGGTAGCCAATGAGCGTCATGATCTCGGGCACGCTCAGACCGTCGATGTCCTGCTGCAGGTCTGGCGAGCTGCGCACCTCCGCCAGCACCTCACGAATGTTCCAGCCCTCGAGCAGGGTCAAGCTGCGCAGCGCCTGATCACCACGTACCAACTTGTCCAGCAGACCGCGCGGCGTGGTTCCCGCTTCGAACTCGTAACTGCCCGCTTTGATGTCGCGCGCCTGGCCGGAGAGTCGAAACCAGGCAAACAGCAGCATGGCGGGCGACCGGGCTCCCGCGTCGGCGAGGGACTCGGCCACCCGCCGCGGCGAAGCTCCGGGTTCCACGTTCAGCTCGATCACCTGGGCGGCGTCAATCGGCACCAGCGGGTGTTGAAGCCACCACACAGCAGCACCAGCCACCAGCATGGTCAGCAGCACACACGCAATCAGAAGGCGCTTGAACAGGCGAATCAATGAGGGCAGCCTTGGGCTGGAAGGCGGTGGGGACAAGGGTGCCGGCATGGCCGGACCTAGGGCGCCATGATCATAATCGACCCGTCAGCGTGCCACTGGGCCGCCGCACTCAGGACCTCTCATGACCACCACCCTCCCCTCAGTGCCTCAAGGCGTTGCCCGACTGGATTCGCTGGGCGTGATCCGCGCTCACGGACCGGAAGCCGCCAAGTTCCTGCAAGGCCAGCTCACCCAGGACTTTGCTTTGCTCGGTTTGTCCGAAGCCCGCCTCGCTGCGTTTTGCACGGCCAAGGGGCGCATGCTGGCCAGCTTCATCGGCTTCAAGCAAGGACACGATGAGATCCTGCTGCTGTGCAGCCGGGATCTGCTGGCGGCCACACTCAAGCGCCTGTCCATGTTTGTGATGCGCGCCCAGGTCAAGCTCACCGATGCGAGCGACGCGTTCGCCATCTGGGGCGTGGCAGGTGTTGCAGTGGCCGGCCTGTCCGACACTCCGTGGGGTCATCTTGCCTCCGAGGATGGGACGTCATGGACTCGCCTGTATCCGGCCGAAGGTGTGGCACGTGCCTTATGCGTGCGGCCAGTAGCCGAGGGCGATTTGGCAGAAGCTCCAGTTGGCCCCGCGCTGGACCCCTCAGTCTGGTCCTGGCTTGACGTCATGAGCGGCGTGAGCACGCTGAGCCAGCCCGTGGCCGAGGCGTTTGTGCCTCAGATGCTGAACTACGAATCGGTGGGTGGGGTGAACTTCAAGAAGGGCTGTTACCCCGGTCAGGAAGTGGTGGCACGAAGCCAGTTCCGTGGCACGCTCAAGCGCCGTGCCTACAGGGTGGCTTGCGAAGCGCCCCTGGCGGTGGGTCAGGATGTGTTTCACGACAGCGATGTCGAACAGCCTTGCGGCACGGTGGCCGCGGCAGCGGCATCGCCCGCTGGTGGCTGGAACGGCATCGTCTCCATGCAGGTCAGCGCCGCGCAAGGCGGTCGCCTGTCTTCGGGCAGTGCCGATGGCCCCGAGATCCAGCTGCTTGCCCTGCCCTACCCCCTGCTGGAAGACATCTGACGCCAGTCTCATGTGCCTGATCGCTTTTGCTATCGAGGCCCGACCCGGCTTGCCGCTGCTGCTGGCGGCGAACCGCGACGAGTTTTTTGAACGCCCGACCGCGGCGCTGCACCGGTGGGGCACTGACGGTGGCGTCGAGGTCCTGGCGGGCCGCGACCTGCGTGATGGCGGCACTTGGCTGGGCGTGAGCGAGGCCGGTCGAGTCGCGATGCTGACCAATGTGCGTGGTCCTGACGCCGCCAGCGGCGTGCGCAGCCGGGGCGAGCTGGCCACGCGCTGGTTGCGGGGAGCGCTCGATGAGGCTGCGATGGTGAGTGAGATCGACCCAATGGCCTACGCGGGGTTCAACCTGGTGGTGGGTGACTTGCACCGGGGCCAGTGGGCTTGGCTGAGCAATTGCGACCCGGCTCGGCCCCACGCAGGCCCGCAGTCGACGCTGGCTCAGCAAACGCTGGACCGGGGCATTTATGGCCTTTCCAACGCCTCGCTGGACACGCCCTGGCCCAAGACGCTGCGGCTCAAGGCCGCCATGCAAACGGCGCTGCAGACGAGCGATCTCTCAAGCACCAGCGCGGACTCGGACCCTGAACGCCACACGCTGAGCGCCGCGCTGGCCGATGCCACCCCGGCGCCAGCGGATCGCCTGCCGGCCAGCGGTATCGACTCGGCGCGCGAACGCGCGCTGTCAGCCGCTTTTGTGCACCTGCCCGATGCGGGCTATGGCACACGCAGCAGCCTGGTGCTCAAGGTGCAGGCGCAGGGATCGCAAGCCCCGTCGGTCCAGGCCTGGGAATGGACCCATCTGCCCAACACGCCGGGCTGGACCACGGAGCGACCTGCGTACGCCACGCTCGCGCTTTGAGGTGTTGCTATGGTTTCTGTAGCATCGGCCAGAGCGCCTGCGGAATCATGTTCAGCGTGGCCTGCTCCTGGCCTGGCGGTGTGGCGGCCATGGCGGCGCGGAAAAACTCCATTGCCTTGTTCGTGTCGCCCTTGCCGATCCAGGCGTTGCCGAGCTTGGCGTCGGCATCGAGCTTGTTCGCCGGCCAGCCCTTGTTGCGCAGCTCCATTGATTTGATGGCGAGGTCGTAGTCTTTGGCGCGCATAGCCAGCACGTAGCCGGTGTTGACCATGTCGTAGTCGTAGCGCTCGGCCAGGATGTCCTCGCGCGCCATGGCCAGGGCTTTGGGTTCGTTGCCGTTGCGGCTCAGGAGGATGACTTCCAGCGAGCGCACTGACGGCGCCATCGGTTGCAGCACCTTGGCGCGCTCCAGCATGGCCATGGCCTTGTCGGGCTCGCCCATCTGGGCGTAGCCTCGCGCCACGTTGCTCATGATGGCCGTCACATACGGCCTTGATCCCAGCACCGATTCCCAGATCCAGACCGCGTTGGTCCAGTCGCCCCACTTGGCCAGTTCATCGGCCACCATGGGGGTGATCTTGCGGTAGTGCGGGTTGATGTCAATGCCGCGACGGATCAGGTCTAGCATCTCTTCGCGCTGCTTGATCCACCTGGGGCTGTTGTAGTCACCTGACTGGCTCACCGATAGGGCAATTTTGGTCGCGCGCACGATCAGGCTTTCGGTGGCTGCCGCCTGCTGGGTAATGTAGGCCGCCAGCGCCAGGCAGCCCATGGTGGCCACGGCGCCGACCTGGGAAAACGCGGGCTTCCAGCTCAGCCGCGTAGCCACCGACCAGCCGCGCTGCGCCAGTCGTGCGTCCGACGCAGCCAGGATGGCAAGGCACAGGGCGAACAGCGCGCCGGTGCTGGCCATGCGCCAGGGAAAGCCGGCGTTGCTGACAATCAGAAACGCCATCAGCGCAGCCAGCGTGGTGGCGCGCAACATGCCTTCCTGGCGCGCCTCGTCCCCGCTCAGGCGCC
The DNA here is from genome assembly GCF_011390835.1 of Hydrogenophaga sp. Classification (GTDB taxonomy): domain Bacteria; phylum Pseudomonadota; class Gammaproteobacteria; order Burkholderiales; family Burkholderiaceae_C; genus Hydrogenophaga. The sequence goes on along the minus strand of NZ_JAABRQ010000002.1, from coordinate 212,675 downwards.
AGGTGCGCCAGGCTGCACGGCTGAGGTAGGCCAGCAGCGCCAGCAGGAAGATCCAGCCGGCCAGACCGTATTCGGCTAGCAGCTGCAGGACCTCGTTGTGCACGTAGTAGTCGGTCTCCAGCTGCGAGCCAGCTTCCTGGTACAGCGGAATGTCCACTTCCCAGGCGCCAGCACCCACGCCCGTCAGAGGCCGGGCCTGGATGATGCGACCGGTGGCCCTCCACATGACCCAGCGCACCGAGAACGAACGTTCGGTGTACTCCTCAGTGACCGCCATGGATTTGGCGCGCGCAAAGCTGCGCTCCAGCGCATTGAGCCCACGGCCCTCCAGACGGTGTTCTTCCACCATCTTGGGGTTGCCGGTGGTGATCAAACCCAGGCCGATCACAGTGGCCACGATCAGGCCGCCCGCCAGGATGCGCCGCCCAGCGTCCCACCCGGACAGCGCCATGTGCTGGCGGTAGCGCCAGACGATGAAGGGCAGCACCACCAGCAGCGCAAAAAAGGCCAGCAGCGCCGAGCGCGTGCCGGTCATGAACATGGCAACCAGGTTGAAGCCGATCGAGAACGCCAGCAAGGCCACGGTGGCGCTGCTTTTGGCACGGGTCAGCAGGTAGACCGAAAACGGCAGCGTGCAGACCACGAACTCGGCGAAAAAGTTGCGGTTGACGAAGGTCGACGCTGGGTTGGGGCCCTGGGGGAAAAACGTGAAGTCAGTCCAGTATTGAAGGGCCGTCCACAACGACGCCACCACCGCGCCCGCGTGAATACCCCAGGCCAGGGTTGGCAGGCGCTCGCGGTCCAGCGTGTTCAGGCCCAGCCATAGGAGCAGCGAGAAGATGAACCAGCGGATGGCTTCCACGCCGGCCAGGTAGGTGTGCGACCAGACCATGCTGCCCAGTGCGTACAACGTGAGCAGCAGCGGCAGCCACATCAGGCCATGCCAGCGCAGAGGCTGAGTACGATTGCGCTGGTTCCAGAAGAACGCCATCCCGGCGCTCAGCGCCGCAAATGACACCACGATGGACTTGAGCGTGTCCTGCAGCATCTCCTCGTTGGGTACGCCCAGCGCCGGGGCCAGGAACATCATCAATGCCAGGATGGCCACCGTCCAGTCGTCCTTGAGCACCTCGCCCGGCAGGGCCGGGGTGGGGGTTGCAGTTGGCGGACGAACTTTCACCGAGGCGGGCGCCTCCTCAGCGGACGGTGCCAAAGCCGGCCTCGCCGCAGCGCCGTTGTTGCCCGTTGTGGGTGAAGGGATGCGTTTTTTCTTGGCCATGAATGGGGAATGGGTGAGGGTCTGGCGGCGCTGATTGGCGCGCGGCCCGCAGACAGCGTGCCTATGCCGTGCCGTTGCAGCCGGCTATTGTCGCCGCATCCCTGGCTGCCCTTACCTAGCTCGCCCGAGCCGGTCACGGCTGGTTACAGCCTGGTGAACATCTCCACATGGCCAATGCCAGCCTCTTCGAACGGTTCGCCGCGTTGCGCAAAGCCCAATCGGCGGTAAAAACCCTCGGCGCTGCGCTGGGCGTGCAGCATCACTTCGCGTTCGCCGCGCTGGGCCGCAGCGTCCATCAGGGCGTGCAACACCTGGCGGCCCACCTGGCCGCCGCGCAGCACCCGGTTGACGGCCATGCGGCCGATCTTCACCACCCCGGGCTGGTGTGGTAGCAGCCGCCCGGTGGCTACGGCTTCACCCAGCCGGTTGTAGGCCACCGCGTGCAACGCCGTGGCATCGGCCGCGTCCCATTCCAGTTCCTTGGGAATCTGCTGCTCCTGAACAAACACCTCGGTGCGGATGCGCTGCGCGTCAGCCCTCAGCGTTTCCCAGTCGCCCGTCTTCAGCACCAGCATTGGCTCGCCCGCCTCGTAGCCCAGCAGGGTTTCTCTGAGAGCGGGGGGCACAGGCCGCGAGGTCTGGCTGGCCGGGTCGGCGAACACATACACGATTTCACCCGATATTAGGTGTTGCTCACCGCGGAAGATGGCGCCGGTGAAGACCATGGACGAGTTGCCGATGCGGGTGCACTTCATGGCCACTTCGATCTGGTCGTCGACCTCGGCCGAGGCATGAAACTCCACCGTCGCCTTGACCACATACAGGTCGCCACCTAGGCTGTCCATGGTGGCCTGGTAAGGCAGGGCCAGTGCGCGCCAGTAGTCGGCGATCGCGGTGTCGAAGTACATCAGGTAGTGCGCGTTGAACACGATCTTCTGCATATCCACCTCGGCCCATCGCACGCGCAGGCGGTGAAAGAAGCGGAAGTCGGCTCGGCAGAGTGAGGTGGTCATTCAATGGGCTCCAAAGGCTTGGCGCAGGGCGCGCGCCGCGTCGTTGTGGGCGGTCATGGCCTCGGGAATGGCCCGACCAAACTGGATGAAGCCGTGCACCACGCCACGGTAAATCTCCAGGTCCACCGCCACGCCACCCAGGCGCAGGCGATCGGCGTACAGCACGCCTTCCTCGGTCAGCGGGTCGCATTCGGCCAGGCCAATCCAGGCGGGTGCCACGCCGTCCAGGTCGCGCGGGTGGCCGGTGTCGTCCACCCCGTCGAGTGGCGCAAAGCGCCAGTCATCGCGGTCGGCCGCACTGCGCAGGTAATGGCCAAAGAAGTAGCTGATGTGCGGTTCTTCCAGCAGGAAGCCTTGGGCAAAGGTCTTGTGTGTGTAGCGGTGTCCTGGTGACCTGCGGTGCCTGGATAGAAGAGCAGTTGCAGCGCCAGCGGCCAGCCTGCGTCGCGCGCTGCAATGGCGGTGACCGCCGCCAGCGTGCCACCGGCGCTGTCACCACCCAGGGCGATGAGCTGGCTGTCCAGCGCCATTGCTGTCGCCCGTTCGCGAAGCCAGGACAGGCTGTCCCAGGCGTCGTGCACGGCAGCGGGAAACGGGTTTTCAGGGGCGAGTCGGTAGTCGACCGAGATCACCGCGCAATGGGCCAGATGAGCCAGGTGCCGGCACAGCGGCTCGTGGGTGGCCATGCTGCCCACGGTGAAGCCGCCACCGTGAAAGTACAGCAGCACCGGCAGCGGCTGCTCGCTGGCGGGTGCGGTCAGCTGTGCTCGCAGACTGGCGCCATCGCGCGTGGGAATGCGCAAGTTTTCCACTCGGGGCAGCTTGTGCAGCGGGATGTCGAGCACGCCAGCGCCTGCCTCATAGGCCAGCTTGGCCTGGGCGGGCGTCAGCGCGTGCATGGGCGGGTGACCTGCGCGGGCTATGCGGTCGAGCACGCCCCGCATGGCTGGCGTGAGCAGGGCGCGTGGGTTGGGGTGGTAGGACATGCGCTGCCATTCTGCCCTCGCCCGCCCCGAGCACCCGGATGCGGGTGACCCGCGAGTGACGCCGCGCTCGGCGCGCAGACCCGTATAGTCACCTTAGTGTTGCGCTGGGCATCACTGTTGCCCCCATCGAAGCAGCGCCCCCAGCGCACACCGTGGAACCGGCTTCGCCGGGCCACAGGTGTGGTCTCCCAGAGGGAAGACGCGAAGCGGCGCAGGGGGCTTGGACATCCTCATGGCCCAGATTCTGTACATCACCAACATCCTGATCGACTTCGGCGCCGTGTCGCAGCTGCAAACCGAGTGTGAGCGGGTCGGCATCACCCGGCCCTTGATCGTGACCGACGCCGGGGTCAAGGCCGCCGGCCTGGTCGACAAGGTGCTGGCTGCCCTGCCCGGCCTGAAGCCCGCCGTGTTTGACGCCACACCGTCCAACCCCACCGAAGCCGCCGTGCGTGGAGCGGTGCAGGTATACCAGACCGAACATTGCGACGGCCTGATCGCGCTGGGTGGTGGCAGCGCCATCGACTGCGCCAAGGGTGCAGCCATCGCTGCGGTCCACACGGGCCCGCTCAAGACCTACGCCACCATCGAGGGTGGCTCAGCCAAGATCACTGATCTAGTGCCTCCCATCATTGCCGTACCGACCACGGCGGGCACCGGCAGCGAGGTGGCGCGCGGTGCCATTGTGATCGTAGAGGACGGCCGCAAGCTCGGCTTTCACAGCTGGTTTCTGGTGCCCAAGACCGCCCTGCTCGACCCCGAACTCACGCTGGGTTTGCCACCCATGCTCACCGCTGCCACCGGCATGGACGCCATTGCCCACTGCATGGAAACCTTCATGGCTGAGCCCTTCAACCCGCCGGCCGATGGCATCGCGCTGGATGGTCTGGCGCGTGGCTGGGCCCACATCAAGCGCGCCACCCGCGACGGCAGCGATCGAGAGGCCCGGCTCAACATGATGAGCGCCAGCATGCAAGGTGCCATGGCGTTCCAGAAGGGCCTGGGCTGTGTGCACTCGCTGAGCCACAGCCTGGGTGGTGTGGACCCGCGCCTGCACCATGGCACGCTCAACGCCATGTTCTTGCCCGCCGTGATCCGGTTCAACGCCGAGGCCGAATCCATGAAGAAGGAGCGACGCCTGGATCGCATGGCCCACGCCATGGGCCTGGGTCAAGGCAGCGAAGTGCCCGGCGCCATCACCGCCATGAATGCCCGATTGGGACTGCCTTCCGGCTTGGCCGCCATGGGGGTGACACCCGACCTGTTTGACCGGGTCATTGAAGGGGCCCTGGCTGATCACTGCCACAAGACCAATCCAAGGATCGCCACGCCTGCCGACTACCTGGCGATGCTGGAAGCGGCGATGTGATCATCGGCTGCCTCTCCTCTTTGGTGAGCAGGTATAAGCAAATTGAATAATCTAAAAGTCGTTTTAAAACAATGGTCTTTCTCTTGTTTATGAGGTGATATCTTAAATTCAGACGCCTCTGATGATGAGTTGAGGCGCAGTCTGACTGATTCTGTCTATCAGCGATTTTTATGGGCCATATTTTCTTTATAAAACAACATCGTTTTGTCGATATCGCATGTGAAGTCTAAAGATGAAGGTGCTTTATTCGAGATGGGGCATGCGGGCACCCACATGCACCTCTCCCCGTGCCTCGGCCAGTTCCACCTGCCGTTGCCGCTCGGCCAGACGGGCCTTCTCTTCCGGGGTTCTGAGATCGTGGCAGTGTTCGCAGCTCACGCCTTTGATGTAGTGCGCTGAGGCCTTGTCGGCCACGCCGAGTGGCCAGCGGCAGGAGCGGCACAGTTCGTGAGGCCCGGGCGCCAGGCCGTGGCCGACGCTGACGCGTTCGTCAAACACGAAGCACTCGCCCTGCCACTGGCTGCTCTCCCGAGGCACCTCTTCCAGGTACTTCAGGATGCCGCCTTGCAGGTGGTAGACCTCTTCAAAACCGCGCATCTTCATCAGTGCGGTGGATTTTTCGCAGCGGATGCCGCCGGTGCAGAACATGGCGACCTTGGTCTTTTTGCCGGCCTCGCCCCGCAGCCGGTCTTGCGCATCCAACCAGGCGGGTAGCTCGGTGAAGGTCTTGATGTGAGGGTTGACCGCGCCGGCAAAGCTGCCGATGGCCACCTCGTAGTCGTTACGGGTGTCGACCACCAGCACCTCAGGGTCGGCCAGCAAGGCGTTCCAGTCCTGCGGCTTGACGTACTGGCCCACGGTTTGATTCGGATCGAGGCCGGGCACGTGCAGCGTGACGATTTCTTTTTTCAGGCGCACCTTCATGCGCAGAAACGGCGGCTTATCGCTCCAGGATTCTTTGTGCGGAAGGCCTGCCAAGCGCGGATCGGCGCGCAAATGGGCCAGCACCGCGTGTACGTCCGCCTCGGAGCCGGCGATGGTGCCGTTGATGCCTTCCCGCGCCAGCAGCAGCGTGCCCTTGACGCCGTGGCGCTCGCAGCAGGCATGCAGCGGCTCACGCAGCTCGGCAAAATCGGGCAAATCGACGAACTGGTAGAGCGCAGCAGTGAGGTAGCGCGCGCTGGCGGCAGGCTGGGGGGCAGAGGTCTTCGGGTGCATGCGAAATTATCCCTTGAGCCTGCTTGGCCGCACCCCTGGCGCAGAAAGCGCCCTGTTTCTGGGACTTACAGCGGCTCGACCACCGCGGGATCTGGGTCTTCCAGCCATGCGGCGAGCTCTTCGGCCAGCTGCACGCTGGCCGCGGTGGCCGCGCTCCAGGCGGCGACGCGGGCGGCCAGGTCGGGGCCGTAGCGGGTGAAGTCGGTGCGGTCGGGCAGCTTGCCGTTGGGCAGGCTGCGCACCCACACGGGGCTGGGCGCGATCACCAGCATGGCGTCCAGCGCCGGGCTGGCCCGGTGGCGCCGTTTCCAGACCTTGTCCAGCCAGCCGGGCACTACTTGCTGCTGAAAATGCGGGTACAGCACGATGGGCGCTGCCGCCTGAGGCTGGTAGCGCAGGTGCAAGTGGTAGTCGGTGATGCCGCCGTCCCAATAGGCGCCAGGCGGTGCACCCTCGATGCCGTGCACCGCGTTGAGGACAAACGGGATGGAGCAGCTGGCCTGCAAGGCATCCATGAAGTTGGCTTCGGACAGCGGCACCTGCCGGGTGCGGAAATCCTGGGTGGCGAAGGGCAGCGGTACTGCGGCTGTTGCGTCGCCCGGAGACGAGAACACTACCCGCTCCAGCCAGGCGCCCAGCGCCTTGCGGTGCACCGCGTTGGCGGCGAACGCGCCCAGGTAGCCCACGGGCGTGCGCACCGGCCCCTGCCGACCCAACACATGGCGGCCGCGCGAGGTGACCACATGCAGGCGGTAGCGCGGGTGTTGTATGACTTCGGCGATGCGGCCGCGGTAGAACAGCCTCAGGTTCTCGCCAAACTGCCCGCTCACCTGGTCGGCGCTGGGCCGTTTCTGCCCAGGTGGCAGCTCGTAGTGCTGGCGGATGTAGTCGCGCTCCAGACGCTCAAAGGCCGGCACCGCGCGATCGAGGCAGGCCGTGGCCATGCGCCAGGCGCCGATGGAGGCGCCCACCAGGTCGACCGATTGTTGGGATCTGGGCAACCAGTCACCAAACAGAAAGCGGTCAATGGGTCCGAGGATCAGACCTTTGGGGCCGCCGGCCGCGGCCGGAATGATGCCCACGTCCTGCGGCTGCAGGCCATGCCTATTGATGTGTTGCCAGGCTTTCGGGCCGGCGTAGAGGCGAAGCGCCTGAAAACGGGAAGCCATGGGCAACGATTGTCGCCGACGCCCGCTTCGGACACTGGGTCATCAACCCAGACAAGGTTCACAGAGCCCTTTTGAAGATAGAGGCTCTTGGCCTCGCCGCTCCAGCGGACAGCTCCAGCGTTGGCTGACCTCAGGCTGGCTCAGACGCGTCTTCGGTACGGGTCAGCGCCGGATTCTCCTCGCCGACCACGATATCCGGGTCGATGCCCAGCGCCAGACCCACCGGATCCGGGTACGTGTTGATCAGCATTTCGCTGCGCATGTGACCTTCCTCGGCCCGGGCGCGCCAGGACGCGATGTGTACCACGCCGGCAATCGGCTCGTAGGTTTCATTTTCAAACGGTGCGCACTGGTGCTCGATGGCAGTGATCATGCGTTTGGGGAAGTGCCATTCTCTGGCCAGCGCAGCACCAACGTCGGCGTAGCTGTAGCCGAAAAGCCCTTTTTCGGCATTGGCCCGCTTGAGATCGAGCATGGGCACGCTGCGCTCCAGATCGATCATCGCTTCGGGCATGCCGACGTGCATCACCAGCTCACCGATGTTGTGGATCAGGCCGGAGGTGAAGGCTGTGCTCTCGTCGATGCGGATCGGCAGCGCGATGTAGCGAGCCAGGTTGGCCGAGTTCAGGCTGTAGCGCCAGAACTGGTTCATGTTCACACTGCCCACGCAGTGAAATCCCTCGCCGAACGAGGCAGCGATCACCAGCGCTCGGACCTTGATCAGGCCTAGGACGTTGATGGCTTCCTTGGCGTTGGACACCGAGCGGGTGAGGCCAAAAAACGCCGAGTTGGCCATCTTCAGCAGCTTGGCGGTGAGCACCGGATCGTCCTGGATCAGGGCCGCCACCTGGCTCATGTCCACTTCTTCCTGATCGAAGGTGGCAATCAGCTTGCGCACCACCTTTGGTGCAGCGGGGAGTGCATTGGGCTGCTTAAGGAGCTTTTCGATTTGCATGGTGTGCTGCCTGGTGGTTTGCGATATGGACAAAGCCTGGTTTAAGGAAGTTTTCGGTGGTCTGTAGGAAAACTTGAGGCGGATTGGCAAAAAAAGGCGCTTAACCGACAAAAGCGCCCAGCGCATTGCTGAACGACCATTCCGATGGATCTTTGCCGAGCACGCTGTCCAAGTCGAGGCCCAGGGTGAGGCCGACCATATCGGGGAAAGTCGAGGCCAGGCCACTGCTGTCGAGCTGCAGTTCTTCGGCGCGGGCTCGCCAGGAAGCCAGGTTCAGCAGACCGGCCAGCGGGTCGTAGGCCTCTCCCTCGAAGGGCTCGATCTGGTTGGCCAGCGCAGACACCATCTCTGGTGGGAACTGCCATTTCTCGATCATGCCGGCGCCGGCCTCGGCGTAGCAGTAGCCCAGCTGGGCTTTTTCGGCGGCAGCGCGTTGCAGATCCAGCGGCGGCGTGGCCATGTCCAGCGGCAGCATGTCCTCGGGCATCGCAATGTGCATGATCAGGATCCCGATGCCGTGGATGAGGCCACCGGTGAAAGCGTTGCCTTCGTTTTGCCGCAACACGCCGGCCAGCGAGCGCGAAATGTCGGCCACGCGCAGGCTGTAGCGCCAGAACTGTTTGAGATCGATGCCGGGCACGTTTTTGAAGCTCGAGCCCAGGGCCGCGGCCATGACCAGGGAGCGCACGTGGGTCAGGCCCAGCAGGGCCACCGCCTCGTCGGCGCTGCCGATCTTGCGGCTGACGCGAAAAAAGGCGGAGTTGGCGAGTCGCAGCACCCGGGTGGTGAGCGCTGGATCGCGCGATATCAGCTCGCCGATGCGGCGTGGGCTCGGGTCTTCCTGGTTCATCTCGCCCAGCAGGTCGGTGACGGCGCGGGGCATGGCCGGCAAGGCGCGAGGGTAGTTGAGCAGGGCTTCCAGTTGCATGGGGAAGGCTTCAGGTCAGGTTTGAATGCCTTTTGTATCGACCTGTCCCCCCCATACTTGAGCTGCGCAGCCCTCTGGAAACCAGCCAATTGCGCTCGATTTCACACCCATCTTTGGGCTGCACGACCCGGGCAGGCCGGGATCAGCGTTTGCCCTGCCCTTGCAGGCGCGCAAAAGCCGAGGCCATGGCCGATGCAGCCGGCGCTCCAGCGCCGGTCGAACGTCCATCGCGCTGGCGTGACGGCTCAAAGCGGTTGTCGCGCGGCATCCCCGCATCGCGCCGAGGGGCTGCAGCGTCGAGCTTCATCGACAAGGCGATGCGCTTGCGCGCCACATCAACCTCCATCACCTTCACCTTCACGATGTCGCCGGTCTTCACGATCTCGCGTGCATCGTTCACGAACTTGTTGGCCAGCTGGCTCACGTGCACCAGCCCGTCTTGGTGCACGCCCAAGTCTACAAAGGCGCCGAACTGGGCCACGTTGCTCACTGTGCCCTCCAGGATCATGCCCTCGCGAAGGTCGCTGATATCGTCCACGCCCTCGTTGAAGCGCGCCACCTGGAAATCCGGACGGGGATCGCGGCCAGGCTTTTCCAGCTCGGTCAGGATGTCCTTGACCGTGATGATGCCAAAGCGCTCGTTGGCGAACAGCTCCGGACGCAAGGCCTTGAGCATGTCGGTCCGGCCCATGAGTGCGGTCACCGGCTGACCAGTCTGTTGCATGATTTGCTCGACCACCGGGTAGGTTTCCGGGTGCACGCCTGTCATATCCAGCGGGTTGTCACCGCCGCGGATGCGCAGAAAACCGGCACTTTGCTCAAACGTCTTGGCACCCAGGCCGGCCACGTCCATCAGCTGCTGGCGGCTTCTGAACGCGCCATGAGCCTCGCGCCAGCGCACCACCGCCTTTGCCACGGTCGGCGACAAGCCCGACACCCTGGAGAGCAGCGGCACGCTCGCGGTGTTGAGGTCCACACCCACGCCGTTCACGCAGTCTTCCACCACCGCTTCGAGCGTGCGCGCCAGCTCGCTCTGGTTCACATCGTGCTGGTACTGACCGACGCCGATGCTCTTGGGGTCGATCTTGACCAGCTCGGACAGCGGGTCTTGCAGGCGCCGTGCGATGCTGGCTGCGCCGCGCAGGCTCACGTCCACATCGGGCATTTCCTGCGAGGCAAATTCGCTCGCGGAGTACACCGAAGCGCCGGCCTCGCTGACCACAACCTTCTGCACCCCGCCTTGCCCGGCTCTCTCCAGCAGCTTGATCAGGTCGGCGGCCAGCTTGTCGGTCTCGCGGCTGGCTGTACCGTTGCCAATCGCAATTAGGTTCACACCGTGCTTTCGCGCGAGCTGGCCGAGTGTGTGCAGGGATCCTTCCCAGTCTCTCCGGGGTTCGTGCGGAAAGACGGTCGCGGTGTCCACCAGCTTGCCCGTGGCGTCGACCACGGCTACCTTCACGCCGGTGCGGATGCCCGGGTCCAGCCCCATCACCACCTTCGGGCCTGCCGGCGCAGCCAGCAGCAGGTCGCGCAGGTTGTCGGCAAACACCTTGATCGCTACCGCTTCGGCGCTCTCGCGCAGGCGGGTGAACAGGTCTCGTTCGCTGGACAGGCTGAGCTTGACCCGCCAAGCCCAGGCCACGCACTTGCGCAGCAGTTCGTCGGCGGCACGGCCTTGGTGGCGCCAGCCCAGATGCAGCGCGATGCGACCTTCGGCCAGCGACACCGCCGCTGCGGGCTTGGTGCCGGTGGTCGCCACCGGCTGGGGTTCTGGCAAGACCAGCTTGGCGTCCAGAATCTCCAGGGTGCGGCCACGGAACACGGCCAGCGCCCGGTGCGAGGGTACGCGGCTGATCGACTCGGCGTAATCGAAATAGTCGCGGAACTTGGCCACATCGGGGTGGTTTTCGTCCTTGCCGGGTAGCAAGCTGCTCTTGAACAGGCCCTGGTCCCAGAGCCACTCGCGCAGCGATTTCACCAGGGCCGCATCTTCGGCCCAGCGTTCGCTCAGGATGTCGCGCACGCCGTCGAGCACCGCGGGCACGGTGGAGAAATCGGCGCCAGGCTTGCCGTCATCGAGCACCTCGGGTGGCCTGGTGAACGCAGCGGCCTCGGTGGCCGGGTCCAGCGTCGGGTCGGCCCAGAGCTTGTCGGCCAGCGGCTCAATCCCGAACTCACGGGCGATCTGGCCCTTGGTGCGGCGTTTCTGCTTGAACGGCAGGTACAGGTCTTCGAGTTCCTGCTTGGTCGGGGCGGCGGCGATCGCCGCGCGCAGCGCGTCGGTGAGCTTGCCTTGCTCGTCGATGGCTTTGACCACGGCAGCTCGGCGGTCTTCGAGTTCGCGCAGGTAGCTCAGGCGCGCCTCCAGCTCACGCAGCTGGATGTCGTCCAGCCCGTTGGTGGCTTCTTTGCGGTAACGGGCGATGAACGGCACGGTGGCGCCGCTGTCGAGCAGGTCCACAGCGGCCTGCACCTGCTGCACCTGAATCCGGATTTCCTGCGCGATCTGCGCGATGATTTTCTGCATGACAAAAAAAAGGCACCGAATGGTGCCGTTGGGGAATGACAAGCGTCAGTTTGCCACAGCCGGTACCCTCTTCCTGCTCAGGCCCAAAGCACCTTCTGCTTGTTCTGGTACCACTTCTCCATCTGCGGCTCGACCATCTTCTCGATGCGCGTCCGCTTGATCTTCATGGTGGGCGTGAGGCAGCCGTTTTCAATGCTCCAGGGTTCACTCACGACCACGATCATCTGCAGCCGCTCGTAGTCGGCCACCTGGGCGTTGAGCTGGTCGAGCAGCTGGGTGAACTCCTGCTCCACCTGCTGGCGCAGCGCCGGCTCGTGCTGGCGTGGGCGCAGGGCTTCACTCAACACCACCATGGCGTAGGCCGACGGCTGGCCGACACCGGAGACGATGGACAGCTCGACCATCGGGTGGGCGTTGATACGGTTCTCGATCGGGGCCGGCGCCACGTATTTGCCCTTGGCGGTCTTGAACTGCTCCTTGGCGCGGCCGGTGATCTTGAGCAGGCCATCGTCGCGGATTTCGCCCAGATCGCCGGTTCGGAAAAAGCCGTCTTCGGTGAAACACTGCGCCGTCAGCTCGGGCTGCTTGTAGTAGCCGACAAGTTGCCCCGGCGACTTGACCTGGATCTCGCCCTCCGCACTGATGCGACCCTCCACCCCCGCCAACGCCACGCCCACGTAGCCGGGAGCGCTTTGCGCATCGTTCGAGGTGAACGAGTAGGCAAAGTCTTCGGTCATGCCATAGCCTTCGTTCAGGTTCAAGCCCAGGCGCTTGTACCAGGTGATCAGATCCGCCGGAATCGGCGCCGATCCGCTGCCGGCAAACTTCACCTGCTCCAGGCCCAGACCGGTGAGCACCTTGCGGCCGACGATCCGGCCCAGAATGGGAATGCCGAGCAGCCGGTCCAGCTTCTTGGGCGGCATCTTGGCAAACACGCCTTGCTGGAACTTCAACCAGAGGCGGGGCACCGAGATGAAGGCGGTGGGCCGCGCACGCTGCAGATCGGCCAAGAAGGTGTCAAGCGACTCGGCAAAGAAGATATGCACCTGCCCGTCGATCAAAGAGCCGCACTCGATCCAGGCTCGCTCGAAGATGTGGGCCAGCGGCAGGTAGGACAGAACGCGGATATCCCCTTGCACATTGCTGCGCAGGCTGGCGGCGATGCCGGTGGCCGCGGCCGAGGCGCTGGCAAAGCTGTGCATCACGCCTTTGGGCGTGCCGGTGGAACCCGAGGTGTACATCAGCAGCGCGAGGTCGTCGGCGCCGCGCGCGGGCTGGCCGGTGACGGGCTCGGTGCGCGCCACGATCGCGTCCCATGTCTCGAAATCGGTCTCGGGCGCGAGCGGGAAGGCGATGCATGGCAGGCCGGCGGGCACGCCAGGCGCCTGATGGGGCCAGGTGTCGAGCTTGCCCACGAACAGAAGGCTGGCCTCGCTGTGTTCCAGCACGTACTTGACCGTGTCGGCGGTTTCGGTCGGGAAGATCGCCACCGTGGTGTGGCCGGCCATCCAGATGGCGATCTCGGCCATGATGAAGTGGGCGCAGTTTTTCGACAGGATGGCGATGCGCGAACCCGGTGCAAAGCCCTGGGCTTGCAGGTGCGCGGCCATGCGCCTCGACTGGTCCATCACCTGGGCCCAGGTGTAGTCCACCACCTGGCCGCCACCCGTGGGCTGGGTCAGGAAGACGCGGCTGGCCTGGGCCTTCTCGTGTTCGTAAATGTGATCAAGCAGCAGTTTCGCGGTGCCCATGGAAGCCTCTCATGTTGATGGTGGCGGCCATTGGACGCCATGGCCGGCAGATGCGCATCGCGGCAAACACCCTTGCCTGCCTTGCCGATTGCTGTCAGCCCCCTCGAAGAGCGGCGCGCAGACCCATGCCGATGTCGGGCCGCTCGGCAAACGGATCCGCCGGGTTGGTGCCGGCCACGATGGCGTCGAAGCGCTGCTGGGCGTTGCCCAGGGCCTTTGGGTGGCTGTAGATGTAGAAGTGGTCGGCGGTCATGGCATCAAACACCATCTGCGCCACCTGGGCTGCGCTCACCTTGCCCGACTTCACCGCTTTTTCGCCCATGGCCTGACCGATCAGCTGGCTTTGGGTGGGCTGCTCGTCAGCCATGGCGCTCGGGCGGTTGCGCTGGCTGTGGCTGATGCCAGTGGGCACAAAGTACGGGCACAGCACGCTGGCGCTCAGCTGGTCGGTCACCAGCTTCAAGTCCTGGTACAGGGTCTCGGTCAAGCTCACCACCGCGTGTTTGCTCACGTTGTAAATGCCCATGTTGGGCGCGTTGAGCAGGCCGGCCATGCTGGCGGTGTTGACGATGTGGCCGCGCCAGGTCGGATCGACCTTGGCAGCGGCCAGCATCATGGGCGTGAACAGGCGCACGCCGTGCACCACACCCCAGAGGTTGACGCCGAGCACCCACTCCCAGTCCTGGACCGAGTTCTCCCAGATCAGGCCGCCCGAGCCCACGCCCGCGTTGTTGAACACGAAGTGCGGCGCTCCGAAGGCCTGCTGCACCTCGCTCGCCAGGGCTTCCATCTGGGCCGCATCGGACACGTCGACCCGGCGCGCCAGCACCTTGGCGCCGGCGGTCTTCATCTCGGCCTCGGCGGCGTCCAGCGCGTCCTGCTGCACATCCACCAGCACCAGGTTCATGCCATGTGCAGCACCGATGCGCGCGCACTCGAGGCCAAAGCCCGATCCCGCGCCGGTGAGCACGGCGGTCTTGCCTTTGAAGTCTTGAATCATGGAAAGGTCTCCTGGGTGTGATGGTGGGTAGGTGAAGGGTGCCTTTCAGCACACACCGCGGAACCGGCTCTGCCGGGCCGCTGGTGTGGTCCCCTTGGGGGGAAGACGCGAAGCGGCGCAGGGGAATTCAGTTTCTGATCATCTCGATGTGGTCAATGCCGTCTTCCAGATAGATCTCACCCTGCGGCTCGAAACCGTGCTGGCGGTAAAAGGCTTGGAGGTGCGCCTGGGCGCCAATGCGGATGGGCTGATCGCCCCAGCGCCGGTGGAGTTCGGCGATGGACTCGCGCATCAGCCCGTGACCCAGGCCGCTGCCGCGGGTGAGCGGGGCGGTGACCACCCGACCGATGCTGGCCTCGGCGAAGGCAGTGTGAGCTGGCAGCAGTCGAGCATAGGCTAACAAGGCCGTGCCCTCGGGCGCATGGGCGGTTTCCCCAAGCATGTGCAGCGCGTGCGCGTCGCGGCCATCCAGGTCCTGAAAAGCACAGACCTGCTCCACCACGAACACCTCGGCGCGCAATTGCAGCGCCCGGTACAGCTCGGCCGCCGTCAGCTCGTCAAAGGTCAGGCAGCGCCAGCGCAGCGCCTGATGGGGTGGCATGTGGCTCAAGCGCGCACGGCCTTCAGCACAAAGCCGATGCGCGGAAAGTGCACATGCAAGGTGCCTGCGCGCACGTCGCTGCGCTCGAGGGTGTAGCGGGTGCGGGTGGCGGCGCGCAGGATGCCTTCAGTGGGTTCCTGGCCAAAGGTTTCAGCGGCGATGGTGACGTGGCTGCCCAGAGCTATGTCGTGCTCATCCTGGAAGGCCTCGTCACCCAAGGGCAGGGGCTGGGCAGCGGTAGCCACCGCCAGGGCGGCGGCTGCGTCGAATTTCTCCATCTGGCCATGGCCCAGCGCGTGCAGGCGGTCCATCCAGGCGATGACCCCGGGCGTGGCGTCCAGGATCACGCCCATGGTGGGGTTCACCACGCGGCTGAACCACAGCGGGTGGTAGGCGGCGAAGTCGGCCACGCAAGGCGCGTCACCGAGCAGAAACGGCTGTTGGTCCAGCATGTCGGCCAGGCGGCGCAGGTAGCTTTTGTAGGCCGCGGTGGCGTCACCCGCGCGAGGCGTGGTCATGCCGGTGCGCATCGCACCACGGTCGGTGGCGAAGGCCTTGGCTTCTTCGGGTGGGCGCCCGGCGAACATGGCCGCTGCCCCTGTCGGGCTGAGGTTGTAGCCCATGGCGGCCCAGAACAAGGTGCTGTCGGCCCATTGCGCCAGCACGCGGGCCAGGCCCTTGCGCCCGTGCTGGTACAGCGTGGGCTCGGGTTGGCGGTGTTCGAGCACGTCGCAGATCAGCGCGGTGTCGCAATAGATGTCGGCGCCGATCTGCAGGATGGGCGTGCGCCGGTAGCCACCGGTCAGAGCCAGCACATCGGGTTTGGGCATGATGCGCGGGATCAGCACGCTCTTCCAGGCCAGCTGCTTGAGGCCCATGATGAGGCGGACCTTCTCCGAAAACGGAGACGACGGGTAGTGGTGAAAGATCAGCTCGCTCATTGGGGTCTCCGAATGTTGTTGTGGGTATCGTGGATCAGTGTGGCATGGCCCGCGCCAGGATTGCATCGAAGTCGGTGCCGGCGGACAGGCTGCCGAAGGTGTGGCCCCAGTGTCCGGCGATGCGAGACTCGCAGAAGGCCGCAAACACCTCGGCGGGCGCGGTCTGCGCCAGCAGCGCGGCCTGCACGGCCAGGGCCACGGCTTGCGCCAGGCGGCGGGCTTCTGTTTCGGTGGCCATCTGCTCGACGCGCAGTGGCAGCGTGTCGGCCAGGTGGTCGAGTGCGCGGTGCATGCCACGCGCTGGCGCGAGCTCGTGTGCCAGCGCCGCGGCGGCGTCGGCCTTGCGCAAGGCGCGCAACAGGTCCAGCGCCATGATGTTGCCCGCGCCCTCCCAGATGCTGTTGAGCGGCATTTCGCGGTAAATGCGCGCCATGATGCCCTCGCCACCCTCCTCCACATAGCCATTGCCGCCCAGGCACTCCATGGTCTCCTGGGCGAAGTGGCTGCCGCGTTTGCAGATCCAGAGTTTCGCCACCGGCGTGAGCAGGCGTTGCATCACGCGCTCGTGCGCGTCCTCGGCTTTGTCGAAGCTGCGCGCCAGCCGCATGGCCAAAGCGGTCGCCGCCTCGGACTCCAGCGCCAGATCGGCCAACACGTTTTTCATCAGCGGCTGCTCGATCAGTGGCTTGCCAAAGGCCTGCCGCTGCGACGTGTGGTTCAGCGCCAGCGACAAGGCCTGGCGCATGAGACCGCTGGTGCCCAGGGCGCAGTCGAGCCGGGTCATCGTGCCCATGGCCAGGATTTGCGGCACACCGCGCCCCTCCTCGCCCACCAGCCAGGCCGTAGCGCCCACGAATTCAACCTCCGAGCTCGCGTTGGCCTTGTTGCCCAGCTTGTCCTTCAGGCGCTGGATGAACAGCTGGTTTAACGTGCCGTCCGGTAGCACGCGCGGCAGGAACAGGCAGCTCAGGCCCGACGGTGTCTGGGCCAGGATCAAAAAGGCGTCGCACATCGGTGCCGAAAAAAACCACTTGTGGCCGGTGACGCGGAAGCGCTGGCCCCAGGGGTCACTGCCATCGGCCACCGCCTGCGTGGTGTTGGCCCGCACGTCCGAGCCGCCCTGCTTCTCGGTCATGCCCATGCCCATAGTCACGCCGGGCTTGTTTGTCCACAGGGTCAGCGCCGGGTCGTAGGCGCGGCTGGTGAGTTGCGGCGCCCAGTCGCGGTAGATGGCGTGGTTGGCCTGCAGTGCGGGTGCCACCGCGTAGGTCATGGAAATCGGACAGAGCATGGACGGCTCCAGCTCGGTGAAGAGCATGAAGCCGGCCGCGCGTTGAAGGTGGGCATGGCCGGTCGCCTGTTCGATTTCGGCGAAGGGTGTGCCATGCAGACCAGCGGCAGTGGCCTCGGCCATCAGCGCGTGGTAACTCGGGTGGAATTCCACCTGATCGATGCGGTGGCCAAACCGGTCGTGGCTCTTGAGCTGCGGCGTGAACACATTGGCCAGGCGGGCGTGGGTCTGCATGGCCGCGCTGCCCACGCGCTCACCCAGCGCGCTCAACGGCGCAGTGTCCAGCGCTGGCGCATTGAACGCAAGCGCCGCCTGCAACGCGCGATTGCCGCTGAACAGATTCACGTCAACCAACGGTTCAGGTTGATTGAAAACCTCATGCGTCGCGTTCATGGAGTCTCCTGATGGGAGAGAGCTAAGGACATCGCAATACCGGAAGGGAGCTCACCCAGGCCACCGCGGAACCGGCTACGCTGGACCGCCAGTGGCGCCCCCTGGGGGGTGACGCCGCAGGCGGCGCGGTGAGATCAAAGTTTCACCAGTTGCTTGCCGAAGTTCTTGCCCTTGAGCAGACCCAGGAAAGCTTCGGGTGCGGCGGCAATGCCTTCGGCGATGGTTTCGCGCGGGCGCAGCTTGCCGGTGGCGACTAGGGTGCCCAGCTCGGTGAGCGCCTCGGGCCAGATTTCCATGTGTTCGCTGACGATGAAGCCCTCAACCTTGAGGCGGTTCACCAGGATCAGGGCCGGGTTGGTGAGCGGCAGCGGCGCGCCGTCGTAGCCGGCGATCATGCCGCAGACGGCAATGCGACCGAAGGCGTTCATGCGCAGCAACACTGCGTCCAGGATCATGCCTCCGACGTTCTCGAAATAGCCGTCAATGCCGTCCGGGCAGTGCTCTTTGAGCGCCTTGGCCAGGGAGTACATGTCCTTGTGCTGCTTGTAGTCGATGCAGGCGTCAAACCCCAGCTCCTCGACCGCGTACTTACACTTCTCCGGGCCGCCGGCAATGCCCACCGCGCGGCAGCCGCGCGCCTTGGCCAGGGCGCCAAACGCGCTGCCCACCGCGCCGGTGGCAGCGCTGATGACCACCGTCTCGCCGGCCTTGGGGTTGATGATCTTGACCAGGCCGTACCAGGCGGTCACGCCCGGCATGCCGACCGCGCCCAGGTAGTGCGACAGCGGAACATGGGTGGTGTCAACCTTTCGCAGCGCGCCGGGCTGGTTGGCGTCCACCACGCTGTATTGCTGCCAGCCGCCCATGCCGACTACCTGGTCGCCGACAGCCAGCTTGGGGTGCTTGGACTCGACCACTTCGCCGACGGTGCCGCCGATCATGACTTCGCCCAGGCCCTGTGAGGCGGCGTAGCTCTTGCTGTCGTTCATGCGGCCGCGCATGTAGGGGTCCAGGCTCAGGAAGTGGTGCTTGACCAGCACCTGGCCATCTTTCAATGCAGGCGTCTCGGTGGTGACGAGCTTGAAGTTGTCGACGGTGGCTTCGCCTTGGGGGCGGTTGTCGAGCACGATCTGTTGGTTGGTGGGCATGTGAATGTCTCCAGTTTGGGAAGGGTTTCAGGGTTGAATGGGACGGCGCAAGGTGGGCAGGCCGACGCCAGCGGCGTCAAAGCCGCCGTCGACCGCCAGCACCTGGCCATTGACATAGCCGGCCTCGGCGCTGCAAAGAAAACCCACTGCGTGGGCGATTTCGGCTTCGGTGCCGTAGCGGGCCAGAGGAATGGTGTCGCGGTAATCGGCGCGGATGGCTGGCGTGTGCACCGCCTTGGCCATGGCGGTTTCCACCGGGCCGGGCGCAATGGCGTTGACGCGGATGCCGGCGTTGCCATACTCCACGGCCTGTTGCTTCGTGAGATGGATCAGTGCCGCCTTCGAAGTGCCGTAGGCCACACGCAGCGTGCTGGCGCGCAGACCCGAGATCGACGCGATGTTGACCACCGACCCACCCCCCTGAGCCAGCATCGTGGGTGCCACCGCCTGTGTGCACAGGAACGGGCCGTCGAGGTTGGTCGCCATGACCCAGCGCCAATCGTCGAAGCTGGTCTCGCCGATCGGTTTGAAGGTGGCCACACCGGCGTTGTTCACCAGAGCGTCGATGCGTCCAAAGGCCTCCACCGTCTTTTGTACTGCCGCGCTCACTTGAGCGGGGTCGGACACATCGGTGTGCAGCGCCAGCAAACGGTGGGCCTGGTCGCCCAGCGCATCCTTCAGCCGGGCCGCGGTCTGGGTCAACGTCTCGGCGTCGACATCGATGAGTGCCACGCGGTGACCCTGGTCCAGGAACCAGCGAGCAATCGCCAGGCCGATGCCACGCGCGGCACCCGTGACCAGGGCAACAGGAGGGGTGGTCGGCTGGTTCATGGGCTCAGTCGGTGGCAATGCGGTTCAAGGGCTGAGTGCTGCCGGGACCCACAGGCAAACGGGCCACGAACTTGAAGGTGCCGGTGGCGTGGCAGCACAGCTTGCCCGCCGCGTCGAAGATGCTGGACTCGGTGAATGCCATGGTCGCGGTGCGGTGCAGCAGCCGGCCTTTGGCCAGCAGCGGCCCCTTGGCCGCGCGCATGAAGCTGGTTTTCATCTCGATGGTGACGCAGCCCATGGTGGGCTCGACTGACCGCGCCGCATGGGCCATGACCACGTCCATCAGCGTCATGCTGGCCCCGCCGTGCACCACATCAAACGAATTGAGATGGTCGTCGGCCGGCGAAAAGGCGATCTCCGCTTCACCGCCTTCCATGCGCAGCAATTCGAAACCCAGCAGGTCAACAAAAGGAATGCGAACTTCAAACTTCATGTGGTGGTCTTATCGAAATCGAACCGTTGACGAAACATGGGCGGCACGACGTGCCTGGGTTCTGGATTCGGTAGAACAGGCTCTGCCGGTCCACTCGCATCGCCCCCTTGAGGTGGTGACGCGCGCAGCGCGGGGGTGGACCTTTTCTACCCGCCAGTGACCACACTGACCCCACCGTCCACGGCGAGCCATTGCCCGGTGATGTGCTTGCCAGCGTCCGAGGCGTACAGCACCGTCAGACCCTTCAAGTCTTCATCGTCACCCAGGCGGCGCAGGGGCGCGTGTGCGGCGAGCTTTTCCTCGCCCATGGCCTTGAGCGTGCCCATGGTCATCTTGCTGGGAAAAAAGCCTGGGCAAATGGCGTTGACCGTGATGCCGTACTTGCCCCACTCGGCCGCCAGGGCGCGGGTGAAGTTGAT
The DNA here is from genome assembly GCF_011390835.1 of Hydrogenophaga sp. Classification (GTDB taxonomy): domain Bacteria; phylum Pseudomonadota; class Gammaproteobacteria; order Burkholderiales; family Burkholderiaceae_C; genus Hydrogenophaga. The sequence continues at coordinate 192,423 of NZ_JAABRQ010000002.1, read as the reverse complement.
CACAGCGCCCTTGGAGGTGTTGTAGGCGATGGTCTGCATTTCGGGCGGGTTGCCGCCCAGGCCTGCGATGCTGGCGGTATTGATGATGCGACCGCTCTTGCGCGCGATCATGCTGCGCTTGGCCACGATCTGGCTCAGGATGAAGTAGCTGCGCACATTGAGGTTCATCACCTTGTCCCAGGCCTCGACCGGATGGTCTTCGGCGGGCGCGCCCCAGGCGGCACCGGCGTTGTTCACCAGGATGTCGATCTCGCCCAGACGCTGCAGCGATTCGTCGGCCAAGCGCTGGATGTCTGCTTCCTTCGAACAGTCGGCCGCGATCCAGCGCGCGTCGATGCCGGCGGCCTGCAACTCAGCGGTGGCCGCCTCCAGGTCGCTGGCCTTGCGAGAGCTGATCACCACGCGGGCGCCCTGCTCTCCCAGCGCGTGGGCCATTTGCAAACCCAGGCCTCGCGAGCCACCGGTGATGAGGGCGGTCTTGCCCTTGAGGTCGAAGAGTTGCGAAACAGTGCGGGTCATGGGTGTCTCCTGTTGGGATCGGTTTCAGATTGAGGGCCTGCCAAAGACGATAGCGGCGTCAGTGGGCAGCAGCTGTCACTCAGGACTCATAGTCCATGCACTGACGCTCCAGCCGGATGGAGCCGATGAAGGGCTTCAGGGCGAGGTGCTGCGGGTGGTTCTGGTAGGCATCCAGCGCCTGAGCGTCGGTGAAGCGGCTGTTGAGGATGAGGTCATAGGTGCACTCCATGCCGGGCTGGGCCATCGCCACTTCGAATCCCAGCATACCGGGGGTGAGGTTTGCGCACGCATCGAGCAAAGCCTTGGCCTTGGCCGCATTGCTCGCCTTGTCGGCGCCTCCGGCGTGGTCCTTGAGCTTCCACATCACGATGTGGTGCAGCATCAGAACGCTTCCTCGGGCAATCCGGCGCAGGTGGCGTCGCGCTGGCTCACCACCTGCAGCCACGCGCCGATCTTGGGCAGTTCATAGTGGAAGAAGAAGCGCATCGCACCGAGCCGCCCGGTGCGCGCTGGTGCTTCGGGTGCGGCGTGGGCAGTGAGCGCCACGTCCAGCCAGATCCAGGCCAGCACCGCATGGCCAAAAGCCTGCAGGTAGGGAACAGCATTAGCCAGGGCGTCGGTAGGGTTGCCAGTGGCCCAGGCTGCCTTGGTGGCGGCACCCACATCGGCGAGGGCTTGTCCCAGTGACCTGGCGTGATCCGCCAGCTCGGGCACCTGGCCGGCCCGCGCCATGGTGGCTTGCATGCGTGCGGCCAGCAGCTGCAGGCCCTTGCCCTCTTCCATCAACACCTTGCGACCCAGCAGGTCCATGGCCTGGATGCCGTGTGTGCCTTCGTGAATCATGTTCAGGCGGTTGTCGCGCCAGTACTGTTCGACCGGGAAATCGCGCGTGTAGCCGTACCCGCCGTGCACCTGGATGGCCAGGCTGTTAGCCTCCAGACACCATTCGCTGGGCCAGCTCTTGGCGATGGGGGTGAGCACTTCGAGCAGCAGGCGGGCGTCGTCCGCGGACTGCGCGTCGCCCGTGTGCTGCTCGTCGACCAGACGGGCGCAGTAAAGCTCCAGAGCCAGCGCGCCTTCGCAATACGACTTCTGCGCCAGCAGCATGCGCTTGACGTCGGCGTGTTCGATGATCCGGATCTGGGACTGTGCCGGGTCTTTGCCGGCGGGGCCCATGGGTCGCCCTTGGGGTCGGCCCTTGGCATAGGCCAAAGACGCGTGGTAACCCGCCATGCCCAGCATGGTGGCGGCCAGGCCGACGCCGATGCGCGCCTCGTTCATCATGTGGAACATACACGCTAGGCCTTTGCCGGGCTGACCCACCAGATAACCCACTGCGCCGGCTGCGCCGCCGACCGGGTACTTGCCCTCGCCGAAATTGAGCAAAGTATTGGTGGTGCCGCGCCAGCCGCACTTGTGGTTCAGTCCGGCGAGCGCCACGTCGTTGCGCTCGCCGGTCAGTTCACCGTGTGCATTGACCATGTGCTTGGGCACGATGAAGAGCGAGATGCCGCGCGTGCCAGGCACCAGCTTGCCGCTTTCGTCCGGGATCTTGGCCAGCACCAAGTGGACAATGTTCTCGGTCAGCTCGTGCTCGCCGGCCGAGATCCACATCTTGTTGCCCTTGAGGCGATATCGCGAACCCAGCGGATCGTCGGCGAAATCTGCACCGTCAGGCACGGCGCGGGTGACCACGTCGCTCAATGAGGAGCCAGCCTGGGGCTCGGACAAGCACATGGTGCCCGACCAGCGGCCGGAAAACTCGTTGAGCGCAAACACCTGCTTCTGCACTTCGGTGCCATGCTTCATCAGCAGGTTGGCGTTCCCGGTGGTCAGCATGCCCGAGCCGATGCTGACCGATGCCATGGCAAAAAAGCTGTTGGCCGCCGCCTCCACCGTATACGGCAGCTGCATGCCGCCGATCTCTGCATCCTGCGCAGCGCTCAGCATTCCGCTCTCGGCATAGGCCTTCTGGGCGTCGTGAGTGGCCCGTGGCAGGATCACCTTGTCTCCATCGAAGTGCGGTTCCTGCGTATCAACCAGGCGGTTGAACGGCGCGTACTTCTCGCGCGCGATGCGTTCGCAGGTGTCGAGCACCGCATCAAACGTTTCGCGCGAATGGTCAGAGAAACGCTCACGCTGGTTGAGGCTTTCAACGGCCAGCCAATCGTTGAGCAGGAAATCGAGGGTCGGGCGAAGGCTCATCAAAACTCCATGAAAGCGTCATCAATGGAAGTCAGCGCCCAAGGTCAGCGCGGAACTGGCTTTGCCAGGCCACTGCTGACGCCCCCCCCCTCTAGGGGGTGACGCGAAGCGGCGCGGGGGGTGCTGTTTACAGCACTTCGAATACGCCCGCCGCGCCCATGCCGCCGCCGATGCACATCGTCACGCACACCCGCTTGGCGCCGCGGCGCTTGCCTTCGATCAGTGCGTGACCGGTCAGCCGCTGGCCGGAGACGCCATAGGGGTGCCCCACCGCGATGGCTCCGCCGTTGACGTTGAGTTTGTCTGCCGGGATGCCCAGCTTGTCGCGGCAGTAGATCACCTGTACGGCAAACGCTTCGTTGAGTTCCCACAGGTCAATGTCACTCACCTTCAGCCCCAGGCGGGCCAGCACTTTGGGCACGGCGAAGACCGGGCCAATGCCCATCTCATCCGGCTCGCAGCCGGCCACGGCAAAACCGAGGAACCGGCCCAACGGTTTCATGCCTCGCTTCTCGGCCAGGGTTTCGTCCATCAGCACGCAGGCTCCGGCACCGTCGGAGAACTGGCTGGCGTTGCCGGCTGACACCAAGCCGCCAGGCAGCGCCGAACGCAGGCCGTGGATGCCATCAAAGGTGGTGCCGGCGCGGATGCCCTCGTCGTTCTCAACGGTCACCTCTTTGGTGATCAGGCCCAGCGTCTTGTCCGCAATGCCAGCTGTCACGGTGATGGGGGCGATCTCATCTTTGAAGAGGCCTTTTTCCAGCGCGGCGGTGGCGCGTTGCTGGCTGGCTGCGCCGTACTCATCCATGGCGTCTCGGCCGATGTTGTAGCGCTTGGCCACTTGCTCGGCCGTCTGCAGCATGTTCCAGTAGATTTCGGGTTTGTTCTTCGCCAGCCACGGGTCGGCCAGCATGTGGGTATTCATCTCTTGCTGCACGCAGGAAATGCTCTCCACGCCACCCGCTACATACACACTGCCTTCACCGGCAATGATGCGCTGGGCGGCCAGGGCGATGGTCTGCAGGCCGGACGAGCAGAAACGGTTCACGGTCATACCCGAAACCGTGATGGGCAATCCGGCGCGCAGCGCAATCTGGCGCGCGATGTTGGCCCCGGTGGCCCCTTCGGGGTTGGCGCAGCCCATGATGACGTCTTCCACTTCAGCGGCGTCGATGCCCGCGCGCGCCACGGCGTGCTGCACAGCGTGGCCGCCGAGCGTGGCGCCATGGGTCATGTTGAAGGCGCCCTTCCAGCTCTTGGCCAGGGGCGTGCGGGCAGTGGAAACGATGACGGCGTTGGTCATGAAAATTCTCCAGATGAGTTGAGCTTGATGAGCAAAGGGGTGCTGGGTTCAGCTCATCCGTTGAACGTTTTACCTTCAGCGACCAGTCGCGCGAGCAAGGGCGCGGGCTCCCAGAACTTCGCGTCGTCCAGTGGGTTCTTGGCGAAACGCTTCATGGCTTGCACCACGTTGAACAGCCCCACCTCATCGGCATAGCGCAGCGGCCCGCCGCGGTGCACCGGGAAACCGTAGCCGAAGATGTAGACCACGTCGATGTCGCTGGCCTTGTTGGCAATGCCCTCTTCCAGAATGTGCGCGGCTTCATTCACCAGCGAGAACACCAGGCGCTGCACGATTTCTTCGTCGGAAATCTTGCGTGGCGTGATGCCGATGGCCTTGCGGTGGTCGGCAATCATCTGCTCGACCTCGGCATTCGGGATCGCGTCGCGCTTGCCCGGCACGTAGTCGTACCAGCCGGCGCCGGTCTTCTGACCGAAACGGCCCTTTTCGCAGAGCAGGTCGGCTGTCTTGCTGTACTTCATGTCCGGCTTTTCCTGGTAGCGGCGCTTGCGAATCGCCCAGCCGATGTCGTTGCCGGCCAGGTCACCCATGCGGAACGGGCCCATGGCCATGCCGAACTTCTCCATCGCCTTGTCGACCTGCTGTGGTGTGCAGCCTTCGTCGAGCAGGAAACCGCCCTGGCGGCCGTACTGCTCGATCATGCGGTTGCCGATGAAGCCGTCGCACACACCAGACACCACGGCGGTTTTGCGGATCTTCTTGGCCGCGGTCATCACGGTGGCCATCACGTCTTTGGCCGTCTTTTCGCCGCGCACCACTTCGAGCAGCTTCATCACGTTGGCCGGGCTGAAGAAGTGCAGACCCACCACGTCCTGTGGGCGCTTGGTGAAGGATGCGATCTTGTTGACGTCCAGGGTCGACGTGTTGGATGCCAGGATGGCACCAGGCTTCATCACCCGGTCGAGTTCCTTGAACACGGCTTCCTTGACACCGATCTCTTCAAACACCGCTTCGATCACCAGATCGGCGTCTTTCAAGTCGTCGTAGCTCAGCGTGGTGCTCAGCAAGGCCATGCGCTGGTCGTACTTGTCCTGCTTGAGCTTGCCCTTCTTGACCTGGGCTTCGTAGTTCTTCTTGATGATGCCCAGGCCCTTGTCCAGCGCCTCCTGCTTCATTTCCAGGATCTTCACCGGCACACCTGCGTTGAGGAAGTTCATGGCGATACCACCGCCCATGGTGCCGGCACCAATCACGGCCACAGCCTTGATGTCGCGCTGAGGCGTGTCGGCTGGCACGTCAGGAATCTTGGACGCGGCGCGCTCGGCCATGAACAGGTGGCGCAGCGCGCGGCACTCGGGCGTCCACATCAGGTTGATGAAGATCTCGCGCTCGGTCGCCATGCCGGCATCGAACTTCTGCTTGGTGGCGGCTTGCACCGCGTCCACGCACTTGGCAGGCGCTGGGAAATTCTTGGCCATGCCCTTGACCATGTTGCGCGCGAACTGGAAGTAGGCGTCGCCTTTCGGGTGCTTGCACGGCAGGTTGCGCACCAGCGGCAGGGCCGAGCCATCGGCGTGTTTGGCGGCGACCTCTCTGGCGAAGGCCAGGGCTTCTTCGGCCAGCGACTCAGGCGACTTGGCCAGCTTGTCAAACAGCTTCTGGCCGGGCACGCTGGCAAGCAGCTCGCTCTTGACCGGCTCGCCTGAGACGATCATGTTGAGCGCGGCCTCCACACCCAGCACACGCGGCAGGCGCTGCGTGCCGCCAGCGCCGGGGATCAGGCCCAGCTTCACTTCGGGCAGCGCCACGCTGCAACCGGGCGACACGATGCGGTAGTGGCAACCCAGGGCCAACTCGAGGCCGCCACCCATGCACACGCTGTGGATGGCTGCGACCACCGGCTTGGATGTATTTTCCAACGCCAGAATCACGCTCAGCAGATTGGGCTCGGCCAGTGCTTCGGGTTTGCCAAACTCGCGGATATCGGCACCGCCTGAAAACGCCTTGCCCGCGCCGGTGATCACGATCGCTTTCACTTTCGCATCGCTCTCCGCCTTTTCGAGACCTGCGGCAATGCCTTGCCGGGTGGACATCCCCAGGCCATTGACCGGTGGGTTGTTCAGCGTGATGACGGCAACATCGCCGTGGACCTGGTACTCAGCGGTCATGGGATCTCCTCTGTTGGATGCGGTGAAAGGGAAAAACGGTAACGGGGATAAATCCGAAAAAAAGAACGGTCGTTCGATTCTAGAGAGATTGTGCGGTGCGGCAAGGGCCACTTGTCGCGAGTGAGTCAAGGCTCCCCCGCGCCGCTTCGCGCTACCCCCCAGGGACGGCACTGGCGGCCCGGCAAAGCCGGTTCCACGGAGCCCTGGGTTGTAGACATCTCGCGCTGGAGGGGACGCTCAACTCAGGAATGCCGTGGAACCGGCTTTGCCGGGCCATAGGCATTGCTCCCTGGAGGGTGACACCGTAGGCGGCGCGGGGGGTGATCAAACCTCCAGCCATTCCTTTCGGATGCGCGGGTCCGCCCGCAAGCTGTCGGGCGTGCCCTTGAAGACGATGCTGCCGTGGCCCATGACCAGGGCCCGATCGGAGATGCTCATGGCAATGGTGAGCTTCTGCTCGATCAGCAACACCGAAATACCTCGCGATTTCAAGTTATGCAGGTACTGCCCAACAAGCTCCACGATCTTGGGCGCCAGACCTTCGGTGGGTTCGTCGATGATGATCAGGTCGGGGTCGCCCATCAGGGTGCGGCACAGCGTCAGCATCTGCTGTTCGCCACCCGAGAGCACGCCAGCTTCATTGTGCTGGCGCTCCTTGAGGCGCGGAAACATGGTGTACATGTCATCGAAGCCCCAGCGTGAGCCTTTGCCATTGCCCTTCTGGCCCAGTAGCAGGTTTTGATGCACCGTCAGCCGGGGAAAGATGTCGCGGTTCTCGGGCACATGGCCAATGCCCAGGTGGGCGATCTCGAACGACTTCTTCCCCATGATGTCCTGGCCACGCCACTCAACGCGACCGGTCGCCTCCACCAGTCCCATGATGGCCTTGGCGGTCGTGGAACGGCCGGAACCATTGCGCCCCAGCAGCGCCACGATTTCACCCTTGCCCACTTCCAAGGACACACCGTGCAGGATGTGGCTCTTGCCGTAGAAGGCATGCAGGTTCTCGATTTTCAACATGGTGCTGCTCCTCAGTGGCCCGCGGCCTGTTCTTCCGGCGAGCCCAGATAGGCCTCCTGCACCCGCGCGTTGGCGCGCACCTCGTCTGGCGTGTCAAAGGCCAGCACCTCGCCATACACCAGCACGGCAATCTTGTCGGCCAGACCAAACACCACGCCCATGTCGTGTTCCACCGTCAGCAGAGTCTTGCCCACCGTGACCTCGCGGATGAGATCGATAAACCGACTGGTCTCGCTCTTGCTCATGCCGGCGGTGGGCTCGTCCAGCAGGATCACGCCTGCGCCACCCGCAATCGTGATACCGATCTCCAGCGCGCGCTGCTCGGCATAGGTGAGATTCATGGCCAGCACGTCGCGTTTTTTATCCAGTCGGATCATGTGCATCAGCTCATCGGCCCGCTCGTTGGCGTCATCCAGATCGGCCAGGAAACGGAACAGCGTGTACTTGTAGCCCAGGCTCCAGAGCACGCCACAACGCAGGTTCTCGAACACCGACAGCTTAGGAAAGATATTGGTGATCTGAAAGCTTCGCGAGAGGCCCATGCGATTGATCTCGTAAGGCTTTTTTCCGTTGATGCGCGTTCCCGCCAGCATCACATCGCCACTGGTGGGCGAAAAACGGCCCGAGATCAGGTTGAATAGGGTAGATTTGCCGGCGCCGTTTGGCCCAATGATGGCGACCCGCTCGCCGGGGCGCACCGCAAGATCGACCCCGCGGATGATCTCAGTCTTGCCAAAGCTCTTGCGCAGGTTCTTGAGTTCCAACGCGAAGCCGCCAGCGGCCACATGGCTCATAGATTGCTCGTGTGGGGTGGTGTTGCTCACAAGGTCTCCCGCCGCTTGATTTCCTGTTCAATCTCGGTCTGGATCGCATTCCATTCGCGCTTAAACTGGCGCCGCGCCAGCTCAAACAAGGCCAGGCCGGTCAGCGCCACAAAGGCCGAGCCAAACCAGCTGTTGACGCTGCGCGCGTTGAGGCTGACGCCGAAGAACGTCAGCTCGTCGCCCATGGCTGCGTTGAGCTGCAGGTGGTAGACCATTTCAATCATGGCGCCTGCGCCGCCGAAGATCACGAGTGCCAGCAGGCCTAGCGCGAGGTAGCTGGCCCAGATCCGGCGCAACATGCCAAACGCCGCCACCCGGACATTCATCATGATCAGGCTGGCAAACCCCCCCGGCGCGTACATCACCATGAAGGTGAAGATCAGGCCCAGATAGAGCAACCAGGCCTTGGTGAACTCGGATAGCAGCACAAACGCCAGCACCATCAGAATGCCACCGATGATGGGACCGAAAAAGAAGGTGGCACCGCCCAGGAAGGTGAACAGCAGGTAGGCGCCAGAGCGGTAGGCCCCCACGACTTCCGATGTCACGATTTCAAAATTGAGCGTTGCAAGCCCGCCCGAGATGCCCGCAAAGAACGCTGCGACGATGAACGCCAGGTATCGCACCATCTGCGTGTCGTAGCCGACAAACTCGACGCGCTCCGGGTTGTCGCGCACCGCGTTGAGCATGCGCCCCAGAGGCGTGCGGGTGAAGGCGAACATCAGCGCGGTGCAGATGAAGGTGTAGATGCCGATCAGGTAGTAAAGCTGAATCTGCGGCCCAAAGGTGATCCCCATAGGGCTGGGGCCCGTGACCCGGTTGCCCGAAATACCCCCCTCTCCACCAAAAAATCCAGGGAACATCAGCGACATCGCCCATACCAGCTCCCCAATGCCCAGCGTGATCATGGCAAAGGTGGTCGACGATTTTTTGGTGGTGACCCAGCCCAACAACACGGCAAACAGTGCAGCGGCCAAGCCGCCCACGATCGGGATCAGGCTGACGGGCAGCTGGAACTGGCCGTCGGTCACGCGGTTGAGGGTGTGGATCGCGAGGAACGAGCCCATGCCCGAGTACGCGGCGTGGCCGAAGCTCAGCATTCCGCCCTGTCCTAGCAGGATGTTGTAGCTTAGGCAGACGATGATGGCGATCCCCATCTGCGACAACATGGTGTGCGAGAGGCTGCTGGTCCAGATCATGGGGGCGACGAGGATCAGCAGCGCAAACAACCCCCAGATGATCCAGCGACCCAGGTTGATGGGGCGGAATTCCACGTATGTCCGGTGGGCTGCGTGCTTGGAGGTCTTGGCGAGGGTAGAGGTGTTCATGGAATCAGCCTTCGCGTGTGCCGAGCAGCCCGCGGGGCCGGAAGATGAGGATCAGCACTAGAAACAGATAGGGCAGGATGGGGGCGACCTGACTCACCTTGAGTTTCCAAAGCGCATAGCCAAATGTCTGGTCCGTCACCATAACGTTGAAAAACGCCAAAAAGCTCATGAGCGAGACGTCGATCGCAACAGCAAAGGTCTGGATCACGCCGATCAACAACGAGGCGAGGAATGCACCGGCCAGCGACCCCATGCCACCCACGACCACCACGACAAAGATGATGGAGCCCACCGTGGCTGCCATGCCAGGCTCGGTTACAAACGCGTTGCCACCGATCACCCCCGCTAGCCCCGCCAGCGCGGCTCCTCCGCCAAACACGAGCATGAACACCCGTGGCACGTTGTGACCCAGCGTCTCCACCGTCTCGGGGTGGGTGAGCGCGGCCTGGATCACTAGGCCGATGCGGGTGCGCGTGAGCAGTTGCCAGATGGCGATCAGCATGAGCAATGACACGCCCATCATGAAACCCCGGTAGATCGGGAACTGGGTCCCCCACAAGGTGAATAGCGGGCCGTTGAGCTCGTCGGGCACCCGGTAATCCACCGAGCTCGTGCCCCAGACCAGCTGCACCAGCTCCAGGATGATATAGCTCAGACCGAAGGTGATCAGCAGCTCGGGCACATGGCCAAACTTGTGTACCCGGCGCAGCGCGTATTTCTCGAACAGGGCGCCCAGCAAGCCGACCAGCAAAGGCGCGATCACCAGCGCAGGCCAGTAGCCCACCACTGCGGTTGTCGTGTACGCCAGGTAGGCGCCGAGCATGTAAAAACTGGCGTGGGCAAAATTGAGCACGCCCATCATGCTGAAAATCAGCGTGAGGCCAGAGCTGAGCATGAACAGCAGCAGTCCGTAGCTCACACCGTTGAGCAGCGATATGGTGAAGAATTCCATGTGCGGCAGTGGTTGACAGTGGGGGATGAATCAAAAAGAAGGCCCGCTCCGCACCGCACGTGCCAGCACGGTGGAGGAGCAGGCCTGCAGATCAAGCCCGCAAGCGGCCACGAGCGTGGTCACTTGCGGTGCGCGGTCGATCAGGGCCGCTTCATGTTGCAGCTCGTGGGCGTGCTGGCCACATAGGGCTCCATCTGCTTGACCGGTGCAAAGGTGTAGCCGGTGTTCTCCACGCTGTACGGGAACTCTTTGGATACTTTCTGCCACTTGGTGACGAACATCGATTGCTGCAGCTGATGGTCGGTCTTGCGCATGGTCACCTCACCCGCAAAGCTCTTGACGGACAGGCCTTCAAGCGCGGCCGCCACGGCCACGGGGTTGGTGGACTTTGCCTTGGCCATTGCCGCACCCAGCAAGTTCACGCCGTTGTAGGTAGCGTAGGTGTAGTAGTCGTCGTTGAACTGCTTCTTGAAGTCGGCCGACATCTTACCGACCTCGCCAGTGTGGTTGGCGTGTCCGTAGGCGATCACGTAAACCTCGCCATCGCCGCCGGCCGCCAGCGCGGTCGGTGTGCCGGTGACCTGGGCGTAGTAGGTGTACATCGGGATCTTCAGGCCGGCATCGTTCAAGGCCTTCACAAACAGCGTGAGGTCGGTGCCCCAGTTGCCGGTGACGATGGTGTCGGCACCGGACTGCTTGATCTTGGCCACGTAGGGCGCGAAGTCCTTCACCTGTCCAATCGGGTGCAGGTCCTCGCCTACGATCTGCACGTCGGGCCGCTTGCGGGCAATGCCTTCCTTGAAGTACTTCGCCACCTGCTGACCATGCGAATAATTCTGGTTCAGCAGAAACACCTTCTTCACTTTCGGCTGGTCCTTCATGAAGCTGGTCAGGGCCTCCATCTTCATGGTGGTGTCCGCATCCAGGCGGAAATGCCAGTAGTCACACTTTTCGTTGGTGAGCGAAGGATCCACCGCCGCATAGTTCAAGAAAACCACCTCTTTACCGGGGTTGCGCGCGTTGTGCTTACTCACCGCATCCGAAATTGCGGCGGCGGCACCCGATCCATTGCCCTGTGTGACGTAACGAAAGCCCTGGTCGATGGCTGCGCGCAGTGCGTTCAGGCTTTCCTGTGGAGAGCCCTTGTTGTCGAACCCGATCACCTCGAAATTAACGTTTGCAGGATTGGCCTTGCCGCTTTTCGTCGAAGCCGCAAACTGCCAGCTCTTGAGCTGGTTCTGCCCCACGTTGGCGAAGGGGCCGGACAGAGGGTCAATGAACGCGATGCGAACAGTCTCGCCGCTCTGGGCATGGGCCGCGAAGGCGCAGGCGATCAGGGAGGCAGCGGTCAGGCTCTTGATGGCAAATGACATGGGGAAGGTCTCCGGTGGGTTGAAGTTGACGACTAGCTTACAAGCCCGGCCGGCCCGGGCACTCAGGGATAGCCCCTAGGGCCTATCGCGAAAGAGACTCTGCGAGTCAGCCAGGCAGCACGTAATCCTTGAGCTGCTGGCGCAAGATCATTTTCTGCATCTTGCCGGTCGCGCCCAGAGGGATGGCATCGACGAAAACAACATCGTCTGGAATCTGCCATTTGGCGATACGGCCTTCGTAGTGAGCCAGCAGCTCTTCGCGAGTGACTTCCTTGCCCGGCTTCTTCACCACCACCACGATCGGGCGCTCGTCCCACTTCGGGTGCTTCATGCCCACGCACGCGGCCATGGCCACGGCAGGGTGGGCCATGGCGATGTTCTCCACGTCGATCGAGCTGATCCACTCGCCGCCGGACTTGATCACGTCCTTGCTGCGGTCGGTGATCTGCATGAAGCCATCGGCATCGATCACCGCCACGTCACCGGTGGGGAACCAGCCGTGCCCCGCCTTGTCGTAAACCAACGGGTCGCCACCCTCGCCTTTGAAATAGCTGGCGATGATCCAGGGCCCGCGCACCAGCAGGTCGCCGTAGGTCTTGCCGTCCCATGGCAGTTCGTTGCCGTCGGCGTCGATGATCTTCATGTCCACGCCATAGACCGCACGCCCCTGCTTGAGCCGCACCTTCATCTGTTCGGCGGGAGACAACGCGAGTTGCTCGCGCTTGAGCGTGCACACCGTGCCCAACGGCGACATCTCGGTCATGCCCCAAGCGTGCAGCACCTCCACCCCATAGTCGTTGTTGAAGGCTTCGATCATGGCAGGCGGGCAGGCTGAGCCACCAATCACCGTGCTCTTGAGCGTGCTGAACTTCAGGCCCTCGGCCTGCATGTGACCCAGCAGCATCTGCCATACAGTGGGCACGCCGGCGGCCATGGTCACCTTTTCAGATTCCAGCAGTTCGTAGATCGACTTGCCGTCCATCGCCGGGCCGGGGAACACCAGGCTGCAACCGGTGGCCGCGGCCGAGTACGGCAGGCCCCAGGCGTTGACGTGGAACATCGGCACCACTGGCAGCACGCTGTCGCGCGCGCTCAGGCACAGCGAATCGGGCAGCGCAGCACTGAACGCGTGCAGGATGGTGGAACGGTGCGAATACAGCGCGGCCTTGGGATTGCCCGTGGTGCCGCTGGTGTAGCACATGCTGGAGGCCGAGTTTTCGTCGAACTCTGGCCAGGTGTATTCGGTGGGCTGTTCGCTCACCCAGGCCTCATAGCTCAGCAGGCTGGGCAGACCGCTGTCGGCAGGCAGCGCGTCAGCGTCACACAGAGCAATCCAGTGCTTGACCGTCGGGCACTTGGCCGCCACCGCTTTGACCAGCGGCAGAAACGTCATGTCAAACGCCACCACCTTGTCTTCTGCGTGGTTGATGATCCAGGCCAGTTGTTCGGGGTGAAGGCGCGGATTGAGCGTGTGCAGCACGCGCTCGGAGCCGCTCACGCCGAAGTACAGCTCCAGGTGCCGATAGCCGTTCCAGGCCAGAGTGGCAAAGCGGTCACCGGCCGTCAGCCCCAGGCCGTTGATGGCGTTGGCCACCTGCCTCGAGCGTTGGGCGACCTGGCCCCAGTTGGTGCGGTGGATGTCGCCCTCGACGCGACGCGAGACGATTTCACCACTGGCGTGGTGGCGCTCGGCGTGAACGATGAGCGACGAAATCAGCAGCGGCTGACTTTGCATTTGTCCCAGCATGGGTGTTCTCCTGTTCTGGTTTGTGTGAAAACGAACGGCCATTCGCGGTCAGCCGGTGATGATGCACCAAATCGGATTCTGTGCGGACGAGTCAGCCAACGCAGCCGTCCCCTTGAGCCCCGTTCGGCGCCAGCCCGCTGCCGCATCGTCGGCGTGAGCGAGGAGATGTGTCCGTCGGATGGCCCAGGGTGCGGCAGGTTTGAAGCCTCAGCCGTGGGGCCATCGTGCGTCCGCATCCAGAGGGAATGCGGGCCTGGGCACGCGTTGCAGCGAAAGCCGGCTGAGGACCGGGGTGGTCAATCCGGGTCCATCGACTTCAATCAGCCGGTGGGCTGGCGCAAAGTCGCTGAAGGCGGCACGGAAATGCCCGCGGCTTTTGACCACGAGGGTACGAATGGAATCTGTCGACTGCGCGAGGTCGATGCCGAAGATGTCCAGCTGTGCCGGATCCAGCAACTGCTGACGCTGACTGATCACGATCACCTGCACCCCACCCAGCGACAGCAACGCGCTGGGTCCCATGGATTGGGTGCTGCCCTGAACCAGACCTTTTCGCCCGACAAAGGTGCCATCGGACAGGGCCAGCACGCGCGCCTCATGGTCTAGCGGGTCGGCAAAGGCCTCCGGCGGCCCCCCCGCATTGAAATGGGCCATAAACCGGGCCCCCACCCCTTCTTTATGCGCCTCGGCGGCCAGCCTCGGATCGGTGAAGACACCAACCAGGACCTTGTCCGCGCCCGCCTTGAGCAAGGCACCGAGCAGGGCGGTCGTGTTGCCGCCCCCGCCTCCACCAGGGTTGTCGCCCACGTCGGCCAGGATCAGCCTGGGCGGTCGCGACAGCAGGTCAGCCGGATCGGCGCCTGCGCCCACCGTCATCGCCACCGCGGTGTCCATAGGCGTGAGTGCTGTGAGAAATGCATTTCGGGTGTCCCACACCCGCCGCGCCATTCCCGTGGCAGCCGCCTGCGCCGCGTCGCGCGCACCTCGGGACGCGGTCACCACCACGCTGAAGCCACACTTGGCGCAATCGGCCAGCGGGAATCCACCGCAAAGGGAAATGTTCAGAACCCGCGCGTCCGCCCAAGCCGCAGCCTCCTCCAGAAGGCTGGCATAAGGCGAGCCCGGCGCAATCAGCTGGTCTGTGCTGGCTGGCAGAAACGGCAGCTTCTCCAGCACCACGACACCGGGCCCCTCGACCAGCATGCGCCGCATGAGCACCGCCGCTTCGGCTCCCCGCTCCCGCAAATCCACGTGGGGATTGGTCCGGTAGGCGACGAAGGCGGACAGCGCATCGGTCATGCGGCGCGAGACGTTGGTGTGCAGGTCAAACACCGCCACCACCGGGACGTTGGGGCCCACCAGGGCACGGATGCGCTCGAAGAGCACACCGTCTGGATCGTCTTCCTCAGTGGTCAAGGCCGCGCCGTGCGAGCTGATGAAGACACCATCGAGTGGCCCCGCCTCGGCCAGGCGATGCTCGATATCAGCCAGAAAGCGGGTCCACCAGACGTGATCCACTGGGCCACCAGGGTAGGCCAGCGCCATGCGCAATGCCACCGGCTCCCAATCGCCGCTGGCGCCCATGGTGGCCACAAACCCTTGGCTGTCCGGCAGGAGCCGGGGCGCTGGAGCGCGCAATTCGGCCAGCAACTCGGCCCCCGCCTTGTCACAGGACTGCTCGAAGTGCGCTCCGGTGGTTACCGGTGCCAGCCGATTGGCCTCCAGAAAGAAGCCCGCCAGGCCGATGCGCGGTAGTTGGGGCATGTGCCTTCAGCCCATCAGTCCAGCTTGATGCCTTGCACCAGCGGCCGGTACTTCGCCAGCTCGGCGGCGACAAATGCCTTCGTCTCCTCAGGCGACATCGTCGCTTTCAGTTCGACCCCCAGACGGGCCCGCTGCTCCACCGTGGCGGGAAGCATCAGGGCCTGGTTGATCTCGGCATTGAGACGGCTGACCGCGGCGGCTGGCGTGGTGGCCGGCGCATAGACGACGCCCCAGGTCGAAAGCTCCAGCCCCTTGAGCGCGGGAATGTCCCCGAAGGACTGCGCATCCGGAATGGCCGCCAGGCGCTGTGCTGCGGTCACGCCAATCGCCTTCAGCCGGCCGCTGCGCACAAACCCCGCCGCGTTGGCGGCACTGGTGATGCCGACATCAATCTGCCCGCTCATCACGTCGTTGAGGATCTGGGCGCCGCCGCGATAGGGAATGTGCAGCATGAACACGCCGACCTTGGCCTTGAATGCCTCACCAATCACATGCTGGAAAGTGCCTATGCCCGGTGACCCGTAGCTGAGCTTGCCCGGGTTGCGCTTGGCCATGGCGATGAACTCGTCCAGCGATTTCGCCGGAAAATCGGGTCGGGTCACAAACACCGCTGGCGTTCCTCCCACAAAAGCCACCGGCAGCAGGTCTTCAACCCGGTACGAAGCGCGTGGGTTGATGAGCGGCACCAGCAGCGCCTCGCTCAGCGATCCGTACAGCACCGTGTGGCCGTCGGGCGTGGCCCGAGTCAGCTTCTGCACGCCGAGCGCACCGCCTGCGCCTGCGGCGTTGTCGACGATTACGGGCTGACCTAGCAACCGACCCATCTCCTGCGTGATCATGCGAGCGCCGATGTCGCTGGCGCCGCCAGCCGTGTAGGGGACGATCATCGACACCGTGGTCGATGGAAAAACGCTCTGCGCAAATGCCGCTGTGGTCAACGCCTGCGACAGGCCACCCGCGCACATGGCCAGCATCAGGCTGCGTCGGGTTGAGGTGAATCGAGCGAAAGGCATCTGGGTCTCCTGCAACAAATAGGAGATCGCAGTGTAGAAACCGCAGAGCTTTCGTCCTAGGTGATATTCCGCCAAGCTTGATGGCTATCCCGCCAGCCCGATGTGGCACCATCTGCACTGTTTCTGTCCGGAAAAAATGTCCGTCATGCCTGCCAGTTCATCCCGAGCCACGCTGCGACAGCCTTTGCGGCTGTGGGAAATCCTGCGGTGCGACGAGGGTCTGGAAGGCCCCCTTGGCGCTCTGGCTGATCTGCTTCGCATGGTCAACACCATCGCCAGACTCAGAGGGCTTCGCCACGACCGGGTGGCACTGCAACACAGAACGCCGACTGGCCGCATCACGCGCGGTCTGGCGGCCATTCAAACCCGTGAAGCGTCGTCCAAGGAGCAGGTCGGCCGTGCCCGCCTGCCCCCGCCCCGGCTGCCAGATGTGCTCGTGGTGCCAGGATGGCAGGCGCGCAACGGACCCCATCTGAACCGACTGGTCGCCAGGGACCGTGCGGCCTGTGACCGGTTGCGCACCGTGCACGCCGCCGGTGGACATGTGATCGGCCTCTTCACGGGTGTGGCTCTGCTGGCAGAAGCGGGCCTGCTGGACGACTCGCCAGCGGTCATTCCCTGGCCCTTTGTGCCGGCTGTTCTGCGCCATGCGCCCAGCCTGCAGATCGTCACCGGCGCGTCGCACGCCCAGCATCAGCGTGTCTGGACCGTGGATTCGCCGTTGCTGGCGACCGACGTCTCACTGATGTTGCTGCAGACCGGGGGCCTGAAGGCACTCGCCGAATCGGCTCGCGCTGTGCTGCTGCACTCGCCACAGCGGCAGGGTCTGGTCCGTGCGGTGGCGCAAGACGCTCGTTCCAGAGTGGGACTGGGCTCGCTCGAACGGGCCCGGCGCTGGCTGGAGGATCATCTGCATGAACCCTACAGCCTGTCAGACACGGCACGAGCCGCCGCCACCAGCGAACGATCGCTTTTGCGGCACTTTGGACTGACGTTTGGACAGACCCCTTTGCAGATGCTGCACGAATTGCGCGTGACCCGAGCCCGTATGCTGCTGGAGACCACCTACCTCAGCACCGAGGCGATTGCCGAGCGTTGCGGCTGGCGCGACCCGGTGATGCTGCGCGAGGTGTTCCGGCGGGCCACTGGCCTGACACCTGCTGCCTACCGCGAACGATTCCGGCTGCGCACCTCGCGCCGGGAATGGGGCAAGGATCTTTCCTGAAGGGTGTATCACCCTTCAACCGGCGCACCAGCAGGGGGAACGGCCAACGGACTTGTCCAGCCACTGCCAGAATGCAGGTTCACCCCGCAGAAGCAGACTCGGAGAAAAGACCATGAGCAGTTCGTTTCCCATCCAGAAAACCGAAGCCGAATGGCGGGCTGAGCTGGCCGCCAGGAAGGCCGAGCCACTGGCCTACGAGGTGACCCGGCTTGCCTACACCGAGCGCCCGTTCACCGGCAAGTACGAAAAAATCTGGGCCGACGGCAGCTACCACTGCATTTCTTGTGGCAACCATTTGTTCAATGCCGACACCAAATTCAACGCCCATTGCGGCTGGCCCAGCTTCTCCAAGGCCATCACTGGCGCCATCACCGAAATCCGCGACACCAGCCACGGCATGGTTCGGGTGGAGACGGTGTGCAGCCAGTGTGGTGCCCACCTGGGCCATGTGTTTGAAGACGGCCCTACCGAAACCGGCCTGCGCTACTGCATGAACTCGGCTGCGCTGGACCTCAAACGCGCAGACAAGCCCTGAGCACCCTGCCTGCGCAAAGCCGAGGTCACCCAACCCACCTGGAGCATCCTCATGAAGGCACAAAACATCCTGGAAACCATCGGTCAGACACCACATGTCCGGCTCGGCAAACTGTTTGCGGGCGCCACGCAGCAAGTCTGGATCAAGTCCGAGCGGAGCAACCCGGGAGGCTCGATCAAGGACCGCATAGCGCTGTCCATGGTAGAGGACGCCGAGGCTAGCGGCACACTCAAGCCTGGCGGCACCATCGTGGAGCCCACCTCGGGCAACACGGGAATTGGTTTGGCCATGGTGGCCGCAGTCAAGGGCTACAAGCTGGTGCTGGTGATGCCCGACAGCATGAGCATCGAACGTCGCCGGCTGATGTTGGCCTACGGCGCGAGCTTTGATCTCACGCCCAAGGAAAAAGGCATGAAGGGAGCCATTGCGCGCGCCGAAGAGCTGGTCGCCAGTACGCCGGGCGCCTGGATGCCGCAGCAGTTCAACAACCCGGCCAACACGGCGGTCCATGTGCGCACCACGGCGAAGGAAATCCTGGCCGATTTCCCGGACGGCGTGGACGTGATGATCACTGGCGTGGGCACGGGTGGCCACTTGAGCGGTTGTGCCGAGGTGTTGAAGGCCAAGTGGCCCAAGCTGCAGGTGTTTGCGGTCGAGCCGACGGCCTCACCCGTGATCTCCGGTGGAGCCCCGGCGCCGCACCCGATTCAGGGCATTGGCGCCGGCTTCATTCCAGGCAACCTCAACATGGCTTTGCTCGACGGCGTGATTCAGGTCGATGCCGAACCGGCGCGCGAGATGGCGCGCCGCTGCGCGCGCGAAGAAGGCCTGCTGGTGGGCATTTCCTCCGGTGCCACGCTGGCTGCCATCGCCCAGAAGCTGCCTGATCTGCCTGCCAACGCGGTGGTGCTGGGCTTCAATTACGACACGGGCGAGCGCTACTTCTCCGTCGAGGGCTTTCTGCCGACTTGAGAGCTCAGGCGCTGGGGCCCCCGCGCACCATGGCCAGCACCTTGCCCGCATCCAGGGTGGACGCGGTCTGCTGAATCTGCGGCAGGTACCGAGTCTGCATCTGCTTGGCCGGCGCCAGCAGGCCCTGGAAGGTCTGCTGAAGCAGCGCGGTGCTCATGACCCGGCCTCCGGCGTAGTAACGCTTGGCGAGCTGTCCCAAGGCGTAGGTGGTTGCAAAGGAAAACGCCATGCCCGTGGCGGCGCGGCCCATGCCGCCCACCATGCGCCCAGCCGCCTTGCCCAGCAGGCCGCCGATCAGCTTGCGGCCAAACTGCTCGATGTACTGGGAAGTCAGACCCACACCGGCCGCAGCAATGAACTCGCGGATGTGGCCCTGGTCCAGCTCCACGCCATGGGCCTTGCCGATGTTGTAGACCATGCGGATCTGCAGCGGGATGATGGCCATCGAAGCCCAGGACTGCGGCAGCAGTTCCAGCGCACCGTTGAGCAGTGAAGCGTTGAGGATGAGCCTGTCCATCTCGGCATCCGGCGGCGCGTTGACCGCAACCGCCACCGGCACGGGCGCCGCCGCAGAGGCCGCAGCGCCAGCGATCGCCACCACCGCCACGGTGCCTGCTGCAGGAGCCGCCTGGTCCGATGCCTCTACCAGCTCGGCTTCCTCGCGCTCGAAACGCTCGGTCTCGTCTGCGTCCAGGCCCAGTCGCTGTTTCAGATCCGTCAGGAAGGCGCTTTCAGTGGGCGACTGGCTGCCGTCGGCGTCGCAGACGCACACCGCCATCTCGTAAGCCAGCTGTCGCTGACCGGTGTCGGTTAGCCCCGCGACCGCAGTCTGCACCGTGGCCCGCTTGAGCAACACGTCCTGGTAGAGCTGGGCCAGGCCGGCCCCGCCCGCCTCGCGTCCGAGCGAATCGGCGATGCCGCGAATCGTTTCGCGTTCGATGTCCGCCTTGGCGCCGTCCGAGAAAGCGGCTAGCAGGGCAATGGTGAGAATGGCTTGTTGTTCGGCAGAGGTCATGGAGGGGGAAAAAGAGGGTTGGACAGAACAGCGCGGCCGCGCCTGGCTGATGGACTCCATCAGCGTGCCACAGTTCCGCGCCTGACCGGCCTCAACCCCACAGCAAGCCACCGCCTCCGCAGGCCCGATAATCGGGCCATGCGTTTCCTGATCGACTTTTTTCCGATCGCCCTCTTTGTCGGGGCGTACAAGCTGCACGACATCTACACCGCCACCGCGGTGCTGATGGCGGCCACCGTGGTGCAGACTGGCCTCATCTACGCCATTGACCGCAAGCTGCAGACCCTGCACAAGGTCACGCTGGTGCTGGTAATCGTTTTCGGGGTCCTCACGCTGGCGCTGCACGATGAACGTTTCATCAAGTGGAAGCCTACCGTGCTGTACGCCAGCATGGCCATCGTGCTGGGCGCGGCCCTCTGGGGCTGGAAGAAGAACTTCCTGCAGATTTTGCTGGGGAGCCAGCTGAGCCTGCCCGAGGCGGTGTGGGCCCGCTTGACGGTGATCTGGATCATCTACTTTCTCTTCATGGCGGCGCTCAATGCCTACGTGGCGGCCTACTACTCCACCGAGGCCTGGGTGAACTTCAAGCTCTGGGGTTACGCCTTCCCGGTGGTCTTCATCGTGGGCCAGGGCCTGTACATCTCGCGCTACCTGAAAGACGACGACGGTGAGGCGAGCAAATCATGAGCGCACCAGCAGACGCCATCCCCACCGCGCCAGCCATTGAAGCCGCCTTGCGCGCCACGCTCTCGCCCAGCGTGCTGGAGGTGATCGACGAGAGCGCCGACCACGCTGGTCACGCAGGCGCCAATGGCCTGGGTTACGGCACCCATTTCCGGGTGCGCATCGGTGGCCCGGCCTTTGCTGGCCATAGCCGAGTGGCTCAGCACCGCCTTGTGTATGATGCGCTGCAAAAATTCACCGATGCCGGCCTGCACGCACTGGCCATCGAAATCCAGCGCTGACGCTGCCCTGCCCCCTCCAGCTGACACGCTGATTCAGCATCCGTCCCAGCTTTGCGGCACTTTCTTGCGCCGACCTCCTCCAAGCCCTTTTCCACTTCGAGACGCTCCATGAAACGCTCCCTGCTTGCCCTCACCGCGACCGCCTTGCTCGCCGCCGCCCCTTGGTCCCTGGCCCAGAACGTGGCCATCGTCAACGGCAAGGCCGTGCCCCTGGCCCGCGTGGAGGCCCTGGCCCAGCAGGTCGCCGCCTCGGGCCGTCCGGTGGACGACCAGGTGCGAGCCCAGCTCAAGGAAGAGGTCATCCTGCGTGAGATCTTCATGCAGGAAGCGCAGAAGCGCGGCATCGGCGCCACCGACGACTACAAGAACCAGATGGAACTGGCGCGTCAGACCATCATGATCCGCACCCTGTTTGCGGAATACCAGAAAAAGAACCCGGTGACCGACGCCGACATCAAGGCCGAATACGACAAATTTGTGGCGGCCAACGGTGGCAAGGAATTCCGCGCCCGCCACATCCTGGTGGAGAAAGAAGACGAGGCCAAGGCCATCATCAAGTCCATCAAAGGAGGGGCCAAGTTTGAAGACATCGCCAAGAAATCCTCCAAAGACCCGGGGTCCGGCGCCAACGGTGGTGATCTTGACTGGGCCGCCGCCGCCAGCTACGTGACCGAGTTCTCCGAAGCCATGGTCAAGCTCGACAAGGGCCAGATGACCGAAGAGCCGGTGAAGAGCCAGTTTGGCTGGCACATCATCCGCGTGGACGACGTGCGCCAAGCGCAGCTGCCCAACCTGGACGACATCAAGCCCCAGATTTCTCAGCAAATGCAGCAGCAAAAGCTCACCGAGTTCCAGCGCACGTTGCGGGAAAAAGCCAAGATCGAGTGACGCGATCCAATTGCCAGTTGCTCACAGCGCGGCCTCGGCCGCGCTTTTTTTCGTCTGTCTACTGAGCTCTAGGCTCGGCGGGTGGCTCCTTGCAGGCAAGGGCAAGCGGATAGTTGACCCCCGCCGCCGCTGACCATAATGCCGTCAAACCTTTTGATCACACCCATGACACCCGCACCGACCAGCATCCAGGCCTTTCTCAGCGAACACCGCATCCACGAGGTGGAGTGCGTCATTCCCGACATGACGGGCATCGCGCGCGGCAAGATCCTGCCCAAAGACCTGTTCCTGAACTCGGGACACATGCGCCTGCCCAAGAGCGTGCTGCTCAACACGGTCAACGGCCAGCAACCGGACAACGCCGCCTTTGTGGGCGACACCGATCCCGACATGGTTTGCGTGCCCGACCTCGCCACCGCCCGCGTCGTGCCCTGGGCGGCCGAGCAGGTGGCGGTGATCATTCACGACTGCGAAGAGTTCGACGGCTCGCCGGTGGCGCTTTCGCCGCGCAGCGTGTTGCGTCGGGTGTTGAAGCTGTACGACGCCCAGGGCTGGCAGCCAGTGGTGGCGCCCGAGATGGAGTTCTACCTGGTGGCGCGGCATCAGAACCCCCACGAGCCGCTGCAGCCGCCGCTGGGGCGCACCGGCAAGCCGGAGGCTGGCCGCCAGTCCTATTCCATCGACGCGGTCAACGACTTTGATCCGTTTTTCCTGGAGCTTTCGCGCTTCTGCGAGGTGCACCGGCTGGGCGTGGAAACGCTCATCCACGAAGCCGGCGCCGGACAGATGGAGATCAACTTCACCCACGGTGATGCGATGGACCTGGCCGACCGGGTGTTCCTCTTCAAGCGCACCGTGCGCGAGACTGCCCTGCGACACGGCATCTTCGCCACCTTCATGGCCAAGCCCATGGAGACCGAGCCGGGCAGCGCCATGCACATCCACCAGAGCATCCTGGACCGGGCCAGCGGCCACAACATCTTCAGCGGGTCGGGCGGCGAGGTCACACCCGCATTCCGCCACTTCATCGGCGGCCTGCAGCGCTATATACCGCAGTCCATGCCGATCCTGGCGCCGTATGTGAACTCCTACCGCCGGCTGGCGCGCTTCATGTCTGCGCCCATCAACGTGCAATGGGGCTATGACAACCGCACCTGTGGCATCCGCGTGCCCGAGTCGGACCCCGCCAACCGCCGGCTGGAGAACCGCGTACCCGGTGTGGACGTCAACCCCTACCTGGCCATGGCGACCACGCTGGCCTGCGGCTACCTCGGCATGATGGAGAAGCGTGAGCCCACCGAGCCCATGAGTTCCAGCGCCTGGGACGTGGACTTCGAACTCCCCAGCCACATGGAAGACTCGATCCGCCGCATGCGGGAATGTGAACCCATGCGCGAGTTGCTTGGTCATGCCTTTGTGGACGCCTTCCTCGCCGTGAAGCAAGTGGAGTACGCCACCTACAACCGCGTCATCAGTTCCTGGGAGCGCGAGCACCTGTTGCTGCTGGTGTGAACAGGCGTCACCCCCTGCGCCGCTTCGCGGCCTCCCCCTTTCTCTGGCCTTCGGCCGGAGGGGGACGCAGCCCCCAGGCCCGGCGAAGCCGGTTCCACGGCTGCCCTGGGTTGGGGGCACGCGCTCCGCAAGCACTGCAAGCAGTCAAACCTGAAAACAGAGAGGCCAGATGAAAACCACCACGCCTTCCCACGCCACCCGCCTCGGCCTCGACTGGTCTCGCGCCCAGGCTTTCCTGGCCCGTGAGCGCGCAGCTTATGAGCGCCGCAACCCGCGCTCCGCCGAACTTGCCGCCCAGGCCCGCCAACACCTGCTGTTTGGCGTGCCGTTGCACTGGATGACCGACTGGGGCACGCCGTTCGCCCTGCACGTGGACCACGCCCAGGGTGCCCAGGTGACCGATGTCGATGGCCACACGCTGACTGACTTCTGCCTGGGCGACACCGGCGCCATGTTTGGCCATGCGCCGGCGCCGGTGGCTGCTGCGCTGCAGGCGCAGGCCACGCGCGGCTACACCACCATGCTCGCCACCGCCGACGCAGCCACCGTGGGCGCGGCGCTGGCACAGCGATTTGGCTTGCCACTGTGGCAGTTCGCCATGAGCGCCACCGACGCCAACCGCTACATCGTGCGCTGGATCCGCGCCGCCACCGGCCGCAAGAAGCTGCTGGTGTTCAACGGCTGCTACCACGGCACGATCGAAGATGTGTATGTGGACCTGGTCGAAGGCCAGCCTACCCAGCGCGACAGTTTGCTGGGCCAGGTGCACAACCTGCTGGAGCACACGGTGGTGGTCGAGTTCAACGACCTGCCGGCACTGGAAGCTGCGCTGGCGGCGGGCGACGTGGCCTGCGTGCTGGCCGAACCGGTCATGACCAACATCGGCATGGTGCTACCCGAGCCGGGTTACTGGAAAGCCGCGCAGGCCCTCATTCGCCAACACGGCGCGCTGCTGGTCGCAGACGAAACCCACACCATCAGCACCGGCCCCGGCGGCTACACCCAGGCCCATGGCCTGAAACCCGACGCGCTGGTGCTGGGCAAACCGGTGGGGGGCGGCGTGCCTTGCGCGGTCTACGGCATGAGCGCCGAGCTGGCCCAGCGCGCCGTGCAGGCCAAGCAGGACGCGCCCCCCGGCCACAGCGGCATCGGCACCACCCTCACCGGCAACATGCTGGCCATGGCCGCGATGCGCGCCGCGCTCACCGAGGTGATGACACCCGCCGCCTACGCCCACATGCTACCGCTGGCCGAGCGCCTGTCCAGCGGGATCCGGAAGCTCATTGAGCAGCACCAGCTGCCCTGGTGCGTGACCCAGGTCGGCGCGCGCACCGAATTCCAGTTCACCGCTACCCCGCCCCGCAACGGCAGCGAGGCCGGCGCCATCCTCGACGGCGAGCTCGAACACCTGATCCACCTCGGCCTGCTCAACCGCGGCGTGATGATCACGCCCTTCCACAACATGATGTTGGTCTGCCCCCAGACCACGGCGGCGGATGTGGACCAACTGCTGGCGGCGCTGGATGAGGTGTTGGGCGAGATCGTCTAGACTCCCGCCAAATCCTCAAGATCCAAGCTCATGATCAAGACCCTCAGCTCACTGGTGTTCTGTGTCGCAGTGGTCGGATGCGCCTCGGTGGAACCAGAAAGCCTCAAGCAGGTGAACATCGGGATCAACCTTGGCGAGCCTGCGCAGTTCAACTGGGTTGACCAACGGTCTGCCGAAGAGAAGCAAACCAGGCTTGACCCAAGCGTGGGCAGTGGCAATCAGCTGTTTATCTTGGGAGACGACAAGGTATCTCCTCCGCCTGCGGACCTGATGAGGGCCTGGTTGCAGCAAACCGCAGGGAATAGACTAAGTGGTCGATCCGTGTCCTTGGACAAGTTCGAGCTGCGAATTTTTGACCCCAGTGTTTCGGTAGATCAGGAACGGTTGTTCACCGCGTCCGCGTCTGTTCCCGGAGGGCTGATCGCGGCGCCGCTGGCTGGGGCGTTCATCTATGGCATAGAGAAAATGCGCCGGGAAATCGGGGTCTATACCAATATTCACATAGCGATCAATGGGACGGCGATCTTCGCTCAGGGTGAGCGCAAGTACCGCGGCAGCGTGAGTGAAAAAGAGATTGCTCAATCCGTGCAAGTGGCGTTGGACGATCTGGCCAGCAAGATTGAGATCCACTTGCCGACGCTGGAGCCAGCGACTATCGAGTTGTCATCCATAACGTCAGCCCAGCCAGGAGCACCGGCTGATGCAGCAGGTAATAGCTCAGGCTCCAACGCCCCAACACCACCAGGGGCTGCTTCCAGCCGCTAGCTGCGGCGTCGCTGGAACCCAGCCAGTGCGGCTGGTGTTGCAGCGCCCAGCGCCCGGCTGCGACGCCCCACCACATCACGCCCAGCCAGGGGATCAGCGGTACATAGTCTTCGGTCCGGGGCAGGCGGCTAATCAGGCCAAGCCAGTTGAGTGCCGGGCCGTTCAAGACCTCCAGCACGGGCACAGCAGCGATGGCCAGCGGCGCGGCGAACTTGGCGGCGATGGCCAGCGCGCCCAGCGGCCAGAGCCAGAAACCCCAGCCGGCGGTGAGCCGCACCACGATCAGCATCACCGCAATGCCGTGCAACACGCCAAAGTAGATGAAGCTGTTCGGAAACATCACCAGCGAGCCCGCGGTGACCAGCAGCGCCGCACCCGCCACCTGGGCCCAGCGCTTCCAGAAGCGCGACCAGCTCTGGCCTTGGTGTACCGCCACCGCCTGCGACAAGCCGGCGGTGAAGAGAAAGAGGCTGACGATGGCCGTGCGCTGCCAGGTCCAGAACGGGTCGCGGTAAAAGTCTTGGTCGATGAGACCGAAGTGGTCGAGGTCAAAACAGAAGTGGTAGACCGTCATCCAGACCATGGCCAGCGCCCGCAGCAGGTCGATGCGGTCCAGGCGCTGACTCACAGCCGCTTTTCCTGAGTGGCTGCGGAGCGCGTGGCCTGCTGGTGCACGCCGAGCAGCAAGTCGGCGAGGGCCTGCGGCTCGCTCACCATGGGATCGTGCCCGGTTTTCATCTCATGCACCTGCCAGCCTGGCTCCTGCCGCACCCGGATGCGCGAGGCCGCGATGGTGGGCAAGGCCGGCGCGGTGCAGTCGATGAAGGTGCGCGGCAAGGCCGCCACGCGCGCCGCGTCGAAGTGCAGCGGCTGCCGGTACACCGCGAAGGGCTGCGGCGTCTGGCGGCGGTTCACCCAGTCGCGGTCGGCGCCGTCCAGGCCAAACACTGCCGCATCGGGCGGCGGAAAACTCAAACCACCGCTGGGCGCCGCCGCGTCGATGCGGGCCTGTTGCGTTTCCGGTGTGTGGCGGCTGCTCCAGCTCTCACCAGGCTCTGGCACCACCGCGTCCAGATACACCAGGTGGGCCAGGCGTTGCTGGTGCTCGCGCTGCAGGCGGTCCGCCACCCCGGTGATCACGATGCCGCCGTAGCTGTGGCCCACCAGCACCACCCGCGCCAGCTCCTCGGCCTCGATCAGCCCGATCACGTCCTGGATGTGCGTGTGCAGGTCGATCGCTGGCCTCATGAGGTGCGCCCGCTCGCCCACACCGCTCAGCGTGACGGCGTGCGTCTCCACCCCTCGAGCCCGCATCAAAGGCAGCACCCGCCGCCAGCACCAGGCGCCGTGCCAGGCGCCGTGTACCAGCAACACGGCCGGCCATTCCGGATGGTTGGTTTCGGTCAGATGGGGGGCTTGGGTCATTGGTGCTTTCCGGGACAAATCTGCATGCAATTCTGCACGCCTCGGACCCTGTCACCAGCGGCTGGCCCAGCGCATCCACCGGTTCGGTGTCTGCACCTGTAGCGGCGCGAACAGAATCCTGCTTGACGACCAGTCCGTGCCCACGCATCAGCCCGTATGGCTTACATGTGCAATGGCGGCGTGCGATGCACGCTCGATCCATTTCATGGGCTGGTAGAACAGCGGCATTCGCAGGTTGGTGAAGGCCCGCATTCGGCACGGTGCCGGGTCGATCGAGGTCGTTCTGGTGCAGCGTTCGAGGCGACTCGCTCCTGCTGCATCGATCTGATCTTCCGGCATGGAGCCAGTGCAGTTGCAGTGTTCTCGGACCAGCAGGATGGGCCCTGGCAAGCCTGGCCCTTGCCGCCATCCGGCACGATACTGCGACTGCCCAGCGCCGTGCCGAGTCCGGTTTCAGCGCTCGAGCAGGCGCTCAATGGCGGCGCACAGTGCCTCGACCGTGTCGGGCTTGAAGATCACCTCGTCGACGCCAGCCGCAGGCGCCTGTCGGCGCAGTTCCTCGCTGATGTAACCCGAGGCGATGGCCACCGGCAGGTTCGGGTGCAGGGCTTTGATCTCACGCGCCAGCCGCAGCCCGGACATACCCGGCATGTTGAAATCCGTGATGCACAGCGCCACGTCCAGCGGCGCCTTGCGCAGCGCACCCAGTGCGTCCTGCGGGTCGGTAAAGGCGCTAACGCGATAACCGTTGCGCTCCAGCAGGCGCCGCACCAGAAAAGTGATGGCTTCGTCATCGTCGACGTAGAGCACGTGGGGCGCAGGCGCGTTACCAAGCAGTTGAGCGGGTTCAGCGACTTTGGGCGGCTCAGCCAGCGGCGCGTCGGGCACCGCATCCGTCAGGCCGGGGAAGACAGCGGTGAATACCGTACCCGCACCGAGCTCGCTGCGCACCCGCAGGGTCGCGCCGTGCTCGCGCAGGATGCCATGAACCACCGCCAGGCCCAGCCCGGTGCCGGCGCCGGGCGCCTTGGTGGTGAAGAAAGGCTCGAACACGCGAGCGAGCGTCTCGGGCAGCATACCGCTCCCGTTGTCGATCACCGACAGGCGCACGCCTACGCCGGTCCAGATCGCGAGCGGTGGCAGTGCTTCCAGCTCGTCGCCCCCCTTGAGCGCATCGGGCTGTTCGATGCGTTCCAGCTGCAGTCGGACGGCCGCGCCAGCTTGGCCCTGCACCGCCTGCACCGCATTGTTCGCCAGGTTCAGCACCACCTGCTCGATCTGCGTGGCGTTGGCCATCACCGCAGGCAGGGTCGGGTCCACCATCAGCTGCAGTGACACATCGGCCGGCAGGGTGGCGCGCAGCAGATCGTGCGCCTCTTCGAGCACAGCGCGCAGGCAGGTGGGTTGTCGGGTGCTGTCCTGCCGACGGCTGAAGGCC
Source organism: Hydrogenophaga sp. (assembly GCF_011390835.1). Taxonomy (GTDB): domain Bacteria; phylum Pseudomonadota; class Gammaproteobacteria; order Burkholderiales; family Burkholderiaceae_C; genus Hydrogenophaga. The sequence continues at coordinate 163,918 of NZ_JAABRQ010000002.1, read as the reverse complement.
AGGATCTGCTGAACCAGATCGCGCGCCCGCCGTCCGGCCTTGCGAATTTCATACAGGCTGGTGCGCGCTGGGTTGCTCTCGGGCACGTCGTCCAGTCCGAGTTCCACGTTGCCCAGGATGGCCGCCACGATGTTGTTGAAATCGTGCGCCACACCACCGGCGAGGGTACCCAGCGCTTCCATCTTCTGCGACTCGCGCAACTGCGAGAGCAGGTGCAGACGGGCGTCTTCAGCGGTCTTGCGCTCAGACAGGTCGTAATCGATACAGAAGAACTCGGGTGTTTGGCCGTCTCGCTGCAGCAGCACATGGCTGGAGTACACCGAGACGGCGCTGCCATCCTTGCGCTGCAGCGTCAGTTCCCCCGCGGGAATCGCCTGGCCGCTGGCGACCATCTGCTCCGTGGCGGCCACCACGTCGGCGTGCATCGGCGGCGGAATGATGAGGTCCAGCAAACTGGCTCCGACCGCTTCCTGCGCACTGAAACCGTAAAGGCACTCGGACGCGTGGTTCCAGAAGCGGCACACCAGGTTGGCGTCGTAGCCCTGCACCGCCACGTTGGGAATGCCGTCGATCAGTTGCCGGAAGCGGTCTTCGCTTTTGCGCAGATTCTCTTGCGCCTGCTGGCTGTTAGACACATCCAGAATGAACGAATGCCACAGGATGCTGCCGTCGGACTGTGGCTTCGGTCTACCCACCCCGTGCAACCATTTGCGGCGCCCGGATGGCGTGGTGATGCGCCACTGGAAAGACCAGTCCGTCCCGTGCTTGGCGGAATCGGCCACGGAAGCGGCCATGGCTGGCAAATCGTGCGCATCGACCATGCCCCACATGGGGCTTGCGTCCATCACTAGGTCCGCAGCTTCGATCTCCCAGATATCCACACAGCCGCTGCTCATGTGCTCGACCCGGTCCGTGCCGTCGGGCAGCACGCGGTAACGAAACAGTGCTCCCGGCACGAACTCGGCCAGCTGGTCGATCTCGAGTGGGCCTTTCGCCTGCTCGTGCTGTAACGTCATTTAACTCAGTATCCTTGCTTGCTGCCGCTTGCGCAAGCAGCTGAGCTCTGTCTTTCCTCATCAAGCGCAAGCCGTGTGACTTTTTGGTTCTTTTGGGTCCGCCATGGCCCGCCAGCGCGGTTTCAAAGCGCTTCCCGCGCCTCGACCTGCAGCTGCCGGACGCTCGCGCCACTTACCTTCACAACCGCCCTCACCCGCAACGCCTGCTCGGCCTCCAGCCGCACGCGCTGGTGGTACTCCAGTCCATCAGTCTGGCCAGGGTTGTGGGCCGGGATGCGGCGGCTCCACTGGCGCTTGCCATCGAACTCCACCGTGAGTTCCAGCCAGGCAGCGTCGGCGGCTGGCTGGACGGGCACGTCCACCACCAGGGTGGCGTCCACGTCGAAGACGCGGGCGCGGGACAGCAGGCCGGGGATGGTCATCACGGCGACCGTACCGGTGCCGGCGTCGTGCCGCCAGTGTTCGGGCTGAGGGTCTTGGGGCTTGAGCGTCATGGCCCAGCACTGTAGCCCAGCGCTGGCAGCCCCGGACACCGCTGGAGATTCGTGGCAGGGGGTGCGCCCGGCTACTCCACCACCACTGCCGTGCCGCTGGCCGAGACCATGAGCATGCCGTTGCCCTGGCCGAGCACTTCGTAGTCCAGGTCCACGCCCACCACGGCGTTAGCTCCCAGCTCCTGGGCGCGTTGCTGTAACTCGGCAATCGCGATGTCGCGCGCCTTTTGCAGCTCGCGCTCGTAGGTGGCTGAGCGCCCGCCGACCAGGTCGCGGATGCCGGCAAACAGATCCTTGAACAGGTTGGCGCCGAGGATGGCTTCGCCTGCCACCACGCCGTGGTACTTCGTGATGCGCTTGCCTTCGACGCTGGGGGTGGTGGTCACGATCATGGGGTGGCAGCTCCTGCGGGAGTCAGATGTAGGCGTTGACCGGCTTGGCATGCCGCATGTGCAGCGACATACCGAGCGCCGCCATGTGGTTGCTGTTGCGGCTGAGGATGGTTTCGGAGAGAGGCAGGAATTCGGCTTCCTCATAGCCGGCGTGGGCCTTGTATTCAGCCACCAGGCGTTGCAGGTCGGCGATGTTGAGATCGGTTCCCTGTCCCTTGGCCACGCGCTTCAAGCCGCTTTCCAGCGTTTTCCAGAGCGCTTCCACGCGCCGGTGTTCGTCGGTCAGCCGTTGCGTCATGGCTTTCACGCGGGTCAGCTCATCGCCGGGCTGGGCGCTCGCGATCACAGCCGGGAACAGCTCGCGCTCTTCTTCTAGGTGGTGCTCGAAGATGGCTTCTCGGAAGAACTCCAGCGCCTCTTCCGCAATTTGTCGGGCCCGGGCAGCTGGCTCCAGCAACGCCGGCAACTCGCCCAAGGTGTGGAGCTTCTTGAGAATGCCCTCATGACAATTCGAGAAGCTGGCTATGGGGGCGCCGTCGTCAGTGGGAGCAGCTGGGGTGGTGGATAGGGCCATGGTTGTTCCGTTTCACGCAGGCAGCAGACCCCAATTGGGCATGCCCCCACAGGGAGACAGTCTAGGTTTCACAATGGCAAACGTCTTGACCCATGTCAACCGCTAGCCGCCTCACGGCGCCCGATGCGCCAGCAGCTCAAACAGGTCCTTTTCACTTTCGCTGCCGTTGGCCGAGGTCACGCGGCGTTGCATGCGCACATAACGCTTCATGTCTGGTGCGTACCAGATCAGGTAGTGCACGCGCACCGGCTCGATCTGGGCTGTGGCCGAGGTGCCGGTTTGGGCTCGGCTGCTCCAGACTTCGACCTTGTACGCTTGAAAGCTGCCAGCTGGCACGCTCACGGACTCCTGACCCAGCACCTTGGCCTGGGAACTCCAGCCCGACCACGCCGTGTCCAGACTGGGCGTGGGCAGGCCGCTGAGAGAAGCTTGCTGCGCCAGCTGCACAAAGGCGCCGAAATAGGGGCTGAACTCCTGCCCGATGAGGTCCCAGGCAATGAAGTCCGGCTTGCCGCCACGCGAACGCTTCAGTTCAGCGCCAGTCGTGGGCTCCAGCACGTTCAAGGCATCGGTGACCACATCCCCAGCCACCGCCTGCACCACCACCTCAAAACGCCGTTTCGGACTGGTGGGCCACTTGCCACTTGAACGGTAGGTCCAGCGCTCACCTTTCAACGGAAGCGGCGACGCCACGCTGGGTGCAACGGGTGCAGGTGCAGGTGCCGTGGCAAGGACAGGCGCAGGCGCTGCAGCAGGCGGTGCCGCGTCGGGCGACTTTGCCTGGCGCGGCGGCACCACCGCCAGTCGCTGGCGGATGGTCTTGCTGCCTGATCGCGCGGTCAAGGTGAACACGGTGGGCGCATCAAGAGGCACCGTGACGCAATCCTGATCGGCTTTTTCCAGTTCACCCGGCCGTGGCGACAAGGTCAGGCTGTCGGCATGGGTGACGCGGTAGCACAGCCGTGCGCGCCCCGATATCGCTTCGGCCTTAAATTCGCCGATCAAGGGTGCCGGTCGGGGTGCCGGCGTGGGCGCCACAACTGGTGGGGTCGCTGGAGCTGGTGATGGTGATGGAGCTGCAGGAGGTGGGGCAGGAGCAGGTTTTGGTGAGGGTACGGGTGTCTGGGCTGGGGCAGGCGGGTCTTTGGGCGCCACCTCGGAGGGAGGCCCTGGCGCAGCTTCGACAACGACCACAGGCGCATCTGCTGGTTGCAAGTCCCTTCGGTCTGTCGCCGGAAGAGAAGTGTCGATCTGAGGTGGGTCGGTGCCCTTGCTTGCCCACCAGCCCAGTCCGGCTATGCCCACTGCAGCCACGGCACCCAGAGCGCCGACCATGATCCACCGCTGACTGGTCTTCTTTCCCCCTCCGGCACTTTCAGGTGTCGCCGCCAGCACGGGAGCCGTAGAAATCGACGCAGCGGATGCCGCTGCAGTCTCAGGTGCAATCAGAGCCGGTTCATTCAATTTGGGCGCGGGTTCAAGCTGTGGCGCGGCTCTGTCCAGAATGCCCTCCAGCGTGCGAATCAGTTCTGCAGACGAAGCGTCCCATTGCTTGTGGCTGATTTCGATCGCCTGACGCCGGGTCAGGGTCTTGAGCTCTTCGGGCAACTCCGCGGCCAGTGGCATGACCGCGCCTCCAACCAGAACGGGCACCACGCGGATCTTGCGCTTGAGGGCCGTGCCGGTTTCCAGCCGAATGAAATCGTTGGGATCGTCGAGTCGCCGCCGGCCAGCCGCATCGGTGCCGTGGGTCCATTCGTCGCCGATGATGACGATGAGCACCCGGCACGAGTCCACTGCGGCCTCGATGGCTTCGACGAAATCAAGCCCGGGCTCGATGCCTTCGACATCCATGAAGACGCGCTCGGGACCGAAGTACGCAGCCAAGCGGTCGTACAGGCGTCCGGCGTAGCCCGCCGAATCGTCGCGCCGGTAGCTGATAAAAATGCCATCCATCACCGACCAGTCTCCCCATCACCACCCTAAGACGGTGTCTCACCGTGAACGCCAAGAGGTTTCGAAGGAAACCGGCAATCACAAGGCAGATGCTTCTGCGGACCATGATGAAGCATCCCCGAGCAGGGTGCAACCCTGGCGGGAGGTCGATATGGGTAGAACTGAGACCAGTGCCCCCCGCAGGCTCAGTGACCCATGGGCGTCACAGAAGACCGCATTCGCTTGATGAGGCCGAGGATGCCAACCACCGCCACTCCCGCGGCCAGGCCCGCAAGGGCTCCGGCGACGCTGGACAACAGCGCACCCAGCCAGCCCAGCGGGGCCATGGCAGCCTCGATGCCGTGACCCAGGGCGGGCACACCGTGCACCAGGATGCCGCCGCCCACGAGAAACATCGCGGCAGTGCCCACGATCGAGAGCGTTTTCATGAGCCAGGGCGCGGCGATCAGGATGGCACGGCCCAGCGACTGCTTCCAGCTCGCGGCTTGCTCGCTGAGGTGCAGGCCAGCGTCATCGAGCTTGACGATACCGGCCACCAGGCCATAGACGCCCACGGTGATCAACACCGAAATGCCCACCAGCACCGCCAGCTGCCGTTCAAAGCTGGCAGCGGCGACCGTACCCAGGGTGATGACGATGACTTCGGCCGAAAGGATGAAGTCGGTGCGCACCGCACCTTTGATCTTGTCCTTCTCGAAAGCCACCAGGTCCACCTGCTTGTCGGCCAAAGCCGCCAGCCGATTGGCGCGTTTGGCCAGGTCCTCTTCCTTCTGGTGGAAGAACGCGTGTAACACCTTTTCAGCACCCTCAAAACACAGGTAGAGGCCACCGAGCATGAGCAGCGGCGTGATCACCCAGGGCGCCACCGCGCTGATGGCCAGCGCCGCCGGTACCAAAATTGCCTTGTTGCGCAAAGAGCCCTTGGCCACCGCCCAAACCACAGGCAGCTCGCGATCGGCGCGCACGCCAGTGACCTGCTGGGCGTTGAGCGCCAGATCATCACCCAGCACGCCAGCCGTTTTCTTCGCCGCGACCTGCGTCAAGGCCGCCACATCGTCGGCAGCAGCCACGCCCTGGCGAGCCGCCACTTTGGTCATCACCGCCACGTCGTCCAGCAGCGTGGCGATGTCGTCAATGAGGGCGAGAAGACTGGTAGCGGCCATGGAGAGGGTCTCGCAAAAGAATGAGCAGCAGAGGCGTCAGCCCACCCACTTGCGCGCATTGCGCCAGATGCGCATCCACGGACTGGCGGCAGCAGGGTCGCCGCTGGTCCAGCTCATCTGCAGATTGCGGAACACCCGCTCGGGGTGCGGCATCATGGCGGTGAAGCGGCCGTCCGCCGTGGTGACGGCAGTGAGGCCACCCGGACTGCCGTTGGGATTGAACGGGTACTGCTCGGTGGCCGCGCCATGGTGGTCCACGAAGCGCATGGCGGCGATGGCCTTGGCCGGGTCGCCGCGATGCTTGAAGTTGGCATAACCCTCGCCGTGTGCCACCGCGATCGGCAGGCGGCTACCCGCCATGCCTTGCAGGAACAGGCTGGGCGATTCCAGCACCTCCACCAGAGAGTGGCGGGCTTCGAAACGCTCGCTCTGGTTGGTGGTGAAGCGCGGCCAGGCGTCTGCGCCGGGGATGATGTCGGCCAGTTCGGCAAACATCTGACAACCATTGCACACGCCCAGGCCAAAGGTGTTGTTGCGCTTGAAAAAGTCGCGGAACTGGTCGGCCAGCACGTCGTTGAAGGTGATGCTGCGAGCCCAGCCAATGCCGGCGCCCAGCGTGTCGCCATAGCTGAACCCGCCACATGCCACCAAGCCCTGGAAATGGCTCAGGTGGGCGCGTCCCATCTGCAGGTCGGTCATGTGCACGTCAAACGCCTCGAACCCGGCCTGGGTGAAGGCGTAGGCCATTTCCACATGAGAGTTCACGCCCTGCTCGCGCAGGATCGCGACTTTGGGACGAGCCAGGTTGAGGAACGGCGCGGCCACATCCTCGGTCGGGTCGAAACTCAGCGACAGGTGAAGGCCCGGGTCGTCGGGCAGGCCCGCGGCGGCGTGCTCGGCTTCGGCGCAGGCCGGGTTGTCGCGCTGCTGGTTGATCTTCCAGCTCACGCTGTCCCAGACCTGGTGCAGATCGAACAGGTTGGCGCTGAAAACGGCCTTGGCGTCGCGCCAGACCTGCAGCTGGCCCTTGCCCGCGTCGATGGGCGACTCAACCGGGTGGGTTTTGCCGACGAAATGGCTGTGTTTGGACAGGCCGTGTTCGCGCAGGGTTTGCATCACCGCGTTGCGATCTTCGGTTTTCACCTGGATCACCACGCCCAGCTCTTCGCTAAACAAGGCCTTGAGCGTGAGTTCTTCGCGCCGGGCGCTGACCTGCTTGCTCCAGTTCTTGGCGTCACCGTACTCGGCGCGGCTGTCGGAAATGCCGTCGCCCTCGGTGACCAGCAGATCGACGTTGATGGACACGCCCACGTGGCCGGCAAACGCCATTTCTGCCACGGTGGCGAGCAGGCCGCCGTCGCTGCGGTCGTGGTAGGCTAGGATGCGGCCTTGGACGCGCAGCGTGTTGATGGCATCGACCAGGCGCACCAGGGCCTGCGGGTCGTCCAGATCGGGCACCCCGTCCTGCACCGGGCAGCCCGGCTGGTTGAGCGTCTGGCCGAGGATGCTGCCGGCCAGCCGGTGCTGGCCTTGGCCGAGGTCGATCAGGATCAGCGTGGTGTCGCCCACCTCGGTGCTGAGCTGGGGCGTGAGCGTGCCGCGCACGTCGGCCAGGGTGGCAAAACCGCTCACGATCAGGCTGACCGGCGAGGTCACCTTGTGCTGTTCTTCACCGTCGGCCCACTGCGTGCGCATCGACAGGCTGTCCTTGCCCACGGGGATGGATATGCCCAGCGCCGGGCACAGCTCCATGCCGACGGCCTTCACCGTCTCGAACAGCGCGGCGTCTTCGCCCGGCTCGCCGCAAGCCGCCATCCAGTTAGCGCTGAGCTTGACGCGCGAGAGCTCGATGGGTGCGGCCAGCAGGTTGGTGATGGCTTCGGCCACCGCCATGCGGCCAGAGGCCGGGGCCTGCAGCGCGGCCAGCGGCGTGCGCTCGCCCATGCTCATGGCCTCACCTGCAAAGCCCGCAAAGTCGGCCAGGGTGACGGCGCAATCCGCTACCGGCACCTGCCAGGGACCGACCATCTGGTCGCGGTGGCTCAAACCTCCCACGGTACGGTCGCCAATGGTGATGAGAAACCGCTTGGAAGCCACCGTGGGATGGCTGAGCACGTCGATCACGGCCTGCTGAAGCTCAACACCCGTGAGGTCCATGGGCACGGCCTTTCGCACCACCGTTTTGACGTCGCGGTGCATCTTGGGCGGCTTGCCCAAAAGAACATCCATGGGCATATCGACCGGTGGTTCCTTGCCTTCGTCAAACAGCGTCAAATGCCGCTCTTCGGTCGCCACGCCGACCACCGCAAACGGGCAGCGCTCGCGCTCGCAGAAGGCCTTGAATTGCGGCAGCGACTCGGGCGCGATTGCCAGCACGTAGCGTTCCTGACTTTCGTTGCACCAGATTTCCTTGGGTGCCAGGCCGCTTTCTTCCAGCGGCACGGCGTTGAGGTCGAAGCGCGCACCGCGCCCGGCATCGTTGACCAGCTCGGGAAAGGCGTTGGACAAGCCGCCCGCGCCGACGTCGTGGATGAACAGCACCGGGTTCTTTTCCCCCTGCGCCCAGCAGTGGTTGATGACCTCCTGCGCCCGACGTTCGATCTCAGGGTTGCCGCGCTGCACCGAGTCGAAGTCCAGCGAGGCGGCGTTGGTGCCGCTGGCCATGGAACTGGCCGCGCCGCCGCCCATGCCGATCTTCATGCCCGGGCCGCCAAGCTGGATGAGCAGCGAGCCGGCGGGGAAATCGATTTTTTTCGTCTGGGTAGAGTCGATCACGCCCAGGCCGCCCGCAATCATGATGGGTTTGTGGTACCCCCGCATGACGCCGGTGACGGCCTGCTCGTACTCGCGGAAGTAGCCCAGCAGGTTGGGCCGGCCAAACTCGTTGTTGAACGCCGCGCCGCCCAGCGGCCCCTCGGTCATGATCTGCAGCGGGCTGGCGATGTGCTCGGGCTTGCCGCCCGGCTGGTCGCTCAGGCCGCCCCAGAGCTTGGAGACGGTGAAGCCGGTCAGGCCGGCCTTGGGCTTGGAGCCGCGACCGGTGGCACCTTCATCGCGGATCTCGCCACCCGCGCCGGTGGCCGCACCGGGGAATGGCGAAATGGCGGTGGGGTGGTTGTGCGTTTCCACCTTCATCAGGATGTGGTGGGTGGCGGGCTCGGCGCCGTACGCGGGCGATGCCGAGGTGTTGCCCTGCCCGGCTCGCGCCACGAATCGTTCCACCGCGCTGCCTTCCATGATGGAAGCATTGTCGGAGTACGCCACGATGGTGTGCTGCGGCGCGGTCTGGTGGGTGTGGCGGATCATGCCAAACAGCGTTTTGTCCTGCAGCGCGCCGTCGATGGTGAACTGAGCGTTGAATATCTTGTGGCGGCAATGCTCGCTGTTGGCCTGCGCGAACATCATCAACTCCACGTCGGTGGGGTTGCGCTTCAGGCCGGTGAAGGCGTTCACCAGGTACTCGATCTCGTCGTCCGCCAGCGCCAGGCCCCATGACGTGTTGGCGGTCTCAAGCGCCGCCTTGCCGCCGCCCAGTACATCCACATGCGCCATGGGCGCTGGATGCAGCTCGGTGAACAGCGCCTCAGTCTGGCTGCGTTCGGTGGTGACGGCTTCGGTCATGCGGTCGTGCAGCAGGTCGGCCACGTCACGCAATTGCTCGGGCTTGAGGGTGGCCTTGGCGAGCAGCCCGGCCTTGAGCGTGATGCGATATTCCACCAGCCGCTCCACCCGGTGCAGCGCCAGACCACAGTTGTGCGCGATGTCAGTGGCTTTGGAGGCCCAGGGCGATACCGTGCCCAGGCGCGGCATCACCAGCAGCACCGGAGCAGCGGCCTTGGTGGCCGCTTCATGGGCAGGCAGCACCGGTTCGCCGTAGGTCATCAGTTGACCCAGCCGCTCCAGCGCGCGCGCATCAGGCTCGACGTCGAACGCGGCGAGGTGCACAAAACGGGCTGAGAGGCCGGTGATCTTGTCGAGGCCCGGCGTGGGCAAGGCCGCCAGGCGGCTCAGCAGTTGCTGGACTTTGAAGTCGCTGAGCGCGTTGCCGCCCTCAAAAAAACGCAGGTGCAGGGTCACGGCGGGTGGCCTAGGTTCGGGAGAGGGTGGAAACCTGCGATTTTATCCGGCCAGGGTCTGCGGTCTCCGCCCGGGCAGCACCCCGGATCGGGCATGGGTGGGATAATTCGACGCTATGAGCATCACCTACAAAGACGAAGCGGGCGTGGCCGGCATGCGGCTGGCTGGCCGGCTGGCGTCCGAAGTGCTGGACCATCTCACGCCGCTGATCCAGCCAGGCGTGACCACGCTGCAGATTGACCAGTGGGCGGCGGCATTCATGAAGGAACAGGGCACCACCTCGGCCACGATCGGCTACCAGCCCAGCGGCTATCCGCCCTTCCCTGGCCACCTGTGCACCTCGATCAACCATGTGATCTGCCACGGCATCCCCGGCGACAAGGTGCTCAAGAAGGGTGACATCGTCAACGTGGACGTGACCGTCATCAAGGACGGCTGGTACGGCGACACCAGCCGCATGTTCCTGATCGGTGGCGATGCGTCGGCCTCGATCGCGGCCAAGCGCCTGTGCCAGGTGACGTACGAGGCCATGTGGAAGGGCATCGTCATGGTCAAACCGGGTGTGCGCCTGGGCGACATTGGCCACGCCATCCAGGTCTTCGCCGAAGGCAACGGCTATTCGGTGGTGCGCGAGTTCTGCGGCCATGGCATCGGTCAGCGCTTCCACGAAGAACCGCAGGTGCTCCATTACGGCCGCCCGGGCACGCTCGAAGAGCTCAAGCCAGGCATGACCTTCACCATCGAACCCATGATCAACGCTGGCAAGCGCGACATCAAGGAGATGGGCGACGGCTGGACCATCGTCACCAAAGACCGCTCCCTGTCCGCTCAATGGGAACACACGGTGCTGGTCACGCCCACCGGCTACGAGGTGCTCACCCTCTCCGATGGCTACCCGCCGCTGCCCGACTTCGCCGCCCCTGCGTCTGCCGTGGCGGCCTGAGCGCTTGCCCGTGGACCAGCCTGTCGCCGCCCCTGCGGCTCTGCCCACCGAGAACATCGCAGTCCTGCGCCAGCGCTACCGCGATGGCAAGGCCACGCTCATGGAGGAACTGGGCGAGGCCAGCGCCTCGGCGCGCGGCATGCGACGCGCCTTGCGCCAACTGGCCAAACTGACCGACCAGACCCTGCGCACTCTCTGGTACCACGCCGGATTCAAGACCACCTACGCGCTGCTCGCGGTCGGAGGCTACGGCCGCGGCGAGCTTTTCCCCTATTCCGATGTGGATGTGCTGGTGCTGATGCCCGACGGCATGAAGCCCGAGGACGATGAGGTGCTCAAGCGCCGGCTGGAGGTGTTCATCGGCGCGTGCTGGGACGTGGGGCTGGAGATCGGCTCGAGTGTGCGAACCATCGAAGATTGCCTGACCGAAGCCGCCAAGGACGTGACGGTGCAGACCTCGCTGCTGGAATGCCGGCTGATCCGCGGCAACAAGCCCCTGTTTGACCGCCTGGTCCGCCTGCTGCACGAGGCGATGGACCCGCGGGCTTTTTTCGTGGCCAAGAGCCTGGAGATGCGGCAGCGCCACAACAAGTTTGAGAACACGCCTTACGCGCTGGAGCCCAACTGCAAGGAGTCACCCGGTGGCTTGCGCGACCTGCAGATCATCCTCTGGGTGGCCAAGGCAGCGGGCTACGGCCGCAGCTGGGACGAGCTGGCGCGCAAGGGCCTGGCCACGCCGCTGGAGGCGCGCCAGATCAAGGCCAACGAGGCCATGCTGAGTCTGATCCGGGCTCGCCTTCACCTGCTGGCCAAGCGGCGCGAAGACCGACTGGTGTTCGACCTGCAGACGGCGGTGGCGGAGTCGTTCGGCTTCAAGGCCCACACGCCGCCGATGGAAGTGCCCACCGGCGACGGCCCGAACCACGCCCCCACCCCGCCCAGCGCCAAGGGTGTGCGCCGCGCCAGCGAGCTGCTGATGCGCCGCTACTACTGGGCGGCCAAGGCCGTGACCCAGCTCAACCAGATCCTGATGCTCAACATCCGGGAGCGGCTCAACAGCGAAGCCATGATGATCGACCGACTGCGGCCGATCAACGAGCGTTTTTTCGACAAGGGCGGCACACTGGAGATCGCCAGCGACGACCTCTACGAGCAGCAGCCCCACGCAATTCTCGAAACCTTTCTGCTTTATCAGACCACGGTGGGCATCAAGGCGCTGTCGGCGCGCACGCTTCGCGCGCTCTACAACGCCCGACCGATCATGAACGCGGCGTTCCGCGCCGACCCGGTCAACCGCGCCACGTTCCTCTCCATCCTGAAAGAGTCAGACGGCATCACCCACGCCATTCGGCTGATGAACGAAACCTCGGTGCTGGGGCGCTACCTCTGGGTGTTCCGTCACATCGTGGGCCAGATGCAGCACGACCTGTTTCACGTCTACACCGTGGACCAGCACATCCTGATGGTCTTGCGCAATGTGCGCCGTTTTTTCATACCCGAGCATTCGCACGAATACCCGTTCTGCTCGCAGCTGGCGGCCGGCTGGGACAAACCCTGGATTCTGTACATCGCCGCGCTGTTTCACGACATCGCCAAGGGCCGCGGCGGGGATCATTCCGAGTTGGGCGCGCAGGATGTGCGGGTGTTCTGCCGTCAGCACGGCATCCTCAGAGAAGACACCCAGCTGATCGAGTTTCTGGTGGCCGAGCACTTGGCCATGAGCCGCATCGCTCAAAAAGCCGACCTGAGCGACCCGGACGTGATCGGCGCATTTGCCCGCCGCGTGGGCAATGAGCGATACCTCACCGCCCTGTACCTGCTCACCGTGGCCGACATCCGTGGCACCAGCCCCAAGGTCTGGAACACCTGGAAAGGCAAGCTGCTCGAAGACCTGTACCGCTATACCCTGCGTGCGTTGGGTGGTCGGGCTCCCGACCCGGACGCCGTGGTCGAAGCGCGCAAGCGCGAAGCCCTCACCCTGCTGGCGCTGCACGCCCTGCCCCACATGGCGCACGAAAAGCTGTGGGCGACGCTGGACGTGAGCTACTTCATGCGCCACCAGGCCGACGAAATCGCCTGGCACACCCGCGTTCTGACCCGCGCGCTGGCGCAGCAAGCGACGCAGCAGCGTGCCGCTGCCGCCGCCGCCGCCCTGCCCGGCGCACCGGAGTCGGCGCCCCAGAACGAAAAATCCGTCGTTCGTGCCCGTGTCTCGCCGGAAGCAGGCGGTCTGCAGATCATGGTCTACGCCTCGGACCAGAGTGACCTGTTTGCGCGCATCTGCGGCTACTTCGATGAGTCGGACTTCAACATCCTGGACGCCCGCGTGCACACGACCCGCGACGGGCACGCCATGGACACCTTTCAGGTTGTGGCGCCCACGCTCTCGGACCATTACCGCGAGCTCACCGGTATGGTGGAGAACGATCTGGCCAAAGCCATCGACAGCCGGGGCCCGCTGCCCGTACCCAGCAAAGGCCGGCTTTCGCGCCGCGTCAAACACTTCCCCGTCACCCCTCGGGTCGACCTGCGGCCGGACGACAAGGCTCAGCGCTGGCTGCTCAGCGTCTCGGCGAGCGACCGCAACGGCCTGCTTTACTGCATCTCGCGCGTGCTCGCCGAGCACCATGTGAGCGTCGAACTCGCCAAGATCAGCACGCTGGGCGAACGCGTGGAAGACACCTTCCTCATCAGCGGACCCCAGCTGCAGGTCAACAAGCGCCAGATCGAGATCGAGACCGAGCTGCTGAAGGCGCTGGAGAGCTGAGCGCGCAATACAGCAGCTGCGCCCTCAGGCCTGCTGCTCGACCATCGCAGGCCGCGCCGATTCGGCTGGTCGCCGCAACAGCTTGTTGAAGAAGATTGCCACATCGTCCACCACGGTGAACACGGCCGGGATCACCAGCAGGCTCAGGAAGGTGGAGGTGATCAGGCCACCAATCACCGCCCAGGCCATGGGCGAGCGGAAGCTGCTGTCGGCCGCGCCCCAACCCACCGCGATCGGCAACATGCCCGCACCCATGGCGATGGTGGTCATGACGATGGGGCGGGCGCGCTTGTGGCAGGCGTCCATGAGCGCATCGAAGCGGTTGAGGCCGTGTATCCGACGGGCCTCGATGGCGTATTCCACCAGCAGGATGGAGTTTTTGGTGGCGATGCCCATGAGCATGATCAGACCGATGAGCGAAGGCATGGAAAACGCCTTGTCGGCCAGCAGCAGCGCCACAAAGGCGCCACCCAGTGACAGTGGCAGCGCCGCCAGGATGGTGAACGGGTGCAGGAAGGCCTTGAACAGCAGCACCAGCACGATGTAGATGCAGAGCACACCCGTGAGCATGGCCAGACCGAAGCTGGCGAACAGCTCGCTCTGCACTTCCGCATCGCCCAGCTCCAGCACCTTCACGCCCGCCGGCAGGTTGTTCACGCTGGGCAGCGCCTCCACCTGGGTCTTGATGTCGCCCAGCGCGATACCGGCGAGTTCGACCTCGAAGTTGATGTTGCGCGCACGGTTGAAGCGGTCGATCACGGCCGGGCCGCCGCCGAATTCCAGCGTGGCCACCTGACCGATCATGACTGGTCCGCGCGTGCCGGGCACGGTCAGGCGCTCCAGCACCGCCAGGTCTTCGCGTGCAGCGGCGTCCAGCTTGACCACGATGGGAATCTGCCGCTGCGGCAGATTCATCTTGGGCAGCGCGCTGTTGTAGTCGCCCACGGTCGCAATGCGCAGGGTTTCGGCGATGGCGCTGCTGGTCACGCCGAGCTCGGCGGCGCGCGCCAGATCGGGCTTGACGATGATTTCGGTGCGCACCAGCGCAGCGCTGCTCTGGATGCTGCCCACGCCGCCAATGGTGCGCAGCTCTCGCTCGATGGCGTTGGCCGCGGTGCTCAGCGCCGCCGCGTCATTACCGGTCAGGGTGAGCACGTATTTTTCGCCTGACCCTCCCAGGCCGACCTTGCTGCGCACGCCGGGCAGGTTGCTCATGGCATCGCGCAACTGGTTTTCGATTACCTGTTTGCGCGGTCGCTCGCCTCGCGCATCGAGCTGGATGGTGAGCGCCGCCTTGCGCGACTCCACCGCGCCCTGCGGCGCAAACGGGTCGCTGCCCGCCGAGCCTGAGCCGATGGTGGTGTAGACCGACTTCACATGCTTCACCGCAGCGACCAGTTGCCGCGCGCGCTCGGCGGTCTGCACCGTCTGCTGCAGCGTGCTGCCTGGGGGTAGCTCGATGTACACCTGGGTCTGCGAGTTGTCGTCTGGCGGGATGAAGCCTTGCGGCAGCAAGGGAATCAGCATCACCGAGCCGACAAAAAACGCCGCCGCAAAGGCCATGGTGATCCACCGGTGGCGCACGCACCAGCCGGCCCAGCCCTGGTAGGTGTCGAGCCATTTCGGCTCTTCCTGCGGATGCGCCCAGGCCCACAAGCCGCCCAGCAGCGCATTCTTCTTGGCCCAGGCTGGCCGGTCTTCGGTCAGCACAAACGGCCGCAGGATGTAAGCCGCCATCATGGGCGTGAGCGCGCGCGCCACGATCAGCGAGGCAAACACCGCGAGCGATGCCGTCCAGCCGAATTGCTTGAAAAATTTGCCTGGAATGCCCGACATGAACGCCGTGGGCAAAAACACCGCGATCAGGGTGAAGGTGGTGGCGATCACGGCCAGACCGATCTCGTCCGACGCCTCCATCGCCGCCTGGTACGGCGTCTTGCCCATGCGCATGTGACGCACCGTGTTCTCCACCTCCACGATGGCGTCGTCCACCAGGATGCCGATCACCAGCGAGAGCGCCAGCAGCGTCACCACGTTGATGGTGAAGCCCAGGTAGTGCATGCCGATGAAGGCCGGGATGGCGGACAAGGGCAAGGCCACTGCTGAGACGATGGTGGCGCGGAAGTCGCGCAGGAACAGCCACACCACCAGCACCGCGAGGATGGCGCCCTCGTAGAGCAGGATCATCGAGCCGTCAAACTCTTCCTGCACCGGCGTCACGAAGTCGAACGACTCGGTGATCTGCAGGTCAGGCCGCTGAACGCGCAGCTCTTGCAGCTGCTTGCGCACGCCCGTGCCCACTTCGATCTCGCTGGCACCGCGGCTGCGCGCGATCTCGAAGCCCACCACCGGCCGACCGTCGAGAAACGCGGCTGCGGTGCGCTCAGCCACCGTGTCTTCGATCTTCGCGATCTGATCGAGTCGGATGCTGCGCCCGTCCGACAGGGCGATCTCCATGCGCGCCAGTTCATCGGCGGATTTCAGCGCTGAGACAGTGCGCAGCGGCTGTTGGCTGCCGCCGATGTCGGCCACGCCTCCGGCGCTCTCGATCTGCACCCGCGCCAGCTGGCGCGAGATGTCGGCCGCGGTGGTGCCCAGCGCCTGCAACTTGAGCGGGTCGAGCTGGATCTGCACCTCGCGGTCCACACCACCGACCCGGTTGACCGCACCCACGCCGCGCACCGACAGCAGCAGCTTGGACACGTCGTTGTCCACAAACCAGGACAGCGCCTCTTCGTCCATCTTGTCCGAGGCCACGGTGTAGGCCAGCACAGCCCCGCCCGCGAGCTCCAGTTTGTTGATGATGGGCTCTTGCATGTCGCTCGGCAGATCGCCGCGCACCCGGGCGACCGCCGAGCGCACATCGTCCAGCGCCTCCTGCGTACCCTTCTCCAGCCGGAACTCGGCGGTGATGGAGACCACTCCGTCCTGCACCTTGGTGAAGATGTTCTTGAGGCCTTGCACCGAAGCGAGGCTGTTCTCGATCACGCGCGCCACGTCGTTTTCGAGCTGGTTCGGCGCAGCGCCAGGCAGGCTGGCCACAATGGTGATGTTGGGCACGTCCAGGTCGGGGAAGTTCTGCACCTTCATCGACTTGAAAGAAAACAAGCCCGCCAGCGTCAGCATGACAAACAGCATGACCGCAGGAATCGGGTTGCGAATGGACCAGGCGGAGACGTTCATGGTGGATTCCCAGGCGCTAGATCAGCGGGCTGATTTGTTCAGGAATCCCGTGGAACTGGCTTTGCCAAGCCACAGGGATTGCCCCCTGCAGGGGGTCGCGCGAAGCGCGGCGGGGATGGCGTCATGCTTCACTGGACCACCTTGACCAAGTCGCCTTCGTTGAGGAAACCCGCGCCTTGCACGGCCACGCGCTCGTCGCCCTTGAGACCGCTGAGGATTTCGACGCGTTCGCCCACCCGCCGCCCGGTCTGCACCTTGAGCGCACTGGCTTTGCCCACCTCGTCCACCGCAAACACGAAGTTGCTACCGTCGCGCACCACGATGGCCGGCGTGGGCAGGGTCAGTGCTTCGCTCTGGCCAATGGCAAAGACGCCGCGGGCGAAGGTGCCCGCCTTCAGGTCTTTGTGGCGCGGCAGATCCACGTACACCAGGATGTTGCGGGTCTGTTCGTTGGCCGACGGCGCGATCGCGCGCACCTTGCCCTCGACGCTGGCACCCGTGGCCATCGTCACCTGGGCGAGCTGACCTACCTCGATACGCCCCACCTCGCTGGCCGTGACCTCGGCGCGCCACTCCATGCGGCTCTGGCGTACCAGACGAAACAGCTCCTGGCCCGAGCCCACGACAGCGCCTACGGTGGCGCTGCGCGCCGAGATCACGCCATCGTCAGGCGCCTTCACCGAGGTGTTGCCCAGGCGGATCTGGGTGGCACCGAGCACCGCCTTGGCGGCTTCCCACTGGGCTTTGGCCACCTTCTCCTGCGTCAGGTACTGCGCTACCTGCGAGGCTGAGAGCGCGCCCGTGTCCTGGATGGAGCGCGCGCGGTCTGCATCGGCCTTGGCGTTGAGGTAGCTGGCCTCGGCCTGCACCGCGCTGGCCTGGCTTTGCAGGGTCTCGGCCTGTGCGCTGTCGCTGGCGAAAACCGCCAGCAACTGACCCTTGCGTACCGCGTCACCCACGTTCACATTCACCTGCGCCAGCCGCAGGCCGCTCACCTCGGCCCCCACGCTGGCCTCCTGCCAGGCGCTCACATTGCCGTTGGCCTCCAGCGACATCGACAGGGTCTCTCGGCTCGGTTGGGTCACGGTCACCGTCATCGAAGGCTTGGGTGACATCGATTCGCTGGGTGTGGCCGCGGAGGAAGCAGCGCCCGGCGCTGGCTGACGGGAAAACCAGACCAGGGCGGAAATTAGGATGACGGCCAGGACTGCGGCCAGGGCCAGCCAGCGATAGCGGCTGTTGGCGGGGGATGACACATGGCTCATGAGGGATCTCTGGCGGCGTTGGCGTTGAGGGGGTCGGTCACACGGGCGGGGTCGAAACCGCCGCCGAGGGCGACGTAGAGGTCGATCCAGGCCTGGATGCGGTCTTGTTGCAAGGTGACAGCGCTGCTGCTGGCATTGAGCTGCAGGCGACGCGCTTCCTCCAGCTCGTTCAGGTTGGCCAGTCCGACCCTGTAGCGCGCCTGTGTGGCGGTGAACGACTGGCTGTAACCATCGAGTGCGGTCCGGGTAGAGGCGGCCTGATCGCGCAAAGACGCCAGGGCCACCAGTGAGCGCTCAACCTCGGCCACTGCATTGCGCAGCGTGGCGGTGTAAGCCACCGCCGCGCTCTCATAGCGCGCCTGGGCGCTGTCGACCCCGGCTTGCAGCGCACCCCGACCGAGCAGCGGCAGGCTGAGGGTGAAGGGCCCGACCGACCAGCTGTTGAAAGACCCGCTGGCATCCGCGCTGCTGACCCGGCTGCGCAGCAGGCTGCCCGAGAGGTTCAGGCTGGGCAAGAGCGCAGCACGCGCCACACCAACCGACTCGGCGGCGGCCACCAGCTCGCGCTGTGCCCGGTACACATCGGGCCGCTGGCGAATCACGGCTGCCGGCACCGCATCCACCGACAGCCAGTCATCCAGCGCCGCGTCTGCCGCCACCGCGGGCGCCTGCGCGAGCTGGACACGCAGCTCGGGCTCAGCGAGGCCCGTGAGCGCAACCAGCGACTTGATCTGTTGTTCGCAGCGCTGCTGCTGCGCCCGGGTGCGGCTCGCCGCGTCGGCGGCGCTTGCTCGCGCCAGCGCAGCGACAGCGGGCGCGGTCAACCCAACTCGCTCGGTTTCGCCCGTCGCTTGGGCCGTGGCAGCGCGCGAATCGCGGTCGTTTTGAGACACGGTCAGCTGAACCTGGCACTGGCGTTGGGCGTAGTACAGGCTGGCCAGCTCGGCGGCCACCAGCACGCGCGCTTCGTGCCAGCCGGCACCCGCCGCGTCCTGGCGGGCCTGCGCGGCCCCAATGCCAGCCGCGCCGCCACCCCAGAGGTCGAGCGCCCAGGATGCCTGCACCCCGGCTCCCAGCGCTGTCGCAGCGGGTTGGCCCAAAACCTGCCGGCTGCGACTGGCGTTGCCCACCGCGGCCAACTGCGGCCCGCTGGCGGTCTGCTCCCCCTGCAGCTGTGCGCGGGCGTCAAAGACCCGGGCACGGGCGGCCGCGATCGAAGGGCTTTGGGCCTGGGTCAGGTCAATCCAGCGCGTGAGCACCGGATCGTCCAGGCGCGCCCACCATTGGGCTAGCGATTCCGAGCGGCCCTGGTGCGCCAGCGGCGGCGCGTACCAGGCCGCGGGTGTGGCGGCCATAGCTGCATCTGCCGCCGGCAAAGGAGATGTGACCGCGCAGGCGCCCAGCAAGGACGCAGCCATCAACGCGGCGCAGGTTCGGATCATCACTTCGGGTGTCCCTGTGGAAATCTGCCTGGAGGCGACTCTATCGCCGAGCCCACCGCGCCTTGTGCCGATTTGTTTCAAGGGCGCATCGGTTTGTTTCGCGGGCGCTGGCCTGTTCAGTCGTCTTCCTGGTCGACGAGATCGGGAAACAGCACCTCGGTATAGCCGAATCGCGAGAAATCGCGCACCCGCATCGGGTAAAGCTTGCCCCAGAGGTGATCGCATTCATGTTGTACCACGCGGGCATGAAAGTCCTCTGCCACCCGATCAATCACCCCGCCGAGGAGGTCAAATCCCTGGTAGCGGATGCGCGCCCAGCGCGGCACCACGCCGCGCATGCCGGGCACCGACAAACAGCCTTCCCAATCTTCGACCTCTTCATCCCCTATCGGGGTGATGGTCGGGTTGATCAGTACAGTGCGCGGCACCGGCTCGGCGTCCGGGTAGCGGGGCACCACCGCACCGGTGCCAAAAATCACCACCTGCAGGTCCACGCCAATCTGGGGCGCGGCCAGGCCGGCCCCGTTGGCGGCCGCCATGGTGTCGCGCATGTCTTGGATCAGCTGGTGCAGTTCGGGCGTGTCGAAGCGGGCCACCGGTTTCGCGATAGTCAGCAGGCGCGGATCGCCCATTTTGAGAATGGTGTGAAGGGTCATGGTGAGGTGAAGAAACCGCACAGGCGGTGTGTTGGCGGGTGACAGGGCATTTTGATGCAGTTAGAGTGTCATAAACGCGTGATGACCACGCACTGGAGAACCCAAATGACACCAAGCTGCACCACCACCCAAGCCACCCGCCCTAGCTGGAGCCGCCGCGCCCTGCCCTGGGCCACTGCCAGCCTGTTGTTGCTGGGTAGCGCCCTCTCTTGGAGCAACGCCCAGGCCCAGGGCGCCGACATCTTCAAAGGCGCCGATCTCGCGCTGGGACAAAAGCTGATCGCAGACAACAAATGTGTGGCCTGCCACATCAGCAAGGTGGGCGGCGACGGCAGCGCCATGTACAAGCCCGCAGGTCGCATCAACAACGCCGGCCTGCTGCGCGGCATGGTGGAGATGTGCAACACCAACATGAACCTGGGCATGTTCCCCGAGGAGGTCACGGCGGTGGCGGCAGTGCTCAACCGCGATCACTACAAGTTCAAGTGAGCCTGCCCTACCGCTGCTCGGCAGGTACCCAACGCTTCATGATGGCCCAGCGGATACCCCAGTAGCCAGAGCGTTGTTCGAATTCGATTCGGTCACCAACCCGGGCATGTTCGTACAGGCCTTTGGAAACGTGAATCAAACGGAGTTTTTCCGTAGAAGCCCAGTCGTTGACTTCGAGTCGGTGGTAAACCCTCTGTCGGCTGAGGAATCCTCGCCCGCGCCTCTCTTCGGTCGATTTCCAAATCACCGGACGCGAAACAACACTGGGCGCTGAAAAATACCAGTCCATGTTGGCACCTCGCAGCTCAGCTGCGCTGGTGCTGAAAGCGCCAAACGCGCCCACACAGCACATCCATCAGAACCAAGTGAACACGGGCACTGCGCCCCAGCAGTATCAACGTGGCGGTGACCAAGGCGGCGAGGATGACCGACCCGGCCACAAAGCTCAGCGTCCGAAAACGCATCGTGTCGACCACAAACGCGCTGCCATCGAGCACGGTGAGCCCCCACGAAACCACGCCATTGATCGCCAATCCAGAGCTGATGCAAAGAATGGCGATGGAAGGGATGAGGAACCTGTCTCGCCCCTTCGGCGCCGAGGTTGGTGCCTGCTGGCCAAGCGCATCTGCCAGCAACTGAAACTCCGGCAGAAGCAAGGCAGCGCTATCCCTCAAGCGGGTTTCGATGGGGGGTTCCCCCGACCAGTCATGGGCCCAAAACGCCATCCAGATACGACCGTTCGCGAAGGTGATTCGCCTCAGGCGACACCCAATACCTGGCGTGGCAAAGAGGTGCTGGACCGTTTGTAGCAGCTTGGAATTGCTGGCGAGCTGGTGGTTCCGGTGGTCGTCATTGGCGGCAACGTATACCAGCGGATCAAAGCCAAAGTGACCAAACTGTCGTTCGACGGTCAACCCCGTCCATTTGAAAAATCGATCCAGCTCACTTTCTCGTTTGAGCTCGAGGCGGTAGCCGCTGGGAACGTCCAGCGCCACGTGCATCCCGTACACGTCACTTCGGAACGACCGAACTCTGGTCTCGCAGGCCACACCACCGATCGAATCGGAATTCCCGTCCCACGTGCGGTGCCAGCGATGCCAACACTGGAAAGCCAGAGTGACCGACAGAGCGACCAACCCAAGCGGGAACCACAAGGGGAACTCAGTCGCCCAGTTTTTCCAAGAGCGCCAACATGCCTGCTTCGTCGAGCACCGCCACGCCGAGCTCCTGCGCTTTGCTGAGTTTGCTGCCGGCCTCGGTGCCGGCCACCACGTAGTCCGTCTTCTTGCTCACTGAGCCAGCGACCTTGGCCCCAGCGGCCTCCAGCATTGCCTTGGCGGCTTCCCGGCTGAGGGTGGGGAAGGTGCCGGTCATCACAAAGGTTTTGCCGGCGAGGGGCCTCGGAGTCTGCTCTGCTGGTTCTCCTTCGGCCCAGGTGAGGCCGCAGGCGCGCAGCTGGTCCACCACTTCTCTGTTGTGGGGCTGGTCGAAGAAGGTGCGCACGCTTTGCGCCACCACTGGTCCGACGTCGTTGACTTCCAGCAGCTGCTCGACGCTGGCATCCATTACCCGGTCCAGGCTGCCGAAGTGGCGCGCCAAATCTTTGGCGGTGGCTTCGCCCACGTGGCGGATGCCCAGGCCAAACAGGAATCTCGGCAGCGTGGTCTGCTTGGATCTTTGCAGCGCACTCAGGATGTTTTGCGCGGACTTGTCGGCCATGCGATCCAGGGCCAGGAGCGCCGTCAGGCCGAGCCGGTAGAGATCGGGCAAGGTCTTGACCACGCCGGTGTCGACCAGCTGCTCGACCAGCTTGTCGCCGAGCCCTTCAATTTCCACCGCGCGGCGCTGCGCAAAATGCAGGATGGCCTGCTTGCGCTGCGCGCCGCAGAATAGCCCGCCGGTGCAGCGGTGGTCCACTTCGTCTTCCTCGCGCACGGCCGCGCTGCCGCACACCGGGCAGTGCGCCGGCATGGTGAACACAGGCGGTTCTCCCGTGCGTTTCTCAAGCAGCACCGCCACCACCTCGGGAATCACGTCGCCTGCGCGGCGCACGATCACCGTATCGCCCACGCGCACGTCTTTGCGGCGCGCCTCGGCTTCGTTGTGCAGCGTGGCGTTGGTGACGGTGACGCCACCGACAAAAACAGGCGCCAGCTTGGCCACCGGTGTGAGCTTGCCGGTGCGGCCGACCTGCACATCGATGTCCAGTACCGTGGTGAGCTGCTCCTGCGCCGGGTACTTGTGTGCCACCGCCCAGCGCGGCTCGCGCGAGACAAAGCCGAGCTGGCGCTGCAGGGCGAGCGAGTTCACCTTGTAGACCACGCCGTCGATGTCATAAGGCAGCTGATCGCGCGCGGCGCCGATCCGCTGGTGAAACGCCACCAGCTCGTCCGCCCCAGTGGCCAAGGTGGTCTGCTCAGCCACCGGAAAGCCCCAGGCCTTGAGCCGCATGAGCATTTGCAGATGGGTTTCGAACGCCGGTCCGCCTTGCTCGGCCGGCGTGAGCTCTCCCAGCCCGTAGGCGAAAAAGCTCAAGGGGCGCTGGGCTGCGATCCCCGAGTCGAGCTGGCGCACGGCGCCAGCCGCGGCATTGCGCGGGTTCACAAAGGTCTTTTCGCCCTTGGCGCCGGCCGCGATCCTGCCGCGCTGACGTTCGTTGAGTGCATCAAAATCGTCGCGCCGCATGTAGACCTCGCCGCGCACCTCCAGCACCGGCGGCGCGTCGGCTGGCAGGCGCAGCGGGACTTGCTGGATGGTGCGCACGTTGCACGTGACGTCTTCTCCCACCTCGCCATCGCCCCGCGTGGCGGCCTGCACCAGTACGCCCTGGTCGTAGCGCAGGCTCATGGCCAGGCCGTCGAACTTGAGTTCAGCCACGTACTCAACGGGCGGCTCGGTCTCGCTCAGACCCAGCGCACGCCGAACGCGCGCGTCGAAGTTGCGGGCGCCGCTGGGTTCGGTGTCGGTCTCGGTGTTGATCGACAACATGGGCACGGCATGGTGCACCGGCGTGAAGCCGTCGAGCACCTGCCCGCCCACCCGCTGTGTGGGTGAGTCTGGCGTCAACAGTGCCGGGTGCGCTGCCTCCAGCGTCTGCAGCTCCTGGAACAGCCGGTCGTACTCCGCATCGGGAATCTCAGGATCGTCCAGGGTGTAGTAACGGTGCGCGTGGTGGTGCAGCAGCGTTCTCAGCTCGGCCGCTCGGTCAGCAGGCGAAGGAGCTGAAGAAAAGAGGTCGGAGGTGCTCATAAGAAAAGGACGGCAGCAGGCCTGTTGGGGCATTCAGCCCGGGATGCCGCGGAACTGGCTTTGCCAGGCCGCCAGCATCGCCCCCTCGGGGGTCACGGGCAGCGGGGCGGGCTGGTCAACTGAACAGCCTCCGCGCCTGCGCCGACCCCGCTGACAAATCCCGGCTGTCCAGCGCGTCGTACAGCCCTTCCAAATCCGCGCCGATGCGGTCCAACGCTTCGGTCGTCAATGCCCGACCCGCGTCGTCGGTGACCACGCCGTCCATGGCCTCGGCCAGCGCGGTGGCGGCTTCGCGCATGCGCACAAAAGGTTGCTCGCTTCGCGGTACGTGCGTGACCTCCAGCGACAAGGCCAGTTCGCGCAGGGCGCTTTGCTCCGGGTCTTCGGCCATGGCGGCCTGGGGATCAAAGGCCAGGCTCAAGATGGGCGCCTGTCCCGCCGTGCTGCCGGGCAACACCATGCGGCCGGGCAAGGCGCCCGCCACGAAGCCAAGCCGGGCAGCGTGTTGCGTCACATAGCCCGGGCTCCAGGCCGCGCGCCGCGCTCGCAGGGTGAAGCCGAGCTGGGCATCGTGGCCGCTGGCAAATGTGTCGAGTTCGCGCGCGCGCGCCACCTCGGCTCGCATGTCGGGGAAATCGGGCGCGGCGCCCACCGCATCGGCAAACGCCTGCGCCTTGACCACGAACTCGGAAAACTCGATGTCGTTGAGAGCACCTGCGCGGTTGGCCAGCTGCACACCGGCCTGAAGAGCCCGATAGCGCTGCCCCAAGCGCGGGGTCTCCCACTCGCCGTTGAGCTCACTCAGACCTTCCACGGCGAAAGGTTTGCTGCCTACGCGCCGGGTGCCCGGGAAGGCCGCCAGCAGCGCATCGCCCGACACCTCGGACTCCAGGGCCAGCGGGGTGATGACGTCAATCAGCGCGTCCAGGCCGGGCCGCTTCTCCGGAGCGGCCACCACGTGGTTCAACGTGACCGGCACAGCCTGGGGTGTTGCGGGCTCGGCGGGCGGTGCGGTGATGGGCGCGTCTCCAGGCATCACGCCCAGTACGGGATCGATGCGGCCGTCGCCCTCCCCGCCGGGTGAGGTGTCGGCAAACACGGGCGCCGCCACGGGGCCTGCGGGGGCAGCGACGCCCTCGCCCCCACGCTCGCGCAGGGTTCGCGGCACATTGCGGCGGGTGATCCAGGCGTTGTAGGCCACCACCCCCGCCAGAACGAGACCGCCGATGATGGCCAGGCTGACTTGCAGTGTGCTCATGGTGCGTGGGTAGGGCGCGAGGTCAAAAGATCAGGTGGCTTCGAGCATACCGGCAGCCGACTCCATGTCCACCGCCACGATGCGCGAAACACCTTGCTCCTGCATGGTCACGCCGATCAGCTGCTCGGCCATTTCCATGGCGATCTTGTTGTGGCTGATGAACAGGAACTGCGTTTCCTTGGACATGTGGGTCACCAGCTTGGCATAGCGCTCGGTGTTGGCGTCGTCCAGCGGCGCATCGACCTCG
Source organism: Hydrogenophaga sp. (assembly GCF_011390835.1). Classification (GTDB taxonomy): domain Bacteria; phylum Pseudomonadota; class Gammaproteobacteria; order Burkholderiales; family Burkholderiaceae_C; genus Hydrogenophaga. The sequence continues at coordinate 138,747 of NZ_JAABRQ010000002.1, read as the reverse complement.
TCCAGCAGGCAGAACGGCGCCGGGTTGAGCTGGAAGATGGCAAACACCAGGGCGATCGCGGTCAGCGCCTTCTCACCGCCCGAAAGCAGGTGGATGGTCTGGTTCTTTTTCCCCGGCGGCTGGGCCATCACCTGCACGCCCGCGTCCAGAATTTCTTCCCCAGTCATCACCAGCCGCGCGTTGCCGCCGCCGAAGAGCTCGGGGAACATGCGCCCGAAATGCGTGTTGACGGTAGCGAAGGTACTGCCCAGCAGCTCACGGGTTTCGTTGTCGATCTTCTTGATGGCGTCTTCCAGCGTCGTCATCGCCTCGGTCAGGTCAGCGGTTTGCGCGTCGAGGAAGTTCTTGCGCTCACGCGCGGCGGTGAGCTCGTCCAGCGCGGCCAGGTTGACCGCGCCGAGCGATTGGATCTCGCGGTGCAGGCGCTCGATCTCGCCTTGCAGACCCGTCAGGCGCACGTTGCCTTCGGTGATGCTCTGCGCCACCGCAGCCAGATCAGCCTGGGCTTCCTCGAGCTGCTGGCTGTACTGCTCCACACCCAGGCGGGCGGCCTGCTCCTTGAGCTGAAAGTCGGTGATGCGCTGGCGCAGCGGGTCGAGTTCGCGTTCGAGCTTCAGACGGCGCTCGTCGCTGGCGCGCAGTTTGTTCGTGAGGTCGTCGTAGCCGCTGCGCAAGGCGCCCAGCGATTGTTCGCGCTCCAGCTTGGTGGCCAGTGCGCTCTGCAGTCCTGCCTGCGCAGCCGCATCGTTGAGGCGACCCAGCTCGTCAGACGCGCGTTGCTGCTCATCGGCCAGCAGCTTTTCCTGACTGGCCGCGCCTTCCAGCGAGCGCTGCAATTCGCCTTGGCGCGCCTGCAGGCTGCGCAAGGCAAACACGGCTTCCTGGGCACTGCGCTCCAGACTGCGCTGCTGTTCTCGCGCCTGGGCGAGCTGGCGCTCGGCGTCAATCACCGCGTCGTCGAGCTGGGCGTGACGCTCCTGGTGGTCGGCCAGCTCCAGGTCGAGCTCTTCGAACCGCGCTTCGGCCGTGATCCGGCGCTCCTGCAAGGCCTCTAGCTGGGCATCGACCTCGGCCAGGTCCGCTGCTATCTGCTCACCGCGGGCACGGGTCTGCTCGGCGAGCTGGGTCAGCCGCAAGGCTTCGACCTGCAGCTCGTGGGCACGGGTGCGGGTCTCGGCGCCTTCTCGCCGCGCGCTCACCAAGCGCTGCGAGGCCTCGGTGTAGGCGGCCTCGGCTCGAACCAAGGTGGAGCGAGCCTGCTCGGCGATCAGCACCTGGGCCTTGATCTGCTTGTCGAGGTTCTCGATTTCCTGGGCGCGCGCCAGCAGACCGGCCTGTTCGCTGTCGGGCGCGTAGAAACTCACGCTGTGCGCACTGACCGCGTGGCCGCTGGGCACGTAAATCGCCTCGCCAGGTTGCAGTTGATCGCGCTTGGACATGGCTTCATCCAGGCTGGCGGCGCTCAGGCAGCCTTGCAGCCAGTCGGCGAGCAAGGCGCGTTGGCCTGCGTCAGTCAGGCGCAACCAGTCGGCCAGTGGTTTCAGGCCCGACGCGCCTGGGCTGGCCGCGGCAGCGGTGGCGGGTGGGTGGTAGAAGGCCAACTTGGCGGGCGGCGCGTCGTTGGCAAACGCGCGCACCATCTCCAGCCGGGAGACTTCGAGCGCACCCAGGCGCTCGCGCAGTGCGGCTTCCAGCGCGCTCTCCCAGCCGGTTTCAACATGGATGCGGCTCCACAGCCCCTGCAGGCCGTCCAGCCCGTGCTTGGCCAGCCAGGGCGCGAGCTTGCCGTCGGTCTTGACCTTTTCCTGCAAGGCCTTGAGTGCTTCCGAGCGGGCCGACAGGTCGGATTGCCGACCTGATTCCTGGTTCACCGCCTGCTGGGCGGTGCGGCGCTCTTCATCGAGTTGGGGCACGCGGTCTTGCAGTTCGTGCAGCACACCCTCGGCCACCTCGGCGAGCGCCTGTGCGTTGGCCAGCTCGCTCTGTGCGCTCATCACCCGCGCCTCGTCGGGTGCGGCCAGGGCATTTCGGTCGGCACTCAGTTTTTCGTGCCGCTGGTTGAGCTGGCGACTCTGTTCTTCGATGCTGCGCTGCTCGGCGGCAAGCACCTGGATCTGCTGCTGCACCTGGCCCACGCTGTTGCGCTGCTCGTTGGCACGACTCTGCGCCTGACGCAAGGCGTCTTCAAGGGCTGGCAGGGCGCTGGCCTGCTCTTCGCCCTGGGCGGCCAGCACCACCGAATGTTCTTCAGCATCGACCAGACTGGCCGCGATCTGCTCCAGCTCCGCGCCCGCATCGGCGCTGCGCGTGCTCCAGGACGCGATCTGCTCCTTGAGCTGCACCAAGCGCTGTTCGACCCGCGTGCGGCCCTCGACCACAAAGCGGATTTCGGCTTCCAGCTTGCCCACCTCGGCGGTCGCTTCGTACAGCCGGCCCTGCGCCTGGTTGACCTGATCACCCGCCGCGTAGTGCGCCTGGCGGATGGTCTCCAGCTCGGCCTCAACACGCCGCAGATCGGCTGTTCTCGACTCCAGATCGGTCAGCGCCTGGGCCGCGTTGTTTTTCACCTGCGCCTGGTCGGCCTCGGCCTCGGCCCGCCTGAGGAACCAGAGCTGGTGTTGCTTGAGCGTGGCGCTGGACTGCAGCTGCTGGTATCGGGCGGCCACCTCGGCCTGCTTTTCCAGCTTTTCCAAGTTGGCATTGAGCTCGCGCAGGATGTCTTCCACCCGGGTCAGGTTTTCGCGCGTGTCGGCCAGCCGGTTGGCGGTTTCGCGACGGCGTTCCTTGTACTTGGAGACCCCTGCGGCTTCCTCCAGGAACAGGCGCAGTTCTTCGGGCTTGCTCTCAATGATGCGGCTGATGGTGCCCTGGCCGATGATGGCGTAGGCGCGAGGCCCCAGGCCCGTTCCCAGGAACACATCCTGCACGTCGCGGCGGCGCACCGGCTGGTTGTTGATGTAGTAGCTGCTGGTGCCATCGCGCGTGAGCACGCGCTTGACCGCGATTTCGGTGAACTGGCCCCACTGACCACCCGCGCGGTGGTCGCTGTTGTCGAACACCAGCTCCACGCTGGAGCGGCTGGCCGGCTTGCGGTTGTTGGTGCCGTTGAAGATCACGTCCTGCATCGACTCGCCACGCAGCTCGGAGGCCCTGGACTCGCCCAGCACCCAGCGCACCGCGTCCATGATGTTGGACTTGCCGCAGCCGTTGGGCCCCACCACCCCCACCAGCTGGCCCGGCAGCAGGAAGTTGGTCGGTTCGGCGAAAGACTTGAAGCCGGAGAGCTTGATCGAGTTGAGGCGCACGTGGGGTCGGTCGCAGAACGCTAACTATTTGATTTATAAAGAAACTCCTCCCCCTGACGGGGCCGGACCACGATCCGCATGATACCGCGTCGCTCCGGCGGCACAGCGCGCCGCCAGGGGTTTGCATCGCTGGGGATAATCGGCGCGATGAATCCCAAGTTGTCGCTTCTGCAGCCTTACCCTTTCGAGCGGCTGCGCCAGCTCTTTGCCGGCATCACCCCCGACCCAGCCTACCGCGCAATCAGTCTGGGCATCGGTGAGCCCAAGCACGCCACGCCCGCCTTGCTCAAGCAAGCCTTGGCCGACGCGCTGGACACCGGCCTGGCGGGCTATCCCGCCACGGGCGGCGAGCCTGGTCTGCGTGCCGCCTGCGCGGCGTGGCTGAAGCGCCGTTACGGCATCACGGTGGACCCGGCGACTCAGGTGCTGCCAGTCAACGGATCGCGGGAGGCCTTGTTTGCTTTCGCCCAGACCTTGATCGACCCCACCCAGGCAGGGGCGACGGTGGTGTTTCCCAATCCCTTCTACCAAATCTACGAAGGTGCGGCCTTGCTGGGCGGCGCCACACCGCATTACGTCGCCAGCGACCCGGCGCGCAACTTTGCCCCCGACTGGGACAGCGTGCCGGCAGAGGTCTGGGCACGCACCCAGTTGCTCTACGTGTGTTCACCCGGCAACCCTACCGGCGCGGTCATGCCGCTCGACGAGTGGCGCAAGCTGTTTGCCCTCAGCGACCAGCACGGTTTCGTGATCGCATCGGACGAGTGCTACAGCGAGATCTATTTCCGCGATGAACCGCCCCTGGGCGGACTGCAAGCGGCTCAGCAACTCGGGCGCAGCGACTTTCGGCGCCTGGTGGCCTTCACCAGCCTGTCCAAGCGCAGCAACGCGCCCGGCCTGCGCAGCGGTTTTGTCGCGGGAGATGCGTCGCTCATTAAGCCCTTTCTGCTCTACCGCACCTACCATGGCGGCGCCATGAGCCCGGCGGTGCAGGCTGCCAGCGTGGCTGCCTGGGCGGATGAAGACCATGTGGTGGACAACCGGCGCATGTACCGCGAGAAGTTTGCCCAGGTCACCCCGCTGCTGGCCGAGGTGCTGGAGGTGGCGTTGCCCGATGCCGCCTTCTACCTCTGGGCCGGCGTGCCCGCCCGTTTTGCCAACCACACCCCTGGCCTGAGCGCAGACGAGGCGTTCGCCCGCGCCTTGCTGGCTCAATACAATGTGACGGTGTTGCCTGGCAGCTATCTGGCGCGTGAGGTCGGCGGGCGCAACCCGGGCACCGGCCGGATTCGCATGGCCTTGGTGGCTGAAACCGCCGAATGCCTCGAGGCCGCGCAACGCATCCACCGCTTTGTGAGCGGCGCTCGCTGATGGCTTGAACGCCGCTTTTCATTCCTCATTTCTCTATTCAACCGTTTCTCATGACACAACAACTGCAGACCCTGATCGACAACGCCTGGGACAACCGTGCCGAGCTCACACCTGCATCGGCGCCCAAGGAAGTGCTCGATGCGGTGGAACACGTGATTGCAGAACTTAACAATGGCCAGTTGCGCGTGGCCACCCGCGAGTCGGTGGGCCAGTGGACGGTGCACCAGTGGGTCAAGAAAGCGGTTTTGCTGTCGTTCCGCCTAAAGGACAACGTGGTCATGAAAGCGGGTGACCTCGCCTTCTTCGACAAGGTACAGACGAAATTCGCCCATCTGAGCGAAGCCGAGATGAAGGCGACCGGCGTGCGCGTGGTGCCGCCGGCTGTGGCGCGCCGCGGCAGCTTCATCGCCAAAGGCGCCATCCTGATGCCGAGCTACGTCAACATCGGCGCCTATGTGGACGAAGGCACCATGGTCGACACTTGGGCCACGGTCGGTTCCTGCGCGCAGATCGGCAAGAACGTGCACCTCTCGGGTGGTGTCGGCATTGGTGGTGTGCTGGAGCCACTTCAGGCCGGCCCGACCATCATCGAAGACAACTGCTTCATTGGTGCGCGCTCGGAGGTGGTTGAAGGTGTGGTGATCGAGGAGAACTCGGTGATTTCCATGGGTGTCTACATTGGCCAGAGCACCCCCATTTATGACCGCGCTACTGGAACCACGACCTACGGCCGCGTGCCATCGGGCTCGGTGGTCATCAGCGGCAGCCTGCCCAAGGACGGCGGCAAGTACAGCCTGTATGCAGCCATCATCGTCAAGCGGGTGGACGCGCAGACTCGCGCCAAGACCAGCTTGAATGATCTGTTGAGGGATTGAGTTTGACCCACGCCCGTCGCTGCGCTCCGCCCCTCAAGGGGCAACACTTGCGGCCCGGCAAAGCGGGCTCTGCGGTGTTCCCGGTGGGAGCACTGTCGCCGACTACGTATCTGTTTTTTCCTTTTAAGGACATGGCATGAGCAGCGGAACGATGGAGCGCATCCTGCGCCTGATGGCCGACAAGAAGGCGTCGGACGTGTACCTGTCGGCCCAGGCGCCGGCGATGATCAAGATCAATGGGCAGACGATCCCGATCAACAGCCAGGTGCTGCCGCCCGAGGCGCCGCGCAACCTGCTGTCCGAGCTCGTCCCGTCGACACGCATCGAAGAGCTCACCGAAACCGGCGAGCTCAACATGGCGGTGCCGCTGGAGGGCGTGGGCAATTTCCGCGTCAGCGCCATGCGCCAGCGTGGCAGTTACGCGGTGGTGATCCGCTTTGTGCCAGATGAAGTGCCCTCGCTCGACTCGCTCAATGTGGCGCCAATCCTGGCTGACCTGGTGATGGAAAAGCGCGGACTGATCCTGATGGTCGGCTCTACTGGTGCTGGCAAGAGCACCACGCTCGCAGCCATGATCGACCACCGCAACGAAAACGCCGGCGGTCACATCCTCACCGTCGAGGACCCGATCGAGTACGTCTACAAAAACAAGCGCTCGGTGATCAACCAGCGCGAAGTGGGGCCCGACACCGCCTCGCTCCAGGTCGCGCTCAAAAACGCGCTGCGCCAAGCGCCCGATGTGATCCTTATTGGCGAGATCCGCGACCGCGAGACCATGTCGGCCGCCATCTCCTATTCGCAGTCGGGCCACCTCTGCCTGGCGACCCTGCATGCGAACAACAGCTACCACGCGCTTAACCGCATCCTGAGCTTTTACCCGGTCGAGGTTCGCCCGACCATGCTCGGCGATCTTGGGTCTGCGCTGCGCGCCATCGTGTCGCAGCGCCTGCTGCGCACCCACACCGGAGGCCGCGTGCCAGCGATGGAGGTCATGCTCAACACGGCGCTGATCTCCGACCTGGTCCAGAAAGCCGACTTTTCGGGCGTTCGTGAGGCGATGGAAAAATCACTTGCCGAAGGATCACAAAGCTTCGAGCAGGATCTGGCACGCCTCATAGTCGACGGCATCGTCACCCGCACCGAGGGCTTGGCCCAGGCCGATTCGCCGAACAACCTGCTCTGGCGCCTGCAGAACGACTTCAACGCGGCCAAGTCGGCCAACACCGCGTCGGCACCGCTGGAAGATGAAGCCCAGGATCGAGCGACCTTCACCGAGTTCACTCTCGACGTCAAATTCTAATGACCGCTACCCTGCGCCTGACCGAAGCCCTGATCGCCCGCCCCTCCGTCACCCCGCGCGACGAGGGCTGCCAGGCCATGATCGGCGAGCGGTTGACAGCGCTGGGCTTTGCCTGCGAAACGATGGATAGCGGCCCGGCCGATCTGCGCGTCACCAACCTGTGGGCGCGGTTGGGCAGCGGACGACAACCCACCCTGATCTTTGCGGGCCACACCGATGTGGTGCCCACCGGCCCGGTGAGCGCCTGGGGCAGCGACCCGTTTGTACCCACGCATCGGGACGGCAGGCTGTTTGGTCGAGGCGCGAGCGACATGAAGGCCTCTCTGGCGGCCATGGTAGTCGCCTGCGAGGAGTTTTTGGCCGCCACGCCCCAGCCGCCGATTGACATTGCCTTTTTGCTCACGAGCGATGAAGAAGGCCCGGCCACCGATGGCACGGTGATCGTCTGCCACGAGCTCACCCGACGCGGTGAGAGGCTCGACTGGGCCATCGTGGGCGAGCCCACCTCGGTGGAGAAGACCGGCGACATGATCAAGAACGGCCGCCGCGGCTCGCTCAGCGGCAAGCTCACGATCAAGGGCGTTCAGGGTCACATCGCTTACCCCCATCTCGCCAAAAACCCGATCCACCTGGCTGCGCCAGCATTGGCTGCGCTGGCCGCCGAAGACTGGGACGCGGGCAATGCGTTTTTCCCGCCCACCAGCTGGCAGGTGAGCAACATCCACGGCGGCACGGGTGCCAACAACGTCATCCCCGGCACGGTGGTGATCGACTTCAATTTCCGTTTCTCCACCGAGTCCACCCCCGACAGCCTGCGGCAACGCGTGGCGGCCATTCTGGCGGCGCACCAGCTTCGACCGGGCGACAGCTACGACCTGGACTGGAACTTGAGCGGCCTTCCCTTCCTCACCCCGCCAGGCACCCTGGTCGACGCGGTGCGCGACGCCATTCGCAGCGAAACCGGCGTGGAGACGCAGCTCTCGACCACCGGCGGCACCAGCGATGGCCGCTTCATTGCCCAGGTCTGCCCCCAGGTGATCGAGCTCGGCCCACCCAACGCGACCATTCACAAGATCGACGAGTGCGTGGTCGTGGCCGACATTGAGCCGCTGAAAAACATCTACCGGCGCGTGCTGGACAACCTGGCCGCGCAGGCCCTTGGCCAGCAGCCATGACCCTGCAAGACCTCCTGGCCCAGGCCACCGAGCGCCTGGCGGCCGCGCCATTGGCCTATGGCCACGGCACCAACAATGCTCATGATGAAGCGGCCTGGCTGACGCTCTGGCAGCTCGGCCTGCCGCTGGACAGCGATCTGGATACCCTGGCTGGACAGACCCTCTCTGAAGAGCAGTCGCAAGCAGTTCAGTCGCTGATCACCCGCCGCATCGAGACCCGCCTGCCCGCCGCCTATCTCACCCGCGAAGCCTGGCTGCAGGGCGTGCCGTTTTATGTCGACGAGCGCGCCATCGTGCCGCGCAGCTTCATTGCCGAGCTGATCGCCGAGGGCGGCTTCGACGCCTGGCTCAGCGAGTCCACCCGCGAGATTCTCGATCTGTGCACCGGCAACGGTAGCCTGGCGGTGCTGGCGGCTATGGCCTGGCCCGATGTGCGTGTGCTCGCGGCCGACCTGTCGGTCGACGCCTTGGCTGTGGCGCGCATCAATGTCTACAAACACGAACTGCAAGATCGTATCGGCCTGATCGAGTCGAATGGCTTGCAGGCCTGCCCCGGGCCTTACGACCTCATCCTGTGCAACCCACCCTATGTGAACTCCCTGAGCATGAGCGCCCTGCCCGCCGAGTACCGTGCCGAGCCCGAGCTGGCCCTGGCGGGCGGTGCCGATGGCATGGACTTCATTCGCCAGCTGCTGCGCGACGCGCCCAGCCGCCTCTCGCCCAGTGGTGTGCTGGTGCTGGAAATCGGCAACGAGCGACCATTCTTCGAAAGCGCGTTTCCGCGACTGGAAGCGGTGTGGCTGGCCACCAGCGCCGGCGAAGACCAGGTGCTGCTGCTCACCGCTGAATCCCTATCTGCGCACGCCTGAATCGCGGCGCCTGCTCCATGATCACCATCAAGAACATCGTTCTGCGACGCGGCACCAAGGTGCTGCTGGACAATGCCTCCGTCAACATCAACCCGGGCGAAAAAGTCGGTCTGGTCGGCCGCAACGGAGCGGGCAAGTCCAGCCTGTTTCGCCTGCTCGACCACAGCCTGCACGAAGACAAGGGCGACTTCTACGTGCCACCGCAATGGCGCATGGCGCAGGTGGCGCAGGACATGCCCGAGACGGATATTCCTGCCACCCAGTTCGTGATCGAGGGCGACACCACGCTGCTCGCAGCTCAAGCTGAGGTCACCGCGGCAGAAGCCAGCGACGACGGTGAACGGATGGGCCATGCCTACATGGCACTGCACGATGCCGGCGCTCACGACGCGCCGGCCCGTGCACAGGCCCTCATCCTGGGTCTGGGCTTTCGCACCGACGAGCTGGAGCGCCCAGTCAACAGCTTTTCCGGCGGCTGGCGCATGCGCCTTCAGCTGGCGCGCGCGCTGATGTGCCCGAGCGAACTGCTGCTGCTCGATGAACCCACCAATCACCTGGACCTCGATGCCCTGGTCTGGCTGGAAGCCTGGTTGCAGCGCTACGAGGGCACCATGCTGGTCATCAGCCACGACCGCGAGTTTCTCGACGCGGTGACCAACGTCACCGTGCACATCGAGCGCGCCCAGCTCACGCGCTACGGCGGGAACTACAGCCGTTTCGAAGATATGCGAGCCGAGCAGATGGCCTTACAGGCCTCAGCCTTCTCGCGCCAGCAGGAGAAGATGGCGCACCTGCAGAAGTTCATCGACCGCTTCAAGGCCAAGGCCAGCAAGGCCAAGCAGGCGCAAAGCCGGGTCAAGGCGCTGGAACGCATGGAGAAGATAGGCCCGGTGCTGGCCGAGGCGGATTTCACCTTCGAATTCACCGAGCCGCAGAACCTGCCCAACCCCATGCTGGCCATGCAGAATGTGGATTTTGGTTACCCACCGCCCGCTGGCAGCAGCGAACCGATCACCATCGTGCGCGGCATCAGCCGCTCGGTGCAGGCGGGGCAACGCATCGGCATCCTGGGCGCCAACGGCCAGGGCAAGTCCACCGTGGTCAAGACGATTGCCCGCGCACTGCAGCCGCTGGCGGGTCAGGTCACCGAGGGCAAGGGCCTGAACATCGGCTACTTCGCGCAGCAGGAGCTGGACGTGCTGCGTCCGGCCGATACGCCGCTGGAGCACATGATCCGGCTGGTGAAAGAGTGCACCGCCGAAGGTCGTCTGCAAGGTCAGGCCACGCGCGAGCAGGATCTGCGCAGTTTCCTCGGCAGCTTCAACTTCACGGGTGACCAGGTCAAGCAGACCGTGGGCAGCATGAGCGGTGGCGAAAAAGCCCGCCTGGTGCTGTGCATGATCGTTTGGCAGCGCCCCAACCTGCTGCTGCTGGATGAGCCAACCAACCACCTCGACCTCGCGACGCGCGAGGCCTTGTCGATGGCGCTCAACGAATTCGAAGGCACGGTGATGCTGGTCAGTCATGACCGCGCCTTGCTTCGCGCGGTGTGCGACGAGTTCTGGCTGGTCTCGCGCGGCGGTATCGAGCCCTTCGACGGTGACCTGGACGACTACCAGCGCTACCTGCTCGACGTGGCCAAACAGTCGCGGGAAGCACAGCGGCAGGAACAGCGCGCCGCTCAGGCTGCACCCCCGCCAGCCGCCGCACCCGTGGCGGCTGCTTCACCCACTCCAGGCCCTGATCAACGCAAGCAAGAGGCGCTCAGGCGCGAACAGCTCAAGCCGCTGAAAAAGGAGCTTGAGCGCATCGAGAAGCAAATGGCGCAGTTCACTCAGGAGCGCAACGCACTGGAAGCCAGCCTGAATGGACCGGCCGCGCCAGCCGAGCTGGCCGATGCGGGGCGCCAGCTCAAGGCCGTCAATGCGAGTCTGGAGCCCCTGGAAGAACGCTGGCTGGAACTCACCGAGCAAATCGAGGCGGTGAGCACAACGTAGGCGCAGCTGAAAAAGCCAGGTCGCACGGCACGTGACCCAGGTCAAGTCACGGGGAGTCCTCAGGGCTTCTTTTTCCCGCGCCTGTCATGACTAGGCATGGGACTTTTTGACTCTCGCCCCTGACTGCTTCAAGAAGCTGGTGTTCCTGTGCCCTCATGCGCACCGATTAGCATCGGAGCATGAGTACCCAGCCACTGCGCCGCTTGAGTGCGGCAGAAGCCACCGAACTGGCCCGATCTGCCCCCGCCGGCACCTGCAACCACTGCCGCCCTTTCGCCAGCCCTGGCTGGACGTCGTTTCCGGCAACGGCCAGCGCCGCGGAACTGGAAGCCGTGGGTGCCCTGTGGTTACCCGGTGACGACGAACCCACGCTGGACGAATCGCCGCGCCCGACCGGCGTGGACGACTGGTCGGCCGCAGCGCCGATTTCACTGGTCCACCGCCCCTACAACCGCTGCGAGATCTGGGCCTGCCGGCACTGTCGCCTGCCTTTCCTGCGCTACACGGAATATGGCGGCTACTACATGGACCTGCGTATCCGCGAGTTGCATGCCGAGCGGCTGGTGCGCTGAGTCAGAAGCCTGCCTTTTCAGGGCGCCAGCACACGTGGCAACGGATCCCTGGTCAGCCAGGCCAGCACGCATTCGCGAACATCCTGCACAAAGGTTTCGAATACGGGGCGTGCCACAAAGCCCAGGTGCGGGCTCAGCAGCGCCTGCGGGAAATGGCGCAGGGGGTCGTCCGCGGGCAGCGGTTCGGCATCGAACACATCGAGGGCGACCTGCGCCGGTCGGCCTTGTGGCAGCGCCTGCAGCAGAGCCTCTGTGTCGATCAGACTCGAGCGCGAGGTGTTCACCAGCAGGCTGTCGGGGCGCATCAGGGCCAGCCGCTCAGCATTGATTAGCCCGTGCGTCTGTGGTGCAGACACCAGGTGCAGGCTCACGATGCGCGAGCGCGCCAGTAGTGCGTCCAGATCCACGAAGCTGGCTCCGTGTTCGGCTGCGCGTTCGGCCGTCATGCGCGGGCTCCACGCCAGCACCTCCATGCCAAAAGCCTGCGCGTAGCGGGCCACGCGGCCACCAATTTCGCCCAGGCCCACCAGTCCGAGGGTCTCGCCCTTGAGCATGGGCAGCAGGGCGTGTGACGTGCGCCAATGGCCCTCCTCCTGCGGCTTGCTCTGCATGAGCGCGTTGGAGTTCTCCACCAGCCGCTTGTGGGCCGCCATGATGAGTGCCCAGGTCAGTTCGGCGGTGCTGTCCTTGGACGGGCCCCAGCCGGTGTGGCAAACCGGAATGCCGCGTGTTGCCAGCGCAGCGGTATCAAGCGCGAGGTTGCGCGTGCCGGTGAACACCACCAATTTGAGCCGGGGCAGCTGGGCGATCAGGTCGGCCATCATGGGGGTGCGGTCTCGCATCAGCACCAACACATCGGCACAGGACAGGAGCTCCAGCAGCGGCGCACCTTTCAGCGGCGTGGTCTGTATGTGCAGCCGCGCACGCTCGCGCACGGGCTGCCAGTCGGCCAGGGCGTCGAACGCCTGTTCGTAATCGTCCAGCACCACAATGCATGGCATCTGGCCGGGGGCGGCGGATGGGATTGAAGGAGTCTGATTCATCACAAGGGGTATCCGGCAAAAGCAACATCACAGGTGCCAGCGATCAATGATCGGCGGGGTGCCCGGGATGATAGGCGCGCCAGCACCCGTAGTTCTACGTACAGACATTGACCCTGCGCCGCCCATACTGCGAGGCTCGAGACACAGGCATCCCTCACTTTTCCACCCAGGAGACAAAAACGATGATGAAGAAGCTGCTCGTATCGGCCGTGGTAGCCTTGACCGCCGCAGGCGGCACGCTGGCCCACGCCCAGGCCTGGCCCAGCGCCAAGCCCATCCGCCTGATTGCGGTGTTCCCGCCCGGTGGCTCCGTGGACCAAGTGTCCCGCATTCTGGCCGAAGGCCTGCGCACCGAACTCAAGCAGACGGTGGTGGTTGAGAATATCGGTGGTGCCTCCGGCGTTATCGGTACCGCGGCCGTGGCCCGCGCCGATGCCGATGGCTACACCTTCGGTGTGGTGTTCGACACCCACGCGGTGAACCCGGCGCTCAAACCCGGTATCGCGTTCGACACATTGAAAGACCTGACGCACGTCAACCTGCTGGGCACCGCGCCCATGGTGTTGGTGGCCAGCAAAGGCTCACCCCTGACCAGCTTCGCCCAGCTGGTGACACAGGCCAAGGCCAAGCAGCCCAACAGCTTTGGCACCATCGGCACCGGCAGCCTGGGTCACCTGGTCCTGGCTCAGCTGGCGCAAAACGCCGGCTTCAATTGGACCCACATTCCCTACCGGGGAGGCGGCCCGCTCATGAACGACGCCATCGGTGGTCACGTGCCCCTGGCCGTAGGCTCGCTGTTTCTGGTCAAGCCCCACGCCGATAGCGGCAATGTCACGCCGCTGGCCGTGACCACCAGCACCCGGTCCAAGGACATGCCCAACGTGCCGACCATTGCGGAAAGTGGCTTCCCTGGCTTCGATGCACCGGCCTGGTGGGGTGTGATCGGCCCAGCCAAGATCCCCGCGCCTGTGGTGGCTCAATTCAACGAAGCCCTGCGCAAGGTGCTGCGTGACCCGGCGGTGTCGAGCAAGCTTGAAGCCCAGGGCATCAAGATAGATGGTCGTGGCCCCGAGGTGTTCACACCCTTCGTGGAGCGCCAGATGACGACCTGGGCCAAGTTCATCAAAGATAACAACATCACCGAATGAACGAGGCCGACCGGATCGTTCCCTTCCAGCCGCTGGACCTCGCGGAGCCCGCAGCTCTGGTGAGCGCCATCCGCGAGCGGCGCGGCGGGGAACTGCTGAATCTGGACCGCATGCTGCTGCACAGCGCCCCGCTGGCCACCGGCTGGAACGGGTTTCTGAAGCAGGTGCGCGAGCACATGAGCCTGGAGCCGCAACTGCGGGAACTGGCCATGTGCGGCGTGGCGGTGCTTAACGCGGCCGAGTACGAGTTCACCCAGCATGCCCCACTGTTCCTGAAGGCCGGCGGTACCCAGGCGCAGCTCGATGCGCTCAGGCAACTGGGCACAGAGCGCTTCGACACCGGTGCGTTCCATGCGGTTCTGGCTGATGCGGCCCAGCTCACGCTGGAAATGACGCGGCACATCCGTGTGGAAGACGCGCTGATGCGCCGCCTTCAAGCCGCCCTGGGCAACCAGGCGCTGGTGGAACTGGTGGGTACCGTGGCCGCGTACAACATGGTGTCGCGCTTTCTGGTGGCGCTGCACGTGACGCCGGAATAGCAGGCGGGGCCTTTGCCCGCAACCTCAAGGCTTCTGCTCCCGGCTGGTTCATGTCGCTGCTATTGAGGCACAAGAGGCAAGAGGTCAGTGGCGTCACACTGGATAGGTCCTGACCGCCGCAGGCGCAACGCGCAGAGGTGCGAACAGCTCAAGCCGCTGAAAAAACAACGCGGCGTGATGCTTTGCACCTGGGCAGTCCTGCCCGCCTTGACCTTCACACGACGGCCTGCCTGACCCGCTAAAGTCGAAGCACCAGCCGCCGTCCGGCGCGCTGTGCTTTCAGCTAATCACCAGAAAGGCTTACCTCATCATGTCCCTCATCGTCACCCTCATCATCGGCCTGATCGCGGGCTTCGTGGCACGCGCCATCAAACCAGGAGACGATGGCATGGGCTGGATCATGACCGCGGTGCTCGGCGTGGCCGGGTCATTTCTGGCCAGCTACGGTGGCGCCGCGCTGGGTCTGTATGCCCCTGGACAACCAGTTGGCTTCATCGCCTCCGTGATCGGCGCCATCATCTTGCTGGTGATCTACGGCCTGGTGAAAAAGAAATAGGCCGGCCTCAACCCGGCCCAGAAACAAGAAAGCCCTGATCTTGCGATCAGGGCTTCGTGTTTTTTGGTGGGACGTGCGGGGGTCGAACCCACGACAAACGGATTAAAAGTCCGCTGCTCTACCAACTGAGCTAACGTCCCACTCGGTTCCGCAGTTCGCTTGTAGCTTGCTGCGAAGCCTCAAATTATAGCGTCTTTTTTTGGTGCTTTTGAAGTCTGATGCTCACTCGCTGCGACCCGGTTGGCCAAACGGTTGAGCACCCATCCCGCAGCGCAAAAACCAAACGAGGCGGTCACGCTCACCACCGAGCCATAGCCGTGGCAATTGAGCGAGCCGTCGCCCGCGGTCTCGTCGATGGCGCAAGACGCATCGGGCGGTGCCACCGCTTCACGGCTGAAGACGCAGGCCAAGCCCATGCGGCCCTGCCTCGCACCGCCATGGTGTTTGCGCAAGCGGTAGCGCAGCGCGGCCAGCAGTGGGTCGTGCGTGGTCTCGGCCAGGTCAGCCACCTCCACCGCCTGCGCCAGTCGTTTGCCACCGGCTGCGCCCACGGTGATCATGGGCAGGCCCTGCTCCTGTGCCCAGGCGGCCATCACGGTCTTGGCCTGCACCTGGTCGCAGGCGTCGACGAGCGCCGCGGGTGGCGCATCGGGCGCTACAGCGCTCAGCAGTTGAGGCCAGTTGTGCGGCGTCACGAATTCGTCGACGACGTCCACCACACACGTCGGATGGAACAGCGCGATGCGATCGCGCATGGCTTCGCCTTTGGCCTGACCCAGCGTGGGCTCGGTCGCTTGAATCTGCCGGTTGATGTTGGATTCGGAAACGTGGTCCAGGTCAATCAGAGTCAGGCGCCTCACCCCGCTTCTAGCCAGAGCCTCGACCGCCCACGAGCCCACACCGCCAATGCCCACTACCACCACATGGGCATCAAATACGGCCTGCGCGCCAGTCACCCCGTAGAGGCGGCGCAAGCCGCCAAACCGGCGCTCAAACGTATCGCTCACTCGCGCTCCAGCAGCCACATCTGGAAACGAAATCCCAGCACCGCGCCGGCCGCAATGCCCGCCACCGCAATCACGCTGGTGAGGCTGAGCGTAGACAGGCCTGACAGCCCTTGTCCCACGGTGCAGCCGAGTGCGGTGACGCCACCTACGCCCATGCAGGCTGCGCCCAGCAGGTGCAGCGCGGTGTCTTGGGTGCTGCGAAAACCCTCCCACCGGAAACTGCGGTCCAGCAAGGCCTGCACACAGGCACCGACCACCACACCCACCACCGTCACCACGCCGACTGTCAGCAGCTTGGATGTGTCGCTGAACAGGATCAGCCAATCCAGCGTGTAGGCCATGGGCGCGGTGAAGGTGAGCGACTCCATGCGCCCGGTGTTGGTGGCCAGGTAGACCGACTCCAGCGTTTCGGGGTGCTCGGCGACAAAGCCCATGTGGCCACTGACCCACCACATGGCCACGATCACGGAGCCCAGCCCGAGGCCGGCGAACAGGTTGTTGAAGCTGCGGAAATCGCGCTCGACCAGCGCCCAGATCACCAGCGCGCCACCCACCACCAGCGCCGCCAGCAGACCCGCTAGGCCAGGCTCCAGCCCAAAGCCCGCAGCGATCCAGTGGGGCAAGGCGCCGCCGGCAGGAATTTCAAAAGCCACCTGATCCACCGTGTTCACCCGCAGCACGGCGAACACGCCACGCAAGGTGGCAAAGGCGAAAAAGCCCATAACGAAAAACACCACCAGCGATTTCAGGCTGCCCGCGCCGATGCGCACCAGCGTCTTGCTGCCACAACCAGAGGCAAGCACCATGCCAAAGCCAAACAGCAGGCCGCCGACGGTGGCCGAGAGCCAGATGATGCGACCCGAGGTGTAAATCGTGTTGCCCGCATCGATCCAGCCCAGCCAAGCCATACCGTAGAAGCCGATGCTGGCCACGCCAACCGCCATGCCCCACATGCGCATGCGCGTCCAGGAGCCCATGTTGACCACGTCGCTGACGGCACCCATCGTGCAGAAATGGGTGCGCTGGGCGATGAATCCGAAAGCCAGCGACACCACGAACGCGGCCCACAACACTTGCGTATAGAGGGCTTGGAGGTCGGCGATTTGCATGGCCGACATTGTAGGAGCAGGCCAGGAGCCCTACTCCCAGCCAGCGCACTCAGCGCAGGCGCGCGAGCCGCTCCTTGCCGGCGGTGGCCGCTTCGGACTGAGGGTGATCCTTCACCAGCTGGTCCAGCGTACGGCGGGCACCTTTTGTGTCTTTGAGCTCGACCTGGCTGTTCGCCATGGCCAGCAAAGCCTCGGGGGTGCGCACGTGGCTCGGAAACTGGGTGACCAGTCGCCGATGCGTTTCCAGCGCCGCCGCATAAGCCCGCGTGGCGTACTGGGCATTGCCCAGCCAGTACAGCGCCGACGGCGTGTAGCCACTCTGCGGATAGCGGCGCAGAAACGCAGCATAAGCATCGATCGAGGCGGTAAATTCGGAGCGGCGCAGCTGCTCCAGCGCCGCGTCGAACTCGCGCTTCTCTGCTGGGGCGGCGGTGAAGCTCACCTCATCGTGCGTGATCTTGATCGGTTCGACCTGGCGCAGGCGCTCGTCCAGACCTGTCTGCACATCTTTTTGCTGGCGCTGTAGTTCAGACACTTCACGCGCGAGCTGCTCGTTGAGCCCACGCAGCCGCGCCATCTCGGCACGCAGCTGTTCGATCTGGTTGGACAGCTCCAGCAGGCTGCGGCGCGTGGTGGCGTCATTGTCCTGCTTGCTGGTCTCCAGCGCCTTGCGGGCCGCTTCGGCGGCCTGCTGGTTGGCATCGACCTTTTGGCGCAGTTCGATGATGGCCTTGCGGGCCTCGTCGTCGCCAAACAGGGCATGGGCCTGCAGTGGCCAGGTCAGGGCCAGCGCAAGCGAAGCAAGCGGGATCAGTCGGTGCACATGAGGCTGGGGCAGGCGCATGGTATTCAACGGTAGGTCAGTTCGACGCGGCGGTTCTTGGCAAACGAGGGTTCATCAAAGCCCGTCATCGCTGGCTTTTCTTCGCCGAAACTCACCGCCTCCATCTGGCTGTCGCTCACGCCCAGCAGACCCAGCGCTCGGCGCACCGCTTCGGCACGCTTCTGGCCCAGCGCCAGGTTGTATTCGCGCCCACCGCGCTCGTCGGTGTGGCCTTCCAGTGCCACCCGGCGGCTGGTGTTGGCGTTCAGGTAACGGGCATTGGCTTCCAAGCTCGCCGCGAACTCGGGCCGGATCACAAAACTGTCGTAGTCAAAGTACACGATGCGTTCCAGCGATGCGGGCTGGGCAGAAGCGTTGGAGCCGACCTCAACGCCAGACACTCCGCCCGCGCCGGCCGCACCGGCGGTGCCGCCCGCGGCTGAGCCGGCTCCCAAGGGGCTCACGGCCGTGCCGCTGCGGTCCTGCACCGGGACCTCGTCGAGCTTGACGTTGGTACCGCAGGCAGCGAGCACCAGGGCGCAGGCGCACACACTTAAGCTTGTGAGAAATCGGCGGGCGAGTCCGGGGTTTGCGGATTCGTTAAGGCGAATGCTGAAAGTCATGTTGGTTCCTTGTGTGACTTGAGGTGGGGTCATGAGCGGGAGGTCGGGCCGGCCTGCTCAGCGGAGAAAGGGGCCCCACTCGGGCTCCCGGATATCGCCCTGAGCACCCGCCAGGCGGGACTTGATGCGGCCGTCCACGCTGGTGGTCATCAGCGCCTCCTGGCCCTTGTCGCGCGTGGCGTAAATGATCATGCGGCTGTTGGGCGCAAAACTCGGACTCTCGTCGGCACTGGTTTCGCTGATGGCGGTGACGTTGCCACTGGCCAGCTCCAGCACGTGCAGTCGAAACGCGCCGTTGACGCGTGAAATGAATGCAAGCCAGCGCCCATCGGGACTGGCCGAGGGCGAAATGTTGTAGTTGCCGTTGAAGGTCAGGCGCTTGGCATTGCCGCCACCAGCGTCCATCCGGTAGATCTGCGGTGACCCACCGCGGTCGCTAACGAAAAAGATCGTTTTGCCGTCGGCGCTGAACACCGGCTCGGTGTCGATGCTGGACGTCTGAGTGAGGCGCTTGGGGTCGCCGCCAGTGGCGTCCATAACGTAGATCTGGGCATTGCCCGACAGGGACAACGTGGCCACCAGCTGGCGGCCATCGGGTGACCATGCCGGTGCGCTGTTGGAGCCCTTGAAGTTCGCCAGCAGCCGGCGCCGGCCCGTGGCCACATCGTGGGCATAGATCACCGGCTTGCGCGCCTCGAACGACACGTAGGCCAGCTGCGATCCGTTAGGCGCCCAGTTGGGCGAAATGATGGGCTCGGGGCTGCTGAGCGCAGAGCGGGCACCCTCGCCGTCGGCATCGGCCACCCACAGCGTGTGGCGGGTGCCAGCCTTGGTCACGTAGGCGATGCGGGTGGAAAAAACGCCCTTCTCACCCGTGAGCTTTTCGAACACGTAGTCGGCAATGCGGTGGGAGGCGAGTCGAAGCGCCTGCGCAGCCACCGGGTAGCTCAAGCCCCCCAGGTCCTGCCCACGCACCACGTCCCAGAGGCGAAAACGCACATCGAAGCGGCCGTCGGCCAGGCGCATGACGCTGCCGGTGACCAGCGAGTCGGCGCCTTTGTCGCGCCACGGTGATAGGTCCGGTCGCGAGGTTTCGTCGAGTGCGCCCGGTGCTGGGGCCACAAAACGGAACTGGCCACTGCGCTCCAGGTCGGCGCGCACGATGGCCGCGATGTCTTCGCTGGCAGCGTCGTTGCCACGGAAGGCCACCACGGAGAACGGGAACTGGGTGAGACCGACGCCGGAGACTTCGACACGGAACTGGGCAGCGGCCTCGCGCAGCGGCCAGCTGATGAAGGGGAGCGCGGCCGCAGCACCCAGCAGGTGGCGGCGTTGTGTGGGTGCCCAAGGGTTCAAACGGGTCAAATCGAGCATCCTTAATCTTGCAAACAATCCAGTGCTGAGCAGCTTGGCCAGCGCTACACCACTGCAACCGATAATAACGGAGGGGTTTTGGCGTCCCGTGACAAGATGTGTGCTGCACCAGCGCAGGCCCAAATGCCAAACATCAACGATCGCCACAAGCCCTTTGCGCTGACCTCCTGACCGCCAGAATGTTCCCCGTCCCTCGAACTTTGCGAAACACCTGCCCTTGAATCCGCCCGATACCGACACCGCCCTGCCCGTGGATTCGGTGCGCAAACGCCTGCTGCGCCTATGGCCCTACTTCAGCGCGGCACGCGGCGGCATCGCGCTGGCGGCGGTAGCCACGCTGGCCGGCGCTCTCACCGAGCCGATGATTCCGGCGCTGCTCAAGACCCTGCTCGACAGAGGCTTCACCGATGGCGCGATTGCCCTGTGGATGGTGCCGGTGGCGCTGATCGGGCTGTTTGGACTGCGCGGCGCCGCGGTGTTCATCGCTCAGTACGCACTGGCGCACACCGCGAGCCTGGGCATTCTGAACCTGCGCCGGGCCATGATGGCCAAGCTGGGTCATGCTGAGCTCTCGCTGTTCGCCCAGCAAAGCGCCAGCAAACTCTCCAACACCCTGGTCTACGAGGTACAGACCGGCTCAGCCATGCTGGTGGGCGCCTTCCTCACCCTGGCCAAGGGCGGCCTCACCGTGCTGGCGTTGCTTGGCTATCTGCTGTTCCTGAACTGGAAGCTCACACTGATCGTTCTCCTGCTGTTTCCGCCTCTGGTGCTGGTGATGCGGGTGCTCTCGCGCCGCCTCTACACGCTCACGAAGAGCACCCAGAGCGCCACCGACGAGCTGGCTTATGTGGTGGAGGAAAACGCGCTGGCGCACCGCATGGTGCGGCTGCACGGCGCCCAGGCCCGCCAGGCGCAGCGCTTTGACGGCCTGAGCCTGCAACTGCGCCGGCTGGCGCTGAAATCGACGGTGGCACAGGCCGCCATGACCCCGCTGACCCAGATTCTGGCAGCGGCCGCCCTCTCTGCCGTGATCACCACGGCGTTGTGGCAGAGCAGCAGCAGCGGCGTCACGGTGGGCAACTTTGTGGCGTTTGTCACCGCCATGCTGATGCTGATCACGCCGATCCGCCAGCTGGCCGAGATCGCCGGGCCGATTACCCGCGGCCTGACCGCACTGGAGCGAGGTCTGGCCTTGATCGAAGGCACGCCCGATCAGATCGGCGGCGCGCACCAAGCCAACCGCGCCGAAGGACGTCTGGAGCTTGACAGCGTGTGGGTCCGCTACGCCCGGCGTGAGAGCGAGGGCGGCTTGGCTGCCGACGCCGAAGGCCCGGCCGCGCTGCGTGGCGTGAGTCTTGTGGTCACACCTGGTGAGGTGGTGGCCTTTGTCGGCCCGTCCGGATCGGGCAAGACCACGCTGATCAACCTGCTGCCGCGCTTCGTCGAACTCGAACATGGCAGCGTGCTGCTCGACGGCGTGCCCCTGACCGACTGGGACCTGGCCAGTCTGCGCAGCCAGTTTGCGATGGTGACCCAGGACGTGGTGATGCTCAACGACAGCCTGGCGGCCAACGTAGCCCTCGGCGCCGGCTCCAACGAAATCGATGAGCTGCGGGTGCATGCCGCGCTCAATTCGGCCAATCTCGGGGAGCTGATTGACCGCCTGCCGCAAGGCATCCACACCACAGTCGGGCACAACGCCGCCGAACTTTCGGGCGGTCAGCGCCAGCGCCTGGCGATCGCCCGCGCCATCTACAAAGATGCGCCCATCCTCATCCTCGACGAAGCCACCTCAGCACTCGACAACGAGTCCGAGCGCCTGGTACAAGACGCACTCGCCAAGCTCATGAAGGGCCGTACCACCCTCGTGATCGCCCACCGCCTGTCCACCATCGAACACGCCGACCGCGTCGTGGTGCTGGCCGATGGCCACATCGTTGAGCAAGGCAGCCACGCCGAACTCATTGCAGCCGACGGCCTGTATGCACGGCTGCATTCACAAGGCCTGAGCACCTCAGGCTGAGCTGGCCAAGCCAGCCGCGCTCTACAAACAATGGCACCGGAGCGAGGGGCAATGGGTCAGCACACGCCGTGGAACCGGCTCGGCCGGGCAAAAGGCGTGGTCCCCCTGGGCGAAGCCGCGCGGCGGCGCAAGGGGGATTCAGATCAACACAATATCGTATTGCTCTTGCGTCATGGCGCTGTCGGCCTGGAGCGAAATCGGCTTGCCAACAAAATCCGACAAGCCAGCCAGGTGCTGACTTTCTTCATCCAGAAACAGCTCGACCACCTGGGGTGAAGCGATGACACGAAACTCTCGCGGGTTGAATGCGCGCGCCTCACGCAGGATCTCGCGCAAGATGTCGTAGCACAGGCTGCGCGCTGTTTTGACCACGCCCCGGCCACTGCACGCAGCGCATGGTTCGCTGAGCAGCTGCGCCAGCGACTCGCGGGTGCGCTTGCGCGTCATCTCCACTAGGCCGAGCTGGGAGAAACCGCCCGTCATGGTCTTGACGCGGTCGCGCGCCAGCTGCTTGCGGAACTCGGACAATACCGCCTCGCAGTGGTCCTCGCGCAACATGTCAATGAAATCCACGATGACGATGCCACCCAAGTTGCGCAGTCTCAGCTGCCTGGCGATGGCCTGTGCCGCTTCGAGGTTCGTGCGGAAGATGGTGTCGTCGAAGTTGCGCGCACCGACAAAACCGCCGGTGTTCACATCGACCGTGGTCAGCGCCTCGGTCTGGTCGATCACCAGGTAGCCGCCGGATTTCAGATCGACCCGCCGGCTGAGCGCCCGCACAATGTCTTCGTCGATGTTGAACAGATCAAAGATGGGGCGTTCACCCGCGTAGTGCTGGATCTTCTCCACCGTGTCCGGCATGAACTCGGCGGCAAAGGCCCGCATCAGCCCATGCTGTTCGCGCGAGTCAATGCGGATGCTCTGCGTCTGGCTGCCCACCAGATCGCGCAGCACGCGATGCATGAGGTTCAGGTCTTCGTGCAGCATGGTCGGCGGCGGCTGACGCGTGGCCGCCTCCCTGATGCGCTGCCAGGTCTTGCGCAGGTAGGCGATGTCGTCCGACAGTTCCTCGTTGCTGGCGTCTTCGGCGTTGGTACGCAAGATGAAACCGCCCGGTGCGCCGCCACCCGGCGGCGCCGCCAGTGCGGCCACGCGTTGCCGCAAGGCCTCGCGCTGCGCCGCAGGAATCTTTTGCGACACGCCGATGTGGTTGTCCTGGGGCAGGAACACCAGCAGCCGCCCCGCGATACTGATCTGCGCGGTGAGGCGCGCGCCCTTGCTGCCGATCGGGTCCTTCAGCACCTGCACCATCAGCGCCTGACCCTCAAAGATCTGGCGCTCAATGGGCAGCACCGGGTCTGGTGGCAGCACACGCGGGTTGCCGCCCTGGGCGGGCAGTGTGTCCACCGCCGGCTGGGCCGGCGTGGACTCACGAGCTCGCGGCGCGGCGTGCTTGGCGGTGATGTTGGGCATGAGATCGGCCACATGCAGGAACGCCGCGCGGTCCAGCCCGATGTCGATGAAAGCCGATTGCATGCCCGGCAGCACTCTGGACACCTTGCCCAGGTAAACATTGCCCACCAGGCCACGCTCCAGCGTGCGCTCCAGGTGCACCTCTTGCACTGCGCCCTGCTCCACCACCGCCACCCGCGTTTCCTGCGGTGCCCAATTGATCAGAATTTCCTGGCTCATCGTGTGGCGTCTCGCATCGTGTGGTGGTGAGGGCGTCGACTCAAATCAGGGGCACGCCAGCGGCGGCCAGCACCTGCGCCGTCTCGCTCGCAGGCAGGCCCATGATGCCCGAGTAGCTGCCGCTGATGCGAGGCGTCCACAGCGCCGCCAGGCCCTGAATGGCGTAGGCTCCCGCCTTGCCCATGGGTTCGCCGGTGGCCACATAGCGCCGAATCTGTGTCGGGCTCAATGTGGCAAACCGCACCCGCGACACCGACAGCGCCGCCCAGCTGCGGGTGCTCCGACCCGCCAGCTTGCCCACTGCCACCGCGGTCAGCACTCGGTGTTCTCGGCCTGACAGATCGGCCAGCATGGCGCGCGCCTCAGCTGCGTCCTGCGGCTTGCCCAGGATGCGCCGGCCGAGGGCCACGGTGGTGTCGGCACACAGCACGGGCGCCTGCGCCAGTCCGCGTCGCCTCAGGCGCGCCAGCGCCGCCTGCAGCTTGAGCGCGGTGACCCGCTGCACATAGGCCGCTGGCGCCTCGCCGGGCGACACGGCTTCGAGCGACTCCACGTCCTCATCAACATCGGGCAGCAGCAGCTCGCAGCGAACGCCCCACTGCTCGAGCAACTGGAGGCGGCGCGGACTTTGGGACGCGAGATAAATCATGGGGCTGGGCGGCATGAAGCGGAACCTTTGAACGTGGTCGCGGAGGGCAAAGCCACCGCCTCACTCCCGGTGATAAGGGTGCCCGGCGTTGATCGACCAGGCGCGGTAGAGCTGTTCGATCAGCAGTACCCGGGCCAGCGCGTGCGGCAAGGTCAGGTCGGACAAGCGGATGCGCTGGTGCGCGGCCGCGCGAAACGCGGGTTCCAGGCCATCGGGGCCGCCGATCACGAGCGCGACATCGATTGCTTCCAGCTGCCAGCCACGCAGTTGCTCGGCCAGCGCCTGCGTGGTGAGAGCCGTGCCGCGCTCGTCGAGCACCACCACGCGACACCCCCGGGGCAACACTGCCTGAATGCGATCGCGCTCGGCCGACAGCAGTGTTTCGAGCGTTTTGGAGCCGCGGGTTTCGGTCTTTACGGTCTTGATATCGACCCGAAGTTCGGGCGGAAATCGTTTGGCGTAATCGTCGTAGGCACTCTGAGCCCAGTCGGGCATGCGCTGCCCGACCGCGACGATCAGCAGCTTCATGCCTTTTTGCGGGCGGGCGACTTGACGGCCGAGGTTTTCCTGGCGCCCGGCTTCGCGCTGGTCTTGGCACCGGGCTTCGCCGCCTTGGCCTTGATCACGACCGTTTTCACAGCCGCTTTGGGAGTGGACTTCACTGGCGCCTTGGTCGCTGTCTTGGCTGTTGTCTTGGCGGGGGCCTTGCGCACCGCCGCCTTGCCTGCTGCCGACTTGACCGGTGCCGCTTTCCTAGCGGGTGCCTTCTGGGCTGCCACGGCGGTGGCCTTGGCCTGCTGGCGAACCACCGTTTTGGCGGGTACCGGTGCCGCAGACGCCGGGCTGCCCTTCTTGGCAGCGGCTTTCTTTTTTGCCACCGGCTTGGTGGCCGACTGCACAGGCTTGGGCGCGCCGTGCTTCATGCGCACCGGCTTGCCACCCCAGATTTCTTCCAGGCGGTAGTACTGCCGGATCACTGGCTGCATCACATGAGCCACGGCAGCGCCACAGTCCACGATGATCCATTCGCCGTTGTCTTCGCCCTCGATGCGGGGCTTGTCAAAGCCCGCCTCGCGCACCGCATCACGAACGCTGGCGGCCAGCGCCTTGGTCTGGCGGTTCGAGGTGCCACTGGCGATGATGACCCGCTCAAAGAGGGGCGAAAGGGATTCGGTGTCGAACACCACAATGTCTTGCCCTTTGACATCCTCAAGACCATCAATGATGGCCCGCTGGAGTTTCTGGACGTCTTTTTTGGCGGTGGTTTCGCTGCTCATGTAGGGTCTTGATAGAGGTGATGTTGCTCAATATAGCTTGCGACGGGCTCGGGCACCAGAACGTCGAGCGGCCCGTGGCGGCTCGCGGGCTGCCCAATCCGGGCACGCACCGCCGTGGCGCTGATATTTTTGAGCGGCATGGACAGCCGTTCGAATGGCAGGCGCACGCCAGACAGGTCCATTTCCTGCATCTGATCCAGCGGAGCGTCGGCGCCGATGTGGGTGGCGCGGTTGGCCACGGCCAGCGTGGCCTTTCCCAGCACGTCTTCCCATCGCACCCAGCGCTCGAAGGCCAGCAGCTGGTCGGCGCCGAGCACCAGGTACAACGTGGCACCGGGGTACTGGGCAGCGAGCTCACTCAGGGTGTCGGCGGTGTAGCTTGGGCCTGCGCGGTGCATCTCGCGAGTGTCGATCTGGGTCCTGGGCAGGTCGCCAAAGGCCAGGCGGCACATCTCAACGCGGTGTTCGGCGGGCGACAGCACCCGCGCCTTGTGCCAGGCCTGGCCGGTCGGCATGATGTGCAGCACGTCCAGATGCAGTTGCGCCAAGGCCACCTCGGCCAGCGACCGATGGGCCCAATGCGGCGGGTCGAAGGCGCCGCCAAACATGCCCACCCGCCGCACCGTTGAGCCCGCAGGCGAATCGCTCATTCGAGCCAGTCCTTGCGCACCAGAAATTCTTTGTAGAGACGCTCTTCGGGTGTGCCGGGCTGACTTTGTCGCTGATACGACCAGCTCACCAGCGGCGGCATGGACAGCAGGATGGACTCGCTGCGCCCGCCCGACTGCAGGCCAAAATGGGTGCCGCGATCCCACACGAGGTTGAATTCGACGTAGCGGCCGCGGCGATAGAGCTGGAAGTCTCGCTCCCGCTCGCCGTAAGGCATGCGCTGGCGGCGGTCGACGATGGGCAGGTAGGCATCAAGAAAAGCATCGCCCACCGAGCGCATCATGGCGAAGTTGCCGTCGAAGCCGAACTCGGCGAAGTCGTCGTAAAACACGCCCCCGATGCCGCGCTGCTCGTCCCGGTGCTTGAGGTAGAAATACTCGTCGCACCAGCGCTTGAAGCGCGGGTACTTGTCGACACCAAACGGGTCCAGAGCCGACTTGCAGGTGCGGTGAAAATGCACCGCATCTTCTTCCTGGCCGTAATAAGGCGTGAGGTCCATGCCACCGCCAAACCAGCACACCGCAGGACTGTTGACCGGCTTGGCCGCGATCATGCGAACGTTCATGTGCACCGTGGGCACATGCGGGTTGCGCGGATGGAACACCAGCGAGACCCCCATGGCTTCGAACGGTGCACCCGATAGCTCGGGTCGGTGCTGCGTGGCCGAGGGCGGCAGGTGCGGACCGGTCACGTGCGAAAAGCCAACACCCGCCCGCTCGAACACCGGACCACCTTCCAGGATCTGGGTGATGCCGTTGCCTTGCAGCATTTCGCCAGCCGGTTTTTTCCAGCGATCGACCACGAACTGGCCACCGTCGACCACCGCGACGGTGGAGGTGATGCGGTCCTGGAGACCGATGAGGTATTGGCGAACCTGCCGGGTAGAAGCGCTCATGGTGGATCGAAAAAAGTTGTGCCGGGGCGGTGGATCGCAGTACCGACGTCAGAGCGCACGATAGCCGATGTCGCGGCGGTACTGAGCGCCGTCGAAACGAATGCCTTCCAAGGCAGCATAGGCTTGCGTGCGGGCACCTGCCACGTTACTGGCCAGCGCGGTCACGCAAAGCACCCGGCCGCCTGAGACCACCACCTGGCCACTGGCGTCTTGCGCGGTGCCGGCGTGGAACACCATGGTGTCGCTCGCGTCGGGCGGCAGACCGGTGATCACGTCGCCCTTGCGCGGCTGCAGCGGATAGCCCGCTGCAGCCATCACTACGCCCAGCGCCACGCGCTGGTCCCATTGCAGTTGGACCTGATCCAGCTCGGAGCGCGTGGCCGCCAGCAACACCTGGGCAAGGTCACTCTGCAAGCGCATCAGGATGGGCTGGGTCTCGGGGTCGCCCATGCGGGCGTTGAATTCCAGCGTTTTCACTCTGCCGTCCGGTGTGATCATGAGGCCGGCATAGAGGAAGCCGGTGAATGGCATACCGTCAGCCGCCATGCCGCGCAACGTGGGCAGGATCACCTCGTCCATGGCCCGGTTGTGCACCGCGGGCGTGACCACCGGCGCGGGGGAGTAGGCGCCCATGCCACCGGTGTTGGGGCCCTGGTCCGCGTCCAGCAGGCGCTTGTGGTCCTGGCTGGTGGCCAGCGGCAAGGCGTTCACGCCATCGCAGAGCACGATGAAGCTGGCCTCTTCGCCTTCCAGAAACTCTTCAATGACAACCCTCGCACCGCCCGCGTTGTGGGCCACGCCCAGGGCGTTGTCCACCAGCATGAAGTCAATCGCGGCGTGGGCCTCTTCCAGCGTCATCGCCACCACCACGCCCTTGCCAGCGGCCAGCCCGTCGGCCTTGACCACGATGGGTGCACCCTGGCCGTCCACATACGCATGGGCCTGCGCCGGGTCGGTGAAGGCCTGGTAGGCCGCGGTGGGGATGCGGTGACGCTGCATGAAGGCCTTGGAGAACGCCTTGGAACTCTCCAGCTGCGCGGCCGCCTGGGTCGGGCCGAAAATCGCCAGCCCATGGGTCCGGAACTCGTCGACCACGCCGTCAGCCAGCGGCGCTTCAGGGCCGACCACCGTCAGGCCCACGCCATTGGCCTGTGCCCACTCGCGCAACGCCACCTTGTCGGTGACGGCCAGATTGACCAGCTGCACATCCCGCGCCGTGCCAGCGTTGCCCGGCGCCACAAACACCTGGCTCACCCCGGCTGACTGCTTGAGCTTCCAGGCTAGCGCATGTTCACGACCGCCACCACCTATGACCAATACTTTCAAATCAAACTCCAAATCCAAAACTCAAACGGCATCCGACGGAAGGGCCTTGATCCAGAACGTCGCCGATCCGGCTCTGCCGGTCGGCCAGCGTTGCCCCCTTCCAGGGGGAGACGCGCGAAGCGCGGCGCGGGGGTGAGCAAATCTAAAGATTTGCGTTGTGAAAGATTTCCTGAACATCGTCCAGGTCTTCCAGCACGTCGAGCAGCTTTTGCATGCGCTCGGCGTCCTCTCCCGCCAAGTCGATCGTGTTCTCCGGGCGCATCGTCACCTCGGCCACCTCGGGCTTGAGCCCGGCGGCCTCCAGCGCTTCTCGCACCTTCTCCAGATCAGGCGCAGCGCTCAACACCTCGATGGCCCCTTCGTCGTCGGTGATCACGTCCTCGGCCCCGGCTTCCAGGGCCACTTCCATCACCTGATCTTCCGAGGTGCCGGGTGCAAAAACGATCTGACCACAATGTTTGAACTGGAAGGACACCGAGCCTTCGGTGCCCAGGTTGCCACCGTGTTTGCTGAACGCATGGCGCACCTCAGCCACGGTGCGCACTTTGTTGTCCGTCATGGTGTCGATGATGATGGCCGCGCCGCCAATACCGTAGCCCTCGTAGCGAATCTCCTCCAGCGCCTGGCCTTCAAGGTTGCCCGAGGCCTTGTCGACGTTGTACTTGATGCGGTCGGCTGGCATGTTGGCTGCCTTGGCCTTTTCGATCGCCAGCCGCAGGCGCGGGTTCATGGTGGGGTCGCCACCGCCAGCGCGAGCTGCCACCGTGATCTCACGGATCACCCGCGTCCAGATCTTTCCGCGTTTCTCGTCCTGACGGCCCTTGCGGTGTTGAATATTGGCCCATTTGCTGTGTCCAGCCACGCGTGCATCCTTTGTTCTGACCAGAGTTTGGTGTAATCGGGTCAATTTTACGTTCACCCCCTACCCTGCACCCGAAGGATGCCCGCCATGGCCGAACCCCTGCTGATTGCCCAGAACAAGACCACCCAGTGCCACCTGATGCCTGGCCTGGCCAACCGCCACGGGCTGGTCACCGGCGCCACCGGGACCGGCAAGACGGTTACCCTGCAGACGCTGGCCGAGCAGTTCTCCAATATCGGCGTGCCGGTGTTCATGGCAGACGTCAAAGGCGACCTCACCGGCATCAGCCAGACGGGTAGCTTTGGCGAAAAAATCAGCGCCATCCTGAAAGACCGTGGCATCCCGCTACCCGCGCCGCAGGCTTGCCCCACCACGCTGTGGGACGTATTCGGCAAACAGGGTCACCCGGTGCGCGCCACCGTGAGCGACATGGGACCCCTGTTGCTCGCGCGCATGCTCGACCTGAATGACACCCAGGCTGGCGTGCTCAACCTGGTGTTCAAAATCGCCGATGACAACGGCTTGCTGCTGCTGGACATGAAAGACCTGCGGGCCATGCTGCAGCACCTGGGCGACAACGCCAAGCAGTTCACCACTGAATACGGCAACATCAGCGCGGCGAGCGTGGGCGCCATTCAGCGCGGCCTGATGCAGATCGAGCAACAGGGTGGCGACCAGTTTTTTGGCGAGCCCATGCTCAGTATCCAGGATTTCATGCAGACCGTGGGGGGCAAGGGTGTGATCAACATCCTGGCAGCTGACCAGCTGATGAACGCTCCCCGGCTTTACGCGACCTTTCTGCTTTGGATGCTCTCCGAGCTGTTCGAACAGCTGCCCGAGATCGGCGACCCGGAGAAGCCCAAGCTGGTGTTCTTCTTCGACGAGGCCCACCTGCTGTTCAACGATGCACCCAAGGTATTGATCGAGCGCATCGAGCTGGTGGTGCGGCTGGTGCGTTCCAAGGGTGTGGGCGTGTATTTCGTGACGCAGAACCCGCTGGACATTCCAGACAGCGTGCTGGGCCAGCTCGGCAACCGGGTGCAACACGCCTTGCGCGCCTTCACGCCGCGCGACCAGAAAGCGGTAAAGGCCACCGCCGAGACCATGCGGCCCAAGGCCGGGCTGGACATCGAAGCGGCCATCACCGAGCTGGCAGTGGGTGAAGCACTGGTCAGCTTTCTGGACCCCAAAGGTCGCCCCACCGAAACCGAGCGCGTATTTGTCCTGCCGCCTGGCAGCCAGCTCGGCCCCATCACCCCTCAGCAGCGTCAGGCCTTGCTGCAAGGCTCGCTGGTCGCTGGTGTGTACGAAAAAACCGTGGACCGCGAAAGCGCCTATGAGATATTCAAAGCCCGCGCTGACGAACGCGCGGCCGAAGCCCCGGCTGCGTCCGACGCGCCCAAGAAGCCCCGCATCCCTGGTGCCACTGCGTCGGAAGCCGCCAAAGACGCCGGCGGCATGGGCGGCATGATCAACGAAGCCC
The DNA here is from genome assembly GCF_011390835.1 of Hydrogenophaga sp. GTDB lineage: Bacteria > Pseudomonadota > Gammaproteobacteria > Burkholderiales > Burkholderiaceae_C > Hydrogenophaga. The sequence goes on along the minus strand of NZ_JAABRQ010000002.1, from coordinate 108,185 downwards.
TGTTTGGCCGCACCGGGCCGCGCGGCGGTCAGTACGACGGCTTGGTCCAGACCATGGCCAAGACGGCGGCGCGCAGCGTTGCCAGTGGACTGGGGCGCCAGCTGGTGCGCGGCATCCTCGGTGGCTTGCTGGGCGGCAAGCGCTGAACCGGACACCCTCTATGTTTTACAAATTAGCGCTGCTGCTCATCGTCGGTCTGCCCCTGCTATTGCTGGGCGCGGGCCAGTACGGCATGTTGCAAGGTCAGGCGCCGCAGGACCTGGGCGTGACGGATGGCCGACTCAAACTACCCTCCCTTAGCCGCAATAGCGTGAGCAGCCAGGCCTCGCTCTACCCCGACCATCCGCAGCGTGTGCATGCGCAAATCGAACCGCTGCCGCTGAAGGCCAGCGGCGCGCCGGCTTCCATCTCAGCCCTGGCCCGTGTGCTCAGCCAGCTGCAGGGTGTGACTGTCGTCGAGCAGCGCTCCGACTACCTGCGCGCAGAAGCCCAGACCCGGTGGCTGAAGTTTGTGGACGATCTGGAGTTCTGGATCGACCCGGCGCGCGGCGTGATCGAGCTGCGCAGCGCCAGCCGGATGGGCCAGGAAGACCTGGGTGCCAACCGCGCGCGCATTGAGGCCATCCGTACCGCCTACCTGGCAGCGCCCTGACCAACGCCGCTGAACGGCACTTCGGCCCCCCAGGCCAGCGGCAAGAAAAAAGCCCGGGAGTTGCCGGGCTTTTTCTAGGTGACGGACGCGATCAGTCCGCGGCCGCCGGTTCTTCGGTCGGCTTGGAGCGGCCTTCCTTCTTGGGCAGCGGCTGGATGTCGAGCTGGACGTCGGTGGTCTCCACGCCCTTGTCGTCCTTCTTGACCTCGATGTCCACCGTGAGGCGGCCGCCATCGGTCAGGCGCCCGAACAGCAACTCGTCGGCCAGCGCGCGGCGGATCGTGTCCTGGATCAGGCGCTGCATCGGGCGCGCGCCCATGAGCGGGTCGAACCCCTTCTTGGCCAGATGCTTGCGCAGCGCGTCGGTGAAGGTGACCTCCACTTTCTTCTCGGCCAGCTGGCCTTCGAGCTGAAGCAGGAACTTATCGACCACGCGCAGGATGATGTTTTCGTCCAGCGCCTTGAAACTGACCATGGCGTCCAGCCTGTTGCGGAACTCGGGTGTGAACAGGCGCTTGATGTCGGCCATCTCGTCGCCCGACTCGCGCGGGTTGGTAAAGCCAATGGTCGCCTTGTTCATGGTCTCGGCGCCCGCGTTCGTCGTCATGATGACGATGACGTTGCGGAAGTCGGCCTTGCGCCCGTTGTTGTCGGTCAGCGTGCCGTGGTCCATGACCTGCAGCAGCACGTTAAAGATGTCCGGATGCGCCTTCTCGATTTCGTCGAGCAGCAGCACACAATGCGGCTTCTTGGTGACCGCTTCAGTCAGCAGACCACCCTGGTCGAAGCCTACATAGCCCGGGGGCGCACCGATCAGGCGGCTCACCGCGTGGCGCTCCATGTACTCCGACATATCGAAGCGGATCAGGTCGATACCCATGATGTAGGCCAGCTGCTTGGCAGCTTCGGTCTTGCCCACGCCCGTAGGGCCGCTGAACAGGAAAGCGCCGATCGGCTTGTCGGCCCGGCCGAGACCGGAGCGCGCCATCTTCACGCTGGCAGCCAGCACCTCAAGGGCCTTGTCCTGTCCGAACACCACGCTCTTGAGATCGCGCTCCAGCGTCTGCAGCTTGCCGCGGTCGTCGTTGGACACATTGGCCGGCGGAATACGTGCGATTTTGGCGACGATTTCCTCGACCTCGGTCTTGCTGATGGTTTTCTTGCGCTTGGACACCGGCAGGATGCGCTGGGCGGCACCTGCCTCGTCGATCACGTCGATGGCCTTGTCGGGCAGGTGACGGTCGTTGATGTACTTGGCGCTCAGCTCGGCCGCGGCCTGCAGTGCCGCCACGGCGTACTTAACGCCATGGTGCTCTTCAAAGCGCGATTTCAGGCCTTTGAGAATGTCCACCGTTTCCTGCACAGTGGGCTCGACCACATCAACCTTCTGGAAGCGGCGGCTCAGCGCCGCGTCCTTTTCAAAGATACCGCGGTATTCGGTGAAGGTGGTGGCGCCAATGCACTTGAGCTGGCCGCTGGAGAGCGCCGGCTTGAGCAGGTTGGACGCGTCCAGCGTACCGCCAGAAGCCGCGCCAGCACCGATCAGGGTGTGGATCTCATCAATGAACAACACCGCATTGGGCTTGTCCTTGAGCGACTTGAGCACACCTTTGAGGCGCTGTTCAAAATCGCCGCGGTACTTGGTGCCGGCGAGCAGCGCGCCCATATCCAGCGAATACACATTGGAGTCGGCCAGGATTTCGGGTACGTCGCCCTGGGTGATGCGCCAGGCCAGGCCTTCGGCGATCGCCGTTTTGCCCACACCCGCTTCGCCCACCAGCAGCGGGTTGTTTTTGCGGCGGCGGCAAAGGATCTGGATCACCCGCTCGACCTCGTACTCTCGGCCGATCAGCGGATCGATCTTGCCGTCTTTGGCCATCTGGTTGAGGTTCTGGGTGAACTGCTCCAGCGGCGAAGCCTTTTCGTTGGACTTGCCCTCAGCGCCCTGCTCTTCGTTCTCGGATGCGCTCTCGGGCTTGGAGGCCTCAGGCGGATCGCTCTTGCGGATCCCGTGGGCGATGAAGTTCACCACGTCCAGTCGCGTCACGCCCTGCTGATGCAGGTAATACACGGCGTGCGAGTCTTTCTCGCCAAAGATCGCCACCAGCACGTTGGCGCCGGTGACTTCTTTCTTCCCGTTGCCGGTGGACTGCACATGCATGATGGCGCGCTGGATCACACGCTGGAAACCCAGCGTCGGCTGGGTGTCCACCTCATCGGTCCCTGCCACCTGCGGCGTGTTGTCCTTGATGAAGTTGGTGAGCGACTTGCGCAAGTCGTCGACGTTGGCCGAGCAGGCGCGCAGCACCTCGGCGGCGCTGGGGTTGTCAAGCAGCGCGAGCAACAGGTGCTCTACGGTGATGAATTCGTGTCGCTGTTGCCGGGCCTCGACAAAGGCCATATGCAAGCTGACTTCAAGTTCCTGGGCAATCATGGACACTTCCTTTGGGCTGGGTGTGAGAGCTGAAGCTGGACCACGGGGTCTAGGTTACGGGCAAGAGTCCATCAAGTGGGGCATTTTTTGTTTTATTCAACCGGTTCACTCAAGCACTGCAACGGGTGACCAGCATGGCGGGCCGCCTGGGTGACCTGATCCACCTTGGTCGTGGCCACGTCTCGGCTGTAGACGCCGCAGATGCCTTTGCCCTCTAGGTGGATCTTGAGCATTATCTGTGTCGCTGTCTCGCGGTCCTTGCTGAAATACTCCTGGATCACATGCACGACGAACTCCATCGGCGTGAAATCGTCGTTGAGCAGGACCACCTGGAACATCTGCGGCGGCTTGACGCGCTGAGTGCGCCGCTCGAGGACGACCGCATCATCGTTGCCGATGCTGGGAGGAGCCACCGGCTGGTCGGGCTTTTTGGGAATCTGTGACGCCATGAAAACGATTCTAGCGGTCCGCTCGCTTCCTCGCCCGAGCATGGACATCTGCTCGCCGCGTTGGTCACGCCCGCGGACTGGGCAACCCAGGGGGTGCAAAGGCGATTCATGACCCATTGTGGCGCGTCCTCCCAAAAGAAAACCGCCAAGGAGACCGGCTTCCTGGCGGCTTATTCACGTTTTCCGCACTCGGCCCTGGCCGGCGGCGGGAGCAGCATCACATGTTTTCAATCATCACCTGGCCAAAACCGGAGCAGCTGACTTGGGTGGCGCCGTCCATCAGGCGGGCGAAGTCGTAAGTGACCTTCTTGGAAAGAATGGCTTTCTCGAGCGAACTGATGATGAGGTCGGCCGCTTCGGTCCAGCCCATGTGGCGCAGCATCATCTCGGCCGAGAGGATTTCCGAGCCGGGATTCACATAATCTTTGCCTGCGTACTTCGGCGCCGTGCCGTGCGTGGCTTCAAAACAGGCCACGTTGTCGGACAGGTTGGCCCCTGGGGCGATGCCGATGCCACCCACCTGCGCTGCCAGGGCGTCGGAGATGTAATCGCCATTGAGGTTCAGCGTGGCCACCACCGAGTACTCGGCAGGGCGCAACAGGATCTGCTGCAGGAAGGCGTCTGCGATGCTGTCCTTGACGGTAATTTCCTTGTCAGTCTTGGGGTTCTTGAACTTGCACCAGGGGCCGCCGTCGATCAGCTCGGCGCCGAACTCCTTCTGCGCCAAAGCGTAGGCCCAGTCGCGGAAGCCACCTTCCGTGTACTTCATGATGTTGCCCTTGTGCACGATGGTCACACTGGGCTTGTTGTTATCGATCGCGTACTGGATCGCCTTGCGCACCAGGCGCTCGGTGCCCTCGCGGCTGACTGGCTTGATACCGATGCCAGAGGTGTTGGGGAAACGGATCTTGGTGACCCCCATCTCGTCTTGCAGGAATTTGATGAGCTTCTTGGCCTTGTCGGACTCGGCTTCATACTCGATGCCGGCGTAGATGTCTTCCGAGTTTTCGCGGAAGATCACCATGTTGGTCTTTTCCGGCTCTTTCACTGGCGAAGGCACGCCCTTGAAGTACTGCACCGGGCGCAAGCAAACATACAGGTCGAGCTCCTGGCGCAACGCGACGTTGAGCGAGCGGATGCCACCACCGACCGGCGTCGTCAGCGGGCCCTTGATCGACACCACAAACTCGCGCAACGCATCCAACGTTTCTTCGGGCAGCCAGACGTCCGGGCCATAGACCTGGGTCGACTTTTCGCCAGCGTACACCTCCATCCAGTGGATCTTCTTTTTGCCACCATAGGCCTTGGCCACGGCCGCATCAACCACTTTGAGCATCACCGGGGTGATGTCCAGCCCGGTGCCGTCGCCCTCGATGTACGGCACGATGGGGTGATCAGGCACGTTGAGCGACATGTCGGCGTTGACGGTGATCTTGTGACCTTCAGCGGGCACTTTGATGTGCTGGTACATGGAATGGAGTCTCCGGGTTCGATACGATGGGCAAACTTCGGCCAGTGAACTCAGCATTCGAAAATGGATCACAGGCTCAACTGATTCTAGTCCTGCCCATCCGATCATGAAACGCATCCGCCCTGCCCTCGCTGCCCTGCTCGTCGCCTTTGCCGGGCTTGCTGCAGCACAGGATCTGGCCCAGACCAACTTGCCGCGTGCGAAACTCTCGGCCGGCATGCACCTGATCGATGCTCAGGTAGCGAGCACCCCGCAACAGCGGCAGATCGGCCTGATGCACCGGGCAGAGATGCCGGTTCGGGAGGGCATGCTGTTCGTGTTTGACGCACCAGCCGTGCAATGCTTCTGGATGAAAAACACGCTGTTGCCGCTGACCGCCGCCTTTGTGGCAGACGACGGCCGCATTGTGAACCTGGCCGACATGAAACCTCAGACCACCGACTCGCACTGCTCGAGCGAGCCAGTGCGTTACGTTCTGGAGATGAACCAGGGCTGGTTCGCCAAGCGCGGTATCACCGCAGGTAGCCGCATTGGTGGCCTCAACAAACGACCATAAAAAAGGCGGCGAGCTCTGCGCACGCCGCCCTTTCTGCGCCCACGCGCGTTGAGCGTCAGGCGTTGGCGCCGGCCAGGGCCGCGTTCAGGGTCTTGCTAGGGCGCATCACGGCATCGAGCTTTTGCACATCAGGCTGGTAGTAACCACCAATGTCCACCGCCTGCCCTTGCACCGCGGCCAGTTCAGCCACGATGGCTTGCTCGTTGTCGGTCAGGCGCTTGGCCAGCGGTGCGAACTGTTTGGCGAGAGCCGGATCATCGGTCTGCGCCGCCAGCGCCTGCGCCCAGAACATGGCCAGGTAGAACTGGCTGCCCCGGTTGTCGAGCTGGCCCGTCTTGGGCGAAGGGTTCTTGTTGTGGTCCAGCAGCTGGCCCGTGGCCGAGTCCAGGGTGCGCGCCAGAATCCTGGCCTTGGCATTGCCCGTCTTCAGCCCCAGGTCCTCCAGCGATGCGGCCAGCGCCAGGAACTCCCCGAGCGAATCCCATCGCAGGTGGTTTTCCTCCACCAGCTGCAGCACATGCTTGGGCGCTGAGCCCCCCGCGCCCGTTTCGTACATGCCGCCACCCGCCATCAGCGGCACGATGGAGAGCATCTTGGCGCTGGTGCCCAGCTCCATGATGGGAAACAGGTCGGTAAGGTAGTCGCGCAAGATGTTGCCGGTGGCGCTGATAGTGTCCAGACCCCGCACCACGCGCTCCAGCGTGTAGCGCATCGCGCGCACCTGGCTCATGATCTGGATGTCCAGGCCGGCCGTGTTGTGCTCGTGCAGGTACATCTTCACCTTGGTGATCAGCTGCGCCTCGTGCGGACGGTAAGCGTCGAGCCAGAACACCACCGGCATGCCCGAGTTGCGTGCGCGGCTCACGGCCAGCTTCACCCAGTCGCGAATGGCCGCATCTTTTACCTGACACATACGCCAGATGTCGCCCTGCTCGACATCCTGGCTCAGCAACACTTCGCCCGTGGCCAAGTCGGTGATGTTGGCGGTGCCGGCTTCCGGTATCTCGAACGTCTTGTCGTGTGAGCCGTACTCTTCGGCCTGCTGGGCCATCAGGCCAACGTTCGGCACCGTACCCATGGTCTTGGGATCAAACGCACCGTGCCACTTGCAGAAATTGATCATCTCCTGGTAAATACGGGCAAAGGTCGACTCCGGCATCACGGCCTTCACGTCCTTGAGTCGGCCGTCGGCCCCCCACATCTTGCCGCCATTGCGGATCATGGCGGGCATGGAGGCGTCCACGATCACGTCATTCGGTGAATGGAAGTTGGTGATGCCTTTGGCTGAGTCGACCATGGCCAGCTCGGGGCGACCTTCATGGCAGGCGTGCAGATCGGCAGTGACCTCTTCGCGCTGCGACTGGGGCAGCGTGGCGAGCTTGTCATAAAGGTTGACCATGCCGTTGTTGACGTTCACACCCAGCTGGTCGAAAAGCTTGGCGTGCTTCTCGAACGCATCCTTGTAAAAGATGCGCACACAGTGGCCGAACACGATGGGGTGCGACACCTTCATCATCGTGGCCTTGACGTGCAGCGAGAACATCACGCCTGTCTTGTACGCGTCCTGGATTTCCTTCTCGTAGAAGTCGAGCAAGGCCTTCTTGCTCATGTACATGCTGTCGATGACTTCACGGTCCTGCAGCGCCACTTTGTCTTTGAGCACGATGGTTTTGCCGCCCTTGGTGATCAGCTCCATCTTGACGTCGCGCGCCTTGTCCAGCGTCATGGATTTCTCGCCATGGTAGAAGTCTCCGCGGTGCATATGGGAGACATGGGTGCGCGAGGCCTGACTCCAGTCGGCCATGGAATGGGGGTTCTTGCGGACGTATTCCTTGACCGCGCGTGGTGCGCGCCGGTCGGAGTTGCCCTCGCGCAGCACAGGATTGACCGCGCTGCCCGTGCATTTGGCGTAGCGTGCACGGATGGACTTCTCCTCCTCCGTCTTTGGCGACTCGGGGTAGTCGGGCAAAGCGTAGCCCTTGGCCTGCAGCTCTTTGATCGCGCTGACCAGCTGCGACACGGAGGCGCTGATGTTGGGTAGCTTGATGATGTTTGCCTGGGGCTTGAGCGTGAGCTGGCCGAGCGCGGCCAGGTTGTCAGGCACACGCTGTTCCTCGGTCAGGCACTCCGGAAAAGCCGCGAGCACCCGCGCTGCGACGGAAATGTCGCTGGTCTCGACGTTGATGCCGACGGGCTGGGTAAACGCCTGAATAATGGGCAGGAACGCGTGCGTGGCCAGCAGGGGCGCCTCGTCGGTCAGCGTGTAGATGATGGTGGGTTGCTGGGCGCTCATGTCTTTGGCTCCGTGAATCGTTGTGGGAATCCCGCTGATCGAGGGCGTCGTCAGCCGAATGTCGTAATCGTCCGCAATTTTGCTTTCAACGCTCTGACCTGGGCTTCATTTATTGAAGCCAGATCTCACATTGAGAAAATCAAAAGCTGGAAATGCCTAGCATCTTCCAATGACACCAAAAAAAAAGGGCCCGAGGCAAAGCCTTCGGACCCTGGGCGATCACGCCGGACCGCGATCAGGCGAAATTGGCTTCGGCAAACGACCAGTTGACCAGCTTGTCCAGGTAGGTCTCGACAAACTTGGGACGCGCGTTGCGGTAGTCGATGTAATAGGCGTGTTCCCAGACGTCAACCGTCAGCAAAGCCTTGTCGCCAGTGGTCAGCGGGGTGCCAGCAGCGCCCATGTTCACGATGTCCACCGAACCGTCGGCCTTCTTCACCAGCCAAGTCCAGCCCGAACCAAAGTTGCCGACCGCGCTTTTCACAAACGCCTCTTTGAAGGCAGCGTAGCTACCCCACTTGGCGTTGATGGCCGCAGCCAACGCGCCAGAAGGCTCACCGCCGCCGTTGGGCTTCATGCAGTTCCAGAAAAAGGTGTGATTCCAGATCTGAGCCGCGTTGTTGTACACACCGCCGCTGGACTTCTTGACGATGGACTCGAGGTCCATGTTCTCGAACTCGGTGCCTTTTTGAAGGTTGTTGAGGTTGACCACATAGGCGTTGTGGTGCTTGCCGTGATGAAACTCCAGCGTTTCCTTGGAGTAGTGAGGCGCAAGCGCGTCAATGGCGAAAGGCAGGGCTGGCAGGGTGTGTTCCATGGTGTTTCCTCTTGGGGGTCGAATCGTGAATCGGACGGGACGTTGGCGGATGCGGCCGCTGGTCCACTCAAGCTTTCATTGTAGGCACGGTCGGCAACGGTACCGCGACTGGGGTCTCTGCGCTCATCGGTCCACCGTGAGCCCGAGCTCGCCATCGCTCAGCCTTGCCCGAATCGCCTGTCCTGGCCGGGTCTGTGCGGTGTAGGTGATGGCAACGCCGGCTGCATCGGTCAGGTAGGCGTAGCCGCGCTCCAGTACCAGCTGGGGGTCGAGCAGCGCCAGCGCAGAGGCCTGGCGCTGCAAGCGGTCTTCCTGATGCCGCACGGCCCGTTGCAAGGCCGGCGATAAGGCGAGCGCCAGCGACTGCACCCGGTTGCGTTGCGCCTGGGCCGCCAACAACAAGCCGCTCTGCAGGCGGTGCTGCAGACGGGCCAGCTCGTGGCGGCTGTCGTGCAGCCGGGTCGACGGCCGGCCCAGGCGCTGGGCGATCCGATCGAGCCGCTGCGCGCCAAGGTCGAGTTCGGCATGCGCGGCATCCGACAATCCCACCTGCAAATGCTCCAGCTCGCCCAGCCGCTGTTCGCGAGACGGTGCACACAGCTCGGCGGCGGCGGTGGGCGTGGGCGCCCTCAGGTCAGCGGCGAAATCGGCGAGGGTGAAATCAGTCTCATGACCCACGCCACAGACCACCGGCATCGGCGAGCGCACCACCGCGCGCACCACGGCCGGGTCGTTGAACGACCAAAGGTCCTCCAGCGAGCCGCCGCCGCGCACCAGCAACAACACGTCGCAAGGACCGCCTGACGTGAAGTGCCGGCCAGCGGCCGTTATCGCAGCATCAATCTGGGCGGGCGCCTGCTGCCCCTGCACCAAGGCAGGATAAATCACCACCGGCAGATGTGGTACGCGCCGGCGCAAGGCCGTGACCACGTCGCGTAGCGCCGCGGCGCCCAGCGAAGTCACCACCGCGATGCCGCGCGGCTGGGCCGGCAAGGAGCGCTTACGCGCCGGGTCGAACAGACCCTCGGCTTCGAGCTCGGCCTTGAGCCGCAGAAACTGCTCGAACAACGCGCCCTGCCCGGCTGGCTTGAGCCGGTCAACGATGAGTTGCAGGTCGCCGCGCGGGCCATAGACGTCGAGCTTGCCCAGCGCCTCCACCAGCTGGCCATCCTGGGGGGAAAAGCTCAGCTGGTCAGCGGCACGGCGAAACAGGGCACAGCGCACCTGACCGCTGTCGTCCTTGAGCGAAAAATAACAGTGGCCACTGGCTGCGCGCGAAAAGCCAGAGAGTTCGCCGCGCACCGTGACCGGGTTGAATCGGGCGGCCAACGTGTCGGCTACCGCTCGCATCAGCGGGCCAACCGCCCACACCCGCCCCACGCCATGCGGCTGAGCACCACCGAAGCCCTCAGCCACGGGCGTCTCCAAGCGGAATGTGTCCACAAGCCGCATCGTCGCTGGGGTTTCGTGGACGAAGCCCCGCGGCTACGTCAGCTCGCGGCCAAGCCCTTGATTTCACAGCGTTTTGCAGTGCTCGTTTTGTCATCGATCTATCGAAATGCAGCGCTTGCGCGGGATTGAGCGGGGGCACACCTGGGTTCTTCACAAAGTTATCCACAGATTCTGTGAATACGCTGAGGCAGGCGGCTCGGCTTCAGGGCCTTGGCTCAGGGACCGTGCCCGCCAGCTCGTGCGCCATAATCGAGGGCGTAGCAACTTGGCTGTTTTGCCTGGAGCCCTGTTTTGTTTTCCATCATACAAGCGGCCGGCTGGCCGATCTGGCCCCTGATTGCCTGCTCTGTCATTGGTCTGGCCTTGATCATTGAGCGTTTCATCAGCCTGAAGACCGCGAAGATCATTCCTCCAAAACTGCTGGACGAGGCCATCATGGTCTCGCGCAATGGCGTGCCCAGCCCCGACGTGGTCAAGCAGTTGGAGCAAAACTCGACCCTGGGTGGCGTGCTGGCCAGCGGTTTTCGGGCGCTCAATGCCAATCCGCGGGCCAGCGAGGAAGACCTGCGAGCCAGCCTGGAAAGCGCGGGTCGGCAGGCAGCGGCCCAGTTGCAGCGCTACTTGGGGGCGCTTGCCACCATTGCCTCGGCAGCTCCGTTGCTGGGCCTGCTGGGCACAGTCATCGGCATGATTGAAATTTTCGGCTCCCAGGGCGGTAACGGCGGTATGGGCACCGTGCCAGGCGGCGGCAACCCCGAGCAGTTGGCGCATGGCATCTCTATCGCGCTTTACAACACCGCGTTTGGTCTGATTGTGGCGATTCCGGCGCTGATCTTCTGGCGCTATTTCCGCGGGCGAGTGGATGGCTACCTGCTCACCATGGAAATCTCCGCCGACCGCTTCGCGCGCCACCTGCATCATCTGCGCAAGTGAGCCCGGTATCCCTCTGCTGAATCTGCACTGCGCATGAACTTCCGACCCGGCACCCGCGACGAGCCCGAGATCAATCTGATCCCGTTCATCGACATCCTGCTGGTGGTGCTGATTTTCCTCATGCTCACCACCACTTACAGCAAGTTCACCGAACTCAAGGTAAATCTGCCAGTGGCCGACGCCGAGGCGCAGCGGCAGAACCCAAAAGAAATCATCGTTGCGGTGGGTAGCGACGGCCGCTATTCCATCAACAAGTCGGTGCTGGATGGCGGCAGCGTGGAGCAGCTCACCCGCGCCTTGTCGGTGGCCACGCAGGACACGCGAGACGTGGTCGTGATCATCAGCGCCGACGCCGCGGCCACCCACCAGTCGGTCATCAACGTCATGGACGCTTCGCGCCGCGCCGGCTTGGTGCAGATCACCTTCGCCACCCAGCAGGCGGGTGCCGGCGGCGCCCGCGCCAGGCCCTGACCCCTGAGGCCGCATGAACCTGCGGCCCGACGATCGCCAAGCCCGACGCGAGGCCCGCTGGCAGGCGCTGGCGCAGCACAAGACCCTGGCCGCGAGCCTGCTTTGGCCGCTTTCCCTGATTCACGCCATGCTGGGCCGCTTGCGGCGGCTGGCGTTTGCCCTGGGTTGGTTCCAGATCCACAGAATGCCGGTGCCGGTGATCGTGGTGGGCAATGTGGTGGTGGGGGGGGCTGGCAAAACGCCGACCGTCGTTGCGCTGGTGAAACACCTGCAGTCACATGGTTGGCACCCAGGTGTTGTGTCCCGCGGCTACGGTCGACAGACGGAGCAGCTGCAGCAGGTGGACGCCACCACCCCGGCCAGCGCCGTGGGCGATGAGCCCGCCCTGATCCATCAGTCCACCGGCGCACCGGTCTGTGTCGCCCCCCGCCGGGTCGACGCCGCCCGCGCCCTGTTGGAGCGCCACCCTGACATCGATGTGCTGCTGTGCGACGACGGCCTGCAACATCTGGCCTTGGGACGCGATCTGTCGATCGCGGTGTTTGACGAGCGTGGCATAGGCAATGGCTGGCAACTGCCCGCGGGCCTGCTGCGCGAGCCCTGGCCGCCCGCGCCCGGCCACCCTGCACCGCCCGATCTGGTCCTGCTGCAAAGGCGTGAGGAGGCGCTGCCAATCACGCTGCCGATGGGCGATGTGCCTCAATTTCTCGCCGCCCGACGGCTGGCCGATTCCGCGAGCAACCTCGCTGGTCAGACACAGCCTCTGTCCACGCTGCAGGGGCAAGCCCTTTGCGCGGTGGCTGGCATCGCCCGACCCGATGCCTTCTTCACCATGCTGCGCGCGCGCGGCTTGACGCTTGCCCGCACCGTGCCCCTGCCCGACCATGCCGCCAGCGATGCATACGCCGGCCTGCTGGCAAGCCCGGAACACCCGCTGATCTGCACCGAAAAAGACGCCGTCAAGCTTGATGCCCTGCTGGGCGATGCGTCGACCAAGCGACAGCAGGTCTGGGTGGTGTCCCTGGAACTGCACCCTGAACCTGGCTTCTTCGATGCGGTGGACATGGCCTTGGCGCATGTTCAGCGAAGGCCGGCCGCCGCACGTTGACGGCCACCCGCACTATCATTCAGCCATGGACACCAAACTGCTCGAACTGCTGGTCTGCCCAGTCACCAAGGGCCCCTTGATTTACCTGCGTGACCAGCAGGAGCTGCTGTCGCGCAGCGCCCGCCTCGCCTATCCGGTGCGTGATGGCATTCCCATCCTGCTGGAGCACGAAGCCCGCCCCATCACCGACGAAGAGGCCGAGCGCCCGCCCGCGCCCCGCGCGGCATGAGCGTTGCCGGACAGGTCACCCAGCGCTTGCACCGCAGAGAAGAGGATTTTTCGTGAGCGTGGCACATGCAGCTGCCAGTGCCGGCTTCATCGTCCTGATCCCGGCGCGTTTGGCATCGACCCGGTTGCCCAACAAGCCGCTGGCGGACATTGCCGGCATGCCCATGGTGGTGCGCGTAGCGCTGCGGGCGAGGCAAAGTGGCGCACAGCAGTGTGTGGTGGCTGCCGACGACAAGACCATCCTGCAGGTCTGCAGCGAGCACGGCATTGACGCGGTGCTAACCCGCCAAGATCACGCCTCGGGCAGCGACCGGCTCGCCGAGGCCTGCGACCGGCTGGGTCTGGCCGATGAGACTGTGGTGGTGAATGTGCAGGGCGACGAACCGTTGATCGAGCCGTTGCTGATCACCGCGGTGGCCGACCTGCTGCGCTCGCGTCCAGACTGTGTCATGAGCACCGCTGCCCACGCGCTAGACCGACTGGAAGATTTTCTCAATCCGAACGTGGTGAAGGTGGTACTCGACCGGGCGCAAACGGCGCTGTATTTTAGCCGTGCACCGATCGCCTGGTGGCGTGACGGCATGGCCGAAGGCTCACCGCCGCGGCTGCCGGCCCCTGCGCCGCTACGCCATATCGGCCTGTACGCATACAGAGCCGGTTTTCTGAGGCGATTTCCCAAACTGGAGCCCTCGCCGCTGGAACTCACTGAATCGCTGGAGCAGTTGCGCGTGCTCTGGCACGGCGAGCGCATTGCGGTGCACATCAGCGCGCAGGCGCCGGGCCCGGGGGTCGACACGGCCGAGGACCTGGCCCGCGTGCGGGCAATATTCCACCCTACCTGACCGGGCAGTTTCCAGCTTGTGGCCAGGGGGTTCGGCTGTAAGCGGGCGTCAGGAACCTGCGTGCTATCCTCGACCGCGATCCCGCCGGGTCCTCCTGGCGAACCGGCTGCTCGAGACAAGCAGCCGTGGCACGAAACCTCGAACAAAGGACAGTGATGCGATTGATTCTGTTGGGTGCACCAGGAGCTGGAAAAGGCACCCAGGCCACCTTCATTTGCCAGAAATACGGCATTCCCCAGATCTCCACCGGCGACATGCTGCGCGCGGCGGTCAAGGCCGGCACACCGCTGGGTCTGCAGGCCAAGAGCGTGATGGAGTCTGGGGGCCTGGTGAGCGACGACCTGATCATCAACCTGGTGAAAGAGCGCATTACCCAGGCTGATTGCGCCAACGGTTTTCTCTTTGACGGGTTCCCGCGCACCATCCCGCAGGCCGATGCTATGAAGGCCGCCGGTGTGAAGCTGGACTACGTGCTGGAGATCGATGTGCCGTTTGATGCCATCATCGAACGCATGAGCGGCCGCCGCTCACACCCGGCCTCTGGCCGCACTTACCACGTTAAATTCAATCCGCCGAAGGTGGAAGGCAAAGACGACGAGACTGGTGAACCGCTGATCCAGCGCGCCGACGACCAGGAAGAAACCGTCAAGAAGCGCTTGGAGGTGTACAACGCCCAGACGCGACCCCTGGTGGACTACTACAGCAGCTGGGCCCAAGCCGAGCCAGATGCTGCACCGAAGTATCGCGCCATCAGCGGCACCGGTTCGGTGGATGACATCACCGTACGCGCTTTTGAAGCCTTGTCCAGCTGATCGGGCTTGACGCTCATCTGAAACGAAACAGCCCGGCATCGCCGGGCTGTTTCGTTTTGGGGACTTACCGCACTCTGGTCACGCAGGACTGGATCGCAGCCCGTAGGCTTTGCCCTCAAGAAAGAGGTACTCGACACGAACCAGCGGGTCACCCTTTTCTTCCTTGAATGTGAAGCCCACCATGGACAAGGCCTGGCCGGCGCGGATTTCGGGCACTTGCCACAGACCGAGCCGGAACATCGGCGCCAGCTCGATCTCCCAGCGCCGATCACGCCGGTTCGGCACCACGGCCTTGGCCAACAGGGCCGGGCCATCCACCCCCGCGGTCTGCGCCGGCACAGGCCTGGTCGCGAGATCACCCGGCAAGGCCAGCCGCTCGGGCACTTCCAGCACCAGTTCCGCATGGGGGTTGCGCCAGGCCACCGACACCGCGCGCCCCTCCAGGTAAATCGGTCGATCCTGGTCAAAGCTGCTCCAGCCATGGTGGGCCCAAGCTGGCCGCATCGCAGCGCCCAGCGCCAGCAGGCCACCCGCCTGCATCACCTGTCGTCTTTGCATGGTTCGCTCCTGTTCAAGTTGATTCACACGTAACCAATCCACCGGCCGCAGGTGAGCACCCCCAGCCACAACACGCCCGACAACCCCATGGACACCCTGGCCGTGGCGTCCAGCCGCTGCAGGGATTGCCGCGCATGGAACCAGGCTGCGTTGCAGCCGGCCAGCATCAGTAAGCCCATCTTGACTGTGAACACGCGGTTGGCCAACAGTTCCTGCGGCTGGGTACCAAACATGAGCAGACCGGTGATCGCCGCCAGGGAAAAGCCTGTCAGCACCAGTCCCAGACTCAGCCTCGCCAGTGGCTGGATCGGCAAGACCACACCCCAGCCGAACACGCGCAACTCCAGCAGCGCCATATTGCCCAGCAGCAAACCCACCCCCAGCAGGTGGACGGTCTCCAGCATGGGATAGGCCCAGGGATGGGCGCCGAGCGCGACCAGCATGCTCAGGCGCTGAGCAGTTCCATCGCCAGCGCGAGGCGGGCCTTCACAGGTGAGAGCGCGCTGATCTCCGGCAAGGCGTGGCCCGACTGCGCCAGCACCTGCCCGCGGGCGCAGCGCGTGGTGCGCACCACACGAACTCCCTGTTCCTGTGCGGCGGCCAAGGCCGCCGCCAGGGTCCGGTGCACCGTGCCGTTGCCCGTGCCCGCTACCACTAGCCCTTGCATCGAACGATCACCCGCACTGGCGAGCAAGGCCTGCACGATCAAGCCGTCGGCATCGGCATGGCTGGTGAGCAGGGTCACGGAGGGCAACGCGGCAGCGCTGAGAAAGCGCTGTCGCAAGTCGTGGCCAGCGTCGTGGTTTGGAGCGTGCATGACCGGCCAGGGATGCAGCTGGCGCACCTGGCCGTTCTCGATCAACGCGAGCGCGCCGGCCTCACCACCGTCAAAGGCGTCCAGCCGGTAGCTGTGTACCTTGCACACATCCAACGCAGCAAATGCCTGACCGGCACACACCGCCATCGCACCCTTAGCGCCAGGGTGGCGCGCCAACGTCACCGCGTCCAGCAGGTTTTGGGGGCCATCGGCCATCAGCGCACTGGCCGGCCGCATAGCGCAGGTCAGCACCACAGGTTTGTCCGAGGGCAGCAGGCTGTGCAGCAAAAACGCGGTCTCTTCCAGCGTGTCGGTGCCATGGGTGATCACCACCGATCCTACTTCTGGCCTGGCCAGGTGGTGCACCAAGCGCTGCACGAGTGCCTGCCAGACGCGCAGATCCATATCCTTGCTGTCGATCTGCGCCACCTGCTCCACCTCCAGCTGCAGGCCTTGCAGTCCGGGCACATTAGCCACCAGATCGGCCAAGGCGATCTCGCCCGACACGTAGCCAACGTGGTCGTCCGCCCGGGCTGAGCGACCAGCTATGGTGCCGCCAGTACCGAGCACCACGGTCACCGAGCGATCGTCAGCGATCTTGTTTGCAGGGAACACTTGCCAAACCTCCAGAACTGGTTAAAAATACAGATACTGGATAGACAAACAGTCTGTCGGTCCACCCAGCGAAGGCCATTCATGAACGACCTGCAACGCACCCACCCGAAGCTCACGCCCAGGCAACAGCAGATCCTGGAGCTTATCCAGACGGCCATCCGCCGCACTGGCGCCCCGCCGACCCGTGCCGAGATCGCCACCGAGCTGGGCTTCAAATCGGCCAACGCTGCCGAAGAGCATTTGCAGGCCTTGGCGCGCAAGGGGGTGATCGAGCTGGTGAGCGGCACCTCGCGCGGTATTCGCCTGCGCAGCGAAGACCTGCATTCCATCAACGCTTCACGCGGGCGCCAGCTTACACTGCCGCTGCCCAGCCTGTCCCAGCTCATGCTGCCCCTGATTGGCCGGGTCGCAGCCGGCTCCCCGATCCTGGCGCAGGAGCACGTGGACCAGACCTACCAGCTGGAACGCCACCTGTTCCAGCGTACACCGGACTACCTACTCAAGGTGCGCGGCATGTCCATGCGCGACGTCGGTATTTTGGATGGTGACCTGCTCGCAGTGCAGTCCAGCAAAGACGCGAAAAACGGCCAGATCGTGGTGGCCAGACTTGGGGATGACGTGACGGTCAAGCGCTTCATGCGCCACCCTGATCGCATCGAATTGCGCGCCGAAAACCCGGACTTCAAGACCATCGTGGTCGAACCCGGCGAGCCCTTCGAAATCGAAGGGCTCGCCGTGGGCCTCATCCGCAACAGCTTTCAGCTCTGACGAAAACCATCCGGTCGCTTCAGCAGGTGGCGGGCGTTTGGCCGAACCGGTGTCTGACCGGTCGGCACATCCCTGTGGTAGCGATTTCTGAGTCAATCCTGCCTGTGTTCAACCCCTTTTTGGAGTTTCGCATGGGAATCCGTTTCAACACGAACACTTGGCGCGCGCCGCTGCTGATCATCGACAGCTGGTTGCCCCGTCGCGCCGACCCGGTGGCTGTTCAGCCCCAACCACTGGCCATGCAGCGTTTTGCCCGCGCTGGCTGGCTTGGCAGTCCAGCGACCCGGGCCATCGCACCCGCCCAGCTCACCGTGGCCCGCGTGCCATGTGACAACACGAACAGCAGCCGGGTGCGGCGCGCCGGCAGCCGAGAACCCTGGGGCCAGGATAAACGCGTGGTGCTCGCAGGCCGCGTCGGCGATGTCTGCGCTGAGCTGGATCGGCTGGTGGCGATGGAGCAGCACCTGGGCCAGTCTCGCGCCTGAAACAACAGCGTTAGCGGCCGGCAGGTGCAGCCGCTTGTGCTGCGGCGAGATCGTGCACATGCCTCGTGCCAGACACGATTCGGCCAGCCGGAGGCTGAAACGGGGAAGGCACAATAGCGTGCATGAATATCGTGATCCTCGACGACTACCAGGACGCTGTGCGCAAATTGCCTTGCGCAGCCAAGCTCGAGCCCTATCCCGCCAAGGTTTTCACCAACACCGTCAAGGGCGTGGGTCAGTTGTCCGTTCGCCTCAAGGATGCTGACGTGCTGGTGCTCATCCGTGAGCGCACCCTGATCAACGCCCAGCTGATCGCCAAGCTGCCGCGCCTCAAGCTGATCTCTCAGACGGGCAAGATCGGCGCGCACGTCGACGTCAACGCCTGCACTGAGCGCGGCATCGCGGTGGCCGAGGGAGTGGGTTCGCCAGTGGCCACCGCCGAGCTCACCTGGGGATTGATCATGGCGGCCATGCGCCGCATTCCTCAGTATGTCGCCAACCTCAAACACGGCGCCTGGCAACAGGCCGGCCTCAAGGCGGCGTCCATGCCGGCGAACTTTGGCGTCGGCATGGTGTTGCGCGGCAAAACGCTGGGCGTGTGGAGCTACGGCCGCATTGGCCAGCTGGTCGCGGGCTACGGGCGCGCCTTTGGCATGCGGGTGGTGGTTTGGGGCAGCGAAGCGACGCGGGCCCGTGCCGCGGCGGACGGATACGACGTGGCCACCACGAAGGCGGGCCTGTTCGAGTCGGCCGACGTGCTCACGCTGCACCTGCGGCTGGGTGACACCAGCACCGGCTGCGTGTCGCTCGAAGACCTCGCTCGCATGAAACCCACCGCCCTGCTGGTCAACACCTCGCGCGCCGAAATCATCGAGCCTGAGGCCTTGCTGGCCGCCCTGAACCGAGGGCGCCCCGGCATGGCTGCGGTGGACGTGTTCGAGTCCGAGCCCATCCTGCAGGGCCACGCCCTGCTGCGGCTGGAAAACTGCATTTGCACACCCCACATCGGCTATGTGGAGCAGGACAGCTACGAGACCTACTTCTCTGCGGCCTTCGACAACGTGGTGAACTACATCAAGGGTACGCCGACGAACATCGTCAACCCTGGTGCACTGCAAGTTCGCCGCTGACGGAAACTCAAAAAAGAAAGGCCAGACCGAGTTGCCCCGGTCTGGCCTGCGGTGAATCTGGACGGAGACTCAACTCTTCATGGCGCCTGGCTCGTCCTTATTCTTGTCTTGATCTTCATCGGGAGCGGTGAAATCCAGCACCTCGAAATCGATCAAGTTTCCAGCATCGTCGCGGTCGTCGGAATCGCGCTGCAATTTGGGCTTGGACGTCGGTGACACCGGCGCAGGCACTTCGGGCAACGAAGCCTCGAAGGCCGAGAATTCCGACAGATCGTCCAGATTCACATCGAGACCGAGGTTGGGCGATGCCGGCGGCTGCATGTCCATCGGCTTCGTGAGTCCATCGCCCTCTCCCGCCAGTTTGTTCGTGGCCTGGAGGCGCTGCACCTTCGTGCTCTGAAAGTCATTCGGCGCAGCTGAGTCAGCGGCCTCGCGCTGGATGATCTCCTTGGCCAGCGCGTGCAAGAGCAGCAGCTCGCGGTAGGCCTCGAGATCAAACACCTCGGCCTCCTCAGTATCTCCCGGCTCCCGGAAGATGGACTCCTCGATCACGTCGAGCACCCGAGGCTCTGGCCAGAGGGCCTGGATGCGACCAAACGCGGTCTCGTAGGCTTCCAGCCCTTTGCTGCCGTCGGCGTACTGGTCGAAGGGAGGAGCGCCAGCGTTGAACACCCGGTTGAACTCGACCCGCAGTGCTTCGTAGTCGGCATTGCGACCGAGGCGGTGGTAGATCTTGAAGAGATCGAGATAGGCCAGCGCACTGGGCACCTGGCTGTCCTGGATGTGGTTGCGCAGCACCTGAATGGCCTGCTCATCCTCGCCCAGAGACAAGAAGAACTCGGCCTGCTGCTGCACGTCGAACAGCTCCTCGGCCGCCACCGATCGGGACGCAAGCTGGCTCGGGGCGAAATCTCGCCGCTCCGTGCCGGACACGGACGAGCTGCCCACCGAGCTGTCCAGATCTGCTGGTGTGCTGTCTTCCAGTAACTGAGAACGCGAGGAGGGGTGGAATGGATCCGCACCCTGCGCGTCGCTCAGATCCAGATCGATGTCCACCAACGCTGCCGCAGCGGCGGTGCGTCCCAGTCCGGGTTCGCTCGCTGTTGACTTGGCACCACCCTCTGCCGCCCACCAGGCTTTCGCAGCGTCAAAATCTCGCGCGCTTTTCGAACGCCGCCACACCAACAGCAGACCCAGAAGAGCGAGCGCCAGCAGCGCAACCAGTCCGTAGGCCAGCCACTGCCAATTACGCGCCTGTTCGACCGCCGCACTCAGCTCCGCGATGGTGGCCTGGTTGCGGGCCTCGGCCTCGCGCAGGCCTTTGGACTCGGCCTCCAGCACCTCGAGCTTGCGCGCGTCGCGCAGGATGTCTTCCGGTGACGCATTGATCGTCTTCCACAGCAAGCCAGCCGCCGCCCGGGTCTCTTCGGAGGTCGTGGGTTCGCTCAGCAGGCTCAGTGACAGCTTGAGCACCGGATCGCGTTCGATCGCCAGGCTCAGATCCATCGCGTCCAGCTCCAGCCGAGGTGTGGGGTTGGGTAGTGGAGCCACCGGTTTGCGCACCACGCTCGCAGGTCGGTTGGCGCGCTCTGCGGCGCGGGGCCGCTCGCGAGCGGCTTGAGGTGCAGCTGGCACACGAGGCGCTGCGGTGGCGGCAGAGGGACGATTCGCCGTTGACGCAGCGGGGAGCGGTGTGCCTGTGGCAGGCGGTGCGCTAGGCAATGCACTGGCGGCGGGGACAGCCGGCCGCGCAGGAGCAGCGTCAGAGGCGCGCGTCGGCTCGCTCACCGGATCGGCCAGCAACACGTAGCGGCGGGTGAACGCCGTAGTGCAGCCCGCGCGCACGAACACGGTCACAATAGGTTCATCGATCGGCGTCAGGGTCTGGATGCGAACCGAAGGCTCGGCATCGGGCGAGGCGCGCTGCACTATGGTGCGAACGGCATCGGGCGATACCTTAACGTCGCCATACAGCACATCGGCATTCACGCAGAGATTGGCGATGTCTTCGCCGGGTGACAATAAGGCTTGCACCCGGATATCCAGAGGCCGACCAATGATGCCGGCACCACTGTGCCGACCCAGTGTGACCGCCGAACTGCTCACTGCAGTAAGAAGCAGAATGCTGCCGATACAGAACTGGCGCACGTCAAAGACCCTTGTGTGGTGGTACTGATCATTCTGTCATAGGTCTAAAGCGTTCCCCTCCAAAATAGGCACCCTTATGCAAGCCATCTTTCAGACTGCGGGCATTGTTGGCACCGGCGCCATGGGCCGAGGCATCGCCCAGATGGCGGCCCAGGCCGGCAGCACCGTTCTCCTGCTCGACGCCCAGCCTGGTGCCGCAGAATCTGCACGCCAAGCTTTGCAACAAACATGGCAAACCTTGGTGGTCAAGGGCAAGCTCTCGGCAGCAGAAGGCGAGGCCTGCCTCGCTCGCGTGCAGGTGGCTTCCAGTCTGGCCGCACTGTCCGCCTGCGATTTGGTGGTCGAAGCCATCGTCGAACGGCTCGAGGTCAAGCGCGAGCTCTTTTCCGAACTGGAGGCCGTGGTCAGCCCCCAGGCGGTGCTGGCCACCAACACCTCTTCCCTCTCTGTCACCGCCATTGCCGCTGGCCTGCAGCGCCCGGGACAGCTGGCTGGTTACCACTTTTTCAATCCGGTCCCGTTGATGCGCGTGGTGGAGGTGATCGCTGGCCTCAAGACCAATCCTGTTGTGTGCCAACAACTCACGGCCTACACCCGTCAGTTTGGACACACCCCGGTGACGGCACAGGACACCCCGGGCTTCATCGTCAACCATGCCGGGCGCGGTTACGGCACCGAGGCCTTGCGGGTGGCCAGCGAGCGCGTGGCCGACTTTGCCACCATCGACCGCATCCTCAAGGACCAGATGGGGTTTCGACTCGGCCCGTTTGAATTGATGGACCTCACCGCGCTGGATGTGTCGCACCCGGTGATGGAGTCCATTTACCGCCAGTACTTTGAGGAGCCGCGCTACCGCCCCAGCGCCATCACGGCGCAGCGATTGGCCGGCGGGGTCATCGGAAAAAAGGTCGGCGAAGGCTTCTACCGCTACTCGCAAGGCGTGGCCGAGGTGCCAGCCGAGCCAGCCGTTCCCACGGTCAAGGCCTTCCCGTCGGTCTGGGTGTCGCCCAAGGCGGCCCGCCGGGCCGAGCTTTATCAAATGCTGAAAGACCTGGGCGCAAACATCGAGACCGGGCAGGCACCATCCAGCGAGGCGCTGATTCTGGTCGCACCGCTGGGTT
The DNA here is from genome assembly GCF_011390835.1 of Hydrogenophaga sp. Taxonomy (GTDB): domain Bacteria; phylum Pseudomonadota; class Gammaproteobacteria; order Burkholderiales; family Burkholderiaceae_C; genus Hydrogenophaga. Next base: position 86,025 of record NZ_JAABRQ010000002.1, on the reverse strand, counting down.
TGGACGTGACCACGCTGGCCGCAGTCGAGCGGCTCGATCCAGCACGCACCGTGGGCATCGACATGATGCTCGACGACGCCGCTACCCGCCGCCGCGTGCTCGCCACCAACCCAGCGACCCGCACCGACATGCGCGACGCCGCGCATGCGCTGTTCGCCAAAGACGGCAAGGCCGTCAGTGTGATCCGCGACAGCGGCGGCTTCGTTACCCAACGGGTGGTCGCCACCATCGTCAACATCGCAGCCGACATGTGCCAACAAGGTGTGTGCACGCCGGCCGACTTGGAAGTTGCCGTCACCCTGGGGCTGGGCTACCCCATGGGCCCGCTGGCCATGGGCGACCGCATCGGCCCGGCCAACGTGCTGGAGATCCTGTTCAACATGCAGACGGTTTACGGCGACCCGCGCTATCGCCCTTCTCCCTGGTTGCGCCGCCGCGGCGCCTTGGGTCTGAGCCTGATGCACGAGGAGGCTTGACACCCCTGCACAGGTTCCACGGGCGCCCTGAAACCAGACACCGCACGCCACCACTTCCTTCCTCACACAACACCCCATGACCGCCAGCCTCAAGAGTGACAGCCATGGCCAGACCATGGTGCTGACCATCAGCAACCCCGATCACCGCAACGCGCTCGGGCCAGACATTTACGCCGCCGGTGTGGAAGCGCTCAACGTGGCCGAGAGCAGCCCGGATGTGCGCAGCGTGGTCATCACCGGCGAGGGCCAGCACTTCTGCGCTGGCGGAAACCTGCAGCGCCTGCTCGACAACCGCCAGCAGCCGCACTCGGTCCAAGCGCAGAGCATCGAAGGCCTGCACAACTGGGTGGAGACCATCCGCAGTTTCCCCAAACCTGTGGTTGCAGCGGTCGAAGGCGCCTGTGCCGGTGCTGGTTTTTCGCTTGCGCTGGCTTGCGACCTCATCGTCGCTGCGCACAACAGCGTGTTCGTCATGGCTTACAGCAACGTGGGGCTGTCGCCCGACGGCGGCGCTACCTGGAGCCTGATGCGCGCCTTGCCGCGCGCCACCGCCCTGGAGCTGCTCATGCTGGGTGAGCGGATCAGCGCGGAACGTCTGCAGCAGCTCGGCGTGATCAACCGGGTGAGCGGCGAGCGCGAGGCGTTGGACCAGGCGCTGGCTTTGTGCGAACGGCTCAATGCGCGCGCGCCCAACGCGCTGGCCAGCATCAAGGAGCTAGCCAACGATGCACCGACTTCACCGCTGCACGACCAGCTCGGCAATGAGCGTGACCATTTTGTGCGCTGCCTGCACCATGCCAACGGCGGTGAAGGCATCGCAGCGTTTCTCGACAAGCGCCCGGCCCGCTACCGCTGACGTCGCCCCGGTCGCTTCAATTTCCCCTGCCGCGCCTGAGCAACAGGGCTGCGCGCTTATCCCGATGGGCACGCCACGTCTCTGTGGCGACAATGCACTCTCTCCCAGTCACCCATAAGACAGGCCATGGACGAACCCATTCTGACAATGGAAGAACGCGAGGCGATCAACAGTGGTCGCTGGTTCAGCAATCTTTCTCCCTCCCTGCGACACGACATCCTGCGATGCGCCTACGTCAAGCGATTCAAGGACAGCGATCTCATCGTTGCCCGTGGCGACCCGCCCTCCGAATGGACGGCGGTGGCCAAGGGTGCGGTGCGCGTGAGTTCGACCTCGCTCTCTGGCAAGCAGATCACGCTGACCTATGTGGAGCCAGGCGTGTGGTTTGGCGATGTGGCGATGTTCGATGGCGATCAGCGTACCCACGATGCCTATGCCCACGGTCCGACCACGCTGCTGTGCGTGGCTCGCAACGATTTCCAAAAAATTCTCAACACCCACGTCGAGCTGTACGAGGCGCTGATGCGCCTGCAGGCGCGGCGCATCCGAACCCTGTTCGGCCTGGTGGAAGACCTCAACACGCTGCCTTTGCGAGCGCGCCTGGCCAAGCAACTGCTGCACCTGGTGCGCAGCTACGGTGTGCCCTGCCTGGCAGACGGCAACGAAATGCGCATTGGCCTGCAACTGGCACAGGAAGAACTGGCGCAGCTGCTGGGCGCTTCGCGTCAGCGGGTGAATCAGGAATTGAAATCCATGGAGCGCGAGGATGCGATCCGCATCGAGCCGGGTGGCCTGGTCGTGCGCAACCGCGACATGCTGATGCGCATTTCGGAGGCCGAATCCTGAGCGCCGCATGTGTGGCTGACCAGAACCAACCGGGCTCTCAGCCATGAGCGATCAGCAGAATTTCACGGGTACGCGCCCGGTCTCGGCTCAACATGAAGTTGATCTGGCCATGTTGCAAGTCTGGATGCAGGCCAACGTGCCGGGTTTCGATGGTCCGCTTCAAGTGGAGATGTTCAAGGGCGGCCAGTCCAACCCGACCTACAAGCTCATCACGCCCAGCACCGCCTACGTGATGCGCGCCAAGCCGGGCCCGGTAGCCAAGCTGCTGCCCTCGGCGCACGCCATTGAACGCGAATTTCGCGTCATGAGCGCGCTGCAAGGCACCGGCGTGCCGGTGGCCCAGATGCTGGCGCTGTGCGAAGACGAATCCGTGATCGGCCGCGCTTTCTACATCATGGAGTGCGTGAACGGCCGTGTGATGTGGGACCAGTCCTTGCCAGCGCTGGACAAGCCACAGCGCGCAGCGGTGTATGACGAAATGAACCGCGTGCTGGCTGCACTGCACAAGGTCAAGCCCAGCGACGTCGGCCTGGACGGCTATGGTAAGCCCGGCAACTATTTTGAGCGCCAGATCGGCCGCTGGTCCAAGCAATACGTTGCCTCCATCACCACACCCATTCCCGAGATGGACCAGCTCATGGCCTGGCTGCCGGAGAACATCCCGGCCATGGCGCGGGACGAGTCCCTGGTTTCGGTGGTGCACGGCGACTACCGCCTGGACAACCTCATGTTCCACCCTACCGAGCCGCGGGTGCTGGCAGTACTGGATTGGGAGCTCTCCACCCTCGGTCACCCGCTGGCCGACTTCAGCTACCACTGCATGGCCTGGCACATCCCGCCGGGCGCGTTCCGTGGCATCGGTGGGCTTGATGTGGCCGCCCTCGGCATCCCCACCGAGGCCGAGTACATCGCCCGCTATTGCGAACGCACCGGCTTTGCCACGCCACAGCAGCTACAGGCCGACTGGAACTTTTACCTCGCCTACAACCTGTTTCGCCTAGCCGCCATCCTGCAAGGCATAGGCAAGCGGGTGGAAATGGGCACTGCATCCAGTGCCCAGGCCGTTTCCTCCGCCGCAGGTGCCCGCCCGCTGGCAGAAATGGCCTGGCGTTTTGCCTGCGCCGCCTGACCCCGTATTGATCGAACCGACCAGATTCCCAAGGAGACACCATGCAATTCGACTACACCGACAAAGTCAAGGCCATGCGCGAGCGGCTGCTCGCTTTTATGGACCAACACATCTACCCCAACGAGGCGCGTTTCTACGCGGAGATTGCCGAGAACCGCAAGAACGGGAATGCCTGGATCCCCACCAAGATCGTCGAGGAACTCAAGCCCAAGGCCCTGGCCGCCGGCCTTTGGAACCTGTTCCTGCCCAGCAGCGCGCGAGCCCCCCAGGGCCTGACCAACCTGGAATACGCACCACTCTGTGAAATCATGGGCCGGGTGCCGTTTGCCGCCGAAATCTTCAACTGTTCGGCGCCCGACACCGGCAACATGGAAACCTTGGAGCGCTACGCCAGCGAAGCCATCAAGGACCGCTGGATGGAGCCGCTGCTGCGCGGCGAAATCCGATCGGCCTTTCTGATGACCGAGCCGGCCGTAGCTTCCTCGGACGCCACCAACATCCAGTGCCGTATCGAGCGCGATGGCGATGAATACGTGATCAACGGCACCAAGTGGTGGTCGTCCGGCGCGGGCGACCCGCGATGCGCGGTCTACATCGTGATGGGCAAGACCAATCCGGAGGCGCCGCGTCACTCGCAGCAGTCGATGATCGTCGTGCCCTCCGACACCAAGGGCATTGAGGTGGTGCGCGCGCTGTCGGTGTTTGGCTACGACGACGCGCCCCACGGCCACATGGAGGTGCGCCTGAAGGACGTGCGCGTGCCGGTGGGCAACCTGCTGCTGGGCGAAGGCCGCGGCTTCGAGATCGCCCAGGGTCGCCTTGGCCCGGGTCGCATCCACCACTGCATGCGCTCCATCGGTGCGGCCGAGCGCGCGCTCGAGCTCATGTGCCAGCGGCTCAACAGCCGGGTGGCGTTCGGCAAGCCGGTCTCGGCGCAATCGGTCTGGCACGAGCGAATCGCCGACGCGCGCTGCCGCATCGAGATGGCGCGTCTGCTCACGCTGAAAGCGGCCTACATGATGGATACCGTGGGCAACAAGGTGGCCAAAGCCGAGATCGCGATGATCAAGGTGGTGGCACCCAACATGGCTTGCGACATCATCGACATGGCGATCCAGGCGCATGGCGGCGGCGGCGTCAGCGACGATTTTCCACTCGCCTACAGCTATGCCGGCCAGCGCACACTGCGCCTGGCCGACGGCCCGGACGAGGTGCATCGCCAGTCGATCGCCAAGCTGGAGCTGGCCAAACACATGGCGGTGAAAGTGGACGTGGAGATGCCGATCACCCGCGGCAGCTGACGCGCAACGCTAGCCGCCGACGGTCAGCGGTCGAGGATTTGCAGCGCCCGCCCGGTCAGGTGCTCGAACACATCGAGCGCATGCACTGCCACGCCCGCCTGGCCACCAGGGCCGCCCTGCCCGCCCTGCATGCGCAAGTAGGTTTTGCCGCGCGTCAGCATGAAAAGAACGGGAGTCCCCGGGCTCACGTCGAGCGGCCATTCCATGAGCATGTCCACCGTGTCCCCATCCACCCAGTGGCGCGCCACCTCGGGCGTGTCGGTCAACACCGCGTACCGTGCCCAGAACGCAGGTGCCGGCCCTTCCCAGCCCGCATCCCGGTACAGAGACAGCCAGCGCAGCTCTTCCGGCAGGGCCTTGGCGGTGGTCTGCAACGTGTCGGTGACATCGGCGTAATGCGCCTGAGCCTGGGTTTCAAACTGGCGTTTCAGGTTCCGGTTCATCAGGATCACGTTGACGGCCGGGGTCAGACCCAGGTCGGACTTGGCCATCAGCTCCATGCCTGTGATGTACTGCCGCGCCGAGGCCAAACATTCGGCACGAAACGGCCGGTCCAAGAGGCGGCCGCCCAGCGCGTAGGCGCCCCCCACCATGCCCATGTGGCTAAGCAGACGCTCATTGGCCCACTGGACGAGCGATTCGTCCATGGCGCCGGGTTTCGGCGAGCGATTCAGCGCAGTTTTGAGCAGGTCGAACATGGACTGCGGTTTTCCCGTAGATTTGATCCCTTGTCAACTTGATTTATTCGAAAGGCCACCCTCATGATCGACGTCTACTCCTGGCCCACGCCCAACGGGCACAAGGTACACATCATGCTGGAGGAGTGTGGCTTTCGCCTCGGTCGCGACTGGCAGGTGCACCCGATCAACATCGGCCAGGGTGACCAGTTCCAGCCCCACTTCCTGAAGATCAGCCCGAACAACAAGATTCCGGCCCTGGTCGATCCGGTCGGTCCCGACGGCCAACCGATCAGCCTGTTCGAGTCTGGCGCCATCCTGCTCTACCTCGCGGCCAAGACCGGCAAGTTCCTGCCCAAGTCCGACCGCGCCAAGTTCAAGACCCTGGAGTGGCTCATGTTCCAGATGGGTGGGGTCGGGCCCATGCTGGGACAGGCGCACCATTTCCGGATTTACGCGCCCGACAAGATCGACTATGCGGTGGACCGGTACACCAACGAAGCCAAGCGGCTCTACGGCGTGATGGACAAGCAGCTCGCCGGCCACAAGTTCATCGCTGGCAACCAGTACACCGTGGCCGATATCGCCATCTTCCCCTGGGTGAACAGCTGGGAAAAACAGGGCATTGACTGGGCCGACCACCCGCGCCTCAAGTCATGGTACGACGCCATCGCAGCCCGCCCGGCGGTCAAGCGCGGCCTCGCGGTGCTGGCCGGCGCTCGCAAGCCGTTGACCGACGACAAGGCTCGCCAGGCCCTGTTTGGCACCAGCCAGTACGAGAAGCGCTGAAGCTTTCGAACAGGTTTCGTGGAGGCGGGCCAAAAACAGCTCTGGCAGCAGGTACAATTCGGCGCTTAGTCGGAGCGTAGCGCAGCCTGGTAGCGCATCTGCTTTGGGAGCAGAGGGTCGCGAGTTCGAATCCCGCCGCTCCGACCATTCATTGAAAAATGCAAAAACGGCCCATTTGATGGGCCTTTTTTGTTTCTGGGTCCACCCGTGCTGCCCACAGCACAGCCAGACAACAGGTCTGTCTCACTGGGTAGCAGGTATCCATCAGGAACTCGTCGTATAACAACGACCTGAGAGCGTGCGCTTCTCCGAGGGCTCCCGGAGAGGTGCGCACACCGAGCGGCGTTAGCTCAGCTGGATAGAGCAACGGCCTTCTAAGCCGTAGGTCAGAGGTTCGAGCCCTCTACGCCGCACCACCCCCCTCGCTGAGCGCATCAAGCGCCCTGGTTCGTCGCGGGCCCCGTCGGCGCGAGGAGCTTCAGCCTGACTCAACGCGGCGGAATGCGCGTCGCTAGCGGTTTGGGTACGAAGTCTGGCAAAAAGCGGCAATCACCGGCCTGGGCTGCGCGCAGCTGCCGGCAACGCTCGGCGACACCTGCGGGCGTGGGCTTGCTGCCCATTTCCACCCAGTTCAACAGGGCTTCGAACAGCGGCGGGTAGTAGGCATCGCCCCAATAGCTGTGTTCGCTGGAATCGATGAAGGTCTGCACCAGCCGCGCGCCGTTGCCAGCGGCTTGCATGCGCTGGCGCAGGGTGTCGTTGCCTTCAACGAACACGGTGGCGTCGCCTGTGCCATGCGCACTGAGCACAGGCATCGTAAAACGACCCGCGTGGTCCACATCAGAAGCAAACTGGGCCTTGGCCCTCGCATCAGCGGCAAAACGCGGCACAGCGGCATTCAAGGCTGCGTCCTCGCTGGACCCGGTGTAGCGCACCCCCACATTCCCGAACGGGCTGGCGCCTGCCGTGCGGCTGACCACGTCGCGCAGCGTGAAGGTGCCCCAATTGAGGTGGCCAATCACCGAACGCTCCGGGATGTTCACCACATCGACGAGGGTCTTGAGCTTTTGCACTTGCACTTCGGTGCGCTGGGCCGCTGGTTTGCGCACGCCCAGGCAATCGTCAGCGCGCTTGGCCAGCTCAGCCGTGGTCATCTTGCTGTCTGCGGGCAGGCCGATGGACAGCGGGTACTGCGGCTCATCGGGCAGCGGATGGTTGTTGCACAAGTGCTGGTACAGCGCACGCACGTCGAGGCGGAAATCGTAGGTGGCCGGCCCGGCCACCACACCGCTGGTCAACAGCATGCCATCCCAGCTCTTGGGAAACAGTTCGGCCGCGCGGGTGGCCAGCATCGCGCCCCAGGACTGCCCATGCAGCAGGGTGCGTCGTGGCTTGGCCACGTGGTCGACAAAAATGCGCCGTACCCGCTCGGTGTCTTCGGCCGCCGTAGTCACGCCAAAACCGCCCTGGCGGAACACCGATCCAGCCCAGGCGTGGCCCTCGCTCACGGTGATCGCCCAGCGCTTGATGTCAGCGTCAGCGCGCGAAACCCTTGGGGGACCCAATGTCGGGCCGCCATGAGCGTGCACCACCAGCACGCCGCTCCACTGAGCGGGCATCACGATCAGGTAGTGCGCTGTGGCCGAGTCCTGCCCCCGAAAGCAGCGCGCGCCCTGCGGCACACCTTCAGGACAGGCCTGGGCCACCGGGGCGGCTTCGGGCGGGGCAGAGGGAGCGCTGGCACACGCGGACAGCATCAGCACGGCAACGCTCAACACGCCCCAGCGGCTATGCGCATCAAACTTTGACATTTCAGACATGTGTTTTTGGGGTGGAGTGAGCGGCCGGCCATTAGGTTGGGGGGCCTCATGCCTGTCAATCAGGGGCAGCCCATGGGGCGTGAGCCATGAGAACGCTAACCGGTGATGGATACATCCCGTACAAGACCGGGTGGTGTGATCGCTGGGGCTGGACCACGGCTTGGCGTCTGATGAATACCGTGCTTGAAAAGTGAGTCGGATGTGAGCTGCATTCGCGGGTAAACACCCCCTTCCACCCAAGCGATCATGCACTATAGTGCATCATGCCTGACACAGGCCATCTGGATCCAGATGATTCAGGGGCTCAAAAAGCAATTTAGCACCTGTGCTGCACATTGAGACGTCAGGGCGTTTACCCGTTAAATAGTTAAGCTGTTAATGGTTCACTCCTCAAGTAGGGGTTAGTCGCTATCCCCAGATGCCCACCCCCGGCATACATTGATCCACAACTTCCAACCCCTCAGGAGACCGCTCATGACCACCCGCCGACTTGTTCTTACCCGCAGCGCTGCCGTGATTGGTGCTGCATCCACCGGGCTGCTGCTGCCACAGATCGCACGTGCGCAGTCGGCCAAGGTCCGGGTGGGCTTCATGCTGCCCTACACGGGCACCTTCGCCCAGCTTGGCGTGGCAATCGAAAACGGCTTCATGATGGCGCTGGCCGAACAGGGCGGCAAACTCGGCGGGCGTGAAATCGAGTTTTTCAAGGTCGACGACGAGTCCAGCCCGCCCAAGGCCATCGAGAACGCCACTCGCCTGGTGCAGCGCGACAAGGTCGACGTGCTGGTGGGCACGGTGCACTCGGGCGTGCAGATGGGCATTCACAAGGTGGCGCGCGAAAGCGGCGTGCTCAACCTGATCCCGAACGCCGGCGTGCACATTGCCACCCGGGCCCAGTGCGCACCCAATGTGTACCGCACCTCGTTCAGCAACTCGCAGCCGACCCGGGCGCTGGGCAAGGCCATGATGGATCGCGGTCACAAGAAAGCGGTCTGGATCACCTGGAACTACGCCGCCGGAGAGGAGGCCTACGAAGGCTTTGAAGAAGGCTATACGGCGGCAGGTGGCACCATCATCAAGAAGCTGGGCGTGCCCTTTCCCAACGTGGAATTCCAGGCGCTGCTGACCGAAATCGCCTCCCTCAAGCCCGACGCGGTGGCCTGCTTCTTCGCGGGTGGCGGCGCGGCCAAGTTCCTGCGCGACTACGCCGCTGCGGGCCTGAACAAGAACATCCAGCTCTATGGCTCGGGCTTCCTCACCGAAGGCGTGCTGGAAGCAGCGGGTCCAGCCGCCGATGGCGTGCTGACCACCATGCACTACAGCGACTCACTGGACACCCCACGCAACAAGCAATTCCGCCTCGAGTACGCCAAGACCTTCAAGGCACAGCCCGACGTGTACGCGGTGCAAGGCTACGACACCGGTCTGCTGCTCATCAAGGGCGCCAATGGCGCCAAGGGCGACTTCTCCAACAAGAAGGCCCTTTACGCAGCCATGGACGGTGCGGTGATCGACAGCCCGCGCGGCAAGTGGACCATGAGCCCCTCGCACAATCCGATTCAGGACATGTACCTGCGCAAGGTGGAAAACAAGGAAAACAAGGTGATCGGCATTGCCGGCAAAGCGGTGGCCGATCCGGGCACTGGCTGCCGCATGAGCTGAGCGCCGCCCTTCCCTGCCATTTGCCGAGCCAGCCGGGCACCCCTTGGGGTGCTCGTCTGCAGTGCGCTTGCCCCTGCGTCTGAATGGACTTCGCCAATTTCCTGATCCAGCTGCTCAACAGCCTGCAGTACGGACTGTTGCTGTTCATGCTTGCCGCAGGCCTGACCCTGATCTTCGGCATCATGGGCGTGGTCAACCTGGCGCACGGCAGCTTCTACATGATTGGTGCCTACTTGGCCTGGTGGCTGACGGCCCAGCTGGGCAGCCTGGTGCTGGCGATCGTGATTGGCACGGTGCTGGCGGTGGCGCTCGGCTGGCTGCTGGAGTGGCTGCTGTTTCGTCACTTCTACCACCGCGACCACCTCGACCAGGTGCTGCTCACCTTTGGTCTGATCTACATCTTTGAAGAGTCCCGCTCCATCCTCTGGGGTGACGATGTGCACGCGGTCAGGGTGCCTGAGCTGGTGCGCTGGTCCATCCCCTTGACCGAAAACCTGTCCTACCCCGTCTACCGGCTGGTGATCTCCGCGGTCTGCATCGCGCTGGCCATCGGGCTGTACCTGCTGATCTCAAAAACCCGCCTGGGCATGAAGATCCGCGCAGGAGCCTTCAACCGCGAAATGACCGAGGCACTGGGCATCAACATCCGGCTGATCCATGGCGTGGTGTTTGCGCTCGGCGTCGGTCTGGCTGCCATTGCCGGCATGATCGCCTCGCCCATTGCGAGCGTTTATCCGGGCATGGGCAGCTCGGTGCTCATCATGTGTTTTGTGGTGGTGGTCATCGGCGGCATCGGCTCGGTGCGCGGCGCGCTGGTCGCTGCCCTGCTGGTCGGTCTGGTCGACACCTTCGGCAAGGTCCTGCTGCCGCAGATCGCCGGCATGGCGGTCTACATGCTGATGGCGCTGGTGCTGCTCTACAAACCTGAAGGCTTGTTCAAACAATGAGCAGCCCCAAGGCGCAACTCGAGATCCTGCCGCGTGGCATCCAGGTGGTCCTGGCCTTGGGCGCGCTCGCGCTCGCGGCGTTTCCGCTGGTGCCCATGGAAAGCTCAGGCTTTTACCTTCAGATGCTGTCGCAGATGATGATCCTGGCAATCTTCGCGATGAGCCTGGACCTGCTGCAAGGCGTCACCGGCCTGGTCTCACTCGGCCATGCGGCCTACTTCGGTCTGGCGGGCTATGCGCTCGCCTTCCTCACGCCGGCCGACACGCCGATCAGCCTGTGGTGGTCGCTGCCCCTGGCTGCGTTGGCCTCGGGCCTGGCTGCCTTGATCATCGGCTTCTTCGTGGTCCGCACCCACGGCATCTACTTCATCATGGTCACCATGGCGTTCGCGCAGATGGTGTTCTTTCTGTTTTTTGACAACCGCGCCCTCGGCGGCTCGGACGGGCTTTACATCAACTTCCGGCCCGACGCCAGCCTGTTCGGCTGGAGCGGCATCGACCTGGACAACAAAACCACCTTCTACTACTTCACCTTGCTGGTGATGCTGGCGGTCTATTCCTTCCTGCGCCGCCTGCTGTTTTCACCGTTTGGGCGCGCGCTGGCCGGAATCCGGGTCAACGAGCACCGCATGCGCGCCGTGGGCTACGGGACCTTCGGCTACCGCCTGACCGCCTTCACGCTAGCCGGCGCGCTGGCCGGCGTGGCGGGCTACCTGTGGGCAGCGCAGTCGGGCTATGTGAACCCCGAGCTGATGGGCTTTCACCTGAGTGCGCACGCCATCATGATGGTGATTCTGGGCGGCATGGGCAATTTCGCGGGCGCCATCGTTGGGGCCTTTGCGTTTGAGTACGTGATGCACTTCTTCAAGGACCTCACCAAACACTGGCAGCTGCTCATGGGCAGCTTCATCGTGCTGGTGGTGGTATTTGCGCCCCGTGGGTTGCTCGGCCTGGCCGAGCGCCTGTTCCGACGCCGGGATCCTCCATGAGCGATCTCCTGCTCAGCGCCCAGCATCTGACCAAGCGCTTCGGCGGACTGGCCGCAGTGCACGACGTGTCGGTAGACCTGTTTCGCGATCGCATCCACGCGGTAATCGGTCCCAACGGAGCCGGCAAGTCGACGCTGACCAACCTGCTCTCTGGTGACCTGCCACCCACGTCCGGGCGCATCTTGCTGGGCGGTCAGGACATCGCCGGGCGCAGCCCCGAACGCATCTCGCGCCTGGGTCTGGGTCGCAGCTACCAAAAGACCAACATCTTCCTGCCCTTCACCGTGCGGGATAACGTGCGTCTGGCTTCACAGGCCAGCGAGCGCCTCGTCGCGTGGAACCCGTTCAACTGGGTCAGCGCAGCCGCTTCGCAGCGCCAGGTCAACCAGCGCTGCGAACGGGCTCTGGAGCTCGCCGGCCTCACGACGCGCGCTGATAGCGTGGCCGGCACCACCAGCCATGGTGAGCAGCGCCAGCTCGAAATTGCCATGACGCTGGCCACCGAGCCCACAGTCCTGCTGCTCGACGAACCACTGGCAGGCATGGGACAGGCTGAAGCGGAAAGCATGGTCGCGCTGCTGCTCAAACTCAAGGCCAACCACGCCATCCTGCTGGTGGAGCACGACATGGACGCCGTGTTCACCCTGGCCGACCAGCTCACCGTGATGGTCAATGGTGAGGTGATCGCCAGCGGCACGCCCGACGCGGTGCGCAACGACGCAGCGGTGCAGGCCGCTTACCTCGGCGAAGAAGCCTGACATGACCTCACCGCTCATCGAGGCCACCGGCCTGCACACTCACTACGGAGCCAGCCACATCCTGCGTGGTATCGACTTCACCGTGAACCCTGGCGAAACTATCGGGCTGATGGGTCGCAACGGCATGGGCAAGACCACCCTGCTCAAATCGCTCATGGGCATCGTCAAGCCCAGCGGTGGCAGCGTGAAGGTCTGTGGCCGCGACATGACGGGTGCGGCCACCTTCGATATCGTGCGTCAGGGTATTGCCTACGTGCCCGAAGGCCGAGGCATCTTCGGTAACCTCAGCGTGCGTGAAAACTTGGTGATGGCAGCGCGCCATGGCACCCGCGGCCAGAGCGAGTGGACCTATGAGCGCGTGCTCGACACCTTCCCGCGCCTGGCCGAGCGGCTGAACCACGGTGGCCAACAGCTCAGCGGCGGCGAACAGCAGATGCTCACCATTGGCCGCGCGCTCATGACCAACCCAGACCTGCTGATCCTGGACGAGGCCACCGAAGGCCTCGCGCCCCTGATCGCACGCGAGATCTGGCGCCTCTGTGGCCTGATCCGCGAAAGCGGTATCAGCAGCGTGATCGTGGACAAGAACTGGAAACACGTCACCCGCATCACCGACCGCAATGTGATTCTGGTCAAGGGTGAAGTGGTGTTCGAGGGCCTTTCGGAGAGCCTGCTGGCCCAGCCGGAACTGCTGGAGCAGTACCTGGGCGTCTGAGCCCGGTCTACAGCAGAGGACGCAGCTCACGCGCCGCGTCCAGCAGCAGCGGCAGCAAGTCATGCTGCATCACCTCGGGCGCAAGCCGCTGTGGTGATGCCACCACGTTGAGCGCAGCCACCGTCTGGCCCCTCATGTTGCGCAGCGGCACTGCCAGCGCATGCACGCCCAGCTCGTGCTCTTCGCTGGCCAAGGCCAGGTCGTCCGCGCGCACCCGATCGATCGCGGTCCGAAACGCCTTCACATCAACCACCGTGCGCGGCGTCAGGCGCGGCAGTTCGCGCCCCTTGAGCCAGCCATTGAACGCTGCCTTCGGCAGCGAGGCCAGCAGCACGCGCCCGGTGGAGGTGGCGTGCAGTGGCAGTCTCGCGCCCAGGTGCAAGCCGTAGGCCATCAGCCGCTGTCCGCCGACCGCGGCGCTGCGCGCCACGATCACCACCTCATCGCCATCGCGCACCACCGCCGAGAACGACTCCCGCGTCTGCGCCGCCAACCGGTTCAGGGTCGGCTGCAGCAGGCGCGGCAGGCGCGCCGAGGCGAGGTAGCTGCCGGAAAAACGCAGCACCTTGGGCGAGAGCCAGTAGTGGCTGCCATCGGTGTCCAGATAGCCCAGGTGCGCCAGCGTGAGCAAATGGCGGCGCGCCGCCGCCCGGGTCAGGCCGGCGCGATCGGCGGCCTGCGTCGCATTGAGTCGCTGGCGTTCGGTGTCGAAGCTCTCCAGCACGGCCATGCCTTTGGCCATGCCTTCGATGAAGTCGGCTTTGGCAATCGGTTTGGGCTCGGCATCCATATTGCGCGATGATCGCACACCTTAACCGGTGATCGCACACACTGGCGGTTGGCCGGTTGGCGGTTGGTTAATCGCCGCTTACGCTTTCCTGATCGTCAACCAACCCATTGCCCGCCCGCCACACCACTAGCGTCGCGGCGGAAACCCCGACCCATGCGAACCCAAATTGCCATCATCGGCGCCGGCCCCTCCGGTCTGCTCCTCGGCCAGTTGCTGCACAAGGCCGGCATCGACGCCGTGATCATCGAGCGCCAGTCGCCCGAGTACGTGCTGGGCCGTATCCGCGCCGGTGTGCTCGAACAGGTCGCCACCGATCTGCTCGACGAGGCCGGCGTGGGCCAGCGCATGCACGCCGAGGGATTGGTGCACACCGGTTTCGACATGCTGTTTGGCGGCGTGCGCCACCGCATCGATCTGGACAAGCTCACAGGCGGCAAGCGCGTGATGGTCTACGGCCAGACCGAGGTCACGCGCGACCTGATGGACGCCCGCCAAGTCGCCGCCCTGCCCACCGTCTACGAAGCTGCGAACGTTCAGGTGCACGACTTCGACACTGATCAGCCGCGCGTGACCTATGAGAAAGACGGACAGAGCCATACCCTGTCGTGCGACTTCATCGCCGGCTGCGACGGCTTTCACGGCGTGTGCCGCGCCAGCGCCCCGCGCGGCGCCATCCAGGAGTTCGAAAAGGTCTACCCGTTCGGCTGGCTCGGCCTGCTCTCGGACACCCCGCCGGTGCACCATGAGCTGATTTACGTGAACAATCCGCGCGGCTTCGCACTGTGTTCACAGCGCAGTGCCACACGCAGCCGCTACTACCTGCAGGTGCCCCTCACCGACAAGATCGAGCAGTGGAGCGACGATGCCTTCTGGCAGGAACTGAAACTGCGCCTGGACCCAGAAGCAGCCGGAAAGCTGGTCACCGGGCCCAGCATCGAAAAGAGCATTGCACCCCTGCGCAGCTTTGTGACCGAGCCGTTGCGCTTTGGCCGCATGTTCCTCGCTGGCGACGCGGGCCACATCGTGCCGCCGACCGGCGCCAAGGGCCTGAACCTGGCAGCCACCGACGTGAAGTACCTGATGGACGCGTTTGTCGAGTTCTACCAGGAGCGATCAGAGGCCGGTATCAACGGCTACTCCGAGCGCTGCCTCAAGCGCATCTGGCGCGCCGAGCGCTTCTCCTGGTGGTTCACATCCATCATGCACAACTTCCCCGACGAAGGCGCCATCCACGCGAAGCTGCAGGAAGCCGAACTGGACTACCTGATGCACTCTGAAGCCGGCCTGCGCACCATCGCCGAAAACTACGTCGGGCTGCCGCTGGACTTTGGCAGCTGACGCTGTCGCCGGTTTGCGGCCGGGGCGCCTGGGCTGAGGTTAAATGTCAGCCAGCACACTACCCACCCAGACACCTGCCCATGACCGCTGCCAGTCCCGTCAACGTTTCGTTCAAACCTCTGAAGCCGCTGCGCGGCGTGCGCATCCTGAGCCTGGCGCTCAACCTACCCGGCCCGGCCGCACTCATGCGCCTGAAGGCCATGGGCGCGACTTGCACCAAAGCCGAGCCTCCCGGCAAGGCAGGCGGCAGTGGCGATCCCATGGGCAGCTACAACCCGGCGGCCTATGGTGTGCTGCACCAGGGTGTGAAGGTGATCGAGGTTGATCTCAAGACCGAAATGGGCCAGACCTCGCTGCACAAGGCACTGGCCCGCACCGACCTGCTGCTCACTTCGTTTCGCCCGTCGGCGCTTGCCAAGCTTGGCCTGGGATGGCGGGCGCTGCATCGCCTCTACCCGACACTCTCGCTGGTCGCCATCGTGGGCGCTCCCGGTGCACGCGCCGAGGAACCGGGTCACGACCTGACCTACCTGGCCGAAGCCGGGCTGGTCACGGGCCTCGATCTGCCAGCCACGCTGTTCGCCGACATGGGCGGCGCGCTCATGGCCAGCGAAGCCGCGCTGCAGGCGGTGCTGCTGCAAAAATCCACGGGCAAGGGCTGCTTCCAGGAAGTGGCCTTGTCCACTGCGGCCGACTGGCTCGCCCTGCCCCGCAGCTGGGGCCTGACCCAACCCAAGGGCGCGGTGGGCGGCGCCCATGCAGGCTACCGCGTCTATCCCTGCCGAGGCGGACGTGTCGCCGTCGCGGCGCTGGAGCCTCACTTTGCGGCTGCCTTGTGCGCCGCTGCAGGCGTGCAGATCGACGGACCGATGGCCTTGTTCAAACCCGCCACCCACGAGGCGATCGCCGCGTTTCTCGCCAGCCGGACCCGCCAGCAGCTGGACCAGCTCGCGGTGAGCCAGGACATCCCGCTGCACACCTTGCCTGCCTGAGGCCAAAACACCACGATCAGCTCGCTCCGAAGTCGCGCAGCTTCATGACAGATCGCACGGGCAGACGCCAGGCGTGGGCCGGATGACAGGCCACGCGCCGCCATGGCACCCGCCACCGGCATAATTTGGCGCTTTCAACCACGGCTGCAGGTCCATGCGAAAACAAGGAACGGTGGTGCGCTGGGACTCGGAGCGGGCGTTCGGCTTCATCCGAAGCCCGGACACCGCCGCCGAGATCTTTTTTCACCGCCGCGATTACAGCGAGAACCGCGCGCCCACCGAGGGCATGGCGGTCACGTTCGAAGAGATTCACGTGGGCGGCAAGGGCCCGCGCGCGCTGTCGGTCGCACCCAAGATCAACACCATCGAAGCACCCAAGCTGGTGGTGGACGAGACTGCCGAGCTGCTGCCGCGCAGCGAACCTGCGCCCCGCTCCACGCCGCTGCACCTCAAGAAACGCGAAGACCGGCTTTACTGGACCGCGCTCGGCCTCATGGGCCTGTGGCTGCTGTTCTGGATGGTGGGCATTGGTCTGGGGCGTTTTCCCTGGGTCATCCTCACAGGTGTGATCATGCTCAACCTCGCCACCTTTTACGTCTACTGGCGCGACAAGGAGGCTGCGGTGCAAGGCGGCTGGCGCGCCAGCGAAAACCAGCTGCATGGGCTGGCGGTGCTGGGTGGCTGGCCTGGGGCCTGGTTTGCGCAGCAGATCCTGCGCCACAAGTCGAGCAAGAAGTCGTTCCTGGTCATTTACTGGGCCACGGTGGCGATCAACCTGCTGGGGATGCTGGCCTGGCTGATCTGGCCGGCGTTTCAGGCGCCTGTGGTCTGAGCAGCTCAGCTGCCGTCGAACATCAGGGCCTTCGCTTGACCGCCCCGGGGCGTGTGGCGGAGCCGGTCTGCCGTGGCGGCAAGCCGGTGTGCTGTGTGAGCAGCCGTCCCTTGACCGGTTGGCCGGTTTTCCCAGCAGCTACCTTGCCGCCCGGCGTGCTGTTCTTGCGGCGCGCGCTCTGGTAACCGCCGTCGTTGAGCGGCTGGAAGGTGGGGATGAGGTGGTGCTTGCCGTTGCCGATCAGGTCGGCACGACCCATGCTCTTCAGGGCCTCGCGCAGCAGCGGCCAGTGATTCGGGTCGTGGTAGCGCAGAAAGGCCTTGTGCAGCCGGCGCCGTTTCTCGCCACGCACGATGTCAACCCGCTCGGCCCGCTGCGGGTCACGGCTGATGCCCTTGAGCGGATTCAGGTTACTGTGGTACATCGCCGTAGCGGTGGCCATGGGGCTGGGATAGAAAGTCTGCACCTGGTCGGCGCGAAAGCCATTGCGCTTGAGCCACACCGCCAAGTTCATCATATCTTCGTCGCTGGTCCCGGGGTGGGCGGCGATGAAATACGGGATGAGGTACTGCTTCTTGCCCACCTCCTCGCTGTACTTCTCGAACATCTGCTTGAACTTGTCGTAGCTGCCAATGCCCGGCTTCATCATCTTGGACAGAGGGCCGCCTTCGGTGTGCTCGGGCGCGATCTTCAGGTAGCCACCCACGTGGTGCTGCACCAGTTCTTTCACGTACTCCGGGCTCTTCACCGCCAGGTCATAACGCAGGCCCGAGCCGATCAGCACCTTCTTGATGCCGCGCAGCTCGCGCGTGCGTTTGTAGATCTTGATCAGCGGGCCGTGGTCGGTGGTGAGGTTGGAACAGATACCGGGATAGACGCAGCTGGGCTTGCGGCAGGCGGCCTCGATCTCGGGGCTCTTGCAGCCCAGGCGGTACATGTTGGCGGTGGGGCCGCCGAGGTCGGACACTACACCGGTGAAGCCCTCGACCTTGTCGCGCATCTCTTCCACCTCGCGGATGATGGAATCCTCCGAGCGGCTCTGGATGATTCGGCCTTCGTGCTCGGTGATGCTGCAAAAGGTGCAGCCACCAAAGCAGCCGCGCATGATGTTGACGCTGAAGCGGATCATTTCCCAGGCCGGGATCTTGGTCGCGCCGTCGTGCCGGCCCTGTTCGTCGGCATAGGTCGGGTGCGGGCTGCGAGCGTACGGGAGATCAAACACGTGATCCATCTCGGCCGTGGTCAGTGGAATCGGCGGCGGGTTGATCCAGACATCGCGCGCTACTGCGCCCTCGCCATGCGCCTGCACCAGTGCGCGGGCGTTTCCGGGGTTGGTTTCCAGGTGCAACACCCGGTTGGCGTGGGCGTACAACACCGCATCGCTCTTCACCTGCTCGTAGCTCGGCAGGCGGATCACCGACCGATCGCGCGGTGGCGTTCTCACGCGACCCTGCAGCGCCGGATTGGGCACAAACTTGAGCACCTTGGTGCCGGCCGGTTGATCGCTTGCTGTCGACTCAGCGTCTTCTTTTGCACAGGACTGCCCTTGCGCCTGCGCCTGCTCGCTGGTGGTCAGGTAGGGGTTGAGTTGGGCGTCCACCCGACCAGGCATGTCGACCTCGGTGGAGTCGATCTGAATCCAGTCCGCCGCCGTGGGGTCACCCGGGCGGCGCACGAATGCGGTGCCGCGCACGTCGGTGATCTGTTCGACCCGCTCCTTGGCCGCCAGCCGGTGCGCAATCTCGACCAGCGCACGCTCGGCATTGCCGTAAAGCAGCAGGTCGCACTTCGCGTCCACCACGATGCTGCGGCGCACCTTGTCGCTCCAGTAGTCGTAATGCGCGATGCGGCGCAGCGAACCTTCGATGCCACCCAACACGATGGGCACGTCCTTGAAGGCTTCCCGGCAGCGCTGGCTGTAAACCAGCGCCGCGCGATCGGGACGCTTGCCCCCCACATCGCCAGGGGTGTAAGCGTCATCGCTGCGGATTTTCCGGTCGGCCGTGTAGCGGTTGATCATGGAATCCATGTTGCCCGCCGTCACTCCCCAGAACAGATTGGGCCGACCCAGCACCTTAAATGGCTCAGCACTCTGCCAGTCCGGCTGGGCAATGATGCCCACGCGAAAGCCCTGCGCCTCCAGCACGCGCCCGATCACCGCCATGCCAAAGCTGGGGTGGTCCACATAGGCGTCACCGGTCACCAGAATGATGTCGCACGAGTCCCAGCCGAGCTGTTCCATCTCGCCCCGGCTCATGGGCAGGAACGGCGCTACCCCGAACCGCTTGGCCCAGTAAGGGCGGTAGCTGGTGATCGGCTTGGCGGCACGCGCGAAGAAGGAGACGTCGATGGGGGCGTTCATGGATACACAAGGGGTAACCATCAAGTGTACGGTTGATGCGCGTTTTGGGTCGGGCTCACGATTGCGCCCCTGCTGGCGAAGCGGCGTTACAGACCGACGCAAATGCCGCAAGCTCCTTACCTGCTTAGTTGACTTAAGTCAATTGCAAACGCCCACGGAAGCCCAAACTAATACTTAAGCGGGTACTGGTGGGGGTACACATCCTCCCAGCCGCTTGAAGAAGTTCGATTCAACCATTCAAGGAGTTCTCATGAAACAGCCAAATTTGATCAAGGCCCTCATCGTCGCAGCATCGCTGGCGGGCATTGGCCTGGGCACCGCAATGGCGCAAGAGCAACTCAAGACCCAGGACCAGTTGCGGACGCAAGACAAAGACATGATCAAAGACAAAGATATGGACAAAGATCAGGATCGCATGCGCGATCAGGACCGGCTCCATATCTACGGCTATGAGCTCATGACCGATCAGGAGCGCAATGCCCAGCGGGAGCGTATGCGCGCCGCCAAGACGCTCCAGGAACGCGACCGTATCCGCGCAGAACACCGCGCCCAGATGGATGCCCGGGCCAAGGAGCGCGGCGTGGCCATCATTCACCGCGATGGTGGTGCCACAGGCAGCAGTGGCTCGTCTGGCGCTGGGACTGGCGCGGGCGGCAAGAAATAAGGTCGCCGAACCCGGATGCATCTGCGGCGCAAGCCCACTCGCTCAGCAGCCGCAAACTCATCCCATCGTCAGTCCGAAGCTGACCCACAAGCGCAGGCCGGACCAACGCCCGGTTGGCGAAGCGACACAAGGAATACACATGAAACACAGCAACTTTGCAAAAGCCACCCTCCTGACACTGGCCTTGACCGGCCTGGGATCTGCGCTGGCTCAGGACCAGCTTCGCACGCAAGAGCAGTTGCAAACGCAAGACATGCGGCAACTGCGCGATAAGATCTATGCCCACGATTACATGACGCAGCGCGAACGCGACGCCTACCTGGAGCGTATTCGGCTGGCCCGGACCGAGCAGGAACGAGAACAAGTTCGCCTGCAGCACCGTGAACAGATGGACCTGCGCCTGCGCAACATGCAACAGAACAAGAACGCCATGCCCGGCACCGGGATGCAAGGCGGTTCCGGTGGCATGGGCGGGCACCAGGGTGGTCAACCCATGTTGATGCCCAAGCGCCAGGGTTCTGGCCGGAACTGATTAACCCTCGAATCGCACCCAATGCCGACGCGCCCGAGTCGGCATTTTTTTGGCACCGTACCTAGTCACATGCGCAGTTGCCAGCGGCCTTGCGGTGCGCCTAGCATGGGTCCACCCAACCGGAGATCCCCATGCCCGACTACAGCACCCTCAGCATCCGGCCCGATGAGCGCAACCCGCGCATCGCCCGCCTGCTGCTCAACCGCCCCGAGAAGCTCAACGCCATCAACGACGCCATGCCACGCGAAATCCGCGCCGCGATGGAATGGGCCAATGCCGAGCCGGCCATCCACGTCATCGTGGTCGAGGGTGCGGGCAAGGGCTTTTGTGGTGGCTACGACCTCAGCCTTTTCGGCGAAGGCGACATCGACCACCCCTGCCAGCAGGAACGCCATCCCTGGGATCCGATGGAGGACTACGCCTTCATGAAGCGCAACACCGATGACTTCATGAGCCTGTGGCGCAGTGCCAAGCCCACCATCGCCCAGGTGCAGGGCGCCGCGGTGGCGGGTGGCAGCGACATCGCACTGTGCTGCGACCTGCTGGTGATGGCTGACGATGCACGCATTGGCTACATGCCCACCCGCGTTTGGGGCTGCCCCACCACCGCCATGTGGACCTACCGGCTCGGCCCCGTGCGCGCCAAGCAGCTCATGTTCACCGGCGATGTGATCGACGGCCGCACCGCCGCCGTCTGGGGCCTGGCCAACGAGGCCGTGCCCGCCGACCAGCTCGATGCCGCGGTGATGAAGCTGGCCACGCGCATCGCCAGCGTGCCGCGCTCGCACCTGGCCATGCACAAGCTGGTGGTCAACCAGGTGATGCTGGCCATGGGCTTGGAGCAAAGCCAGCAGATGGCGACCGTGTTCGACGGCATCACCCGCCACAACCCCGAAGGCCTCTGGTTTCGCCGCTATGCGCAGGAACAAGGTTTCAAAGCAGCGGTGCAGTGGCGCGATGGTGGCGAGCCGATTCCTGAAGGCGACGAAGCCCGTGCCCTGGTGCTGGAGATGGAGGCGCGGCGAAAGGCCCAGGGCCAGACACCCTAGGCGCCATGTCGGTCTGGCTGGAGAAGTCGCTGCCGGTGGCTCGGTGAAATTGGAATCCGACCCCGAATGGGGACCTATAGATCTTCTGGCAGAAGAGCAACATCGAAGTTTGAATCCAGTTGGCCCTCCGCTGCGTACCCAATTGCAGGGCCTCTGCATCCGGTATGGGGCGCCGAATGTGATCAACCCAATTGGAGCTCCCACCATGACACTCAAAAAACACCTCCTTTCCATCGCTGACTCGGGCTTGATCGGCCTCGCCGTCTGGGTCCCCAGTGCACAGGCGGGGCATTTGAACCCAGTGCTGGAAACCAACCTGGTCGGCGTGGAAGAAATCGACAACATGGGCAAGATGGCTGGCGATGCCAACGCTCGCGGTCACGCCACCGTTTTCGGTATCGACGGCGCGCAGAACATGAATACCCTGTGCTACGCCATCGTCGTCGATGCTCAGCTGGCCGAATTGGATCAGGCGCCAGGCAACGGCAGGGCAGCCCACATTCATGAAGATGCACGTGGCAGCAATGGCCCGGTGGTCGCCGCTCTGGCCTGGCCACAAAATGGCCAGGCTGGCGACTGCATCAGCGAGACCACGGAAGGCAGATTCCCGACCAAGGAAGCCGGCATCCTTCAGCGTATCCTGAAAAACCCACAAAACTTCCACATCAACCGGCACAACAGCGTGCATCCCGCTGACGCCATCCGGGGTCAGCTCGCCGAGACACCTCACGTTCACTGAACGTCTGCACCCACAGGGTGCGTGCCGCCCATCGTTGCAGAGATGCGGCTGTGGGCGACGCTGCACTTTGGCAGGGTTCTGGCAAATCCGCGTAACGACAAGACTTGCAACACCCGCAACCAGACGTACTGTGCATCTCGTTACCCCACTTACAGACCCGATCAGAATGTAAGCCACGTGGCCTTTAGCATGACTGCTTCACTTTTTGAAGGAGCTGACATGGCACTGCACTTTGGCAAACGCGATCCCGAACCCACCAAACCTATCAACAGCAGCCTGTCCACCCAGCGTTATGGCTCCGCTGCCAGCAGCGCTCCCCAAGTCGAAGAGTCCGCCACCCTGATCACGCCGGCCGCATCCACCAGCAGCACCGTGCCCGAAGGCGGCAGTAAGCTGACCGTGGGTCCGAACATCAAGCTCAAAGGAGTCGAGATCACCGACTGCGACACACTGGTGGTCGAAGGTCTGGTCGAAGCCACGATGGACTCTCGCGTGATCCAGATAGCGCAACAAGGTGCATTCAAGGGTTCGGCCGAGATCGACATCGCCGAAATCCGCGGCGTGTTCGACGGCAACCTCACCGTGCGCCAGAAACTGGTGATCTACGCCACCGGCAAGGTCACCGGCAAGATCCGCTACGGCAAGGTCGTGATTGAAGAAGGCGGTCAGCTCTCTGGCGATATCGAGTGCTCGGTGTCATCTTCATCCAGCAGCAACAAGGCGGTCAGCAAGCCCGCCATGTCCCTGGCCGCCTGATCCTGCCCTGTGGCGGCGCGCCTGGGCGGCGCGTCGCCCTGACCGCGGCGAGCCCCACATCGGTCAGGTCGCCAACCACCTCGCGACCGCTCAGATTGCCCGGCCTTGGCGCCCCCGTTATCCTCAGCGCATGTACGCCGGTCATTTCGGGCTGAAACACACGCCCTTTTCCATCGCCCCAGATCCGCGCTATCTCTTCATGAGCGAGCGCCATCGGGAGGCGTTGGCGCACCTGCTTTACGGCATCGAGGGGGGTGGCGGCTTTGTGCTGCTCACCGGGGAGATCGGCGCGGGCAAGACCACCATCTGCCGGTGCTTCCTCGAACAGATCCCGCCGCACTGCAATGTGGCGTATATCTTCAACCCCAAGCTCACCGTGGGTGACCTGCTCAAGACGATTTGTCACGAGTTTCACATCGAGGTGAGGCACGAAGGCATCGGCCCGGCCACGATCAAGGACTATCTGGATCCGCTCAACGCCTACCTCCTGAGCAGCCACGCAGCCGGCCAGCACAACATCCTCATCATCGACGAGGCACAAAACCTCACCAGCCATGTGTTGGAACAGCTGCGCCTGCTGACCAACCTGGAGACCCGAGAACGCAAGCTGCTGCAGATCATCCTGATCGGGCAACCCGAGCTACGCAAGATGCTCGCCCGGCCCGAGCTGGAACAGCTGGCTCAGCGTGTGATCGCGCGCTTTCACCTCGGTGCGTTGACCGAGACCGAGACCCGGCACTACATCCGGCACCGCCTTGCGGTGGCCGGCCTGAAGGGTCCTGCCCCCTTCACCGACTCCGCCATCAAGCGCATCCATACCCTCACCCAGGGCGTCCCCCGGCGTATCAACCTGATCTGCGACCGTGCCCTGCTGGGTGCCTATGCCGGCGGTCTGGACCGGGTGGATCGCTCGGTGGTCGACAAGGCCGCCGCCGAGGTGTTTGAATCACCTGCCATGCGCCCTCCCGCACCGCCTGCCTCGCGCCGCGCGTCGCGCCGCCTGGGCACGCTGGCGCTGGGGGCACTGGGCGGTGCCCTGCTCACCGCCGGACTTGTCGGGCTCTGGATCGCGACACGGCCCAGCGCACCCACGGTGGTTGCGGCGCCAGCGGTCGTGACGCCGCCGGCGGCCAACGCCGCAGTGGCCGCGAGCCCGACCACCAGCGCGATCACCCCAGCGTTCGTCGCCAGACGCGTGCCAGTCTTGTCACCGCCCACACCTGGCCTTCCGCCGGCGGCAGCTTTGCTGCGCAGCGAGCGTGCTGGCGTGCGCGAACTGGGGCCTTTGTGGGGCCAGAGCCTGCCCGATGCCGATCCTTGCGCCCGAGCCGAGCGCGAGCAGCTGCAATGCTTCACCACCAGCCGCATGACGCTGCATGGCATGCGCCAGCTCGATCGCCCCGCCCTGCTGGCCCTGCGCCTGCCCGGACAGCCTCGCGGCTGGGCGCTGGTCACGCAGATCACCAGCGAAACGGCCACGCTCAGCGTGGGCAACGATCGCTGGCTGGTGCCACTCACCGCATTGGCCGATGTCTGGCGCGGCGACTACACCACCCTGTGGCGCCTGCCTCCAGGGCAGGATGGCGCCTTGCGCAGTGCCACCGACGGAGCGGCGGCGGTTTGGTTGAGCGCGCATCTGGAGGGCATGAAGTCGCGCGGCGAACTGCCCGCCAGCGCCAGCACGCTGCGCCAGCTGGTCGAAGCCTTCCAGCGAGCCCGCGGGTTGGAGGTGGACGGCATTGCCGGCGCCATGACCTTCATGCTGATGAACCGGGCGGTGAACTTGGATGAGCCGCGCCTGGTTGCCGCCACGCGCTGAGAGCCACGCCATGTCCTACATCCTCGACGCACTCAAACGGGCCGACGCCGAGCGCGAGCGCGGCCACATCCCTGGTCTGCACACACGCAGCGCGCCCACCCTGGACCGCCCCGTCACCGCACCACCCAGGCGCTGGTTGCCCGCCGCGCTGATCGGGCTTTCCTTGTTGCTCGCGGGCGCCCTGGGTCTTTGGTGGTGGCAAGGGGTATCACGAAACGCGTCTGCGCTGGTGATCCCGCCCGAGGTCGCCCCGGCACAGCCCCCCGCTGGGGCGCCGCCGCCCCAGTCCACGCCCGCCACCCCGGACGCCACCCTGTCCACGCTGCCCATCCTCGCGCCCGAGCCCCCGCGCCCACCCCGTCAAACCAGCGCCGCCCCCGAACGGCCAGCTGAGCCTGAAGGACCGGCGGCGGCGGCGGCGACAATACCGGCTGCTTCAACCGCATCCACCTCCGCAGCGCCCACGGCAATCGCCACCGTCAACCCGGTACGCAGCTTCGCCGAACTCACGCCTGATGTGCGTGCCAGACTGCCTGCCGTCAACGTGAGCGGCTCCACCTATTCGCAGAATCCAGCCCACCGTATGCTCATCGTCAATGGCAAGGTAGTGCAGGAAGGTGGCGAGATCAGCCCCGGCCTCAAGCTCGAAACCATCGAACAACGCTCGGCCGTGCTCAACCACCAGGGCCTGCGTTACCGCATTGGCTACTAAAACACAAGCCGCGCGACGCGCACCTGCGCCCAACGCTGAGACCCTGCTCTTGTCCCACCATCCTGATGCGACCCGCCCAGCCGTGCTGCAGGTGCAGAACCTGTGTTTTGCGTGGCCGGACCAGCCTCCGCTATTTGATGGCCTGTCGGTCACGCTCGAGCCCGGTCTGCACCTGGTGCGCGGGGATGACGGATGTGGCAAAAGCACATTGCTGGCATTGCTCGCCGGGGTGCGCGCGGACGTGTCGGGCAGCGTGGTGATCGATGGCGTGAGCCTGGCGGCGGACCGCGCGGCCTTTCAGGCGTGCGTGTTCTGGATGGATCCCGCCACCGACGCATTCGACGCCATCAGCGCCAACGCATTTTTTGTCGCTCAGTCCGAGCGCTTCCCGGGCTTTCAGCCTGCGCTCGCTCATGAATTGGCCGAAGCGCTGGGCTTGGCGCCACACCAGCGCAAACCGCTGTACATGCTCTCTGCGGGCAGCAAGCGCAAGGTCTGGCTGAGTGCTGCGATGGCCTCAGGCGCGCCTCTCACGCTGATCGATCAACCCTTTGCCGCGCTGGACGCGCCCTCCACCCGCCAGCTGCGCGAGTTGCTGACAGAAGCCAGTGAACACCCCAGCCGCGCGTTCGTGATCGCTGACCACGAGGCGCCAGCCGGCCTAGCGCTGGGTCAGGTGATCGAAATCTGAGGCCCGCACCCTAGGCGAGCTTGTCGTAAGCCAGGATCTCGGGAGGCGATGCAAACAGCGCGGTCGCTGCCTCAATGGCCGCGCCCACGTGCGGCGTGCCCATGTGC
Source organism: Hydrogenophaga sp. (assembly GCF_011390835.1). Lineage (GTDB taxonomy): Bacteria > Pseudomonadota > Gammaproteobacteria > Burkholderiales > Burkholderiaceae_C > Hydrogenophaga. The sequence continues at coordinate 59,677 of NZ_JAABRQ010000002.1, read as the reverse complement.
GCGTCGGCCGCGACGGCGTCCTGCTACTGCTCCACCGTTTGGAACACATGCGGCGTGACCAATTGCTGGTACAGCTTGTAAGACACATAGCCCGGTTCCTGGCGAGACTGGGCGACCAGCTCGGTCAGGATGGAAGCGGCTTGCGCGGCCGCGTCGGGCTTGACGGTGATGCGGGCGAGGACGTGGTGCATGGAAGTCTCCTAGAGGGGGCAAAGCTGACCGGGCACCCTCATCGCGCCCAGTAACCTCACCATACGCTCGGGCTACTTCCTGCCGGGGACTATCACCCCAGCTGGCCGGTCTGCGTCACCACCGACACCCCTTTTTTGCGCAAGTTCTGGTGCACCGGACAACGGTCGGCGATGGCATCTGCCGTTCGCGCGGCGCTTCACTCAGCACGCCAGTGAGCACGATCACGCACGCGATGCGATCGATCTGCCCCGACTGTGTTTCGCAGCGCTCGCCGTCGGTGGCGTGTACCTTGTCGTGCACCAGCGCCCCGCGCACCCACTCCAGAGCTGCCAGCCGTTGCGCCGCGCAAACATACGCAGCGTCCACGGAGCGCTGCTCCCTGCGTGTTGTAGGGGCTGGGGCCGAGGTTGTCGCCCCCACCGCCACCGGTTCGTCCATCAGGAAATGGTGCTTGCCGGCACTCACGCCACCTTAAAAGCAGCCCCCGCTGCCGCCCCGGCCGGTGAAATCAAAGCGCAGCACTTCATCGCCGGTCTCGGCCCAAGCTCGGGCAATGAAGGCCGCAGCCTTGCTGTCTTCGAAGCAGATGACGCAGTGGGCGAACAGAGCCCAGGCGCAGGGCAGTTCGAGCAGACCCGCGCGCGTCACGCCGGCCGAGCTCGGAAGCGCCACGGATTGCTTAAGCACGGGGGTTGTTTCGTCGCGCGGAGCCAGTCAATCTGGCCAACCCACTGGCGGTTGATCTTTGCTTCAGCTCGCTTCTAACCGACGTCCTCTAAGCATCTAAGAGAGGCCTTCCCACACAAGCGGCTTGAAGGCTGCTCCAAGGGCAAAGACAGATAGCCTCGTTGTCCACAGTAGCTTGGTCAAGATCACTATGATGGACCACGCCCTGTCGCGCGGCCCATTGCCGAAGTTTCACGCCATGAACCAGGCCCACATTTCAGCCGAACCCTCCGAAGTCGCCCAGATCGAGTGCAACGCTGCGCCGCGCGTCGCGCAACAGATGGGTCCACAGGGCCCTGTTCTGCAGGTCTTGGGTCATTGGACTGCGGCGAGGCTGGCTGATGCACAGCTCTGGCGCGGCCTGCAGGCCAGCCTGAAGCAGCACGCCGGCGGCACGTCACCACCGACCGCATGGGCCTTAGAGGGCGCTCAAGCCATTGACCATATTGGCGCACAGCTGCTCTGGGATCACTGGGGCCACGCCTGGCCACCCAATCTGTCCCTGAGCGATGGGCAGCGCGCCTTGTTCGAGCGCGTTGAGCGCTTCACGTTGTCGCCCCCCCCAGAACCAACGCGCAATCTGTGGCAACGCTTCTTGAGCCTGGGAAGCAGCGTGCTGAGGCTGCTGGAGCACCTGTACAGCTTCATCGGACTGCTGGGCCAGTTGTTATTGGACACGCTGCGTTTGCTGCGGGCCCCAGCCCGCGGACCTTGGCGCGACATCTCAAGCCACCTCTTCCACTTCGGCGCAACAGCCCTGCCCATCACCGCGCTGGTCGGTTTTCTCATCGGCGTGGTGCTGGCTTACCTGAGTGCCCAGCAACTCAAACAGTTCGGTGCCGACGCCTTCATTGTCAACCTACTGGGTGTCTCGCTGGTGCGCGAACTCGGCCCGATGCTCGCCGCAATCTTGGTCGCAGGTCGATCCGGATCTGCCATCACGGCACAGATCGGCGTGATGCGCGTCACCCAAGAGCTCGACGCCATGCGCGTGATGGGCATCGCACCTGGCTTTCGCCTCGTCATGCCTCGTGCGCTAGCACTGGCCATCGCCATGCCGCTCATCAGTGTCTGGACCACCGTGCTCGCCCTTCTCGGCGGCATGGTGGCGGCCGACATTTCCCTCGGTATCTCGCCCACCTTCTTCATCAACGCACTGCCCGCTGCTGTCGAGCTGGCCAATCTCGGACTGGCCACGGGAAAAACGGTGGTCTTTGGCCTGTTCATCGCGCTCATTGCCTGCCATTTTGGCCTTCGGGTTGAGCCCAACACGGAAAGCCTGGGTAAAGGCACCACGGCATCGGTCGTCACATCGATCACCGTGGTCATCCTGGTCGACGCCTTGTTTGCCATCGTCTTCAAGGACATCGGCGTATGAGTACAACGCGCCTTGCAAGCGAACAGCCGGCAGTGGACATTCGGGGTTTGTGGACTGTCTATGGGGGTGGCAATGCGCCCGAATTCGTGGTGCACCGAGATCTCGATCTGCAAATCGCGAAGGGCGAAATCCTGTCGCTCGTGGGCGGGTCAGGCACAGGCAAGACCACGCTGCTGCGTCAGATTCTGGGTCTGGAGTCGCCCACCCGTGGCGAGATCAGCGTCATGGGCGAGGCTGCAGGCCACGCCAACTCCCGCAACGCCGCCACCAGCCGCGTCGGCATGCTGTTTCAGCAAGGCGCCTTGTTCTCGGCCTTCAACGTGCTGGACAACATCGCCTTCGCCCTGCGCGAGTTGAGCCACCTGCCCACAGAGCTCGTGCGCGACGCCGCTTTGGTCAAGCTTCAAATGGTGGGCCTGGAAGCCAAGCACGCCAGCAAGATGCCTGCAGATCTCTCGGGCGGCATGGTCAAGCGCGTGGCCTTGGCCCGTGCCCTCATCATGGACCCACCGCTGCTGCTGCTGGACGAACCCACCGCCGGACTCGACCCTGAGGGAGCCGATGGCTTCTGCCAGCTGCTTCGCTCCCTTCACCGAGAAATGGGTCTGACGGTCATCATGGTCACGCACGACCTAGACACCTTGCTCGAACTCTCCAGCCGGGTGGCGGTTCTTGCTGACCAGAAAGTCGTGGTGGTGGGCACGCCCCAAAAGGTGATTGCGACACCCCACCCCTTCATCCAGCATTATTTTGGCGGCGGCCGAGGCCAGCGTGCCATGGCCTTGCTGGACGCGCCCGAGCCGCCCGCCTAAAGGACAACGCTCTATGGAAAACAAATCCCACGCCTTCGCCGCCGGCGCCTTCATCATCACGGTGGTCGCACTGCTGCTCGGACTGGCCACCTGGCTTTCGCGCGACCAACAGGAAGGTGACATCTACGAACTCTCCACCGCCGAATCTGTGACCGGTTTGTCTGAACAGGCGGCGGTTCGCTTTCGTGGCATCAACATTGGCAAGGTCACCCAGATTGGGTTTGACCCCTTGAACAAAGGCCAGGTTTTGCTGCGCATTAGCATCAGGAAAGACGTGCCGCTGACCGAGAGCACCTACGCCACCTTGGGCTACCAGGGCGTGACGGGCCTGGCCTTCGTGCAGCTGGACAATGAGGCCAGCACCGGCGCAGCCTTGACCACCAACAGCGACCAGCCCACGCGCATTCCCCTGCGCCCGGGCTTGCTGAGCCAGTTCGCCGACCAAGGCTCGTTCATCCTGGAGCAGACACAGCGCATTTCAGAACGGGTGGGTGAGCTGCTGTCCCCGGCCAACCAGCAGGCCATCATGGGCAGCGTGCAAGCCATTGGCGAAACTGCCACCAAACTCGGCGCCGCTTCCGACCGGATACAGACCATCCTCGACGCCCAGCTGGGTCCCGAGCGCACCAACATCCCCGCCCTGGTCGCTGACACGCGAGCCACCATGCTCGCGCTGCAAAAGTCGACGGCTGAGCTCAACGCCACGGCCCAGGCCGCCACGGCCAGCGCCCAGGCGCTGACCGACATCGCCAAAGCAGCCACTGCACCCAACGGCTTGTTGCAAAGACTGGAGCAAGGCGCCGAAGACCTGTCTCAAAGCGCTCAGGCCATCAACAGCGTGGTCCTGCCGAGCGCGGTGCGCGCAGCCGAAGGGGCAGCCCGCACCGCCAACGCAGCCACCAGCGCTGCGCGCAGCGTGGATCGAGCGGCCACCGCCTTGGCCGACGAACCACGCAGCCTGATTTTCGGCAGTGGAGGCACTCCGCCAGGCCCTGGCGAGCCCGGCTTCGTTTCGCCCTGAAGCACCCATCGCGTTCGCCACTGCCGCCCATGAATCCGTTTGTATAAGCCCTGGCGTGTGTCCGTGTCTGGCCATACCCGGTAATTCGCAAGGAGTCCAACCCATGCCCCTCCACACCGACCGCTCCTCCGCCATCCCTTGGACCACCCAGGCCAGGAGACTGGCTGCGGCAGCCGCCGCGCTGGCGTTATCGGCCTGCGCAGTGACCCAGGCACCCGCACCCAAGCTGGTGTACGACTTTGGTCCCGCTGCCCCGGTCGCGTCCAACCCCGCGGTGCCCGCGCTGGCGCCCCTGGCCCTGGCGGAGGTGCAGACCAGCGTCTCGCTTGACACCACCGCCGTACAGTTTCGCCTCACCTACGCCAATGCCCAGGAACTGCGCCCCTACGCCCTGGCCCGCTGGAGCATGCCACCAGGGCAACTGCTGCAGCAGCGGGTGCGCGCCGTTTTGACTTCGCAAGGGCCCGTGCTTTCGCCGGGCGAAGGCTCACCGGCTTACGCCCTCAAGCTTGAACTGGAGGAGTTCAGCCAGCAATTCGACGCACCGAACTCCAGCCAAGGTGTGGTGCAACTGCGCGCCACCTTGCTCAAGGGCAACGAATTGTCAGCTCAGCGCAGCTTCACAGCCACTGCACCAGCACCCACGGCAGACGCCCCCGGCGGCGTGCGCGCGCTGACGGCCGCGACCCAGGACGCTGCCACACAGATCGCCGCCTGGCTGGCGCAAAGCATGCCGTAACGCGCGTGAAAGCGGCAAGTGCGCCGCCGCTCAGCGACCGCCCAGCCCCATGGCGCGCGAGATCACCTCTTTCATGATTTCGTTCGTGCCTCCATAGATGCGCTGCACACGCGCGTCGGCGTAAGCACGGGTGATGGGGTATTCCCACATGTAGCCGTATCCGCCAAACAGCTGCACGCAGGCGTCCATCACCTGGCATTGCAGATCGCTGCACCAGTACTTGGCCATGCTGGCGGTGGCGGTGTCGAGCTGATCGGCGTTGACCAGCTCGCAGCATTTGTCCACAAACACCCGCGCCACCTGCACCTGGGTTTGCAGCTCGGCAAGCTGGTAGCGCGTGTGTTGAAACGCCCCCACCGCCTGGCCAAAGACCTTGCGTTCCTTCACGTAGTCCACCGTCCAGTCGATCGCAGCCTGTGCGGCCGACACCGCGCCGATCGCGATCTGCAGCCGCTCCCAGGGGAGCTGCTCCATCAGGCAAATGAAGCCGCGGTTTTCCTGGGCTGCGCCACCCAGCAGCTGCTCGGCGGGCAACTTCACGTTGTCGAAGAACAGCTCGCTGGTGTCCTGCGCTTTCAGCCCCAGCTTCTTCAAACGCTTGCCCTTCTCGAATCCCGGTGTGCCGCTTTCCAGCAAGAACAGGCTGGTGCCTTTTGCGCCCGCTGCCGGGTTGGTCTTGGCGACCACGATCACCAGATCGGCGTGCCAGCCGTTGGTGATGAAGGTCTTGCTGCCGTTGAGCAGGTAGCCGCCATCGGGCTGCTGCATGGCCGTGGTCTTCACGCCTTGCAGATCACTGCCCGCCGCGGGCTCGCTCATGGCGATGGCGCCCACCATCTCGCCGCTGGCGAGCAGCGGCAGGTACTTCGACTTTTGCGCCTCGGTACCGTAGTGCAGGATGTAGGGTGCCACGATCTCGCTGTGCAGCCCGTAGCCGATGCCGGTAAAGCCACCGCGCGCCAGCTCCTCCATCTGCACCACCGAATACAGCTTGTCCGCGTCGGCACCGCCGTGTACTTCGGGCATAGTCATGCACAGAAAACCATTGGCACCTGCCTTGCGCCACACCTCGCGGTCCACATAGCCCTGCTCCTCCCAGGCTTCGTGGAACGGGGCAATTTCCCTGTCCATGAAGCGGCGAAAGCTGTCGCGGAAGGCTTCGTGGTCGGCGTTGAACAGGGTGCGTGGAATCATGGCTGTCACCTATCGGACGTGGAGGGAGAGATTTATGCAAAGCGCTTGCTTGGCAAAAGTCTATACTGATTCGCGCCCCTTGAACCGTTGCCCTGGAGACAAGCCATGCCTGAAGCCTTCGTATATGACGCCATCCGAACGCCCCGCGGCAAGGGCAAGAAGGACGGCAGCCTGCACGAGGTGAAACCGGTAAACCTGCTCGCGGGCCTGTTGAGCGAACTGCAGCGCCGCAACCAGCTCGACACTGCCGCGGTGGACGACGTGGTGATGGGTGTGGTCTCGCCCATCGGTGAACAGGGCTCGGTGCTGCCCAAGGTGGCCGCGCTCAAGGCCGGATGGGACTGGCGCTGCTCGGGTGTGCAGCTCAACCGCTTTTGTGCATCAGGCCTGGAAGCGGTGAACATGGCGGCAATGAAAGTCCGCAGTGGCTGGGAAGACCTAGTTGTCGCGGGCGGGGTGGAGAGCATGAGCCGCGTGCCTATTGGCTCGGACGGCGGCGCCTGGGCGCAAGATCCGGAAACCAACAGCGCCACACTGTTTGTGCCGCAAGGCATTGGCGCCGATCTGATCGCCACACTCAACGGCTTTTCGCGTGACGAAGTGGACGCCTTTGCGCTGGAATCACAAAAGCGGGCTACCGCTGCCCGAGCCGCCGGGTACTTCGATGGTTCAGTGGTGGCGGTGAGGGATGCGCTCGGCCAGATCATCCTCGCCAAGGACGAGTTCATCAAACCCAACACCACGATGCAAGGCCTGGCGAGCCTGAAACCCGCGTTTGAACAACTCGGCGCTATGGGTTTTGACGCCGTGGCCCTTCAGCGGTACCCGCAGGTCGAGCGCATCCACCATGTGCACCACGCCGGCAACTCCTCGGGCATCGTGGACGGCGCCGCGGCGATGCTGATCGGCAGTGAAGCTGCGGGCAAGACACACGGCTTCACGCCACGCGCTCGCATCGTGGCGGTCGCCCTCTCGGGTGCCGACCCCACCATCATGCTCACGGGCCCCATGCCGGCCGCGCGCAAGGCGCTGGCAAAGGCAGGCCTCAGCATCGACCAGATCGACCTGTTTGAAGTCAACGAAGCCTTTGCTGCCGTGCCCATGAGGTTCATGCAGGAGCTGGGCGTGCCACACGAGAAGGTCAACGTGAACGGCGGCGCCATCGCCATGGGCCATCCGCTCGGTGCCACCGGTGCAATGATTCTGGGCACGCTGGTGGACGAGCTGCACCGCACCGGCAAGCGCTATGGCTTGGCGACGCTATGTGTCGGCGGCGGCATGGGCATTGCCACCATCATTGAGCGGGGGTGACCACCCGATACGCGCGCCGCGCTTCGCGCATCACCCCTGAAAGAGGCAACACCTGCGGCCCGGCAAAGCCAGTTCCGCGGTGTTCTTGAACCACGCTCGATGGGCATCTCTTTGGAGCTTTTCACATGATCACCCCAACCATCCGCTACGAACTCGCCAACGGCATTGCCACCATCACCTTTGACGAGCAGGGCTCGCCGGTCAACACAATGTGCCTGCAGTGGCAGGAAGACTTGGCGACGGTCGCTGCACAGGTGGTGCAGGACAAGGCGCAGCTCAGAGGCGTGGTGCTGGCCTCAGCCAAAAGCACGTTCTTCGCGGGCGCCGACCTCAAGGGGGTGATGCGAACCCAGGCCAGCGATGCGCCGCGCATCTTCGCGGAAATCGAGCGCATCAAGCAAGCGTTCCGCGCGCTGGAAACCCTGGGTGTCCCGGTGGTTTCGTGCCTGAATGGAACGGCGCTGGGCGGTGGCTGGGAAGTGGCGCTGGTCGGTCACCACCGCATCGCGGTGAACGACCGCAAGATCCAGTTTGGTCTGCCCGAGATCACGCTGGGCCTGCTGCCTGGCGCCACCGGCATCACCAAAATGACCCGCCTGCTCGGCCTGATGGGCGCACAACCCTACATCTTGGAGAGCAAGCTGTTCGGTCCCGAGGAAGCGGCGAAGCTGGGCCTGGTGCACGAGCTGGTGGCCACACCTGAGGATCTCATGCCGCGCGCCCTGGCCTTCATCGAATCGGCGCGGGGTCAGCCCGAGGCAGCGCAGCACCCCTGGGACCGCAAGGACTACAAGATGCCCGGTGGCACACCGAGCAATCCCAAGATCGCGGGCATGCTGACCGTGGCACCCGCCGTGCTCAAGCAGAAAACGCGTGGCCTCTACCCAGCGCCTGAAGCGGCGCTGGCTGCCATGGTCGAGGGGGCAATGGTGGACTACGAGACCGCGCTGCGCATCGAGAGCCGCTACCTCGCTGGCCTGATGGTGAATCCAGTAGCGAAGAACATGATCAACACGTTCTTTTTCAACCTGAACGCCATCAAGAGCGGGCAGTCGCGTCCAAAGGACGTGCCCAGGTTCCAGCCCAAGCGTGTCGGCATCCTGGGCGCGGGCATGATGGGCGCGGGCATCGCCTATTCGCAGGCCAGCCGCGGCATCGCGACTGTGCTCAAGGATGTCTCGATGGAGGCCGCCGAAAAAGGCAAGGCCTACACCGCCAAGCTCACACAAAGGCGCGTCGACAAGGGCCAGATGTCGGCCGAGAAGCAGCAAGGCATGCTGAACCTGATCACACCCACCCCCAGTGCGGCTGACCTGAAAGGTTGCGACCTGATCATCGAAGCGGTGTTCGAGCAACGCGAGCTCAAAGCCCTGGTGACGATGGAGACCGAGCCCATGCTCGCCGAAGGCGGCTTCTTTGCCAGCAACACGTCTACCCTGCCCATCTCCGGGCTGGCGAAGGCATCGGCCCAGCCGGCCAAGTTCGTCGGCATCCACTTCTTCAGCCCGGTCGACAAGATGAAACTGGTGGAGATCATCCGCGGGAAACAGACCGATGACGAAACGGTGGCCCGCGCCTACGACTACGTGCAGGCGCTGGGCAAGCTGCCCATCGTCGTCAACGACTCGCGGGGCTTCTACACCAGCCGCACGTTTGGCACTTTCGTCATGGAGGGCGCCGTCATGCTGGGCGAAGGCATTCCGGCGCCGGTGATCGAAAACGCGGCCATGCAGGCCGGCATGCCGGTGGGTCCGCTGGCCGTGCTGGACGAAACCGCCCTGTCGCTCTCCGTTCATGTGCTGGAGCAGACCCGGCTGGACTTCCAGAAAGAAGGTCATTCCTACACCGCCACGCCGGGCGAGACGCTGGTGGAGCGCATGGTAAAGCAGCACCACCGCGCCGGCCGCGCCGCCGGGGGTGGTTTTTACGACTACCCCGAAGGCCAGAAGAAGCACCTGTGGCCCGAGCTGAAGGAGCTGTTCGAAAAGCCCGGTGTGACCTGGGACCTGCAAGACATCAAGGACCGTATGCTCTACCGCCAGGCGGTGGAGACCGCGCGTTGCCTGGCCGAGGGCGTGCTCACCAGCGTGCACGACGGCAACATAGGCTCCATTTTCGGCATCGGCTTCCCCGCCTGGACCGGGGGTGCGCTGCAGTTTGCATATGGCATGGGGCTGGATACTTTTGAGCGCCGCAGCGCCGAGCTGGCGGCCCAGTACGGCAACGGCTTCTTGCTCAGCGACGAGGTGAAGGCCACGTTGCGCCAACACCAGCCGGTGTACTGACGTCAGGGCGTTGTCAGCCTGCCGCCATTTCCCCAACGGATACTGCTGATTGCCAGCGGGCATTTCGCTCGCCGACCTGTTTCGTCAACCCGCTTCACACCCCCACCATGACACGTCTCGCAGGAAAAGTCTCGATCATCACCGGCGCCGCGCAAGGCATCGGCCTGGCCACCGCGCTCAAATTCGCCCAGGAGGGCGCGACCGTCATCGTCTGTGACGTGAAGCAGTCGGCGGTGGACGCCGCGGTCAAACAATGTGAGGCGCTGGGTGCCACGGCGCTCGGTTTTGTGATGGACGTGACCCAGCGCACCATGGTCGACGCGGTGGTGGCGAAGGTGAACGCACAATTTGGCCGCATCGATGTGCTGGTGAACAACGCCGGCATCACGCAAGACGCGCGGCTGCAGAAGATGACGCTGGAGCAATTCGACAAAGTGATCGACGTCAACCTACGCGGCGTGTTTCATTGCGCGCAGGCTGTGGCCGACACCATGACGGCACAGGGCAGCGGCGTGATCCTCAACGCCAGCTCCGTGGTCGGCATTTACGGCAATTTTGGTCAGACCAACTACGCTGCCAGCAAGTTCGGCGTGATCGGCTTCACCAAGACCTGGAGCCGCGAACTCGGACCCAAGGGCGTGCGGGTGAACGCGGTGGCGCCGGGCTTCATCAGCACGCCCATCCTCTCCACCATTCCCGACAAGGTCATTGCCGAGATGGAGCATCGAGTGCCGCTCAAACGCCTGGGAAAGGCCGAGGAAATCGCCAACGTCTACGCCTTTCTGGCCAGCGACGAAGCCAGCTACGTCAATGGCGCGGTGATCGAAGTCTCGGGCGGCATGTCGGTCTGAGGGTCCAGTGTCCGGCCACTGCTGTGCCTGCGAGCAGGCGCGATACCGCGGGCGGTATGCCCATGGCGCAGCCGATTCAGGTACAAGAGAGAATCACCCGCTTGAAACCGCTCGCCGCGCTCACCCCGACACCTCCCTGACCAGTCCACCACTTGAAACCTGCCGACCTGCCCCTTAACGAAGCCCAACGGCTGGCCCGCCTGCGCAACCTGGAGATCCTGGACACGCTGCCACAGCAGGCGTTTGACGAGATCACCGCCCTGGCATCCTCGCTCTGCGGCACGCCGATCGCGCTGATTTCGCTGGTCGACGAAAAACGCCAGTGGTTCAAATCGCGCCAGGGGCTGGCTTTCAACGAAACGGGACGCGATATCGCATTCTGCGCCCACGCCATCCTGCAGCCAGATCAAGTCATGGTGGTCTCCGACGCCACTCAGGATGAGCGCTTCCGCGACAACCCGCTGGTGACCGATCCATCCAGCCCATTGCGGTTCTACGCAGGCTCGCCCATCGTCACCCAGGACGGCCTGGCGCTGGGCACGGTCTGCGTGATCGACACAGAGGTGCGTGAGCTCTCGGCCAGTCAGGCGGCGGCATTGCGATCGCTGGCGAGTCTGGTCACCACCCTGCTGGAGCACACGAAGCTGCAGCGGGAGCTGGCGCGGCACGGGGCAGCGAAGGTGCGCCAGGACATCGCGGTGATGCAGGCCCTGCTCACCAGCGGGCGCGAACTCGAAGCGTTCATCGACCACGACCACACCTACCAGTTCGTCAATCCGGCTCACCTGGACTACTGGGGCCGGCAGCCGGACGACATCGTGGGTCGCCAGGTGCCCGACCTCATCGGACAGGCGCAGTTCGAGCTCATCATCCGGCCGTACCTGGATCGGGCCCTGGCCGGTGAATCCGTGATTCACGAGTCGCCGATCGACTTTCCGCATCTGGGCCAAAGGCAGTTCGAGGTGTCATACCTGCCCGCGCGAGACGACGAGGGGCAGGTGCTCGGTGTGGTGGTGCGTGCCCAGGACATCCAGCAACGCAAAGACCGCGAGGACGCGCTGAGCCAGGCCCTGGAACAGCTGCAGCTCACCACGGTGGAGCAGGAGCGTTTCATCCACATCATTTCGCACGACCTGCGCGAGCCCATCAACTCCATCAATAACTTCGCCGAGTTGCTGGCCACGGACGAACGGATCATCTGGCCCGGCAAGTCCCGCAGTTACCTCGATTTTGTGCGCCAGGGCGGCCAGCGCATGGAGACCCTGCTCAACGACCTGCTCGAATTTGTGCGTATGGATCACCATGTGCTCCAGCCGCAGCCAGTGGATCTGGGCCAGCTAGCGACCCAGGTGCAGGACGATCTGGCCATGGCGCTAGAGCGCTCTGCCGGTCGGCTGGTGGTTGGGCAACTGCCCTCCGCCTGGGGCGACCCCACCTTGCTGCGCATCGCGCTGCAGAATCTTGTGAGCAATGGCCTGAAATTCGCGCGGTCTGGCGTGGCACCGGAGGTGAACATCACGACCCAGCTCTCCGACGGTCAGCTGCAGCTGGCGGTGCGAGACAATGGCATCGGCATCTCCGCCGAGCATCTGGACAAGGTTTTCGGCATGTTCCAGCGCTTGCACACGCGCAAGCAGTTCGCGGGCTCCGGGCTGGGTCTGTCGATCTGCCGGCGCATCGCCGAACAGCACGGCGGTTCGATTTCGGTCACCTCCACACCCGGCGAGGGCAGTTGCTTTGTGCTGAGCCTGCCGCTGGATCCCACCCCAACTGCACCCAGGAGTGCCAATGAGCCGGTATGAACGCTTCATCCTGATCGACGACAACGAGGCCGACAACGTTTACCACGAGATCATGATCGAACGCGCCGGCTTCACCGGCGAGGTGCTGGTGTTTGAAAGCGGCGAGGACGCGCTGGCGTTTTTTCGCAGCGACGCCATGCAGGTGCCCACCTGCATCTTCCTGGACATCAACATGCCAGGACTCGACGGCTTCGGCGTCGCGGAGCAAGCCACGCCGTTGCTGGCGGACAAGCCCACCATCATGCTGGTGATGCTGACCTCGTCGGGCTCACCGGCCGACCGCGCCCGCGCCGCCACATTGCCCATCATCAGGGGCTACGTCACCAAGCCGCTGGACGTCGAAGGCATCCAGGCCCTGATGGCCGAGGCGATCTGAGTCTCCGCCGCGCCAGTCGCTCCACCATGGCCCTCGAACCGCCCCTGCCCGGGTCCGCGGCCAGCGTAGACGACGCGCCCCTGGCGGTACCCGACTCGCTAAGCGACCTGTTCTGGTCCTTCACCCGGTTGGCGTTGCAAGGCTTCGGCGGCGTGCTGGCGGTGGTGCAGCGTGAAATGGTCGAGAAAAAGCGCTGGATGACACGCGAGCAGTTCGTGGAGGACTGGGCAGTGGCCCAGGTCATGCCCGGGCCCAACGTAGTCAACCTGTCACTGATGATTGGAGGGCGTCACTTCGGCCTGCCCGGCGCGCTCGCTGCGCTGGCCGGCATGCTTGCTGCCCCCTTGGTCGTGGTGTTGCTACTCGCCGCGCTTTACGGCCAGTTTGCCGACACCGCCAGCGCGCAAGGCGCGCTGCGAGGCATGGGTGCGGTGGCGGCCGGGCTGATCACGGCCACGGGAATCAAGCTGGTGGTGGCGTTGGGCAAAAACCCCATGGGCTTGCGGACCTGCGCGGCACTGGCATTAGTGACTTTTGTGGCGATTGCCCTGCTGCGCTGGAAGCTGGTGTGGGTGCTGCTGTGCGTGGGCGGCGCAGCCTGCCTCTGGGCCTACCGCCTGCTCGGCCTGCGGCCAGCGCTCGACAGGGCGAAACCATGACAGGCGCGGTGACCGCGATCGACTGGCTGGCGGTGTTCAGCCATTTCGCTTCGCTCTCGCTGCTGGCCGTGGGTGGCGCCATCACCACCGCGCCCGACATGCACCGCTACCTGGTCACGCAGCAGGCCTGGCTAAGCGACGCCCAGTTCACCGCCTCCATCGCCTTGTCGCAGGCCGCGCCGGGACCAAATGTGTTGTTCATCGCATTGCTGGGCTGGAACCTCGGGTTAAACGCCGGCGGTGGCGCGGCGGCTGGTTGGCTGGCCTGGGGCCTGGCCCTTCTGGGAGTGGTGGTCAGCATGACGGCCACTCTACTGCCTTCGTCGGTACTGACCTACACCGCCACGCGCTGGGCGCATCAACATCGCGAGCGGCGTACGGTGCGAGCCTTCAAAGCCGGCATGGCACCGATCGTGATCGCGCTGCTGATCGCCACCGGCTGGCTGCTGACCGCAGCCCACGATCAGCCCACGAGCGACTGGCCGCTGTACCTGCTCACCGCCGCAGCGACGCTGCTGGTCTGGCGCACGCGCATACACCTGCTGTGGCTGATTGGCGCCGGCGCCCTTCTGGGTGCAATCGGCTGGGTTTAAAGCGGCTCAGCGCGGATTTTCGAAAAATACCGCGTTCGTGTAGTCGCTGATCTCGAAGTACACCTTCTTCTCGCCGGGATCGACCTGCATGTTCAGGTTTTCGTCGAGCACGCCGTAGCCGTAGCGGTAGGCGCGCGGCGTCTTGTCGCCAGTGCCCAGCGCGGTGCTGATCTTGTCGACTTTCAGGAAACGGCGCACCACCTTGTCGCCGGCATACACCTCCAGCACGCCGTTGGTGCCGGTCCAGTTCTGGATGTCCCGGCTGATCTGGTTCTGCTGCTCCTGGGTGCAGGCCGACAGCAGAATGGTGATCAGGGCCAGGGGAAGAAGGCAGGTAGAACGGTTCATGAATTTTCCAGCAGGTGTGGCAAACATTGTGCCGCAGGCTCGCGCAGGCAGGCATCGGCCACTGCATCGAGGTCGGACGGCTCGGGATTGACGATGACCACCCGGGCGCCGCGCTGGTGGGCCGTGAATGCCAGGCCCGCGGCCGGGTAGACCACGCCGGAGGTACCCACCACCAGCATCAGGTCACAGTCCTGGGCGGCGGCCTCGGCCGCGGCAAACGCCGGGCCTGGCAGCGATTCACCGAACCACACCACCGAGGGGCGGCGCTGGTTGCCGCAAACAGGGCAGCTCGGCGGCTCGCCAGACTGGATCGGCTCAGTGTGGCAACAGGTCCTGGGCAGGTCGAGCCAGTGGTCGTCCAGCAGGCTGCCGTGCAAGGCAATCGTGTCGGCCAGGCCAGCCCGCTGGTGCAGGCCGTCAACGTTCTGAGTGATCAGCGTCAGGCGGCCGGGGTGGCGCAGTGCAAACGCCGCCAGCGCGCAGTGGCCAGCGTTGGGCTGCACCTGCGCCAACGCCTCTCGCCGGTGCGCGTACCAGGCCCAGACACGCTGCGGATGAGCGCGGAAGGCCGTTTCGGTGGCCAGCTCCTCTGGATTGAACCGGGCCCACAGGCCGGTGAGCGCATCCCTGAAAGTTGGCACACCCGACTCGGCGCTCATGCCCGCTCCGCTCAGCACCGTGATGCGCGGCGCCTCGACGATCCACTGACGCACCTGGGACCGCAGGGCGGCATCAACCACGCTGGCGCAGCGCTTCGTAGAGGCAGACGCCGCTGGCCACCGATACGTTCAGGCTTTCCACCGCGCCGCGCATGGGGATACTCACCAGCTGGTCGCAAGTCTTGCGTGTGAGCTGACGCATGCCCTGCCCCTCGGCACCCAGCACCAGCGCGGTCGGACCGCGCAGATCAACCTGATACAGGGTCTGCGACGCATCGTCGCTGGTGCCGGTGATCCAGATGCTGCGCTCCTTGAGCTCACCCAGTGTGCGTGCCAGGTTGGTCACCATGAAGTAAGGCATGGTCTCGGCGGCACCGCTGGCCACCTTGGCCACCGTGGCGTTGATACCGGCCGCGTGGTCCTTGGGTGCGATCACCGCGTGAGCGCCTGCCCCATCGGCCACGCGCAGGCAGGCACCCAGGTTGTGTGGATCGGTAATGCCGTCGAGCACCAGCAGAAGCGGCGCCGTGCTCGCCGCTTCCAGGTCCTCCAACAAAGTGTCGAGTGAATGAATCTGCTCGACCGCCTGCACCCGGGCCGCAACGCCCTGATGACCATGGCTGCCCGCGAGTTTGGCCAGCCGCAGGCCATCGGACTCGATCAGTCGCACATTGGCCTCTTTGGCTCGCTCCAGAAACTGGCGCATGCGCGCGTCGCGACGGGTCGGCTCGAAATAGATCTCGACAATGGAGGCTGGCGCGGTTTTCAGGCGCACGCCGACGGCATGGAAGCCAAACAGGACTTTGGAAGCAGACATGCAGCGATTATCCCGTGGCCATGGCCGTACCGGCCCAGACACCGTCAGAACAGGCGCTGGATTTCCTGCCAGGTGGTGTCAATCAGTCGGCCCATGACCCGATTGGCTCCCGGACCACCCAGGGCGCGCACGCCGATGTAGACCGCAGCGCCCAGCGCCACCAGACCAGCGACACGGCGCAACAACGAGCTCAGCCAGCGCACAAACCCGGATGGCAGCGCTCGACGGGCTGGCGCTGCGGGCTCTCGGCTCTTGGCTGCCGGCCTGGCGCTCTGAGCTCGCGCCTTGGCGAGCCGAGGTACCCGCTCGCTCAGTGCATCGCACAGGGCCCGCATGTCATCGGGCCAGCGATGATCGGACAGGGACAGAGCCTGAAATCGCGCCAGGCCTTGCAACGAGCCAGGTAATTGGGTGGCCGTGGGCATGGGCACCCCCGCCACCAGCAAGGGAATCACCGGCATGCCGCTGGACAGCGACCACTCGATCTCGCGTCGGACCCAGTCTCCGGGCTGATCCAGCCGACGGGCGCCACTGGCATCCTGGATGTCGAGCCAGTGCCGGCCGATCACCACCAGAGAGGCATCGGCAGCGCGCAGCTGGTGCTCGATGTGGTCTGCAAAATCGGCGCCGGGCGGGATCTCGCGGTCCCGGAACACCAGGTCGTCACCAAAGCACTGTGCCAGATCGTGCTCCAGCCGCCCGGCGAAGCCCTGACTGTCGTCCCGCCGGTAGCTGATGAAAATGCCGCCCATGGTGCGAGCCTAACGGCCCACCGGGCGATGTGCAATCGTCGGGACGGCGATGGTCTCGCTAGACTAAGGCGCCATGGACGGGCTGCTGGCGTCAGCCACCACCTCGCCAGCCTCGATGGTAATGCGGTGCTCGCAGCGCGCGGCGATGGCGCGATCATGCGTCACCATCACCAGCGTGGTGTGCTGTTCGCGGTTGAGTTCGAACATCAGCTCCATGATGGTGTTGCCAGTGGCGAAGTCGAGGCTACCGGTGGGCTCGTCGGCCAACAACACTGCGGGCTGCACCACGAAGGCACGCGCCAGCGCCACGCGCTGCTGCTCACCACCAGAGAGCACCTTAGGGTAACTCGCCAAGCGCTCGCCCAAGCCCACGCGTTGCAACATCTGCGTGGCTGCGGCACGCGCGTCGCGCCGACCGGCCAGCTCTAGCGGCAGCATCACGTTTTCCAGCGCCGTCAAATTGCCCAGCAACTGGAAACTCTGGAACACAAAGCCGACCTTTTGCGCGCGCAAGGCGGCGCGCTGGTCTTCGTCGAAGGCGAACAGGTCGACACCATCGATGTGAACTGTTCCGCTGCTCGGGGTATCCAACCCTGCAATGATGGACAGCAGAGTGCTCTTGCCCGAGCCGGAAGCTCCCACGATGGCCGCGGTTTCCCCTTTGTTTAGGGTGAAATCGATATCGCGCAGAATCGTGAGTGAGCCGGTCGAATCGGTCACGGTCTTGAACACATGCTGCACCGCAATCATCACATCGGACATGGAAAGACTTCTCTGTTGAAACGACGTCACTTTACCGCGCTCGCCCTGCTCGCTGGCTCGCTGGGGTCTTCGGGCCTGGTGCTGGCTCAATACACCGCCCGTGCCACCGCAGCACCCTCGGCCGGCAAGCCGGGTGCGCCCATCATTCTGGTGGTCGGCGATTCGCTCAGCGCCGAATACGGGCTCAAGCGCGGCACCGGCTGGGTCGCGCTGCTGGAGCTCCAGCTGCAGGAAGGAAAACACCCGCACCAGGTGGTCAACGCCAGCATCAGCGGCGACACCACCTCGGGCGGTCGTTCGCGGCTGCCCGCCCTGCTGAAGCAGCACCAGCCCGCCATCGTGATCATCGAGCTCGGCGGCAACGACGCGCTGCGGGGCCTACCGCTCAACATGACACGCGACAACCTCGCCACCATGGCGCGTCAGTCGCGCGCGGCCGGTGCCAAGGTGCTGCTGCTGGGCATGGAAATGCCGCCCAACTACGGCGCCCGCTACGGCCAGGAGTTTCGCGAGCTCTACACCACCGTGGCCCAAGAGCAAAAAACGGCGCTGTTGCCGTTTTTCCTGAAAGGCGTGGGCGATCTGGCCGATCCCACCCGGCTGTTCCAGTCCGACCGCATCCACCCCAACGAGAGGGCGCAGCCCATCATGCTGGGCAATGTCTGGCCCGAGCTCAAGAAACTGCTCTGATCGAAGCCCGCGGCTCGGCTGACGCTCATCGCCGCGCGGGATAATCGGTGCATGCCCGTGCACACCCTCCCCGCCGCCGAAGCCCTCCGGCGACTCGCCGACTTCGACACCCTGATCGACGCGCGTTCCGAAGACGAATTTGCGCTCGACCACCTGCCCGGGGCCATCAACTGGCCCTCGCTGGACAACGCCGAGCGCATCGCCATCGGCACGATGTACAAGCAAGTCAATGCCTTCGAGGCCAAGAAACGCGGCGCGGCGCTGGCGGCGCGCAACATCGCCGAGCACATCGAGCGCGAGGTGATCGACAAACCTCGCGGCTGGAAGCCGCTCGTGTACTGCTGGCGCGGCGGCAACCGCAGCGGCGCGCTGGCCACCATTCTTGGCGCCATCGGCTTTCATGTGACGCTGGTCGACGGCGGCTACAAGGCCTGGCGAGCCGCCCTGGTCGACGACCTGCCCCGCTTGGCTGAGCGGCTGAGCTACCGCGTCGTCTGCGGGCCCACTGGATCGGGCAAGACCCGCCTGCTGCAGGCGCTGTCGGCACAGGGCGCTCAGGTGCTGGATCTCGAAGACCTGGCCAACCACCGCAGCTCGGTGCTGGGCCACATCCCGGGTCTGCCGCAACCGAGCCAGAAAGGTTTCGATTCCCTGATCTGGAATGCTTTGCGCGGCTTCGATCCGGCGCGCGTGGTCTATGTGGAAGCGGAAAGCAAGAAGGTCGGCAATGTGCGCGTGCCGGACGCGCTGATCAACGCCATGCGCGCCAGCCCATGCCTGGACCTGCGGCTTTCAGACGACGAGCGCGTAGCGTTGCTGCTGGAGGACTACGACTTCTTTGTCACCGATCCGGCCCATTTTTGCCAGCGGCTGGACGCGCTGACCGAGTTGCGGGGCAAGAATGTTGTGCAGGAATGGCAGGCCCGGGTGATGGCGGGTGACACACCGTCGGTCGTGCTGGCGCTGCTGACGCAGCACTACGACCCGATGTACGCCGCGTCGATCCGGCGCAATTTCAGACACCATGCCGATGCGCAGCCCTGCGTTCTGCAAGACCGCTCGGCTGGCGCCTTGACGGCGCTGGCGACTCGGCTGATCGCCAGCGAAACCACCGTTTAATCGGTACCGTCTCCGCCCTCACCGGGTGTGGCGGGCTGGGCACCGGGCGCCTGCGCACCATCGTCGGCGGGTGCATCGTCCGCCTCGTTGTAAGGCTTGCCCGCCGCCTTGGCACGCAGCTTCTCCTCCTTCTTTTTCTTCTTGGCCAGCTCGCGCTGGCGTTTTTCGTATCCGTAATTGGGAGTGGCCAAAACAGTCTTTCTGTCTGAGGGTTGAAAAAATCAGTCGGTCAGCGCCTGCAGCGCCTGGGCAAGATCGGCCTGCAGGTCATCGGGAGCTTCCAGGCCGACCGCAAAGCGCACCAAGCCGCCCCGGTGGGGCCAGGGCTTGGTGCGAATGGAGGGCATGTTGTAGGGCGCACAGAGGCTGATCGGCCCGGCCCAGCTCCAGCCGAGCTTGAACAAAGCCAGCCTATCGCAAAACGCATCGATCTGCACCTGGCTGAAGCGTTCGTCGAAGGCCGCGCTGAACAGGCAGGCGGCGGCGGTGGCATCGCGCTGCCAGGTGGCGTGGCCCGGCGAGCTGGGCAAGGCCGGATGAAACACCTGGCTCACGCCGGGCTGCTGGGCCATCCAGGTGGCCAGTTGCCGGGTGGTGACATCCTGTGCGTGGTAGCGCAGCGCCATGCTGGGCAAGCCCCGCAAGACCAGTTCGGCGTCGTTGGCGCCCACGTTGAGGCCCAGGCGCATGTGGCACAAAAGCACCTGCTGGTGCAGCGCCTCGTCCCTCGTCACCACCGAACCCATGAGCACGTCAGCGCCGCCGCTCGGGTATTTGGTGAGCGCCTGCATGGACACGTCCACGCCCAGATCAAAAGCGTTGAACGCAATGCCCGCGCCCCAGGTATTGTCCAGCACGGTGACGATGGCGCGCTCGCGCCCGGCGTTGGCAGCACGCACCACGTCGACCAGCGCGGGGATGTCGGGATATTCCAGGGTGATCGAGCCCGGCGCCTCCAGCCATACCAGTCGCGTCGCGGGTGAAATCTTGCGCGCCAGATCGGCCGGGTTCTGCGAGTCGTAGTAGCGGTGGGTGATGCCCCAGCCCGCCAGCTCACCGGCGGCAAACGCCTTGCCCGGGCCATAGGCGTTGTCCGGAATCAGCAGCTCGTCGCCCTGACGCAAAAAGGCCATGTCGACCAGGGACACCGCCGACAGCCCACTGGGCGCCAGCACACAATAACGCCCACCCTCGATGGTGGCGATGCGCTCTTCCAGCGTGAACGTGGTCGGCGTGCCGTGCAGGCCGTAGGTGTAGCCGCTCTTGTCTTTCCACTCCTGGCTGCGCAGCGCGTGCACGCTCGGAAAGATGACGGTCGAAGCTTTGTGAACCGCAGGCGGCAAGGCCTCAAATCCCGCGGGGGGCTTGTAGGGGTGGTGAATGAGCTGGGTGGAGAGCTTGCGCATCGGCATCAAAGAGTTTTCGGCGACGGGCCGCCCCAAGCCGAAACGCGTCCCCTCGTGAGGAAGCGACCCGCAGAGCGGTGGAGCGTGGGGGTCATCCTCACAATTGCCATTTTTCGAGCAGTTGCGCGGGCCGCAGGCTGTCATAGCCTTCAAACGGCTGGTGGATCCAGGGGTTGGTGGGCAGGAACTCGACCGAATAGTCTGGCGTGAAGCTGGAGAGCTGCTTGGTCCAGATCACTGCGCTGCGCAGTTCGGTGATGGGGGCATAGTTGTTTTTCAGCAGGTCGATCACCGCCTTGAGCGTGTGGCCAGAGTCGGCCAGATCGTCCACCAGCAGCACCTTGCCCGCGATCTCCCCCTTGGGCGTGGTGATGTAGCGCGCAATGTCCAGATTGCCCTGCTCGGTGCCGGCGTTGGCCCGGTAGGAGCTGGTGGACATGATGGCCAGCGGCACGTCGAAGATGCGAGAGAGGATGTCACCCGGCCGCATGCCTCCGCGCGCCAGGCACAGGATGGTGTCGAACTGCCATTCCGATTGGTAGACCTTGAGTGCGAGCTTTTCGATGAGGTTGTGGTACTCGTCGTAGGACACGTACAGGTGTTTGCCGTCTTCGGTCAGCATGGGCGCTCCATGGGGTGGTCGGTTGGGGATGGTGCAGGAACAGCGTGGCGCGCTGGCGCCTCAGGCATGGTAAGGGTGGCGAACCAGGATGGTGTGGTCGCGGTCCGGACTGGTTGACACCACGTGCACCGGCACGCCGGTGGTTTCTTCGATGCGCTTGAGGTAGCGGCGTGCGTTCTCAGGCAGATCGTCAAACTGCGTCACGCCCACCGAAGAGTCGGTCCAGCCTGGCAGGGTTTCGTAGATCGGCTTGCAACGGGCAATGTCTTCCGCGCCCATGGGCAGGATGTCGATGGTTTCACCGTCCAGCTCGTAGCCAACGCACAGTTTGAGCTCAGTCAGGCCGTCGAGCACGTCGAGCTTGGTGATGCACAGACCGGTGAGACCATTGACCTGGGCCGAGCGCTTGAGCAGTGCCGAGTCGAACCAGCCGCAGCGGCGGCTGCGCCCTGTGGTCACACCCTTTTCGGCGCCCACCGTGGCCATGTGCCAGCCGGGTGTGCCCTCCTTTTCCCACTCCAGCTCGGTCGGGAACGGTCCACCGCCCACCCGTGTGCAATAGGCCTTGGTGATGCCGAGCACATAGTGCAACAGGCTGGGACCCACGCCCGCACCCGCTGAGGCGTTGCCAGCCACGCAGTTGCTGGAGGTCACGAAGGGGTAGGTTCCATGGTCGATGTCGAGCAACGTGCCCTGGGCGCCTTCGAACAGCAGGTTGACGCCCGCGCGGTGCGCCTCGTTGAGCTCGCGCGACACGTCGGCGATCATGGGTTTGAGCAGCTCGGCCTGGACCATGGCCTCGTCATAGACCGCCTCGAACTGGATTTCGCCATTCTTCATGTAAGCAGCGATTTTTTCGTCCCACACCATGTCGGCCGAGTGCAGGTAGCTCACCAGCAGGTGGTTGTGGAGGTCGAGCAGCTCGCGCAGCTTGGCGGCAAAACGCTCGGGGTATTTGAGATCCTGCACGCGCAGCGCACGGCGAGCGATCTTGTCTTCATAGGCCGGGCCAATGCCGCGGCCCGTGGTGCCGATCTTCTCGGTGCCAGCCTTGACCTTGGCCGCCTCACGCGCGATGTCGATCGCCGCGTGAAACGGCAATATGAGAGGACAGGCTTCAGAGATTCGCAGCCGCGAGCGCACCTCGACACCTGCATTCTCCAGCCCGGCGATCTCTTCAAACAGCTTGCCCACCGACAGGACCACACCGTTGCCGATGTAGCACTTCACACCAGCGCGCATGATGCCGCTGGGGATCAGGTGCAGCGCGGTCTTGACGCCGTTGATCACCAGCGTGTGGCCCGCGTTGTGGCCGCCCTGAAACCGAACCACACCGCGCGCGGTCTCGGTCAGCCAGTCAACCAGTTTGCCCTTGCCTTCGTCACCCCACTGGGTGCCCACCACGACCACGTTGCGCCCAGGTACCACGGCGCCGCTGTTTCTGTTCATCTGATCTTTCCGTTCAAAGAGGCTTCACTGTCCACGCTGAGGTGCTGTCCTGCACCAGTGCGCGATCGCAGCGGAATTCGTCAATTTCCTGTTCGTGCCCAGGCAAGGCACAGACCACTGTGTGTCCTTCGGCGCGCAAGGCAGCGATCGCGGCTCGCAAGCCAGCGTCCACCCCCCAGGGCGCGCGGATCGCAGCGCGCAAGGGGTGAGGCGCCACCGCGCCCACCAGCTCTTTCAGATCGAGGCTGAAGCCAACCGCAGGCCGCTTGCGGCCAAACACCGCGCCGACTTCGTCGTACCGGCCTCCGCGCGCCAGCTCTTCAGGCTCACCCCCGCGTCCCGGTGCAAACAAGGCAAACCGCATGCCGGTGTAATAGGCATAACCGCGCAGGTCGGCCAGATCGATGGATACCGCCATGCCGCTGACCTGAGACGCTAGCCAAGCCAGGCTGTCCAACGCCTGGTGCAAGGCCAGCGAGGGCTGCAGCAGCTCACGCGCCTGGGTCAACACGTCCAGCCCACCAAATAGCCGCGTAAGGGCCAGCAAGTCCTGGCGCACCCGGGCTGGCAGATCACGAGCGAGCTCATCGAGCGTGGCCACGTCCTTGATGGCGAGCGCAGCGTGGATGCGGGAAGTGCGAGTGGCGTCGAGCGCGGCGGGCGACAGTACGGCGTCGATCACGCGCACGTCAGCCAGGTCGAGCTGCAAGTGCGCCACTCCTGCGGCCTGAAGGCAGGCACGGGCCAGCTCCAGCACCTCAAGATCGGCCTCCAGCCCGGCATGGCCGAAGATCTCGGCACCAAACTGCAGTGGCTCGCGGCTGGCCAGTGGACGGTCAATGCGGGTGTGCACCACCGGGCCGCAATAGCTCAGGCGGGCCACGCCCTGGCGGTTGAGCAAATGGGCATCAATGCGCGCGACCTGTGGCGTGCTGTCGGCGCGCAGGCCCAGAGTGCGGCCCGAGAGCTGGTCTACCAGCTTGAAAGTCATGAGATCGAGCGCTTCACCGGTTCCGGTGAGCAGAGAATCGAGGTGCTCCACCAGCGGCGGCATCACCAGCTCGTAACCATAGCCGCGCGCCGTGTCCAGCAGGCCCCGGCGAAGTTCTTCGATGTGCCGGGCCTCGGACGGGAGGACATCGGCAATGTGGTCCGGCAGGACCCAGGCAGACATGGGCATGTTGGGCAGGCTGTTAAAACGGTGATTTTACCGGGCCGCCTCCCGTGCTTTTCGCCCGTTGACGGGACGCTGGGTGATCCAACCGCAGCGAATCCTTTTCTGTCAGGTCACGGCCCACCAGAGCAGCAGACCCGACAGCACACAACACAGTCCAAAAAACCGCACCTGCCCATCCTGCAGGCGGGTCATCTCGGCAAACACCCGACGCCAGAGCCCAGGTGCGACGAAGGGCAGCAGTCCTTCCAGGATCAGGACCAGCGCCAGCGCCGGCCACAGCAAATCGGCCATGACCGATCAGCGGGTGCTATTGGGATTGCTGCCGCGCAAGGCCTTGAAGAACTCAGACGAGGGATCGATCACCAGCACGTCGGACTTGCCAGAGAAACTGGCGCGATAGGCGTCCAGGCTGCGGTAGAACTGCGCAAATGCCGGATCGCGGCCGAAGGCGTCGGAGAAAAGGGCTGCGGCCTTAGCGTCACCCTCGCCTTTGATTTGCTGGGCGTCTCGGTAGGCCTCGGACACGATCACCTCGCGCTGGCGATCGGCATCTGCCCGGATCTTCTCGCCCTCGGCAAAGCCGGTCGACCTCAGTTCGTTGGCCACGCGCTTGCGCTCGGCCTCCATGCGGCGATAAACCTCACCGGTGATGCTCTCTGCGTAATCCACCCGGGTGATGCGCACATCCACCACGTCCATGCCCCATGGCTTCTCGGCGCCACGCACCGCCGCCAGCACTTGGTCTTTCACATCGGCCATGAGCTGTTCACGGCGGCTGGACAGCAGCTCGTTGACCGTGCGGCGGTTCACTTCCTGCTGGAACGAGTTGCGCACCACGCGGTTAAGCTGCAGCGCACCAGCGCGCTCGTTGATGCCCACATTTCGGATGTATTCCTGCGGCTCGCTGATGCGCCAGCGCACATACCAGTCGATAACCACCCGCTGCTTTTCGGCCGTCAGCATGGGCTCGGTGTCGGTGCTCTCCAGGGTGAGCAGGCGCTTGTCGATGTACGACACGTTCTGAAACGGCGGCGGTAGCTTGAAGTTCAGGCCGGGGTCGGTGACCACCTGCTTGATCTGTCCGAGCTGGAACACCACGCCGAATTGGCGCTGATCCACCACGAACAGCATGGAGCTGGCGATGGCAAGCGCCACCACGAGTGAAGTGAGGATGAAACCCAGTTTGTTCATATGCGTGACTCTCTGATCGCGTGTAGGAGCTTCAACGGCTCTCGCGCTCGCGCGAACGCGCGGCGGCATCGAGGCTTCGGCTGGCCGGCGTGGAAGCGGGTTGCGAGGCGGGCGGCGCGGACGTCGAAGCGGCACCCGCTGCAGCTGGCTGGCCGGTCATCTGCATGATCTTGTCCAACGGCAGGTAGAGCAGGTTGTTGCCCGCCTTGGAATCGATCAGCACCTTGGTGGTGTTGCTGTAGATCTCCTGCATGGCATCGATGTACAGGCGCTCGCGCGTCACTTGCGGCGCCTTCTGGTACTCGGCGAGCACCGAGCTGAAGCGCTGCGAATCACCTTCGGCCTGAGCCACGATGCGCGCGTTGTAACCGGCGGCCTCTTCGGTCAGACGCGAGGCTGCACCGCGGGCGCGCGGCACCACGTCGTTGGCGTAGGCCTGGGCTTCGTTTTTGGCGCGTTCGCGCTCCTGACCGGCCTTGAGCACATCGTCAAACGCCGCCTGCACCTGCTCGGGTGGTCGCACACCACCTTGCTGGAGGTTGATACCGACGATCTCGACACCCACCTTGTAGCGGTCCAGGATGGTCTGCATGAGGGCGCGCACGCGGGGCGCGATCTGATCGCGCTCTTCGGCCAGCGCCGCGTCCATCTTCATCTTGCCCACCACTTCGCGCACCGCCGTTTCGGCCACCTTGACCACCGACGCATCGGGGTCGCGGCTTTCAAACAGGAACGCTCGGGCATCGCTCAAGCGGTACTGGACCGCGAACTTGATCTCGACGATGTTTTCGTCTTCGGTCAGCATGCCCGACTCGCGCAGACCGGTCGCCGGCACGATGTTGTCGCGCCCTACGTCCACCGAGCGGATCTGGGTCACGAACACGGTTTCGTGGCGCTGCACCGGGTAGGGAAGCCGCCAGTTGAAACCGGCGCCCACTGTGCTGTGGTACTTGCCAAACTGGGTGATCACGGCCTGCTGACCTTCTTGCACGATGAAGAAGCCGGTACCGAGCCAAATCAGGGCGGCCACGCCCGCGATAAGCCCCGCGCCAATGCCGGTGGTTTTCGGGCTGGGGTTGAAACTGGGAATGCCGCCACCGCCTCCGCCCGCGCCGTTACCACCGCCACGTCCACCCTTGCCGCCCAGCAGACCACCGAGCTTGCGGTTGAAATCGCGCCAGAGCTCGTCGAGGTCAGGAGGTCCCTGGTTGGGGCCTTGACCACGCGGCCGCTGATCGCGGCTGGGTTTGGACTCTTCGTCAGGGCGCTTGCCGCCCTCTTCATCGGGCGCCTTGTCTTCGCGCGCACCATCGTCGCCGCGGCCCCAGCGGGGATCATTGAGGTTGAACACGCCCCACAGGTTGCTCCAGTGGCGGCGCGGGCTGTCAGGCGAACCCCGCTCAGCGTCGCGGGCAGGGGAAGGCAGATTCAAGTCCATGGATGACCAACTTTTGCTATGCATAAAAGGAACAGATGCCTACATTGT
The DNA here is from genome assembly GCF_011390835.1 of Hydrogenophaga sp. GTDB lineage: Bacteria > Pseudomonadota > Gammaproteobacteria > Burkholderiales > Burkholderiaceae_C > Hydrogenophaga. Next base: position 33,260 of record NZ_JAABRQ010000002.1, on the reverse strand, counting down.
GCCCAATCAGGGCAGCACATTCTCGAAGTCGGGTCGTTGCCCCGGGGTATCTCCGGTTGATCCGCCCGCCGTGGCCAACACGCGTTGCGCCAACAAGGCCCTCAGCTCGGGCAGACCAGTGCCTTCGCGGGCACTGACGAAAATACGAGGCACGGTTTGCCCTTCGAGTTCCATCACATCGCTCAAGCGCTGCGGCATCCGGTCGGGCGCCATGGCGTCGAGCTTGTTGAACACCAGCACCTGCGGCACCTGATCGGCACCGATTTCCTTCAGCACCGACAGCACGGAAGCGATCTGCTCAGGATGCGACGGGTTGGATGCATCGACCACATGCAGCAACAGGTCGGCTTCGGTGGCCTCCTGCAGCGTGGCAGCAAAAGCGTCGACCAGGCCATGGGGCAGGTCTCGAATGAACCCCACTGTGTCGGACAGCGATACCGATCGCCCCGCTTCCCCCAGATACAGCTGGCGGGTGGTGGTATCGAGTGTGGCAAACAGCTGGTCGGCTGCGTAGGCGCGGGCTTTGACCAGGGCATTGAACAGGGAAGACTTGCCGGCGTTGGTGTAACCCACCAGCGAAATGGTGAAGGCGTCGCGCCGTTCGCGCTGGCGCCGCTGGGTGGCGCGCTGTTTCTTGAGCTTGACCAGCCGCTCCTTGGTGCGCTTGATGGCCTCGCCAATCATGCGACGGTCCAGCTCGATCTGGGTCTCGCCCGGGCCGCCTCGCATGCCGATGCCGCCGCTCTGGCGCTCCAGGTGGGACCAGCGCCGAACCAGACGGGTGGAGAGGTACTGCAGCCGGGCCAATTCAACTTGCAACTTGCCCTCGTGGCTGCGGGCGCGCTGGGCGAAGATCTCCAGGATCAGCAGCGTGCGGTCGTTCACCGGCATACCCATGAGGCGCTCGAGATTGCGTTGTTGCGCCGGGCTTAGGGCGTTGTCGAAGAGGATTTCGCTGGCGCCCGTTGACTGGGCCAACATCTGGATTTCTTCGGCTTTGCCCGAGCCGACGAACAAAGCCGGGTCAGGGGCTCGCCGCTTGCAAGCCACCCGCTCGGCTACTGCGTAGCCGGCAGTCTGTGCCAGCAGACCCAGCTCTTCCAGCGAAGCGTCAAATGGATCGCCACCAAAATCCACCCCGACCAGGATGACCGACGGGGGCGAAGTGGATGACGCAGATGGGGCGCTCAAAACCGCCTAACCGGCACGAGAAGCAGCCATTCGCCTATGGGCGAGGGGCCATGCTGCGACCGGGTCAAGACGCGGCAGGTTCTTCCGCACCGGCGGCGGCGGAGAACTGCACCGGGCGGCCCGGCACGATGGTGGAAATGGCGTGTTTGTAGACCATCTGCGTGACCGTGTTGCGCAGCAGCACCACGTACTGGTCGAACGATTCAATCTGGCCCTGCAACTTGATGCCGTTGACCAGGTAAATCGACACCGGCACATGCTCCCGGCGCAGCTGGTTCAGGAAGGGATCTTGCAAGAGCTGGCCTTTGTTGTTACTCACGATATGCTCCGTGTTCAAAGAAATAGTTGTTAGACCGCAGACCTTACCACAGGAGCGCAGGTGAGCTTCCAGAGCCTAGCCGTCAGGCCTACTCCTTGAAGGGATTGTCCGAGGTCTTGAATTCAATGCGCAGCGGTGTGCCGACCAGGTCGAAGGCCTTGCGGAAGCGCCCTTCCAGGAAGCGCTTGTAGGCATCGGGCACGTGCTGCAGCGAATTGCCATGAATCACGATCACCGGCGGATTCATGCCGCCTTGGTGCGCATAGCGCATCTTGGGCCGGAACATGCCAGTGCGCTGCGGCGCCTGAAAGGCCACCGCTTCCTGCAGCAGGCGGGTGAGCACCGGCGTGGACATCTTGCGCATGGCTGAGGTTTGCGCCTGGATGATGGATTTCCAGACTGGCGCCAGACCCTGGCGCTTCTTGGCCGAAATCAAATGCAACGAGGCAAATTTCAGGAAGGCCAACCGGGTTTCAATTTGACGCTCGATTTGCTCGCGCTGGTAGGCGTCCACCGCGTCCCATTTGTTGATTGCCAGTACCACGGCCCGGCCGCTCTCCAGGATGAAGCCGGCGATGTGTGCGTCCTGATCGGTCACGCCCTGCGTAGCATCCAGCAACAGCAGCACCACATGGGCTTTTTCAATCGCCTGCAGGGTCTTGACCACCGAAAACTTCTCGATCGCCTCGAAAACCTTGCCTTTGCGCCGCAGGCCCGCGGTGTCGATCAGCTCGAACTGCTTGCCGTCGCGCTCGAACGGCACCGAAATCGCGTCTCGCGTGGTACCGGGCAGGTCAAACGCCACCAGGCGCTCCTCGCCGAGCCAGACGTTGATCAGCGTGGACTTGCCGACATTGGGGCGACCTGCTACCGCCAGGCGGATCACGCCTGTGTCGGCTTCAACGTCGGCTTCGTCTTCCTCGGCCAAGCCGGGCACGGCCTGCAGCGCGGCGTCCAGCATGGAGCGCACGCCTTGGCCGTGGGCGCTGGAGACTGGCATCACCTCCCCAAGCCCGAGTTCGAAAAACTCGACCAGCTGCAGGCCCTGCGTCATGCCCTCGGCCTTGTTGGCCACCAGCACGGTCGGCTTGCCCAGGCGGCGCAGGTAGTGCGCGATTTCGTGATCTTGGGCGCTGATGCCAGCGCGGGCGTCAACCACAAAGACCACCACATCCGACTCGGCCACAGCCTGGCGGGTCTGCTTAGCCATCTCGCGGTAGATGCCTTCAGCGGCGTCCGGCTCAAAGCCGCCGGTGTCGATCACGATGTACTCGTGTGCGCCGGCGCGCCCTTTGCCGTAATGGCGGTCGCGCGTGAGGCCGGCGAAATCGGCCACGATGGCGTCGCGGGTGCCCGTCAGCCGGTTGAACAGGGTGGACTTGCCCACATTGGGCCGCCCCACCAGGGCGATGACGGGTTTCATAACAAGCATCCTTTCATGGCATGGACCGCCGCGCGGTCCACTGGGCCGGCTTCACCGGCCCTGCCAGGCGGTCCAGAAACGACCCGGCGGAGTTGGGGCGAGCCGCGCCTACTGCGGGCGCCAGGCGAAGACGCCGCCGTTGCGAGTCTGCGCCACCAGTACCTGCCCGGCGACCACCGGAGAGCCAATGACGGCCGAGCCGTCGGTGCTCAGGCGCGTGAGTTCGCTGCCGTCTTCGCGCGACAGCAAATGCAGCGTGCCCGAGGCATCGCCCAGCGCCACCACCCGGCCCACCGCCAGCGGCGCGCTGAGGTCGCGGTACTTCAGTCGTTCCGACGTCCAGGCCACCGCGCCATCAGCGCGTTGCCAGGCGCGCACGCGGCCATCCGACTCGGTGCCAAACACCAGCCGGTCGTCGCCACCCAGCCCCGTGGCACCCTGCGCTGGCTGGTTCCAGGCCACGCTGCCCCGCGCCGCATCCACACAGCCAACCGCGGCGGAATAGGCGCGAGCGCAAACTGAGCTACCGACCCGACTGATCGGACCGACCAGGTCCACAAGGCGCTCGACTTCGTTGGTGCCGCGCGCGGTGGCGATCGGTGCTTCCCAGCGAACAGCACCGCTTTGGGGGTTGAGCCCGGTCAACCGGCCGGAGAGACCAACCACCAGGGTGTCACCCACCGCAAGCAGCACACCGCCCTGGCGCAGCACCAGCGGCTCACCAGGTCGGGATTGGGTCCAGAGCCGGGCGCCGCTGGCCCCATCGTAGGCCAACACCGTGCGCTCCGCGGTCACCACGAACACCCGCTGGCCTGCCACCAGCGGCGCGGTGAAAACCTGCGCTGGCAACTGCACGCGCCAGCGCTCCTGCCCATTGGCCAACGCCACCAATGCGTTGTCGCGCGTGACCACCGCAGCGGTTTCGCCGTCCGATCCGACGCCAGTGGCCAGCGGGGTGGCGAGGCTCGTGCGCCACACATCGCGACCGGTCTCGGCGTCGATCACCGCCACCGTGCCAGCACCACCGGAGAGGTAAATTCGGTTGCCCAATGCAAAAGGCTTAGCGGTGGCCGGGGCCGTGCCGACCTGAGCCGTCCAGACCAGCTGCGTGCCCATGAGCGCTGCCACCGGTGGCAACGGCGCGGGTTCGGGTTTGGGGTTGGACGCACAGGCCGACACCAGCAACGCAACCACGGCGGCCGCACCGATCCGCCAAGCAAAACGCCGGGCCGTCGCGCTCACTTGCTGACCTCCGCGGCAATAGCCGCGGCGCTGACGTCCACACCCAGTGCGGCGAGTTTGATTTCCACCAGACGGCGGTACTCGGCCTGCTGGGCGAATCCGCTCCAGGCCGCCTGATACTGGGCCCTGGCCTCGTCGTTCTTTCCTTGCGCCATGAGCACGTCACCGCGGCGATCGGCCACCAGCGGTTCAAACGCCTTGGGGACCGGGGCTTCCAGGGTCTTGAGCGCCTGATCCAGCGCGTTGGACTCCACATCGAGCCCGGCCAGGCGCAGCCTTGCAACCGCCTGATACGCCTTGTCGGAGGAAGCTTCGGCGACCCAGCTCAGGGCTTGGCGCGCGGCGTCAATCTTGCCAGTGTCGTGCAAGGTCTTGGCCGCCAGCAGTGCGGCCTGGGTGGCGTAGGTGGTGCCGCCGTAACCGCTCTTCATCTCGGCCAGTGCACGCTCCATGCGCTCAGCATCGCTGGCCTGGGCGGCGCTGTCGATCTCGTCATACAGGGCCGCGGCCTTGGTCGCCTGGTTGCGTTGCCAGTAGTTCCAGCCGTTCCAGGCGGCCAATGAACCAAACACGGCAATCAGCACCCAGGTGATCAGGTTGCCGTATTGCGCCCAGAAGTGTTTGAGCTGATCGAGCTGTTCCTGCTCTTCGAGATCGAGATGTTTGGCCATGGTGTCAGTAGAAAGCGAGTTGCCATTGTAGGGGCCGTACCCTCACGGGCTGGGGCGGCACGGAAGGACTAGCGCAGACGCCCAGCCCAGGTGTCCACCTCGGCCAACGAGTGACTGCGCTGCTCGGCAGCCGGACTACCAGGGTCGGCACGCAGTGGTTTGATCGATACTTGGCCTTGTTGCAGCTCGTCCGGACCGAAGATCAGCGCGTAGCGCGCGCCGCTGCCATCGGCCTTCTTGAACTGTGATTTCATGCTGCCCATGCCATCAGCGGTACCCGCGTGCATCTGCACCCGCACACCGTGAGCCCGCAGCGACCGCAGCACCGGCATCACCTGGCCCATGCTCGCCGCGTCCGGAACCACGGCATAAGCGTCTGGCACCGGTGGCTCGGGCAACTTGCCCTGCTCCTTGAGGAGTTCCAGGATGCGCTCCATACCCAGCGCCCAGCCCACCGCTGGTGCCGGCTTGCCTCCGATCTGTTCAAACAAACCATCGTAGCGGCCACCGGCGCAGACCGTGCCCTGCGAGCCGAGCTGGGTCGTCACGAATTCGAACACCGACAGGTTGTAGTAGTCCATGCCGCGCACCAGGCGCGGATTGATGCGGTACTCGATGCCATGGGCATCGAGCAGCGCGCGCAGCCGGCTAAAGTGATCCAGCGACTCAGCGCCCAGGTGGTCCATCAGCCGGGGCGCGCCGTTCACCAGCGCCTGCATGGCCGGGTTTTTCGTATCCAGGATGCGCAGCGGGTTGCTATGTAGGCGGCGTTTCGCGTCTTCGTCCAGCTGGTCGGCATGCGCTTCCAGGTAGGCGATGAGCGCCTGGCGGTGCGCCTGGCGCTCGGCAGTCTGGCCCAGGCTGTTGATCTCCAGCTCGATGCCGGTCAAGCTCAGTTCGGCCCAGAGATCGCAGGCCAGCACGATGAGCTCTGCGTCCACATCGGGGCCGGCAAAACCCAGCGCCTCGGCACCAAACTGGTGGAACTGGCGGTAGCGCCCACGCTGGGGCCGCTCGTGGCGGAACATCGGCCCCATGTAATACAGGCGCTTGCCGCCGTCGTACAGCAGGTTGCTCTCCAGCACGGCGCGCACCACGCCCGCAGTGTTTTCGGGGCGCAGCGTGAGCTGCTCACCATTGAGCCGGTCTTCGAAGGAGTACATCTCCTTCTCCACAATGTCGGTCACTTCACCCAGGCCGCGCACAAACAGCGCGGTGGGCTCAACGATCGGGGTGCGCAGACAACGGTAGCCGTAGCGCTGCATCAAACCGCGCAGCCGCTCTTCCAGCCACTCCCAGTGTGCGGACTGGGGCGGAGCGATGTCGTTCATGCCTTTGACGGCGGTGAGTTTGTCAGCCATGTTGCCGTTGGGCGCATGGCGTCGGGGCGGGGGCAGCGCACGCCGCCGCGCCTTCAACGCGCTGCGCCGAACCTTTTCTCGATGTAGTTTTCAACAATCTGCTGGAATTCCAGCGCAATGCCCTCGCCGCGCAGCGTCGTCGCCTTCTGGCCGTCGATGTACACCGGCGCGGCCGGTGCTTCGCCCGTGCCCGGCAGGCTGATGCCGAGGTCGGCGTGTTTGCTCTCGCCAGGGCCATTGACGATGCAACCCATGACCGCCACCTTGAGGTTTTCTACCCCGGGGTAGCGCTTGCGCCAGACCGGCATGGAGCCGCGCAGGTAGTCGTCGATCTGCTTGGCCAGCTCCTGGAAGGTGGTGCTGGTGGTGCGGCCGCAACCGGGGCAGGCGATCACGCTGGGCACAAAGGCGCGCACGCCCAGGGCCTGAAGAATTTCGGACGCAATCACCACCTCCTGCGTGCGCGCTTCGCCCGGCTGCGGCGTGAGCGAGACACGGATGGTGTCGCCAATGCCTTGCTGCAGCAGCACGGCGAGCGCCGCGGTGGAGGCCACGGTGCCCTTGGTGCCCATGCCGGCTTCGGTCAGGCCCAGGTGCAGCGGGTAGTCGCAGCGCCGCGCCAGCTCCTGGTAGACCGCGATCAGGTCCTGCACGCCGCTGACCTTGCAGGACAGCACGATGTGGCTGCCCGGCAGGCCGATGGCCTCGGCGCGGCTCGCAGAGTCGAGGGCCGAGGTGATCAGCGCTTCGTACATCACGTGGCGCGCATCCCAGGGTTCGGCGCGCTGGGCGTTCTGGTCCATCAGCCGCGCCAGCAGGTCCTGGTCGAGACTGCCCCAGTTGACGCCGATTCGGATCGGCTTGTCGTGCCGCGCCGCGATCTCCACCATCTGCGCGAACTGGCGGTCGCCCTTGTCGCCTCGGCCAACGTTGCCGGGGTTGATGCGGTACTTGGACAGCGCCTGAGCGCAAGCCGGGTGGTCGGTGAGCAGGCGGTGTCCGTTGTAATGGAAGTCGCCGATCAGGGGCACCGGAACACCCATGCGGTCCAGCTGCTCGCGGATGTAGGGCACAGCCTTGGCCGACTCGTCGTTGTTGACCGTGATGCGCACCAGCTCGGAACCCGCCATCGCGAGCTCCTTGACCTGGATGGCCGTGCCCACCGCGTCGGCGGTGTCGGTGTTGGTCATGGACTGAACGCGCACCGGGGCGTCACCGCCCACGGTCACCCGGTGGTCCCCCCAGGCCACCACGCCTTGGCGGGTGTGCCGCTTGAGGGTGCCCGCCAGCGGGATCGGCTGGGCATCGACCGCCTCGCAGGACATGGCGCTGGTGAGAACGCTGGCAGCTTCCATATTCACTTCACTTCGAAACGCGCCACGCTGTTGCGGGCGTAAGGCAGCACGTCGAGCGGCTTGCCACGCACCGTGACCTGCACGGCATCGGCCCGACCCACCACGATCGAGTACGGCGGCGAGGTCGAAAAGTCCACCACATCGCCCGGCTTGAGCACGCGCTGCATCACCTGACTGCCGGAGCCATTGATCACCTCGATCCAGGACTCCCCGGTGGCGCGGATGCTCAGCAGGCTGCTGCTGGGCATCGGCCCTGCGGTGTCGACCACGGGCTCGCTGGCAACGGCGGGTGCAGCCTGGATGGGCGCAGCCTGGGCGGGAGCATCGTCCGTTGACAGCTCCGGCGCAGGCGTCATGGACAGCGAAATGCCGTCCTGTGCAGGCTCAACCGGCGCCACCTCTGTGACTGGCGAAGTCGGCGCGGTCCCGGCCGTCTCCGGCAGGTTGGGCAGGGCTTCATGAGCGCGCTCCAGCAAGCCAGCGGGGACCAATGCCAGCGCCAGGGCCGCAAGCAACAGCAGCAGAACACCCCACACTGCAGGCCGCGACAGGATCGCAAGTGCACCGGCGCCAGCGCCTTCCCCTGGCACCTGAAACGGCGTGTTGATGCTGTGCGGTGCGTCTCCCAGCACCGGCTGCACTGCGCCCGGAATCTGCTCCAGCACGCGCGCCGGGTCGATCTTGAGCTGTCGGCAGGCGCTGGAGGCCAGCGCCCGGGCAAAGGTCATGTCGGGCAGCTCTTCGTAGCGCCCCGCTTCTAGGGCTTCGAGCTTTTTCACCGGCACCTTGAGTGCGGCGGCCAAAGCGGCAATGTGCAGTCCGGCGGCCTCTCGGGACTGGCGCAGCAGCAGCGGCGCGCCTGGGTGATTGGCAGCAGCCGGCGCGTCCGTCAAGAACGTCGACTCACTCATCAAAGGCTCCCCTCTGGTACAGCGTCCACTGACGCGACTCTGCGAAGCGGCGCCCCAGCTGGCGCGCCAGCTGCTCCACCTCGGCGGTGTTGCGCAGGCGGCGCTCCACCTTGATGCCCAGCCACAGCGTCTCGGCGTTGGCCAGGTTGGAGTTGTTGATGCGCCGGATGTAAAACTGGGCGCGGCTATCCTCACCTCGCTGGAACAGCAGCGCGGCTAGGTTGTACCCAGTGATCGGGTTGCCAGCGTCCAGTTCGTACGACTTGGAGAAACTCGCCTCGGCTTCAGTCGGCTGCCCGGCGCGAACCTGGCAGATACCTTTGACCAGGTGGGTGCGGGCGACGGCGCCGTAAGTGGGCGATGCCAGCGCGCGGTCAAACAGCGCGAAGGCCTGCGGGTAGCGACCGGCCTCGCACTGGAACCACCCGTAGTTGTGCAGCGTGTCGCCGTCGCGAGGATCGATCTGCAGCGCCCGCTGAAAACTGTCTTCGGCCAGAACCGGATTGTTCAGGCGCATGTAGACCAGGCCGCGCAAGACATAGGCAGGGGTGTAGCTCGGATCGGCGGCGAGGGATTGCTTGATCTCGTCCAGCGCGATGGTGGTCTGCCCCTGCTCGAAGTAGTTGGAGGCCAGCTCCAGGCGAATGCGCGCGCGCTTACGGATTTCGGGTTCGTCGAAAGCTGTGATCGGCTCGGCGGTCGCCGACGCGCCGCCGGCGCCGGTGGCGGCACAGCCGGACAAGCTGCCCAGCGCCCACAGCATCAAGGGCACGGCAAGCCAGCCCAGGACCCATCGGGGCAGGACTGGGGACAACCCGAGGGGCAACGGTGCGGCAGCGTTGAAACGGCTCATGTCTGCTTTTCTCCTGCGGCGGGAACAAATCGGATGGGGTGCACAGTGGTGACGCGTCGCTGGGCCATACGGCTGGCTGCGCGGGTGCGGTCCAGCACGTCGCCGGCCAGCTGGCCACAGGCGGCATCAATGTCATCGCCACGGGTCTTGCGCACCGTGGTGATCAGGCCGCCATCGCTCAGCAGGCGGGCAAACTGCTGCACCACAGGCCGGGGCGAACAGGTCAACCCCGAATCCGGGAAGGGGTTGAACGGGATCAGATTGATCTTGCAAGGCACACCGCGCTCGCCATGGCTGCGCAACAGCTTGAGCAGCTCGCGTGCGTGTTCGGGCTGGTCGTTCACACCATCGAGCATGCAGTATTCGAAGGTGATGAAGTCGCGCGGCGCCGCGGGCAGGTAGCGCAGGCAGGCATCAAGCAGTTCGGCCAGCGGGTACTTCCGGTTGAGTGGCACCAGCGAGTCGCGCAAGGGGTCGTTGGGTGCGTGCAGCGACACGGCCAGGGCGACCGGGCAGTCCTGGGCCAGCCGGTCCATCATCGGCGCCACGCCCGAAGTGGACACGGTGACCCGGCGGCGCGACAGGCCGTAACCATGGTCGTCCAGCATCACGCGCAGAGCAGGCACCAGTGCGCTGTAGTTCTGCAGCGGCTCACCCATGCCCATCATCACCACGTTGCTGATCACCCGTTCGGTGCTGCCCAGGTGCTGGCGCAGAAAAAACTCGGCCTGCCAGAGCTGTGCAACGATTTCACCGGTGGTGAGGTTGCGCGAAAAACCCTGGTGGCCGGTCGAACAGAAACGGCAACCCACGGCACAGCCCGCCTGCGACGAGATGCACAGGGTGCCTCGATCGTCTTCCGGAATGAACACCGTTTCCACCGCGTTGCCGTCGCCCACGTCGAACAGCCACTTGATGGTCCCATCGGCAGAGTCCTGGCGCGAGAGCACCGGTAACCCGGTGATGTGGGCATGAGCCGGCAGCTTCTCGCGCAGGCTGCGCGCGAGGTCGGTCATGGCCGAAAAGTCGCGCGCGCCGCGTTGGTGCACCCAGCGAAACAGCTGCACCGCCCGGAAGCGCTTCTCACCCAGCTGCTCGCAAAAGGCAGCCAACCCGTCGAGATCGAAGTCGAGCAGATTGACCGTCATGACGTCGGCACAGCGCCCGGCCGCACGCGCACATTCCGGCCCCGGCAGGGGCTGGAGGTCTGCACGTACCGCATCGACGCCATGGCTTCGTCCGGTCGCTTTCAGCGCGAGTAGACGTTCATGCCAGCGAAAAAGAAGGTGATTTCGACGGCTGCTGTTTCAGGGGCGTCGGAGCCGTGCACCGCGTTGGCGTCGATGCTGTCGGCGAAGTCGGCGCGGATCGTGCCCTTCTCGGCTTTCTTGGGATCGGTTGCGCCCATCAGGTCGCGGTTCTTGGCGATGGCGCCTTCGCCTTCCAGCGCCTGGATCATCACCGGGCCGGAAATCATGAAGTCCACCAGATCTTTGAAGAACGGACGGGCCTTGTGCACGGCGTAAAACGCTTCTGCTTCGCTGCGCGACAGGTGTGCCATGCGAGCGGCGATCACCTTCAGGCCGGCGGCCTCAAAGCGGGCGTAAATCTGGCCGATGACGTTCTTGGCGACGGCGTCGGGTTTGATAATGGACAGAGTGCGTTCGATGGCCATGTTTTTCCTTGAGATTTATGGGGTAACTTGTTGATTTTGCGGCCTGCCGCAAAGCTTTTTATTCTACAACGTGCAACCGGTTCAAGCCGGCAGCCAGCCGCCTGACAGCAGGTTCAGCGCCCGCTGGGGCGGCGCTTGCGCTTGGTAGGCCCGCCGCGCTGGGCATCTTCCGCGCGCTTGCGCTGCAAGGCGTCTTGCCCGATGTAGCCAAACGAGGTTTTTAATGGGTCGGGCTGGGACGACGCGTCGCGCCCTTCGCCCCTGCCCGCTGCCCCTCCACCTTGAGGAGCAAACATGCTGCCGCGCCGCACTGAGGGCGCTTCGCCGCGGCTGCCGGCGGGGTTGCCGAAGTTGCGCCCGCCCTGCGGTCCTTTTCCTGGAGCGCCCGAGCGACGGGTCTGCAGGCGGGCCGCGCGCACAGGCGCAGCGCTCGGCATCGGAAGGCCTGCCGCAGCCCCCAGGCGCTGGATATCGCGCTCATCGAGCTCCACCCACACGCCGCGCTTGAGGCCGCGCGGCAGCATCACCGCACCATAGCGAATGCGGATCAGGCGGCTGACCGCGTGGCCCACCGCCTCGAACATGCGGCGCACCTCGCGGTTGCGGCCCTCGCCAATAGTCACGCGGTACCAGCAGTTGGCGCCCTCACCGCCTCCATCTTCAATGCTGGCGAACTGCGCCAGACCATCGTCGAGCTTCACGCCGTCAAGCAGGCGGTGCTTTTCCTCATTGGACAAAGCACCCAGCACCCGCACCGCGTACTCGCGCTGCAGGCCAAAACGCGGGTGCATCAAGCGGTTGGCGAGTTCGCCCGAGCTGGTCAGCAGCAGCAAACCTTCGGTGTTGATGTCGAGCCGACCGACCGACTGCCATTTGCCCTGCTGCAGCTTGGGCAGGCGACGGAACACCGTGGGCCGGTTCTGCGGATCGTCGTGCGACACCACCTCGCCGGCAGGCTTGTGGTATGCCAGCACGCGCGGCGGCGGCGGCGTCATGCGCACCCGCACTGGCTTGCCATTGACCTTGATGACATCACCAAACTGGATGCGCTGACCGATGTGGGCCGGCTCGCCGTTGACCGAAATGCGCCCCTCCAGGATCAGCTGTTCCATCTCCAGGCGCGAACCCATACCGGCCTGCGCGAGCACCTTGTGCAGCTTGGGCGAATCGGCCTCGGGTTTGAGAACGCGCTTAGTGGGCAGTGGCAGCGGCAGTTCTTGCTCGGCGTCGTACGCGCCGCTCACCACGTCGTCAAACCGCAGCATCTCGTCGGCAGGAGCGGCCGCAGCGCGTGGCGCGGCCAGCGGCGCAGCGGCTTCTACGGAAGGCTCGACCGCGGCGGGCGCCGCCTTGTCATCTTCAGGCGGATCGGTCGGGGGTTGCTGCGGGTTCATGGCTGTCCAGGGTGGGAGTGTCTTCAGGCGTTGTCGGGGCGGCGGTGGCATCGGCAGGCGTGTTGGGGAATGCATTGACCGAATCCAACTCGACCGCTAGAGGATCAGCCGGCACAGGCGCCTCCGCCTCTGCATCGGCACCAGCCGACAGCGCTTCAAAATCGAGCCGGTCCAGCGCAGATTCCTGTACGTCCGTGCCGTCTAGCGGCGGAAGCTGATCGAGCGACGACAGGCCCAGATCATCCAGAAACTGGCGCGTGGTGGCGAACAGGGCCGGGCGGCCCACGGTTTCGCGGTGGCCAATGACCTCGACCCAGCCTCGGTCTTCGAGCTGCTTGAGCAGCAGCGAGTTGATCGTCACGCCACGGATGTCTTCCATGTCACCTCGGGTGACGGGCTGCCGGTAGGCGATGATGGCCAGCGTTTCCAGCGTGGCGCGCGTGTAACGCGGCGGCTTTTCAGGGTGCAGGCGATCCAGGTAGGGCCGCAGCTCGGGACGGCTCTGGAAACGCCATCCACTGGCCACCTGAACCAGCTCCACGCCGCGCTGCGTCCATTCGAGCTGTAGGTCGACCAACAGCGATTTCAGCGTATCAGGTGAGAGCTCGCCGTCGAACAGCACGCCCAGATCACGCAGGGAGAGGGGCTGCTGGGCGCAGATCAGGGCCGTTTCAAGCACGCGGCGGGCATCCGTGGTGTTCATCGCGGGTGTCTGAGATCAGCCGGCGGGTGGCCGGCGAGCTGAAAGATGGCACCGGCACCGGTTCGGGACACGGCAGCTGGCACGGCTTGACCGGCCGCACAGGGGCTTGGCCGATCGGGAAATCCTCAAGGGAGCGTCGGGAAGGGGTTGAACTGCACCGCCATTTCGTGACCGCAGGACCCCGATTGCGCCGCGCTCGGCAGCGTCAACCCGGAATAACTGCATTGTAATGGAGCCCGCTCTGCGCCAGCGCTTGAAGAAAATCCGCCGGCGGCTCGCGCAGAAAATCCAGCGGAGCGCCGTTCACCGGGTGGGCCAGGCGCAAACGGCGCGCATGCAAGCCCTGCCGGGTCATGCCCCAGAGCACACGTCCGCCGTACAGCGCATCGCCCACCAGGGGGTAACCCAGCCACGCCAGGTGCACTCGGATCTGGTGCGTGCGCCCGGTGTGCAGCTTGCAGGCCACCAGACTTGCCTGGGTTTGCGTATCTAGCAGCGTGACAGTGGTGCGGGCGGTCTTGCCACCGGTGGCATCCGGGCGCAGCACCGCCATGCGCAGGCGGTTGTTCACATCGCGCCCGATGGGCTGATCGACATCCAGCACCGAGGCCACCCGCCAGGCGCCGTGCGCCAAGGCCAGGTATTCGCGCTGCACCTCGCGCGCGGCAATGGCCCGCACCAGCGCTTCCATCGCCAGGCGGCTCTTGGCCACCAGCATCAGACCCGAGGTGTCCTTGTCCAGCCGGTGCACGATGCCGGCGCGAGGCAGCGTCGCCGCGCCCGCGTGGTGGGCAAGCAGCCCATTGAGCAGGGTGCCGCTCCAGTGACCGGCAGCTGGATGCACCACCAGGCCCGCCGGTTTGTGCACAACTAGCAGGTGATCGTCTTCGAACACCACGTCCAGCGCCATGGGCTGGGCCACGAAAGACTGCGCCTGCGGTGTCGGCCGAAGCTCTACCGCCAGCCGGTCGCCCGCACTCAGGCGGCTCGCCGCCTTCAACAGTGGCGCGCCTTGCAGCGTGACCGCGCCATCGGCCATGAGCTGCTGCAGGTAGGAGCGCGAAAATTCGGGGATCAGGTGCGCGAGCGCCCGGTCAGCCCGCCAGCGATGCAGCTCCGCCGGTACCTCGCAGGCCCGCAGCTCGGCTGCAGCGCTGGAATCGTCGCCCGCATCGTCGACGCTCTCGTCTACCTCGAAGGCCGACGGGTCAATTGAGATAGGCGCGCCGTCCCCGGTCGATATAATTTCGGATGCCAAAGCGGGGTGTTTCCGTTGCAAAGATGGGTGCTTGATGCGTTCGAACAGATTATCGGTGGCGAGCTGGGCGGGCTTAGCCGCCTTGGTGCTGGCCGGTTGCAGCACCACCCCCGTGGACATCACCGCGGGCTGGAGCCCCAACAGAATTTACAGCGAAGCCTCCGACGAGCGTGATGCGGGCAACTATGAAAAGGCCATCACGCTGTACGAGAAGCTGGAAGGCCGCGCCGCTGGCACACCGCTGGCCCAGCAGGCACAGCTCGACAAGGCCTACGCCCACTACAAAGCCGGTGAACCGGCACAGGCCCAGGCGGCCATCGACCGATTCATGCGCCTGCACCCTGCGAGCCCCGCGCTGGACTACGCGCTCTATCTCAAGGGGCTGAGCTCGTTCAACGACAACCTGGGCCTGTTTGGCTCTTTGGCGCAGCAGGATCTTTCCGAGCGCGACCAGAAAGCAGCCAAGGAGTCTTTCGAGGCGTTCAAGGAGCTGGTCACCCGCTTCCCGGATTCTCGCTACACGCCCGACGCTCGCGCGCGCATGACGTACATCGTCAATTCGCTGGCCAAGTCGGAAGTGAACGTCGCACGCTACTACTACACCCGCGGCGCCTATGTGGCCGCCATCAACCGCGCGCAAGCTGCACTGACCAGCTTTGTCGATGCGCCCGCCCTCGAAGAGGCGCTGTACATCCTGGTGCGCTCCTACGACGCCTTGGGCATGACCCAGCTGCGAGACGACGCGCAGCGCGTCTTGCAGGCTAGCTACCCGCAGAGCGAATACATGGCCAAGGGCTTCAAGCGCAACGAGGGTCCGTGGTGGAAGCTCTGGTGAGCACCAGCTCGTCGAGCGCCGCCAGCAACTGAGCCTCTCCGTCCAGCCATCGCATCGCTGGCAGGCTGGCCAGCAGAGCTGGCCCGTAGGATCGGGTCAGCAAGCGCCGGTCGCCCACCACCACCACGCCGCGGTCGGTTTCCGACCGGATCAGGCGCCCCACACCCTGTCGCAAGGCCTGGATCGCCATCGGCAGGTCGTGAGTTTCAAAGGCGCTCTGACCCACCGCGCGCAGCCGCCTGGCCAGTGCGCTGAGCAGCGGATCCTCGGGGGAGGGAAACGGCAGCTTGTCGATCACCAAGAGCTGCAGCGAGTCGCCCGGCAGATCCAAGCCTTCCCAGAACGAGGTCGAGCCGATCAGCACCCCGCCTGCTCCCGCCGCACCGGCCTGCATGAAGCGAGCCAGCAGGTCGCGCTTCGCCGCTTCACCCTGCGCCAGCACCTGCCAGCCGCCCGTCGACGCCAGCCGCTCGCGCAAGCGCGCAGCGATGCGGGCCACCGCCCTCAGGCTGGTGCACAGCACCAGGGTGCGACCGCCCAGGCGGGTGGCCCAGGTGGCCACATGCTCTGCCAAAGCGTCGGCATGGTCGGCCTGTCCCGGCTCGGGCAGGTCCGACGGCACATACAAGGCCGACTGGCGCGCATGATCAAACGGGCTGGCCACCCTCAGGCTCCGAAGCCGCGGCGCATCACTCAGCCCAAGCTGCCGGGTGAATCTGCTCAAGCTGGCCTCGTGACACAGGGTGGACGAGGTAAACACCCAGCTGCGCCCCGGTTCGTCGTGCATTGCACCCAGCGCCTGGCGCAGCAAGCTGTCATCCAGCGGCGCCTGCTGTAAGCGCCAGGAACCGGTCCAGCCGATCCAGCGCGCGGCGTCGGTCGGTGCACCGGGTGGCAGGGGTCGCGTCAGTCCCGCCCAGCGCGAGCTCAGGGTTTCGCTTCGAGCCAACAGACGACGCATGTCGGGCGCGGCGTCTGCCGTGGCCCGCAATCCCTGTACCGCAGCACCGAGGGCCTGGCTCGTCTGATTCACCGCAACGGCCCAGGCGCGAGCGTCCAGGCCCTCGGGAGCGTCCGCCTGCCAGCGGCTCTGAGTCTGCCCTGGTGGCGTCAGGCGCGTGATGGCCTGCGCTGCGCGCTCCAGGCCCAGCGCAATCATCGCCCAAGGCCGCTGGCCGAGCGCCCAGAGCGGCGCCTGCGCGCCGATGTCCCGTGCCAGCGACAGCAGGTCGCCCTGCCCGACCGCGGGCGCCAGCAGGTCCCGGGCCACCCCGGCCAGTGAATGTGCCTCGTCGAACACCACCACCGACGCTGTCGGCAAGTGGGGCGACAGCGACGCCTCCGCCCGATCGGCCACAAACACATGGTGGTTGATCACCACCCAGTCGGCGGCTGTGGCGGCGCGGCGTGCGCGATTCACATGGCAATCCCCGGCGCTGGGGCAATCGGCCCCCAGGCAGTTGTCTCGGGTGGAGCTGATCCAGGGGCGCAACGCCGAGCGTTCGTCCAGCCCGGACAGCTCGGCCAAGTCACCGCGCGCCGTCTGCTGAGACCAGCGATGCACCTGCTCCAGTCTGCTCACCAGCGCCGGGTCGGCGCGCATGCTGGTCGCGGTTTGGCGCGCCATGCCCAGCCGGTGCAAACAGAGGTAGCTGCCACGTCCCTTGAGCACGGCCACCTTCACCAGTAGGCCCAGCGCCCGACTCACCTGAGGAATGTCGCGCAGGGCCAGCTGCTCCTGCAAGGCCTGGGTGGCGGTCGACAGCAGCGCACTGCGACCGCTGAGCAACAGAGGCACCAGGTAGGCCAGGGTCTTGCCCACGCCAGTGCCCGCCTCCACCGCCAGCACCGAGCCGTCCTCGATGGTGTCGCCCACGGCCAGCGCCATCACCAGCTGGCCATCGCGCTCGCGCAGGTCGCCGATCTCGGCACCCAGCCCGCCCTCGGTCGAGAACACCGAGCGCACGCGCTCACACAGCGGGCTCAAGCGGGCCCCAGGTGTGCGAAAGTGGGCTGATGGGCTCCGGCGGCCCGAGCATTACTGGTTACCATTGTTCGCATTGTTCACGTTTGACCGACCGGCCCGATACATCCCATGTCCACAGGCTACCGCATCCAGGCTTCCACCGGCATCCACCGAGGTGACCGCGACTACCAGCAGGACCAGGTCTGCCTGTTGCAGCACCCCCGCCATGTGGGCTGCCTGCTCGCGGTGGTGGCCGATGGCATGGGCGGGCGCAGCGGCGGCCGCAAGGCCTCCGACCAGGTGATGCTCACCGCGCGCCAGCTGTTCGAACGCTATGACCCGGATACCGATGACGCCGCGGCTTTTTTGCGCCAGATCGTCGAAGAGTCCCACCTGGTGATCAAGCTCACCGCCGTCTCGGCCGAGCAGGAACCGCACAGCACCATCGCCGCGTTTCTGATCAATCCGGCTGGCGACAGCCACTGGGTGCATGCTGGCGATTCGCGTATCTATCACTTCCGCAATGGCCGCATGGTGTTTCGCACCATGGACCACTCGTATGTGCAGACCCTGGTCAACCAGGGGGAGATCAGCGAAGAAGAGGCGATGGACCACCCGCACTCCAACATCCTCATGGGCTGCCTAGGCACAGAAAACGAGCCGCCGGTGGATATCCATGTGGTGCCGCGTCTGGCGGCAGGCGATGCCCTCATGTCCTGCAGCGACGGCGTCTGGCACTACTTCACCCCCGAGGAACTGGCCAGCACCATCAGCATGCTCTCGCCGCGCGAAGCCTGCGAGTTCCTGATCCAGAAGGCCCGAGCGCGCGCCAAGGGCATGGGCGACAACCTCTCGCTCACCATCGTCAAGCTTGAACCGCTGAGCTGAGCGTACTTAGCCCCATTGCGAGCCACATCCTCCGGATGTAACTCGAGGCTCCTCCGCTGCGCGGGGTTCGTTATGCCCGAGGAGGCTGGGCCTGCCTTGGGGTGGCACGCCTGCTGGCCCGATGACCCCTCGCTCCGTCAGCGGCGGCTTTCAGGTCAGACCTGTGTCCACCGTGCGCCGCTCCAGCGCCAGAAACTCGGCCGACTGCATTTCACTCAGGCGAGAGACAGTGCGCGGGAACTCGTGCGACATCGGCCCTTCGGTGTAGAGCTCCTCGGGCGGCACCGCGGCCGAGATCACCAGCTTCACCCGGCGGTCGTACAACACGTCCACCAGCCAGGTGAAGCGACGCGCTTCGGACGCCTGATGCACCGACATTTTTGGGACATTGGCCAGCAGCACGGTGTGGAACTGGCTGGCGATCTCCAGGTAGTCGTTTTGTGAGCGTGGTCCACCGCACAAGGTGCGAAAGTCGAACCAGATCACGCCGCCCGCCCGGCGCACCGCTCGAATTTGCCGTGACTCGATCCTCAGCACGGGATTTTCATCGCCTGCTTCGGCCAGGCGCACAAACGCTTGCTCCAGAGCGGCATCGGTCTCTGGTCCCAGCGGAAACCGGTAGAAGTCCACCACCGCCAATGAGCGTTGGCGGTAGTCGGTACCATCGTCCACGTTCACCACCTCCAGCCGCTGCTTGAGCAGTTCAATCGCGGGCAGGATGCGGTCGCGGTGCAGTCCGTCGGGATACAGGCCGTCGGGATGGAAGTTGGAGGTGGTGACGAAGCCCACGCCGGCTTTGAACAGCGCATCCAGCAGGCGATGCAGGATCATGGCGTCGGTCACGTCGGCCACATGGAACTCGTCAAAGCAGATCAGCTTGTAGCGCTTGGCCATGCGCAGGCCGAGCTCATCCAGCGGATTCTGCGTACCCTGCAGTTCGCGCAGTTCGCGGTGAACCTCGCGCATGAACTCGTGGAAATGCAATCTCGTCTTGCGCCGGATCGGGACCGCGTTGTAGAAGCAGTCCATCAGAAAACTCTTACCCCGCCCCACCCCGCCAAACATGTAGACACCGCGCGGGATCTCGGGCTTGACGAACACCTTCTTCAACGCATTGGAGCGGCGCTGCTTGTAATGCGTCCAGTCGGACGCACAGCGCTCAAGCGCATCGATCGCCCGCTGCTGCGCGGGATCGGTGGTGTAGCCACGCTCAACCAGCGCGGCTTCGTAGGTGCTGCGAACAGACATGAATCAAGCGAATGGAGAGGACGGATCCGGAGCGAGCAGCACCTTGGCCACGCAACCCGCAGAACCGGCTTCGCCGGGCTGCAGGGTTGGCCCCCTTGAGGGGGTGACGCGGCTGCGCGAAGCGAGCAAGAGACAGGAGTGGATCAGAAGTTCAGCGTGCGCTTGTCCACCGCCAGCGCAGCTTCCTTGGTTGCCTCCGACAGCGACGGGTGCGCGTGGCAGATGCGGGCGATGTCTTCGGCGCTGGCCTTGAACTCCATTGCCACCACCGCCTCGGCAATCAGCTCAGACGCCATCGGGCCCACGATGTGCACACCCAGGATCTCGTCGGTCTTGGCGTCGGCCAGAAACTTCACCATGCCGGTGGTGTCACCCAGGGCGCGGGCCCGGCCGTTGGCCAGGAAGGGGAAGGTGCCGGCCTTGTAGTCGGCTTTGCGTGCCTTGAGCTGCTGCTCGGTCTCGCCGACCCAGGCAATCTCGGGGCTGGTGTAGATCACCCAGGGTACGGTGTTGAAGTTCACGTGGCCGTGCTGTCCAGCGATGCGCTCGGCCACGGCCACACCCTCTTCCTCGGCCTTGTGGGCGAGCATGGGGCCTCGCACCACATCACCCACGGCCCATACCCCCTTGACATTGGTGCGACACGCCTCGTCCACCTCGATCGCACCGCGCTCGTCCAGCTTCAAGCCGATGGCCTCCGCGTTGAGGCCAATGGTGTTGGGCACACGACCGATGGAAACGATGAGCTTGTCGCCATCGAGCTTCTTGGCCTCACCCTTGGCATCGGTGTAGGCCACGCTCACGCCCTTCTTGGTGGCCTTGACCTCGCCCACCTTCACGCCCAGCTCGATCTTCAGTCCCTGCTTGTCGAAGGCCTTCTTGGCCTCCTTGGCGATCTGCTCGTCCACTGCCCCCAGGAAGGTCGGCAGACCTTCGAGGATGGTCACGTCAGCGCCCAGGCGGCGCCAGACCGAGCCCATTTCCAGACCGATCACGCCCGAGCCGATCAGGGTCAGCTTCTTGGGCACAGCACCCAGGCGCAGAGCACCGTCGTTGGAGAGGATCATGTCCTCGTCGAACGCTGCGCCCGGCAGGGCACGGGCGTTGGAGCCGGTCGCGACGATCACTTGGCGCCCGGTGATCACCTCTTCCTTGGCGCCTTTGACCTGGATCTCGAAGCCGGACTCCACCGCCTTCACGAACGAGCCGCGGCCATGAAAAAAGCTCACCTTGTTCTTCTTAAACAGGTAGAGGATGCCGTCATTGTTCTGTTTGACCACGGCATCCTTGCGACCCACCATCTTGGCCACGTCGATCTTCACGTCCTTGACCTGAATGCCGTGATCGGCGAAGTGGTGGTTGGCCTGGTCAAAGTGCTCCGACGACTGCAACAACGCTTTGGACGGAATGCAACCCACGTTGGTGCAGGTGCCGCCAGGCGCAGGGCCGCCGGTGGCATTTTTCCACTCGTCGATGCAGGCCACCTGGAAACCCAGCTGGGCTGCGCGAATGGCGGCGATGTAGCCGCCTGGGCCGCCACCGATCACGATGACATCAAAAGATTGGGACATATTCAAATTCCAGTTGCACGCCGGACTCAGTCAGCCGGCACAAAAATCCACAGCAAGGCATAGATCGCCACACCCAGACCACCCGCAAACGCCAGCGCCACCATCAACAGCCGCCATACCCAGGACTCCACGCCCGTGGCCACGGTGAGACCACCGCACACACCGGCGACCCAGCGGTCGCTGTGGCTGCGCCGCAGGCGGTTGATCGCCTTGGCCAGATCGGAAGGCAGGACCGGCACCGGGTCCGAGTTGAGCAGGCTGGTCTTGGCCCGATCAAACTCCTCTGCATTCAGCGTGCCGCGCTCGCGCAGCTGCTCGAGCTTGATGAGTTCGTCGGCCAGGGACATGCGGCAGCCTCGTCGGTCAGATGTCGAACAGCAGGCGCGACGGATCTTCCAGCGCTTCCTTCATCGCCACCAGCCCCAGAACGGCTTCACGGCCGTCGATGATGCGGTGGTCATAAGACATCGCCAGGTAGTTCATCGGACGGATCACGATCTGACCGTTCTCCACCACTGCGCGCTCCTTGGTCGCGTGAACGCCCAGGATGGCCGACTGCGGCGGGTTGATGATGGGCGTGGACAGCATGGAGCCGAAGGTACCGCCGTTGGAGATCGAGAAGGTGCCACCGGTGATGTCGTCCAGACCGATCTTGCCTTCCTTGGCCTTCTGGCCAAACTCGGCGATCTTCTTCTCGATGTCGGCAAAGCTCATCTGATCGGCGTTGCGCAGGATGGGCACAACCAAGCCGCGCGGTGATCCCACGGCAATGCCGATGTCGAAGTAGCCGTGGTAGACGATGTCACCACCATCAACACTGGCGTTGATGACCGGGTACTTCTTGAGCGCATGCACCGCGGCCTTCACAAAGAAGCTCATGAAGCCCAGCTTGACGCCGTGCTCCTTCTCAAACTTCTCCTGAAACTTCTTGCGCATTTCCATCACAGGCGCCATGTTCACCTCGTTGAAGGTGGTCAGGATGGCGTTGGTGGCCTGCGACTGCAGCAGTCGCTCGGCGACGCGGGCGCGAAGGCGCGTCATGGGCACGCGCTCTTCCGGGCGGTCGCCCAGATCGGGCGCGACCACCGCCACCTGACTCAGCACCTTGGTTGGCGCACCGGTGGGAATCGGCACCGGCGCGGTCGCGGCGGCCGGCGCAGCGGCTTTACCCGACACCGCCGCCAGCACGTCGCCCTTGGTGATGCGACCATCCTTGCCAGTGCCGGGGACCGAGCCCTCAGCCAGTTGGTTGTCGGCCATCAGCTTGGCGGCGGCTGGCATGGCCACACCCGCCTTGCCAGCGGCTGGCGCTGCGGCAGCCGGCGCGACTGAAGCTGCTGGGGCGGCGGCTGCTGGAGCCGATGAGGCAGCGCCTGCCGCAGGCGCAGCGCTGGCGCCCGCTGCAGCGTCGGTGTCGATGCGAGCGATGAGCTGCTCGGCCGCCACGGTGGCGCCGTCAGCCTGGAGGATTTCCACCAGCACGCCAGCGGACGGGGCTGGACATTCCAGCACCACCTTGTCGGTTTCGATGTCGATCAGGATCTCGTCGACCGCGACCGCCTCCCCCACCTTCTTTTTCCACTGCAGCAAGGTGGCCTCGGCCACGGATTCAGAGAGCTGCGGAACCTTGACTTCTACGATTGCCATTTTTTATCCCGGTTGTGCGATGTGCGCCGGTCCGGCGGGGGCGAGCAAATGCTTTCGCACCCTGCCCGGCAGGACCTGCTGGTTTACTTGGTGAGGATGAAGCCCTTGAGCTTGCTGAAGGCTGCCTCGATCAGGGTTTTCTGCTGCTCCTGATGCAGGTGCGCATAACCCACGGCCGGCGAAGCCGATGCGGTGCGACCGGCGTAGCCCAGCTTCTGGCCATCGAGCATGTTTTCGTGGATGTAGTGCTGCACGAAGAACCAGGCGCCCTGGTTTTGCGGCTCGTCCTGGCACCACACGATGTCGGTCGCGTTCGGATATTTCTTGAGCTCTGCGGCGAAGACCTTGTGCGGGAACGGGTACAGCTGCTCGACGCGCAGAATGGCCACATCCTCGTCGCCACGTTCTTCGCGCTTCTTGACCAGGTCGTAGTAGACCTTGCCCGAGCAGCAAATGACGCGCTTGACCTTGTCGGCTTTCTTAACCACCGCAGCGCTTTGCTCCGGAATCACGGTCTGGAACTGGCCCTTGGTGAACTCCGACAGGGGCGACGTGGCGTCCTTGTTGCGCAGCAGGGATTTAGGCGTGAAGATGATCAACGGCTTGCGCAGCGGACGGATCATCTGGCGGCGCAAAACGTGGAAGATCTGGCTGGCCGAGGTCGGCTGCACGATCTGCATGTTGGTGTCGGCGGCCAGCTGCATGAAGCGCTCGATACGCGCCGAGCTGTGCTCAGGGCCCTGGCCTTCGTAGCCGTGCGGCAGCATCAGCGTGATGCCGTTCAGGCGGCCCCACTTCACTTCGCCGCTGGCGATGAACTGATCGACCACCACCTGGGCACCGTTGAGGAAGTCACCGAACTGGGCTTCCCAGATCACGAGCGTGTTCGGATCATTGCTGGCGAAACCATACTCGAAGCCCAGCACTGCCTCTTCGGACAGAATGGAGTCGATGACCGTGAACTGGCCTTGATCGGCGCTGATGTTCTGCAACGGTATGTAGGTTCCGCTGTCCCACTTTTCCCGGCTCTGATCGTGGATCACCGCATGGCGGTGGGTAAAGGTACCGCGACCGCAGTCTTCGCCCGACAGGCGAATTCCGTAGCCCGCGGCCACCAGGGTGGCCAAAGCCATGTGCTCGCCCATGCCCCAGTCGACGTTGATCTCGCCACGCCCCATGGCCGCGCGATCGTCGTACACCTTCTTGACCAGGTTGTGTGGCGTGACATTGCCTGGAATCGTCGTCATCTTCTCGGCGATGCGCTTCCATTCCTTCTCGGGCAGGCTGGTGTCGCTGTTGTCGGTCCATTTGGCCTTGAGGTAAGGCGACCAGTCCACCACGAACTTGTTGTGCGCGTTGGTGATGGTGAATTCTTTGGCATGACGCCCTTCATCCATCGCCAGGCGGTAGGCCTTGACCATGTCCTCACCCAGCGTGTCGCCCAGGCCTTGAGCGGACAGCCGATCGGCGTACAGCTTTCGGGTGCCCGGGTGCTGAGCGATCTTTTTGTACATCAGCGGCTGCGTGAGCGCTGGCGTGTCCTGCTCGTTGTGACCCAGTTTCCGGAAGCAGATGATGTCGATCACCACGTCCTTGTTGAACTCCTGGCGGTAGTCGAGGGCGAGCTGGGTGCAGAACACCACCGCTTCGGGATCGTCGCCGTTGACGTGCAGCACCGGCGCTTCCACCATCTTGACCACATCGGTGCAATACAGGGTGGAACGCGTATCACGGGGGTCGCTGGTGGTGAAGCCGATCTGGTTGTTGATCACCACATGCACCGTGCCACCCGTGTAGTAGCCACGGGTCTGCGACAGCGCCAGCGTCTCCATCACCACGCCCTGGCCGGCGAAAGCCGCGTCACCGTGCACCAGGATGGGCAGGACGCTGTCGCCGTCGGTGTCCTTGCGCCGCTCCTGGCGCGAGCGCACCGAGCCCTCGACCACCGGGTTGACGATTTCCAGGTGGGACGGGTTGAACGCCAGCGTCAGGTGCACCGGGCCGCCCGGCGTGGCGATGTCCGAGCTGAAGCCCTGGTGGTACTTCACGTCGCCAGCCGGCAGGTCTTCCACGGCGGTGTGGTCAAACTCGGCAAACAGGCCGGCTGGGGTCTTGCCCAGCGTGTTGACCAGCACGTTCAGGCGACCGCGGTGCGCCATGCCGATCACCACTTCCTGCACGCCGCGCGAACCTGAAAGCTGTACCAGTTCGTGCATACAGGCGATGAAACTCTCACCGCCTTCAAGAGAGAAACGCTTCTGACCCACGTACTTGGTGTGCAGGTAGCGCTCCAGACCCTCTGCAGCCGTGAGCTGCTTCAGGATCTCTTTTTTCTTTTCGGCGTCGTATACCGGCTTGCTGCGCTTGCTCTCCAGCTGCTCCTGCCACCAGCGCTTTTCGCGCTGGTCAGAGGCGTACATGTATTCCGGGCCCACGGTGCGGCAATAGGTCTCGCGCAGCGCATTGAGCAGGTCGCGCAAGGACATCACCTCTTTGCCGAAGAAGGTGTTGCTGGTGTTGAACACCGTCTCGAAATCGGCATCGGTGAAACCGTAAAACGACGGCTCCAGCTCGGGGATGTTGTCGCGCTCGTCGCGCTTGAGGGGGTCGAGATCGGCCCAGCGGGCACCCACGTTGCGGTAGGCGGCGATCAGCTGCTGGACAGCGACGCGTTTGCGGCCCAGATCGGAATCGGCGCCGGCGGCGATGACCACGCGGGTACCGCCCTGCTTGGCTCGATCGGCAAAGGCATTGATGACAGGAAGGTGGGGGACGTCGCGGACGTCGGTTCCATCGACGGCCGGCACATGCTGCAGCGCGTCGAAATAGGAACGCCAGGATTCGGACACACTGCCTGGATTGGCCAAGTAGTTCTCGTACATCTCTTCAACGTATGGCGCATTGCCACCGTAAAGGTACGAGTTGCCCTTGTAGGCAACATAGACGTTGCCGGATGCGGAATCGCTCATGAATTCGCTGACCTCCGTTTCCCTGCAGGAAACATTAGCTGGTTAAAACAAACCTTCCGCGACACGGCTTGACCGTTTGGCGGATGCGACAGTGACTGTGGAAGGAACTGAATGCAAGCGTCGATTGTGCCATCCCCATTGGGGCTGCGGGAAAAAGCGGCGGCTTGAGTGCCCCGGATGGGCGCAACGAGCACGTCGTTGTTGCGCTCGCGCCAACTGACAGCGGTGTGTCAGCCCCGTATGGGAATCGGAACCTTGAGCGGACTGGACAGCCGCTCGCTGAAAACCAGCCTATTTGCTGGTTGGGTCTTTGTCGGTGGTGGACGGCGCTGGCGATAGCAACTGCCCCGAGGTGCCGACGCTGACCGAGCCGCCTCCCACACCCACACCGACGCTGGTGCCGATACGGCCATCACTTCCTACGCTCACCCCGACACCGGCATTGCGGCCGATCGGCAGGGAGAAGCCCAGGTTCACGCCGCCGACCGCGCAACCTGACAACGCCGACGCAGCAGCGGCAGCGAGCAGACAACGGGCGATCATCGAAGGCATGGGCATAGATATCAGGACATCAGGCGTGGCGACAGGCGCTCGGACGCGGGCACTGCGCTGGGCTCGTCCATCTCGATCGCGATCTGCGTGCATACGGTGCGGCACAGCATCACCGCCTTTTCGCTTTGCACGCGGTAGATCACCTGGGTGCCTTCCTTGCGCTTGGCCAGCACACCGGCGCGGTACAGCAGGTTGAGGTGCTGTGACAGGTTGGGCTGGGTGGTGTCGATTTCCTGCAGCAGTTGCGACACGGATTTCTCCTTGTCACACAGCGCGCTGAGGATGCGCAGACGCATGGGCGTGGCGAGCACACCGAACAACTCGGCCGCCATTTCGAAGACGCGCACCTTCTCGATGTTGGCTTCGGATCCGATCATTTGTTCCATGCCTGCTCACACTGTTGTCAATATAAGCATGCATCATACGGTCAAATGCCGCGCGCATCCACCTGTTGAAGCTCTCGCCCGGACGCGATCAAGCCCGGCACCTCGACGGCACCGGGCTGCTTGGGCCGACGACGCTCAGGCCAGCAGGTCTTTGATCTGCTGAAGCGCGGCCGGATCGTCCATGGTGGTCAGATCACCGGCATCGCGGCCTTCGCACACCGCCTGAATCGCGCGGCGCAGCAGCTTGCCGCTGCGGGTCTTGGGCAGCACGGTCACAAAACGCACCCGCGCCGGCCGGGCCACCGCCCCCAATTGTGCATCCACCTGCTTCATCACCTCGCCTTCGAGTTTGAGGCGGGCAGCATCGTCGGTCAGCAACGAGGCGTCCCTGACCACGGCGAACGCCATGGCGACCTGCCCCTTGAGCTGGTCGGCCACGCCGACCACCGCCACTTCGGCAATGCTCGGGTGGCTGGAAATGCTCTCTTCGATCTCTCGCGTGCCCAGCCGGTGGCCAGCGACGTTGATCACGTCATCAGTGCGCCCCAAAATGAAAAAATAGCCGTCATCATCCCGAACACCCCAGTCGAAGGTGCTGTAGACCAGCTTTCCCGGCACGCTGGACCAGTAGGTCTTTACGAAACGGTCGTCGTCCTGCCAAACGGTCTGCATGCAGCCCGGCGGCAGCGGACCTTCGATGGCGACCACACCCTTCTGGTTGCTGCCGGTCAGCACCTCCCCGGTCTGGTCGTCCAGCAGCTGCACGTTGTAGCCGTACACCGCCTTGCCGGGTGAGCCGAACTTGCTCGGTGCGGACTCGACGCCGTTGCACAGCGAGAGAATGGGCCAGCCGGTCTCGGTCTGCCAGTAGTTGTCGATGATGGGCTTGCCCAATTCCGTGGAAATCCACTGCGCGGTGGGCTCGTCCAGCGGCTCGCCCGCCAGAAACAGCGCCTTGAGGCTGGAGAGATCGTATTTCTTGATGAACGACGGGTCGTACTTCTTGAGCACGCGCACCGCCGTGGGGGCGCTGAACATCACCGACACCTTGTACTTCTCGACCAGATGCCACCAGATGCCCGCATCGGGCCGCACTGGCAGCCCTTCGTACATGATGGTGGCCATGCCCCCGATCAAAGGCCCGTAAATGATGTAGCTGTGGCCAACCACCCAGCCGATGTCGCTGGTGCACAGATAGGTTTCCCCCGGCTCGCCCTGGTAGATGTGCTTCATGCTGGCGGCCAGCGCCACGGCGTAGCCGCCGGTATCGCGCTGCACGCCCTTGGGCTTGCCGGTGGTGCCGCTGGTGTAGAGCGTGTAGCTGGGGTGGGTGGCATCGACCCACTCGCAGGGCACCACCGTGTCCATGACCTGCTGGCGCGCGGCAGCGTAGTCCACATCGCGCCCGGATACGCTGGTGAACGGCGACAGACCCCTGTCGACCATGATGACCTTCGCCGGCTTGTGGCTGGAAAGGCGGATCGCCTCGTCCAGCAGTGGTTTGTAGGCCACCACCTTGCCACTGCGCGAACCCGCGTCGGCACTCACGATGGCCACGGGTGAGGCGTCTTCGATCCGGCTGGCCAGCGAGTGGCTGGCAAAGCCGCCAAACACCACCGAGTGAATGGCGCCAATGCGCGCGCAGGCCAGCATGGCAAACGCCGCTTCCGGGATCATGGGCATGTAGATCAGCACCCGGTAACCCTTCTTCACACCCTGCGCCAGAAGGATGGCCGCCATGCGCTGCACCTCGGCGTGCAGCTCGCGGTAGGTGTAGACCTGCTCCGTGTCGGTTTCGGTGGAGACGAAGATCAGCGCGTTCTGGTCCGGGCGCTCGGTCAGGTGGCGGTCGATCGCGTTGTGACACAAATTGGTCAGTCCGCCCTCGAACCATCGGGCAAAGGGCGGGTTGTCGTAGTTGCAGACCCGTTTGAACGGCTGCTTCCACTCGATGCGCTGAGCCTCTTCAGCCCAGAAGGCATCGCGGTCGTCAATCGAGCGTTGGTAGAAATCGGCGTAGGTCTGGGGCTGATTCATGCTGGTCTCCTGCTTGACGCAACGGTGCGCCGGGTGCCACGTCCCGATCAGGGCCTGGCCATATCAAACTGAATTCATAATTATGGCGAGCTGGCTTGCGACAGCCTGACGCTTGGCCCCGCGTCATGCCAAGATTCCTTCATCGAGAATGGGCCTGGCGCCAAGGCGCCCGCCGGGTCATTTGATCAGCGACTGCGCCTGGCGAAACGAGGTGTGCTCCGCGGTGCGCAGCCACTCGAACACCACCATCTCCGTCGTCACCAGCTCAGCACCAGCACCGGCCAACCGGTCGAAAGCCGCGTCGCGGTTGCGCTCGGTGCGCGAAGCACAGGCATCGGTGACCACCCACACGTCCATCTCCTGCTCGATCAGCTCCAGCGCAGTCTGCAGCAGACACACATGGGCCTCGCAGCCACCGATCACGATGGTGCCGCGCTCCGGCGCGGGTGCCGTGGCGGGTTTTTGCAGGTGCTTGGGCAGGCTGCGGGCATTGCCGCCAGCCGGGCGCACCGGCGGGCGCAGGCAGTCGAGCAGCCCGTCTGCCACAGCGCTGAAGTGCATCTTGGGCATGGTCTTTCGGCACAAGGCGCGCAGCTCGGGCGCATTGGCGCCGAGCTTCTCGGGGTTTTGTTCGGTGCCCCACACGGGCACATGCAGCAGCTCAGCGGTCTGAGCGAGGCGCAAGGCGTTGGCCAGCGCCTGCGGGCCTTCGTGCAGCGCCGGCATCAGCCGCGACTGGTAATCCACCAGCACCAGTTGGGAATCGAGTACGTCAAGCAGCATGCGGCAGTCCTTGGAAATTCTGGTGGGTGCTGGCTACCGGGCCACCACCAGCCCGACGTCAGCGTCTTCAGGGCATTGTCGCCGCTGCCCGATCGCGGGTCACTCGCCGAACAGGTCTGCCTGATCGATCGGCCTGGCCGCAGCCCCATCGCCTGCCCCAGCGGCTGACAACGGCCGCATGCTCACCGCCAGCCAGCGCTCCAGCGTGCCGCGCCACTGGGCCTCCAGCCCGTCTGGCTGGCTGTGTCCACTGGCCGTGGCCAAGGCCAGCAGACCCAGGCCGCAAGCCACCAGTTCGCGGTGCAGCAGATAGGCCTCTGTCTCGTCCAGCCCGCTGGCCAGCAAGGAGTCGCGGCACGGCTGCAACACCGCCTCCAGATCACCCAGCATCGCCGCCGGGCCAGACAGCGGAGCCGGCGCAGCCGGCGATCCAGCAGCCGTCACCAAGGAGGGGCGCAACAGCAGTAACTGGAAGCCGCCCGGATCTTGCGCCAAGCGCCGCCACCAGGCCAGCGACTGGGCAAGGTACAGCTGCTGGGCAACGTCCAGCGCCAACGCCGGCGCGGCTTTCGCCTCCTGCATGCCCGTCGGACCGGATCGGGCCCCACGCGAGGCCCGGGGCCATTTCACGCCCTGCACCGCGTCCGCCAGCCGGTCCAGCACCCGCCGCTGCAAAGCCAGCAAGATGCCTTCCTTGCCATCGAAATAGGCATAGAGCGCGCCGGCCGTGTAGCCCGCGCGCCGGGCGATCACCCGCATGTTGAAGCCATCCAGTCCCTGCGCATCGATCAAGTCCTGGGCCACGTCGAGCAACTGCTCGCGCCGAATGCCGTTGGCACGAGCCTGACGGTCCAGCCGCTCCTGGATGCGCTCCCGCGCCTCGGCCAGGTCTTGCGGACTGGGCACGGGCGTCAATGCATCAAACTTGACTTTCATGAGTAAATTTATATATGAATCATCTAGTTAAGGCCATTAATTGAAGTCACCTGAGAATCAAAGTATTGAACTTCGTTCATTTTATTTGGCAGTTTTTATATTATTAACGGATCGCCGCTTCACTGATACCTCATTAAACTTTTGATCCAGCATCGAGTCATTGATGATCAGTCAGCCACTTGACCGCACGTGAGCGACGAGGAAGCAACACGCCGGAACACAGCAGCGACGGACTGCTAACCGCGGTGCGCTCCGGACACGGGCAATCACTCAGCCATTGCTCAACGAGCTCCGTCATCCGAAATTGCTCGCGAAATCAATCGTCTCCGCGAATTTCTTCACTTGACTTCTGGGTCTGCTGCCCCTATCGTCGCGCCACCATGAAACGCTGGATGGCCTACCTCCTGCTCAGCCTGTCGGCCTCGGCGTTTGCCGCGCCAGGCCAGCCAGCCTATGAAAGCATGGACGCTTTGCTGGCCGACAAAGGCCTCGCGCAGCGGCTTGGTAACCAGCTTCAGCGCGCCGGCGATGCGATGGGCGATACCGCTTCGCAGCTGGTGATGAACGCCATGGGCTTTCTCGGCGTGCCCTACAAATACGGCGGCAACAGCGCCGAAACCGGATTCGACTGCAGCGGCTTTGTGCGCGCGGTGTTCGAAGAATCGCTGGGCAAGGTGTTGCCGAGGCGGGCCGACGAACAGGCTGCCGCTACCGATCCCATCGAGCGCAGCGAACTCAAGCCTGGCGACCTAGTCTTCTTCAACACCATGCGCCGCGCGTTCAGCCATGTGGGCATTTACGTGGGTGACGGCAAGTTCATCCATTCGCCGCGCTCTGGCTCCACCGTGCGGGTGGAAGACATGCGCAAGGCTTACTGGGAAACCCGTTTCAACGGCGCACGCCGTGTGCAAGCCGTGGCCGACGCCACACCCGCGGCGCGCTGAGCGCCGCCCGCTTTCGCCGGCCACACACGCCGGTGCCTGCGCAAGCCGCGGGCCTTGTCCCCGCCGCCGCCTCAACCCACCTCAGTTTGGGCTGAGGCATGACCGGTGCATTGAGGCGTCAATAGCGACGTCGCCCATGCGGCCGCTGGCGTCCGGGCTGTCAATCAGCGCATCCCCCATCTGTGCGAAACTGTTTGCAACACATCCCCCGGACGAGGTATGACGTCAAGCGGTTCACCCCCCAACATGAAGGCTCCCGAAAGGGGACACCAAGCGCAGTCCGCCCTTGGCCTCCCGTTCGAGGCGTACAAGGTGGTGCTGGTGGTGGATCTGGTGGAGTCGGTGCGCTTGATGGCGCAGCATGAAGAGACAGTGGTTCAGCACTGGCGCGACTTCATGAACCATGCGAACCAGGAGATCCTGCCCAAACACCATGGCCGCCTCGTGAAAAGCCTGGGTGACGGGCTGCTGGCCGAGTTCGACGAGCCGGTCGATGCGGTGCGAACCGCCCTCGCCCTCAATCAGTTTTTCCCCCGCATCAACCGCCCCCTGCCCGCCGGCGAGCAGCTGCACTTGCGCGCCGGCATCAACGCCAGCCACCTCTACGTGGGCGAACACGATGTGTACGGCCACGGCGTCAACCTGGCAGCGCGCGTCGCTGGCCTGGGCGAAGCGGGCGACATCATCGTCACCGCGCCGGTGCGCGACGCCATCGTCGACGGGGTTGACGGCGAAGTCGAAGACATGGGCGAGAGCTACCTCAAACACTGGCCCGAACCGGTGCGCACCTGGCGCGTGAATCCGGTGCGCAGCGGCCAGCCCAGCTGGCGGCCCGAGAAGCGCGAAGCGCCGGCCAGCGATTTCCGACCCTCCATCGCCGTCATTCCGTTTGACGCCCGCACACCCGCGCCCGAGCATTTCGTGATCGGTGAGCTGATCGCAGACGGCGTCATTGCCCAGCTCGCCCGCAGCCAGGACATCCGCGTCATTGCCCGCCTGTCCACCACCGCGTTTCGCGGTCGCCAGGCCACGCCTGGCGAGATCGACGCCCGGCTCGACGCTACCTTTGTCCTCAGCGGCGGCTACGCGGTGCTGGGCGACAAGGTACTCATCACCGCCGAGCTGGCCGATACCCGCCGCGGCGAAGTGGTGTGGGCCGACCGCGTGAGTGGTGACACGCTGGACCTGATTCAGCTGCACAGCGAGCTCATCCACCAACTCTGCACCGCCTGCACCCATGCCCTGCTCAACGCCGAGGTGCAGCGCAGCCTGGTGATGCCCCTGCCCCAGCTCGACAGCAACGCGCTCATGCTCGGCGGCATCACGCTCATGCACCGGTCCACGCCGCGCGACTTGCAGCGCAGCCAGCAGCTGCTGGAGGCTGTGGCCGAGCGCCACAAGCGGGTAGCTGCCCCTTGGGCTTGGCTGGCCAAGTGGCACATCATCCAGGTCGTGCAGGGTTTGTCTGCCGACCCGGCCAACGATTTTCGCCGGGCCATCAGCATCGCCGACCGCGCGCTCGATCTGGAGCCCAACAGCACCCTGGCCATGTCCATCAAGGGCCACGCGCTGTGCCACCTCGGCAGCGATGTCGACGACTCGCACCGGTTGCTGCAGGAAGCCACACAGAGCAACCCCAACGACCCGATGGCCTGGCTGTACAGCTGTGTCTGGTCGTCCATGTGGGGCGTTTCTCGTGACTCGGTAACCGAGGCGGAAAACGCTCTCAACCTGTCTCCACTTGATCCGCAGCGCTACTATTTTGAAATGATGCTGGCGACGAGTTGTGCAGCTGACCAGCAATGGTCACGAGCCATCGAACTGTGCAAATCATCCCTGCTAAAGAATCGCTATCACCTGCCCACCATCAGATGTCTCATCGCGTCTCAGTACGAGGTGGGCCAGATTCTGGAGGCACAACAAACCTACAAGACGCTGAAGACGCTGCAGCCCGACTTCACGGTGGAATCCTACCTTGCAGCTGGTGGAGAAAGCCCCCTCAGGAAGCGCGTGGCGAGCGCTTTGGTCGACCTGGAAAAGCGTTCTCACTGACACCAACTGCAGCACAACCAACCAAGGAGAAGGCATGAGTGGAGGTATGAGTGGAGGTATGAGTGGAGGTATGAGTGGAGGTATGAGTGG
>NZ_JAABRQ010000029.1 GCF_011390835.1 Hydrogenophaga sp. | reverse complement strand
CTGCGGCTGTGGTTGTCCTGCACGAATGTCACGTCCATGCCTGTTGCTTCGTTGAAGGCTTTCTGGTTGAAGCTTTCGTAGAAAAAACCGCGTGCGTCGCCAAACACCTTGGGTTCGATGACCATCACGTCGGGGATGGCGGTGGGCGTTGCCTTCATGGGCGCTGTCTCTCTTTCAGGATGCGTTTCAAATACTGGCCGTAGCCGTTTTTGAGCAAAGGCTGAGCGAGCGCTTCGAGTGCGGCGCTGTCGATCCAGCCGTGGCGCCAGGCGATCTCTTCCGGGCAGGCGATCTTCAGCCCTTGACGATGTTCCAGGGTGGCGATGAACTGGCTGGCTTCCAGCAGGCTCTCGTGCGTGCCGGTGTCCAGCCAGGCGTAACCACGCTGCATGATCTGCACGTTGAGCTGGTTCAGGTCCAGATAGGCCTGGTTGACGGCGGTGATTTCCAGTTCGCCGCGGGGGCTGGGTATGACCGCCTTGGCGATGTCCACCACCTGCGCGTCGTAAAAATACAGACCGGTGACCGCGTAGTTGCTCTTGGGTTGCTTGGGCTTTTCTTCGATGCTCTGCGCTTTGCCGTCAAGCGAGAAGTCAACCACACCGTAGCGTTCCGGGTCTTGCACGTGGTAAGCGAACACGGTGGCCCCATGGGTCTGGGCATCGGCGCCGGCGAGCAGGGTGGTGAAGTCGTGGCCGTAGTAAATGTTGTCGCCCAGCACCAGCGCGCTGGGGTGGTTGCCCACGAAGTCTGCGCCGATGATGAAGGCCTGCGCCAGGCCGTCCGGGCTGGGTTGCACTGCGTATTGCAGGTTCATGCCCCAGGCGCTGCCGTCACCGAGCAGCTGCTGGAAGCGCGGCGTGTCCTGCGGCGTGCTGATGATGAGCACGTCGCAAATACCAGCCAGCATCAGGGTACTCAGCGGGTAGTAGATCATCGGCTTGTCGTACACCGGCAGCAGTTGCTTGCTGATGGCCAGAGTGGCCGGGTGCAAACGGGTGCCGGAGCCGCCGGCGAGGATGATGCCTTTGCGTTGGGTCATGTGATTCCCTATGTGGTTAAAGCGTCTCGCTCAGCATGCGGCGCACGCCCAGCTGCCAAGGCGGTAGGGTTAGGTTGAAGGTCTGGCGCAGGCGCGCCGTGTCCAGGCGAGAGTTCAGTGGGCGGCGCGCAGGGGTGGGGAACGCGCTGGTGGGCACGGGCGCCACCTCTTTGCAGGCCAGCGCGAGCTCGGGGCGAAGTTCACGCGCGGTATCGATGACGTAGCGCGCATAGCCGTTCCAGGTCGTTGCGCCTGCGGCAGCCAGGTGGTAAGTGCCCGCAGCCTGCGGCTGACGCAGCACCTGCCGGATGGCGTGAGCGCTCACGTCGGCGATCAGCTCGGCACCGGTCGGTGCGCCGTGCTGGTCGTCGATGACGGTCAGGCGTTCACGTTCAGCGGCCAGGCGCAACATGGTCTTGGCGAAGTTGCCGCCGCGTGCGGCATAGACCCAGCTGGTGCGAAAGATCAGGTGGCGCGCACCGGAGGCGGCGATGCGCTGCTCGCCCTCCAGCTTGGTCTGGCCATACACATTCAGCGGTCCGGTGATCGCGTCTTCGCTCCATGGCTGATCGCCTTGGCCGTCAAACACGTAATCGGTGGAGTAGTGCACCAGCAGCGCGCCCAGGGTGTGAGCGGCTTCGGCAAGTGCGCCAGGCGCCACCGCATTGATGGTGCGCGCCAGTTCAGGTTCGCTTTCGGCCTTGTCGACCGCCGTGTAGGCCGCTGCGTTCACGATCACATCCGGGCGCACGCGCATCACGGTCTGACGCAGCGCGTCGGTCTGGATGAGGTCGCCGCTACCGCCGCTGGCTTCGGTGCTGTGCCGGTCCAGTGCCACCAGTTCACCCAGCGGGCTCAGGCTGCGCTGCAGCTCCCAACCGACTTGCCCGTTTTGGCCCAGCAGCAGGATCTTCATGCGCTCGGGCTGGCGTATTGCAGCCCCACCCATTCCCGGTAGGCGCCGCTTTGCACATGCTCGACCCAGTCGGCATGCGCCAGGTACCACATCACGGTCTTGCGGATACCGCTCTCGAAGGTTTCGGCCGGCTTCCAGCCCAACTCGCGCTCGAGCTTGCGCGCATCGATGGCGTAGCGCCGGTCGTGGCCCGGGCGGTCTTTCACGTAGCTGATCTGGCTCGCATAGGGCTGCCCATCGGCGCGGGGTCGCAGTTCGTCGAGCAGCGCACAGACGGTGTTGACGATCTCGATGTTGGGCTTCTCGTTCCAGCCGCCCACGTTGTAGATCTCACCCAGCCTTCCGCCTTCCAGCACGCGGCGGATGGCGCTGCAATGGTCTTTCACATAGAGCCAGTCGCGGATCTGCATGCCATCGCCGTACACCGGCAGCGGCTTGCCGGCGAGCGCGTTGACGATCATCAGCGGAATCAGCTTCTCGGGAAAGTGGAACGGGCCGTAGTTGTTGCTGCAGTTGGTGGTGAGCACCGGCAGGCCGTAGGTGTGGTGGTAGGCGCGCACCAGGTGGTCGCTGGCGGCTTTGCTAGCCGAGTAGGGGCTGTTGGGCTCGACGCGGTGGGTTTCGGTGAACGCCGCATCGCCCGGGCCCAGGCTGCCGTAGACCTCGTCGGTGGACACATGCAGAAACCGAAAGGCTTCCCGCTCGGCGCCTTGCAGCCCGCCCCAGTAGGCGCGCACCGCTTCCAGCAGGTGAAAGGTGCCGACGATATTGGTCTGGATGAAGTCTTCAGGGCCGTGGATGGAGCGGTCCACATGGCTTTCGGCGGCGAAGTTGATCAACGCGCGAGGGCGGTACTGGGTCAGCAGGCGACCTACCAGCTCAGCGTCGCCGATGTCGCCTTGCACGAACACATGACGTGCATCCCCTTTCAGGCTGGCCAGGTTTTCCAGATTCCCCGCGTAGGTGAGCTTGTCCAGGTTGACCACCGGTTCGTCGCACTGGGCCAGCCAGTCGAGCACAAAATTCGCACCAATGAAGCCGGCGCCGCCCGTGACCAAAATCATGTCTATCCCTGTGGTGGAGTCTGCTGGCCTGCTCTTGCTAGCGCCGCAGCTTCGATTATCCTTTTTGCTCCGGCAATTCGCGGTCCGAAACCGTGTTCATCAGTGACCGTGTGAAACCGTCTCGCCCGCTTTCAACCGGTACACCGTGCCGCAATAAGGGCAGCGCACCTCGCCCGTCGTCGCCACGTCCAGGTACACCTTGGGGTGGCTGTTCCAGAGCTTCATGTGTGCTTTGGGGCTGGGGCAGAAGACGCCGCCGTGGGCGTTGAGGTCTTTGGCGGCGAGTTCGATGACGTTGTTGCTCATGGGGATTCCCGTTGAGGACAGAGCGGGTCGCGGCTGCAGTCTGTCCCTCAGTTGTTCAGACCTTCGAGAGCCAGTGGGCGTACTTGGGGTTCTTGCCACCGACGATGTCAAAGAACGCGCTCTGGATTTTTTCGGTGATCGGGCCGCGGCTGCCGGTGCCGAGCTCGATGCGGTCGAGTTCGCGGATCGGGGTCACTTCGGCCGCGGTGCCAGTGAAGAAGGCTTCGTCGGCGATGTAGACCTCGTCTCGGGTGATGCGCTTTTGCACGATCTCCAGCCCCAAATCCTTGGCGATGTGGAACACGGTGTTGCGGGTGATGCCGTTGAGTGCACCGGCCGAGAGGTCGGGCGTGTAGATCACGCCGTTCTTGATCACGAAGATGTTTTCGCCTGCGCCCTCAGACACGAAGCCCGATACGTCGAGCAGCAGCGCTTCGTCGTAACCTTCTTCGGTCACTTCCATATTGGCCAGGATGGAGTTGGTGTAGTTGCTTACCGCCTTGGCCTGCGTCATGGTGATGTTCACATGGTGGCGGGTGTAGCTGCTGGTCTTGACGCGGATGCCCCGCTTCAAGCCTTCTTCGCCCAGGTAGGCGCCCCAGGACCACGCCGCCACCATCAGGTGGATGGTGTTGCCCTTGGGGGAAACACCCAGCTTCTTGTCGCCGATCCAGGTCAGGGGGCGGATGTAGGCGCTCTCCAGATGGTTCTCGCGCACGGCCGCCTTCTGCGCTTCCATCACCTCGGCTTTGGAGAAAGGGATCTGCATGCGCAGGATCTTGGCGCTGTTGAACAGGCGCTCGGTGTGTTCTTCCAGTCGGAAGATGGCGGTGCCGCCATCGGCCGTCTTGTAAGCGCGCACGCCTTCGAAAGCGCCACAACCGTAGTGCAGCGTGTGCGTTAGCACGTGGATCTTGGCGTCGCGCCAGTCCACCAGCTGGCCGTCCATCCAGATCTTGCCGTCGCGGTCGGACATTGAAGGAATCGGTGCCATGCGCTGTACCTCGTGGGGATGGTGGGGGTGTGGACCGGACCGCTCCGCAGCCCATCCATGAACAAACCGAGATTTTACGGTGCCAGGTCCGGAGTGTCGGGCGGCTCGGGCTGGGTGGCCGTCTCCACGCGGAAAGACACCAGACGGCCCTGCTCGAAATGGCAGACGGCGGTGTGTCCTGTGTCATCAGACCAGGTGCGCACCTCGGGGTCGGTGTCCGGGGTGCTGCTTAGCGCGCCAATGCTCAGCGTCAGGCGCATCACATCGACCAGCGGCATGCCGGGTTTGAGGCGCTTGGCCAGCGCACCGGCGTCGCGCACGCGGCCCAACGGCCGGTTGGCGACTGTGCGCAGCAGGCGCATCAGTTTGGTGAAATGCAGCAGCAGCCAGAAGCTGAGCATGAGCAGCGCCAGGATCAGGCCGGGCCAGCTGTAGCTGCGCCAGGCGGCATAAGCCAGGGCGGCGGCCATGCCCGGAAAAAGCCAGGTGCGCAAACGGTAGGCCAAAGAACCCATGGTCACAGCCCCCGCACCAGGTTCATGGCTTCTTCGATGCGCTCCACCGGGTGGATGGTGAGCCCCTCAAAAGCCTTGTCGTTTTTCTTCGGCGCGTTCGCCTTGGGCACCACCGCCACGCTGAAACCCAGCTTGGCCGCCTCTTTCAGCCGCTCTTGCCCGCGCGGTGCCGGGCGAACCTCCCCCGCCAGGCCCACTTCGCCAAAGGCGATGAAGCCCTTGGGCAGCGCCTTGCCGCGAAGACTTGAAGTGATCGCCAACATCACTGCAAGGTCAGCCGCCGGCTCGCTGATGCGCACGCCGCCGACCGCGTTGACGAACACATCCTGATCCATGCAGGCCACGCCCGCGTGGCGGTGCAGCACCGCCAACAGCATGGCCAGGCGGTCTCGGTCCAGGCCGACTGACAGCCGGCGCGGCGACGGCCCGCCGCTGTCCACCAGCGCCTGAATCTCCACCAGCATGGGGCGCGTGCCTTCGAGCGTGACCATCACGCAACTGCCCGGAACCGGCTCGCTGTGCTGACTCAGAAAGATCGCGCTCGGATTGCTCACGCCCTTGAGACCGCGCTCGGTCATGGCAAACACGCCGATCTCGTTCACTGCGCCAAAGCGGTTCTTGATGGCGCGGATCAGCCGGAAGCTGCTGTGCGTGTCGCCTTCGAAATAGAGCACCGTGTCCACCATGTGCTCCAGCACGCGTGGTCCGGCCAGCGCGCCTTCTTTGGTCACGTGGCCCACCAGCACGATGGCAGTACCGCTGGCCTTGGCCGCGCGCGTCAGGTGGGCGGCGCATTCGCGCACCTGGGCCACCGAACCCGGCGCGCTGGTCAGCTGCTCGGAATACACCGTCTGGATGGAGTCGATCACCGCGATGGCGGGCCGGGTTGCATCGAGCGTGGCCAGCATCTTCTCCAGCTGGATCTCTGCCAGCACGCTGACTTGCGAGCCTTCGAGCCCCAGCCGACGAGACCGCAGCGCCACCTGGGCGCCACTTTCTTCGCCGGTCACATACAGCGTCTTCAACCCGGCGCGTTGCAAGGAATCGAGCGCCTGCAGCAGCAGGGTGGATTTGCCAATCCCCGGGTCGCCGCCGATCAGCACCACGCCGCCCTCCACAATGCCGCCGCCCAGCACACGGTCCAGCTCGTCGTGGCCGGTGGGGGTGCGCTGCACGTCGGTGGCGTCGATGTCGGACAGCAGCGTCACCTCCGCCGTCTTGGCCAGCGAGGCAAAGCGGTTTTTGGCTGGGGCGGTGGACTCGGCGACCGACTCGATCAGCGTGTTCCAGGCGCCGCAATGCGGGCACTTGCCCAGCCACTTCGGGCTGGTGCCGCCGCACTCGTTGCAGGCATAGGTGGTTTTCTCTTTGGCCATGCAGGGAGAATACCGTGACCCATGAATGCTTTTGATCCCCGTTTTCGCCGCTCCGCCGATCTGACCGGCGTGGCGGTGGTGCCGCAGCCGGCGGCCGCGGCAGGCGCTGCCTCGGGTGTTGCGCGAAGCTACCAGCTGCAGCTCACGCGCATCAAGAAGCTGCAGCAGCAGCTCACGGAGCTTGACGCGCTGGCGCAGGTCCACCGTCTGGCTTTGCAGCAGCAGGTCCATCCCTTGCAAGTCGAACACCGCCAGAGCCTGCGCGCCATGGCGGTGCTGATCGACGAGCGCCTGCAGGGCAAAACGCTGGCTGCGCCGCAGCGGCGGGCAGCCGTGAGCATCTTGTGCAACATGGCAGCCACGCTGGCGCGACAGGGTGACGCCGCCATGGCGGCGCTGCACGATCGCCACAGCCCAACCAGCCTGGCCGCTCAGGCGCGCGCGCGCAGCGAGGCCATTCGCGCCGACATCGAGGTGGCGCTGGGCCAGCCGCTGGACGACGTGCCTCCCGAGGCCAATGCCGAGCAAGTCCTGGCCGCTGGCATGGCCCGTTTGCACGAGCAGCGGGCGCAAGCCGATGAAGACAAGCGCGCGCGTGCTGCGCGCCGGCAGGCCAAAAGCAAAAAAGCGCCCAAAGCCCCAATGGGTCAGAAGGCAGGCGATCAACCAGACGCCAGCGGCTTGTTGCGCAGCCTGTTTCGCCGGCTCGCCAGCGCACTGCACCCCGACCGCGAGAGTGACCCTGAGGCCCGGGCACGCAAGACCGCGCTCATGAGCGAAGCCAACGCAGCCCATGCGCGGCGCGATCTGCTGGCGCTGCTGCAGCTGCAACAAGACGCTGAGCTGGGTGACCCGCTGGGGGAAAGCGAGTGGGGAGAAGGCCAGCTGATGGCCATGACGGCGTTGCTCAAACAGCGCGTGGCCGACCTGGAACGGGAGCGAGCCAGCCGGCAGGACGCTCTGACGCAGGAGTTTCAGGTGCCACCGGGTCTGGGTGTCACACCCAGGACGCTGCAATCGGTATTGCTGGAACAGATCTGGGAGCTGGAGCAAGCGCTGGAGCTGATGCGCGCAGATGCCCACCTCGCGCGGACCGACGCCGGCTTCAAGCGCTGGCTCAGGGCCCAGGCTGCGGTGATGCAGCGATTGGAAGACTAAAGGTCGAGTGAAAACGCCTTGGTGAGCTGGCGGGTGATGTCGACTGCTGGCAGGTTCTGGCAGCCGCGCGTGTTCTGCCCCGCCCACAGCGGCGAAAAGTCGCCACTGCCCAGCGTTTCCCAGTGCGCGCGCAGCGGCGCCATGGCCGCCGTGGCGAGGGGAAACGCAGGGGCGGCCGGATTCAGCGGCCCCAGTTCGCGCATCACGCGGTTGAGGATGCCGCGCGCGGGTCGACCCGAGAACAGCGTGGTCAGTGCCGTGTGTTGTGCGGCTTCGCCTTGCAAAGCCGCGCGGTGCAGAGCGCTGGTGGTGGCCTCATGGCTGCACATGTAGGCCGTGCCCACTTGCACACCCGCCGCCCCCAGCGCCATCGCGGCGGCCACCCCCGCCGCGTCGGCGATGCCGCCAGCGGCGATCACCGGTACGTCCACCGCGGCCACCACCTGCGGCAGCAAGGCCATCGTGCCCATCTGGCTGGACAGGTCGTCGCTTTGGAACATGCCGCGGTGGCCGCCAGCCTCCAGACCCTGCGCAATGATGGCGTCGGCCCCGTGGGCGGCCAGCCAGCGCGCCTCGGCTACCGTGGTCGCGCTGGACAGCACCACGCTGCCCCAGCGTTTGACCCGCGCCAGCAGATCGGGCGCTGGCAGTCCGAAGTGGAAGCTCAGCACCGGCGGGTGGAAAGCCTCGATCAGATTGGCTGTGTCGTGACTGAACGGCACCCGGCCGCCACCGGCGAGCGCGGCGCCGATGTCCAGCCCAGCCTCGGCGTAGTAGGGTGCCAAGGTGTCGCGCCATGCCGCCTCGCGCTCTGCATCCGGTTCGGGCGGCACATGGCAGAAAAAATTGAGGTTAACCGGGTGGGTCGTGCCCGCCTGCACCGCCTTGAGCTCGCGCTGCAAGGCGTCTGGTGTGAGCATGGCGCAGGGCAACGAGCCCAGCGCGCCGGCGTTGGACACGGCCACAGCCAGAGTTGCGCCTTGCACACCCGCCATGGGCGCCTGGATCAAGGGGTGCTCGATGCCGAGCAGGGTGGTCAAAGCGTTTTGCACAGGACGATTGTGAACAAGGTGCTCGACCAGCGGGAAAACCCTGGGTCGGGCGCGGGGTCAATCATTTAACATATTAAATAAATGAGCCTCGCCACCCCCTTCATTCATCGCAACCTGCCGCGTCTCTTGCTCGAAGCGCGGGAGGCGGTGATGCAGCACACCCGGCCCAGCTTGCGCGAGCACGGACTGTCTGACCAGCAGTG
The DNA here is from genome assembly GCF_011390835.1 of Hydrogenophaga sp. Lineage (GTDB taxonomy): Bacteria > Pseudomonadota > Gammaproteobacteria > Burkholderiales > Burkholderiaceae_C > Hydrogenophaga. The sequence goes on along the minus strand of NZ_JAABRQ010000029.1, from coordinate 26,767 downwards.
GCGCGTGCTGCGGGTGCTCGGCGAGCACGCAGACAACCCGGCCGGTGTGGAAACCGGGCGGGTGGCGCGCGAAGCGTTATTGCTGGGCCCCAGCCTGACCGGTGTGCTCGGTCGCATGGAGCGCGATGGTCTGATCGCTCGCGAGCGCTGTTCGCAGGACGCACGGCGAACGGTGGTGCGCGCCACGCGTGCTGGCCTCAAGCTGGTGGGCACCTTGTCACAAACCATCGAGTCGCATTACGAGTGGATGGAATCCCAACTCGGCAGCGCCAGGCTGGCCCAGCTCTATGCCTTGCTGGACGAGGTGATTGCGCTGGAGGCGCCCGCCGGCGTGCACTCTGATGGCGCCGATGAATGAGCCCCCAGACATGAAACACAACCCCTATTTGCCCGTGGGCACGGTGTACGGCACGCTGTTGAACTTCCGGCGCGAGCACGCGCTCTGGGCGCCGCGCATGAACGAGGCGCCCTACAAGGCGCCGCCCAAAGCACCGGTGCTCTACATCAAGACCGCCAACACCTTCACCCCGCATGGGCAGGCGATCGCGCTGCCGCGTGGGATCGAGGCCGCGGAGGTGGGCGCCTCGCTGGGGCTGGTGGCAGGCGAGGATGGGCAGGCGGTGGGCTGCGTGCTGCTCAACGACGTCGCCCTTCCACACGAAAGCTACTACCGTCCACCTGTGAAATTTCGCTGCGTCGATGGCTTTCTGGGTGTGGGCGATGCGGTGAGACCTCTGGAAGAGCTGGGTGGTCTGGATACGCTGCCTTCGCTGGTGCTGGAGCTGCGGGTCAATGGCGTGATGCGGCAGCGCAGCTCGCTCACCGAGCTGGTGCGCGATGCGGCGACCCTGTGGACCGAGGTGAGCGGCTTCCAGACGCTGCGGCCAGGCGACGTTTTGATGCTGGGCACGGACTGCCTGGATGACGGCGCCAGGGTGCTCGTGCACGCAGGCGATGCGGTGGAGATCACGGCACAGGGGCTGAGCCCGCTGGTCAATCACTTTGTCGGGGAATCCGCATGAAAAGAGCGCGCATCGCCTGGGCCGGTGGGGTTCACGACGCCATCGAGGTCGATGGCCAGCTGGAGCTGCTCACGCCGGCATTCCCAGGCCGCCGCGTGGGTTTTGACGAGGTGGTGTGGCTGCCGCCGTTTTCGTCTGCGCTATCGCCGCTCGCTCGGCCTCGCACCGTGCTGGCGCTGGGGCTGAACTACGCAGACCACGCCAAGGAGCTGGCATTCAAGGCGCCCGAAGAGCCGCTGGCCTTCGTCAAGGGCCAGGCCTCGCTGATCGGTCACCGCGGTTTCACCGTGCGGCCTGACGGGGTGAACTTCATGCACTACGAATGCGAACTCGCGGTGGTGATGGGGCAACCCGCCAGGCGGGTGAAAAAGTCCGATGCGCTCTACTTCGTGGCGGGCTACACCGTGGCCAACGACTACGCGATCCGCGACTACTTGGAGAACTGGTACCGCCCCAACCTCAGGGTGAAGAACCGCGACACGTGCACGCCCATCGGCCCTTGGATGGTGGATGCGGCCGACGTGCCCGACCCGCAGGCGCTGGCCCTGCGCACCACCGTCAACGGCCAAATCACCCAGCAGGGCCACACCAGCGACATGATCTTCGACGTGGCCACGCTGATCGAGTATTTCAGCGCCTTCATGACCCTCATGCCCGGCGATCTGATCCTGACCGGCACGCCCGATGGTGTGGTGGATTGCCAGCCGGGCGATGTGATCGTGACCGAGATCGACGGCATCGGCTCCCTGGTCAACACGATCACTGAGGAGCGAAGGGGGTCAGACCCCGATCCAGGGCGGTGACCTTGCCGACGATAAACCACCCCAAACCAAATCGGACTATGCCCCCTTTGTGGCCTGACCGGAGAAAGACATTCCATGCCAATCAACCACCTCATCAACGGCAAGCCAGTCGCCAGCCGCAACCGCTTCGAAACCATCAACCCCGCCACGCAAGAAGTGCTGGCCGAGGTGGCTGCGGGCGGCGAGCATGAAGTCAATGCTGCGGTGCAAGCCGCGAAAGAAGCGTTTCCCGCCTGGGCCGGTCTGCCCGCCACCGAGCGGGCCAAAAAGATCCGCGCGTTGGGCGAGCTGATTGCCAGGCACGTGCCCGAGATCGCACAAACCGAAACGCAGGACACCGGGCAAACAATCTCGCAAACGGGCAACCAGCTGATCCCGCGAGCATCGGACAATTTCGCTTACTTCGCCGAGATGTGCACGCGCGTCGATGGCCACACCTACCCCACGCCCACGCACCTGAACTACACGCTGTTCCACCCGGTCGGGGTGTGCGCCCTGATCAGCCCGTGGAACGTGCCATTCATGACATCGACCTGGAAGGTGGCGCCTTGTCTCGCCTTTGGCAACACGGCGGTTTTGAAGATGAGCGAGCTCTCGCCACTGACCGCTGCGCGCCTAGGCGAGTTGGCGATGGAGGCGGGCATTCCGGCCGGCGTATTCAACGTGGTGCACGGTCTAGGCAAAGATGCCGGTGAACCGCTGTGCGCGCATCCTGATGTGCGGGCCATTTCTTTCACCGGCTCCACCGCCACCGGCAACGCCATCGTAAAGGCCGCCGGGTTGAAGAAGTTCAGCATGGAGCTGGGTGGCAAGAGCCCCTTCGTGATCTTTGACGACGCCGATCTCGACCGCGCGCTGGACGCCGCCATCTTCATGATCTTCAGCAACAACGGCGAGCGCTGCACTGCGGGCAGCCGCATCCTGGTGCAGCAAAGCAGCTACGCCGACTTTGTGCATAAGTTCACCGAGCGCGCCAAGCGCATCGCGGTCGGCGACCCCATGGACGAATGCACCACCATCGGCCCCATGATCAGCCAGGCCCATCTGGCCAAGGTCCGCAGTTACATCGAACTCGGTCCACAAGAAGGCGCCACGATGGTGTGCGGCGGCATCGACCGCCCGAGTTACGCGCCCGAGCTGGCCGCAAGTGTACAAAAGGGCAACTTCGTCTGGCCGACCGTGTTCGCCGATGTAGACAACCGCATGCGCATCGCGCAGGAAGAAATCTTCGGCCCGGTGGCCTGCCTGATTCCGTTCAAGGACGAAGCCGATGCGATTGCGAAGGCCAACGACATCGCCTACGGCCTGTCCAGCTACGTGTGGACCGAAAACATCGGCAAGGCACACCGCGTAGCAGCCGCTGTTGAGGCGGGCATGTGCTTCGTCAACAGTCAGAACGTGCGCGATCTGCGTCAGCCCTTTGGCGGCACCAAAGCGAGCGGCACCGGCCGCGAAGGTGGTACCTGGAGTTACGAGGTATTCCTGGAGCCAAAAAACGTGGCCGTCAGCTTGGGCAGTCACCACATTCCACATTGGGGAGTCTGACCATGGGCCAACTCGCATTGGTCGCCAAAATCACCCACGTGCCGTCGATGTACCTGAGCGAGCTGCCGGGCCCGCGCCAGGGCACGCGTCAGGCCGCCATCGATGGCCACATCGAGATCAGCCGCCGCTGTCGCGAACTGGGCGTGGACACCATCGTGGTATTTGACACCCATTGGCTGGTCAACGCGAACTACCACATCAACTGCGCGCCCCACTTCCAGGGCAACTACACCAGCAACGAGCTGCCGCATTTCATCAGCAACCTGCCTTTTGAGTTTCCGGGCAACCCGGCGCTGGGCGAGCTGCTGGCGCGCGTGTGCAACGAACACGGCGTGGAGACCCTGGCCCATCCGGCCACCACGCTGGGCCCGGAATACGGCACGCTGGTGCCCATGCGCTACATGAATGCCGACCAGCGCTTCAAGACCGTTTCGGTCTCCGCGCTGTGCACGGTGCACTACCTGAACGACAGCGCACGCCTCGGCTGGGCGATGCGCAAAGCAGTGGAAGATCACTACGACGGAACGGTGGCTTTTCTCGCCAGTGGTAGCTTGAGCCATCGCTTCGCCCAGAACGGCCTCGCGCCGGAATTCGCCCACCGCATCTGGAGCCCGTTCCTGGAAACACTGGACAAGCGCGTGGTGCAGATGTGGGAAAACGCCGAGTGGAAAGACTTTTGCGACATGCTGCCCGAGTACGCGGCCAAAGGGCACGGTGAAGGCTTCATGCACGACACCGCCATGATGCTGGGGGCGCTCGGCTGGAGTGAATACCAAGGCAAAGGCGAAGTGCTCACGCCGTACTTTGGCGCGTCTGGCACCGGCCAAATAAACGCTGTGTTTCCGGTGGAGCCGGTCAGCGGCTCAGCCATCCCGTCGGCCCAGGCGTCTCGCGCCGATGGCTATTCCTCGGTCGCCACGCGGCTCTGAACACGCGCTTCACCATGCCCCATCTTGTGATTCTCTACACGCCCAACCTGGACAAACCGCTGGCCGACGGAGGAGCGGACATGGGCGGTCTTTGCCGCGCCCTTTGCGACGCGCTATTGACGGTACGCGACGAGCAGGGCCAACAGGTGTTCCCGACCGGGGGCACGCGGGTGCTCGCCTACCCGGCCGCGCACAGCGCTGTGTCGGACGGCGGCGCGACTGGCATGGCGGCAGGCTTGGGCGGCGATTACGCCTTCGTCTACATGAACCTGCGCATGGCCAAGGGGCGCAGCGCCGTCGTGCACCAGCGCGTGGGCGAGGTGCTCAATGCCTGCGTGAAAGAATGCTTCGCCGGGCAGCTCGCACACCGCCCCATCGGCATCACCGTGCAAGTGGACGAAGGCCATGAGGTGTTCGACGCCAAGAACAGTTCGCTGCACCCGCTTTTTCAGAGAACCTGATCCCATGCTCAGCCCCGACCTCATCGCCGAACTGGCGGCCGAACTTCAGCGCGCCGAGCAGAGCCGCTCGCCCATCGAGCACTTCTCCAAGCGCCACCCTGGCATGACCATCGAAGACGGCTACCGCATTGGCCGCGCCTGGGTGGCGCTGCAGAAAGCCGGTGGTCGCCAAGTCATCGGCCACAAAATTGGCCTGACCAGCCGCGCCATGCAGATCAGCAGCCAGATTGACGAGCCCGATTTCGGTACGCTGCTCGACCACATGCGGTTCACTGCGCCAGCGAATCAGGTGCTGGAGATTCCGGCAAGCCGTTTTATCGCGCCGCGCGTGGAGGTGGAGCTGGCCTTTGTGCTCAAAGCGCCGCTGCAGGGCCCCAACGTGACGGTGGACCAAGTCCTGGCCGCCACCGACCACATCACGCCTGCCATTGAAATCATCGACGCCCGCATCGAGCAGTTTGATCGCCACACCCGGGCCATGCGAAAGGTGTTTGACACCATCAGCGACAACGCGGCCAACGCCGGCATCGTGCTGGGTGAGGGTGACCCTGCTTACCGCGCCGATCCGGGCCAAACCAACCGTCCCTGGTGCGGCGCCATTCTGCGTCTCAACGGAGCAGTGGAAGAAACCGGTCTGGCCGCCGGCGTGCAGGGCGATCCGGCGATCGGTATTGCCTGGCTCGCCAACAAGCTCGCGCCCTGGGGCGAGCGCCTCGAAGCGGGGGAGATCGTGCTGGCCGGATCGTTCACACGACCCGTGGCTGCCCAGGCGGGCGACCTGTTCGAGGCCGACTACGGCCCGCTGGGTTGTCTGAAATTCCGTTTTGTTTGAACCACCGGTGCCCACATGAAAACACCTATCAACGCCTTCAAGCTGGCGCTGCAGGAACGCCGCCCCCAGATCGGCTTCTGGCTCGGTCTGGCCAACGCCTACAGCGCCGAAATCTGTGCCGGTGCCGGCTTCGACTGGCTGCTGCTCGACGGCGAACACTCGCCCAATGGATTGCAAGACCTGCTGTCTCAGGCGCAGGCCATCGCCGCCTACCCAGCTTCCCATGCCATTGCGCGCGTGCCGGTGGGAGACGCCGTGCTGATCAAGCAGTACCTTGACCTGGGCCTGCAGACGCTGCTGGTGCCAATGGTCGATACGGCTGAGCAAGCGAGCGCGCTGGTGCGCGCCATTCGCTACCCGCAGGATGACGGTGAGGGCGGCATCCGCGGTATGGCGGGTGGGCGCGCCTCGCGCTGGGGGCGCTATCCCCAGTACGCGAAAGAAGCCAACGAGCAGGTCTGCCTGCTGTTGCAGGCCGAGACGCGCGAAGCTTTGAAGAACCTGGATGCGATCGCGGCCACGCCAGGCGTGCACGGCGTGTTCATCGGGCCAGCCGACCTGTCGGCCTCGCTGGGGCATGTGGGCAATCCTGGGCACCCCGACGTCCAGCTCGCGATCGAAGACGCCATCCACCGCATCCTTCAGGCCGGCAAAGCCCCCGGGATTCTGACCACCGACGAGGTGCAGGCCAGGCACTACCTGTCTTTGGGTGCAGTGTTTGTTGCTGTGGGCCTCGACACCCAGATGCTGGCGAGCCAAACCAGTGCGCTGGCCGCGCGCTTCAAAGGCGATGGGCCAACGGCCTCTGCGCGTTCCAAGGGCAGCGTGTACTGAACCTGATGGGAGAACACAGCATGAATGCTCACTTGCCCGCAACCGCCATGGCGCCAGCCCATATGCACCCTGACGAGTGGACCTCACGGGTCGAGCTCGCGGCCTGCTACCGCGTCTTCGCCATGTTGGGCTGGACCGAGATGATCTACAACCACATCACGCTGCGTCTGCCCGACAGCGTGACCGGCGGCGAAAAGCAGTTCCTGATCAACCCCTTTGGGCTGCACTACAGCGAAGTCACGGCGTGCAACCTGGTGAAGATCAATCTGCAGGGGGAGGTGCAGGGCGGATCGGAGGGCCCGGTCAACCCGGCGGGCTTTGTGGTGCATGCCGCCATCCACGCCGGCCTTGAGGGCGCCCACTGCGTCATGCATACCCACACCACCGCCGGTGTGGCGGTGGCCTGTCTGAAAGAAGGCCTGCAGCAGACCAACTTCTACAGCGCGCAATTGCACGACATGGTCGCGTATCACGACTTCGAAGGCATCACCATTCACGCCGAAGAAGGGCCGCGCGTGCTCAGCAGCATCGGAAAGAAACAGGCGGTGATTTTGCGCAATCATGGGCTGCTGGCCTGGGGCCAGACGCTGCCGCAAACCTTTGCTGTACTCTGGACCCTGCAGCGCGCCTGCGAAATCCAGCTTGCCACTTTCTCGATGGGTGGTGCGGACGCGGTGATTCCCGTTCCCGAGGCGATCGCGGCCAAGTGCACGCGAGATGCGCTGCAGTTCAACCCGAACCACGGCGCGGGTCGCGACGTGTTCGATGCGCTGGTGCGCCAGGTGGACCGCATGGACGATAGCTACCGGCGTCATGAGGAGGCGAACCCATGAACGAAACAGCTTTGAAGCGTGTGGCGATCGTGGGCGCGGGCGCCATCGGTGGCTGGCTGGGCACGAAGCTGGCGCGAGCCGATGGTGAGGTCAGCGTGCTGGCGCGTGGCGCCACCCTGCGGGCGCTGCAGGCCGATGGACTTCAATTGCACGAGGCCGATGAACACTGGGTGGTGCCGGTGCGAGCCGCCGCCGATGCCTCGCAGCTCGGTGTGCAAGACCTGGTGGTGGTCGCCGTCAAGGCGCCGGCGCTGGCCAGCGTGGCTCGACAGATCGGGCCACTGATTGGACCGACCACCGTCATCCTGACCGCCATGAACGGAGTGCCCTGGTGGTTTCTGGATGGGTTTGACAGCGAGCTCGCGGGCAGCCGGTTGATGTCGGTGGATCCGGATGGCGCCGTGGCCAGGGCCATTCCGTCTCAGCAGGTGATGGGCTGTGTGGTGCATGCCAGCTGCTCGGTCGACGCGCCGGGTATCGTGCGTCACCACTTCGGCAACGGCCTGATCGTCGGCGAGCCGTCGGGCGGGGTCGGGGAACGGGCACAGGCGGTCGCCAGCCGGTTGCAGCGCGCGGGGCTCGACGCGACCGTGTCGCCGCACATCCAGAAGGACATCTGGTACAAGCTCTGGGGCAACATGACGGTCAACCCCATCAGTGCGCTGACTGGTGCCACCACCGACCGCATCCTGGGCGACGATTTGGTGCGCGGCTTTGTCTCCAGCGTGATGCTGGAAGCCAAGGCGATCGGGGAGCGGCTCGGCATCCCCATCGACCAGCAACCCGAAGACCGCCATGCGGTCACGCGCAAGCTCGGCGCCTTCAAGACCTCGATGCTTCAGGACGTGGCCGCTGGCAAACCGGTCGAGCTTGACGCTCTGGTGAGCTCGGTGCGAGAGCTGGGGCAACTTACCGGTGTGGCCACGCCGTTCACCGACGCATTGCTCGGCCTGAGCCGCTTGCAGGCGCAGACGCTGGGGCTCTACCCGGGTTAGTCCGCTGCCGCACGGGCCGCAGGCGCATCAACATTGCTCATATGTCGCCGATCTGGGCCCTGAACACCGCGTCTGCCAGCCGCAGCTTTAGTGCAGCCTGCGTGGAGGCTTTGCTGGAGGTGGCCAGCGCGCCCCCAAGTGCTGAGCGCCTGCTGCGTGCCATCGCCACGCTGGTACCGGTCGAGTATCTTTCTTGGGTGCACATTGAGCGCGATCTGCCGGTGTTGACGCAAGGCTGCTCGCAACACCGACAGGATCGCGACGTGGTGGCCGAATGCTTCGCCATTTACCGCCGCAGCTATTTCCGCAGCGATGCTGTGATGCCGCTGGCGCACCGCATGACCCAGCGCCCGGTAGGCGAAGCGGCCGCGCTTCGTTGTCGGGCCGAAGATCTGCCAGTGCCTGGTTGGCGCGACGATATTTATGTGCGCGAGCGGCTCACCGATCGTTTTTCCTTGCTTCACGCTTCGGACGGAGGCGTGGTGGAGGTGATGCACTTCTACCGAGATGAGCGGCAGGGTGCCTTTCAAAGCCAGGAAATCGAGCAGTTGCTGGCGTTCGCGCCGCTGCTGCAGAAGGCTCACCTGGCGTCGTTGCAGGTGGCTCTGCGAGAACCTCACGCCGATCCAGTGGGCCGTGCTCGCGACCGCTTGCTGCGCGAGGCACCTCAACTTTCGCCCCGCGAGACCGAGGTAGTGGCGCGCCTGGCCTGCGGCTGGAGCGCTGATGGCGTGGCCGCTGACCTGGATGTTGCACCGTCGACGGTGGCTACTCTGCGCAAACGGGCTTACCTCAAGCTGGCCGAGCGCGGGCAGCCAGCGCAGCGCCTGCGGCTGGCGCGCTGGTTGAGCTGAGGCATGTTTGCATTTGTCCCCTTCAAGGGGGACATGCTGAGTCAGGGTGCTGCCTAGGATGGTGTGAACGCCATGAGAACGATAGGAGACAGCGATGTGGTTGCGCAACTGCTGGTATGTGATCGCCTGGGACCACGAGATTTCTTCGGCCGACTCGCCCGATTTGTTTACCCGCACCGTCTTGGACGAGCCTGTGCTCGTTTACCGCACGCAAGCGGGTGAGATGGTGGCGCTGGAAGACCGCTGCTGCCACCGACACGCGCCGCTGTCGGTGGGTCGCCGCGAGGGCGATGCGGTGCGATGCGGCTATCACGGTCTCAAATTTGATGCCCAGGGGCGGTGCATAGAGGCGCCTGGCTTGGCCGTGGTACCGCCCAAGGCCTGCGTCAAGCGCTACCCGGTGGCGGTGAAAAACCGTTGGGTATTTGTCTGGATGGGTGAGCCCGAACAGGCCGACACTGCGCTGCTCCCCGATAACTTCAGCTGCGACAGCCCTGACTGGCGCAACCGCCCGGGCTACCTGCACTACGACACGCCCTACCTGCTCATTTGCGACAACCTGCTGGATTTCTCGCACCTGAGCTATGTGCACGAAAAATCGCTCGGGGGCTCCACACGCATCGCGCAGGCTCGACCCGAGATCGAGTCGGTGCCTGGCCCGTCAGCGGCGTGGCCCCAGATTGGGATTCAGGTTTCTCGCCATGTCAACGATGTGCCCGCGCCACCGTTTTACCAGCGTTTCCGGCGTTTCGACACCCACCTCGATCGCTGGTTCGTTTACCAGTTCCTGCTACCTGGCACCTTGCTAATGCACTCTGGCGGGCGGCCCACCGGCGCTGCGCCAGACGCGCCCGGCCCATCGGTGCGCCTGCACAGCTGCCAGACCCTCACCCCCGAGAGCGCCAATACCACCCACTATTTTTTCCAGCAGTCGCACCCGGTGGGCGAGGGCGACGAGTCGGTGACCGAGAGCATCTACAACAGCCTGATCGGCGCCTTCAACGAAGACCGCGACATGATCACCGCGCAGCACCGCAACATCCAGCGTCAGCCCGATCGGCCGATGCTCCCGCTGGCCATGGATGCAGCACTGATCCAGTTCCGCCGGCTGCTGGAGGTCCGCTGGCGCGCCGAACAAACTGTCCTTTCCCCCGCACCGCTTTCCCAACCAGCCATCTCGGCCTGAACCACCCGGAGACCTCACCATGACCCGACATCCCCTCGCGTTTTCTTCCCTTGCCGCCGCGCTGCTCGCCGCTGCGGGTATCGGCCAGGCGCAGACCGTGCTCAACGTGTCCACCTGGTTGCCTCCCTCACATGGGGCGACCGTGGCTCAGAACCAGTGGTGCGAGGCGCTGGAAAAGGAAACCAGCGGCAGCGTGAAGTGCAACTTGCTGCCCAAGGCGGTCTCGGCGCCGCCTGGTACCTTCGATGCGGTGCGCGATGGGGTGGCCGACGTGTCCTACACGGTCGATGGCTACACTCCCGGGCGTTTCATCTTCACCCAGGTCGCGGAGTTTCCGTTCCTGGGTGACAGCTCGCTGGCCACCTCGGTCGCCTACCAGCGCATCTACAGCAAGTACTTTGCACCGCTGGGAGAGCACCGAGGCGTCAAGACGCTGGCCGTTTTCACGCACGGCCCCGGCATCATCTTCACCGTCAAGCAACCGGTCAGCAGCGCCGCCGATGCGGCCAAGCTGAAGTTCCGCATCGGGGGTGGCAACATCAACGAGCTCTCTAAGCTTATGGGCTGGAACACTACCCTCAAACCCGCCACCGAATCGTTTGAGCTGCTTTCTACCGGCGTGATGGACGGCACCTTCTTTCCCGACGAGTCGCTGCAGTCGATGCGCTTGTCCATGGTGAAGTACGCGACTACTTTTCCAGGTGGCCTTTACAACACCAGCTTCGTTTTCATGATGAACCAGGCCAAATACGACAGCCTGAAACCCGAAGAGAAGGCGGCGGTGGACAAAGTCTCAGGCGAAGCGGCGACGCGGCTGTTTGCCGCCGGCTGGGACCGAACCGACGCCGCTTCTCGCGAGATTCAGAAGCAGACGGGGGTGCAGCGTCAGGTCGCCAGCGAAGCGTTTATCAACGAAGTCAAGGCCAAACAGGCGGGCCTTGAAGACAAGTGGGTCGCATCGGCGGAGGGTCGAGGTCTTAAGAATGCCCGCAGTGTGCTGGCCGAATTCCGGGCCGAGACTCAGAAACTGAAATGAGATAACGGCGGCGGCCTCGGCCGTCTCGCTCAATCCTGTATCAGCCCGCCAACGCCGGAAACAGCTTCACCAGCCCAGCCGCCATGACCTCCACCGACAGGGCGGCCAGGATCAGGCCCATCAGCCGAGTCATCACGTTGATGCCTGTCTGGCCAAGGAAGCGGGCGATGGGCTTGGCGAGCGTGAAGCACACCGCGGTGGCCAGCGCGATCACCACGCCGTAGCCCACCAGCGCGGCGTGCTGGAAAAAAGTCTTGGCCTGGTCGGCGTAGATCACCACGGTGGACATGGTGGCCGGGCCGGTGAGCAGGGGGATGGTCAGGGGCACGACCGCGATCGAGGCGCGTGCCGAGGTGTCATCGATCTCGTCCTGCGTGGCCTTGGCCTCGGCCGGCTGGGCGTTGAGCATGGACAGTGCCGAAGTCATCAGCAACAGGCCGCCGCCGACCTGGAAGCTAGCCAGCGAGATGTTGAAGAACTCCAGGATTTGCAAGCCAACGACAGCGCAGGTGGCGATCACGGTGAACGCGCTGAACGAGGCGATCAGCACCGTGCGACGGCGCTGCTTGCTGGTGAATCCCTGGGTGTAGTGAATGAAAAATGGCACGATGGCCAGCGGGTTGACGATGGCCAACAGGGTCACGAGGGGCTTGAAATCCATGGCCGCGATTGTGGGGGACAGCGGCGCATTCGGCGCGCTACTGACGCATGAATTGCGCCACTGCGTCAGGGGCTAGGGACCTGCCGCCGGGCCGCTCCCAAGGCGGACCCAGCCCCCTAGGGGGCGCAGCGATCCGCGCAGCGGCGGAGCGTAGGGGCTATTTTTTAGGGCTGCGCAGCCGAAACATGCCGTAGCCCTCCATGTGCAACACCTTGTCGCCATGCTGGTTGAACATCTCCCAGATGGTGCGCACCAACCCCACGTCGGGGCGTTTGCCCATGACCCGCTTTTCGGTGATAGTGTGCTGCAGTCGCAGGGTGTCGCCCGGAAACACGGGCTTGAGCCACTTGATATTTTCGAGGCCAGGTGAGCCCAGGCTGGACGACTCATGCAGGAAGTTCGTCACCATCAGGCGCATTGCCAGGCTGCAGGTGTGCCAGCCACTGGCGCACAGCCCACCGAACACCGATGCCTTAGCCGCTTCGGGGTCGAGATGAAATGGCTGGGGATCGAACTGACGGGCAAAGGCTACGATTTCATCCGCGGTGGGCGAAAGGCTGCCCAGGTCTTTCACCTGGCCAACCGCCAGGTCTTCCCACCAGATCTTGATGTGCGGGCTTTGTTCGGGGGTGGTGGCGGTCATTTCAGCGTCCTCCTGAGACGTCGAGCAGGCTCATGGTGGTGTAGCTTGCGGCGTCCGAAAGCAACCAGACAATGGCCTGGGCCACTTCGTCGGCGCTGCCGCCACGCTGCATCGGCACCAGGTGCTGCAGCTCCTGCACCCGGTTGGGTAGGCCACCCGAGGCGTGGATCTCGGTGTCGATTAGGCCCGGGCGCACCGCGTTGACGCGCACACCCTCGGCCGCGACCTCCTTGGCCAGACCGATCGTGAACGCATCAATGGCGCCCTTGGAGGCGGCGTAGTCCACGTATTGCCCCGGAGCGCCCAGGCGCGCCGCCGCGCTGGAGACGTTCACGATGCTCCCGCCTGCCCCGCCGTGTCGCGTGCTCATGCGGCGCACCGCCTCGCGTGCGCACAGCATCGAACCCATCACGTTGATGTCAAACATGCGGCGCCAGCGCGCCACACTCATCTCGTCCACGCGCGCAGTCACGTCCACCACGCCGGCGTTGTTCACCAACCCCCGCACCGGCCCGAGCTTGGCGTCGATCTGGCCGAACATGTCCATGACCTGCGCCTCGTTGGCCACATCGGCCTTGAATGCGATCGCGGTGCCGCCAGCCGCGCGGATGGCGCGCACCAGCTCGTCGGCCGCAAGCGAGTTGGCTGCGTAGTTCACCGCCACCTGCCAGCCTTGCTGGGCGGCAAGCCGGGCGGTGGCTGCGCCAATGCCCCGGCTGCCACCGGTGACCAGCAAAGCGCCTGCAGACGATGTGTTCATGGGCTTTCTCCTGCCAGAATGTTCTGTCCCGGGTACAACCGGGTCTCGCACCATTAGACCAACACGAGGAGACCCCCATGCGTCACGCAGTCGACTACTACTTTACGCCCAACAGCCCCTGGACTTACATCGGCCACGCGCGGTTCGCCCGCATGACCGAGGGGGCGGGCGCCAGCGTGCGTGTGCTGCCGATGGACCTCGCCAAGATATTCCCCATTTCGGGCGGCCTGCCGCTGCCCAAGCGCGCGCCGCAGCGCCAGGCCTACCGGTTGCTGGAGCTCCAGCGCTTTGGCGAGGCCCTCGGCTTGCCCCTGGTGGTGCAGCCGCGCTTTTTCCCGGTGGTGGCCGATTTGGCCGCGCGGCTCATTGTGGCCACCGACATGGACCACGGCACCGCTGCGGCCATGCGGCTCACTGGCGCGGTGGGCGCTGCCGTCTGGACTCAGGAGCGCGACATTGCCAACGCGGACACCCTGAGTGCCGTGCTCGCCGAGTGTGGTCTGGACGCGGCTCTGCTGGCGCGCGCGCAGACGCCGGAGGTTCTGGCCCAGTACGAACAGAACACCCAGGCCGCGATCGACGCCGGCGTGTTCGGCGCGCCGAGCTACGTGGTCGACGGCGAGCTCTTCTGGGGCCAGGACCGGCTGGACTTCGTCGAGCGCCGCCTGCTTTCCTGAGTCGACTCCCTTTTTTCTGACCTAACCTTCCAGGAGACTTTTCCCATGAGCCATGTCATCGAACTCACCGCCGCCGACGGCTTTGCTTGCCCGGCTTACGTCGCCCAGCCCGCGGGCAATCCCAAAGGCGGCATCGTGCTGCTGCAGGAAATCTTTGGCGTGAACAGCCATATCCGGGCGGTGGCCGACAGTTACGCCGCTGAGGGCTACCTCGTGGTCGCGCCCGCCACCTTCCACCGCGTCAAGCCCGGTGTGGAACTGGGTTACACCGAAGCTGACATGAACGAGGGCTTTGGCTACAAGACGGCGGTGGAGGCCTTGCCGGCACCCGGCGTGATGCAAGACATCCAGGCGGCCATCGACGAAGCGGCGCAGGGCGGCAAGGTCGGTATCGTGGGCTATTGCTGGGGCGGCCTGTTGACCTGGCGCTCGGCCTGCACGCTGAGCGGCCTGTCGGCGGCCGTGCCCTACTACGGCGGCGGCATGACGGCGGGTGCCGACGCAGCGCTCAAACCCCAGGTCCCGGTGCTGGCGCACTTTGGTGATCAGGACCACTGGATCCCGCTCGACACCGTGGAGGCTTTCCGAAAGGCGCAGCCGGGAGTGGAGGTGCAGGTCTACGCCGCCAACCACGGCTTCAACTGCGATCAGCGCGGCTCTTACGACGAAGCGGCAGCCCAGCTCGCCCGCCAGCGCACGCTGGCCTTCTTCGCCAAGCACCTCTGATGTCCCCGGGGCCGCCGCCCCCTTCACCACCCGAATCATTAACGGCCGACCTATGATTCAACTGCACCACTTTCCCAGTACAGCCAGCATGGTGCCGCACATCCTGCTGCAAGAAATCGGCGTGCCTTTTGGATTGGTACTGGTGGACCGCACCCACGATGTGCAGAAGTCGGCGGCCTACCTGCGTCTGAATCCCAACGGGTTGATCCCGGTGCTGACCGATGGCGACCTGGTCCTGTACGAAACCGCGGCCATCGCCTTGCATCTGTGCGACACGCACCCCGCCAGCGGGCTCGCGCCCGCCCTGGGCAGTCCTGAGCGCGCACATTTCTACAAGTGGTTGATGTGGCTCACCAACACGCTGCAAAGCACGCTGATGATTTATTTCTACCCGGAGCGCTGGGTGAAGGCGGGCAATGCCACCGGACAGACGGAGGTGAGAAGCCATGCCGAATGGCGCATCCGCGTGCTGCTCGATCAGCTCGATACCGAGCTATCCCGCCACGGAGGCCCCTGGCTATTGGGTGAGACCTACACCGCGCTCGATCCCTACCTGTTCACGCTGTGCCGATGGACGCGGGACTTTGCCCAGACCCCGCCGGCGCGCGATCGCCGCCATCTGGGACCTCACCTGCAGCGCATGCTGGAGCGCCCCGCGGTGCAGCGCGCTTTGGCAGCGGAAGGCTTGCAGGCCCCGTTCGTCTGAACGGCTCGGGTCGATCAGCCGCGCGAGCGCTCCAGGTAGCGCTTGCGCCAGAAAAACACACTCAGGCCAACGGCGATCAGTCCCATCGAGCCCATCGTCCACCAGAAACCGTTTTGCTGGTGGATTAGCGGGATGAAGTCGAAGTTCATGCCGAAGAGGCCGGCGATCAGGTTCAGCGGCAGGAAGATGGCCGTGAGCACGGTGAGCGTGCGCATGATGTCGTTGGCGCGGTTGCCCTGGGCCGAGAAGTGCATCTGCACCGCGGTTTCCACGTTCTGCTCCAGCCGGCGCACGTGGCGCACCACGCGCTCGATGTGCTCGAGAACGTCGCGGCTGCGCACGCGCAACAGCTCCAGGCTGCGGTGACCACCGGTGTCTTCGTCAGGCTCCCAGCTCTCCAGGGACTCAATCCAGTCCAGAACCGCGGAGCGGTGGTCTTCGCAGATGTCGTCCAGCTGGTGCAGCGACATGCGCGCGTCCAGCAGTGAGCCCCAGTTGGTGAAACGCGTCTTGGGGTGCAGCAGCTCGGCCTGCATGTGGTCGAGCTGGCGCGTGAGTTCGCGCCGCAGTTCCAGGTAGCCCTCGACCATCTGGTTGACCACGCGCAGCATCAGGTCGGCAGGGCTGGTGGGCAGGTGCACGCCCGCGGAGCGCAATCCGCTCGACGCCGAGGCCAGCAGGCGGCTGGCGTACTGGTCCAGCACACCGCAGCCGGCCGGGTGCACCGTTAGCACCACGCGGTCGAACACCGCAAAACCGACCGGGCTGGTGTCGATGCGCCGCAGCACGGGCGGGCCGCTGCACTTGTTCTTCCGAGTTGGCGGTTCATCCGGGCGGGTCAGATCTGTTTCGCTCTGTCCGGCGGCCAGGCGCCGGAACACCAGGATGTCGTAGCGAGAGGTGTAGTCGAAATGCGAAGGCAGCTGTTGGTTGAGCAGATCCGACACGTGCAGATCCACCAGCGCGGTGTTGCACAGCCGCTGCAGCACCGCCTGCACCATGGCCTGCTCCAGCTCAAACTCCTGCCGGGCGCAGGCGATCCACACAAAGCCGCGCTCGGGCAGGTCGTAGGGCAGCCCGTCCTACTCGCGCACCTCGTCCGGCTTGATGGTGAAGACGCGCATTGGGCAGCCGGGTGGGTCAGGCGCGCAGCAGTCGAGCCGCGTCGCGCGCAAAGTAGGTCAGCACGCCATCGGCCCCGGCGCGCTTGAAAGCCAGCAGGCTCTCCATCATCACCGCGTCGTGGTCCAGCCAGCCGTTCAACGCAGCGGCTTTCAACATGGCGTACTCGCCGCTGACCTGATAGGCGAAGGTGGGCACGCGAAATTCGTCCTTCACGCGACGCACGATGTCCAAGTACGGCATGCCGGGCTTGACCATCACCATGTCGGCCCCCTCGGCGATATCCAGCGCCACCTCGCGCAGGGCTTCGTCGCTGTTGCCAGGGTCCATCTGGTAGACCTTCTTGTCGGCCTTGCCCAGGTTGGCGGCCGAACCCACGGCATCGCGGAAGGGGCCGTAAAAGGCGCTGGCGTACTTGGCGCTGTAGGCCATGATGCGGGTGTGCACCAGGCCTTTGGCTTCGAGCGCGCGGCGGATGGCACCAATGCGCCCGTCCATCATGTCGCTGGGCGCTACCATGTCCACGCCGGCCTCGGCCTGCACCAGCGCCTGCTGCACCAGGATGTCGACCGTCGGGTCGTTCAGGATGTAGTTGGCGTCGTCCAGCAAGCCGTCCTGCCCATGGCTCGTGAAGGGGTCCAGGGCCACATCGGTCATCACGCCGAGTTGGGGAAAACGCCTTTTGAGTTCGCGCACGATTTGGGGCACCAGGCCATCCGGGTTGGTCGCTTCCTTGCCGTCGGGCGTTTTGAGGGAGGCGTCGATCACTGGGAACAGCGCCATCACGGGAATGCCCAGCTTTACGCAGTCTTCGGCCACGGGCAGCAGCAGGTCCAGGCTCAGGCGCTCCACGCCGGGCATCGAGCCTACGGCCTCGCGCCGGTTCTGGCCGTCCAGCACGAACACCGGGTAGATCAGGTCGGCCGGGCTGAGCCGGTGCTCGCGCACCAGATCGCGGGTGAAGGCGTCTTTGCGCAGGCGGCGCGGGCGGGCGAGGGGGTAGGGCGTGGGTGCGTGCATGGCCGTATTGTGGCAAAGCCGTCGCCGCCGTGGGCCCACTATCCGCCGTTGGGCAGCGGCGGCCCTCAGGTCTCCTCGCAATTGTTAAAGTGAAGTGTTTGTGTTGAACTCCACGCAGCCGGGAAAATATCTTGCGGTCAAATGGGACTTTCGGGCAATCATGGACAAAGTGACTTGCATCCCGTCTGGCCTTGCCCCGGTCTCTGGCCGGCTGCAACCTTGAGCGTCCGACTGGCCTGGCACCGATCTTTACCTTTCACCATGCTGCAAAACAAGAAAAGCCCTGTTGAAGCACCGACGCCCCAACAGGGCGGCGCGGCCGGCACGAGAGCGGAATGGTCGCTCGACGATCACTGGCCGGCGCTGATCGCGGCGCTGGCCGACCAGATCACCGAAGGCACGAGCGCCTTGCAAGGCACGGTGGACCAACTGCTGCAGCGCGGTCGTATCTCCAAGCTGGAGCACCGGGCCTTGAGCCTGCCGGCCGAGCGCATCAAGCAGGCCGGCGTGAGCGCCCAGCAAATTCACCGTTTCTACAACGGGCGCATCCGGCAGTCTCACGAAAAGGTGGACATGTCCGAGCTGGTCGAAGGCGTGCTGCAGGAGCGCAAGAAAGAGCTGGGTGTGCTGGGTATCGCGCTTCGGCGCAAGCTCAAACCGGTCGAAGTGCTGATCGACCCCACGGTGGCGCACACCTTTGTCAATGCCGTGCTGGACTGGGGCCTGGCCTTTGGCAACCGCATTGACGTGCGCATGGACCTTAACCACTGGCCGCAGCACGCGCGCTTCCAGGTCCGCGTGGCCAATGACGGTGTGCCGCCGTCGAGTACGCTCGAACCCGACAACCTCAACTGGATGCTGATCCGCCAGATCGCCCTGGCCACTGGCGGCGTGGAGATCACGCGCGACCTGCGCGACGACGGCGTCAACTTCACCGCCATGTTCACGCGCACCGTGCAGGCGGTCGACGGCATCTCGGCGGTGGATCTGTCGGATGACCAGTCGTCCATGTTCAAGTCCCTCTCGGGTACCTACGTGCTGACGATTTCTCCGAGCCTGCAGATTCGTGCCGATGTGCGCGACGCCCTGCGCGAGATCGGCATCATGTCCGATAGCGTGGTCGACTTTGCGCAGGCTCAGGACGCGGTGCGCAGCCGCATGCCCAACTTGATCGTGGTCGACGCCGAGATCAAGGGCGAGGCCTTCGAGCAGTTCCGCAATGATCTGCTGCGCGAGGTCTTCGAGTTTCCGTTTGTGGAAATTTCGCCTGACGACAGCTCGTTCGACATGTCTGGCTTTGGCGAATTTGCCATGGCCAAAGTGGGCCGCGGCAACATCCGCGAGGCGCTGGGTACGGCCGTGATGTTCGAACTGGCCAAGATGATGTAGTTTTTTGGTAGTGCTATGGGCGCCTCGGTGGCCTCCCCCTGTCAAAGTTGACAGGGTCGGCACGAAATTTCAACGTATCCTGGTGTAACATTCACCCGGGCAAGCCTCTGGCAGGCCCCCCGCTTTTCCTCCCTGAGCGGGTGCCTTCGTGTGTGACAGCAAAAAGGCTTTCCAACCCGGCCCATGGCCGGGTTTTTTTTCGCGTCAACGCGCCCAGATGCAGGCGCCACCCGGGGTGTAGGGCAACGGTCTCAGGGCTACACTGCTCTCATGCTCTGGGTCAAATCCTTTCACATCGTCTTTGTGGCCAGCTGGTTTGCAGGCCTGTTCTACTTGCCGCGCATCTTCGTGAACCTGGCCATGGTGCCGGCGGATAGCGCGGCCGAGCGGGAGCGGCTGCTGCTGATGGCGCACAAGCTCATGCGCTTCACAACCCTGCTCGCGGTGCCTGCCGTGGCGCTCGGGCTGTGGCTGTGGCTGGGCTACGGCATCGGCCTTGGCGCGGATCAAGGCTGGATGCACGCCAAGCTGGCACTGGTGTTGCTGATCCTGGGCTACCACCACGCCTGTGGCGTGATGCTGCGGCGATTCCAGCAAGGCATGAACCGGCGCGGCCATGTCTGGTACCGCTGGTTCAACGAAGCGCCAGTGATCATGTTGGTCGCGGTGGTGGTGCTGGTGGTCGTCAAGCCTTTCTGAAGTCTTGAGACAGCGTTCATCCGCCTGGCCTTTGACCCTGCTGTTGTCTGGGCTGGTGGTCTACGCCAGCCTGTACCCGTTCACTGGCTGGCGCCTACAGGGCGTGTCGCCGACCGCGTTCCTCTGGGCCCCCCTGCCGCAGTACTGGACTGGTTTTGACGTCATGGCCAACCTGCTGGGCTACGCGGTGCTCGGGTTTCTGCTGGCACTGGCGCTGTTGCGCTCGGGTGGCGGACTGTGGACCTGGCCCCTGGCACTGGCGCTTCCGTTGTTGCTGTCGCTGGGGGTAGAAACCTTGCAGAATTTTCTGCCCGCGCGCATTCCGTCGAACGTCGACCTGGCACTCAATACGGTGGGCGCCTGGCTGGGCGCGGGGGTGGCGGGTCTGATGGAGCGCCTGGGTGTGCTGCGGCGCTGGAGCCGGTTCCGCGCCAACTGGTTCGAACCGGGGGCGCACGGCAGCCTGGTTCTTCTGGCCTTGTGGCCTTTTGCGCTGCTGTACCCGATGTCGGTGCCGTTTGGCCTGGGGCAGGTGGTGGAGAGGCTAGAGGCGGGTTTGGTCGAGTTGCTGGGGGGCACACCCTTCCTCCAGTGGCTACCGGTGGGGCTGGTGCCCGCGGCGCCGCTCAGCCCCTTGGCCGAAGCCTTTTGTGTCAGCCTGTGCCTGCTGGCGCCGCTGCTGATGGGCTACGCCGACATGCGAACGACCGGGCGGCGGGCGGTGTTCTGGCTCATGTTTGGCGTCTGCGCTTTCGGGGCAGCCGGCTTGTCGTCAGCACTGACCTACGGCCCGAGCCATGCGTGGTCATGGATCAGCCCGCAGGCGGCACTGGGCTTGGGGCTGGCGGCGGTGGCCGGACTGCTGCTGCTGGCCCTGCCGCGGCGCTTGTGCCCAGTGGCGATGCTGCTGTGCCTGGCTGTGTCGCTGAGCCTGTTGAACCGCGCCCCGGCCAGCCCGTATTTCGCTCAATCACTGGAAGTGTGGGAGCAAGGGCGCTTCATCCGCTTCCATGGCCTGTCGCAATGGCTGGGCTGGCTATGGCCGTTTGCGGCCCTGGTGCTGGGCTTGCGCGCCGTGGTGCGACCGACGGCCCAGCGGTGAGCGACCACTAGAATCGGGGCATGTCAGATGCCCCGACCTCCATCCCTCCAGTCGCCCAGGACAGCTACTACCAGCGGCACATCTTTTTCTGCCTGAACCAGCGCGAAGGCGGTGATACCTGCTGCGCCCAGCACCGTGCGCAGGCGGCCTTTGACCGTTGCAAATCACAGGCCAAGTCCGAGGGTTTGCTGGGTGCTGGCAAGGTGCGGGTCAACAAGGCGGGTTGTCTGGACCGATGTGCGGGCGGGCCAATTGCCGTGGTCTATCCCGAAGCTGTCTGGTACAGCTACGTGGACGAGGCCGATATCGATGAGATCGTGAGCTCTCACCTGCGCGACGGCGTGGTAGTGCAGCGCCTGCTCACGCCACCAGACGTTGGCCGCTGAAGCCCGCTGCCTGCAGGGCAGTCGCTCCGCTTCGCTTGCATTGCTGATGACGCCATGAACGCCCAGACCGAACACCTTCTGCAAGAGGGGCCTGCCGGACGATTGGAAGTTGCGCTCGACCGAGCGCCGGATGCCCGCGGGGTGATCGTGATCGCTCATCCGCATCCCCTGCATGGCGGCACCCTGACCAACAAGGTGGTGCAGACCATGGCGCGTGCCAGCCTGCTTGCTGGCTGGACGGCGGTGCGCTTCAACTTCCGGGGAGTGGGCCGCAGTGGCGGTGCATACGACGAAGGCCGCGGAGAGCTGGATGACCTGCTCTCGGTGGTCGGTGCCCAGGCCCCCGAGGGTCCGCTGTGCCTGGCCGGGTTTTCGTTTGGCGCTTTTGTCACAACCCACGCGGCGGTGCGTCTGCACGCCAGCCGCGACCTGCACCACTTGGTGCTGGTCGGTACGGCGGCAAGCCGGTTTGCGGTGGCCGATGTGCCCGAGGAACTCCGCCCTCGCACCTTGGTCATCCATGGCGAGCAGGACGACACAGTGCCGCTGGAGTCGGTCATGGCCTGGGCCCGACCCCAGGTGTTGCCGGTGCTGGTGATTCCCACCGTAGGCCACTTTTTCCACGGCCAGCTGCCCTTGCTGCGCGATACGGTGCATCGCCACCTGCGCGCCTGAACGCCCTGCCTTCGCTTGTTTCTCATTGATTTACCAAGGATTCTGTTTTGTTTCGTCGTCTGTTTGCGCGCCTAGCGCTCGCCTGTCTTGCTGTTTCCACCGCCTTGCCCGCGTTGGCCCAGATGCCCCAGCCACCCGAAATCGCCGCACGCGCCTATCTGCTGCTCGATGTGACGTCGGGCCAGGTGCTCGCGTCGCGCATTCCAGACGAGCCGGTGGAGCCGGCTTCGCTCACTAAGCTCATGACCGCCTACCTGGTGTTTGACGCACTGAAAGCGGGCAAGCTCAGCCTCACGCAGACGCTCTCGGTCAGTGAGCGGGCCTGGAAGATGCCCGGTTCGCGCATGTTCATCGACCCCAAGATGCAGGTTCCAGTGGAAGACCTGATCAAAGGCATGATCGTGCAGTCGGGCAACGACGCCACCGTAGCGCTGGCCGAAGGCGTGGGTGGATCGGTCGAGCGTTTCGTGCAGATGATGAACGAGCAGGCCCAGGTGCTGGGCATGCGTTCAAGCAGCTTCAAGAACCCCGAAGGCCTGACTGAGGCCGGGCACACCACCACCGCGCGCGATCTCGCCACCCTGGCCACGCGCCTGATGCGCGATTTTCCCGACTACGTGCCGTACTACGCCATCCAGCGCTACCGCTACGCGGGCACGCCGAAAGCCAACGACACCAACCGCAACCTGTTGCTGTTTCGCGACCCCAGCGTTGACGGGCTGAAGACCGGACACACCAACGCCGCCGGCTACTGCTTGGTGGCCACTGCCCGCCGCCAGGTGCCTGGCCTGGGCGAGGGCAAGGCGGGCGAGCGCCGGCTGCTCAGCGTCTTGCTCGGCGCCTCCAGTGAAAACGCGCGCGCCGCTGAAAGCCAGAAGCTGCTTAATTGGGGCTACACCGCATTCGATGCCGTGCGCCTGTTTCCCGCCGGCGAGCCTGCCGCCTCTGTGCGCATCTGGAAGGGCAAGTCCCCCGAGGTCAAACTCGGCCTGGCCAATGGCGTGGTGGTGTCCGTGCCTGCGGGTGAGGGCGCCAAGCTCAAGACCGAAATCGCACGGCCCGAGCCCCTGGTGGCGCCACTGACCCGCGGCCAGCTGGTCGGCACGTTGCGCGTGAGCCTGGGCAACGGCGAGCCAGTGAGCGAAATTCCGCTCACGGTGCTGGAAACGGTGGAAGAAAGCGGCGTCTTCGGCCGCGCCTGGGACGCGCTGCGCCTCTGGATCCAGTGACCCACCGCCCCTGACCGGGGCCTCGAGCGGGCGCAGTCGACGGCTTGGGCGATGGCTGCCAGTTGTCGCCAAGCCACTCGCATGCTACAGTCGAGGGCTTTTCGGAATCTTCCGAGGAGATTTCCGTTTCCGCTTTTTCAGACGTTTAGGGACGTTACATGCCAACCATCAATCAACTCGTGCGCCACGGCCGGGAGGTCGAAAAGACCAAATCCAAGAGCCCGGCCATGGAGAACTCTCCGCAGCGTCGCGGTGTGTGCACTCGTGTGTACACCACGACCCCCAAGAAGCCCAACTCCGCGTTGCGTAAAGTCGCCAAGGTGCGCCTGACCAACGGTTTTGAGGTCATTTCCTACATCGGCGGCGAAGGCCACAACCTGCAGGAACACAGCGTGGTGCTGGTTCGCGGCGGTCGTGTCAAAGACCTGCCCGGTGTGCGTTACCACATCGTGCGTGGCTCGCTCGACCTGCAAGGCGTGAAAGACCGCAAGCAGTCGCGCTCCAAGTACGGCGCCAAGAAGCCCAAGGCGAAGTAAGTTTCCTGTTTTTGGTGTTTGACCGGCCGGCAAGCCGGGTTGAGCGCCCTGACCCCAAAGCGCCATGTCGGCGTCGGGTCAAGTAAGTGAGGGTCCTGATGGCTCTCGCGGCGCCCCAAAAAGGTGCCAACTGAAGCAAATTTGAGGTGAAAAAATGCCACGTCGTCGCGAAGTCCCTAAACGTGAAATCCTGCCGGATCCCAAGTTCGGCAACGTCGAGCTCTCCAAGTTCATGAACGTGATCATGGAAGGCGGCAAAAAAGCTGTCGCCGAGCGCATCATTTACGGTGCCCTGGAGCAGATCGAGAAGAAGACCGGCAAAGACCCGGTCGAAGCCTTTTCGGTTGCCATCAACAACGTCAAGCCCATGGTCGAGGTCAAGTCCCGCCGTGTGGGTGGTGCGAATTACCAGGTGCCGGTTGAGGTGCGCCCTGTTCGTCGCCTGGCGTTGTCGATGCGCTGGATCAAGGAAGCCGCGCGCAAGCGCAGCGAAAAGTCCATGGCCATGCGCCTGGCCAACGAGCTGATCGAGGCCACCGAAGGCCGCGGCGGCGCGATGAAGCGTCGTGACGAAGTGCACCGCATGGCCGAGGCCAACAAGGCCTTCAGCCACTTCCGCTTCTAAGCCCTTTACCAACCGTCAGTTCAGGCGAGCCCGCCAGCCCTCAAAAAGGGCAGCGGGCTTGCCCCATTCAGGAGTATTTCCATGGCACGCAACACGCCACTGGAGCGGTACCGCAACATCGGTATTTCCGCCCACATCGACGCCGGCAAAACCACGACCACCGAGCGCATTCTTTTCTACACCGGCGTCAATCACAAGATCGGTGAAGTCCACGACGGCGCGGCCACCATGGACTGGATGGAGCAGGAGCAAGAGCGCGGAATCACGATCACCTCTGCGGCCACCACCTGCTTCTGGAAAGGCATGGAGCTCAACTACGAAGAGCATCGCTTTAACATCATCGACACCCCCGGCCACGTGGACTTCACCATTGAGGTGGAGCGTTCCATGCGAGTGCTCGACGGCGCCTGCATGGTGTATTGCGCCGTGGGTGGCGTGCAGCCTCAGTCCGAAACTGTCTGGCGCCAGGCCAACAAGTACAAAGTGCCTCGCCTGGCCTTCGTCAACAAGATGGACCGCACCGGCGCGAACTTCTTCAAAGTTGTCGAGCAGATGAAGCTGCGCCTTAAGGCCAGCCCCGTGCCGGTGGTGATTCCGATCGGCGCGGAAGAAAACTTCACCGGTGTCGTTGACCTGATCAAGATGAAGGCCATCATCTGGGACGAAGCGTCCCAGGGCATGAAGTTCGAATACCGCGAAATCCCAGCCGAACTACAGGCGCAAGCCAAAGAATGGCGCGAGAAGATGGTTGAGGCGGCTGCCGAAGCCAGCGAAGAGTTCATGAACAAGTACCTGGAAGAAGGTGACTTGACCGAAGACGAGATCAAGCTCGGTATTCGCACGCGCACGCTGGCTGCTGAAATCCAGCCGATGCTGTGCGGCTCGGCCTTCAAGAACAAGGGCGTGCAGCGCATGCTGGACGCCGTGGTCGACTTCCTGCCCTCGCCGGTGGACATTCCGCCTGTGGGCGGTACGGACGAAGACGAAGCACCTGTTTCCCGTCGTCCGGCCGATGACGAGAAGCTGTCTGCTCTGGCTTTCAAACTGATGACCGACCCGTATGTGGGCCAGTTGACCTTTGTTCGTGTGTACTCCGGTGTGCTGAAAAAAGGCGACTCGGTGTTCAACCCCGTCAAGGGCAAGAAAGAGCGCATTGGTCGTATCGTGCAGATGCACGCCAACAACCGCCTGGAAGTCGAAGAAATTCGCTCTGGTGACATCGCTGCCTGTGTGGGTCTGAAAGACGTGACCACGGGTGAAACCCTGTGCGATCCAGACGACATCATCATGCTCGAGCGCATGGTGTTCCCTGAGCCTGTGATTGCGCAGGCCGTGGAGCCCAAGACCAAGGCTGACCAGGAAAAAATGGGCATTGCCTTGCAACGCTTGGCCGCAGAAGATCCTTCCTTCCGCGTCAAGACCGACGAAGAGTCGGGCCAGACCATCATCGCTGGTATGGGTGAGTTGCACCTGGAAATCATTGTCGACCGCATGAAGCGGGAGTTCGGCGTGGAAGCCAACGTGGGCAAGCCCCAGGTGGCTTATCGCGAGACCATCCGCAAGACGGTGGAAGACTCCGAAGGCAAGTTCGTTCGCCAGTCAGGCGGCAAGGGTCAGTACGGTCACGTTGTGTTCAAGATCGAACCCAACGAGGCCGGCAAAGGGTTTGAGTTCGTCGACGCGATCAAAGGCGGTGTGGTTCCTCGCGAGTACATCCCGGCGGTGGAAAAAGGCGTGATCGAAGCGCTGACGACCGGTGTGTTGGCTGGCTACCCAGTGGTGGACGTGAAAGTCACGCTTCACTTCGGTTCATACCACGACGTGGACTCTTCCGAAATGGCCTTCAAGATGGCAGCCATCTTTGGTTTCAAAGAAGGTTGCCGCAAGGCCAGCCCGGTCATTCTCGAGCCCATGATGGCCGTCGAAGTCGAGACGCCTGAAGACTACGCCGGCAACGTGATGGGCGATCTGTCCAGCCGTCGCGGCATGGTGCAGGGCATGGAGGACATGGTCGGTGGCGGCAAAGCCATCAAGGCCGAAGTGCCCCTGTCGGAAATGTTCGGCTACTCGACCACGCTGCGTTCCGCGACCCAAGGTCGTGCCACGTACTCCATGGAGTTCAAGCACTACGCCGAAGCACCGCGCAACGTGGCGGAGGCTATCGTCGCTTCGAGAGCGAAGTAAGGCCCGACCCCGCGACGCGCATGCGGCGCGTCACCCCTCTCTCAAAGGGGGTGTTGCGAGTGGATCGGCCAAGCCGGATCCACCGCAACCTGGGGTAAGGCGCTTCACTCGGTCAAATTGTTTGTCTTCGGCGCCGCGCAAGCGGTGGGTTTGCTGCCCGTGGCAGCCCGCGCCGGAAACGTTAAACCCACACGGGCCTTGTTCTTTTTGAGGTATTTCAAATGGCAAAAGAGAAATTTGAGCGGACCAAGCCGCACGTGAACGTGGGCACGATTGGTCACGTGGACCATGGCAAGA
>NZ_JAABRQ010000028.1 GCF_011390835.1 Hydrogenophaga sp. | reverse complement strand
GGATCATCTCCCGGGGAAAACCGGACACGAGACACAAGCGAATGGAGCGTGTAGCGGGCACCACCTCTCAGACCGAGAGCTTTCCCAGGGTCAGTCAGGTCGCGCAGGATGTCATGAAAGACCAGCTTGCCACCAACCCTCGACGAAAGAATCCCCTTGACGTTTTCCATCACGAAAACGGCTGGCCTGCTTCGATGCAGGATCCGGAGGTATTCCTTGTACAGGAAGTGTCGGTGATCATCTTCGGCAACATAGTCCAGCTTTCCCATGTTGCGTGACCGACCCACCAGCGAATAGGCCTGGCAAGGAGGTCCTCCTATCAGAACCGTCTCATCCTCCTTCAGCTTTGCCTGATCCAGCAGCTTGTCCAGTTCTCTGTTGTGTTCGGGGTCACCCAGTGTCAGCTGACGAGCTTCTGATCTCGCATCCTGCCATGCGAGCGGCAACAGTTCGCCTGGGTGAGGAGCCTCTTCTGATGTGCAGAAGTTGTAGTACGCATTCAGTGCTTTCTGATCACCGCGAATCTTCCTGAAGAAGCTTCGCAGCGTGAGCGTTTTGTGTGCCCCAGCCTCCATCTCGGCAGACAGGGCAATTTCGAAAGTGGTGCCGTCCTTGTATGCGGCGAACCCCTCGCCTAGCCCCCCCGGACCGGCAAAAAGGTCGATGATCTTGTAGGTCATTTAGATGGCGATGCTCTGTTTTTCTTTTCGTGTCCAGCGGACAGACTTGGAACGCGTACTTCTCTTCATGCTGCTGACCGCAACTCACCGAGCGGACTCGAACTTTCAATCCAGTGGGTCAGTGGTTGCATCAGAGCATCCTCTGTCTTGCAGCGGCGGGTGAAGCACTCCCAGACAACGAGCACTCGCCACCCGGCCACTCGCAGTGCTTCAGCAGCCACCCTGTCTCGCTGCCTGTTGCTCTCGAACTTCCCTTTCCAAAATTCTGTTCGGGTGCCTGGAACCTTTGCCAGACTGCATCCGGAATGCCCGTGCCAGAAGCAACCGTTCACGAATATCGCAACCCGTCTGCCCGGAAGAACGATGTCTGGTGTTCCTGGAAGATCTTTGCGATGGAGTCGGTATCTGTAGCCACCTGCAAACAGGGCCTTGCGAACCCGCATCTCTGGCTTCGTGTCCTTGCCACGAATCCCCGCCATCATCTCGCTGCGCTTTTCTGTTGGAACGATGTCAGTCACTGTTCAACTTGTTCGCGTCGAGAGCAGAAGTCCTGCTTGTATTCCAGTTAGTGAAGATGTGAGCTTTGATTCAAAGGCTCACCCGACTGCCGCATGTTTAAGCGACTGATCGTACCAGGTATCGACAGTGGCCTCTGCGACATCCACCCGCTGAATACCAGACCCTGTTGAGAGTCCTGAGCCGGTTTGAACCCTACGTGCAGGCATGGCTAGAGGGAAGACCAATGTTGCGCCTGATCGCTTGCAACGACACGTCGGTTGAACGTGTTGCCAAAGCGCGTTTTCGCGTACATGTGCCCACGTTGCCAGTCGACACGAAAATCCAATCTCGTCGCGTAGCTGCAACAAGATCAGTCGCGGACAAAGCCCCAGCAAAACAGGAGGTGATTTCTGCCTATTTGGCAACGCCTCAGCCCACAGCAGTGTTGGAGCCACCGCAGCGGTTTACCCCCCGGTTTACCCCCGGAGCAAACCAAAGAAAAACGGGTTAGCTCATTTCTGAGCTAACCCGTTGATTTTATTGGTCGGCGTGGCGGGATTCGAACTCGCGACCCCTTGCACCCCATGCAAGTGCGCTACCAGGCTGCGCTACACGCCGACAAGCCTTCAATTATAGCGGGCGTGCGCTATCGATTCAGACGGTATTGAGCAAGAGATCGCGAATTTCCATCAGCTCACGACGCATGTCGATGATGAGGCGCCCCGGGCTGTGGGTCGGCTCGACAGGCACCGCCCCATTGGCGCGAGCGGCTGGTTCGTCAGCGGGCTGAATCGGGTGGTCGGTCAACTCGATCGCTTCGGCGTCATCGTGGCGTCGCTTGTCGCGCTCGGCCTGCACGAGCTCCTGCAGCCGGTTGCGGGCACCGCTGATGGTGAACCCCTGGTCATACAAAAGGTCGCGGATGCGACGGATCATGAGCACTTCATGGTGCTGGTAATACCGGCGGTTACCGCGCCGCTTCATCGGCCGCAGCTGGGTGAACTCTTGCTCCCAATACCGCAGCACATGGGGCTTGACGCCGCACAAATCCCCGACTTCACCGATGGTGAAGTAGCGTTTGGCGGGAATGGGCGGGAGCGTTTTTTCCATGAAAATCAAAGCGGTACACACCGAACCTTCAAATTTACTCTAACACGCGCCTGCGTGCGCGTGCCAACTGAAAAATGTGTACGGATTGTTGCAATCGACACGCGGAGCAACCTCGAGCCGGGAACCGGTAGCTCCCAGACGAAAGAAGGGCCTGCCATCGGCCGATGGCGGGCCCAGTTCAGCGGTGTGCTGTAGGTGGCGGCAGGATCAGCCGCCGATGATGGCGGTCTGCACCTGCTCTTTGAGCTTGGGACTGGCGTGGAACGTCACGACACGGCGCGCTTCAATGGCCACCGGCTCGCCCGTACGCGGGTTGCGACCCGGACGTGGGGCCTTGGTGCGGATCTGGAAGTTGCCAAAGCCAGAAATCTTCACATCCGTGCCCTGCACCAGGCTGTCGGTGACGAGATCAAAAAAGGCGTCGATCATGTCCTTGGACTCGCGCTTGTTCAGGCCAATCCGGTCAAACAACAGCTCAGCCAGCTGGGCCTTGGTGAGCGCCGGGGTTTCCAGGCTTTCGACGGCGAGTTCCATGGGCGAGTGCTCCGCGTTAGGTGGATGGTTTCAGGTGCGCAGCCGGGCGGCTACGCGCTGCTGCAAGGCGCTGAGCACGTCGCTCACCGTGGCTTCAATCTGCTCGTCAGTCAGTGTAGCGTCGTCTCGGCTGAGCACCAGGCGCACCGCCAAGCTCTTTTCATCCGCCGCCAGCGCGCCAGCACCCTCCGCGCCCTTCTTGGGCCGGTAGACGTCGAACAACACCGCATCGCGCAGCCAAGGGCTGGTGGGCGCACGAACCGCATCCATCACGGCCGCATGGGTCACGCCGTCCTTGACCACGATGGCCAGGTCCCGTTCGACCGGCTGGTACCGGCTGACGGGCCGGAACACCGGCACATCGCGGGTCAGCACCGCATCGAGCGCCAGCTCAAACAACACCGGCGCCTGAGCCAACTCGTAGCCCTGGCGCCAGCGGGGATGCAATTCACCAACGTGGCCGATGAACTGCCCATCGAGCCAGACCGAAGCAGTTCGGCCAGGGTGCATGGCCGGATGATCAGCCGCGCGGAACTCAGGCATGCGCGGCGCCAGCAGCGCCTGCACATCGCCTTTGGCGTCGAAAAAGTCCGCCGGGCGGGCGCTCAGACCCCACTGGAGCGCATCAACCGCTCCGTAGGCCAGACCCGCCACGCGCATCGGCTGGTGAAAGCCAGCCACCGTGGTGTCACCGTCTTGCACCGAAGCGTCCTTGATGAACACGCGGCCCAGCTCGAACAGACGCACCCGCTCGGACTTGCGGTCGAGATTGAACTTGAGCGCCGCGATCAGGCTGCCCAGCAGCGAAGAGCGCATAACGCTCATCTGGCTGGCGATCGGGTTAAGCAGCTTGACCGGATCGGGATTGCCGGCCAGCTCGTGTTCCCAGCGAGCTTCGACAAAACTGAAGTTGATGGTTTCCTGGTAGCCCAGCTGCGCCAGCTGGCGGCGCACGGCAAACGGGCCGCGGCGGGCTTCGGTGCGGATCTTCGCGGTGATGGGTGCCAGCGGCGGCGTCTGCGGCAGCTGCTCGTAGCCGATCACGCGAGCGACTTCTTCGATCAGGTCTTCTTCAATCTGCAAATCGAAACGGAAAGCCGGCGGCGCCACGGTCACCGTGCCCTCGCCTTCGCTCACGTCCAGCCCCAGACGACGCAGCGCGCCTGCGCACTGTTCTTGCGTCAGCGGCATGCCGATGACCTTCACAGCCCGGGCCACGCGCAGCGTGACCGCCTTGCCCTCGGGCAAGGCCAGTGTCTGGTCGTCCAGCGGGCCCGCTTGGCCGCCACAAACCTCCAGCACCAGCTGGGTGATGCGCTCGACGTGCTGCACCGTGGTCGACGGATCCACACCGCGCTCGAAACGGTGTCCGGCATCGGTGCTGAAGTTAAAGCGGCGCGAGCGCCCGGCAATCGCCTTGGGCCACCAGAACGCGGCTTCGATGAAGATGTTGGCGGTGTCGTCGGACACGGCGGTGGCGTCCCCCCCCATGATGCCCGCCAGCGATTCCACCGCCTGCTCATCGGCGATCACACCCACCTGCGCATCCACGGACACCGTGTTGCCATTGAGCAGCTTGAGCTGCTCGCCCTCGCGACCCCAACGCACCTGCAGGCCACCGTGGATCTTGTCGAGATCAAAAATGTGCGAAGGGCGACCCAGCTCGAACATCACGTAGTTGGAAATGTCGACCAGCGGCGACACGCTGCGCTGGCCGCAGCGGGCCAGACGGTCCACCATCCAGGCCGGCGACTTCACCTGGGTGTTGACGCCGCGCACCACTCGCCCACTGAAGCGGCCACACAAATCGCTGGCCTGCACGTCCACCGGCAAGCGATCCTGGATCTGCACGGGTGCCGCTGGAAATGCTGGCTGCACGAGAGGCGCGCCGGTGAGCGCAGACACCTCGCGCGCAATGCCGTAAACGCTCAGGCAATGCGCCAGATTGGGCGTGAGCTTGAGCGTGAACAACATGTCGTCCAGCGCCAGCTGTTCGCGGATGTTGCGGCCAACCACCGCATCATCGGCCAGCTCCAGCAAGCCGCCGTGCTCCTCCGACAGCTTCAGCTCGCGAGCCGAGCACAGCATGCCCTGGCTCTCCACGCCGCGCAGCTTGCCCACCTGGATCTTGAACGGCTGTCCGTCCTCACCAGGTGGCAGCTCGGCGCCCACCGTGGCACACGGCACCTTGATGCCAACACGTGCGTTCGGCGCGCCACAAACGATGTTCAATGGCTCAGCTTGACCCACGTCCACCTGGCACACACGCAAGCGGTCGGCGTTGGGATGTTGCTCGGCCGTCAGGATCTGGCCCACCACCACGCCACCAAACGGCGGCGCCACGGGTGTCAGTTCTTCGACCTCCAGACCAGCCATGGTCAAGGTATCGGCCAGTTGCTGGCTGGTGAGTGGCGGGTTGCAGAAGCTGCGCAACCAGGATTCAGGGAATTGCATGGAACGACTCAGTACGTGGGCACGGCAAGGGCTTGGATCAAGAACACCGCGAAACCGGCTCTGCCGGGCTGCAGATGTTGCCTCCTGGGAGGTGACGTGAAGCGGCGCGGGGGGCGCTCATCTGAACTGCGAAAGAAAACGGACATCGCCGTCGAAGAACAGGCGCAGATCGTTCACGCCGTAGCGCAGCATCGTGAGCCGGTCAGGGCCCATGCCAAAGGCAAAGCCGATGAAGCGCTCCGGGTCAAGGCCCATGTTGCGCACCACGTTCGGATGCACCTGGCCCGAGCCGGCCACCTCCAGCCAGCGCCCAGCGAGCGGGCCGCTCTGGAACTGAATGTCGATTTCGGCGCTGGGCTCTGTGAAGGGGAAAAAGCTGGGGCGAAAGCGCAGCACCAGGTCATCCGATTCAAAGAAGGTGCGGCAGAAATCGGTGAAGACAAACTTGAGGTCCTTGAAGCTCACGTTCTCGCCGATCCACAGGCCTTCGCACTGGTGGAACATGGGCGAGTGCGTGGCATCGCTGTCGACCCGGTAGGTGCGGCCCGGCGCAATGACTCGAATTTCGGGCATACCGTGCCCGGCATCCAACGCAATACGGTGTCGTTTCACATGCGACACCGCATGGCGAATCTGCATCGGGCTGGTGTGGGTGCGCAGCAGGTTAGGCGCCTTTTCACTGCCACCTTCGACATAAAACGTGTCGTGCATGGAACGCGCAGGGTGGTCTTCAGGCGTGTTGAGTGCGGTGAAGTTGAACCAGTCGGACTCGATTTCAGGGCCGTCGGCCACTTCGAATCCCATGCTGCCAAAAATGGCCTCGATACGCTCCAGCGTCAGACTGACGGGATGTAGACCACCGGTCCCGCGCTGTCGACCGGGCAGCGTCACATCGAGCGCTTCGGCCTTGAGCTGCTGATCGAGTTCGGCATCGGCAAGGGCCTGACGGCGCTCGTTCAGCGCCGCTTCGATGGCCTGCTTGGCCTGGTTGATTGCGGCGCCACGCGCCTTTTTTTCATCCACCGGCAAGGTGGCCAGGCCCTTCATCAGCTCGGTGATGCGGCCGGCTTTGCCGAGGTACTGGGCTTTGGCATTTTCCAGATCGGCCGGCGTGGCAGCAGCCGTAAAGGCGGTGCGCGCGTCCTGGGCCAGGGCGTCCAACTCGTTCATGGGGTACTGCGTATGGTTTGCCAAGAAAAAAGGGGCTGAGCGCCGCGAGGGAAATCCCTCAAGCCTCAACCCCTTTGAGCGACGTGACCATTCGCCTTGGCCAAAGCCTGGGCAAACGGTCGGTCGAGAATCAAGCGGCCAGCTTGGCTTTGACTTGTTCCACGATGCTGTTGAACGCAGGCACGTCGTTGACGGCCAGATCGGCCAGGACCTTGCGGTCGATCTCGATCTGAGCCTTCTTCAGGCCATTGGCGAACTGGCTGTAGGTCATCCCGCAAGCACGTGCACCGGCGTTGATACGCGCGATCCACAGCTGACGGAAAACACGCTTCTTGGTGCGGCGGTCACGGTAGGCGTATTGGCCCGCCTTCATCACCGCCTGTTTGGCGATGCGATAGACGTTGCCACGGCGACCGCGGAAACCTTTGGCAAGGGCGAGAACTTTTTTGTGGCGGGCGCGTGCCGTTACACCACGTTTGACGCGAGGCATGTGTGACTCCTTGTTCGTCGTTGATCAAATACCCATGCCGGGCAGCATCTGTGCCATGTGACCCATATTGGTCTCATGCACAGCGACTGAACCCCGCAGGTGGCGCTTGTTCTTGGTGGTCTTCTTGGTCAGGATGTGACGTTTGAAGGCTTGACCGCGCTTGACGGTGCCACCGGGACGAACGCGAAATCGCTTCTTCGCGCTGCTCTTGGTCTTCATTTTGGGCATCTTCATGCTCCTTTTTCATTTGTGCTCGTGAGGCGCCGCCAACAACCAGTTGGCGGGCTTGTTGGCCCCGAGCCACTTTTGATGAAAGGCCTTTCGGTCTTCCAGTTCGGCACCGAGGTTTTCACCTCGGACCTCGGACCGGCAGGAGACGACCCTGCCTGTCCAATCTTGTTTCCTCTGGTCAACCGCCTTTTCAGGCCGTTGACGCGCTCCCTTCAGGAGCGACTTTAGGCGCCGAAGATCCCGCTGGCTTCTTGCGACCCGGCGCAATCATCATGATCATCTGGCGGCCTTCCAACTTTGGAAACTGCTCCACCACGATGATGTCGGCCAACTCGTCGCGAATGCGGTTGAGCAAGGCCAGGCCCAGCTCCTGGTGCGTGATCTCGCGACCGCGAAAGCGCAACGTGATCTTGCATTTGTCGCCGTCATCGAGAAAGCGCCGGATGTTGCGCATCTTGATGTTGTAGTCACCTTCATCGGTGCCTGGGCGGAACTTGACTTCCTTGATTTCAATGACCGTTTGCTTGGCCTTGGCTTCCGCCGCCTTCTTCTGCTCCTGGTACTTGAACTTGCCGTAGTCCATCAGGCGACACACGGGAGGCACGGCGGTGGCCGCAATCTCGACCAGGTCCACATCCGCCTCTCCGGCCATGCGCAGCGCGTCTTGCAGACTGACGATGCCCAGCGGCTCATTTTCGGGGCCGTTGAGGCGAACCTCGGGGGCCATGATTTCTCGGTTCAGTCGGTGTGCGCGCTCTTCGCGGTGGCGGCGGTCACGAAAGTTGGTAGCTATGGTGAGTTCCTTGATGTGGGCTGGTTAAACAAAAAGGCTCTGGGCCACAAAGCACAAAGCCGGACGCAATCACGCCGAGTGCCACAGCAGCGGGGGCATCAGCCGAACGGTTTGGAATCAAACTTTGGATGAAACGTCTGCCGCAATCAATTTGGAAAAGTCTTCCAGCGGCATGACACCGAGGTCTTTGTTACCCCGAGCCCGCACAGCCACGGCACCAGCCGCCTTCTCTTTGTCGCCCACGACAAGGATAAAAGGCGGCTTTTGCAACGCGTGCTCACGTATTTTATACGTAATTTTCTCGTTGCGCAGGTCCGTCTCGACCCTAAGCCCTTGATTTTGCAGCGTTTTGACGATTTCGCGACAGTAATCGGCCTGTCCATCGGTGATGTTGAGCACCACCACCTGCACCGGGGCCAGCCAGGTGGGCAGTGCGCCGGCGTGTTGCTCGATCAGGATGCCGATGAAGCGCTCCAGGCTGCCCACAATGGCGCGGTGAAGCATCACCGGACGGTGGCGCGCGCCGTCTTCACCCACGTACTCGGCGTCCAGCCGCTCGGGCATGGAGAAATCCACCTGCATGGTGCCGCACTGCCACTGCCGCCCGATGGCGTCTTTCAGCGTGTATTCGATCTTCGGGCCGTAGAAGGCGCCTTCGCCGGGCGAGATCTCGAATTCACATCCGGATGCTTTCAGGCTGTCGATCAAGGCTTTTTCGGCCTTGTCCCAGCTCTCATCGCTGCCAATGCGCGCCTCGGGTCGCGTGGCGACCTTGTAGATGATGTTGGTGAAACCGAAGTCGGCATAAACCTTCTGCAACAGCGCCGTGTAGGCCTCGCACTCGGCCAGGATCATGTCCTCGGTGCAGAAAATGTGGCCATCGTCTTGCGTGAAGGCACGCACCCGCATGATGCCGTGCAGGCCACCGGTGGGCTCATTGCGGTGGCACTGTCCAAACTCGCCGTAGCGCAGTGGCAGGTCGCGGTAGCTCTTGATGCCCTGTTTGAAGATCAGGATGTGACCCGGGCAGTTCATGGGCTTCAGGGCGTAGTCGCGCTTTTCACTCTCGGTGGTGAACATGTTGTCGCGGTACTTGTCCCAGTGGCCGGTTTTTTCCCACAGCGACTTGTCGATGATCTGCGGGCCCTTGACTTCCTGGTAGCCGTTGTCGCGGTACACGCGCCGCATGTATTGCTCCACCTCCTGCCACAATGCCCAGCCCCTGGGGTGCCAGAACACGGTGCCGGGAGAGTGCTCGTCGATATGGAACAGATCAAGTTCGCGGCCCAGTTTGCGGTGATCGCGCTTTTCGGCCTCCTCGATCATGGTGAGGTGCTGCTGCAGGTCTTCTTTGCTCGCCCAAGCCGTGCCGTAGATGCGTTGCAGCATCTCGTTGCGGTGATCACCGCGCCAGTAGGCACCCGCCACTTTCATCAGCTTGAAGTGCTTGAGCTTGCCAGTGCTGGGCACGTGGGGTCCGCGGCACAGGTCTTCAAATGCACCTTCGCGGTACAGGCTCACGTCTTCATTGCTCGGGATGCTGGCAATGATCTCAGCCTTGTAGTGTTCGCCCATGCCCTTGAAATGCGCCACCGCCTCGTCACGCGGCAGCACACGGCGAACCACGGGCTCGTCCTTGGCGGCGAGTTCGGTCATGCGCTTCTCGATGGCGGTCAGATCTTCCGGCGTGAACGGGCGCTTGTAGGAGAAGTCATAGAAAAACCCGTTTTCAATCACCGGACCAATCGTGACCTGCGCATCAGGGAACAGCTCCTTCACAGCGTAGGCCAGCAGGTGGGCCGTCGAGTGCCGGATCACCTCCAGCCCATCGGCATCCTTGCCGGTGACGAT
Organism: Hydrogenophaga sp.; assembly: GCF_011390835.1. GTDB lineage: Bacteria > Pseudomonadota > Gammaproteobacteria > Burkholderiales > Burkholderiaceae_C > Hydrogenophaga. The sequence continues at coordinate 28,047 of NZ_JAABRQ010000028.1, read as the reverse complement.
GGACAGCGGACTGTCGCTGGTGATCTGGTGGCTGGTATCCACCACCCGGTCACCGATCTTGCCAGCCAGCGCGGCCTTGGCCAAGCCAGCACCGATGCTTGCTGCCACTTCGGCCACAGTGACCGGGCCAGGGAATTCGCGTTTTGAGCCGTCGGGAAGCGTGATGTGCAACATGAGGAAATCCAGAAAACAAAAAAGCGCGGCAGGGGCCGCGCTGGAGTGGGTCGACAGGGAATCGGGCAGGCGCGAACCGCAGGCCTCAACGGGCCAGGAGAAGTAGCTCCTGAGTTCGCGGTGTCATAACCAGACTGCCTTTCTCGCTCTTGTGGGTGAAACAGTCCCGACATTTTCCCACAATCCTGCCAAGAAAGAGCCGCCCCAGCCCATGGCGCCGCCAAACAAGCCCTACCGGGCCGCCAGCGCCGTCCCGTTGAAGGCCTCGCGCCCAGCCGCACCGGGCAGACTATTGACAAGTTTCAAGAGGTTCCAGGAAGTCCAAAAAAGTCTCATAAGCATTTGATTTCAATAGATTTTATTGGAATCGATGTCCCACGAAATCCCCCATGAACCCGTTGCAGCGCGATCAAAACGGGGGACGTCGCTGCCATCACACAGACCATGCAGACCACAACGCGGCAAAAGTCATTGCCATGCGGGGTGTCAAGCAGTTGCTCTCTGGCAAGGGTGTCAAAAAGGAGAAGAAGACGTGCCGGATCACAAGACAGAAGGTAGGGGCGGAATGCTCCGAACCGGGTGCAGCAATGCACCCTACGCTTGGTGAGACTGAGGTAAGTCGTGGGCGCAGCAATGCGTCTGTGCTCTGGTCGTTGACCCAAGAAACCCCCGCTACAGCGCAAGCTTAGCGGCGGGAGATTTCATAGCCTTAACGCCGACGAGGGACAAGGCCCGGCGCTGCGAGGGCTTCAGATGAAGACTGCGGCAGAGACACCAAAGCGCTCGGCCAACGCCTTGGCCTGTCGCACGTTGATTTGTCGGCGCCCGTTCAACACCTCGCTCACCACCGACTGCGCACCAAGCTCTGCGACCAGATCGGTCTGCTTCAAACCATACTGATCCATGAGGAAGCGCAGCACCCGGCCGGGTTCGGCATCGGGCAACGCGTGGTGCTGGCTCTCATAGTCTTCGATCAGCTGGCCCAGCAGTTCCAGCATGTCGGCCAGTTCGTGTTCTTCGTCGTCGCCTACGACATCGAGCAGCTGGTTCATGAAGCCGACGGCACGTTCGTATTCAGCCGGGGAGTGAATCGCCGCCAGGCGCACCGGCAACGCGTTTTGAAAGGCGTTCCAAGCAGGGGCAAGGGTCTTGGGGTTGAAGGTGACGGCGGTCATGTTTTGCGACTCCTTTGGGTCTTGGTCCAGTGGTCGTACTCCGTGTGTGTGAAGACTTCGCGGATGTACAGCTTTTGCCCGTTGTAGTGAATGACGGTGATGATGCGAAAGTGGTTTCCAGCGATGTCGAACACGGTGTACGGGTCCACGTAATCCGCCGTGTTGAAGGTCCTCTTGACTTCAGATAGGTTCTGAAACTGCGCTGCGCACACCAACTGGTGCCATGCCAGCATGGGTTCCCGCGCTCGCGGGTGCTTGAGCCCGAAGTCGGTCAGGGCTTTCTTGGAGATCACATGCATCCCAATATTATCGCATTTTGCGATAGCGACGTGAATAACAATCCCGTGAAACCTATGGGTCTACTTCTCCTTTAGGGGGAGGGATCGAAGACCGCTTGCGCCGACCTGGTTTCAGACACGTGGGGAAACGAGTAGGGAAACACGCGAAAAAACGAACAGGAAAAACCGAGGTTTCATGCGGCTTCCATAGATTTGTTCGAATTCCTCCGGGCCCATAAAAGTCGTCTACCGATAAGGATCAACTCCAACCGGAGGATTTCTCAAGCTTTAGGAGGCGCGGCCTAAAGTGCGCTGGCGTTTGCTGCATCGCACCATTGCATGGCTATAATAAGGGTAAACCCTAATATTGCTCCGCATCCACCATGACCTTTGTCCCTGTTCTTTTCTCTCTGGCCCGGCGCTTTGCGGGGTTTTGGACTTCGCTCACCGCCCCCCGTGCACAGCCGTCCTCTGACTTGGAGGCGTACCTCAGCCAGGCAGTGGACATGCACCACTTGGAATCGCTGGAACGCAACTGGGAGCGCCGCAACGCCACCAGCGCCTCCCGCGGTTACAGCTTCTGAGGACCATCATGCTCGCTCTCCTCAGATTCCTCTTTCGGCCCGATTTGGCACCATCGTTTCAGCCCGGCTTTCGCGTCAACCGCATGAAGAGCGGCGGCCTCGACCGATGGGACGGGCGCGTCATTGCCCAGACCGACGACGGCGTGCTCGTTGAGTGGCCTCGCAACGGCGCTTCCTGGGAACGGGCGCGTGAGCTCTGCATCCAGGGCTAAGAGCTTCTTTTCCACAGCTCTCCGTTGAATTTCGAAGACAGCGGCCACTGCGCCTGACCCTGCACCCAAGTTGGCCCAACTGAAACTTCTGAGGATCCTGGGTAGGCCATTTGCTTCGAGCGAGGCAGTTGTAGTGCAGGAGCGCCAAGACTCAGGAAGAGAGCGGGCCACTCCACCCACCTGATCCAAGCACCCGAAAGAAAGCCACCCCGAGGGGTGGCTTTCTTGTCTTCATGGCACCTCAGTGCCTATGAAGGAGTCAGTTCAGTGGAACTGTTCTTCTTCGGTCGAGCCGGTCAGCGCCTTCACGCTGGACGAGCCGCCCTGGATAACGGTGGTCACATCGTCGAAGTAACCCGCGCCCACTTCCTGCTGGTGCGACACGAAGGTGTAGCCCTGCTCGCGCGCGGCGAACTCGGGCTCCTGCACCATTTCGGTGTAGTGCTTCATGCCTTCGCCCTGGGCGTAGGCATGGGCGAACTGGAAGGTGTTGAACCAGTTGATGTGGATGCCAGCCAGCGTGATGAACTGGTACTTGTAGCCCAGCGCCGACAGGTCTTCCTGGAAGGAAGCGATCTGCTTGTCGTTGAGGTTCTTCTTCCAGTTGAACGAGGGCGAGCAGTTGTAGCTCAGCAGCTTGCCAGGGCAGGCGGCGTGCACTGCTTGCGCGAACTCACGAGCGAAGCCGATGTCGGGCACGCCGGTTTCGCACCACACCAGGTCGGCGTAAGGGGCGTAGGCCACGCCGCGGCTGATGGCCTGCTCCAGGCCGTTCTTCACGCGGTAGAAGCCTTCGGGCGTGCGCTCACCGGTCAGGAACGGCTTGTCGTTGGCGTCGTGATCGCTGGTGATCAGGTTGGCGGCTTCGGCGTCGGTGCGGGCCAGCACAATGGTGGACACGCCCATGACGTCGGCAGCGAAACGCGCGGAGATCAGCTTCTCACAGGCTTCGCGGGTAGGCACCAGCACCTTACCGCCCATGTGGCCACATTTCTTGACGGCGGCCAACTGGTCTTCGAAGTGCACGCCGGCGGCACCGGCGGCAATCATGTTCTTCATCAGCTCAAACGCGTTCAGCACGCCACCAAAGCCGGCTTCGGCGTCGGCCACGATGGGCAGAAAGTAGTCGATGAACTCTTTGGAACCTGGCTCGACGCCACGGCCCCACTGGATTTCATCCGCGCGCTTGAAGGTGTTGTTGATGCGGCGCACCATGGTGGGCACCGAGTCGTAGGCGTACAACGACTGGTCGGGGTACATGGTTTCAGACGTGTTGCCGTCAGCAGCGACCTGCCAGCCCGACAGGTACACGGCTTCCAGACCAGCCTTGGCCTGCTGCATGGCCTGGCCGGCAGAGATCGCGCCGAATGCGTTCACATAGCCTTTCTTGGCGCCGCCGTTCACTTTGTCCCACAGCTTTTCCGCACCGCGCTTGGCCAGCGTGTGCTCGATGTTCATGCTGCCGCGCAGGCGCACGACGTCGGCGGCGGTGTAGCCGCGCTTCACACCCTTCCAGCGGGGGTTGGTGGCCCAGTCCTTTTCCAGCGCGTCGATTTGCTGTTGGCGGCTGAGTTGTTCGTTGAGTGATTGGGGCATGTGAAGACTCCTTGAAGTTGAAAAAGAAGGGTTGGTGACACCGCATGCAAGCGCGATGCCCATGCCTCTACTTTAAGTCTTATAGAAGACTTCTGAGGTCTCTTATGTCTTATACAAGACTTTTTTTTAATTCAATAAAATCAACACTTTAGCCATCGAATCCCTCAATATGAAATACTGACTCTTGTATTGAGAAAATTTGCGGCAATGCAGCACGCCACGATTTCATATTGCAACATCTAAAGTCAGCTATGCGAAACGCTGTCCACATGGGGTCAACAGCCTGCTCGCGGGGGTGCGCTACATCGCAGTGCGCCCCGCAAGCCAGCCATGTCGTGTGCCTTTCGGAATCGGTACCACGCGGCAGAGTGGTGCAGGCCGGTTGGCCAAACTCATGCCGTCGGCCGACTGGCCTGCACGGGACCCATGACTCGCCTTGAGGCATGATGCGCAGCCATGCACACCGCTTCGCGCCTCAACCGAAAGGAGCCTTCGTGAACCGCTGGTGGGGGTTTCTCGCGCTGGGCCTGAGCATGACCCTGGTGGGCAGCTATGTGGCGCTGTCCAAGCCCCTGGTGCTGGTTTTTCCGGTGTTCCTGCTGGCGTGGATGCGCTTTGGCATCGGGGGGCTGGCCATGTGGCGCTGGCTGAAGAAACCCGCCGACGAACCGCCGCTCACGCCGCACACCCGCCGCCTGCTATTTCTCGAATCGTTTCTGGGCAACTTCCTGTTCTCGATCTGCATGTTGTTTGGCGTGAGCATGACCACTGCTGTGGCCGCGGGGGTGGTCATGTCATCCATCCCGGCGGTGGTGGCGGTGCTGAGCTGGATCTTCCTGCGCGAACGCGTCGGCTGGCGCAGCGCGGCAGGCATCACCTGCGCCGCCGTCGGCATTGGCCTGTTTTCGCTGCAAAAGGTCGCGCCGGGGACCGAAGTGGCAGTTGATGCGAGCGGGCTCTGGGGCCTGAATCGAGCGCTGCTTGGCAATCTGCTGGTGTTCGCTGCGGTGGTGTGCGAAGCCTCTTACGTGGTGATCGGCAAGCGTCTGACCGACGGCCTAGGTCCCAAGCGCATCTCGGCCATCATCAATCTCTGGGGTTTTGCCCTGGTCACGCCGTTTGGGTTGTGGGCAGCGCTGCAGTTCGATTTCAGCGCAGTCAGCTTGCCCATCTGGGGTCTGCTGCTGTTCTACGGCCTGGCCGCCAGCGTGTGGACAGTGTGGCTTTGGATGACGGGGCTCAAGGGCGTGCCCGCCTCGCAGGCTGGCGTCTTCACCGTGATGCTGCCGATCAGCGCCGCGGTGATCGGTGTGGTGTTCTTGAACGAGCGCCTCACAGGTTTGCAGGTGGTGGCCTTCGGCATTGCCCTGTTCGGTCTGGTGCTCGCCACCCTTCCCGCAAGACGCTCGCGCACGCTGCCGCTCTGAATCAGGCGCACCAGAGGCCGGTCGGGTTGGTCACGCCCATCCACAAAGCCCAGCCCGAGGTCAGCGCCAGGGCAAGGCCCGCAAGCCGGATGCCCCAGGCGCCGGACCGCCCTCCTCTCACCCTGAGCAACAACCAGGGTCCAGCCGTCAGCGAGATCGACGTACCGATCGAGAACAAGGCCATGATGGTGGCGCCTTCGGCGGCGTTGGCCGACAGCGAGGCCACCAACAAGGCCGAGTACAGAAGCCCGCAAGGCATGAGTGCCCAAGCCACGCCCAAGGCCACCGGCGCCTTGCCGCCCAGCCGGGTGAGCACCGGACGCGCCCTGCGCCAGACCGATTGCCCCAGTTGGTCGATCCACGCCGGCTGCCGCGCCTGCCAGATCAGCACTGCTCCCAGCAACAAGGCGGCCACATGGAACATGGTCCACACCGGCCGAATGACCGCGGTGTTGGTGCCCAGCCAAGCGAGGCCTTGCACCGAGCCGGCGGCAAAGGCGCCGAACAGCGCGTAGCCCACCATGCGGCTGAACTGGAAAGTCAGCAGCGCCTGTGTGCTGCGCTCACCCGCGGCCCGGCTGATGCCAGCGCAGGCAGCTCCGCACATGGCCACGCAGTGGGGTCCACCCACCACGCCCATGAACAAGGCGGTGATCGCCATCGAAGTCTGCATGAGGAGAGGCTAACCGCTCAGGGCCTGTTCACACTGGTTTCCTGAGTGCGAACGAGGTGAAACCACATGAAGACGCATCAGATGATCTTGGAAAACCGCGCGCGGTCCTGATCTACCTGCAGATTCTTGTCGAACACCATCGCGATCGCGCGCACCAAGTACCAACCCGTGGGCGTGATCTGCACGCCGCTGTCATCGACCTCGACCAGCCCTTGCTCTTCAAAGTCACGCAGCATGTCGAGCTCGCGCGCGAAATACGACTTGAAATCGATCAGGTGTCCCAGCTCGATCGACTCGTATTGCAATTGCCCCTGGCACATGAGGGACATGATGACCGAGCGGCGCAGCAGGTCGTCGCGCGTGAGCGCCATGCCGCGCACGATGGGCAGGCGGCCCTGGTTGAGCGCGTCGTAGTACTCGTCCAGGGTTTTGGCGTTCTGGCTGTAGGTCGCACCGATGCGGCCGATCGCCGAGACGCCAAGCGCGATCAGGTCGCAGTCGGGCTGGGTGCTGTAGCCCTGGAAATTGCGGTGCAAGCGCCCCTGGCGCTTGGCTACCGCAAGCGCATCGCTAGGCAGGGCGAAATGGTCCATGCCCACGTAGACATAGCCGGCGTCTAGCAGGGCATCAAGCGAGGCGGAGAGCATGGCGATCTTGTCACCGCCGCTGGGCAGCTCGGCCGAGATGATGCGCCGCTGCGGCTTGAAACGCGAAGGCAGGTGGGCGTAGGCGTAGAGAGCGATGCGGTCTGGCCGCAGCGAATTCACCTGGGCCAGTGTGCGGGCAAAGGATTCAGGAGTCTGCAACGGCAGGCCATAGATCAGGTCCACGTTGACCGACTCGAAGCCGATCTTGCGCGCGGTCTCCACCAGCGCAAACACCTGCTCGGCCGGCTGCACCCGGTGCACGGCTTTCTGGACCGCCGGATCAAAATCCTGCACACCGAAGCTCAGGCGGTTGAAGCCCAGTCGGGCCAGACTCTGCAGGCGCTGGTCGGTCACGGTGCGCGGATCAACCTCGATCGAATACTCGCCGCCTGGCACCAGGGTGAAGTTGCGCCGGATCATGGCCATCAGGTCTTCCAGCTCGGTATCCGACAGGAAGGTGGGCGTGCCGCCGCCAAGGTGCAGCTGGGAGACCCCGTGACCTTGACCGAAGTGCGCCACCTGCAACTCCACCTCGCGCGCGAGGTAGCGAAGATACTCGGCTGAGCGCTCGTGGTGTTTGGTGATCACCTTGTTGCAGGCGCAGTAGTAGCAGACCGATTCGCAGAAAGGGATGTGCACGTACAGCGACAGGGGCAAGGCCAGCGAGCCGGCGCGGCGCTGCTCCAGCGCCTGGATGTAGTCCGACTCGCCAAAGGCCTCGACAAATCGGTCGGCCGTGGGATAAGAGGTGTAGCGGGGTCCGGGAACGTCAAACCGCTTGAGCAGATCGTTGGAAATGGCGTGCGTCACTGGCAAGTCTCCATGGGGATAATCGACTGTGCCGCAGGAGGCCCCCCCTCTCCTTGATCTTGGTCAACTACAGCTGACGGTGTGCGGAGTGTCCTCAGGCCGCGCAATCGGCAGGGTCGACGGCCGCAGCGCCCCCCATGAGTTAAGCTAGCGCTGATATTTCGGAAGGGAAAAATGGACGTCCAAAGCATCAAAGTTGCGTGCGCCAGTTGCAATCTCCGGGAAATTTGTCTCCCGATGGGCCTGAATGCCGATGAGATCGACAAACTGGACCATGTCATATCTTCCCGCCGCCGGATCAAGCGCGGTACCCCCCTGTTCAGCAACGGAGAAAAGTTCACGTCGCTGTACGCGGTGCGATCGGGCTTCTTCAAGACCTGTGTGACCACCGCCGACGGTCGCGACCAGGTGACGGGTTTTCACATGACGGGTGAAATCATCGGCCTCGATGGCATCGTGAGTGATCACCATTCCTGCGACGCGATCGCGCTGGAAGATGCAGAGGTCTGCGTGATGCCCTTTGACCAGATCGAGGCTCTCTCGCGCGAATTCACCACCCTGCAACACCACATGCACAAGATCATGAGCCGAGAAATCGTGCGCGATCACGGCGTGATGCTGCTGCTGGGCAGCATGCGGGCCGAGGAGCGGCTGGCGGCCTTCCTGCTGAATCTGGTCCAGCGCCTGCACGCGCGTGGTTTTTCGCAGTCAGAGTTGATCCTGCGCATGACGCGCGAGGAAATCGGCAGCTATCTCGGCATGAAGCTGGAGACGGTGAGCCGAACGTTCTCCAAGTTCGTGGCGGACGACATCATCGACGTAAAGCAGCGCTACGTTCACATCAAGAATACCGATGGTCTGAAGCAGATCGTGAATCCGCAGAGCTACAACTGATCAGCAGCCCAGGGCGCACGCTTCAGCCTCAGCTGCCCTTGCGGGCACCGTCTTTCGGGAGCTGATCCGCGGGCACGGGGCGACTGTTCACCTCGAACGGTGACATGGACAGCAGCGTGGTGAGCGCACTGGAAGCCATGGTCATGCCCCAGAAGACAAAAAACGCCAACGTATAGACAGCTTCGCGCGACAGGGTCACCGGCTGGCCAAACCAGTGCAGGTCGCCGGGATCAACCACGGCGAACACCACCATCTCCAATACTGCGGCCACCAGGAAAGCGGGCCAGGCAATCCACATCCACCGCCGCGTCCAGAGACTGCTGCTGGCCGCGGAAGCGTCAGCACCGGGTTGCTGTTGCGATCCGGTCATTTTTCGCCTGGTACCACGGGTGAGGCGGCGTGATTGCGACCCTGCTGCGCGGGCTGCACGGCCATCAAGGCATTGGTTCGCGCCTGTCCCTGTAGCATCTGCGCGGCTTTCAACTCCCGCTCGTACACAGCTTTGTCCAGCACAGGATCCTGGTCCATGGACGATATGACCACCATGGTGCTGGTGGCCACAACGCCCAGCAACAGGATCGCCGGAACGAAGACCACTTGGGGAATGCGCCACCAGGGGATGTCGGCCTGGCGCGAAGGCGATGTCAGGGGTGTGTTGCTCATGCGGTATCTCCAGAAGCGGGCGGGCAAGGGGCCAGTGCTCAATGTCAGCGCGGAATGAGGAAAGCGGCCTTTTCAGACACCTCAACCGGATCATCGCCGACCGAACGGATATCGAACCGGATCGGGTGCGACCCGGTGGCAGCGGTGCCCGGCGGCACCTGCACGCGAAGCACCGCAGATCGGACTTCCGTCGGCAGGACCTCAACATCGGAATCTGAGGCGATCATGATCCCGGGCAGACCATCAACGGTGATCACGTAGCGCTGTGTGCTTTCAGTGGCGTTCATCACCTGCAGGCGAAAAACGTTTTCAATCCGGCCTTGCTCCACTTCACGGGCGAGCGCACCGCGGTCGCGGATCACATCCACCCGCAAGGGTTTGCGCATGAACAGGCTGGTCATCACCGCCAGCGTGATCGCGAGCAGGATGGCGGAGTACACCAGCACACGCGGGCGAAACGCTCGGCGGATCATCTGCGCCGTCGACCAGCCCTGGGCCATACCGTTCTGAGTGGAATATTTGATCAGGCCACGCGGATAGCCCACCTTGTCCATGACTTCATCGCAGACATCAATGCAGGCACCGCAACCAATACATTCGTATTGCAAGCCTTTGCGGATGTCGATCCCGGTCGGGCAGACCTGCACGCACAGGCTGCAGTCCACGCAAGAGCCTAGGTTCAGCGCGGCCGGGTCGGCCTTCTTGGAGCGCGGACCACGTGGCTCGCCCCGCCGCTCGTCGTAGGTCACGATCATCGTGTCCTTGTCGAACATCGCGCTCTGGAAGCGCGCGTACGGGCACATGTACTTGCAGACCTGTTCGCGCATGAAGCCCGCGTTGCCATAGGTGGCAAAACCGTAGAAAACAACCCAGAAGGTCTGCCATGGACCAAGCGAGGCGGCCAGGGTCAGCGCGCCCAGTTCCCGGATCGGTGTGAAATAGCCGACGAAGGTGAAGCCGGTCCACAGCGCAAAGCCGATCCACAGCGCGTGCTTGAGCCATTTTTTACCAAACTTGGTGGCCGAAAAGTCGCCCTTGTCCAGCCGCATGCGTGCGCTGCGATCGCCTTCCACCTTCTTCTCGATCCACAGAAAGATCTCGGTGTAAACCGTCTGCGGGCAGGCGTAGCCGCACCACAGGCGGCCCGCGACCGCGGTGAACAGAAACAGAGACAGCGCCGAAATCACCAGCAGGCCGGTGAGGTAGATGAAATCCTGTGGATACAGCACCAGGCTGAAGATGTAAAAGCGCCGGGCCTCCAGATCAAACAGCACGGCCTGGCGGGCGTTCCATTGCAGCCAGGGCAAACCGTAAAACACGAGTTGGGTGATCCAGACCGTGATCCAGCGCCAGTTCGAAAAAACCCCTGAGACCGAACGCGGATAAATTTTCTCCCGCGAAGCGTAGAGGGAAACAACATCGTCGTCGTCTCCACCTGGCCCCCCGGGCAGGCCGGCGGGCTGGTTGGCGGCGGAAGAAGAGGCGGAATTCGCGGTCATCAAATGCTTGGGACTCGTGGCAGGGTGAAGAGACAGATGGACACAACTGCCCACCTGCTCACGTCAGCCCGGTTTACTTGGCAGCGGTGTTCGACATGCCCCAGACGTACGAAGCCAGCACCTTGATCTGGTCGTCGTTGAGCAGGGCCGACTGGCCGGGCATGGCGTTGTTGATACCGTTGTTCACCGCGCGAACGATGGCTTCTTCACCCCATCCGTGCAGCCAGATGTTGTCGGTCAGGTTGGGCGCGCCGATGGCGCTCAGGCCCTTGCCGTCGGCGCCGTGGCAGGCGGCGCAGCTGGCGTACTTTTCCTTGCCCTGGACAGCACGCACGGCGTCGTGCGGGCTGCCGGAGAGGCTGAGCACGTAATGGGCCACATTGCGCACATCTTCAGCGCCGCCGACCGCAGCCGCCATGGGCGGCATCACGCCATTGCGTCCGTTGGCGATGGTGGTCTTGATGATCTCGGGCGTACCGCCACCCAGCCAGTCGTTGTCGGTCAGGTTGGGGAAGCCCTTGGCACCGCGGGCGTCCGAACCGTGGCACTGCGCACAGTAATTCATGAACAGGCGCTCGCCAATGGCGTGAGCCTGGGCATCGCCTGCCATGGCTTCGGGCGTCATGTCCTTGAACTTTGCATAGATCGGGGCAATCGCAGCCTCGACCTTGGCCACCTCGGCGGCGTGCTGGCCCTGCGAGGACCAGCCCAGCACACCCTGGAACTTGCCAAAGGTCGGGTACAGCACACCATAGGCCAGTGCAAACAGCACCGTGATGATGAACAGATAGACCCACCACTTGGGCAGCGGGTTGTTCATCTCTTTGAGGTCGCCGTCCCACACGTGACCGGTGGTGTTATCGCCGTGCGTGGCCGCCTTGGTGGTGCCGCTGATCCAGAGCAGGATCAGGCAGGCAATGATGCTGACCAGGGTCAGCCCGGCCACATAAATATTCCAGAATCCGCTGGTGAAGTCGCTCATGATGGTTCTCGGTATGTAGTGGCGGCTCAGTCGTCGCCAAACGGCAGGCGGGCGGCCTCATCGAAGCCGGCCTTGTTCTTCTTCGACCAGGCCCAGACGATGATGCCGACGAAGGTCACCAGGCTCACGACGGTGACGATGCTGCGCAGATCATTGATGTCCATGTTGTATCCCCTGATCACTGCGCTGCAGGCACCGGCTTGACCTGGGCCAAGGCGGTGTCCGCGCCCGCGGTAGGCTGAGCCTCAGCGGCGGGCGCCGATCGGCTGGCGCTGCGATGGATGCCCAGCACCTGCAGGTAGGCGATCACGGCTTCCATCTGTGTCTTGCCCTTGACGGCTTCCACCGAACCGGCGATTTCCTCGTCGGTGTACGGGGCGCCCAGGGTTCGCAGCACTTCCATGCGCTTGGGCAACTGGGTCTCGTCCACTGTCTTCGTCAACAGCCACGGATAAGCTGGCATGTTGGACTCGGGAACCAGATCGCGAGGATTGGTCAGGTGAATGCGGTGCCATTCATCGCTGTAGCGGCCCCCGACACGGTGCAGGTCAGGCCCGGTGCGCTTGCTGCCCCACTGGAAGGGCCGGTCGTAGACGAACTCACCCGCCACCGAATACGGGCCATAGCGAAGCGTCTCAGCTTGGAACGGACGGATCATCTGCGAGTGGCAGTTGTAGCAACCTTCACTCACGTAAACATCGCGGCCGGCCAGCTGGAGCGCCGAATAAGGCTTGAGGCCTTCGATCGGCTGCGTGGTCGACTTCTGGAAGAACAGCGGCACGATTTCCACCAAACCACCGACCGCCACCACGAGCGTGATGAGCACGATCATGAGGAAGTTGTTGGTCTCGATCCTGGCGTGGCCGGTTAATTTTTCGTTGTTGGACATGACTGTTAGCTCCTCAGGCGTGGGCCGGATTGACAGCGAGAACCGGGACATCCACCACGCGGCCCTGACGGATGGTCATGACCATGTTCCACGTCATGACCAGCATGCCGCCGAGGTAGAGCAAGCCACCGACCAGGCGGATGACATAGAACGGGAAGGTGGCTTTCACCGACTCGACGAAGGTGTAGGTGAGGCTGCCGTCGGGATTGACCGAGCGCCACATCAGGCCTTGCATCACACCAGCGATCCACATCGCGGCGATGTACAACACGATGCCGATGGTGGCGATCCAGAAGTGCAGTTCGATGGCGGGGACCGAGTACATCTTCTTCTGGCCGTACAGGCGCGGAATCAGGTAGTAGAGCGACCCCATGGTGACCAAGCCGACCCAGCCCAGGGCGCCGGAGTGCACGTGGCCCACGGTCCAGTCGGTGTAGTGCGACAGCGCGTTGACGGTCTTGATCGACATCATCGGGCCTTCGAAGGTGGACATGCCGTAGAACGACAGCGACACGATCAGGAAGCGCAGGATGGGGTCGTCACGCAGCTTGTGCCAGGCACCCGAGAGGGTCATGATGCCGTTGATCATGCCGCCCCAGCTGGGTGCCAGCAGGATGAGCGAAAACACCATGCCAACCGACTGGGTCCAGTCCGGCAGCGCGGTGTAGTGCAAGTGGTGAGGACCCGCCCACATGTAGGTGAAGATCAGCGCCCAAAAGTGGACGATGGACAGGCGGTAGGAGTAGACCGGACGCTCGGCCTGCTTGGGGATGAAGTAATACATCATGCCCAGGAAGGCGGCGGTCAGGAAGAAGCCCACGGCGTTGTGGCCATACCACCACTGCACCATGGCGTCTTGTACGCCGGCATAGGCCGAGTAGGAGTGAGTCGCACTGGTCGGGATCGCCAGGTTGTTAAAAATGTGCAATAGGGCAATGGTGATGATGTATGCACCAAAGAACCAGTTGGCTACGTAGATGTGGCGCACCTTGCGAATGCCGACGGTCCCGAAGAACACGACTGCATAAGACACCCAGACCACGGCAATCAACAGGTCAATCGGCCAGATCATCTCGGCGTATTCACGACCTTGGGTGAGACCCAGCGGATAGGTGATCACGACCGATAGAACAATCGCGTTCCAGCCCCAGAAGGTGAACCAGGCCAGCTTGCCGGCAAAGAGCTTGGTGTGACAGGTGCGCTGGACCACGTAGTAGCTGGCCGCAAAAAGGGCCGAGCCACCAAAGGCAAAGATCACGGCGCTGGTATGCAGAGGACGAAGCCGGCCATAGGTCAGCCATTCGATGCCCAAGTTAAGCTCGGGCCAGGTCAGCTGGGCCGCGATGATCACGCCCACCAGCATGCCGACCACGCCGTAAATCACGGACATGACGGCAAAGCCGCGCACCACCCCATCGTCGTAGACCGCCGGCTGGCTGGTCTTTGTTGTCACAGACATAAAGAACTCCTCGTGAATGTCGCTGGGAGGAGTGTCACGATCTGTGACACAGATCGCCTTGACTTAAGTCAATCGCCACCCAATATGCGGTCGCCCTCGCGCTCGATGTTGTCGAACTGCCCCGCCTGCAGCGCCCACCAGAACAGGCCGATGATGGCGAAGACCAGCACGATGGAGATGGGAATGAGCAAATAGAGGATGTCCATGGAGATTTTCTGAAGATTCGGTGGTGTTGCTAGGCCGCGAGAACGCGGGCATCCGGTTTGTCCGACGGCGCCACTGGGACTTGGCCCGCCAGGCGCAGCGCGTTGCCGATCACCAGCAGCGAACTGCCGGCCATGCCCAGCCCGGCCAGCCAGGGTGGCATGTAACCCAGTAGGGCCAGTGGAACACACACCGCGTTGTAAAGCGCCGCCCAGAGCAGGTTCTGGCGCACGATGCGCAGGGTGTTGCGGGCGAGCCTGAGGGTGTGCACCACGTCCATCACCTGCCCGCCCTGGATCACATAGTCCGACTGGGCTTGCGCCAGCGGTGCGGCATGGCCCAGCGCGAAGGAGGTGTCGGCGCGGGCGAGCACCGGGCCATCGTTCAATCCGTCACCCACCATGGCCAGACGGTGCCCGCGCGATTGCAGTGCCGTCACCTCGGCCAGTTTGTGCTCGGGCGTGGCGCCGGCGATCACCTCGTCGACCCCCACGGCGTCACCCACCCTCTGGGCCGCGGCGGCCCGGTCGCCCGACAGCAGCCAAGTCCGGATGCCCAGCTCGCGCAGGGCACTCACGGCCGACTGGGCGTCTTCGCGAACGCCTTCTTCCAGCGTGAAGGTGGCCAGCCAGCCCGCTTCATCAGCCAAGTGCGCGCGTGGCGCATCAGATACGTCTTGATCCAGTTCCACCCCGCAGAACGCCGCAGAACCGAGTTTCACGCAGCCGCCGCCATCGCGCTGCGCCGACATGCCCTGCCCTGCCTGTTCCTGAACCGAGCCAAGCCCAGGAGCCACGGCGTCCGCACCCGCCTCGGCGGCCGCGCGGGCGATGCCGCGCGAGACTGGATGCAGCGAGCCTTGCGCCAGCCAGGCGGCGAGCGCCAATGCCTCCGCCTCCGTCGTACCCCCTCGCACCGTCACCGAGGCCATGGCCAGCCGGTCGTGGGTCAGCGTTCCGGTTTTATCGAACACCACCGCGCTGATGCCCGCCAGGGTTTCGAATGCTTGCAAGCGACGCACCAGTATGCCGCGGCGCGCCAAGGCTCCGGCCGCGCTCAGCATGGCCGCAGGCGTGGCCAGCGACAGGGCGCACGGGCAGGTCACGATCAGCACGGCCACCGCCACCGAAAGCGCCTTGGTGTGATCGATCTGCCACCAGTACCAGGCTGCCACCGCCGCGGCCAGCAGCACCAGGACCAGGAACGGCGCGGCGATGCGGTCGGCCAGGATGGCGAGCCGCGGCTTTTCGGTGGAGGCCTTTTCCATCAGCGCCACGATCTGGGCAAAGCGGGTGTCGCGCCCCAGGCGCTGCACCTGCATGAGCACCGGTCCACCCAGGTTGTAGCTGCCGGCCACCAGCGGCTCGCCGCGCAAGCGGGTCAGGGGGTGGGATTCACCGGTGAGCAGGGCTTCGTCGACCGTGGCCCGCTCGCTGTGCACCACCCCGTCACCCGGGAACGCCTGCCCGGCCTGCACCCGCACCACGTCGCCCACCGACAGCCGGCGCACCGAGACCGATTCAAAACTTCCCTCGGCGGTCTGGCGGTCGCAGGCCTGGGGCAGCCGGTTCATCAGGCTGTCGAGCGCGCCCGCGGTGCGGTCGCGCGCCTTGAGCTCCAGGTAGCGCCCGCCGAGCAGAAAAAACACGAACATCGTGAGCGAGTCGAACCAGACCTCGTGGCCCCAGGGGCCGGTAGGGTCGAAGGTGGCGGCCGAGCTGGCGAGGAAGGTGACCAGAATGCCCACCGAGACCGGGGTGTCCATGCCGACGCGGCCGAACTTCAAGTCGCGCCACGCGCTGCGGAAAAATGGACCGCTGGCAAAAAACACCACCGGCAGGCTCAGCAGCCAGCTCGCCCAGCGCAGCAGCTGGTCGATATCGGCCGGGATCTCACCCGGCTCGGTCACGTAGGCCGGCCATGCATACATCATCACCTGCATGGCGCAAAAGCCGGCGACAAACAGGCGCCACAGGGCTTGGCGCGTTTCGCGCAGGCGCTCGCTAACGGACAACGCCTGCGCCATGGGTAGCAAGCGGTAGCCCGTCTCGCCCACCACCTCGGCCAGGTGCGACATGCGGGTCAGCGCTGGGTCCCAGCGCACCGTGAGGCGGCGCGTGGCGGCATGCACCTGTGCACTCTCCACACCCGGCAGATCTTGCAGGGCACACTCCACCGTGTCGGCACAGGCGGCGCAGTACATGCCTTGCACCATCAGCACCGACTCGGCCGTGGCGCGTCCGTCGACTTCGGTGACTTCGGTGAACTCTCGCTGCTCGACCGGGTCGTCGAGCACGTTGAAATTGTCGGTGACGGTAAGTGGTCCGCGATGGGCACCAAAGACGTCGGCGCCCGCGGTGGGCGGTCGATCGGGGATGTGCAGGCCCACCGGGGGCTCGGCAACGGCCTGGTTCATGCCGTGAGGGTAGTGGGGCTCAGGCTTCATGCGCTTGATTTAAGTCAACCACTGGGCAGCGGCGTTTGATAGGCTCATGATGGCATTACAACAACTCACCCAGGAGATCTCCATGTACAAACGCATCCTCGTGGCTACCGACGGCTCCAAACTGTCCAAGATCGCGGTCGATCACGCGATCAACTTGGCCGACATCACCGGCGCCGAAGTGGTGGCACTCAAGGTAGTTCCCCGCTACCCGCAGACCTATTTTGAAGGCGGCGTGGCACTGGCGGCAGCCGAAGTGGCGCGAATCGAAAAACAGTGGAATGAAGAAGCCCTGACTGCGGTGAATGCGGTGAAGTCGGCGGGCCAACTGCGCGAGGTCAAGGTCAAGCCCGTCACGGTCAAGTCAGACCTGATCGCCGAAGCGGTGATCGCAGCGGCCAAGAAGAACAAGTGCGACCTGATCGTGATGGCCTCACACGGTCGCCGCGGCATCAAACGCCTGCTGCTCGGCAGCGAGACCCAGCAGGTACTGACGCATTCGCACATTCCGGTGCTGGTTCTTCGGTAACCCCCCCGCGCCCGCTTCGCGGTCACCCCCTAATGGGGCGGCGCTGGCGGCCCGGCAGAGCCGGTTCCGCGGCGCCCTGAGATGGGATCACGCGCTCCGGCGATTGCCGGGGGCGTGTTTTTCTTCAACTGAAGAGGTTCTTGTACTGCTCGCGCAGCAAGTTCTTCTGCACCTTGCCCATGGTGTTGCGCGGCAGGTCGGGTACGACAAAACAGCGCTTGGGAATCTTGAAGTTCGCCAGTTGCTGCTTGAGGGTGGCCAGCAGTTGCTCAGGGTCGGGTTTGGCGCCCGGTCGGGCTACGACCACGGCTACGCCGACCTCACCAAAATCCGGGTGGGGCACACCCACCAGCGCGCTTTCGGCCACGCCGGGCAGCTCGTTGAGGAAGCCTTCGATCTCGGCCGGGTAGACGTTGTAGCCACCGGAGATGATGAGGTCTTTGCTGCGACCGACGATCGTGACGTAGCCCCGGTCGTCGATGCGTCCGACGTCACCGGTCTTGAAAAAGCCGTCCGCGGTGAACTCTTCGGCCGTTTTCTCTGGCATGCGCCAATAGCCCTTGAACACATTGGGGCCGTTCACCTGAAGGCCGCCCACTTCGCCAGTGGCAACAGCCTGGCCCGCCTCGTCCACCACGCGCAGCGCCACGCCCGGCAGCGGAAACCCCACCGTGCCACCCCGGCGCTCGGTGGCGCCACCGTGGCGCGCGTCGGGGCCGCAGGGGTTGGAGGTGAGCATGATGGTTTCGCTCATGCCGTAGCGCTCCAGAATGGTGTGGCCCGTGCGCGCCTTCCAGTCGTGAAAGGTCTCGATCAACAAGGGCGCCGAACCCGAGATGAACAACCGCATGCGGCTGGCCTGCTCCACCGTGAGCGAGTGTTCAGCCAGCATGCGCACATACAGCGTGGGCACACCCATGAAGACCGTGGCGTCTCGCAAACGGCTCACGGCCAGGCGCGGATCGAACTTCGAGAGCCAGATCATCTTGCTGCCGTTGATGAGTGCGCCGTGGATGGCCACGAACAGGCCATGCACGTGAAAGATGGGCAAGGCGTGCAACAACACATCACCCGGCTGCCAGCCCCAGTAGTCGCGCAACACCAGTGCGTTGCTGCGCAGGTTGCCGTGGGTCAGCATGGCGCCCTTGCTGCGTCCTGTGGTGCCACTCGTGTACAGAATCGCGGCGAGGTCGTCATCGTTCTTGACGGCCGGCGCGTGACGGTCGCTCTGCTGGGCTGCGCGCTGTAACAAGCTGCCGCTGCGGTCGTCGCCAAGGGTGAACACATAGCGGGTGCCCGCGTTGAAGGCGATTTTGCTCACCCAGCCGAAGTTGGCCGGAGAGCAGACCACCACCGCGGGCTCCGCGTTCTCGATGAAGTACTGGATTTCGCTACTCTGGTAGGCGGTGTTCAGCGGCAGGAACACATGGCCTGCGCGCAGCGTGGCCAGGTAGAGCAGCATGGCTTCGACCGATTTTTCAACCTGCACCGCGACGCGCGACGCTGGGGGCAGGTCCAGCGATTCGAGCAGGTTGGCCAGCATGGCGGTGGCGCGATCAAGATCTCGCCAGCTGTAGCGCAAGGGCGCCGACACGCCGTCGGCGGTTTCGACCGCCGTCCGATCCAGATCGGTTGGAAAGGCTGCACGGAGCGTGGTGAACAGGTTAAGGTTGACCATAGTGAATGTTGCTTGGTGAGCCCAATGCCCGGGAGTCAGAAGGCCGCGGTTCGTTTGGCCAGGAAGGCCTCGATGCCTTCCCGATGTTCGTCGCTGGATGCGTAGGCGTACACGTCAGCCCATGCGGGGTCGCCAGCCGGCTCGCTTTGAAGTCGGCGCAGGGTCTGTTTGTTCAGGCGCGCCGCTTGAGGCCCCAGGGCCGCCATGCGCTGCGCTCGCGCGCTGGCTTCATCGGCCACAGCCGTTTCAGACACCACCGCCGTCAAAAACCCAGCGGCCAGTAGCGCGTCGGCGCCGTACACCGAGGCTTCCAGGAGCATGGACCGCGCCACGGTGGTCCCCAGCTCGCGCGCCACCAGCCGGGCTTCGCGCGGCGCCATGGGAAAGCCGAGCCTGGCAATCGGTGCGCCGAAGCGCGAAGAGACCGACGCTAGGCGGATGTCGCAGCAACTCGCGATCTCCAGCCCCGCGCCCATGCAGTTGCCCTCGATCTGCGCCAACAGCGGTACCGGGCAGTCCAGCAAGGCCTGCAGCGCAGGCCAGACTTCCTCCTCATGAAAAACTCGCAAGGACGCTTCGTCAAAGCGGAAGGCCGGGTACTCGGCGATGTCACCGCCTGCGCAGAAATGACCGCCCTCGCCCGCCACGATCACGCAACGAAGGTCTGGCATCCCCGACAAGCGCACAACCTGTCTCTTGAGCTCTCGCCACATGCCGCGCGACATGGCGTTGAATTTGCCAGGGTGTGACAGCTCAACGCGCGCCACCGCACCGTCCAATTGGCAGCGAACCTCGCCCGCCACGGCCTTCAGCCCTGCGCGGGCGTCTTCGCCCCCGTTGCCTGCTGACCAAACCACCACCACAGCCCCGCACCGCCCAGGATCATGGGTACGCACAGCCATTGGCCCATGCTCATGCCCAGCGACAGAAGGCCCAGGTAGGCATCAGGTTCGCGGAAAAACTCTGCGATGAACCGCAGCACGCCGTAGCCGAACACAAAGGCCGCCGCCACCTGCCCCTGTGCGCGCGGCTTTCGTGCGTAAAGCCAGAGCAGCAGGAACAGCAGCAACCCTTCCAGCAAAAACTGGTAGATCTGGGACGGGTGGCGCGGCAGATCGCCAGCACCACGAAACACCATGCCCCAGGGCAGCGAGGGGTCAGCCACGCGCCCCCACAGCTCGCCGTTGATGAAATTGCCCGCACGGCCCGCCGCGAGCCCGGTGGGCACACACGGCGCCACGAAGTCCATCACCTGCAAAAAAGAACGCTGGCGGCTGCGTGCGTACCAGACCATGGCAACGATCACGCCCAGCAGGCCACCATGAAAACTCATGCCGCCCTGCCACACCGCCAAGATCTCCAGCGGGTGCGCCAGGTAGTAGGCCGGCTTGTAGAACAGGCAGTAGCCGATGCGCCCGCCCAGCACCACCCCGAGCACGCCGAGAAACAGGATGTCCTCCACGTCACGCCGGGCCCATGGTTGCGGGGCTCGCACCGAGGCAAACGGCTCGTGCTTGAGGCGTGCGTTGCCCAGCAGGATGAAGAGGCCAAAGGCAGCCAGGTAGGTCAGGCCGTACCAATGGATAGCCAGCGGGCCCAGCTGCAGGGCAACCGGGTCGATCTGAGGGTGGATGAGCATGGGCGCTATTGTGCCTTTGCCATGCGAAATTTCGGCACAACGCCAAATTCGAAGGACGTTCAGACAACGTCCATTCAGCAGCCAACTCCCGGTTGGCCAAGCGGATAAAATTTTTGCTTTGCTTCTTTTGCCCAGCACCGCTGCGCCCCCTCCCGCATTCCCTCCCAGAAAGACCCCTATGGCCGACAACAAAGTCATTCCCATCCAGCCGATGAATCCTCGCAGCCAGAACATCACGCAAGGCAAGTCGCGCGCGCCCAACCGCTCCATGTACTACGCCATGGGCTACGAGGCAGGTGACTTCGTGAAGCCGATGGTGGGCGTGGCCAACGGCCACAGCACCATCACGCCGTGCAACTCCGGTCTGCAAAAGCTGGCCGATGCGGCGATCGCCGGCATTGAGGAGGCTGGCGGCAACGCCCAGGTGTTCGGCACGCCCACCATTTCTGACGGCATGGCGATGGGCACCGAAGGCATGAAGTACTCGCTGGTCAGCCGCGAGGTGATCAGTGACTGCGTGGAGACCTGCGTGCAAGGCCAGTGGATGGACGGCGTGGTCGTTATCGGCGGCTGCGACAAGAACATGCCCGGTGGTCTGATGGGCATGCTGCGCGCCAACGTGCCCGCCATCTATGTGTACGGCGGCACTATCCTGCCCGGCCACTACAAGGGCAAGGACCTCAACATCGTCAGCGTGTTTGAAGCGGTGGGCGAAAACGCGGCCGGCAAGCTCAGCGATGAGGACCTGCTGGAGATCGAGAAGCGCGCCATTCCCGGCACCGGCTCCTGTGGCGGCATGTACACCGCCAACACCATGAGCTCAGCCTTTGAGGCGCTGGGCATCTCCCTGCCCTACTCCTCGACAATGGCGAACCCGCATGACGAGAAGATGAACTCGGCCAAAGAATCGGCCAAGGTGCTGATCGAGGCGATCCGAAAAGACATCAAGCCGCGCGACATCGTGACCCGCAAGGCGATCGAAAACGCCGTGGCCGTGATCATGGCCACCGGTGGCTCAACCAATGCGGTGCTGCACTTCCTGGCCATCGCTCACGCCGCCGACGTGGAATGGACCATCGATGACTTCGAGCGCGTGCGTGTGAAAACGCCTGTGTTGTGCGACCTCAAGCCCAGCGGCCAGTACCTGGCGGTAGATCTGCACCAGGCCGGTGGCATTCCGCAGGTGATGAAGATGTTGCTCAACGCCGGCCTGCTGCATGGCGACTGCCTCACCATCACCGGCCAGACCATCGCCGAGGTGCTGAAAGACGTGCCCGATGCACCGCGCGCCGACCAGAAGGTGATCCGGCCCATTGACAAGCCTATGTACGCCCAGGGCCATCTGGCCATCCTCAAGGGCAATCTCAGCCCCGAAGGCTGCGTGGCCAAGATCACCGGACTGAAGAACCCAGTGATCACCGGGCCAGCCCGGGTGTTCGACGACGAGCAGTCGGCGTTGAAAGCCATCCTCGACGGCAAGATCCAGGCCGGCGATGTGATGGTGCTGCGCTACCTTGGTCCCAAAGGCGGCCCAGGCATGCCCGAGATGCTGGCACCTACCGGCGCCCTGATTGGCGCAGGGCTGGGCGAGAGCGTGGGCCTGATCACCGATGGGCGCTTTTCCGGCGGCACCTGGGGCATGGTGGTGGGCCACGTGGCCCCTGAAGCGGCAGCAGGCGGCACGATTGCTTTTGTGCACGAAGGCGACCGCATCACGATCGATGCACGCGAGCTGCTGCTCGAGCTGCACGTATCCGAAGAAGAAATCGCCCAACGCCGCGCCGCCTGGACAGCACCGGCACCGCGCTACACCCGCGGCGTGCAAGCCAAGTTTGCGTTCAACGCTTCGAGCGCCAGCAAGGGCGCCGTGCTGGACAACTACTGATCGAAAAGGGGCGGTCAGCGGGCCGCCACCCCGCCCGCTCAGCGGCGCTTGGTCTTGATGCCCAAGGCCTCGCGCTGGCGGTCGATGCGATCCTGCTTCTTCTGATCCATCTTCTCCATCGCCTTGCGCTTGGTGTAGCCCGTGGTATCGGCCCAAGCCCACCAGGCCACCGCTAGCGCAAACGGCGACAAGACCCACCACCACGAGAGTCCGGCCACGAAACCGACCTCGAAGTACTTCAGAAGCATCAGGCCCAAGCCTGCCAACAACAAATACATCACACCCTCCGGTAAAGCGCCGATGAAGCGGGCAAGAAACTGTAACTTTCCGTATCCGAGGCGGGGCCGGCAGATAAAATCCAACCGTCCCTTCTTTTTCCCCTTCCGAGGATTCCCCAATGAAACGTGCTCTGCTGATTATGGCCGCGATGGCCACCCTCTCCGCTCCTGTGCTGGCCGATGAAGCCTTGGCCAAGAGCAAGAACTGCATGGCTTGTCACGCTGCAGACAAAAAACTGGTGGGGCCATCCTACAAGTCGGTGGCCGAGAAGTACGCCGGCGACGCCAAGGCGGTCGACATGCTGGCGACCAAGATCATCAAGGGTGGCTCCGGCGTCTGGGGTGCGATTCCCATGCCAGCCAACCCACAGGTGAGCGAAGCCGATGCCAAGAAGCTGGCCGCTTGGGTGCTGAGCCTGAAGTAATTCCCCGTTCTCGCCCAACAAAAAAAGCCCGCTGGACTCCAGCGGGCTTCTTTGTTGTTCGCTCAATGCCCCTATTTCACAGGGGCTCTTGATCAGTTGTTCTCCGACAGCTGATCCAGGATCGCCGGGTTCTCCAAAGTGGAGGTGTCCTGGGTGATCTTTTCACCCTTGGCGATCGAGCGCAGCAGGCGGCGCATGATCTTGCCAGAGCGCGTCTTGGGCAGGTTGTCGCCGAAGCGGATGTCCTTGGGTTTGGCGATCGGGCCGATCTCCTTGCCCACCCAGTCGCGCAGCTCTTTGGCGATGGCCTTGGCTTCGTCGCCGGTCGGGCGCGAGCGCTTGAGCACAACAAACGCCACGATGGCCTCACCAGTCAGGTCGTCGGGACGCCCCACCACGGCGGCCTCAGCCACCAGATCGGACTTGCCCACCAGAGCCGACTCGATCTCCATCGTGCCCATGCGGTGGCCCGAGACGTTGAGCACGTCGTCGATGCGACCGGTGATGCGGAAGTAGCCGCGGTCGGCGCTGCGCACCGCACCGTCTCCGGCCAGGTAGTAGCCCTTGAGTTCTTCAGGGAAGTAGCTCTTCTTGAAACGCTCGGGATCGCCCCAGATGGTGCGGATCATCGAAGGCCAGGGCTTTTTCACCACCAGGATGCCACCCGATCCATTGGGCACGTCCATGCCGGCTTCGTCGACGATGGCCGTGGTGATGCCAGGAAGCGGCAGCGTGCACGAACCCGGCACCAGCGGTGTGGCGCCTGGCAACGGCGTGATCATGTGACCACCGGTCTCGGTCTGCCAGAAGGTGTCCACAATCGGACAACGCTCGCCACCCACGTGCTTGTAGTACCACATCCAGGCTTCGGGGTTGATGGGCTCGCCCACCGAACCCATGATGCGCAGGCTGCTCAGATCGGAGCGCGCCGGGTGCACCTTCTCATCGGCCTCTGCGGCCTTGATCAGCGAGCGGATAGCCGTGGGCGCGGTGTAGAAGATGGTGCACTTGTGGCGCTCAATCATCTGCCAGAAACGACCGGCGTTCGGGAAGGTGGGCACGCCCTCGAACACGATCTGGGTCGCACCCGCAGCCAACGGGCCGTAGGCTACGTAGGTGTGCCCGGTGATCCAGCCGATGTCGGCAGTGCACCAGAAGATGTCGCTATCCTTCAGGTCGAAGGTCCAGTTCATCGTCAGGTTGGCCCACAGAAGGTAACCGCCGGTGCTGTGCACCACGCCCTTTGGCTTGCCGGTGGAGCCCGAGGTATACAGCACAAACAGCGGGTGCTCGGCGCCCACCATTTCGGCCGGACAGTCGGTGGACTGCTCGGCCATCACCTCATGCATGAAACTGTCCCGCCCAGCCACCATGTTGACGGCGGTTTTGGTGCGCTGAAACACGATCACGCTCTTGACCGATTCGCAGCCGCCCAGGGCAATGCCCTCGTCCACGATGGACTTGAGCGGCAATTCCTTGCCACCGCGCAGCTGGTAGTTGGCCGTGACCACCGCCACCGCGCCGGCGTCCTGGATGCGCTCCTGCACCGCCTTGGCCGAAAAGCCGCCAAACACCACACTGTGCGTGGCGCCGATGCGCGCGCAGGCCTGCATGGCCACCACGCCTTCGATGGTCATAGGCATGTAGATGACGACACGATCGCCCTTCTTCACCCCCTTGGCCTTGAGCGCATTGGCAAACTGCGAGACCTTGGCCAGCAGCTCCTTGTAGGTGACCTTGGTGACTTCGCCACCGTCGGCTTCGAAAATGATGGCGGTCTTGTTTTCGACCGGCGTGCCCATGTGACGGTCCAGGCAGTTGTAAGACGCATTCAGTTCACCATCTTCAAACCACTTGTAAAACGGCGCCTGGGACGAATCCAGCGTTTTGGTGAACGGCTTGGACCAAGTCAGCGTCTCGCGAGCTCGCTTGGCCCAGAAGCCTTCGAAGTCCTTGTCAGCCTCGTCGCAAAGCGCGTGGTAGGCATCCATCCCGGAGATGCGTGCGGATTTGCGCATGGCGTCCGAAGGCTCGAATACCCGGTTTTCGACCAGGGTGGACTGGATGGCGTTGGACGGTGCTGACATGACTTGTCTCCTGAGGTTATGCGGAATCGTAACTCTCTCAGAATGTGCGCAAAGGCTCTTACGAGCCACTTACACAAATCTGGCAGTGAACCCGCTGACCGAGTGCGGCCAGGCGACTTCATAGAATAGGCCACTCGGTCCAACGCCACAACACCCGCCACAACATGCGCCTCGCTGCCCACGAGAACCCGTCTGACCTGCGCGCCCGAGTCGGCCTTTGGCTGGCGCGCCCGCGCGTGCAACAGGCGGTGCTGATCCTTATCGTCATCAACGCCGTGCTCATGGGGCTGGAGACCTCGGCCTCCGTGATGGAGCAGGCAGGTGTCTGGCTCCTGGCCGTCGACAAGGTCATTCTCGCGGTCTTCGTGGTGGAGATTCTCTTGCGTATCTATGCGCATCGCGGCGCCTTCTTCAAGGACCCCTGGAGCGTGTTCGACTTCACCGTGGTCACGATTGCGCTAATCCCGGCCAGCGGCCCGCTGGCGGTGCTGCGGGCTCTGCGCGTCTTGCGGGTGCTGCGGGTGCTCACCATCGTGCCGTCGATGCGTCGCGTGGTGGGTGCCCTGCTCTCGGCGCTGCCCGGCCTGGGCTCGATCGCCATGGTCCTGCTGCTGGTGTTCTACGTGTTCGGCGTCATCGCTACGCATTTGTTCGGACAGGCCTTTCCCGACTGGTTCGGCCACCTCGGTCGCTCGCTCTACACCCTGTTCCAGGTGATGACGCTGGAGAGCTGGTCTATGGGCATCGCGCGCCCGGTGATGGAGGAGTCGCCGTTCGCCTGGCTGTTCTTCATCACCTTCATCCTGTTCGCCACCTTCACCATGCTCAACCTGTTCATCGCGATCATCGTCAACGCGATGCAGACCTTCACCGAGAGCGAGCACAAGGCCACCGAAGCCCTGGTCGAGAATGTCGGCGAGTCGATGGAGCAAGAACTGCATGCCGAGGTGCAATCCCTTCGCCAGGACATCCGAGAACTAAAGTCCCTGCTGGCTCAGGCAGGACCCATTGCAACCCCAAAAGAGAGCCCATCGCCATGACCACCACCATCCGCCAGGCCGACCTGATTGAATCCGTCGCCGCTGCCCTGCAGTACATCAGCTACTACCACCCCAGCGACTACATCGCCCACCTCGCGCGCGCCTACGAGCGCGAACAAAGCGCCGCCGCCAAGGACGCGATCGCGCAGATACTGACCAACAGCAAGATGAGCGCCACTGGTCACCGCCCGATCTGCCAAGACACTGGCATCGTCAATGTGTTCCTCAAGGTCGGCATGGACGTGCGCTGGGAAGGCTTCACCGGCAGTCTGGAAGACGCGGTCAACGAAGGCGTGCGCCAGGGCTACAACAACGCCGACAACAAGCTGCGCGCCAGTGTGGTCGCCGACCCGCTGTTTGCACGCAAGAACACGGGCGACAACACGCCGGCGGTGATCTTCACCGAGCTGGTGCCGGGCAACAAGATCGACGTGACCGTGGCCGCCAAGGGCGGTGGCAGCGAGAACAAAAGCAAGATGATCATGCTCAACCCCAGCGATTCGGTGGTCGACTGGGTGCTCAAGACCGTGCCGACCATGGGCGCCGGCTGGTGCCCGCCCGGCATGCTGGGCATTGGCATCGGTGGCACGGCCGAAAAGTCGGTGCTGCTGGCCAAACAGAGCCTGATGGACGACATCGACATGTACGAGCTGCAGGCCAAGGCCAGCAAGGGCGAGAGGCTCAGCCAGGTGGAAGAGCTGCGCCTGGAGCTGTTCGACAAGGTCAACGCACTGGGCATCGGCGCCCAGGGCCTGGGCGGCCTGACGACAGTGCTCGATGTGAAGATCAAGCTGTATCCGACCCACGCGGCCAGCAAACCCGTGGCCATGATTCCGAACTGCGCAGCCACGCGCCACGCCCACTTCGTGATGGACGGCAGCGGCCCGGTCTACCTTGACCCTCCGAGCCTCGACCTCTGGCCCAACGTCAACTGGATGCCCGACACCGAAAAAAGCCAGCGTGTCGACCTCAATGCGCTGACCAAGGCGCAGGTCGCCGCCTGGAAGCCAGGGCAGACCCTGCTGCTCAACGGCAAGATGCTCACCGGTCGCGATGCCGCACACAAGCGCATCCAGGACATGCTTGCCAAGGGCGAGCAGCTGCCGGTGGACTTCACCGACCGCGTCATCTACTACGTCGGTCCGGTCGACCCGGTGGGTGACGAAGCGGTCGGTCCCGCCGGTCCGACCACCGCGACCCGCATGGACAAGTTCACCGACACGATGCTGGAGAAGACCGGCCTGATCGCCATGATCGGCAAGGCCGAGCGCGGCCCTGTCGCCATCGAATCGATCAAGAACCACCAGAGCGCTTATCTGATGGCGGTGGGAGGTGCAGCCTACCTCGTGTCCAAAGCCATCAAGACCGCCAAGGTGGTGGGTTTTGAAGACCTGGGCATGGAAGCCATCTACGAATTCGACGTGGTGGACATGCCGGTGACGGTGGCCGTGGACTCGGCCGGCACCAGCGTGCACACCACTGGCCCTGCCGAATGGAGCCAGCGCATCGCCTCGGGCGAATTCAAGGGCATCGCCGTCGCTGGCGCCTGAGTTGGTTCACTTGCCCACCGTAGGCGTTTTCGACAGCGGTGTCGGTGGTCTCAGCGTGCTGCGCGCGCTGCGCGCCGAGCTGCCCCAGGTGCATTTTGTCTACCTGGCAGACAACGCTCACGCGCCCTACGGCGAGCGGTCAGCCCAAGTGGTGCTTGATCGAGCACATCGGCTCACCGAGCAGCTGAGGGCTGAGCACCGGATTGACGCGCTGGTGGTCGCCTGCAACACCGCGACCGCGCTCTCCATCGACCAGTTGCGGCACACCCACCCCGATCTGCCGTTCATTGGTGTGGAGCCTGCGCTCAAGCCCGCTGCGGTCTTGAC
>NZ_JAABRQ010000027.1 GCF_011390835.1 Hydrogenophaga sp. | reverse complement strand
TTGTGCGGGTGTGATCTCCATGCCCGAGATTATCCAAAGCAATCACCATGATTGCTATTAGTGTTAACACGCCCTAGGGCCAGGGCTTGATGGATCGAGCCCCAAGTCCCCAATCAAGCCCCCTGCCCGTCCCGCCCCATGCGCAGCGCCATCCATTGCAGCAGCGCCAGCGCCACCACACCGAGACCGGCGGTAAGCCACAGGGCGCCGCTGCCCCATCGGGTGATGGCGAGTCCGAACAGCAGGGGCGCCACCGCTTGCGACAGGCGGGCGGGCGCCATGAGCCAGCCCTGGCGTTCGCCGTAGCCAGCCGCGCCAAACACCACCAGCGGCAGCGTGCCTTTGGCGATGGTGAGGATGCCGTTGCCCGCGCCGTGCAGCCCGGCAAACAGCCAGGCGGCGGCGGGTCCGAAGATCAACAACGCGCCCACGCCCAGCGGGTGCCCTGCAGCGGCCAGCCGGGTGGAGAGCAGGGGGTGCACCCGGCGCAAGAAGCCGAATTCGAGCAGCCGCCCTGCGACCTGTGCTGGCCCGACCAGCATGGCCACGCCCAGCGCCGCTGCGGTGCCCAGGCCCATGCCTTGCAGCAGCGCGGGCAGGTGCGCGGCCATGGCGGTGCTGGTGAACCAGGTGATGGCAAATACCGCCGCGATGGCCGCGCCCATGCCCCGGCCGGGTGGGCCGGTGCGGCGGTCTGATAAGCGGGCTAAGAGTGGTTCGTCGGTATCGGCCATGGCAGCAGTGGCGGCACCAGTCTCGGCATCGGTCACCACAGGCAGCGGCTGCGGTGCGGGCGGGTCTTCCACGCGGTCGCGGGGCAACAGGCTGTGCAGCGGCAGCCCGAGCACGATGTGCAAACCGGCCCACACAAAACAGGCGCCGCGCCAGCCCAGGGTGTCGATCCACCAGGCGGTGAGCGGCCAGCCCACGGTGCTGGCAAACCCGGCAATGAGGGTGATGCCGGTGATGGCGTTGCGCGCGCTCAGCGGATAGAGCCGCACCAGGGCGGAGAAGGCGGCGTCATACAAACCGCTGCCCATGGCGACGCCGATCACGCACCACGCGGCCCAAACCTGCCATTCGGCCTGCGCCAGGCCCAGCGCGGCCAGCCCGGCGGCAAACAGCAGGTTGGTCAGCAGCAGCACCACGCGGCCACCGTGCTGGTCGATCACGCGGCCGGCCCGGGGGCCGACCAGGGCAGAGACCACCAGCGCCAGGGTGAAAGCGCCGAACACATGCGTGACCGGCATGCCCAGCTCTGCGGCCAGCGGCGCGGCGAGCAGGGCGGGCAGGTAGTACGACGATGCCCAGGCGAGCGTCTGGGTGGTGCCCAGCCTCAGCACCACGCCGGTTTGCCCGGGGTGGCTCACCTTATGCGGCCTGGAGCATCAGCTGTTCCAGACGGGGCAGATAGTGCGCCAGCGGCGGCACCGCGCAGTGGGGCACCTTGGCCAGGTCGTCGTAGCGGCGCAGACGCACCGCCTCGCGCGCATGCGACTGGTGCAGGAAGGCGCGGGCTTCCACCTCAGTGAAGGTGCCGCCTTGCAGCGCCAAGCTGTGCACCGAGGCGGGTGACAGCGATTCGAAGTAACCCTCCTCGGCCTGGCAGAGGTAGCGCTTGGCTTCCACATGCAGGCGGATGGGTTCGAGCACATCGTCGGGCAGCACGCCGCGCAAGAACGGCAGCAGCTTGTACTGGTGCAAATCGTCGTGATCCTTGTCGTGGTCCATGCAGGGCTCGGTGTCGGGCTCCATGCTACCGGGACTTTCGCTGGCCAGCAGATGGCCCAGGTCGTGCAGCAGGCAGGCCACCACCAGCGCGTCCGACTCGCCCGCCACCTCGGCCAGGTGTGCGCATTGCAGCGCGTGTTCGAGCTGGCTGACGGCTTCGCGCCCGTATTGCTGCGCGCCGCGTTTCACCAGCAGCTGCTGGATGTCGTTCAGGTTGAGCGCCATGGGAACCTCAGACCATTTGTTTGCGGATGCGGGCGGAGATCAGGTCGATCACGCTCACGGTGACGATGATGATGATCATCACCGCAGCGGTTTCAGCGTAACGGAAGCCGCGGATGATTTCCCACAGCACCACGCCGATGCCACCCGCGCCGACCATGCCGACCACCGAGGCCGAGCGCACATTGGCCTCAAACCGGTAGAGCGTGTACGAGATCCACAGCGGCATCACCTGCGGAATGACGCCGTACACGATCTCGTGCAGCGCGGAGGCGCCGGTGGAACGGATGCCCTCCACCGGCTGCGGGTCGATGGACTCGACCGCTTCTGAGAACAGCTTGGCCAGCGTGCCGGTGGTGTGCACCCACAGCGCGAGCACGCCCGCAAACGGCCCTAGGCCCACCGCCACCACGAACAACATCGCGAACACCATCTCGTTGATGGCTCGAAACGCGTCCAGCACCCGCCGCACCGGCTGGTGGATCCACCAGGGCGTGATGTTCGCCGAGGCCAGCAAGCCCAGTGGCACAGCCGAAACCACCGCCAGCGCGGTGCCCCACACGGCGATCTGCAGCGTGATCACCATTTCTTCCACATACATCTTCCAGTCGGCGAAGTTGGGCGGGAAGAACTCGCTGGCGTACTGCGCCATGTTGCCTGAGTCGCGCACCAGTTCCATGGGCCGCATGTC
Organism: Hydrogenophaga sp.; assembly: GCF_011390835.1. Classification (GTDB taxonomy): domain Bacteria; phylum Pseudomonadota; class Gammaproteobacteria; order Burkholderiales; family Burkholderiaceae_C; genus Hydrogenophaga. The sequence continues at coordinate 43,995 of NZ_JAABRQ010000027.1, read as the reverse complement.
GGCGCCGTTCCACGAACCGGCCAGCACGAGCAACAGGGCGGCCCAGCCCAGGTACCAGACGAGGCTACGTTTCTGCGCGGCCACCACCATGGCGGGTTGGGCGGGCAATGAGGAAGAAGGGTTCATGCGGGTCTCCGGTCGCAAAAAAGCCCGCGTGAAAGCGGGCCTTGGGGCGGGTTGTACTTACTGCAGGGCGGCCAGCTGTTTGTCGATGTCGGCCAGTCGGGAGGCCTTGTCGTTGGCAGCCAGGGTCTCGTCGGCTTCAATCTTGTTGCGCTTGCTGAACAGGTCGAGTTCACGGATGGGCGTGAGCTGAGCGTTGGTCGACGGCTTGAAGCCCGACAACTTGGAGATCTTCATGACGATCTCTTTCTCGCGGGCATCCGTCTTGGCGTAGTTGTAGAAGAAGTTCTTCAGTTTTTCTTTGGTCGCGGCCGGCAGGTCTTTGTGCATCACCATGGGATCGAGCGGGATCAGCGGCGAGGTCCACACCACGCGGATGTCCTTGGCCTTCTCGGGCTGGCGCTCCTTGAACTTTTCCAGGTTCTCGCTGTTGTTGGTGGCCACGTCGACCTGCTTGTTCACCACGGCCAGCGCGTTGGTTTCGTGGTTGGCGCTGCGCACGACCCTGAAGTGGGTCTTGGGGTCGATTTTGTTCTTGGCGAAGACGTAGAAACCGGGCACCAGGAAGCCCGAAGTGGAGTTGGGGTCGCCGTTGCCGAAGGCCAGCGACTTGCCGTTCTTGAGCACGTCGTCCAGCGATTTGATGGGGCTGTCCTTGTGCACGATCAGATGCGAGTAGTAGCCCTGGGTGCCGTCGGCGTTGACCATCTGGGCGAACACTTCGGCATCGGCGCGGTCCACCGCTTCCATGGCCGACTTGTTGCCCAGCCAGGCCACTTGCACTTTGTTGAAGCGCATGCCTTCGATGATGCCGGCGTAGTCGGGTGCGAAGAAGGCGGTGACCTTCAGGCCGGTCTGCTTGGCCATGTCGTCGATCAGCGGTTGCCAGTCGGCCTTGAGGTTTTGGGTCGCTTCGGTCGAGATGATGCCGAAGTTGATGTTTTGCGCCCAGGAGGCGGTGAGGGTCAGGCCGAGCGCGACGGCGGTGAGGGTCTTCTTGATCATGTGAGTTTCCTAGGGTGTAACGCGAGGGGTGGGTGAAAGGCGGAGTTCAGGCGGCCTGGGCCATGGGCGTGGGCCAGGGCAACACGTTGGGCGCAGCGGAGGGCGTTTCGTGCAGCGACGAGCTGCCGTTGAGGATTTCGTCGGCCTGCATGCCGTACAGGCCGCGCAGCAGCGTGGGTGTGAGTTCGCGCGAAGGACCGTCGTAGACCACGCGGCCCTGATGCAGCGCGATCACGCGCGGGCAGTAGCGCATGGCCATGTCCACCTGGTGCAGCGACACCACCACAGTGCTGCCGTCTTCGCGGTTGATGCGCGTCAAGATTTCCATGACCTTGCGCGAGGCTTCAGGGTCGAGCGAAGCGATCGGCTCATCGGCCAGCACCACCTTGGCGCCTTGCACCAGCGTGCGCGCAATGGCGGCGCGCTGCTGCTGACCACCCGACAGCGTGGAGGCGCGCTGTGCGTGGCATTCGGCAATGCCCACACGGCCCAGCGCTTGTATGGCGAGCGCGCGTTCCTGCGCGGTGAACCAGCGCGTCCAGGCGCGCCACCGGGGCATGCTGTGCAAACGGCCCACCAACACGTTGACCATCACCGGCAGGCGGTCGACCAGGTTGAACTGCTGGAACACAAAACCGATTTGCGAGCGGATCTGGCGCACGTTGCTCTGGATGCGGCCGTCGCGCTGCACGCACTGGCCGGAGACCTCGATCACCGAGCCGGGCGTGCCGTCGGCCGCCATGAGGCCGGCCACGTGTCGCAGCAGGGTGGACTTACCGGAGCCGGAGGCGCCGATCAGCGCGACCATCTCGCCGGTTCGGATGTCGAGGTTCACGTTGTCGAGCGCCAGCTTGCCGCCGGCGAAACGCTTGCTGAGGTTCTGGATGCGAAGGGCTGATGACATGGAGGTGCTCCTGTGTCCAAGTTATCTAGACAAGTGGCAGTGTCGGCCAGGTGTGTGACGGTTGCGTGAAGGCTGCGGGAAGTTTTGGTGGCGTCTGCCGACCGGCTTTGCAAGCCATGGCTTCAGAGCACGCGCTCGCCTTCGCGCCAGACCCCGCGCACCACCGCCTGGTGCTGGCCGCTGGGCAGGCTCACCAGCTTCACGCGCACCAGGTCGGCGCGCAGGCCGGGCGCGATCTCGCCACGGTCGTGCATGCCGCAGGCGCGCGCCGGGTTGCGGGTGACCGTGGCCACTGCGGCGGGCAAGTCCAGAATGCCGTCGTCTACCAGCCGCACCACGGCGCTGAGCAGACTGCCCGGCACGTAGTCCGACGACAAGATGTCCAGCAGACCCAGACGGGCCAGCTCGCTGGCGGCCACGTTGCCCGAGTGCGAGCCACCGCGCACCACGTTGGGCCCGCCCATCACCGTGAGCAGGCCGCGATCGTGCGCCGCGCGGGCGGCCAGCTCGGTGGTCGGAAACTCCGACACGCTGGCGCCCTCGGCGTGCGCCTGTTCCACATGGGCTTCGGTGGTGTCGTCGTGGCTGGCCAGCGCAATGCCGTGCTGGCGGCAGTAGTCCACAAAGTATTGGCGGTGTGGCTCGGCGTAGCGGGCCTGCAGCTCGGCGGCGTGCTCCACCTGGCGCAGAAACTTCTCCAGGCTCCAGCCCTTTTTGCCGGTGTAGTAGATGCGGGCGACGTCGATGTTTTCCCACTGGCGCTGGCCGGGCGTGTGGTCCATCAGCGAAATCAGCGACAAGCGCTCGTGCCCGTGGAAAGGTTCGAACAGATCGATGGTGTTGGGCGCGGGCAGCTCGCAGCGAACGTGCAGATGGTGGTCGGCGCGCAGCAGGTTTTGCTGGGAGCAGGTGTCGATGGCTTCCAGCACACCGTGCCAGGTGCTGCCACGTAGGCTGTCGGGGTCGGCGTCGCCCACGCCCAGCGCGTCGAACACGGTGGTGATGCCGGCGGCGGCCACCTCGGCGTCGTGCGCCAGCAGCGCGGGCATCTCGGCCCACTGCACCTTGGGCCGCGGCATCAGGTGGCGCTCGAAATTGTCGGTGTGGATCTCGACCAGGCCCGGCAGCAGGTAGTCGCCTTCCAGGTCCAGGCCGACCGATCCCTGGCGGTGGCCAGGATCGATGGAGGCGATGGTGCCGTTGGCCGCCGCGAGGCTGCCCTCAACCACTTCGTTGGCCAGCACGAAGCGGGCGTTGCGGAACACGGTGGGGGTCATTTGAATGTCCTTCGTGCAATGCACTGCGGGGCTGAGCCCCTTTGGAACGGCCGGGCGGTGCTCATGAAGCACTCCGAAACTGGGCGATGTCGATGCGGCGGGTGGCCACTGCAGCCCCCACCTCGGGGTCGTGGAAGATGCCCATCAGCGCCGCGCCACGCGCCACCGCTTCGTGGATCAGTTCGATCACGGCGCGGGTGTTGGCCTTGTCCAGCGATGCGGTGGGCTCGTCCAGCAGCAGCAGCGGGCGCGGCTTGATCAGGCTGCGCGCGATGTTGATGCGCTGCTGCTCGCCCCCCGAGAAGGTGGCCGGTGGCAGCGGCCACAGCCGTTCAGGGATGCGCAGGCGCGTGAGCCAGGCGCCGGCTTCTTGCCGCGCGGCGTCCACCTGTTCGGGCGATGGCGTGCCGTCGCCCAGCAGCGGCTCGGCCACCACGTCCAGCGCCGGCACGCGCGGGATCACGCGCAGGAACTGGCTCACATAGCCCACGCTGTCGCGCCGCATGGCCACCAGCTCGCGCGGTGTGGCCTGGGTGATGTTGAGCGTGTCGCCGTCGTTGTGGCTCAGGATGATGCGGCCGCTGCTGGCGCGGTAGTTGGCGTACACCAGCTTGAGCAGCGTGCTCTTGCCCATGCCCGAGGGGCCGTCGAGCACCAGGCATTCGCCCGCGTTCAGGTCCAGGTCGACCTGGTCGAGCACGCGCAGCTGCGCGGCGTGCTGGTGGTGCAGCGTAAAGCGTTTGGAGACGCCTTGCAGCGTGAGGACGGGTGTGTTCATGGCTGGAGCACCGAAGAAACGAGCAACTGGGTGTAGGGGTGCTGCGGGTCGTCGAGCACCTGGTCGGTCAGGCCCGACTCGACGATGCGGCCGCGCTGCATCACCACCATGCGGTGCGCCAGCAGCCGGGCCACGGCGAGGTCGTGCGTGACGATCACCACCGCCAGCTGCATCTGCCGCGTGAGCTGGCGCAGCAGGTCCAGCAGGCGGGCCTGCACCGACACGTCCAGACCCGAGGTGGGCTCGTCCATGTACACCAGGCGCGGCTGCGTGACCAGGTTGCGCGCGATCTGCAGGCGCTGGCGCATGCCGCCCGAAAACTGGCGCGGCGGGTCGTCGATGCGGATCGGGTCGATCTCCACCCGCTGCAGCCATTCTTCGGCCTGGGTGCGCAGCGCGCCGTAGTGGCGCTGGCCCAGGCCCATCAGGCGTTCGCACACGTTGGCACCGGCGGACACATCCATGCGCAGGCCGTCGGACGCCTGCTGGTGCACAAAGCCCCAGTCGGTGCGCGCCAGCAGGCGCTGCTGGGCCTGGCTCATGGTGTGCACGTCGTCGAGCGTTCCGTCGTGGCCTTGGAAGAATATCTGCCCGGCATCGGGCCGCAGGCGCGCGGCCAGCGTGTTGAGCAAGGTGGTCTTGCCCGAGCCCGATTCGCCCACGATGGCCAGCACCTCGCCGGGCCAGAGTTCGAACGAAGCCTCGTGCAGGGCGACCTGCTGGCCGTAGCGTTTGCTGACGCCTTGCACGCGCAGCAGGGGAGTGGATGAAGCGGTCATGGATTGATCACAAAACTGATGCCGTGGCGCTCGAAGCCCAGCGATTCGTAGAATGCGTGCGCGCGCGTGCGCTGTTGGTTGGAAGACAGCGTCAGCTTGTAGCAACCCGCTTCGCGCGCGAGCGTCCGGGCGTGTTCCATCATCTGGCGGCCGATGCCCTGGCTGCGGTGCTGCGCGTGAACCACCACGTCTTCCACCACCGCGGCGGGCGTGCCCATGTGGGCCAGGTTGTGCATGACCAGCAGCGCGTAGCTGCCGATCACCTCGCCCTGCGCACCGCAAGCCACCCACAGGCGGTAGCTCGAGTAACGCGCGAACTGCGCAAAGATCGCGCGGGCCTGGTCGAGGTCGATCACGCCACTACCGTTCATGCCCGGTTGCGCGTACAGCGCCAGCACCTGCGGCAGGTCGTCGGCCGTGGCTTCGCGCAGGGTCAGCGCTGCGCTCATAAAGAAGCTCCAGCGCTGTCTGCCTGCGCCGCCTGCCGCTCCTGGCAGTGGTCGGAGTCGGAACACACATGCATGCGACCGCCCTGGTCGTTGGTGATGATCTCGTCCAGAAAGCTGTCGGTCGCGCCGCACAGGGCGCAGGCCGCGTCCCACTTCTGCACCTCGAACGGGTGGTCCTCAAAGCCCAGGCTCTCCACCTTCGTGTAGGGCGGTACGGCGTAGATGCGCTTTTCGCGCCCGGCGCCGAACAACTGCAGGGCCGGGTTCATGTGCATCTTCGGGTTGTCGAACTTCGGGATCGGCGAGGGCGCCATCAGGTAGCGGTCGTTCACCATGACGGGGTAGTCGTAGGTGGTGGCGATGTGGCCGTGGCGCGATATGTCTTCGTACAGCTTCACATGCATCAGCCCGTACTCGGCCAGCGCGTGCAGGGTGCGCGTTTCAGTTTCGCGCGGCTCCAGCCGTTGCATGGGCTCGGGTACCGGCACCTGGTAGACGATCACCTGGCCTTCGCGCAGCGGCGTCTCCGGGATGCGGTGGCGCGTCTGGATGATGTCGGCCTCGGTGGTTCGGGTGGTCACCTCGACACCGGTGGTGCGCTGGAAGAAGCGGCGAATGTTGACCGCGTTGACGGTGTCGTCCGAGCCCTGGTCGATCACCTTGAGCGTGTCGTCCGGGCCGATGATTGAGGCCGTGACCTGGATGCCGCCGGTGCCCCAGCCGTAGGGCAGCGGCATCTCGCGCGAGCCGAACGGCACCTGGTAACCGGGAATGGCCACCGCCTTGAGGATGGCGCGGCGGATCATGCGCTTGGTGCGCTCGTCCAGGTACGCGAAGTTCACGCCCGGTTCGGTGGCGGCGGCTTGCAGCAGATTGGCGTGCAGGGGTGCGTTCATTCGGGGGCCTGTTCGGTGTCGTTGTGGCGGGCGGCCTCGGCGCGCATGCGGCGCACCAGCTCCAGTTCGGACTGGAAGTCCACGTAGTGCGGCAGCTTCAGGTGCTGCACGAAACCCGAGGCCTCCAGGCTGTCGCTGTGCGAGAGCACAAACTCCTGCTCTTGCGCCGGTGCTTCAACCGCTTCGCCCAGCTCGGGTGCGCGCAGCGCGCGGTCGACCAGGCTCATCGCCATGGCCTTGCGCTCGCTGTGACCAAAGGCTAGGCCGTAGCCGCGCGTGAACTGGGGCGGCTCGGTCTTGCTGCCCGCGAACTGGTTGACCATTTCGCATTCGGTGATCTCGATGTCGCCGATGGAGATCGCAAAGTCCAGCTCTTCGGGCGTGAGTTCCACCGCCACCTGGCCCAGGCGAATCTCGCCCACAAATGGGTGGGTGTGCGAATAGCCGCGCTGGGTCGAATACGCCATGGCGAGCAGGAAGCCTTCGTCGCCACGCGCCAGGTTCTGCAGCCGCGTGGCGCGGTCGGCCGGAAAACGCAGCGGCTCGCGCGTCAGGTCCACCGGGTCGGGGTCGCCCTCGGGCACCGGGTGGGCCTCGATCAGGCCTTCCTGGTTGAGCAGGTCCACCACGCGCGGCGCGGCGGCGGGCACGGCGCTGCTGCCCGACGTGTCACCCCCCGGTGCCGCAGCGTTGGCCAGCAGCGTGAAGTCGAGCAGGCGCTGGGTGTAGTCGTAGGTGGGCCCCAGGATCTGCCCGCCGGGCAAATCTTTGAAGGTGGCCGAGATGCGGCGGTCCGGGCGCATCTGCGCGGTGTCCAGCGCGCGCGTGTTGCCCAGGCGCGGCAGCGTGGCGCGGTAGGCACGCAACAAGAAGATGGCTTCGACCAGATCGCCCGCCGCCTGCTTGATGGCGAGCGCGGCGAGTTCGGGGTCGTACACCGAGCCCTCGGTCATCACCCGGTCCACCGCCAGCTTCATTTGCTGGCGGATCTGGTCCACGCTCAGCTCGGGCTCTTGCAGATCACCCCGGCGCTGCTCCGCCAGCAGGCGGTAGCTTTGCAGGATGGCGGACTCGCCGCCCTTGACAGCCACGTACATGATCAGGCCTCTTGGAGGTTGGAAACCACGCGGGCGCGCGTGGTGCGGGGCAGACCCGCGATGTGGGTGGGCGTGGCGAGGAACAGGTCCACACCGCGCGGGAAGCGGCGGTGGTTGGCGTCCCACTGCGCCACAAAGTCGTCGGGCAAGCCCTGCACACACAGAGGCTGTTCGGTGGCCACGCCGGGGCCAGTGAGCGCGAGGGCATTCGCGTCGCTGGTGTCCAGGGAATTCACCTCGACCACACAGGTGGCCGACTGGTCCGGGTATTCGTCGGTGCCCGCGTCCAGCGATGCCAGCGCGGGCATGGCGTCGCCTTCGGCCACCCACAAAAAGCGCGCGGCGGCGGGCGATGGGGCCCAGTGGCAGCCGGTGTGGAAACGCAGCCAGGCGGCGGCGTCGGTGCCCGCCAGCGTGGGCGACAGCCAGACCGCGCAATCGCTGTCGACCAGCGCCTGCAGCAGCATCGCCGCGGCGCCGTGGCCGTGGCGCGGCAGCGCCGACACGTCGGGCATCTCGATCACCCGGCCGGGATGCGACAGCGCCGACAGCGCGGTGCGGAACACCGCCTGGCTGCCGAGCGCGGCGTCGTGGAAGCCGGGGCGCACCTGTTGCAGTTCGTCGGTCTTCATGCGTCCTCTCCTTCGTCGGCGCCACCGGCTTCGCGCGCCACGGTGAAAAAGTCCACCCGGGTCGCCTGGGCGCGGGCGGCGCGTTGGGCCTGCTGCAGGGCCAGGTGCTGGCGCACCGGCTGCAACACCGCAGCATCGAAGGCGTCGTGCTGCGCGGGGTCTTGCAGCAGCGCATCGGCCATGGCAGCCAGCTGGGCTTGCCGGTGGTTGCGGCCCATCACATAGGCCACGCCCACCGCGCTGCCCTCGCTGCTCAAGCGCAGCGCGCAGCGAGTGACCGTGATCTCGCCCAGGTTGAAGCGCTCACCGGTGCCACCGGCACGGCCCTGAACCATGTACAGCCCAGTCTCGGGTTTGCGCAGCCATTGCAGCGCAGCCGGGGCTTGCTGGGCCAAGGCTTGCTCCAGCAACGGCAGCGGCGCCCGGGACAGCAGGGCCATCCACTCGGGGCGATGTGTGGGCCGGTTCGGTCCGGTGTTGTCAAACGCGTGAAACATCTGGGTGGTACTCTGAAATTTGTGTAGACAACTTGTTGATCACTGCCAGCTTAGGTTTGACCTGTGTCCCTTTCATGACAAGAACCACTGCCACTTCCGCTCTTCTGCTGCCCGACCCCGCCCACAGCTTCTGGGCTCGCATCGCCCATGAAATGGCCGACGCCATTGGCAGCGGCACCTACGCGCCGGGCGAACGTCTGCCCTCCGAACATGTGCTGGCCGATCAGTTCGGCGTGAACCGCCACACCATCCGGCGCTCGCTGGCCAGCCTGGGCCAGATCGGCCTGGTGCGCGCCACGAAGGGCAGCGGCACCTATGTGGAGGACTTCGCCGTCGAGCTGATGCTGGGTCGCCGTACGCGTCATCGCCAGAACTTGGCGCAGGCCGGTCTGACCGGTGGTTTGCAGGTGCTCGATGCGCGCACCGAGCGCGCAGCTGCCGATGTGGCCAAGGCGCTGGAGATCCGCTCGGGCACCTCCGTGCTGCACCTGCAGATGATTGGCGACGGTGGCGGCCAGCCGCTGCATGTGAGCGACCGCTTTTTCCCGCTCCCGCGTTTTTCGGGGCTCGACGAACAGGTGCGCCAGAGTGGATCCATCACGCAGGCCTTTGCTTCGCTGGGCGTGCCCGACTACACCCGGCGCCAGAGCCGCATTTCGGCGCGTCTGGCCATCCCCGAGATCGCGGCCCACCTGAAACAATCCGCCGTCCACCCGGCGCTGTACGTCAGCAGCGTCAACGTCGACACCGAGGGCGTACCGATCGAATACGCCTGTACCTGGTTCGCGGGCGACCGCGTGTCCCTCACCGTGGACCACGACCATGTCGCATGACACCCTGGCCCCGCACCGCGTGGCCATTTACGCCGCGCCCGCGCCCGGCACCGACTGGTGGGAGCGTGGCAGCGAGTGGCTGGGGCGCTGCGCGAGTCGGCGCTGCACTTTGCCGATGCCTGTGGTCGATGGCGTCGACCCCTCGGTGCTGACCGCCCTAACCGCCGACCCGCGCCGCTATGGCTGGCACGCCACGCTCAAGGCGCCGCTGCGCCTGGCGCCGCATGCCAACCTCTGGGCGTTCCGGGACGCGCTGGCCGCCATCTGCCGTGAGCACCGCGCCATCGACCTGGGCGACATGCAGGTCGCCCGCTTGGGGTCGTTCCTGGCGCTGCGTCCCGAGAAAGCCCCCGCCGCGCTGGGTGCGCTGGCCGACGATTGCGTGCGGCGGCTGCAGCCACTGGCCGCCCCCTTGAACGAGCACGAGCTCGCACGCCGCCGCCGCGCGCCGCTCACACCCGAAGAAGACGCGCTGATGCTGGCCTGGGGCTACCCTTGGGTGCTGCAGAAGTTTCGTTTTCATTTCTCGCTGACTGGCCCGCTGGCGGGCGTGCCAGACGATGTGGTGGGTCGGCTCCTGGAAGCTGCCACGCGGAAGTTTGGCGCCCTGCCGCCGCTGCGGCTGGACCGGCTCTCCGTCTTCATTGAACCGTCCCCAGGCGCCGATTTTGTGCTGCTCGAACAAATGGAGCTGGGCGCATGACGCAACGTTTAATCTATGTGGTGGGCCCCTCGGGCGCGGGCAAAGACAGTGTGTTGCAGGCCCTTCGCGAACGCTGGCAGGGCGCCCCAGTGGCCCACTGGGCGCGGCGCACTATCACGCGTAGCGTCGACGCGGGCGGTGAACAGCATGAGAGCGTGAGCGAGTCGGTGTTCGAAAATCTGCTGCAGTCGGGTCGTCTGGCGATGAGCTGGCAGGCCAACGGTTTGCACTACGGCATCCGGGACACCGAGCTGGCCCCTTTGTCGCTTGGGCATTGCGTGTTGGTGAACGGGTCACGGACCTATGTCGGTACGGTCTTGCGGCTGTGGCCCGAAGCCACGCTGGTCCACATCACGGCGTCGGCCGATTTGCTGCTGCAGCGGCTGAAGGCGCGGCAGCGCGAAAGCGTGCAGGCGATTTCCGACCGCCTCGCACGGCGGGTGGACGAGGACCTGCCCGCCAGGGCGATCCGCATCGCCAACGATGGCCCGTTGGAATCGGCGGTCGAGATGTTGCACACGGCGCTGCGCTTGCGGCTGAGCATCGACCCCGTGTGCCTGCGATGAGGCTGGTGTCGCTCAACACCTGGAAGTGCGAAGGCGACTACCCGCAACGGGTCCGCGCCATGGCCGAGGGCCTGGTGGCGCTGTCGCCCGACGTGGTGGCCCTGCAGGAAGACCTGCGCACACGAGACGGACTGACCCACACCGCTCGCTCGCTGGCCACAGTCTTGTCGATGCAGATGGTCTGGCTGCCCGCGCGGGCCAAGCCGCGCCTGCTGAACGGGCAGTGTACCGACACCACCTCAGGTCTGGCGGTGCTCAGCCGCCAGCCTGTGCTGGAGCAAGGCTCGGTGGTGTTGCCCGCCGACGCGCGGGATGGCGAACGCGTGGCGCAGTGGGTGCGGCTGGCCGGCGCCCACGCCGACTGGTGGTTGGTCAACCTGCACCTCACCCATCTGCCCGACCGCGCCGATCTGCGCCGCGCCCAACTGGAGACCGTGTTGCAAGCGCTGCAGCGGGTGGCGGGCGAGCAGCCGGTGGTGTTGTGCGGCGACTTCAACGCCGCGCCCGACGATCCCGAGATCGCCAGCGTCATGCATCCGCAGGGGCTGCTGATCGACGCCTTTGCCGCTCAGGCCAAGGTCACGCACCGCAGCGATTCGGGTTCCGAGCACAACCTCGACCACATCTTGTTGCGCACCGTGCGCGGCCAGCCGCCGTTCAGCGTGGCCCATGCGCGGGTTGTGCTCGACCGGCCCGATGCCCACGGCGTGTGGCCCAGCGACCACTGGGCGGTCAGCGCCAATCTAGTCTGACCAAACGGCGCAGACGGTTCAGCTCACTGAACCTCGGTGACGAACTGCTCGCGCGGGCGGCGCACCTTCTTCAGGTTCACCAGCGTCGGCGCGGTAACCCAGCGGCACGATGGCCACAGTGCGAAGGCCGCGCTCGCGCATCCTCAGGATCTCGTCGAGCTTGGCCGGGTCGAAACCCTCCATCGGAGTGGCGTCGACTTCTTCGAATGCGGCGGCGATCAGCGCAGCGTCCAGGTCAATGTAGGCCTGCCGCGCGGCGTGTTCGAAGTTCACCTGTGGATCTCGGCGCGGGGTAGATCTTGAGCCGTGTCCGCGTCGACCGAATTCTGACCCGCGTTCCTGGCTCGGCAAGGGTTTCAGACCCTGACGCTGATTCGCCCCACACAACTGTACTCAGACGTGGCTGCCACTTGAGCCACGGTCTTCGATGTCCCATCGCCTCTCGCTGCTCGCGAAAGAGAGGACTGGCGACCTTTGCTGGACTGGGTGGAGGCTTCGTAACCCCTTGAAAAGAGTTGTGCAGCAAGTGCGCTCAGCCGATTCCTGACCGAGGCAGCGGACCACACAAATCAAACCAGCCTGAAGACTGCGACCCGCCCCTAAAGCTCTTCGGTAAGTTTGCGCGAGCTGCCCATGCCGAGCACGGGTCCAGATGGTCAAGTGGTCGTTCGAGATCCACCCCATTGAACGACCGGTTTCGGTGCCGCGACAAGACGCAGGTGTCAAATTCGGAGTACCGCAACCAGCCTCGAAGCGACCTTCAAGAATCTAGTTGCGGCTTCGCAGCGTTTGCCGTCGGGGAAGATCGCTTAGTGATCAACCTGTGGTTGGCACTCAGCGGTCGTTAGTGCGAACCTTGTTCTGGGCAACGAGCGGCAGGTTTTGGAGCGCGGCAGACTCTACTGCTTTGCCAAGGGTTGTGTCATCAATCCGCCGCCGAGCTCAGCGTCTGCCCCAACGAACGCACGCTCGGCGAGCATATGGATTTACCCGAAGTTGAGATGGACATCAACCCCACGAGAAGGCTTGCGATGCCGCACTTCCCACTGATGCCCCGAGAATAAGTCCCCCCAACACATCCGAGGGGAAATGAGCTCCCGCGTGCACCCGTGCCCATGCAGTGATCACGGCGATGGAGGGCAACAAGACGAATTCGGGCCAGACGACCATCCACGGAGACAGTGCTCCGGCCAGACACGCCATCACGGTGGCGTGGGTGCTGGGCATTCCGCCCCGATCCGAATGATGGAGGTGGTTTGCACAAAGACCGATGGCGAACGGGCGCCGTGAAGAAAGCCCTTTCGCACACCGTTTGACGAGTATTTGCATCAGGGTCGCCACCCCCAGCGCACACAGAACGGGGCCGATGGCATCAGCTCTGAAGAATATGGATGATCCGAGCACAACGACCAGGGGCAGCCAGCTCCAGTGTGCGATGGCGATTGCACAGCTTAGTCGCAAGGGGCGGTCGGTTCGGCCAGCACCCATCCAGCAAAACCACGCAATATCGCGAGATCGGCCCGATGGAAATGCAGGTGTGGCGCTGAGTTCTGTGTGGATCGACATGGCTCAACAATGCCTGCTGAACATGTCACTGGTATTTCTTTGCCGCGGCGACACCGCGTAGACTGGCGCAGTAATCACGGTGTCATATTGGCCGTGCATGCTCCACGCATACCGCTGGTCCTGACGGGTAAAAAGTATCGGGACACCACATTCCAAATGAACACCGCTGGCCGATTTCGAGTGTTCATGTCAGGCCGGGAACCAGCGGTCAGCCGCCGGCCAGCTCCGACGCTTGAAGCGACTTGTCCTGCAGGTGACGGCCCTTGCTGCTGCAATGGCGGTCCAACCGCCATTCGCCCGGTATTTCAAGCGTCAACTCGAATTGGGAATAGCTCTCTGAGCACAGCTGACTCAACGGAAACGCCTGGGCGGACTCCAGTGCGTTGACCAGCGCCGCGAGTGAACCGCCCCGGCGGTTCAGACATGGTGCCGGTGATGCTGCTGTCCAAGCGCGAGATCTAGGTGCTGCACTGGGTGAAGAACGGCAAGACAAGCATGGAGGTCGGCCAGATCCTGGGCATAAGCCCGCCCACGGTGAAGAACCACCTGCAAAAGGTGATGCGCAAGCTCAATGTGAACAACCGCGCCCAGGCGGTTGGTAAGTCCGCCACGTTGCGGTTGATGGCGCACAGCGATCTGAACTGAGTGGATTGCTGCCGACGCACATAGTCATTCTTCGAATAGGTCGTCATCGTCGTCAGCTTCACGGTGCTGGCGGTCTGGTCTGCATTCAGGAGACGCGACTGAAATGGCACTGCCGCCATCCGCGTACCAGTACGCGATGTCACAACACTGCCGCGATGCCGTCACGACGCTGTCAATTGACAGGAACAGCATCCGGGCATGGACCGAAACAATCTTTTCGCCACGCCCACTGCCGAAAGAAACGGACATTTCGCAGCACCTGCGGGGGCTCCTGCGCCGGTGGCACGGCCTACTGCGCTCGACGTCGTTTGGGCCCGGCATGCCGACGAGGTGGCGCAGGCACAGCGACTGCGCTTCCAGGTGTTTGCCCAGGAGATGGGCGCGCGCCTGTCGCCACCGGAGGGGACGCCCGCAGGTCTCGATGTCGACCGCTTCGACGCCGCATGTGAACATCTGATCGTTCGCACGGTAGGAACTGCGGACGCTGCCTCTCAGGTGGTCGGCACCTACAGGGTGCTGACGCCGGCCGCTTCGCGTCTGACTGGCGGTCTCTACAGCGAGTCTGAGTTCGATCTTCAGCGCCTTGATTCTCTGCGCCCACGGATGGCCGAACTCGGTCGATCATGCACCGCGCCTGCCTGGCGACAGGGTGGCGTGATTCTGCTGCTGTGGGCTTCACTGGCTGAGTTCATGCAGCGCAGTCGACTCGACCTGATGATCGGCTGCGCCAGTGTGCCGATGCTTGACGGCGGCCATTTCGCTGCAAGTCTTTGGAACCAGTTGCGCCAGAAGCACCTGGCCGTACCTGAGCGCACGGTACAGCCACGGCTGGCCCTGCCGGTCGATGACCTGGACGGCGGGCTCGATATTGAGCCGCCGCCGCTGATCAAGGGCTATCTCAAGTGCGGTGCGAAGGTTCTCGGCGCGCCGGCCTGGGACCCCGATTTCGGAGTCGCCGACCTGCCGATGATGATGGATCTGAGCGATCTGCCTGCTGCCTATCGCAGGCGCTTCATGGGCGGCTGATCGTGCGCCGCCAAGCCGCCAGACGATCCAGCGCGCGTGACCGTGAAAGTGCCATCCATTCGATCACGCCATACGCTGCTGCAGCTGCGATGAAGAGCAAGGCAGTCAAGGTGATTGGCTTAGACGTCATGATCGCTCCCAATGGTGACCGTTGTCGACTGCCGGAAGTTTGCGATGGAGATATGACGTGTTGATGGCAGATCGCGGCTGCGCCGCAAGCGATGAACGATGACCCAGGCCCTGGGTCGGCTGGCCTGCCCGAGCTCGACGAACTGCTGCAACTCGTCGACGAAGGCGGCAAGTACCTGTGCTGCCGCACGCTGTGCCAGGTGACCACTGGTGAACGCAGCTTCGACGTCCATGCGATCACGCTTGGAAATCCTGACCCCTCGCTGCCTGCTGTCGGCTTCTTCGGGGGCGTTCACGGTCTCGAGCGCATCGGCGCCGAGGTCGTGCTGGCCTGCCTGCGCAGCTTGGTGCGCCGTCTGCGCTGGGACACCAGCTTGCACCAGATGCTCGAAGGCCTTCGCGTCGTGCTGGTTCCGCTCGTCAACCCCGGCGGCCTTTGGCGCGGCACGCGTGCCAATCCTCAGGGTGTCGATCTGATGCGCAACGCGCCTGTTGAGTGCACAGAAGGTGCTGCATTCCTGCTCGGTGGGCAGCGGATGAGCGCGGGCCTGCCCTGGTACCGGGGGGGGGTCGGAAATCCCATGCAGTCAGAAGCCCAGGCGCTGTGCGACTTCGTCGCCGCCGAGTTGCTGGTGCGCGATTTCTCAGTGAGTATTGACTGCCATTCGGGCTTCGGCCTTGCCGATCGCTTGTGGTTCCCGCATGCACACACGACGAGCCCAATCGAACACCTGCCCGAACTGCATGCGCTGAGCCGCTTGCTGGACGACAGCCTTCTGCACCACCGCTACCTGTTCGAACCGCAGAGTCGACAATACCTTGCCCATGGCGACCTTTGGGATCACCTCTACCTTCGCGCGGCAGCGCAGCCGCAGCGCACATTCCTGCCGCTGACGCTGGAGATGGGATCCTGGCTTTGGGTCAAGAAGAATCCGCGCCAGCTCTTCTCGCGGCTCGGCATCTTTAACCCGTTGATCGGCCACCGCCAGCAACGTGTGCTGCGCCGCCACGTCGCTCTTCTGGACTTCGCGATGCGCGCAGCGTACAGCTACCGACGCTGGCTGCCTGGCGGTATCTCACGTGACGAGCAGCGCGCATGCGCCCTTGCCCACTGGTACTCACCGCAGGCAAGCCGATGACAACCTGGGTTCTGTTGCGCGGTCTGACGCGTGAAGCAGCGCATTGGGGCGAATTCCCGGCGCTGCTGGCGCAGGCCATACCAGGCTCACACACAGTCGCCATCGACCTGCCTGGTGCGGGCAGCTTGTGGCGCGAGCCCTGTCCCCCGCGGGTCGAGGCGATGGTCGAATCTTGTCGCCGTCAGTTGCATGGAAAAGCGCTGATGCCGCCATACGCACTGCTCGGGCTTTCGCTTGGCGGCATGGTCGCTGCCGCCTGGGCATCGGCCTGGCCTGGCGAGCTGTCAGCATGCGTTCTGGTCAACACCAGCATGCGACCGTTCAGCCCGGCGCGCCGCCGGCTGCGGCCATCCCGGCTACCGACCTTGCTCCGGCTACTGGCCCCTGGGGACGCACGGGCTGCCGAGCAGACTGTGCTGCACCTGACCAGCAATTTCCCACAGCAGCATGCAGCTGTCATCGAGTCCTGGACTGCGATCCGCCAGCTGCGGCCGGTGTCCGCAGCGAACGCCTTGCGTCAGCTGCTGGCGGCGGTGCGCTACCGCCACCCGGGGCCGCGGCCGTCGCTACCCTTGCTGGTGGTCAGCAGCTCGCGCGATGCGCTGGTCGACGCCAGCTGTTCAAGCGAACTGGCCCTGCGCTGGAGCGTCGCGCACATCAGCCATCCGTTAGCAGGTCACGATCTGCCGCTGGACGCCGGACCTTGGCTCGCTGCACGGATTGCCGAGTGGAGCGCGCGCATTCTGGCAGCCGACACGCAAGCCCGACCACCAGCCCCGTGAACGCTCAACAAGCCCGCCAACAAAGTCCCGCCGAGGAAGTCGCCAACAGCGTCAGTCACGGCATCGCATTTCTGCTGGCCGTCGCGGCAATGCCGATCCTCGTGCACAACTCCATGCAGCAATCCAGCGGCGCGCTGCACACCCTATCGGTCGCCGTTTACGCTGCGACGATGATGCTGCTCTACCTCTCATCGACACTGTTTCATGGTCTGCCGCCGGGGCGCAGCAAGCTGTTGTTCGAAAGAGTCGATCACGCCGCCATCTACCTTTTCATCGCTGGCAGCTACACGCCGTTTGCAGCGTCAGCGTTGCAGGGCTTGCATGCCTGGCTGATGTTCGCCCTGGTCTGGACCCTGGCCGTCCTAGGCGTGGTGTACAGCCTGTCAAAGCGGGTTGAGCGACCGCTGCTGTCGACCGGTTTGTATGTCACCATGGGATGGATGGTGCTGCTGGCAGCACTGCCGTGGATTGGACAGGTCTCAAAAACAGGCGTCACGCTGCTGCTGGCAGGCGGCGTTGCCTACACGCTTGGCGCTGCGCTGTTCCTTCTCAGCTCACGGCTGCGCTTCGCGCATCTGGTGTGGCATCTGTTTGTCATGGCAGGCAGTGGGCTGCATTTCTTTGCGACGTTGTCGCATGCCTGATTGACCAAGCAAAGGTCGAGCTTGGCGTCCCACCCCGTCCTGAGTTGAGCCTCAAAACTGCCACGAAACAGGTGTTGCTAAGCCTCGCGCGGACCGTTGGCGAGGTCCTGGCATGCAGCCAGTGCGCGGACTGCCAGACCCTCACACAGGCACCGGTGACCGACCACGTCATAGACAAAGGCGTCCCGACGGCCGGCCTGCTGGGCACACGTGCTGGTGGCCAAGTACGCCGATCATCAGCCGCTGTATCGCAAGGAGGCCATCTTCGGTCGAGCCGGCCTGGCCATTCCAAGATCCACCCTGGCGCAATGGGTGGGCACCTGCGGGGCACGCTTGCAACCGCTGGTCGATGCAATCAGGGCCGAGCTGCTCAAGCATCGTGTGTTGCACGGCGACGAGACCCCGATGGCCATGCTCAAGCCGGGCAACGGCAAGACGCACCGAGCCTACCTGTGGGCCTATGCCCCGGGAGCGTTTGAATCCACGAGCGCCGTGGTCTACGACTTCTGCGAATCCCGCGCCGGAGAACATGCGCGCGACTTCCTGGGCGACTGGCGCGGCAGCCTGATTTGCGACGACTACGCCGGGTGCAAAGCCAGCTTCGCTCAAGGCGTCACAGAAGCGGGTTGCCTGGCTCACGCGAGACGCAAGTTCTTCGACCTGCATGTGGCCAAAAAGAGCCAGATCCAAGCACGCCTATGTCTAGCGGTTGTGGCTTCTTATTGTCTCGCGGGTTGAACAGCCGCTTTGCGAAATTGGGACGACTGTCAGCAACGGGTCGAAACCGCCAGTCCAGGTGATAGGGAAGCGGTCGGTGGCGCGGTGCCAGTGGGGTAGCGGAAGCTCAAGGACCGCAGTACCCCCTAAAGCCGGCACTCAGGCCAGCGCCGGTGGCTGTGCCCAACAGCCGCTTCGTGCCAGTCAGCGTGCGTACGCTTGGCAATACCCACCGGCCGCAAACGCTGCACTTCAGCCATTCCCGTCAGCTGTCTCTCGGACTAGCCTTGTTCCGTCTAGTCAGCCGGCCGCAAAACCGTTTGCGACTTTAATGACGAGTTTTCGACTTTAATGACCCGTTTTCGACTCTATTTGTCAAAAACAACAACCGCCGCGAAAGGCCTCACTCCACCGTGACACTTTTCGCCAGGTTGCGCGGCTTGTCCACATCGGTTCCCTTGGCCAGTGCCGTGTGGTACGCCAGCAATTGCAGCGGCACCACATGCAGCAGCGGGCTCAACGCGCCGTAGTGCTCGGGCATGCGGATGACGTGAATGCCTTCGGCGTTCTGAATGCGGGTGTCGGCATCGGCCAGCACATACAGCACGCCGCCGCGCGCGCGCACTTCCTGCATGTTGCTCTTGAGCTTTTCCAGCAGGGTGTCGTTGGGCGCGACGGTGACCACCGGCATGGCGCTGGTCACCAGGGCCAGCGGGCCGTGCTTGAGCTCGCCAGCCGGGTAGGCTTCGGCGTGGATGTAGCTGATTTCCTTGAGCTTGAGCGCGCCTTCGAGCGCGATCGGGTAATGCAGACCGCGACCCAGGAACAAGGCGTTGTCCATGCGGGCGAAGTCTTCGGCCCAGCTGATCACCTGCGGCTCCAGCGCGAGCACGGCCTGCAGCGCCACGGGCAGGTGGCGCATGGCCTGCAGGTAGTTGGCCTCGGCTTCCTCGCTCAGGTGACCGCGGGTCTGAGCCAGCGCCAGCGTGAGCAGGAACAGGCCGGCGAGCTGCGTGGTGAAGGCCTTGGTGGAAGCCACGCCAATTTCGACACCGGCGCGGGTGATGTAAGCCAGTGAACATTCGCGCACCATGGCGCTGGTGGCCACGTTGCAGATGGTCAGCGTGTGCTTCATGCCCAGGCTTTGCGCGTGGCGCAGGGCGGCCAGGGTGTCGGCGGTCTCGCCGCTTTGCGTGATGGTGACGACCAGGGTGCGCGGGTTGGGCACGCTGGTGCGGTATCGGTATTCGCTGGCCACTTCCACCTGGGTCGGGATGCGGGCGATGGACTCCAGCCAGTACTTGGCGGCGCAGCCGCTGTAGTAGCTGGTGCCGCAGGCCAGGATGAGCACGTTGTCCACGTCTTTGAACACACTGTAGGCGCCGTCTCCGAACAGCTCGGGCGTGATGCCGACCACGCCTTCGAGCGTGTCGGCGATGGCGCGCGGCTGCTCGAAGATTTCCTTTTGCATGTAGTGCCGGTAGGGGCCAAGCTCGGCCGCACCACTATGGGCCAGCACAGTCTTGACCGGTCGCTCCTCGGCGGTGAACGGGCGCCCGCTGCGGTCTGCCACCCAGTAGCGGCCCAGCTGCAGGTCCACCAGGTCGCCTTCTTCCAGGTAGACGATCTGGTCGGTCACGCCGGCCAGCGCCATGGCGTCGCTGGCCAGGAAATGTTCGGCGCCGTCCTGGCCCACGCCCAGGATCAGCGGCGAGCCGGCGCGCGCGCCCACCACGCGGTGCGGCTCGTCTTTGTGGAACACGGCCAGTGCAAACGCACCTTGCAGCTGCTCCACCGCGGCCTGCAGGGCGGTGAACACGTCGCCTTCGTACAGCGAGTCGATCAGGTGGGCAATGACTTCGGTGTCGGTCTGGCTGTCGAACACATAACCCTTGGCTTGCAGGGTGGCGCGCAGCTCGTCGTGGTTTTCGATAATGCCGTTGTGTACCAGCGCCACGCGCCCCGGGGTCTCTGGCGTGCTCGAAGGACCAAGGCTGAAATGCGGATGGGCGTTGTGCACGGCGGGCGCGCCGTGGGTGGCCCAGCGGGTGTGGGCGATACCGGTGCCGCTGGCGATCTGCTCGGTTTTGACCTGCTGCATCAGCTCGGCCACCCGGGCGGTGCTGCGCGCACGCTTCAGACCACCGGCATGGATGGCCACCCCGCACGAGTCATAACCGCGGTACTCCAGCCTTTGCAGGCCTTGCACCAGCACCGGCACGATGTCGCGCCCCGAAACCCCCGCCACAATGCCACACATACCGCACCCCGCTGAAATGGAATGGGATCATGCTACCGAGGCCAACGAAGAATTAACGGTCACAATTAGACGTTTTTCGACCAATAATTCCATTCGAAGAATTCGATTGCGAAAATGCTCACAGAACGAACTTGTATGGAACAAATCACCATCGATGAAGCCGATCTGCGGCTGCTGGAGCTGCTGCAAACCGACGCCTCGCGCAGCAACCAGGCGCTGGCCGAGCTGGCCCACCTCTCACCGCCCACCAGCTTGCGGCGGGTGAAGCGCCTGCGGGCGCTGGGACTGATCGAGCGCGAAGTGGCCATCTTGCAGCCGGATCGGCTGGCGCCGCTGATCGGCCATGGCCTGACGGCGCTGGTGGAGATCACCCTGGAGCGCCAGGGTGCCGAGCAGCTTGACGCCTTCGAATCCCGGGTGGTGCCGGATGCAGCCGTTCAACAGTGCTACCGGGTGAGCCCCGGGCCGGATTTCATTCTGGTGGTGCTTGTCGCCGACATGCCGGCCTACCTGGCGCTGGCGCAGCGCCTGTTCACCAGCGATGCCAATGTGCGCAACGTCAAGGCGTTTTTCAGCCTCAAGCGGGCCAAGTTCGATCCCCGGTTGCCGCTGGGTGCAACCGCCGGCGAACGTGGTGTCACCAGACATCTGCTTGACTGATGCAAACCGCACAGTTTTCATGGACACTTGCCATCCAAGACTTGACCGGACCGGCCACATATAAGACTCTTGGCCTATTTTTTGACACAACAAGAGGTTCTCAGCATGCCTGAAGGGGGTTTCATGTCACCACTGTGGATCGCGATCCTCATCGGCTTGCTGTTGGTGGCCGCGGGCGTGTTCGCCTGGCTGTACACGCGACAGCAGGGCTCGGGTCGCAACGACCGCTACACGCCTGAGAAGCTGGTCGAGAAGGATCAAGCCAAGATGCTCGACTACCTGCGCGACACCTTTCCAGGCCAGGTCGTGATTCCCAACGTGCCACTCAAGGTCATGCTGTCGATCCGCCAGGCGGCCGACCGCAAGCGCGCCGAGCAGCGGCTGCAGCAGCACAAGGTGGACTATGTGGTCTGCGCCGAAGATGGTCGCCCGGCCTTCGCCTTCGACGTGGAGCAATACCACCTGAGCAACGCCAAGGCCAAGGCCTTCCAGGCCAAGATCAAGAACCGCATCCTCAAGACCGCCGGGGTGCGCCTGGTCTACCTCAAAGATGGCCTGCACCGCATGCCCACGCCAGCGGACTTCCGCGCGCAGCTCAACCTGGCCGCGCTGCCTCAGCCCGAGCTCAAGCGCCGGGCTTCGGACCGGGACAGCGTGAAGCAGCAGCTGGAATCGCGCATCTCCGAGTTCGACACCTTGCACGGCCACAGCGAGTTCAAGGAGTCCGAGGTGATGGGCCTAAGTGGTCTGATGGAGCTCGACGAAATGCTGGGTCGCCCCGGCAATCGGCGCATCCAGAAAGAACGCGACCGCGAAGGACCGGATTCGCTGCAATCGGGCCACAGCGGCTTCGACGGCGGCACCATGGACGTGCGAGGCGGTTAAGGCTTCCCGCCACCGACTGCGAAGTCGGCCTCTTCAGGTCGGCTTTTTCTTGTCCGGTCGCTGCCAGTTGCCCAGGCTGACCTGCTTGGCGCGCGCCACCGACAGCGTGCCCGCGGCTGTGCTCTTGCTGATGGTGGAACCCGCGCCCACCGTGCCACCCTCACCAATGGTCACCGGCGCCACCAACACGCAGTTGCTGCCCACATGCACATCGGCCTCGATCACGGTGCGGTATTTGTTGGCGCCGTCGTAGTTGGCGGTGATGCTGCCCGCCCCGTAATTGACCCGCTCGCCCACATCGGCATCGCCCAGGTAGGCCAGGTGGTTGGCTTTGGCGCCAGCGGCCAGCGTTGAGTTCTTGACCTCGACGAAGTTGCCGATGTGCACCTCGGCGCCCAGCCGCGCGCCTGGACGCAGCCTCGCAAAGGGGCCGATCACGGCACGCGGCCCCACCGTCACGCCGGCCTGCTCGCCCTGGATGTGGGTGAAGGCCTGCAGCGACGCGCCCGCTTCGATGGTGGCGTTGGCGATCAAGCAGTTCGGTCCGATGCGTACGCCGTCGCCCAACGCCACCCGGCCTTCAAACACGCAGTTGACGTCGATCTCCACATCCGTGCCACACACCAGCTCGCCGCGCACGTCAAGCCGCGCCGGATCGGCAAGACGCACGCCCTGCTCCATCAGCGCGTGGGCCAGACGCCGCTGGTAATCCCGCTCCAGCTCGGCCAGCTGCACAGGGCTGTTGACGCCCGCCACCTGCACCGGGTCGCGGGTCGTGATGGCCCGCACGGACTGCCCCTGGCTCACCGCGTGTTTGACCACATCGGTCAGGTAATACTCCTTCTGGCTGTTGTCGTCTTTCAGCATGCCGAGCAGCTGTTTGAGCAATCGGGCCGGCGCGGCCATCACGCCGCTGTACCACTCGGTGATAGCCTTTTGCGCGTCGCTGGCGTCTTTGTGCTCCACGATCGCGAGCACTGAATCGGCTCGGTCCTGGTCGCGCAACACGCGCCCGTAGCCGCTGGCGTCGCCCGTGTCCACCGTGAGCAGGGTCAGATGCTTCTCGTCACAAGCCGCCAGCAAGGCCGATAAGGTCGCGGGCTCGATCAGCGGCACATCGCCATTGAGCACCAGCACCACGCCGTCGTCCGCCAGCACCGGCACGGCCTGCTGCACCGCATGGCCAGTGCCCAGCTGCGGCTCCTGGCGCACGTATTTCAGCGCCACACCCGCTGGCGCGCACAGCCCCGCCTCCACTGCTTCGGCACCGTGTCCCGTGATCACCACCACCGAGCGGGCCGATACCCCGGCGGCGGTGTCGATCACATGCTGAGCCAGAGCGCGGCCGCCCAAACGGTGCAACACTTTGGGCTTCGCGCTTTTCATGCGCGTGCCCTTGCCCGCTGCCATCACCACCACATCCACCGGGAACGCCATGCAAACCTCTCCTGGAGCCGTTGGAGGCCCTCGATTGATCGTGGGTCGGATTATCGCCCGCACCCTGCTGCTGCTCGGTGTGGCGCTGGTGCTGGTCGCCTGCAGCGCCACCCGAGTGGCTTACAACCAGGCGCCCAATTTCGCCTACTGGCGGATCGATGGCTTTGTGGATTTCACCGACACGCAGTCACCTCAGGCGCGTCAGGAACTCGACCGTTTTTTTGCCTGGCACCGCCGCGCCGAGCTGCCGCTGTACGCCGAGCGCCTGGCGCAATGGCAGGCGCTTGCGCTCAAAGACATCACTCCAGAGCAGGCTTGCACCGAGTTCGAAGCGGTGCGTGACAGCTTGCGGCGCATGACCGAGCAGGGCCTGGAGCCGCTCACGGCGCTCGCGCTGCAACTCGGCCCGCAGCAACTTGAACACCTGAAACGCCATCAGGCCAAGGGCGACGAGACCTTCGAAAAAGACTTTGTGCGCGGCTCACCGGCGCAGCGGCTGGACAGGCGCATGGACCGCGCCATCGACCGTTACGAAACCCTCTATGGCGCGCTCAACGCCGGGCAGCGCGACCTGCTTCAGGCTGGCCTGCAGCGCTCGCCCTGGGACCCCCAGCGCTCTTTTGCTGAGCGCCAGCGCCGCCAGGCCGCGCTGCTGCAGACAATCCGCGACATCCAGGCCAGCCATGGTGCTGCGTTCAGCTCAACGGCCAACGGGGCGCGCAAACCGCCACCGCAAGCGGTGGCCGCGGTGCGCACCTGGTCACAACGCCTGCTCGACTCGCCCACGCCCGGGTACGCCGCCTACAGCGCCAGCCTGGTGCGCGAAGGCTGCGCGCAATTTGCCCAGCTGCACAACAGCACCAGCCCCGAACAGCGGGCCCACGCGGTGGGCGTGCTCAAGGGCTATGAGGCCGACATGCGCGCGCTGGTGGCGCAAGACTGATCTGCATCAGCGCGGCGCTCACGGCGCAGGGCGGCGGTCTGCTGCTCGCTTGGCTTCGCCCTTGCCCTTAGCACCCAGCAAGCCCTGGGATTCCTGGCGGGCACGCCAGGCTTTCTCCACCAGCGGATCGGTCACGCCATAGTGGCCGTGTTTGATGCGCATCACCAGATTGGCGCCCATCAGCGCGCCAAGCGCGCCCTGTACCTCCGGCGCGGCCACCTCGCGACCGAGTTGCACACCATAGGCCTTGAGTGCCTCGGCGGTGAACAGGCCACGCGCGTCACCGTCTTCGCCGCAGATGCGCGCAAACACCGCCTCGGTCAGCGCACCCAGGGTCTCCACCTTTTGCAGTTCGATGTCGGCCGCGGTGGCGCTGAGCGACTGCGCGATGGTGGGCAGGTGCTCGTCGGGGCTCGTACCCGGCGGCAGGCTGCGCAACACGTTGAGCGCCTTCATCAGTTCTTCGGGCCGGTGGCCCATGGCCTGGAAGGCGGCCTCGGTCACCGCCGCCGAGGGCGTCTTGTCGCCCAGCTGCGGGCGCACCTGCGTCAGCACATGCTCGACAAACTCACGGCCCAGCACCGGAAACTCGTGTGTCACCGCGCCGTTGAACGCCTGGTTGCCCTTCACCGCCAGCTCCTGCACCCGGGCGCGGTGGGAACCCGTGCCCACAAACAGGAAGTGGCCGGGCGTGTCCGGCCGGGTGTTGATCGCATCGCGCGCGGCCTTCAGCGCGTGCAGCATGGCGTCGCCCTCGGCATGACCCAGGGCGTGCTGCACCTCGTCCACGATCAGCACCACGTCGGTCTGGGCGCGATCCACCAGCTCGGTGAAGGCCTGCGCCAGACTCACGCCGCCGGGCTTGCCCAGCTCGGCCAGCTTGAAACCAAAGCTGAAGCCAGCCGCGCCCAGGTCCAGCCCCGTCACCCGCTTCAGGCGTTTGAGCACGCTCGAGCCTGGCGTCTGGAGCTCGGCCAGTGCCTGGCGAATGGCGCCGTGCACCAGTTCGGCCGGGTTGGCCTGCGGCTGGCTCCAGAGATCGACGTAGATCACCACCGCGCCCAGCGCCTCCAGCGCCGGGATCAGGTCAGCCGCGAGGAAGGTGGTTTTGCCTACCCGGCGCTGCCCGGAGAGGAACAGGCCGGACCGCAGACTGGTATCCAGAAACCCAGGGCGCAGCAACTGCTGCGCCATCTGCTCGGCGAGGCCGGTGCGGTGGTAGGGCATGGTGGTGGTTTATGGAGTTTTATGTGAACGACATAATTATGAGGTTTGCATAAAAGGCTGAAAACCCACCAGAACCAGCTCACCGCCCACCCACTCGGGTTCCTAGGCAGCCCGCCAAACGAAGCGCGAAAGCGCCAGAGTGACGACGAAGTAGCCTCAATCCTGCAAGGCGGCCCACATCTCTTTGTCGCGCTCGGCCGTCCAGATGCGGGGGTTCTTGATGCCGCTGGCTTCGTCAAACGCTCGGCTGACATCAAACGGCAGGCAGTGTTCGTAGATGAACACATGGCCAAACACCGGATCCATCTTTTTGCGGGCGTGGGCCATTGCGGCCTTGAGATCCATGCCGGCGGCGGCGGCTTCCTTGCCGGCCTGGAACAGGGTGGTGACCCAGCGCTTGGTGTAGTCGAGCGCCTTGTTGACCTCAGTATTGCCTTTCATGGCTTCGCCACGCCCGGGCACGAGGAACTCGGCCTTGAGCATGCGCAGGGCTTCTAGGGTCGCGGGCCACTCTTCGAGCTGGGCGTCACCGGTGTAGACACCAGCCTCGTATTCGACCAGATCACCGCTGAACAGCACTTTCTCTGCTTCCACCCAGGCAATGGTGTCGCCACGCGTGTGGCCGGGGCCCGGGTGCCAGATCTGCACCACCACGCCGCCGAGGTTGATGGAGAGCTTGCCCGGCACAGCGCCCAGGGTCGGGTCACCGCCGCCCACCACCATGCTCGGCCAGGTAAGGCCGGGGATGGAGCTGGCGCCACGGAACAGGCGTGGGAAACGCTCCATCTCGCTCTTCATGTCTTGCGCGCCGCGCTCGCGAATGAGTTCGAGCGTGCCCTGGCTGGCGATGATCTCGGTGGCGCCTTCGGCCACGTAGGCGCTGGCACCGAGCACTCGCACGGCATGGTAGTGGGTGAGCAGCACGTACTTGATAGGCTTCTTGCTTACCTTGCGGATCTGCTTGATCAGGTCCCTGGCCATGGCCGGGGTGGCGGTGGCGTCGCTGACCAGGATGCAGTCGTCTCCGATGACCACGCCTGAATTCGGATCGCCCTCGGCGGTGTAGGCCCAGCAATGTTGGCTGAGTTGTTCGAAGGTGATTGTTTTGTCGGCCAGATCGGCCTGGGAGGCGAAGGCTTTGCTCATGGGGGGTCTCCTGGGGTGGGCGCAACTGCTCGGCAAGCGCAAACCGAAATTTTACCTAATCGAAATGCATTACGCATGATTAAACAATCAAGAGGTGGTGGATTCAGCCTGCCAGGCCATTCTCCAGCAAGCTCACCACCTCGTCGGCAAACGCGTCGTAGCTCATGGCGCCGCCCGGTCGCAGCCAGGTGAAGGTCCAGTTGATCATGCCAAACAGCATCATGGTGAGCGCGGTCTGGTTAGCCGGCGTGACGCGCTCCGGGTAAGCACGCCGCAGGAAGCGGGTGAAGGCCGCGACCACGTCGCGCTGACGGTTCAGAATCAGCTCGCGCTGGACTTCGCCGAGAAACTTGGTGTCGGAAACCAGGGCAGCGTGGCGCGTGGCGGAGTGTTCGTACTCGGCCAGAAAGGCATGCACCAGCTCGGCCAGCGCATCACGCTCGCTCAGGTTCTTGCGCTGAGCCCGCGCCTCGGATTCGCCAATCAGGGCCAACAGGCGCTGGGTGTAGCGGTCCAGCAGATCGAACAGGATGGATTCCTTGCTCTCGTAGTAGTGATACAGCCGCGCCTTGCTGGTGCCGCAGGCGGTGGCAATGTCGTTCACGCTGGTGGCGGGAAAGCTCTGGCGGGCGAAGCAGCTCGCCGCCTCGTCGAGGATCTGCTCGCGCTTGAGGTCGTGGGAGGCGGATTTGGGGCGGGCCATACTGGATATTGTCTCCCCCCGCGCCGCGCTGCGCGCGTTACCCCCCAGGGAGCAACACCTGCGGCCCGGCAAAGCCGGTTCCGCAGTGTTTGCTAGAAATGGGCATTTCGCACCACCTGCGCTGGTCTTGTCTCGCCACCCTGTTTACGATGCACGCATGGCGACCAAGCCCATCACCGACCCGTTCGTGCTGCACGCATGCGAGTTACTGTCCAGCGTCGGGCCGTGCATGGTCAAGCGCATGTTTGGCGGCTACGGACTTTCCGTGGACGGCATGAATCTGGGCCTGATCGCCTGGGACACGCTGTACCTGAAGACAAATGCCGATACCGAGCCGCAGTGGCTGGCGGCGGGTGGTGAGCCCTTTGTCTACGAGGCCAAGGGCAAGCCGATGAAGCTGAACTACCACAAGCCCCCTGCCGAGGCGCTGGAATCGCCGGCACTCATGCTGCCCTGGGCGCGGCTGGCGATGGTGGCAGCGCTCGCGGCGCGCGGGCCCAAATCGGCGGGGAAAAAGCGTTCGCCTGCAGCTTGACAAGCGGGGGAGGGGTGGACCCGCATCGAGCCGCCTGCCCACCGCCTCGAGTCATCCTATGATTGATGCCCTCCTCGCATCAGTTTCGCGCCCTGCCATGTCGCTCACGCCGCACCACCCCCGCACCCGCCCGATAGGCGTCGGCCACCTGCGCACCTTTGATGTGGTGGCGCGCCAGCTCAACTTTCGCGCCGCGGCCGAAGATCTGTCGCTCACCCAGAGCGCGGTGAGCCGCCAGATCCAGGCGCTGGAAGACGAGGTGGGCGCGGCCTTGTTCCTGCGCCACACGCGGGCCGTGGAGCTCACCAGCGCGGGGCTGCAGCTGCTGCGTGCCAGCGGTCTGGCGCTGGAACGCATTGATGCGGCGGTGCGGCAGATTCGCCAGAGCGTGGGGCGCCGCCAAGTGGCCGTGACCACTTCGGTGTCGTTTGCCTCCATGTGGCTGATTCCGCGCCTGGAGGCGTTCCAGCGCCTGCACCCAGACATCGACATCCGCATCGACGCCTCGGACACCGCGTTGGACCTCTCCACCGCCGACGTCGACCTGGCGCTGCGCTACGCCGTGCCCGAGGCGGTGCCGACGGGCGCGATGCGCCTGTTTGGCGAGCAGCTCACGCCGGTGGCCAGCCCCTGGCTGCTGCGCGAGCGGCCAGTGCGAGCGGTGGACGATCTCGCGCAGATGACGCTCATCGAGGCGGGCGACGCCCACCGCAACCGCCACCTGGAAGCCCTGAGCTGGCAACGCTGGCTCGACACCCACACCAGCCCAGCACCGCTGCCCGGGCGCACCCCACGCGCCAAGATGGCTTCTCGCCTGAGCCCCAAGCGCTGGCTGTACTTCAACTTCGCGCACCAGATCGTGCAGGCCGCCCTCACCGGCCAGGGTGTGGCGCTGGCGCGCGTGGCGATGGTGGCGCACAGCCTGGCCAGTGGTGATCTGGTGGAGCCGCTGCCGCAGACCCGACTCGACTCACCCCTGGTCTACTGGCTGCTGCGAGCGCCGCGCGCCATCGAGCGCAGCGAGGTCAGCGCCTTCTGCGACTGGCTGCTGGCGCAGGCGGCCGAAACGCGCGAAGCGATCGGCGACGTGCCGGACCCGGATACGCTGGATCACATGGATTGACCCCACTGGTGCGCCGCTTCGCGTATTCCCCCTCTCCTGCAGGAGGGGGGACGCACCCTGTGGCCCGGCGAAGCTGGTTCTACGGGAGCACTGGGTGGACCTCCCCTCCCCGCTTAACCCACGCTTTTGATCCGACCTCCTTGTTTTCTGCATGACTTCTTCTGACCTGCTCGCGCGCGGCAACCTGAAAAGCATCACCGCGATGGTGATTGCGGTGGGCTGCTTTGCGTTGATGGACACGGTGCTCAAGCTGCTCTCCGCGCGCTACCCAGCGCTGCAGATCGCGGCGCTGCGCGGCTTGAGTGGCCTGCCGCTGATCCTGGGATTCATCACCCTGCGCCGCGCCTGGGGCACGGTCTGGCGCGTGCGCTGGCCGCTGCATGTGTTGCGCGGCCTGCTGGGGATCGCCATGCTGACGCTGTTCACCACGGGTGTGCGTGAACTGCCGCTGGCCGCGACCTACACGCTGTTTTTCATCGCGCCGCTGCTCATCACCATGCTGTCAGTGCCGGTGCTGGGAGAGCGGGTACCAGCGGCGCACTGGTGGGTGATCGGTATCGGCTTTGTTGGCGTGCTGATCGCGCTGCAGCCGCGCAGCGAGGATTTGCAGGCGGGCTTCGTCACCGCGGGCGGCCTGGCGGTGCTGGGGGCAGCGACCTGTTACGCGGTGGCCGCCGTGGTCGGCCGGCTCTCCAGCCGCACCGACAGCACCGAAAGCATGGTGCTGTGGATGATGGTGATCGTGTCGGTGGGGGCGAGCGCGCTGTCCTGGTCGCGCTGGGTGCCGGTGCAGATGAGCGACTGGCCCCTGCTGCTGGCGCTGGGCGTCACCGGCTTTTGCGGCCAGCTCGCGATCACGGTGGCGTTTCGCCACGGCCAGGCGTCTGCGGTGGCGCCGTTTGAATACACCGCGCTGGCCTGGGGCGTGGGCCTGGACTGGCTGATCTGGCAGACGCTGCCTGTGTCTCACACCTGGCTGGGCGCGGCGATCATCGTGGGCAGCGGCATCTACCTGGTGCGGCGGGAGAAGCGCATCACCCTGGCACACGCCACCGCCGAACACCCCTGAACGCCGCGGATCACTGCGCCATGCGCAGGCCTCCTTCCACGTAGCGGTAAACCTCGTCAGGGATCAACTTGTGCTGGTTGTAGGTGCGATGCCGCACCTGTCCCAGGCGCACCACGACCAGCTGGGCCGAGGGCACGACGATCACGTATTGCCCAAGGTGACCTTGCAAAAAGTAGAACGGTGTACGGTAGCCCGGGTCCATCCACAGGCTGTGACCGTAGTGGCTCACAAAGCCATTGGGCCGAACCATCTGCTGAACAAACTCGGCCGGCAGCAATTGCTGGTCGCCCCACCGCCCACCTTGCAACAGCAGCTGCCCCAGGCGCGCAAAATTGCGAGCCGCACTGTGGATGCAGCAGTAGCCCATCTCCATGCCACCCTCGGCGCGCGGGCGGTCGAGGCTCCAGCTGGCGTCACCTTCCATGCCCATGGGCTGCCAGAAACGGGAGGCCAGGTAGCTGGAGAGCGTGAGATCGGGCTGGCGCGCCTGCAAAGCCCGCTGCAGCGCCAGCGCCAGCACCTGGGTGGAGGCGCTGCTGTATTCGAACGCGGTTCCCGGATCGCGCTCGAAGCCTTGCGCCAACACGGTGCCGGTGACATCTCCGCCGAAGTACAGCTTCGTGGTCGGGTTGAGCGGCAGGTAGTAATGCTCGGTCCACTCGTGCCCAGAGGTCATAGCCGAGAGCTGGGCCAGCGTGGCCTTCGAGCCTCGCGGGTCGTTTGCGTATTCGGGCAGGTAGTTGGAGAGCGGTGTCTCAAAGCTCGGGATGAGGCCGTCGGCTATGGCCGCGCCAGTCAGCATCGTGACCACCGTCTTGGCCATGGAAAACGAATTGGTCTGGCTGGTCGCGGTGTAAGGCGCGAAATAGGTTTCGTGCAGCAACTTGCCTTGGTGAATCACCAGGAATGCCGCCGATCGTTCGGCTTGCAGGTGCCGCAGCAAGTCAGGCGCGATGCGGGTCTGCGCAGCGCGCTCGTCTTGCAGCCATGGCTTGGCGATGGTCGAGGGCACCGCCGCCTGCTCGAAGTTGGCCGCGTCGTCGATGTGCGCAGTGTTGTGGCCATCGAGATAGGTGTAGCGCAGCGCAGTCCAGAAATAGCTGTGGCCGCCAAACTGGATATAGGCCGCCAGCGCCAGGATCAGCAGCAGGAAGGCGCCAGCCACGCGCCCGATCCAGCGCATCACCGGGGCTTTCATCGGCGCTGCTCGGGCCACATCACACCGGTGTCGGTGATGATCGCGTCAAGCGGCACATCGTGGATCTCGGGCTGCAGCTCGGGCAACCAGCCAAAGTCGTAGCCCAGCCCCACAGTGAAGGGTTTGGGCTGCAGGCTGGCCAGGGTGCGGTCATAAAAGCCGCCGCCGTAACCGAGCCGGAAACCATCCGGCCCATAGCCCACACACGGCACAAAGATCAGCGTGGGCACCACGATTTCGGTGTCCTTGGGCTTGGGAATGCCGAAAGCATCCTCCTCCATCGGGCAACCCGGAAACCAGGTGTAAAAGGTCAACGTTTTGTCCACCTTGTTGACCACCGGCAGACCGATGCGGCGATGCCGCTGCGCGCTCTTGGCGTCTTCCTCCAGACCGGCTTCCTGCCAGCGAAACAACGCCGGCAGCGGATCAAACTCGCCCTTGATGGGCCAGTAGGCGCCGATCACCGCATCGGGCCGCTCGATCAGCCACACGCGCATCACCCGCTGCAGCATGTCGTTGCGCCAGGCACGGTCGGCCAGCGCCTGGCGTTTGTCAATCAATGACTTGCGCCAGGCGGCTTTCTGACTCTGCAAGGAACTCTGGCCGTCTTTGTTGTCCATAATCGTTCTATGACTTTGCGAAGCGTTCGACACTTGAAAACCCTGCGGGTCCTCGCAGCCATTATGGCTTCGCTGTGCCTCACAGGACCGGGTTGGGCGCAGACCAGTGGGGATACCACCCTTCTGGAGATGCGCGAGGCCTACCGCCGGAGCAACACCACCACGCTGGCCATCCTGCTGCCGCAGATGCGCGGCCATGTGCTGGAGCCACTCGCCACCTACTGGGAAGCCCGCAGCCGGCTGGACACTGCCACGCCCGAGCAGATGCGTGCTGCGCTGGCCCGCCATCCCGGCAGCTACTGGGAAGACCGCCTGCGCAACGACTGGCTGCTGCACCTGGGCAAACAGCGCGACTGGGCGAACTTCTCGGCCGAACTGCCACGCTTTCGCATGAACGATGACCGCCAGGTGCAGTGTTACGCGCTGCTGCTGGACGCGGTCGACCAGCGCGCGCCGGCCGCCGAGGTGGCACCGCAGGTACAGCAACGCTGGCTGGAGCAACGCGATGCGGACGATGGCTGCTCCACCGCCGCCCAGGCCTTGCTCGACAGCGGCCACCTCAAACCCGCTGCCGCCTGGGAACGCGCCCGCCTGGCAATCGAGTTCGGACGCACTGGCGTTGCGACCCAGGCCGTGGGTCTGCTAGATCCCGACTGGACGAGCACAGTGGAGTCGATTGCCAAAGATCCGGCCAAATACCTGGACGAAAAGATCACCGCTATCCGCCCGCGCACCAAGGAGCTGGTGACCCTGGCCATGATCCGTATGGCCAGTCAGGATCCGGAGGCCGCCGCGCGCGAGATGGACCGCAAGCGCTGGAAAGCCCAGCTCACGCAGGAAGAGCGCAGCTGGGTCTGGGGCGTGATTGGCAAGCGCGCTGCGCAGCGCCTGCAAGACAACGCACTGACTTACTTCGCCAACGGACAGCCCAGGTTCATGACGGACGACCACCTGGCGTGGAAAGCGCGTGCCGCGCTTCGGGCTGGCGCCTGGAGCCATGTGCAAGAAGCCGTAGCGGCAATGAGCCCCGAGCAGCAGCTCGAGCCTGTCTGGGTATATTGGCGCGCCCGATCCATCGAATCGCTGAAAGCGTCGGATGCAGTGCAGGCGGGGGCACAGGCGCGCGAGCTGTACGCCTCCATCGCTTCTGTGCAGGGCTTCTACGAGCAGCTGGCGCTGGAGCAACTGGGGCGCAGTATCACCGTGCCGCAGCCTCCGGCACCGCTCACACCGCAGGAAATCGCCGAAGCCAGCAACGATGTGGCGCTTCAGCGGGCGCTGGCGGCGATCCGCCTGGGCCTTCGCAGCGAGGGCGTACGCGAATGGAACTACGAAGTGGCCTTGCACACGCCGGGCGGCATGACCGAGCGCGAGCTGCTCGCCGCGGCACAACTGGCCTGCCAGAACCAGATCTGGGACCGCTGCATCAACACCAGCGAACGCACGCTGCAGGCACGTGACCATACCCAACGCTTCCCGATGCCGCACCAGGCCGCGGTGGTCAAGCAGGCCAATGCGATCGGTCTGGACCCAGCCTATGTCTACGGCCTGATCCGTCAGGAAAGCCGCTTCGTCATGGATGCCCGCTCGGGCGTGGGCGCCTCGGGCCTGATGCAGGTGATGCCCGCCACCGCCCGCTGGACCGCGCGCAAGATTGGCATGAGCGATTTCCGCCCGCACCAGATCACCGAACTGGACACCAACATCGCCATCGGCACCTCCTACCTCAAGCTCGCGCTCGACGACTTCGAAGGCTCGCTACCCATGGCCGCTGCGGCCTATAACGCCGGCCCCAACCGGCCCCGAGCCTGGCGCAACGGTCCGGTGCTGGCGGCCGAGATCTGGGCTGAGAACATCCCGTTCGACGAGACGCGCGACTACGTGCAGCGCGTGCTGTCCAACACCGTCAATTACGCCGCCCTCATCTCCGGCCAACCGCAGTCCCTGCGCACCCGACTGGGCCAGGTGGGTCCGCTGCCGGTCAACGCCGCCGTCAACCGCGACCTGCCTTGAAGATCGCTCGCAAGGTCCTATGAAAAACATCCTGGTTCTGGGTGGTACCGGCTTTGTCGGTCGCCACGTGTGCGAAAAACTACAGCGTCAAGGCTGGTCCATCACCGTGCCGACGCGGCGCGCCATCAACGCCAAGGCTGTGCAGCACCTGCCCCGCCTGACGGTGCTCGAGGCCGACGTGCACGACGAAGCGACGCTGACGAGCTTGCTGGCCGGGCACGATGCTGTGGTGAACCTGATCGCCATCCTGCACGGCAGCGAAGCCGCGTTCGAGCGTACCCATGTGACCCTGCCACAGACGTTGGCCCGGGCCTGCAAGGCCAGCGGCGTGACGCGGCTGGTCCACGTGAGTGCGCTCGGTGTCGGGCTGGACAGCCCGTCGCGCTACCAGCGCAGCAAGGCCCGCGGAGAAGAGGTGCTGCGCCAGGCCGGTCTGGCACTCACGGTGCTTCGCCCCAGCGTCATCTTCGGCGCCGGCGACCGCTTTCTCAACCTATTTGCGCAGTTGCAGGCGGTGTTCCCAGTGGTCCCGCTGGCAGCGGCCAGTGCGCGGTTTCAACCAGTTTGGGTGGAGGATGTGGCGAAAGCCGTGGTGAGCGCCTTGCTAGACCGCAACCTGCCCATGAGCTCAGTTGGCCAGACCTTTGAATGTGCTGGCCCCGAGGTGCTCACCCTGGCCGACCTGGTGCGCATCGCCGGCCGCCACGGCAGCAAACAGCGTCCGGTGCTGCCGCTGCCGATGGCGGTTGGGCGCCTGCAGGCGATGATGATGGAGCTCGCTCCCGGCGAGCCCTTGATGAGCCGCGACAACCTGGCTGCGATGTCGGTCGACAACTTGGCCAGCGGCCAGTGGCCCGGCCTGACTTCGCTGGGCATCACCCCCTCTTCGGTACACACCATCGCCCCCACCTACCTGGGCACACGCGGTGGCCGCAGCAGCCTGCTCAAGGCGCGCGCCGGCGGGACCTCACGCTGAATCGAAACGAAAAAAATCCACCCGGCCCTTCAGCGCGGGTGGACCAAGAGACTTCGTCTCAGATGAAACTGGTCAGAATTTGCGACTGTATTGAAGGCCAATCGAGTTTTGCTTCATGCGAATCGTTTCCTGAATCGCAGTGCCGCCGCCCCCACCGAACATCGGGTTGTTGAACAACGAAGCTCCGGTCACTTCGTTGTTGCGGGCGTGCATATAGGTGAACGTGAGTTCCGATTGTTTGTCCATCTGCATGGTCGCACCCAAGGTGATGTGATCGGTGACCACACCAGGCGCCAGAATGTTAAAGCTCACATCAGCTGGTGTAATTGGGTTCTGCCCCTTGCTGTACCCTGCGCGCAGCGTCCAAGTGGGGTTGAATTGCCATTGCGCACCGATCTTCCACACATTGATGTCGCGCCACCCGAAACCCGGTCCATTGTCGGCGCCCAAGGGGGCCATGTTGCTGCTGGGGTTGCCAATGGAAGACACGCCGCTGTAATTGATGCGCTGGTAGTCCATCGCGAACAGCAGCGCAGGCGTTGCCTGAAATGCCAAACCGAGCGTGTAGTTTTCCGGAATGTCGAAATCACCACCCGCTGCGAACAAGCCTGCGTAGTCTTTGAAGCGGCTCATGCCGATCTTGGGGGAATACGACGCTCCGATGCTCAACGTATCGGACAGTCGGCCCATGTAGCCCAAGCGCACGCCTAGGCCTGTGCTGCTGTCGGCACCGTTGTTCGTGAGCTTGGTCGAATCACTCGAGATACTGCCAAAGCCGTCCAGTCCAAAGGCCTTGAAACGCTGGTACACGAGCAAAGGAGAGACTCCCAAGGAATGACGGTCGTTAACCTTGTAGGCCACGGTCGGCGCTACAACCAGCTGCATCAGGTCAACACCCAACTGCCCGGTACCGTTCAACACGTTGCTGGTAGCCGGATAGGTGGTGTTCATGCCGCCGTTACCGTACACCGTCACACCCCAGCTCAGACGGTCGGAGATCGTTTGGTTGTACCCGAATTCGGGGATCAGAAAGACTTTGCGATCACTTTCGGCGCTGGCGATGGGCGAACCGTTGAAAGTGCGGTTCATGCTGCGATCAGGCATGAAGATATCGGCGCCGATATCCCATCGGTTGCCGGCAAATGCAGAAGCTGCCGGGTTGTTGACGCCGGCAAAGGCGTCCTGGGCCAATGCGGTGGCCGCACCCCCCATGCCCTTGGCCTTGAGGCCAAAGCCGTGAGGAAAGTAGCCGTTGGTGGCGTGGGCGGGCAGCAAGGCGGTGCCCAGGGCGAGTGCGGCTGCCGCGCGCAGGGCGGTGCGTTGAAATGTCATGGTGTCTCCTCGGGTGTTATTGGTTATTGGCTGAGCCGGATCAGAACTGGCCCTTGGAGCCGCGCTCCATCATTTCCCAGATGGTGTCGCGCACCTTCGTGGCCTCTTCCTTGAGCGGAGAGGGCAGCTTGCGCCCCATCTTCACCATCATGTCCATGTTGAGCGTGTACATCCACAGGCTGCCGTCGTCGTGCTCGATCAGCGTCACCCGGCATGGCAGATAGGCTGACATGTGGGGGCTGAAGTCCACCATCTTGCGGGCGGTGTCTGGGCTGCAGAACGAATAGACGGTCAGCAGTTTTTCCTTTTTGCCCGAGCGCGCTTCCAGCTCCTTGGACAGCGGCAGGGTGCCCACGTCACGCATGTTGCGTTCGACCGCCACGAACTTCAGGATCTCTTCGACCTCCTTGGCGCTCACGCCTTCCTTGACTTTGCGCTCCCAGGTGGTCGCGACCGCAATGTCGCCGTCGGCCTCAATCCAGCGGTCCCACATGCGGGAGGCCTCGGCACCCGCACCGTCCTCCAGCTTGCCGATGGTGGAAATCGTGCCGCAACCGGTGGTGGCGAGCAGGGTGGCGGTGAGCGCAAGGCCGGTGGCGAAGCGTTTGAAAATGTGCATGAGGGCTCCTCGTTGGAATGGTTGCTTGGTCGCCGGCACACCGGTCGACTCCTCCCCAAGGTAACGAATTCACACCAAAAGAGCATTGGTGACTACCCTAGGGGGTAAGGTATATATTGAGTTGTTTTTGAATGAAAAAGGCAACAGGTGGTTGCCTGGCACGGTTTTTTGGCAAACTCCATCCACCAACCCAGCACAGGAAACACCATGGCAGTCTCCCCCGCAAAAACCGCCCCAGTTGATGGCAGCACCGCCGCGACCTATCGATCCGAGCACCAGCGCGACGTAATCAACCGACTCAAGCGCATAGAAGGACAAGTCCGTGGCCTGATCGACATGGTGGAAACAGGTCGCCCGTGCGAAGACGTGGCGCAGCAGATGTCGGCCGCGCGCAAGGCGATGGACAAGGCCTTCTACCGGATGATGGCGTGCTCGGTGATGGAAGCGGTGTCTGGCGGCGAGTCCGAGGCCGAAACCTTCCGCGAGGTGGAGCGCTCGGCGCGAATTCTCGAAAAATACGCCTGAACACGGAGGTCCCCGCGCTCCAACGCTGCGCGGATAGCTGCCCCACGAGGGGGCCAGGCCAGCCTTGAGGCGAACTGGCGTCTGACCGGCTGAAGCGCCCTCGCTTTGCCATTTTTTGAGCCGGTGCTTCATCGGCCACCGAATCAATCGGCGCTCACCTTGACATCAATGCCTTCTGCCGATCGGGCTAGCATGCAGGCCATCACCCACGGAGGCCTCATGGCATTGCAGCTCTACATTGGCAACAAGAACTATTCGTCCTGGTCCATGCGCCCTTGGGTGCTGATGAAGCAGGCTGGCATCGCCTTTGACGAGTTCATGGTGCGGTTTGACTCCTTCGCGGCAGACTCGGTTTTCAAGAAAACCTTGCGCGGCATCAGTCCCGTGGGCAAGGTACCGGTGCTGGTGCACGATGGCCTCGTGGTGTGGGACACGCTGGCCATCACCGAATACCTCGCCGAGCGTTTTCCCGAACAACAGCTCTGGCCACTTGATCCCCAGGCCAGGGCGCGCGCGCGCAGCGTGTGCGCCGAAATGCACAGTGGCTTTGGCTCGCTGCGCAGCCATTGCCCGATGAACATCGAAGCGAGCCTGCCTGACATCGGCCGCCTGATCTGGCGCGACCAGCCCGGTGTGCGCGCTGACCTGGCGCGCCTGTGTGGCCTGTGGGGCGAACTGCTCGCCGCCCAGCCCGACAAGATGCCTGACGGCAGTGGTCCCCTGCTCTTCGGCCGCTTCAGCATCGCCGACGCCTTCTTCGCCCCGGTCTGCATGCGGCTCAAGACCTATGCCCTGCCCCTGCCGGCCGACATGGCAGCGTATGTGGAGCGCGTGGCCGCGCTGCCTGGCGTGCAAGCCTGGATTCAGGACGCGCTCGCCGAGCACGATTTCCTCAACTTCGAGGAGCCTTACCGGCTGGGTCGCTGAGGCTTTCCAAGCACTGCCCGCCATAGCCCTGCGGCCAGCACCTAAACTGAAGTCCATGGACATTTACTTGGTCGGCGGCGCGGTGCGCGATGCGTTGATGGCACCAGCTTCGGTGTCATCAGCCTCAGCGCATGTGGACCGCGACTGGGTGGTGGTGGGCGCCACGCCCCAGGCCATGCAGGATCTGGGCTATCTGCCCGTGGGGCGGGATTTCCCGGTCTTCCTGCACCCGGAGACAAAAGAGGAGTACGCACTTGCGCGCACGGAGCGCAAGACCGCGCCGGGCTACCACGGCTTCGCCTTCCACGCCGCACCGGGCGTGACTCTGGAAGAAGACCTGGCGCGCCGCGACCTCACCATCAACGCCATGGCGATCGCCGCGGAAGCCGCTGAGCACCCGACGCGCGCCACGCTCATCGACCCTTTTGGTGGCCAGCGCGACCTGCAGGCACGCGTGCTGCGCCATGTCACCGGCGCCTTTGCCGAAGACCCGGTTCGCATCCTGCGTTTGGCGCGCTTCGCTGCGCGCTTTCCCGAATTCAGCATCGCTGCGGAAACCGAGACGCTGATGCGCGACATGGTAGCCGCTGGCGAGGTCGACCACCTGGTGCCCGAGCGCGTGTGGCAAGAGCTGTCGCGCGGCCTGATGGAGCAGCGTCCCAGCCGCATGTTCGACGTGCTGCGGGCCTGTGGCGCGCTCCAGCGCCTGCTGCCCGAGGTTGATCGGCTCTGGGGCGTGCCGCAACGCGCCGAGTACCACCCCGAAGTCGACACCGGTGTGCACCTGATGATGGTGCTGGACATGAGCGCGCGGCTGCAGACTTCGCTGCCGGTGCGCTTCGCCTGCCTGTGCCACGACCTCGGCAAGGGCACCACGCCGGCAGACCTGTTACCGCGCCATATCGGTCACGAACAACGCAGCGCGAACCTGCTGAAAGGCGTCTGCGATCGCTGGCGGGTACCACGCGAGAGCCGCGAGCTGGCCGACGTGGTGGCGCGCGAACACGGCAACATCCACCGCAGCGCCACACTGGGTCCCGCCGGTCTGGTGCGGCTGCTGGAGCGTTGCGATGCGCTGCGCCGCCCCGAGCGCTTTGAAGAGGTGCTGCTGGCCTGCGAATGCGATGCCCGTGGCCGGCTCGGACACGGCGACAGCGCGTATCCGCAACGTCCACACCTCCTGCAGGCGCTGGCGGCTGCGCGATCGGTGAACACACAGGCTGTGGTCGACGGTATCGCCATACACCCTGATGGCAGCCCGCAGGCAGGGCCCAAGATCGCGCAGGCCATCCATGCGACACGCGTCGAGGCAGTGAAACAGGCGATGGCGCCAGGTACACCGAGCTGAGGGCGCGCCATGTCCCTGGTCGCCAGAGTCTGATACGGTAGGCACCGATGAGCTCAACTCCGCGCCTGCTGACACCACACTCGGCCCTCTTTCTCGATTTCGACGGCACGCTGGTCGACATCGCACCGCGCCCTGACGCCGTCGACATCCACCACGGACTGCCAGACCTGCTGGTGCGGCTGCACCAGCGCCTGGGTGGCGCGCTCGCACTGATCACCGGACGTGCCCAGGACGACATCGAGCCTATGCTCGCGCCAGTGCTCACCTACCTGCCCGCCGCCTACGAACACGGCGCGGTGCGCCGCCGCGCAGACCAGACGCTGACGGTTGCACCCCCGCCCGCACTGGACCGTGCACTCGCCGCCGCCCGATCGCTGGCCGACCGCCACCCCGATCTGCTGGTCGAGCGCAAGCGCTCATCGGTCGCGTTGCATTTCCGCCTGGCACCCGCGCTGGCGCCGGCGTGCGTCGCTGCCATGACCGAAGCCGCGCAGCAAGACCCCGGCCTACAGTTGCTGCATGGCAAGGCCGTGGTCGAGGTGAAATCCGCGCAGGTAGGCAAGGGCCTGGCCATTGAAGCCTTCATGGCGGAGGTGCCTTTTGCTGGCCGGCTTCCCGTGTTCGTGGGCGACGATGTCACCGATGAACCCGGCTTCGTGGTCGTGCAGCGGCTGGGCGGCGACGCCATCAAGGTGGGCAGCGGAGAGACCGCGGCTGCCCACCACATCCCGGACCCCACCCGCCTGCGCCAATGGCTGCAAGATTCCCTGCAACAACTTTGACCACATGACCCCAGCTTCCGACGCCCCCACACCAGGCAACGCCACCGATACCAGAGGCTTCGGCCCACCCGCAGTACCCTCCCTGTCCCTCGGTGTCGTGGGCAACTGCGCCTTCAGCGCACTGATCGACCCGCTGGGCCGCGTGGTCTGGAGCTGCCTGCCCCGCTTCGACGCCGATCCCGTGTTTCACGCCCTCCTCGGCAGCGACGATGGCGCCGGTTCGTTTGCGGTCGAAATCGAAAACTTCGCCAGCAGCAGCCAACACTACGAGCCCAACACCGCCGTGCTGCGCACCGAGCTCTGGGACAGCCACGGTCATGGCCTGCTGATCACCGATTTCGCACCCCGCTTTCCTTCGCGTGGACGTATCTTCCGACCTACCATGCTGGTGCGCCGGGTTCGACCCCTCAAAGGCACGCCGCGTATTCGCGTGTGTCTGAAACCGCGTTTCGACTGGGGCGCGTCCGAGCCCGCCATTACGTCGGGCAGCAACCACATCCGCTATGTTGGCGACCAGCAAACGTTGAGACTGCAGACCGACGCCTCGGTCTCAAACGTGCTTCATCAGCAGCCCTTCCTGCTGACGCGTGAACTCAATTTCCTGCTGGGCCCGGATGAAACCCTGGAGGGCGGCATCGGCGATACTGCACGCCATTTTGAGCAGGAAACGGTGGCCTACTGGCGCGCTTGGACACAGCGCCTGGCCTTGCCCCTGGAGTGGCAGGACGCGGTGATTCGCGCCGCCATCACGCTCAAGCTGTCGGTGTTCGAGGACACCGGTGCCATCGTCGCCGCCATGACCACCAGCATCCCCGAAGCGCCCGATACCCAGCGCAACTGGGACTACCGCTACTGCTGGCTGCGCGATGCCTTTTTCGTGGTCCGCGCGCTCAACAGCCTGGCGGAGGTCGGCACCATGGAGGACTATCTGGACTGGCTCACCAACGCGGTGGCGGGTGCCAACGGGGACCATGTGCAGCCGCTATTCGGCATCGGACTGGAGCGCGACCTGCCCGAGCGCATCTGCGAAGGCCTGCCCGGCTACCGCGGCATGGGTCCGGTGCGTGTCGGCAACCAGGCGTACGAACACTTCCAACACGACGTCTACGGCAACATCGTGCTCGCTGCGGCCCAAGCCTTTCACGACCGGCGCCTGCTGCACCCGGCCGGTATGCCCGAATTCCTCCGGCTGGAGCTGATGGGAGAGAAGGCAGTGCGCGTCTTCGACCAGCCCGACGCCGGCATGTGGGAGCTGCGCACCCGCTCGCGGGTACACACATCGTCCGCCCTCATGTGCTGGGCCGCCTGTGACCGGCTGGCCAAGATCGCGCTCACGCTGCAGCAGTCCGAGCGCGCGGCCTACTGGCAGCAACACGCCAAGGCGATGCGCGAGCGCATCCTGCGCGAATCCTGGAGCGAAGAGCGCCAAGCCTTTGCCGAGAGCTTCGGCGGCCGGGATCTTGATGCCAGTGTGCTGCTGATGGCCGAAGTGGGTTTTATCGAACCACTGGACCCGAGGTTCATCGCCACCCTCGATGCGCTGGAGAAGCACCTGTGCGACGGCCCGTACATGCGCCGCTACGAAGCCGCCGATGACTTCGGCAAACCCGAGACCGCTTTCAATATCTGCACCTTCTGGCGCATCGACGCCCTGGCGCGTATTGGCCGTGTGGACGAAGCGCGCGCCATCTTTGAGACCATGCTCAAGGCGCGCAACCCATTGGGCATGCTGTCCGAAGACACCCATGCCGTCACTGGCGAAATGTGGGGCAACTACCCGCAGACCTACTCCATGGTCGGCATCATCAACGCGGCCGTTCGGCTCTCGACGGCCTGGGACACGGTGATCTGATGGGACGCCTCGTTGTTGTTTCCAATCGGGTGGCCGATCCACGCAAGCCCGCTTCAGGCGGCCTGGCGGTGGCCGTGGGGCAGGCGCTGGAAGCCTCGGGCGGACTCTGGTTCGGCTGGAGCGGCAAGGTGGTGGACAACGGTACGCCCGGCGAAGGCGACCTGCACCTGCACCAGGCTGGCAAAGTGCAACTGGCCACCGTGGATCTCAGCCGAGACGATCACGACAGCTATTACCTGGGCTACAGCAACGGCGTGCTTTGGCCGGTGTTTCACTACCGCATCGACTTAGCGGACTTTGACGCGGGCTACATCGGCGGCTACCGGCGCGTGAACCAGATGATGGCGCAAAAGCTGGCGTCGCTGCTACGCCCGGACGACATCATCTGGGTGCATGACTACCATCTGATCCCACTGGCAGCGGCCCTGCGTGCCATGGGCTGCCAGCAGCGCATGGGCTTTTTCCTGCACATTCCACTTCCGCCGCCGTTGATCCTGGCCGCCATTCCGCAGCACGAATGGCTGATGCGATCGCTGTTCGCCTACGACTTGGTCGGCTTTCAAACCGAGGCCGACGTAGCGCATTTTTCGAGCTACGTAGGCACCGAGATCTCGGCCGATGTGCTCGGCGAGCACGAATTCCGAGCCTACGGGAAGACGCTTCAGGTGCAGGCGTTCCCCATCGGCATCGATGTGGATGAGTTCACTGCCTTGGCCGCGGGTCCAGAATCACAAGCTATGTACGCTCAGATGCTGGCCGAGTATTCACGCCGCCGCGTATTGCTGGGCGTGGAGCGCATGGACTACTCCAAAGGTCTGCCGCAGCGCTTCAAGGCATTTCGCCTGCTCCTTCAGAACTATCCGGAAAACCTGGGCCGCGCCACACTGATCCAGATCGCCGCGCCGAGCCGCGAGGCGGTGGATGCCTATGCCACGCTGCGCCTGGAGCTGGAGAGCCTGAGTGGCGCCATCAACAGCGAGTTTGGCCAGCTTGACTGGATGCCCATGCGCTCGATTCACCGAAACGTGGCACGCAAGCGCCTGCCCGGCCTGTACCGCGCCGCGGCCGTGGCGCTGGTGACCCCGCTGCGCGATGGCATGAACCTCGTGGCCAAGGAGTTTGTCGCCGCCCAGGACCCGGCCGACCCGGGCGTGCTCGTGCTGTCCCGTTTTGCGGGTGCGGCCGAACAGATGCATGAGGCCCTGCTCGTGAATCCCTATGACACGGCGCATACGGCAGAGACGATCCAGCTGGCGCTGCAGATGCCGCTGGCCGAGCGCCAGCGCCGGCACCAGGCGCTACTGGCGGGCATCCGGGCACACGATGTGCACTGGTGGCGTAAGCAGTTTCTTCATGCTTTGGCCGCCACACAATCCTGAGCTCGGGTGCTAGACCGGGGGCGCTCAGCTCAGCTCAGCGCATCCAGCGAACGGGCTGCCCCCAGCAGGGCCGGAGACTGCGCCGAGGTGATCACCCAGACTGGGATGTTGGCCAGATAGGACTTGAACCGCCCTTTGGCCTCGAAGCGCTCGCGAAACGGCGAGCTGTCAAACCAGGCACCTAGCCGCGGTACGATGCCGCCCCCGACGT
Organism: Hydrogenophaga sp.; assembly: GCF_011390835.1. Classification (GTDB taxonomy): domain Bacteria; phylum Pseudomonadota; class Gammaproteobacteria; order Burkholderiales; family Burkholderiaceae_C; genus Hydrogenophaga. The sequence goes on along the minus strand of NZ_JAABRQ010000027.1, from coordinate 286 downwards.
ACACGCCCCCGTGTGCACCTAGCGTGAGCGCGAGGTTACCGGCCACCGTGCCCAGCACGGCACAAAACATGGTGAGCGCTTCCACCGCTTGCGGGTGGTGGGCTTTCAGCGCCGCCTCGGTCACGGCGGCGGCACTGCGGATCGCCCCCGGCCCAACGCCATCGGCCTGGCACAACAGACCGAATGCATCCAGCAAACCTTGACCACACACCAGCCGCTCGGCTGAAGCATGCCCGTAGCGCTGTGCCAGACCGTCCATCACCACGCGCTCACGCGCCGTGATCGC
>NZ_JAABRQ010000026.1 GCF_011390835.1 Hydrogenophaga sp. | reverse complement strand
GACGGCCGAACAACGTCGCCGTTTCACTGGGCCACGTCACTGGACATCGACCAAGGAGCGACCCTCTGGGCGCCTGTGTCTTCAGGCCTATTGCACCTCAACCGCTATGAAAGAGATTGAGGCCGCCGTACGCCTACCGTCAAACGCGTCCGTCGAGACGCTTCAAAATGCACTTCAGGCTTGTTTACTCGATTTTGATAAGGCTATGCAGGCTTGCGAGCTGGAAGCGGGTGCCGGGTCTCTTATGAAGGGGAAGGAAGGCGAATTGCAAGCGGCGACCAGTCGCCTGTCCAAGACGATGGCTGCTAGAGGAAACCTGAGTCGCGCAACGACGTCGCTTGCCAACATCGTGGAGAACCACTCGCTGGATAAGGCGACTGCAGACTCTTTCGTCGCCATCAGGGGCAAGGTCAGTGATGTCTTCGCCCAAATTCATTCACCTCCCGAGTACACGCTCGGCAGCTTCAGTGATGGCCAACTCATCATTCGTCGAGATGATGCGCGGCAGCATGACGTCAACCAGGTCAGCACGGGCCAACGTGCAGCGCTTGCGCTGTCAATTTTTCTCGCACTCAACGAAAGCGCAACGACCGCTCCACCCGTAATTCTCATCGACGACCCTGTCGCGCATATCGACGACCTCAACGCTCTGTCATTCCTCGACTACCTGCGCGATGTGGTTGTTGGAAGCCGAAAACAGGTTTTCTTCGCAACAGCAGATGCGCGTCTTGCCGCTCTCTTCCAGCGAAAATTTGAGTTCCTCGGCGAGCAGCGGTTTAAGCGCATCAACCTTACAACGAAATAACTCATCTGCCGCACGGCAGCACGCAGCATCGACTTCGCAGGTGGGCCAAGCGGCTCAACATCTCGACTCCTGGGGCAGGTCTGGAGCCAATAGTCAGGGGCAATTCATGGAGAAAGACCCATAAGTTTCTCAACTTATGGGTCTCAATTTCTCAGGTTATGGGATTGCCTACAAAAAAATCAAACGTCAATATTTCCCGCCCGCAGCGCATTGCTCTCAATGAAATCTCGCCGCGGCTCAACCTCGTCGCCCATCAACATCGTGAACACGCGGTCGGCTTCGATCGCGTCATCGATCTGCACGCGCAGCAGGCGGCGCACGGTGGGGTCCATGGTGGTTTCCCAGAGCTGGGCCGGGTTCATTTCGCCCAGGCCTTTGTAGCGCTGGCGGCTGGTGGTGCGCTCAGCCTCCGAGATCAGCCATTGCATGGCCACGCGGAAGTCGCTTACCTTTTCTTCCTTCTGCTTGTCGCCCTCGCCGCGCATGACCTTGGCGCCTTCGCCGAGCAGGCCGCGGAAGGTTTCCGCTGCCGTGGCGAGCGCGCTGTAGTCGGCACCGTGCACGAAGTCCTGCGTGATGATGCTGCTCTTGATGTTGCCGTGGTGGCGGCGGCTGATGCGCAGAATGGGTTTGTCGGTGCGCGCGTCAAATTCGCCCGCCACCTCGGCGGGCACGCCGGTGGTGCTGAGCTCGCGCAGTTTGGCCTGCAGCGCGATGGCGCTGGCTTCGGCCTCTTCCACCGTGTCGAGCATGATGCTCACGCCGTCGGCCATGGCGCGCAGCGCCTCGGCGTCCATGAAGTTGGAGAGCCGGGCGATCACGTTCTCCGCCACCTGGTGTTTGCGCGCCAGCGCGTCGAGCGTGTCGCCCTCGAGCACGGTATTGGTTGCGCCGCCGGTGGACACTTTGGCATCTTTCAGCGCGATGCGCAGCAGGAAGCCGTCAAGCGCCGCGCCGTCTTTCAGGTACAGCTCTTCCTTGCCGGCCTTCACCTTGTAGAGCGGTGGCTGCGCGATGTAGATGTGGCCGCGCTCGACTAGCTCGGTCATCTGGCGGTAGAAGAAGGTGAGCAGCAGGGTGCGGATGTGGGCGCCGTCCACGTCGGCGTCGGTCATGATGATGATGCGGTGGTAGCGCAGCTTGGCCACATCGAAATCGTCCTTGCCATCGCTGTTGGCACCTTCGCCGCCGGCCTTGCCGATGCCTGTGCCCAGGGCGGTGATGAGCGTCAAGATTTCGTTGCTGGTCAGCAGCTTCTCGTAGCGCGCTTTTTCCACGTTCAGGATCTTGCCACGCAGCGGCAGGATGGCCTGGAATTTGCGGTCGCGGCCTTGCTTGGCCGAGCCGCCTGCGGAGTCGCCCTCCACGATGTAGATCTCGCACAGCGCCGGGTCTTTTTCCTGGCAGTCGGCCAGTTTGCCGGGCAGGCCCATGCCGTCGAGCACGCCTTTGCGGCGCGTCATTTCGCGCGCTTTGCGCGCGGCTTCGCGGGCGCGGGCAGCTTCCACGATCTTGCCGCAGATGATCTTGGCGTCGTTCGGCCGCTCCTGCAGGTAGTCGGTGAGCAGGCGCGAGACGATGTCTTCCACTGGGCCGCGCACTTCGCTGGAGACCAGCTTGTCCTTGGTCTGGCTGCTGAACTTGGGCTCGGGCACCTTCACGCTCAGCACGCAGCACAGACCTTCGCGCATGTCGTCACCGGTGACCTCGACCTTGGCCTTCTTGGCGAACTCGTTCTCTTCGATGTACTTGTTGATGACGCGCGTCATGGCCGCGCGCAGGCCGGTCAGGTGGGTGCCGCCGTCGCGCTGCGGGATGTTGTTGGTGAAGCAGAGCACTTGCTCGTTGTAGCCGCTGTTCCACTGCATAGCCACTTCCACGCCAATGTTGGTGCCCTGGTCGCTGGCGCGGTCGCCCATGGCGTGGAACACATTGGGGTGCAGCGTGGTCTTGCCCTTGTTGATGAAGTCCACAAAGCCCTTGACGCCACCGGCGCCGGAGAAGTCGTCTTCCTTGCCGGTGCGCTCGTCTTTCAGGCGGATGCGCACGCCGTTGTTAAGGAACGAGAGTTCGCGCAGGCGCTTGGACAGAATTTCGTAGTGGAAATCGTTGTTCTCTTTGAAGATGTCGGTGTCGGGCAGGAAGTGCACCTCGGTACCACGCTTCTCGGTCGGCCCGGCGATCTTCATCGGCGAAATCTCCACGCCGTCTTTCATCGCCAGGATGCGGTTTTGCACGAAGCCGCGCGCGAATTCGATCTGGTGCATCTGGCCTTCGCGGCGCACCGTGAGGCGCAGCCAGATCGAGAGTGCGTTCACGCAGCTGACGCCCACGCCGTGCAGACCACCCGAGACTTTGTAGCTGTTCTGGTTGAACTTGCCGCCGGCGTGCAGCTCGGTGAGTGCGATCTCGGCCGCCGAGCGTTTGGGCTCGTGCTTGTCGTCCATTTTCACGCCGGTGGGGATGCCGCGGCCGTTGTCGGTGACGCTAATCGAGTTGTCGCTGTGGATGGTCACCACGATGTCGTCGCAATGGCCGGCCAGGGCCTCGTCGATCGAGTTGTCGACCACCTCGAACACCAGGTGGTGCAGGCCGGTGCCGTCCGACGTGTCGCCGATGTACATGCCCGGGCGTTTGCGCACCGCCTCCAGACCTTCCAGGATCTGGATCGCGCCCTCGCCGTAGCCCTCGCTCGCACCGACCTGGTTGCTGTCGATGGTGGGCTGAAAATTGGAGCTTTGACTGCTCGCCTCGCCGGTGTTGACGGATTCGGCGGGCTTGTTTTCGTCGGACATAAGAGGCTTTTCAGATTCGCTAGAAACGCCAAACCCGCTGGTGAGCGGGTCGGGCTAGGGGAGTCACAGCTGGCAGGTGCGGTCAGATCCGCATCGGCATGACCACGTACTTGAAGGCGTTGTCGTCGGGGTTGGTCACCAGCGCGGAGCTGTTGCCGTCGGACAGTTCGACGCGCACCATCTCCTGGCTCATGTTTTGCAGCGCGTCGATCAGGTAGGTGACGTTGAAGCCGATTTCGATCGTGTCGCCGGTGTAGTCCACATCGAGTTCGTCCACCGCCTCTTCCTGCTCGGCGTTGCTGGAGGCCACGCGCAGCGAGCCCGGCTCGATGTTCAGGCGCACTCCCTTGAACTTCTCGCTCGTCATGATGGCGGTGCGCTGCAGCGAGGCCAGCAGCGGTTGGCGGCCAAGCGTCACGATATTCTTGTGGTTCTTAGGAATCACGCGGTTGTAGTCGGGGAACTTGCCCTCGACCAGCTTGGTGACGAACTCCATGCCGTCGAAGCTGAACTTGGCCTGGTTGGCCGCGAACTGCATCTCGATCGCGCCTTCTTTGTCCGACAGCAGGCGCTGCAGCTCGATCACGGTCTTGCGCGGCAGGATCACTTCCTGCTTGGGCACTTCCACATCCAGCGTGGCGCTGGCAAACGCCAGGCGGTGGCCGTCAGTGGCGACCAGGCTGAGCTGCTTGCCCTCGGCCACGAACAAGATGCCGTTCAGGTAATAGCGGATGTCGTGCACCGCCATCGAGAACGACACCTGGCTCAGCAGGCTCTTGAGCGTTTTCTGCGGCACGCTGAAAGCGGGGCCGAAGCTGGCCGATTCCTGCACCAGCGGGAAGTCTTCGGCTGGCATGCTTTGCAGCGTGAAGCGGCTCTTGCCACCCTTGAGGATGAGTTTGCCGCCGGTGGACTCCAGGCTGACCGTCTGGTCTGCCGGCATGGTGCGCAGGATGTCGATCAGCTTGCGCGCGCCCAGTGTGGTGGCGAAGTTGCTGCTATCGCCGTCGAGCTCGGCCGTGGTCCGGATCTGGATTTCGAGGTCGCTGGTGGTGAGCTGCACTTGCGAGCCGGTTTTGCGCAGCAGCACATTGGCCAGGATCGGCAGCGTGTGGCGGCGCTCGACAATGCCGGCCACCGATTGCAGTGCGGCCAGTACCTTGTCCTGGGTAGATTTCAAAACGATCATGTGGGACTCTTTCGCCTCTCTGGTGAGCTTCGGGCGCGCCGGGCGCGCGTCAATTATTCTGGGTGGCTGGCTTGGCCAAACCCCCCTATTTTCCCCTTTTTACAGAGGATTCCTTTAAAACGCTGCCGAGCCACCCTGAGGGCGACCTGGCCACGCCGGTCGTCATCCCTTCAGGGTCTGCTCCAGCACGTGCAGTTGCTGGTTCAGCTCATTGTTCTGCTGGCGCTCGGCGCCGATCTTGCGCACCGCGTGCAGCACCGTGGTGTGGTCGCGCCCGCCAAACAGCTCGCCGATCTCGGGCAGGCTTTTCTGGGTCAGCTCCTTGGCGAGAAACATGGCGATCTGGCGCGGGCGGGCGATGCTGGCCGGGCGCTTCTTGGAATACATGTCGGCGACTTTGATCTTGTAATAGTCCGCCACCGTTTTCTGGATGTTCTCCACACCAATCTGCCGGTTCTGGATCGACAGCAGATCTTTGAGCGCATCGCGGGCCAGCTGGATCGAAATCTCTTTCTGGTTGAAGCGCGAATAGGCGAGGATCTTGCGCAGCGCGCCTTCGAGCTCACGCACGTTGGAGCGCACGTTTTTCGCCACGAAGAAGGCCACTTCTTCCGGCATCACGGCGTTTTCCACCGCAGCCTTGTTGATCAGAATCGCGACCCGCATCTCCAGCTCCGGCGGCTCGATCGCCACCGTGAGGCCGGAATCAAAGCGCGAAACCAGGCGCTCGTGGATGTCGGCCAGGCCCTTGGGATAGGTGTCGCTGGTCAGCACGATGTGGCTCTTGCGCGCCAGCAGGGCCTCGAAGGCGTTGAAAAACTCCTCTTGCGTGCGCTCCTTGTTGGCGAAGAACTGTACATCGTCGATCAGTAGCAGGTCGAGCGAGTGGTAGCGCTCCTTGAACTCGTCGAAGGTCTTGCGCTGATACGCCTTGACCACATCCGACACAAACTGCTCGGCGTGGATGTAGAGAACCTTGGCCTGTGGGCGGTCGGCCAGCAGGTGGTTGCCGATGGCGTGCACCAGGTGGGTCTTGCCCAGACCCACGCCGCCGTAGATGAAGAGTGGGTTGTAGAGCTGGCCCAGGCTGCCCGCGACGTGGATCGCGGCGGCGCGCGCCATGCGGTTGGCCGAGCCCTCGACCAGAGTGGTGAAGGTCAGCGCCGGGTTCAGGCGCGTGCGCGGGCCGGTGTGCGCCAGGGGCTCCACTGGCGCCAGATCGGGCAGCTCCGACAGCACCTGATCTTGAACCGATCGGGGCGCAGGTGAGGTCCGGCTGGGACCTTCACGCGGAGCGAGCACCAACTCCAACGTGACCGGGCTGCCCTGGTTGGCTTCCAGCAGGGCGGCGATCCGGGCGGCGTACTGGGTGCGGATCCAGTCAAGTTTGAAGCGGTTGGCCACGGCCAGCACCACCTTGGACTGGTCGGGAGCGACCACCGCCGACAACGGTCGGATCCAGGTGTTGAACTGCTGTTCAGGGATCTCCTGTGCCAGTTGATCGACGCAGGTCGACCACAGCGACGAGGGGTCGGCGGACGGCGAAATGGGAAGGGAGCCCTCGATCATGCGGGAGGCGGCGGCAAGGCTGTTGTTGTGGATAAAGGGCGCGAAGCGAGCCGGCAATTGTAGGCCCCCCGGCCACTTATCCACAACCCGGGTTGACCCGCTTGCGGACCCATTGGGCGAGCGGCGGCCTGAAGTGACCTCGCAGCTCATCTGGCCAAGTGCTTGCCGCGTCAGGCGTTTGTTTGCGATAATGGCGGGTTTTCCCGATTCCCCCTCAAGCACCATGAAACGCACTTACCAGCCTTCCAAGATCAAACGCGCCCGCACCCACGGCTTTCTCGTTCGCATGAAGACCCGCGGTGGCCGCGCTGTGATCAACGCCCGCCGAGCCAAGGGCCGCAAGCGCCTGGCTGTCTGAACCGACTGCAGCGCATGGCTGACCGCCGACGGTCCTTGCCGGCGTCATGATGAATGCCGCAGGCAAGGCAGTCGTGGTTCAGCGCCTGAAGTCCCGACAGCAGTTCCAGGCCGTGATGTCGGGCGCCCCTGTGGCCAAGACACCCCATTTCGCCTTGCACCGTGCCGCGCTCGACGCAGCGCCGGCAGGTGCTTCGCTGTTTCCGGTGGCGGATGCCTGGCTGGGCGTGTTGCTGCCCAAACGCTGGGCGCGCCGAGCCGTAACGCGCAACGCCATCCGGCGCCAGATCTACGAGTTGACTCGGGCGCAGTCCGATCGTCTTCCGCAAGCGGCTTGGGTGGTGCGGTTGCGCAGCGAGTTCAGTCGAAAGCAGTTTGTGAGTGCGTCTTCCGATCCCCTTAAACGCGCGGTGCGCGCCGAACTCGAGCAGTTGCTGGGTCGGGTGCTGACCCCGGTGGCGACCCGCCCGGAGTCCGTTCATGTTGTCTGACTGGCCCCGTCTTGGCCTGATCGGGCTGGTGAAGGCGTACCGCTTGCTGCTCAGCCCCTGGCTGGGCAACAGTTGCCGGTTTGAGCCCACCTGCTCGGTCTATGCAGTGGGCGCGCTGGAGCGCCACGGTGCGCTGGCGGGCAGTTACCTCACCGTCAAACGGCTAGGCCGCTGCGGACCGTGGTGCGAAGGCGGTCACGATCCCGTGCCCGTCCAGCCCCCCGCCTTGTTTTCCCGCCTGATTTCTCCTTCCTCAGAAAAGAAGCACCCGTCATGAATGACATCCGTCGGTCCATCCTGTGGGTGGTTTTTGGTTTCTCCATGGTGTTGATCTGGGACAAATGGCAGATCCACAACGGCAATGCGCCGACCTTTTTCCCATCGGCAGCTGTTACCGCTCCCGCGCCCGCGGGCACCACAACTGCGACTCCGACGGCCGGTGGCAGTCTGCCCGCGGCTCTGCCTGGTGCCGCCGGCGTGGTCGCACCTGGCAATGCGCCTGATGGCGCCCCCACCGCAGCCCAGGTGCGCCATACCGTGACCACCGACGTGATGCGCCTGACCTTCAACAGCGAGGGCGGTTCGCTAATTGGCGCCCAGCTGCTCAAGCACGCCCAGGCCACCGGCTCGAGCAAAGACCAGGCGGCGCAGCCCTTCACCCTGCTCGAGCAGGACAGTGAGCGTATCTATGTGGCCCAGACCGGCCTGATCGGCGGCAGCTTTCCCACCCACAAGACACCCATGACCCTGGTGTCGAGTGACACTGCGCTGGCCGATGGCCAGGACACGCTGGTGGTGCGTTTTCAATCCGCAGAGGTCGGTGGCGTCAAGCTCACCAAGACCTACACCTTCAAGCGCGGCAGCTATGTGATCGATGTCGCCCATGAAGTGACCAACAACAGTGGCCAAGCGGTGAGCCCGCAACTGTATGTGCAGCTGGTTCGCGATGGCACCAAGCTCAGCAGCGAGACGCCGTTTTATTCCACCTTCACCGGTCCCGCGATCTACACGGCGGAGAAGAAATACCAGAAAGTGCAGTTCGCCGACATCGAAAAGGGCAAAGCTGAATTCGTGAAGTCAGCCTCCGAAGGTTATGTGTCGATGGTGCAGCATTACTTTGCGAGCGCCTGGTTACTGGCCGACGGCGTGGCGCGGGAGAACTTTGCGCGCAAGGTCGACAACAACCTGTTTGCGGTCGGTGCGATCACGGCCATGCCAGCCATCGACGCCGGCCAGACCCAACGCGTCGACGCGCGGCTGTTCCTCGGTCCGCAGGAAGAAAAGGTGTTGGAGACCGTTGCACCGGGGCTTGAGCTGGTGAAAGATTACGGCTGGCTCACCATCCTGGCCAAGCCGCTGTACTGGCTGCTGGAGAAGATTCACGGCTTTGTGAACAACTGGGGTTGGTCCATCGTGTTGCTTGTGGTGCTGATCAAGGCCGCGTTCTACTGGCTCAACGCCACCGCCTACAGAAGCATGGCCAAGATGAAGGCGATCAACCCGCGCATCATGGAAATGCGCGAGCGCCTGAAGAGCAATCCACAGCAGATGCAGCAGGAGATGATGAAGATCTACCGGGAAGAGAAGGTCAACCCGCTGGGTGGCTGCCTGCCCATCATGATTCAGATTCCGGTATTCATCGCGCTTTACTGGGTGCTGCTGTCCAGCGTCGAGATGCGCAATGCGCCTTGGATGGCCTGGATCCACGACCTGTCCTCGCCCGACCCGTTCTTCATCCTGCCGCTGGTGATGGCCGTGACCACACTGATCCAGACCGCGCTCAACCCGCTGCCGCCCGACCCGCTGCAGGCCAAGCTGATGTGGATGATGCCGCTGGTGTTCTCGGTGATGTTCTTCTTCTTCCCGGCCGGCCTGGTGCTGTACTGGATCACGAACAACATCCTGACCATCGTGCAGCAGGCCTACATCAATAACAAGATGGGTGTGCCGCTGAAGTTCAGCATGCCGGACTTTTTCAACAAGAAGTCAGCGGCGAAGTAGATCCACCGCGCCGCCTGCGGCGTCACCCCCCAGGGGGCGGCGCAGGCGGCCCGGCTAAGCCGGTTCCGCGGCGCCCTGGGTTGGGGGCACTCGCTCCGGCTGGTTTTTCGGAGCTTTCTTGTCCTCTCTTTCGCAGCATCACGACCCGATTCTGGCGGTCGCTACCGCCCCAGGACGCGGCGCGGTGGGCATTGTGCGGGTCTCGGGCAAGGGGCTCGTGCCGCTGGTGTCTGCGCTGGTCGGACGCGACTTGCGGCCTCGCGAAGCCACTTACCTGCCCTTGCGCGATACCGATGGCGAGGCCATCGACCATGGCCTGGCGCTGTGGTTTCCCGGGCCCCATTCGTACACTGGTGAAGACGTGCTGGAGCTGCAGGGCCATGGCGGCCCGGTGGTGTTGCAGCTGCTGCTGGCTCGCTGCCTGTCGCTGGCGCAAACGTTGGGCGCCGATGGCCAGCCGCTGCTGCCCGGCTTGCGTCTGGCGCGCGCTGGCGAATTCACCGAGCGCGCTTTTCTGAACGACAAGCTCGATCTGGCCCAGGCCGAGGCGGTGGCCGACCTGATCGATGCCAGCACCGAAGCGGCAGCCCGCAGTGCCAGCCGCTCGCTCGCAGGGGTATTTTCCGAGCGGGTGCGGGCCTTGCGCGAGGCACTGATCCGATTGCGCATGCTGGTCGAGGCCACACTCGATTTCCCCGAAGAAGAAATCGATTTTCTGCAAAAGGCCGATGCCGACGGTCAGCTGCAACGCCTGCAGACCTCTCTGGCCGAGGTGCGTGCGCAGGCGCGGCAGGGCGCCTTGTTGCGCGACGGGGTGAAGGTTGTGATCGCCGGTCAGCCCAATGCGGGCAAGAGCTCGCTGCTCAATGCCCTGGCCGGCGCCGAACTGGCGATCGTGACACCGATCGCCGGCACCACGCGCGACGTGGTGCAGCAGACCATACAGATCGAGGGCGTGCCCTTGCACGTGATCGACACCGCCGGCCTGCGCGATGGCGCCGATGTCGACGAAGTCGAGCGCATCGGCATCGAGCGCGCCTGGGGTCAGATCGACCAGGCCGACGCTGTGCTGTTTCTGCACGATCTGACCCGCTGCGATGAGCCGGCCTACCGGGCGGGAGACGCGGTCATTGCCGCCAGCCTACCGCCTGGTGTGACGGTGGTGCAGGTCTGGAACAAGCTGGACCAGTGTGCAGCGCCAGCGCGCGCGGCGCTGGTGCAACGGATGCAGGACGGTGAGTTGGCTGTTTCCGCCAAGCTGGGCGAAGGTTTGCAGAGCCTGCGCGAGCGCCTGCTCGCCGTGGCGGGCTGGCAGCAAGCGGGCGATGGTCTGTTCATGGCCCGTGAGCGCCATTTGCAGGCGCTGAGCCGGGTCGAGGGCCACCTGGCGAGCGCGGCCGAGCTGCTGGCGGCCAAGGCTGAACACCTCGACTTGCTGGCCGAAGAACTGCGCCTGGCCCAGCAGGCGCTCTGTGACATCACCGGCGAATTCAGCGCCGACGACCTGCTGGGCGAGATTTTTTCGCGTTTTTGCATCGGCAAGTGAGCTAAGAGCCACCGCTGGTGAACGGTCAAGCACCGCCGGGAGCGCAACTGTAAGCAGCCGTAAAAGCGGCTTGCGCGGGCGCGTCAGCCGGGTTCAACTCGATCAGATGAACGCTCCAATGCCCACCCATGTGCGCTTTGACATCCTGAATCTGGCGCAAGCCATGCGCATGAGCAGCGCGCTCGATGCCGTACCCATGAACCTCAGCGACACCCAGTGGCGCTCGTTGGCCGACTTCCTGCAGCCGGTCAGCCTGCAGCAGGGCCAGGTGCTGATCGAGCAGGGGGTGAAAGACCGCACCGTGTACTTTGTGGAAAGCGGCAGTCTCACAGTGCATTTTGAAGACGACCGCGAGCGCATCCGAATCGCCATGGTCGGCGCCGGCTCGCTGCTCGGCGAAGGCGCCTTCTTCAGCCACCTGCCGCGCAGCGCCACCGTCAACGCGGGCAGCGACTGTCGCCTGTGGTGCCTCACGCCACTGCGCTTTCGCGAGCTCTCCAGCCGTCACGCCGACGTTGCGCTGGAGCTTACCGTTTCAATGTCTGCCGTGCTGGCTCGTCGCATGTACAACAAGCCCAAACGTATCGCCGTCACCTGAGACCTGATCAGCGCCGGCGTATCGCCGATCAGCCATGGTTTTCTTCGCCTTTTCCCCGCCATCCTCGGCGTTTTGCCCACGCACACTGTTCCCATGTCATTGATGAACTGGCTCCAGGCCAAGAAGTCCCAGCCTTCGCGCAACGGCAAGCCCCGTGTGCGCAAGTCCTTCGGTCAGACCACTCTGCCCCTGATCTCTCCTCGCCGTGGCCGCCGCATCCTGCGCCGCGAGCAGCTGTTCTCGGTGGTGCGCGAGTCCATGATCCGCGGCGGTGTGCTGTCGACCAGCTACGAATTCAAGGTGCTGACGCTGGATGCGAACGGCGATAGCTTTCTGGTGCTGATCGACCTCGCGTTGCCGACCGACGTGATGCCCGATGAGTACTTGCTGGAGATCGAGCGCTGGGTGCAAAACAGCGCCCAGTCTCGCCATGGCATGAGCATTCCGTCGGTTTACTGGCGCCGCAAGGCGGTGCACGACCAGCGCGGCTTGGCGCTGCGTGCCGCGGTCACGGCCCAGACCCAGCGCGTCACTCCGGCAGAAAGCCTGACATCCATTCCTGCGCCGCCGATGTCGTCAGCCACTGGCCGGGTGCAAGCGGTGGATGAGAACGAAGTGGAGGCGTTCCGTGAAGCGCTGGCTGCCGGCGCCACGCCACTGCGGCGCGGCCCACCCAGCGCTGAAGACCTGATGGGCCCCACGCCCGAATCGCACAGCGACTTTTCGGCGCTTAGCGAGACACAGTACGGCAAGTTGTAGGCGATAGCCCCCTCCACTGCTACGCGGGTCGCTGCACCAGCACTGGGGAGGGACCCGGTGCCTTCCATGTCCCGGGGATGATCCGGCCTGGAGTGGCCCGGCGCCTGACCGTTGCCCCAACTCCTGCTCGATCGCTTCAGTGACCGGCGAAGTCCACCAGGGTGTGCAGCTTCAGGCCCGAGGCGCGCAGCTTGGCCGAGCCGCCGAGCTCGGGCAGGTCGACAATGGCGGCACCTTCGATCACCTCTGCGCCCAATTTTTCCAGCAATTTGCGACCGGCCATCATGGTGCCACCAGTGGCTATCAGGTCGTCGATCAACACCACCCTGTCTCCTGACTTGACCGCGTCGGTGTGCAATTCGACCGTGGCGCTCCCATATTCCAGCTCGTAGGTTTCGGCCACCGTGGTGAAGGGCAGTTTGCCCTTCTTGCGGATCGGCACGAACCCGACCGCGAGCTCATATGCCAGCACCGAGCCAATGATGAAGCCCCGTGCGTCTAGGCCAGCCACCACCGTGGGCCGCAGTGCTGGGTCCATGTAGCGGTGCACGAATGCGTCGATCAGGACCCGGAATACCTGCGGGTTTTGCAGCAGCGGCGTGATGTCGCGAAACTGCACACCTGGCGCGGGCCAGTCCGGTACGGTGCGGATGTGTTGCTTGAGGTAGGCAGAGGTGTCCATGGCGTGCATTATGAATACACCCCTGCGCCGCCTTCGGCGTTACCCCATCAAGGGGGCGATGCGAGTGGACCGGCGGAGCCGGTTCCACCGCATCCTGGGCCGGGCTCTACTCAGGCGACGGGTACGAACTGGTAACCCTTGCCGGCCGCTTCGAGTTTTCCGAAGGCCGGGAAGGGGAAGTGGAAGCCGCCAGCGACCATGTTGTCCTTGACCACCTGGTCGAAGATGCGGCGGCGCGTCTGGCGGGCCATTTCGGCGTCCATGTCGAACTGCACGGCCCACTCGGGGCTGCGTGCGAAAAGTGAGGGAATATTGGTCACGTCGGCCACGTACATGAAGCTCTGCCCCTCGGAGGTGACGGTGAACACCGCCATGCCCGGCGTGTGACCGAATGCGGCGGAGGACACGATGCCCGGTGCCAGCTCGGCCCCAGGCTGGAACTGCACCAGCTTGTCCGCCGGCAGACCTCCCAGCACGCGGCGCACGTTCTGGAACGCGCCTTTCATGGCGGGAGGAGCGGCTTCCATGCGGGCGTCGTCCATCCAGAACGCGTGCTCGGGTGCCGGCACATGGATGGTCGCGTTGGGGTAGACCAGCGAGCCGTCTTTGGCGCGCACGCCGTTGATGTGATCACCGTGGTAGTGGCTCAGGATGACGTGGTTGATGTCTTCTGGCTTATAACCGGCGGCAGCCAGGTTCTCGCGCAGCCGGCCGGTGGTGGGCGGGCCGTTGTCGGCAAAGCCGGTGTCGATCAGGAATTTGGTGCCACCGCTGACCACCAGAAAGGCGGTGAAGGGGATGTCTACGTACTCCGTGGGCAGGTTTTGCGAAGACAGCAGGGACTTCACCTGTTCGAGCGGCGCGTTGCGCACGAACTCTTCACCCAGCGGGCGGCGCAGGGCGCCGTCGTGCAGCGCGATCACTTCCATGGCGCCGAGCTTCATGCGCTTGAAACCGGTGGCAGGCATCGAGGGGGCGCCCAGGCTGGGCGTGCTCTGCGACCACACCGAGCTGAAGGTGAGGGCAGCGGCACCGGCCATGCCGGTGGCGAGAAAGTGGCGGCGTTGCAGCATCATGGATTTCCAGAAGTTAGTGGGAAGTCGGATTAAATACCGCACGGTCACAAGTCATACTCGACGATCTGAAAAACCCTGGGATTTCCACGGACAAGGGCAGGCGCCGGCCCGCTGGCGACTCAGCCGCCGAGCAACTTGGCTTCGGCCAACGACAGAGCGGGCGCTTTGCCGCTGAGCACCAGGGTGTCGCCACCGGCGCACACTGTGTCGTCGTCAAACGCGGTCGGTTTGCCGTTGGCCCGGCGCAGGCTGACCAGCCGAACACCCACCGCCTCCAGCGCCAGGCTCTCCAGCGTCTTGCCCACGGTGCGGCTGGCAGGCGGCAGCGTGACGGTGGCCAGGCGCTCGTTGTCGAGCTCGTCCACGCTATCGTCGTCGGCGCCGTGGAAATACCCCTTGAGCAGGCTGTAGCGCGCGTCGCGCTGTTCCTGCACGACCCGGATCACGCGCCGCATGGGCACGCCCACCAGGGCCAGCGCGTGGCTGGCCAGCATCAGGCTGGCTTCGATGGCCTCGGGCACGACCTCAGTAGCGCCTGCTGCGCGCAGCTTGTCGAGATCCACATCGTCCACGGTGCGCACCACCACTGGCACGTTGACGGCTTGTTCCTGGGTGTGGTGCAGCACCTTCAGCGCGCTGGCCGTGTCGAGGTAGGTGATCACGACCGCGCTGGCGCGGTGCAGGCCGGCGGCCATCAGAGCCTGCACCCGGGCCGCGTCGCCAAACACCACCGAATGCCCGGCGGCGGCGGCCTGGCGCACCCGATCCGGGTCGAGGTCGAGCGCCATGTAGGGAATGCCTTCGGTTTCCAGCAGCCGCGCCAGGTTCTGGCCGCAGCGACCGTAGCCGCAGATGATGACGTGGTGGTCGGCATTCATCGCCTTGCGCGCGATGCTCGTCATTTGCACCGATTGCATTAGCCAGTCGCTGCCCACCAGGCGGCTGACGATGGTGTTGGCGTACAGGATGATGAAGGGCGTGGCGAGCATCGATACCACCATCGAGGCCAGGATGGGGTTGAACAGTGCCGGTGGCACTAGGTTGTTCTGCCCGGCCAGCGTCAGCAGCACCAGACCAAATTCGCCCGCCTGCGCCAGATACAAGCCCACCCGCAGCGACACCCCCATGGGCGCGCCGAATCCGCGAGTGAGCCCGGTGATGAGGGCCAGCTTGAAGGTCAGCGAGAGCGAGAGCAGCAGTAATACCAGCGGCCAGCGTTCGATCACCAACCGCCAGTCCAGCATCATGCCGATGGTGATGAAGAACAGGCCAAGCAGCACGTCGTGGAACGGTCGGATGTCGGTCTCCACCTGGTGCTTGTATTCGGTCTCGGAGATCAGCATGCCGGCGACGAACGAGCCCAGTGCCAGCGACAGGCCGGCGTGTTCGGTCATCCAGGCAAGGCCCAGTGTGATGAGCAGCAGGTTGAGCATGAACAGCTCGTCGCTCTTGCGCCGCGCCACCAGCGTCAGCCACCAGCGCATCACCTTCTGGCCGCCGGTCAGCAACACGCCCAGCAGCACCACCGCCTTGAGCAAGGCCAGACCCAGCGCCGGGAAGAGATCCTCAGGGGCTGCGGCCAGGGCCGGAATCAGCACCAACAGCGGCACCACGGCCAGATCCTGGAACAGCAGAATGCCGACCACCCGCTTGCCGTGTTCACTCTCCAGCTCCAGCCGCTCAGCCAGCAGCTTGATCACGATGGCGGTGCTGCTCATGGCCATCACACCGCCTAGCGCTAGCGCGATCTGCCACGAAACGTTCCACCAAGTGGGCAGCACCAGCGCCATCAAAAGCGAGGCCGCGGTGGTGATCAACACGGTGAGCACCACCTGAGACAGGCCTAGGCCGAACACATGGCGCTTCATGGTGCGCAGCTTGGGCAGGCTGAACTCCAGCCCGATCACGAACATCAGGAACACCACGCCGAATTCGGCCAGGTAACGCACGCCGCTGGAGTTTTGCGCCAGCGCCAGCGCATTGGGTCCGATCACCACGCCCACCACCAGGTAGCCCAGCATCGGCGGCAGCTTGAACTGCCGGCACGCCACAACACCCACCACCGCGGCGAGCAGGTAGAGCAAAGTGATGTCAAGCGAGGTCATGATCCTGATGGTAGCTGCATGTTTCGTGCCCGGCGGCCAGCGCCTGCCGTGCTGGCCCAGGGTGTGACGTTGATAATCGGTCCATGAGCACACCACCCACTTTCGACACCACGCGTGCGCTGGCCCTGGCCGTCGAAACCCTGCACATCGAGGCCGAGGCACTCAGCCAGATGGCCAGTCGCCTCGACGACCGCTTCGCCCGCGCCGTGGCCCTGGTACTGGCCAGCACCGGGCGCGTGGTGGTCATGGGCATGGGCAAGAGTGGGCACGTGGGCCGCAAGATCGCGGCCACACTGGCTTCCACCGGCAGCCCGGCGATGTTTGTTCATCCGGCCGAGGCCAGCCACGGGGACCTCGGAATGATCACGCCGGCCGACGTAGTGCTGGGCATCAGCAACAGCGGCGAGAGCGAGGAGCTCACCACCTTGCTGCCGCTGATCAAGCGCATGGGCGTGTCGCTGATCGCGCTCACCGGCCGCGCCGACTCCACGCTGGGTCGCCACGCCGACGTGGTGCTCGACGCCTCGGTGGCCAAGGAGGCCTGCCCGCACAACCTCGCCCCCACCGCCAGCACCACAGCGCAGCTTGCCATGGGCGACGCATTGGCAGTGGCCTTGCTCGACGCACGCGGTTTTCGCGCCGACGACTTCGCTCGTTCGCACCCCGGCGGCGCGCTCGGGCGCAAATTGCTGACCCACGTGGCCGACGTGATGCGCAGCGGTGGCGCCGTGCCGCGTGTGCCCCAGGACGCCGACCTGATGAGCCTGATGCGCGAGATCAGTGCCAAGGGGCTCGGTATGAGCGCGGTGGTTGACGCCGACGATCAGGTGCTCGGCATCTTCACCGACGGCGATCTGCGCCGCCTGATCGAGAAGACTGGCAGCAGCGCCGACCTGCGCACCCTGCGTGCGCGCGACGTGATGCACGCCAATCCGCGCACCGTGCGCGCCGAGGCGCTGGCGGTCGAAGCGGCTGACTTGATGGAAGCCAACCGCATCACCAGCGTGCTGGTGGTCGATGAGACCGGGCGCTTGAGCGGAGCGCTCAACAGCAACGATTTGATGCGGGCGAAAGTCATTTGAGTTCCCCACGCCGCTTCGCGTCACCCCCCCAAAGGGGCGGTGCTGGCGGCCGGCAGAGCCTGTTCCGCGGCGCCCTGAGCCAGCATCCCTTCGCTGATCTGCGCACCCTTCCGGTTAGCATCGCGGGATGTCGTCTGACCTTCCCGCCTTGCGCCCAGTGCTGAACTTTCCGCCAGAGCTGTTGCTGCGGGCGCAGCCGGTGCGGGTGGTGTTCTTCGATGTGGACGGAGTGTTGACCGATGGCGGCCTTTATTTCACCGAGTCGGGTGAAACCACGAAGCGCTTCCACACGCTGGATGGCCATGGTTTGAAGCTGCTGCAGCGCGCGGGCATCACGCCCGCGGTGGTCAGCGGCCGCGACTCGGCTGCGCTGCGCGCCCGTCTGAGCGCGCTTGGTGTGACTCAGATCCGCCTCGGCACCGAAGACAAGCGCCCTGCCGCCGAATCCATCCTGGCCGAGCTGGGCCTGGACTGGTCGGCCGCCGCGGCCATGGGCGACGACTGGCCCGATCTGCCCATGCTGCGCCGCGCCGCTTTGCTCTGCGCACCGCCCGGCGCCCACGCCGAGGTGCTGGCGCTGGCGCACTGGGTGACGCCGCGCCTGGCGGGCGCCGGTGCGGTGCGCGATCTGTGCGACCTGTTGCTGGTGGCATGTGGCCGCTACGTGACCGAGCTGGAGGCGGCAGCGAAGTGAGCACCGCACTGCCCGCACCCCCGAGCCTGCCAGCGGGCAACCGCCGCAGCCGCTGGCGACCCGAACGTCTAGTGGACCAGCTCAGCATTTACCTGCCGGTGCTGCTCATGGGCTTGCTGGCCCTGGCTTCCTACTGGTTGCTGCGTGCAACGCCCGGTGTGCCCGAAGCGGCGGCCCCGGTGACCGTGACGAGCGAGCCCGACTACTTCATGCGCCGTTTTTCGGTCAAGGTGTTTGACCCCAGCGGCACCTTGAAAAATGAAGTGTTCGGCAGCGAGGCCCGGCACCGCCCCGACAGCGAAACCTTGGAAATCGATGACGCGCGCATCCGCTCGATCGGCGATGACGGCCTGCTCACCACCGCCACCGCTCAGCGTGTGTTCAGCAACGCCGCGCAGACCGAGTTTTTGCTCGAAGGTGACGCGGTCGTGGTGCGGGAGGCCGGCCGTGCCGCCGATGGCAGCGCCATGCCGCGGCTGGAGTTTCGCGGCGAGCTGCTGCGCGTCTACACCGACCCGCAGCGCCTGGTGTCCGAGCGTCCCGTCACGCTACTGCGGGGCAACGACCGGTTGCAGGGCGACACACTCGACTACCGCGCCGACGACAGTCTGGCTCTACTGCGTGGCCGCGTGAAGGTGCAACTCTCGGCGCGCTGAGATGCCATCCCATGAGCTCACCCCACATGCCTTCTTCCCAGACTCCCTTGGCCTTCATCACCGGTGCCTCTAGCGGCATCGGCCAGGCGCTGGCCGCCCATTACGCCCAGGCGGGCTATCGCCTCGCTCTGGTGGCGCGGCGCACGGCCGAGATGCAGGCCTGGGCGGACGCGCAGGGCCTGGGCGCTGACCGCTGCGCGGTGTATGGCGCCGACGTGGCAGATATCGACAGCATCGTCGCCGCTGGCCAGGCATGCATCGCCGCCCAGGGTCTGCCGGATGTGGTGATTGCCAACGCTGGCGTGAGCATTGGCATGGACACCAGCGAGCGCGAGGATCTGGAGGTGATGGCGCGCACCTTGGCGCTCAACAACACCGGCTTGGCCGCCACCTTCCACCCCTTTGTATCAGCCATGCGCGAGCGCTGCAGCGGCACGCTGGTGGGTATCGCCAGCGTGGCGGCGATCCGCGGCCTGCCGGGCCACGGAGCCTACTGCGCCAGCAAGGCGGCGGTGGTGGCCTATTGCGAGAGCCTGCGCGGTGAGCTGCGTGGCTCTGGCGTGGCGGTGGTGACGCTGCTGCCGGGCTATGTGGACACGCCGCTCACCCGCAAGAACCGCTACAGCATGCCGTTTCTGCTGAGTGCCGAGGTGTTTGCCGCGCGCGCCTTTGACGCCATCCGTGCCCAGACCAGCTACCGTGTGATTCCCTGGCAGATGGGGGTGGTCGTCAAGCTGTTGCGCCTGTTGCCCAACGCCCTGTTCGACCGCCTGCTGGTGGGCCGTGCCCGCAAGCCGCGCCAGTCCTCGTAGCGTTTGGCCTGACTGCCCATGCTCGACGTTGTTGTCCTGTTTTTCCTGCTTGGCCTGTTTGCCCGCCTGGTCAAGAGCGACCTGCGGCTGCCCGAGGCCTTGTACGAGACGCTGTCCATTTATCTGCTGCTGGCCATCGGTCTGAAGGGCGGCATTGAGCTCAGCAAGCAGCCCATGATGGACTTGTTGCCGCAGATGCTGGCCTGCATGGCCCTGGGCTTTGCCATTCCGTTTGCGCTCACGCCTTTGTTGCGGCTGCTCGGCCTCTCGCGGGTGGACGCCGCCTCGCTCGCGGCGCACTACGGTTCAGTCAGCGTGGTGACCTTCGCCGTGGCCAGCGCGTACTTGGTGGCGCAGGGCGAACCGGCCGAGTTGCACGCTGCGCTCTGGGTGGCCATCATGGAAGCGCCCGGCATCATCGCCGGTATTCTGCTTGCCAGGTTGGGTGTTTCGGGCACCGAGGGGCGGCCCGCGCCGCGTGTGGCCTGGGGTGAATTGGCCCACGACGTGTTTCTCGGCAAGTCTGTCCTGCTGCTGGCCGGTGGCCTGCTGATCGGCGCCGTCATGGGAGAGGCTGGCACTGCGCCGATTGCGCCGGTGTTCACCGTCCCGTTCAAGGGTGTGCTGGCGCTGTTTCTACTGGAGTTGGGCCTTGTGGCCGGAGGGCGCCTGGGTGAGCTCAAGCGCTATGGCGTGCGCTTGATTGGCTTCGCGTTGCTGATCCCGCCGGTGCTGGCGCTGGGCGGCGCGCTCACCGGGCTGGCGCTGGGCTTGTCCACTGGTGGCATTGCCCTCTTGGCAACCCTGGCGGCCAGCGCCAGCTACATCGCCGCGCCCACCGCGATGCGCATGGCGGTGCCCGAAGCTAACGCGGCTCTTTCGATCACCGCCGCGCTGGGGCTGACTTTCCCGTTCAATATCGTGCTGGGTGTGCCGCTGTATCTGGGCATCGCACGCTGGCTGCAGCAAGTTTTTTCCTGAGGTTGACCCATGGACAAACACGCACGCAAGATGCTGGTCATCATCACCGAAGCGCTGCTGGAGAAACGGCTCGTCGCCGACAGTTTGCGTCTGGGCGCACAGGGCTACACGGTGCATGACGTGCGAGGAGGCAGCCGGCTCGGCACGCGCGAAGCCCTTTGGGAGGCCGACCGCAGCATCGAAGTCAAGGTGATCTGTACCGCGGAAGTAGCTGACGACATCGCCCGTCACGTGATGACCCAATACGCCCCTCACCACAGCCTGACTGTCTTTTTTTCTGATGTCGAGGTGCTGCGGCCCGGCAAATACTGAAAAGGGCAGTGCGGATGCTGCTTTCTCGCGGCATCCGCAAACCATCCACCGCACGCCGGCCACCATCCGCCCCACCTTTGCCGCATTCCGTGCTGTGCGTCACGCGTTGCCCACTTGACATCGTTGCGGTGTGTTGCAAGATTCGCAACGTTATTCACCCTGTTCCTGGAGCAGTCTTGATGAAAGCAGCACAGCTGAGAAATTTTTCACGATGTGAATTCGGCACTTTGTGCGCTTCATGGCTGGCGGGTCTGCTTATGCTAGTGCCCCTGGATGCAGGCTCACAAACGCTGGCAAGAGATACAGCTTCCTTGCAGGTACAGGTCTGGTCTGCGAGCTGCATGGCCTGTCACGGACCGGAAGGGCGTGCCGAGGGCACAGGACTGACGATTGGCGGCCGGCCGGCGCAGGACTTGCTGGGCAAGCTGCTGGGCTACAAGAGCGGCAAGCTGAAGGCAACCATCATGCACCAGCATGTCAAGGGCTACAGCGATCAGGAACTGGGTCGCATCGCCGAGTACTTCGCATCATTGAAGTGAGCACACCATGATCCAGAGACGTGATTTCCTCAAGGCTGGCCTGTCGGCCGTGTCGGTGGTGGCAGCTCCTCATCTGGGCGCGCAGACTGGTGAACGGGTGGTCATCGTCGGTGGCGGTTTTGGCGGTGCGACTGCAGCCCGCTACCTGCGGCGCTTCAATCCATCGTTCCAGATAACCCTGGTGGAGCCCGCGAGTGATTTCGTGATGTGCCCCATGAGCAATCGTGTCATCCATGGCGGCCTGCAACTGCGTGACATCACACGCCCATACAGCCGTTTTGTCGCCAGCCAGGGACTTCGCTGGGTGCGCGCGCGTGCGGACGGTATCGATCTGGCAGCGCGTGAAGTGCGCGCTGCGGGCGATCGTATTCCATACGACCGCCTGATCGTCGCCCCCGGTGTGGACTACGTGTACGACGGCATCGATGGCCTGCAGACCGCCGACCAGCAAGCCCGTGCACCGCACGCCTGGAAGGCCGGCGAACAGACGCAACAGCTGCGCAACATGTTGCAGGCCCTGCCCGAAAATGGTGTGGTGGCGATGACCGTGCCCAAGGTGCCATACCGCTGCCCCCCAGGTCCCTACGAGCGCGCAAGCCTCATTGGCCACTATCTGGAGACACGCAAGCCCAAGGCCAAGCTCCTGGTGTTTGATGCCAACCCGGAAATCCAGGCCAAGAAGGGACTCTTCGAGGCTGTCTGGAAAAACCGCTACCGTGATCGCATCGAATACGTCCCCAATGCCGATCTCAAGGCCGTGGATGTTTCAACGGGAACGCTGGATTTCGATATACAGGGCAAGGTCAAGGCCAATGTGCTCAACGTCATTCCGCCGCAGCGTGCCGGCTCGATCGCGCGAGCCAGTGGGTTGGCCAATGTGGGTGGTCGCTGGTGCGGTGTGGATTTCCTGAGCTATGAGTCGACCGTTGCCAAGGGCGTGTATGTGCTGGGCGACTCCATTGCAGGTGCACCGGGCATGCCGAAGTCCGGACACATGGCGAACCAGGAGGCCAAGGTCTGTGCCGGAGCCATTGCGGCCGAGTCCCTGGGAATGGCCGTGCCCGCAGACCCCATCATTGCCAATACCTGCTACAGCTTTGTTTCGCAGAGCGAGGTGATCCATGTGGCTGCGGTTTACCGCTACGACGCTGCCAAAAAAATCATGGTAGCTGCACCCGGGGCAGGAGGGCTTTCGTCCGAGCCAAATGTCATGGAGGGACTGTATGCGATGGCCTGGGCCACCAATATCCTCAACGACACGCTGGGCTGAAGGACGGCCGAACCCCTGACCTGTGGATAAGTGAAAGCGGGACTGCAAGCCGACCGCCCAAGAAAAAAGCCCCTTGGCGATGCCACGGGGCTTTTTGTCGCGCGACCCGGGTTTGAAACCAGGACCACGCTGATCGGCTGAAGGATCAGTAGCCGCCGCGGCCACCGCCGCCGCCGCCACCTTCACGACGGCCACCGCCACCGCCGCCACCACCGTAGGGGCTGCGGAAACCACCGTCGCCGCCACCGCCGCCACCAAAGCCGCCGCCGCCGCCACGTGGGCCGCCGAAGCCGCCGCCGCCAGTGCGGGGAGGACGCGCTTCCATCGGACGCGCTTCGTTGACCACCAGGCTGCGACCGCCCAGAGACTGGCCGTTCATGCCTTCGATGGCTGCCTGGGCTTCAGCATCGCTGCCCATTTCGACGAAACCGAAACCTTTGGAACGGCCTGTGTCGCGCTCCATCATGACTTTGGCGCTGCTGACAGAGCCATATTCGCTGAAAGACTGCTGCAGATCTTCGTCGCGCACGGTGTAGGGCAGGTTGCCCACGTACAGTTTGTTGCCCATGGTTGGGACTCCTAATAACACTGAGAAAAATAGCGATGGAGCCCCGTTAGCAAACAAACCTGTAGCACGCGAAACCAGCCGATCACTTGTCATGCGAGGTTTTCAGACGCTCGCGGAGTCATTATGCGCGCAATGCCGCGTGGACAGTAACTATTTTTCGCGACTCGAGCCCGCCCGTCGGGCCGATGCGCCACGGAAACAGCGGGGTCCTGCGGTCAATCGGGGCGGTTTAGGCGTCTGGAGATGCGGTTTCTCTGGGCGGCAGGCTGAACATATACTGTTAACCAGCGCCGATTTGTCCGGATTGCGGGCGCTCTACAAGTACCGCTAAAGGGGGGACTCCCGGTCTCGCACCTTGCGGCACCGGGATTTTGTTTTTTTAGCGTGGCCTGTCTGGCCCGAAGTGAATGCCCTTGATCGTCGCGCCCCAAACGCACCGCTTCTCCGAGCCGCTGCTGCTGCAGAGCGGGGCGGTGCTGCCTGCTTACGAGCTGGTGGTCGAGACCTACGGCACGCTCAACTTAGAGCGTTCCAACGCGGTGCTGGTCTGCCACGCCTTGAACGCCTCACACCACGTGGCCGGTCTTCACGCCGACGCGTCGGGCCAGCCGGTGCCGCGCAGCGAGGGCTGGTGGGACAACCTGATCGGACCCGGCAAGCCCCTGGACACCCGCCGCTTCTTTGTCATCTCCGTCAACAACCTGGGCTCCTGCTTCGGCTCCACAGGACCGACCCACATCAACCCTGCCACCGGCCAGCCCTGGGGTGCCGACTTTCCGGTGGTGACGGTGGAGGACTGGGTCAATGCCCAGGCCCGACTGCTGGACACCATGGGCATCACCACCCTGGCGGCCGTGATTGGCGGCAGCCTCGGCGGCATGCAGACCCTGAGCTGGACCCTGCAATACCCCGAGCGCGTGCGCCACGCCGTCGTGGTGGCCAGCGCACCCAACCTCACGGCTGAAAACATCGCTTTCAACGAAGTGGCGAGACGCGCCATCGTGACCGACCCTGATTTTCACGGTGGGCACTACCTGCGCGAAGGCACCCTGCCCCGCCGCGGCCTGCGCATCGCCCGCATGATCGGTCACATCACCTACCTGAGCGACGACGTGATGAACGAGAAGTTTGGGCGCCAGCTCAGGCCAGCCGACCTGATGTCCGCAGCCAGCCAAGCTGAGGCCGGCACCGCTGCCGGGTCTTCCCCAGCCAAACTCGCCGATCCCGATCGAGCCGCTATCCCCGCAGCGGCGCCGCGTGAGGGGTACCGTTACACCACCCAGGATGTCGAATTCCAGATCGAGAGCTACCTGCGTTACCAGGGTGACAAGTTCAGCGAGTACTTCGACGCCAACACCTACCTGCTGATCACTCGCGCGCTCGACTACTTCGACCCCGCACGAGAGCACGGCGGCAGCCTGAGCGCTGCCCTGGCGCGCGCCACTGCCAAGTTCTTGCTCCTCAGCTTCACCACCGACTGGCGCTTTTCCCCCGCGCGCAGCCGCGAGATTGTCAAGGCCCTGCTGGAAAACCGGCGCCAGGTCAGCTACGCCGAGATCGATGCACCGCACGGGCACGACGCCTTCTTGCTCGACGACCCGCGCTACCACCAGGCGGTGCGCGCCTATTTCGAGCACACGGTGGCCGCGTCGCTCAGTCTGGAGGTCACTCATGGCTGAATCGCAGGCGCTGGAATCGATCGCGCGGCTGGTGCCGCCGGGCTCACGCGTGCTCGATCTCGGGTGCGGTGACGGTGCGCTCATGGCCCACCTGCAGTCCGCCCGCGGCTGCACAGGATACGGGGTCGAGATCGACGACGCCAAGGTGCTGGCTTGCCTGAAGCGGGGCGTGAGTGTGTTGCAACTCAACCTGGAAGACGGGTTGGCGGTGTTCGAAGACGAATCGTTCGACGTCGTGCTGCAGATCGACACGCTTCAACACCTGCGGAACGCCGAGACTATGTTGCGCGAAACCGCGCGTGTGGGCCGCACTGGCGTGGTCGCTTTTCCCAACTTCGCGCACTGGCCCAACCGACTCGATGTGATGCTGGGCCGCATGCCGGTCACCAAGCGCCTGCCTTACCAGTGGTACGACACGCCCAACATCCGCGTGGGGACACACGCCGACTTCAAGGTGCTGGCGCGCAGCTGTGGCTTGCACATCGAAGACAGTTTTGGACTGCACGAAGGCCGGCTCATCCGTGCCTGGCCCAATCTGCGCGCCAGCACCGCGGTGTTCAAGTTCAGCAACTAGGGACGCTGCGCGCCACCCTTGCTGGGGATGCCTCCAGCGTGAAGGCGGCGAAGCTGCATTCAGCGTCCAGCGCCTTTTCCGACGGCAACCACTTGGTGGCAGCCCTGAGCGGCTGACTCAAGTGGCATGGCCGCGCGCCTGCCCTGTTCCATCCGGATCGAATTTGAGCCACTCAGGCGCAGCGGCTGTTGCGCCCGGCGCCAGCGCGCAGAAGTTCACAGCTGCTGCGTCGGCCAGCGCCGAATGAATACCTTGGCATGCCAGCACCAGCGCTTGCCAGGAATGACGGGTATTTGGTGACCTTTTTATGCCTTCAGGTGGGCCCATCCCGGTCGATAGTCCTTGCACCCCCGACATTTTGCAAGGACTTCACCCCATGAACACGTTCAACCCGGGTCAGCAGCAGGCCCGCCAAGACAGTGCGCGCAGCGCAGCCGCTGCGCAAGGCGCCAACGCCGAGTTCCTCACTTTTCGTCTGGGCGCAGAAGAATACGGCATCGACATCCTGCGCGTGCAGGAAATCCGTTCCTACGAAGAGCCCACCCGCATCGCCAACGCACCCAGCTTTATCAAGGGCGTGGTCAACCTGCGCGGTGTGATCGTGCCAGTGGTGGACCTGCGCATCAAGCTCAACTGCGCCACGGTCGAATACAACGGCTTCACGGTGGTGATCGTGCTCAACGTGCACGACCGCGTGGTCGGTGCGGTGGTGGACTCAGTGTCTGACGTGCTCGCGCTTAGCCAGGGCCTGATCAAGCCCGCACCCGAGATGAACGGCTCGGTGGACGCCAGCTTCATCACCGGCATCGCCAGCGTGGGCGAACGCATGCTCATCCTGATGGACATCGAAGCCCTCATGAGCAGCGAAGACATGGGCCTCATGGATTCCGGCACCCCGCTTCAGTAATCGGACATCTCCGTCCGTGTTCTCCGCCCGACATTCCCTGCATCCAACCTGCGCTTGCAGGGAGTGGTCGAGGCTCTTGTACCCCCACCCAACTCCAAGGAGTCTGTCATGAAATCTCATTTCCTCAGCCGTCTGCTGCTGGCTTCCCTCGTCTCTGTTGTCAGCGCCCATGCCATGGCTGCGGCCACTGCAGACGACGCCACCGACATGGTCAAGAAGGGCGTGTCCTTTATCAAAGCCAATGGTGGCGAGAAGGGTCATGCCGAAATCAGCAACAAGGAAGGCCAGTTCCGCAAAGACGATCTGTACCTGGTTGTCTACGGCCTGGACGGCACGGTGCGCGCTCACGGTGCCAACCAAAAAATGGTTGGCAAGAACCTGATTGAGCTCAAGGACATCGACGGAAAGCCCTTCGTGAAAGAGCGCGTCGAGCTGGCTAAAGCCAAGGGCACGTTCTGGCAGGACTACAAGTTCACCAACCCGGTGACCAAGAAGATCGAACCTAAATCCATGTACTGCGAAAAACTGGATGACGCCGTAGTCTGCGGCGGCATCTACAAGTAATCAACCAGCGCTGGACGCTCCAGCCCTGCTCGCAAGGAATCACCATGAAACTGAGCCACAAGCTCATTCTCGCACCCGTTCTCATCGCCACCCTGGCCCTGGCTGCTGGTCAGCTCGATGCCTTGCTGTTGACCCAGGCCCGAGAACAAATGGTGGTGCGTGCCGAGGCAGACGCTGAGCGGCAGCGCACTCTGACCGGTGCCCGCGAGCAGGTCGGCGATCTCAACATTGAGGTCTACAGGTTGATGACCATCATCGGGTCGGTAGACGACGGCCAGCTCACCGAAATGCGCAAGCAATTTGGTGAGCGAACCGAAAAGATTCAGAGCGCACTGACCAGCCTTGCCGCAAATCCGGAGGTGGATGTCACCTTGCGCACCGAGGTTAAGCAGGCGCAACAGAACCTGGCCGATTTCGCTAAGAAAACCGACTCGGCGCTCGATCTCGCGTCGGTGGATCCCAACACGGGCGTTGCAGCGATGCAAGGTGCTGACGAGGCCTTCAAAGGCCTGGCGCTCGCGCTGCGCAGCGCCACCGAAAAGTCCACTGAGCAGGCCGATCGGCTCTCGCTTGAGGCCGAATCCAAGGCCAGACAAATGCACTGGCTGCTCGCATTGATTTCTTTGACGGTTGCGGTGGTGGTGGTGAGCCTGGTCTGGCGGATGATGCGCAAGGTGGCCGATGCGCTGACCGACGCTTCCCGCATTGCCCATGAGGTGGCCGGTGGCAACCTCAGCGTGGTGGTGACCACCCACCGGAAGGACGAGATCGGTGATCTGATTCGTGCGCTGGCCGAGATGAAGTCCTCGCTGGTGAGCACAGTGACCCAGGTGCGCAGCGCGACGGACGGCATCAACACCGCCTCGGCTGAGATTGCCTCGGGCAACCAGGACCTGAGTTCGCGCACCGAGCAGGCCGCGAGCAACCTGGAGGAGACTGCTGCGAGCATGGAGCAGCTCACCGCCACCGTGCGCCAGAGCGCGGACTCGGCACGCCAGGCCAACCAGCTCGCCTCCTCTGCTTCGGAGATTGCCGTGCGAGGCGGTCAGGTGGTGGGCCAGGTGGTCACGACCATGGACGAGATCAACCAAAGCAGCAAGAAGATCAGCGACATCATCAGCGTGATTGACGGCATCGCCTTCCAGACCAACATCCTGGCCCTGAACGCAGCGGTGGAAGCCGCCCGTGCTGGTGAGCAGGGCCGGGGCTTTGCGGTGGTCGCTGGGGAGGTGAGAAACCTGGCCCAGCGCAGCGCCGAGGCGGCCAAAGAGATCAAGACCCTGATCGGCAACAGCGTGGACCGGGTGGAGAACGGCTCGCGCCTGGTGGCTGAGGCGGGCCAGACGATGAACGAGATCGTGGGCTCGGTGCAGCGCGTCTCCGACATCATTGGCGAGATCACGGCGGCCTCGGGGGAGCAGAGCGATGGCATCAGCCAGGTGAACACGGCGGTGAACCAGCTCGACCAGATGACGCAGCAAAACGCTGCGCTGGTGGAGGAGAGTGCGGCGGCGGCCGAGAGCCTGAAGGATCAGGCCACGCGACTGGCCCAGGTGGTGCAGGTGTTCCGCCTCGATGGCGCGATGGCAGCGGCCTTGCCAGCCCCCGCATCGGCCACACCAGCGCAGCGTGCGCTGCCGGCCAGGGCCATCGCGTCAGCCATAACGCCCGCCCGCTCGACCGCGGTCGCCGCAACCCAGAAGGCGCCAGCCCTGCCGCGTCCTGCGCCGCCCAAGAAGGCGCCCGAACCCCTTCGATCGCCAGCAGCCAAGTCCACCACCACCGCTGCTGCGGGCGGTGACGACGGCGACTGGGAAAGCTTCTGACACAGCGCATTTCAGCCCGCCCCCCATCGATACACAGCTCAACCTAAAGGTTTGCGATGCGCAACAATCAACCCGTCTCTCAGCGCGAGTTTCCCTTTCCGCCCGAGCAGACGCTGGTGTCTGTGACCGATCTCAAGGGCCGCATTGTCTACTGCAACCCATCGTTTATCGCAGTGAGCGGGTTCACCCGCGAAGAGCTTATGGGGCAGCCGCACAACCTGGTGCGCCACCCTGACATGCCAGCCGAGGCGTTCCGCGACATGTGGGACACGCTGGCGACTGGCAAACCCTGGTCAGGCCTGGTGAAGAACCGGCGCAAGAATGGCGATCACTACTGGGTGATGGCGAACGCGACGCCCATCGAGCGCGAAGGCAAGGCCGTGGGTTTCCTTTCCGTGCGGATGGCGCCCGATCGTGAGGGCATCGCTCGGATAGAACCGGTGTATGCCCGCATGCGTGAGCAGGCCGAGTCTGGCCGGGCCACGCTGGGCCTGCGCCACGGGCAGGTGGTGAACCGCAGCCTTTCCGGCAGGGTCGTTGGTGGGCTCAAGCACTTCTGGGCCCGCACGGGCTGGGGTAGTCTCGGCCTGGCCCTGGCGATCGGTCTGGTGGCCGAGCTGGCCACGCTGGTGCCTGAGACGGTGTGGATGGGCGCTGCGCTGGTGCTGGGGCTGGCTGGCCAATGGATGATTCGCCGCCATGCCGACAAGCTGATCGCGCCAGTGCTGGAAGATGCCATGTTGATGGCCGCTGGCGACCTTACCCACGATGTTCGCACTGGTGCTGAAGGTATGACGGGTGAATTGCAGCACGTCATGCGCCAGCTCTCGGTCAACCTGCGCACCGTGATCGGCGATATCCGTGCCGAAACGGAGCAGCTGCGCGTGGCCGTGACCGAGATTGCCAACGGCAACCAGGATCTGTCGAACCGCACCGAGGCACAGGCCAGCAACCTGGAGCAGACGGCGGCCTCAATGGAGCAGATCAATGGCACCGTGAAGCAGACCGCCGACTCGGCCCAGCAAGGCGTTCGTTTGGCTGACCAGGCTTCCGGTGTGGCCAAGCACAGCCATGAAGCGGTTCAGGGGGTGGTGCAAGCCATGGGCGGTATCGCCGAGTCGTCCAAACGCATCGGCGAGATCATTCACGTGATCGAGGGTGTGGCCTTCCAGACCAACATCCTCGCGCTTAACGCGGCGGTGGAAGCGGCCCGTGCCGGAGAACAGGGAAGAGGCTTTGCGGTGGTGGCCTCGGAGGTGCGGGCGCTGGCGCAGCGCACCACCGGAGCGGCCAAGGAGATCCGGCAGTTGATCGCCGAGTCGGCCGATCGCGTGGCCAGTGGCGGCGCGCAAACTGAGCGGGCACAGGAGCGCATGCAGCAGGTGCTGGACTCGGTGGGCCAGGTCAGTGCGTTGCTGGGAGAGGTCAGCAGCGCGGCACATGAGCAGCAGGTGGGGTTGTCTCAGGTCAACAGCGCGGTGGCCGACATGGACGGCATCACCCAGCAGAACGCCGCCATGGTGGAAGAACTGGCGGCCACCGCGCACTCACTCACGGGTCAGGTCACCAGCGTGAAGGACGCGCTCAACCTGTTCCGCTTGCGCGCCAGCGACCGATCGGTTGCAGAAACCAACGCGGTCGACTTGCGCCGGGAAGCCAAGGGCGTTTGAGCGACGTGGCCTGAGCTGGCCCGGTTCGCCGGGGGGTTCAGCGGCTGGCGCCGCAAAGCCAGCAGAACAGCGGGGCATCGATGCCCCGCTGTCGCGTCTGCACCCCCGCCTTGAGGGTATGGGCAACCGCGGCTCAGGGTACGCGCACGGGATGGGCGTGGAAAGATGCACAGACAGCTGCGGTGCGCGTGTTGTCACGCGCTCACGGTGCCCCCGGCGTCCCTATACTGCGCTGAACAGGCGTGCACAGGTGTGCGCCGCCACTTCGTACCATGAACGCCCGCCTGCCTTCAGCCGCTCTCCCGCTCGATCCCAACGCCTTGCAAGCAGACGTGGATCACGCCTGGACTGAGCGCATCGTGCCCGAGCTGCTGCGTTACATCGAGGTGCCCGCCAAGTCGCCTGCGTTTGATCCCGACTGGTCCGGCCACGGCCTGCTCGATCGGGTGGTGCAAAGTGCCGCCGACTGGGTGAAGGCCCAGCAGGTGCCGGGCCTGACGCTGGAGGTGATCCGCCTCAAAGATGCGCATGGCAACGCCCGCACGCCGGTGCTGTTTTTTGAAGTGCCCGCCAGCGCAGGCCGAGACGGCACCCCGGCACCCGCTTCCGGCCAGACCGTGCTGATGTACGGACATCTCGACAAGCAACCCGAATTCACGGGTTGGCGCAGCGACCTCGGCCCCTGGACCCCCAAGATCGACGACGGCAAGCTCTACGGGCGAGGCGGTGCCGATGATGGCTACGCGGTCTACGCCAGCATCGCCGCCATCCGGGCCATCCAGGCGCAAGGCGTGGCCCATCCCCGCATCGTGGGCCTGGTCGAGACCTGCGAGGAAAGTGGATCAGGCGACCTGCTGCCCTATGTGGATGCGCTGCGCGAGCGCCTGGGTGATGTGGGGCTGGTGATCTGTCTGGACAGCGGCGCTGGCAACTACGACCAGCTCTGGCTCACCACCAGCCTGCGTGGCATGGTCAGTGGCGTGCTGAAAGTGGAAGTGCTGACCGAAGGCATCCACTCGGGCGACGCCTCGGGCCTGGTGCCGTCGAGTTTCCGCATCCTGCGTCATGTGCTCGATCGGCTGGAAGACAGCGCCACCGGCCGCCTGCTGCCAGCCAGTTTCCACTGCGAAGTGCCGTCCGAGCGCGTGACCCAGGCTCAGGCGACGGCGGCCATCCTTGGCGAAGAAATCTACAAACGTTTTCCCTGGGCGCATTACGACTGCGGTGGCTCCACCGCGTTTGCCCTGCCCACCACCACCGACCCGGTGGAGGCCCTGCTCAACCGCACCTGGCGGCCCACGCTGTCGGTGACCGGAGTCGACGGGTTTCCCGAGCTGCGCAACGCGGGCAACGTGCTGCGGCCTTACACCGCGTTCAAGCTCAGCCTGCGCCTGCCGCCACTGGTGGACGCCGCCGCTGCGGTGCAGGAGCTCAAGACCCTGTTGGAAGACAACGCGCCTTACCAGGCCAAAGTGACCTTTGAAGGCGGGGGCGGCGCCACCGGCTGGAACGCACCGAGCACCACGCCGTGGTTCGAGCAGGCCTTGCAGGACGCTTCGCAGGCGCATTTCGGCGCCGGCTGCGGCACCATAGGCCAGGGCGGCACCATCCCGCTCATGAACATGCTCGGCCAGGGTTTCCCGAAGGCCCAGATGATGGTTTGCGGCGTGCTCGGCCCCAAGAGCAACGCGCATGGCCCCAATGAGTTCCTGCATCTGGACTACGCGCGCCGCCTGACCGCCTCGGTGGCGCAGGTCATCGCACGCATGCCCTGAGCCCGGGTCGCACGATGTCCGATACCACCCAGGCGCCTTTCACCCTTGCCGACGGCCTCAATCTCGCGTTGTACGACTGGCCACTGCCGCTGCGCTGGCGTCCCCGTGGCGTGGTGCTCATCGTGCACGGGCTGGGTGAGCACGCGTGGCGCTATGACCCGCTGGCCCAGCGTCTCAACGAGTGGGGCTTTTACGCGCGCGCCTACGACCAGCGCGGTCACGGTGAATCGGGCGGCGCGCGCGGCACGATCCCGCACGAAGACGCGCTGCTCGACGACTTGGCCGAGGTGGTGGATGACACGCGCCGCCATGTGGCCCAGCCATGGTCCTGCCCGCTGATCCTGCTCGGTCACAGCATGGGCGGCCTCGTCGCCTCCAGTTTTGTGCAGCGCCAGATGGCCCCGGTGGACGGACTGGTGCTGTCCTCCCCCGCCCTGCGCGCCGGCATTGGGGTGGTGCAGCGCAAGCTGATCGACATGCTGCACCGGTTTTCGCCCAACCTGGCGTTGTCCAACGGTCTGGACGCCAGCAAGATCTCGCACGACGCGGCGGTGGTGCAGGCTTACGAGAAAGATCGGCTGGTGCACGACCGCATCTCGGCGCGTCTGGCGAGCTTCATTGACGACAACGGACCCGCGGTGCTCGCCGCTGCGCCAGGCTGGAAGGTGCCCACCTTGCTGATGTACGCCGGTGAAGACAAACTGGTGAAGCCCGAAGGCAGCGAGGCCTTCGCCAAGGCCGCGCCGCGCGCAGTGGTCACTACCCAGTGTTTTGATGGCCTGTACCACGAGATCTTCAACGAAGAAGACCCGTCCGAGGTGTATGCCACCCTGCGCCGCTGGCTGGACCAGGTCGCGCCCAAGCCGGCCTGAGCGCCACTCCTGAAACGACAACGGCCTCTCAGGAGGCCGTTGTCACGCCGGGCGCTGCACGCCCTGAGGGTGTTTACTTCCTCAGCAGGCCACCGAGCATGCCCATGAGGTCACCGGCGTTGCCACTGGCACCGCCGCCGAGCAAAGCACCTAGGCCACCCATGCCGTTATCGGCGGGCAGCTGACCTTGCGGCGTGAGTTGGTCGATCAGGCCGGGCAGCAGGTCCGCCATGGTGCCGGCCGCTTGCTGCTGGCTGCCACCCATTTGTTTGGCGATCATGCCCATGAGGTCTGGGCCGAGCGCACCACCCAGGGCGTCGGGCGACACCGGCTGGTTGGCGCCGGAGCTGACCCAGGATTGCGCTGCATCAGCCAGACCGCCTTGCTGCAGCTTGGCCATCAGCCCCGAGAGGCCGCCGGCGTTGTTCATCAGGGCGCCAACGATGCCCATCAGCATCTGAGGGTCCAGGCCGCCGGCAGCACCTGTGGCGTTGGCAGGCTGTTGGCCGCTGGTGGCGGCGCCGATCAAAGAGTCCAGAAGTCCCATGGGTGTTGTCCTTTCGAAGTTGGTTGGGGCGCGCACCGAGAAACGGCGAGTCGCCCACTGACATCAGGACACCTGCCCCGGGTCAGCGTTCATTGTGGGCGGTACGACGAGCCCAGGCAAGCCAGAGCAGGGCCAGCCCAGTGAGGGCCACGGGGAACAAGGAACCGATGTTCAACCACTGCCAGCCCTGGGTGGTGACCAGTGCGCCAGAGGCGAACGAAGTGACCGCCATGGTGGCGAAAACGAAAAAATTGATAGCGCCCTGTGCGCGGTCTTTTTCCTCAGGTCTGTAGGCTTGAAGCGACAGTGTCGTGCTGCCGGTGAACAGGAAATTCCAGCCCACGCCGAGGAGGAACAGCGCGATCAGGAACTGGTGAAGATCCACACCCGAGAGCGCGATCGTGATGCAGACGATGTTGAGCACCACGCCCACACCCATGATGGTCAGGACCCCAAAACGCTTGATCAGGTGGCCGGTGAAAAAGCCAGGGGCGAACATGCCGATGACATGCCACTCCAGCACCAGCGCCGCATCGTCAAACGGGAAGCCGCAGACCTGCATGGCCAGTGGTGTGGCCGCCATCAGCAGGTTCATCACACCGTAGCTCAGCGCCGCGGCGGCGGTCGCGACGATGAAAATCGGCTGGCGCATGATCACCGACAGCGGCCGGCCCGCGTCGGCCTTGTCCACCTTGGGTGGCAGCGGCGGGAAGCGGATGAAGGTCATCACTGCCATGGCCACCAGCGCCACCACCGCCAGCGCGAGGTAGGCGCCCGCGAACGGCACCTCGAACCAGGTGCGCGTGCGGCTGGCCAGATTGGGGCCGAGCACCGCGCCAGCCAGG
Organism: Hydrogenophaga sp.; assembly: GCF_011390835.1. GTDB lineage: Bacteria > Pseudomonadota > Gammaproteobacteria > Burkholderiales > Burkholderiaceae_C > Hydrogenophaga. The sequence goes on along the minus strand of NZ_JAABRQ010000026.1, from coordinate 18,642 downwards.
CCACCCGCCAGCACCAGCGACACCGCCTTTTCGCGGTAGTCGACCGCACTCAACTCGGCAGCGGCGAAGCGGTAGAGCTGACCATTGGCGCTGTAGTAGCCGGCGAACACGGTGGCGGCCACCAGCAGCCAGAAATTTTTGTCGAACGCCGCCCAGGCGCACAACAAGGCCGAGAGAAGCGCCACCAGCAGCCCGATCTGGAACGAGACCTTGCGACCCCAGGCGCTCTGGGTGCGTGCCACCAGGGGCGTGGACAACGCCCCGCCCACCACATAGCCCATCACCGGCAGCGTGGCCATCCAGCCCAGCGGCGCGAGCGACAACCCCACCAGCCCATTGATGGCGATGAAGACCACGTTGTTGGTGAGAAACAGGCCTTGCAACGCCGCCAGCAGCCAGAGGTTTTTGTTCATATAAGTGGCTGTTTATACCTCGCGAGGCGCTCTCCGTGGCCTGTTGGCATGTGCCGAGGGTTGGCGCTGGCGTGATCAGCGCCCATTGACTGACTGGCCGAGTGGCCTACAGTAAGGGCCTCGCTTTTCCCACCAATCAGGAGCATCTATGTCCAGCGTCGGTTACCACGAACCCATTGAAGAACTGAGCCCCCAAACGCGTGACATGCACCGCGCCATCGTCTCACTGATGGAAGAGCTTGAGGCCGTGGACTGGTACAACCAGCGCGCCGACGCCTGCCAGGACCCGGAGCTCAAGGCGATCCTAGAGCACAACCGGGATGAAGAAAAAGAACACGCCGCCATGGTGCTGGAATGGATCCGCCGCCAGGACCCCAAGTTTTCCCACGAGCTGAAAGACTTTCTGTTCACCGACAAGCCCATTGCGCACAAATAACGTGAGCCAGTGAAACCGCGCGGCCCACATTGCTACCAAGCGCGTTCTCCCTATCAAGTCGGTATTGCATGCAGCGCGCGCTTTGGGCCGTCTCCTGGCTGATGGCGGCATTGGGCGTCGTGTCGCCGGCAACCTGGGCGCAGGATACCCAAGCGGTTCAGCAACAGCCGCGTCTGCGTGACCGGCTCATGAACTGAGCGCAGGCAATACCTCTTGCCGCTGCGACCCTCATGTCGCCCGTGGCTAGCATTTCCCCCTGAAGCACCAAAGCCTGGACAGCATGTACCGCGCCGCTTTTTCAACTACATTGCGTTGCGGCGCGTTGGGAAGCCAGTTGTGCCTCTTCAATCAATCAAGGGAATTCGATCATGAAGCTCATGTCCTTCGCTGTTATCTTGGGAGCTGCATTGCTGACGGGTTGCGCTTACAACGCTTCACCCTACGGGGCCTCGGTGGCCAACGTGGAATCCATCCGTTCTATCAGCATTCCACCGGTTGCCGTGGGCCGTTTTGAGGCGACCAAGCCAGGGGTGGCATCCATCACCTGTCGAGCCGCCGGTCCTGTCACCGTGAGCCCCAGCTTTGAAACCTATATCGAGAAGGCATTCATTGATGAACTCAAATTGGCCGGCGTTTACGACCCCAACGCCAAGTTGGTTCTGGTGGGTAAGCTGGAGGAGATCGATTTCAGTTCTGGCATCACCGACGGCAGGTGGATTTTCAAGCTGACCATCTCGAACGGTCGCAACGAGAGCTTCACCACCAGTTCCGTCTTCGGTTTCTCTGGCAGTTTCGTCGCCGACAAAGCCTGCCAGGAAGTGGCTCAAGCGTTTGGGCCGGCGGTGCAAAAGCTGATCTCGGATGTGGTCCGCGACCCGAAATTCAAAAAGCTTGCGAGCTGACCAACGCTGCCAGCGCGGCGGTTTCAGCTCTCAGTACCCTCGGCCCCAGAGAAGTGGGTTGCCAGCCTGCGGCACGCGCCTGTGCGTCTTCGATAGCGGACAGACCGCCCTCGGGCCCGCTGAGCAACCAGAGGGTCTGATCGGTGGAGCTTGCCAGCGCCTGCGTCAGCGGCTGTGATTCATCAGCGAGCGACAGCACGCAGCGCAAGGCAAGCGTCGCGCCTGTCGCTGTCGTCGATGCCTTTAGCCAGTGACCCAGGTCTTGCACCGGGTGCACCAGCGGCACCCGATTGCCGCCACACTGTTCACACGCAGCAATGGCCACCGATTGCCAGTGCGCCTGTTTTTTGGTGGCGCGCTCGCCGCTCAGGCGCAACACGCTGTGGGCTGTGTGCAGCGGCTGGATGCTGGCAACGCCGAGCTCGGTGGCCTTCTCAACCAGCCAGTCCATTCGGTCGTTGGCCGGCATGCCAACCGCTAGGTGCACCGCGCGAGTGGGCTCGCGTTCGATCGCGTGGTGTGTGTCGATGCGCACCGCCACATCGGAACGGCCCATGCGCAAGATGGTAGCGGTGTGTTCGCCGCCCTCGCCATTGAACAAGGTAATTTGTGCGCCGGGCTGCAACCGCAACACTTGCACGTGGCGCGCAGCGGTGGCTGGCAGCTCCATCTCGGTACCGATGGCGAGCGAGACAGGGCAGTAGAAGCGGGGCATGAGGCGGCTCGAGTCAGACGCGTCCGAACGCAAAACCGGACGCGGCCTCGAAGCCTTCGATCTGGTCGATGAGCTGCAGAAAAGGGCCGAGCTCGCGATAACGGTGCGCGGTGTTGCGGATGTAGTGGATGAAGCGCGGGGTGTCGGCCAGGTATTTTGGTTTGCCGTCTCGCAGCGTGAGGCGCGCGAAGATACCGGCGACCTTCAGATGCCGTTGCAGGCCCATCCACTCCACTGCGCGGTAAAAGGCGCCGAAGTCGCTGTGCCAGTCTTCAAAGTCCATCAGCCCGACTTTGCGCGCCTTCTCCCAATAGCGAACGGTGATGTCGATGACGAAGTCTTCTTCCCAGCTCAGAAAGGCGTCGCGCATCAGGCTGGCGATGTCGTAGCTGATCGGTCCATGCACCGCGTCTTGAAAGTCGAGCACACCGAGCTGCTGCGCTGGTGTGGCGCCAGGAGCGGCAGGGATCATCAGATTCCGCGGCATGAAGTCCCGATGCACGTAGACGGTGGGGCCGGCAAGGTTGTGGCGCACGATGGTGTCGAAGGCCTTGCTCAGCGTGTCGGCATTCTGGCCTTGCAGGGTCACGCCCTTGTGTTGCGCCAGGTACCAGTCGGGAAACAGCTGCAGCTCGCGGCGCAGCAGCGGCTCGTCGTAGGGCGGCAGCACGCCGGGCTTGGAGGCGAACTGCCAGGCCAGCAGCGTGTCGACTGCCTGCAGGTACCGAGCGTGGTTGGCCGCGGGGCGCTGCGGGTCGATCTGCTCCATCATGGTCTGGTGGCCCAGGTCGCTGAGCAGCATGAAGCCCTGCGGCTCATCCCAGGCCAGGATGGTGGGCACCAGGAGGCCGGCGTCTTGCAACAGCCCGGCCACGTGCACAAACGGCTGGCAGTTCTCGCGCGCGGGGGGAGCGTCCATGATGATGCGGCTGCCGCCATCGGTGGTGCCCACGCGCAGGTAGCGCCGGAAACTGGCATCGGCCGATGCCGGACGCAGCGTGGCGGGCAGCAAACCCTGGGCAACGCTCAGACTCTGCAGCCAGTGTTCAAACGCGGTCTGGCGGGTCGGGTCGTCCCAGGTCACGGCTTGGGGGGGCAGGGTCATGGCGTTCGAGGGACAGAGGGCCGGCACGCGGCGGTCCCCATAGGATAATGGCCGTAGATGGCATCAACCCGTTGTGGGTTGACCGCTGTTGCGCTGTTCTCCTGCCACGCCCTCCCCCACTGCCTGCCTTGATGCGTTCCTTTCTCCCGTCGGCATCCCGGCGCCAGCCGCGGCCTCGCTTCGAGCGTGCGCCGGTGGTGGTGGCGGTGCACCTGCTGCTGGCCGGATGGAGCTGGTCGATCGTGTTCACGCCGACGCCAGTGGCCGCCCAGGTGGTGCCCGGTGAGGCAGCGCCTGATGCTGCCGTGGTCCTCAAACCCAGCGGCGTGTTGCGGGAGACATTGCCACTCGATGCGCGCAACCGGATGCCGACCTTTGTGTTTGGTGAACGGATCACTGGGCAGACCGATGGAGTGGTGACCATCGAGGGCGGCGCTGAGCTGCGGCGCCACGACACGGTGATCCGCGCCGACCGGCTGGAATTCGACCAACGCACCAGCGAAGCCAGCGCGACGGGCAATGTGCTGATCAACCGCAACGGCAACCGCTTCGAAGGCCCGTCGCTGCAGCTCAACGTCCAGACTAACCAGGGCCGCTTCGAGCAGCCGGCCTTCTCGCTGCTGCAGAGCGAAGGCCATGGCGACGCGAGTCGGGTTGACCTGCTGGGCGAAGACAAACTCACCGCTTACGACGCCCGCTACTCCACCTGCCCGCGCACGCCTGGCGCGAAATGGATGCCCGACTGGCTGATCCGCGCTTCGCGCATCGATCTCGACAACGCGGCGCAGCAGGGTACCGCGGTCGGTGGTGTGCTGGAGTTCAAAGGCTTGCCCATCCTGGGCGCGCCGTACCTGAGTTTTCCACTGTCCGATGCGCGCAAGAGCGGCGTGCTGCCGCCCTCCATCAACCTGGACAACGTCAGCGGCCTCGAAGTCACGCTGCCGTACTACCTCAACCTCGCACCCAACCTGGACGCTACCCTCTACCCCACGCTCATGAGCAAGCGCGGCGTCGATCTGGCGGGTGAGCTGCGCTACCTGCAGCCGAGCTGGAACGGCCAGTTGCGCGCGGCCTACATGCCCTCGGACCAGTTGCGCGGCGACAACCGGTGGGGCTATTCCGCCCAGCACAACCAGCGCTTTGCTGGCGCTCCCGGGCTGCGCTGGCTGGGACTTGATGGCGCGGTGAGCGCCCGCCTGAACCTCAACCGGGTGAGCGACGATAACTACTGGCGCGACTTCCCGCGCACCAGTACCTCCCTCACCAGTCGCCTGCTGGCCAGCGAAGGCGTGCTGAGCTGGGGGCACGGACCCTGGTCGTTCAGCGCCGGCGCGTACCGGTGGCAGACGCTGCAAGACGTGGACGCGCCCATCACGCCGCCCTACGACCGCCTGCCTTCCCTGGCCGCGCGCTATGTGCAGAACGATTTCTCGATTGCCGGGGTGCGCGGGTGGGATACCACGGTGCTGGTGGAGTACACCCGCTTTCGCGCTGACGCCGACCTCACCGGTCAGCCCAATGGCGCGCGCGCCCTGGCCGTGGCCGAGATCAGCCGCCGCTGGGAGAGGCCAGGCGGCTATGTGAAGCCTCGCTTCCAGCTGCACACCACGCAATACCGTTTCGACACGCCGCTGGTAAATGGGGCGCTCAGTGCGTCGCGTGTCGTGCCCACCTTCAGCGTGGACAGTGGCATGGTATTCGAGCGCGAGGCCAGCTACTTTGGACGCGGTTTCACCCAGACGCTGGAGCCGCGTGCCTTCTTTACCTCCACCCCGTTTCGCGACCAGTCACGCCTGCCCAACTACGATTCAGCGGCCAACGATTTCAACTTTGCGTCGATCTACACCGAGAACGCGTTTGGTGGCCAGGATCGCATCTCGGACACCCGCGCCCTCACGCTGGGCGCCACCTCGCGCCTGCTTGACCCGCGCACCGGCGCCGAGGTGGTGCGTTTGGGCCTGGCCCAGCGCTTCCGGCTGAGCGACCAGGAGGTGGTGCTGCCTAACGCCGTTGGCTTGCCGGGAGGCGACCCGGTGCGGGAGCGGCTGAGCGACGTGTTGCTCGGTGCGCGCGTGCAATGGGATCCGCGCTGGCAGGTGGACGCCAACGTGCAGTTCAACCCCAAAGACCGCGAATCGGTGCGCACCACCCTGGGCGCACGCTACACGCCGAGCAACTTCCGCGTGCTCAGCGCCGCCTACCGCCTGCAGCGCGGGGTGAGCGAGCAGGTGGATGTGGGCTGGCAATGGCCACTGGGCGATCTGATGGGCAGGCCCGCACCGCGCGCCGGTGTGCCTGGCCGTGGGCTGGGCGCGGGTCAGTGGTACAGCGTGGGTCGCGTCAATTACAGCGTGCCCGACGGCAAGGTCGTCGACCTGGTGGCGGGCTTTGAGTACGATGCCGGTTGCTGGATCGGGCGTGTGGTGCTGGAGCGCTTGGCGGTGGGCACCGCCAGCGCGAACCAACGCGTGCTGTTCCAGCTCGAATTCAGTGGCTTCTCCCGCATCGGCTCCAACCCTTTGCAGTCGCTCAAAGACAACGTGCCCCGCTACCAGTACCTGCGTGAACAGATCAATCCGCCGAGCCGGTTCCAACAATATGACTGACCATTTTCCCTTTCGATTGCGCGGCCTGCGTCTGGCCACCAGCGTGCTGGCGGCTGGCTTGCTGTGCAGCGGTGCGCTGCATGCCCAGTCGCTGCGCCCATCCGGCCAGCTCAACCTGCTGCGCGCGCAACCGGCCACGCCCGGGCCGCGCACGGTGGACTACATCGTGGCGCTGGTCAATTCCGAGCCAGTGACCAACAACGAGGTGCGCCAGCGCTTGGTGCGCGTCGAGCAGCAGCTGACCCAGCAGGGCGCGGCGCTGCCGCCGCGCGACGAGCTGGCGCGCCAGGTGCTGGAGCAACTGGTGAGCGAGCGGGCCCAGATCCAGCAGGCCAAGGAACTCGGCATCCGGGTCGACGAGGCCACGCTGTTGCAGGCCGAGCAGGCTATCGCCACGCAAAACCAGCTCTCCCTGGAAGATTTCCGGCGGCGCCTGGCGGCCGAGGGCATGGACAGCAACCGGCTGCGCAATGAGTTGAGCAACCAGATTTTGTTGCAGCGGGTGCGCGAGCGCGAAGTCCAGGCCCGGGTGCAGGTGACCGAGAGCGACATCGACGACTACATCCGTGAGCAGCGCAGCAGCACCGCCATCAGCGATTTGCAGCTCAACATGGCCCATGTGCTGGTGCTGGTGCCCGAAGGTGCCGACACGGCCCGCGTGACCGAGCTGCAGGCGCGCGCCCAACAGGTGGCGGACCGCGCCCGCGCAGGCGGCGATTTTGCGGCCCTGGCCAGGGAGTTCTCAGACGCGCCCGAGAAGGTCAATGGTGGTGAATTTGGGCTGCGTCCCGCGGATCGATTGCCGGGCCTGTTTGTCGAGGCCACCCGCGCACTGCGTCCTGGCGAAATCGCTGGGCCGGTGCGTAGCCCAGCGGGCTTTCATGTGCTCAAGTTGCTGGAAAAGCGCCAGGCGGGTCTGCCCGATGTGATCGTCACTCAGACCCGAGCGCGCCACATCCTGTTGCGTGTGTCGCCGTCACTCACGGCACAGGTCGCTGCCGAGCGGCTGGGCCAGTACCGTCAGCAAATCGTGTCGGGCGCGGCGAGCTTTCCCAACCTGGCCCGGGAACACAGCCAGGACGGCTCGGCGCGCGAGGGCGGCGATTTGGGCTGGGCCAGCCCGGGGCAGTTCGTGCCCGAGTTTGAAGAGGTGATGAACAGCCTCAAGCCAGGCGAAATCTCGCAGCCGTTGGTGTCGCGCTTTGGCGTGCACCTGATCCAAGTCACCGAGCGCCGAGACCAGCAGCTAAGCCAGCGCGAGCAGCGCGAGATCGTGCGTGGCCTGTTGCGCGAGAAGAAGAGCGACGAGGCTTTGTCGACCTGGCTGCAGGAAGTGCGCGGCCGCGCTTTCGTCGAGTACCGCGAAGCGCCGTCTGTCTGATGCTCCGCGGCGATCGAGGTAGCGCATGAAACACGTGGCGCGCAAGCGCTTCGGCCAACACTTCCTGACCGATGGCAGGGTCATCGATGCCATCGTGGCTGCGATCGCACCCCAGCCGGGTGACGACATGGTCGAGATCGGCCCGGGCTTGGCCGCACTCACTCAACCGCTGGTCGAGCGCCTGGGTTCCCTAACGGTGGTCGAGCTGGACCGCGACCTGGCGGCTCGGTTGCGCGAGCACCCACTGCTTCGGGTGGTTGAGTCCGATGTGCTGAAGGTGGATTTCAGTGCTTTGGCCCAGCAGGTTGGGAGGGGTGGTGCACCCGCGGCAGGGCTCAGGGTGGTGGGTAACCTGCCCTACAACATCTCCACGCCCATCCTGTTTCACCTGCTCGATCACGTGGCGGTGGTGCGCGACCAGCTTTTCATGCTGCAGAAGGAGGTGATCGATCGCATGGTGGCAAAACCCGCCACCAGCGATTACAGCCGCCTGAGCGTCATGCTGCAGTGGCGCTACTCGATGGACAACGTGCTGTTCGTACCGCCAGAAAGCTTCGATCCGCCGCCGCGGGTGGACAGCGCTGTGGTGCGCATGGTGCCGCTGGCCGAGCCACCTGACATCGATTTGAAGCTGTACGGCGAACTGGTCCAGGTGGCCTTCAGCCAGCGTCGAAAAATCTTGCGCAACACGCTGGGCAAGTGGCTGGAGACGCGCGGCTTCGCCAGCGAGTTTGATTTGCAGCGCCGAGCGGAAGAGGTGCCGGTGAGCGAGTACGTGTCACTCGCACAGTCCATTCAGCCTTGATCAGCCCGCATGGGCAAAAAGCCGCTGTGTTTGCAGCGGCTTTTCGCCTGAGGGGATGTTGTTCAAGAATGCCGCGGAACTGGCTTTGCCAGGCCGCAGGCGCGGCGCGGGGGGAGTCAGGCTGCCGCCAGCCAGTACCCAGCGTTGAACGGGCTGCTCATGCGCAGCGCCATTGGACTTACGTCAAGCAGCTTGTCGGTGGGCATGGGCTCGCTTTCGACCTCGATCGGCTCTTCGCCTTTGGGTGTGCGCGCCACCGAGAACGAGTAGAAGCAGCGGAACGGGATGCGCCGATCGCTCCAGTAGTCGGCTGCGTCGCGGAAGATGTCTAGCAGTTGCTCGCGCGCTTCCTTGTCGAACTTGGCGTGTGCCGGGATGTGCTCCAGCACGACGATGAAGCCAGTCTGTGGACCCGACTTGTGCACCATGTCGGTCATGCAGTCGTACAGCGCGTCGAAGTTCTTGCCGAAGTGCGAAGGCAGCGTGTACTGGGCCGCAATCAGCTCCAGCACGTCCTGTTTGCTTTGGGCCTTGGCCAGATTGGCGTAAAGGAAGTGGTGGCCGAGATGCTCGGCAGCAGCCTGCAGTTCCTTCACGCCATAGGCGCGAATCGACTGAACGATGTTAGGGCGTACGTTACGAAGTGGCGTGTCCATCTCCGCGTCTCTTTCTACAGTCAAGGTTAAAAATTCAAACTCACCACCCAGGCTCACTGCACGATCAGCCGAAAGCTGCTGTAGTGGTCCTCGGTGTAAAAACACATCTCAGGTTCCCGCGGTTGCTGCCCGCCACACACGATCCTTCGAGCGCCCCGATGACTCAGGCCTGGCGTTGGCACCGTGTATTCGCGGTAGTAGCCCCGTGTCTGACCAGGCAACAGGCGTTCGCGATTGCCGAACACCGTGCCATCCTTCTCGTAGCGGAAGGGGCCACCTTCGCGGATCTGCGCCATCACATCACGACCTTGCGGCGGGAGCGCGGCTAGCGCTACCGAGTTGGCGCTCGATCCGGAAAAGCCGTCGGGACTGGCAGGAGTCCGGTTTTGCACCAACGTGGTGCCCAGACCCATCGCCAAAGCCGTTGCCAGCACCCATGCGCCGACTTTCAACCTGCTCCCTTTGCCACCCCGGATCTGTTGCAGACCCATGAAAATCCCTGTTCCTGATACGAATCAACCCGCCCTTACTGGCCGCCGGAGCGGATTCCGGTACACCTCTGGATGGGCGGGTTAACCCTGAAATTCCAAGGAATGAGTGTGCCCGAACCGTTGCAAAAAAGCAAGCATTTGCTGAATAAATGAGCAGGTTCAGCGAACGAACTTGTGAAAAAAAGTTAGTACTTGCTTTTTGTGGAAATATCAGCGGCTGGCGTTTGCCTCGGCCACGGTCAAGGCCGTCATGTTCACGATGCGGCGCACGGTGGCGCTGGCCGTGAGGATCTGCACGGGTTTGGCGGCGCCGAGCAACACCGGGCCGATCGCGATGTTGCCGCCAGCCGCTGTTTTGAGCAGGTTGTAGGCGATGTTGGCAGCGTCGATGTTGGGCAACACCAGCAGGTTGGCGTTGCCTTGTAGCGTGGAATGGGGCATCAAGGCGGTGCGCGCGTCGGCGTCCAGGGCCACGTCGCCGTGCATCTCGCCGTCCACCTCCAACCACGGGGCTTGCTGGCGCAGCAACTCCAGCGTGCGCCGCATCTTCACGGCCGAGGGCTGGTTGCTGGAGCCGAAGTTGGAATGCGACAACAGCGCGGCCTTGGGTCGCAGGCCGAAGCGCAGCATTTCTTCCGCCGCCATCACCGTGATCTCGCAAAGCTCTTCGGCGGTCGGGTCGTGGTTGATGTGGGTGTCGACCAGGAACACTTGGCGACCCGGCAGCATCAGCCCGTTCATGCAGGCATAAACGCGCACGTCCTGCTCAGTGCTCGGGCTGCCGCCTTCGCGCTTGCCGATCACCTGGTCGATGTATTCGAGGTGCGAATGAGTGCTGCCCCAGGTGCCACAAATCATGCCGTCGACCATGTCTTTGTGGATGAGCATGGTGCCGATCAGGGTCAGGCGGCGGCGCATCTCGATCTTGGCCAGCTGTGCCGTCACGCCCTTGCGCTCTGTCATGCGATGGTAGGTCTGCCAGAAGTCACGGTAGCGGTGGTCCTGTTCGACGTTGACCACGTCGTAGTCCAGCTCTTCCTGCAGGCGCAGGCCGAACTTCTCGATGCGCTGCGCGATGATGGCCGGGCGGCCGATCAGGGTGGGTCGTGCCAGACCTTCATCGACCACGATCTGGCAGGCGCGCAGCACGCGCTCTTCTTCGCCCTCGGCGTAGGCCACGCGCTTCTTAGCTGCGGTCTTGGCTGCGGCGTAGATCGGTTTCATGATCGTGCCCGAGGCCAGCACAAAGCTCTGCAGGCGCTCGCGGTAGGCCGCCATGTCGGCAATCGGTCGCAGGGCCACGCCGCTGTCGGCGGCGGCCTGGGCCACGGCCGGCGCGATCTTCATCATCAGGCGCGGGTCGAACGGCTTGGGAATCAGGTACTCGGGCCCAAAGGCCAGCTTCTCGCCTGCGTAGGCGGCGGCCACCACCTCGCTCTGCTCGGCCTGTGCCAGCTCGGCGATAGCGTACACCGCGGCGATTTCCATCTCGTCTGTGATGGTGGAGGCGCCCGCATCAAGCGCGCCGCGGAAGATGTAGGGGAAACACAGGACGTTGTTGACCTGGTTGGGGTAGTCGCTACGCCCGGTGGCCATGATGATGTCGTTGCGCACGGCGTGCGCGTCTTCCGGTGCGATTTCGGGATTGGGGTTCGCCAGCGCAAAAATCACCGGGCGTTCGGCCATGCTGGCCACCATCTCGGGCTTGAGCACGCCGCCAGCCGACAGGCCCAGGAATACGTCAGCACCGGCGATCACTTCTTTCAGGGTGCGCGCCTCGGTTTTCTGCGCGTAGTAAATCTTGTCTTCGTCCATCAGCTCGACGCGACCTTCATAGACCACGCCGGCGAGATCGGTCACGAACACGTTCTCGCGCTTCAAGCCCACCTTGAGCAGCAGGTTCAGGCAGGCCAGGGCTGCCGCGCCCGCGCCCGATGTCACCAGTTTCACTCGCGCGATGTCTTTGCCAGCCACTTTCAGGCCGTTGACCATGGCGGCGGCCACCGTGATGGCGGTGCCGTGCTGGTCGTCGTGGAACACCGGGATCTTCATGCGCTTGCGCAACTCGCGCTCGACGTAGAAGCAGTCAGGTGCCTTGATGTCTTCTAAGTTCACGGCGCCAAACGTAGGCTCCAGCGACGCGATGATATCGACCAGCTTGGCCGGGTCTTTTTCGTTGATCTCGATGTCGAACACGTCTACGCCGGCGAACTTCTTGAACAGCACGCCCTTGCCTTCCATTACCGGCTTCGCCGCTAGCGGACCGATGTCGCCCAGGCCCAGCACCGCGGTGCCGTTGGTGATGACGGCCACCAGATTGCCGCGGCTGGTGTACCTGTAGGCGTTGTTCGGGTCCTTGACGATTTCTTCGCAAGGCGCTGCCACCCCGGGCGAATAGGCCAGCGCCAAGTCGCGCTGGTTGGTCAGCTGCTTGGTGGCTGCGATGGCGATCTTGCCTGGCGTTGGCCACTCGTGGTATTCGAGGGCGGCCTGTCGAAGCTCGGCGCGTTTGTTGTCCTGGTCCTGCTGTTCGGGGCTCATGGCCATGTCTCCTGCCGGGTGCATTTTCTGCATTGTGAAAGTTAGTCGCACATTCTAAATGTGAGGTCCTGATCTGTGTGCAGTGCGCGACGCGTGCTGTAGGCGCAACGGTCCTGACATTTTGCGGGGGAATGCGCCATCTCGGGACGGTTTGGACACTGACCGTCGCCGAACCCATGGTCGGGCAGGCTTGGCGGCGGCAGGCAACCTGGGCGCCATTGCGATCCGCCCAGCCTCCATGGGCTTCAGACCCTTCGCTCGACATGACATCCAATCAAATGCGAATCGTTCTCATAAACTGCATCGAGTTTGTATGAAAGGCGCGCCGTGACACCAACCATCGACCCTGAGAGCAACGAGGAATACAACTTGCTCCAGGCAGATGGCGGAGGCAGCCGAACGGGCCGCGCGTATACCGAGTTTCACCCCACACCAAACAGGCTCCGATCCTGAGCGCCCCCTCACAATCATTGGGTGGCGTCACCCCCGGGCAGCGCGCCGCGAGGGTCTAGATCGTCAGCCGGTGGAGGTGTACCTGACCGCGCAACTGCACCGCATCCTCGGCGCAGCAAAGTCCGGTGCTGGCGCTGAGCAGTGCCCCCGTCCCGGCGGACATGCCCCAGGCAAATGCGTCTAGCATGGTCTGGCCCTGCTGCAATGCCCACACCAGCCCGCCCACAAAACTGTCGCCCGCGCCCACAGCGCTGACCACCTTAACCGGCAAGGCATTTGCGGTCCACACACCTTCGCGGGTGACCAGCACCGCGCCCAGGTGGCCCAGCGTGAGCGCCACCACTTCGGCCGAACCGGTCTCCACCAGCCCACGGGCAGCAGCCTGCCATTGCTCAGTTGATTCCAGCGGCTGGCCCGCCAGCTCGACGAGCTCGCGCAGATTGGGCTTGACCAAGTACACCCCCTCGGCCAGCGCAGCGGCCAGCGCGGGGCCGGAGCCGTCGAGTACGAGCCGTCCACCGCGTGCCTGGCACAGTTGGGCCACCTGGGCATAAAAGTCGACCGGCACGCCCGGCGGCAGGCTACCGCTGGCGACGAGCAGGTCAGGAAAATCGTCCAGGTCCGAAAGATGCTGCAGGCAGCCTCTCCACTCCGCATCGCTCAATGCAGGGCCGGGCATGACAAACCGAAACTCGGACCCCGTAGCCGCTTCATGTACCGTGAAGCTGACACGCGTCTCACCCTCAAGCGGCAGGTAAGTGGTCAACAGGCCTTCGTCTGCCATCCGTTGCTTGAGCCATTCGCCGCTGGGGCCACCGGCGGGACAGAGGGCCTGGCAGGTGCCACCCAGGCGAGTGAGCACGCGCGCCACATTGACGCCGCCGCCACCTGCGTCATGCTGCGTGGCGTCGCAACGAAGCTTGTGCGTGGGAACGACTTGCAGGGTGCGTGTGGCCAGATCCACCGACGGGTTCATGGTCAGGCACAGGACCCGAAGCGGTGTGGCGGTGGAGGGCATGCTGGTTTGTACCCCAAGTCGACCCGCCATCAGCGCAGGTGCTTGAGACGCCGGGCGCTGAACGCATCGCGCACGCTCAGGCCCTGGGAGCCGGCCACCACCGAAAACGCCTGTCCCGCTTCGATCGTGCCGCCCTGGGCCACGGCTAGGTAAAAGCCCGGGCAACCCTGCTGCATCATGAGTCTGCCCGCGGTGTTCAGGCCCATCACCGCGTTGAATTTCCCGCAAGGTTCGCGCGGTGCGGTCACGCGCAACACGCAGTTGGGAAAGTGAAGCTCATCGCCGATCCACACCCGGTCTTCCAGCAGGCCTTCGATACTCAGGTTCTCGCCCAGAAAGCCGGGCGGCAGCGGTTCGTCAAACAGGCTCACATCGTGCGCGCGGCGCTGCTCGGTCCAGAACAGCAGGTGCTCAACGGGGTAGGCGTACACCGCCTTGGCGAGGCCGCCGTGCACGCTCAGGTCTGCCTGTTCATCCCCCGCCAGGCCCAGCGCTTGCACCGCCACCGGCCCATGCGCCGGGGTCTTGCCGATGCCGCTTAGCAAGTCCCGCTGACCCACACGAAGCGGCCGCAATTGACCCACGTTGACGCTGACGACCCGCATAGCCGCTTGCTCAGGCGCGCATCAAGGCCTCGATCTCATCGGCGACCACCGGGACGCCACGGCTCATCAGCTCGCAGCCCGTCTCGGTGACCACCGCGTCGTCCTCGATGCGGATGCCCATGTTCCAGAAGTGCTTGGGCACATCGGCAGCGGGGCTCACATACAGCCCGGGCTCGATGGTCAACACCATGCCGGGGCGCAGTATGCGGCTGGGCCGGTCCTTGATGATCTCACCTGAAAGCGGATCCTTTCGCTCGCTCGTCGTACCCACCTCACCCGGCTCCACGTAGCTGCCGCAATCGTGCACGTCAAGCCCCAGCCAGTGGCCGGTTCGGTGCATGTAGTGGCGGAAGTAGTGGCGCTGCGCGATCACGTCGTCCAGATGGCCGACATCGTTCTTGTTGAGCAGGCCCAGGTCGAGCATGCCCTGCGCCAGCACGCGAACCGTGGCGTCGTGCGGATCGACAAAACGCGCACCCGGCCGGGTGGCGGCCACGGCGGCCTCCTGGCTGGCCAACACTAGGTTGTAAAGGTCGCGCTGTGGCCCGGTGAACTTGCCGTTGGCCGGGAAGGTGCGCGTGATGTCCGAGGCGTAGCCGTCGAGCTCACAACCGGCGTCGATCAGCACCAGATCGCCGTCGCGCACCGGTGCGTTGTCGGCACGGTAGTGCAAGACACAGGCGTTGGCGCCGGCGGCGACGATGCTGCCGTAGGCCGGGTACTGTGAGCCGTGCTGGCGGAACTCGTGCAACAGCTCAGCGTCCAGGTGGTACTCGCGCACGTCTTCGCCGGCGCGGATCATGGCGGCGCTGCGCTGCATGGCGCGGATGTGGGCCTGGGCACTGATCTGCCCGGCGCGCTTCATGATGGCGATCTCGTGCGCGTCTTTCAGCAGTCGCATCTCATCTAGCAGGCCGCACAGGTCGCGCTGGGCATCAGGGCAGAGCGCGCCGTATCGGACGCGCGTGCGCACTTTTTGCAGCCAGCCATCAACACGGCCTTCCAGCCCGGCGTGGATGGCGAACGGAAACCACACCGTGCGCCGGTTCTCCAGCAACTTGGGCAGCTCGACGTCCAGCGCTGGCGTCGGGTGGGCCTGCTGCACGCCCAGCGCGCCGGGCGCTGCTCCCGGGCCGAGCCGGTAGCCGTCCCAGATCTCGCGTTCCAGGTCCTTGGGGTTGCAGAACAGCGTGCTCTCTCCCTCGGCGGTGATCACCAGCCAGGCATTGGGCTCGGTGAAGCCGGTGAGGTAGTAGAAATAGCTGTCGAAGCGAAACAGGTATTCGCTGTCGCGGTTGCGGGTGCGCTCAGGGGCGGTGGGCACAATGGCGATGCCACCAGGGCCCAGCTGAGCGGCCAGGCGCGCACGGCGCTCGGCGTAAAGGGCGAATGAGGTGTGTGCGTCCATGGGCACCATTCTCTATGTTTTGGCGCGCACCTATTGCGCGACGGGTCTGCGTCCCCCTTCAGGGGTGTGACGCGGCAGGCGGCGCGGGGAGTACGTTCAATTCCTTCAGCCGCTCCGGTGTACCGACATCGGTCCAGTGCCCGGTGAACAGCTCGGCGCTCACCTCGCCAGCGGCCATCGCGGCGCGCAGCAGCGGCGCCAGAGGCGCGGCCGTGCCCTGCGGGTTGCCCACCAAGGTATCGCACCAGGGTGGCTCGAACAGCGCACGCCGGTACAGACCGATGGTGCTGTAGGTGTGGCGTTCGGGTCCCTCGCTGAGCGCGAGCCCGTCGGCGCTTAGAGCAAAGTCGCCGCGCGGGTTGTGCGGCGGATTGGGCACCAGCCAGATGTGGGCCAGCCGGCCACTGGTCACAAAGCGCTCCACGCTGGCCTGGCTGAATATGAAGTCGGGCGTGTAGACATCGCCCGCCAGCACCCAGAACACCTCGCCCAGCAGGGGAAGCGCGCGCGAGACGCCTCCTGCAGTCTCCAGCGCATAACCAAAGTCCTGATCTTCGTGCGAGAAGCGCAACTCGGCGCCCGGGTGATGCTGGGACCAGCCGGCAAAGTGGGCCTCGATCTGGTCACCCAGCCAGGCGGTGTTGATCACCAGGCGTTTGAACCCGCCCCGCGCAAGCGCCTCCATCGTCCACTGCATTAGCGGCTTGCCTTGCACCGGCAGCAGCGGTTTGGGGCAGGTGTCGGTGAGGGGGCGCATGCGCATGCCACGGCCTGCGGCCAGCAGCATGGCGGCGACGGGATGATCGGGGGTGGACAAGCGCACGCCGCATTATTGACTCAGCGCCCGCCAGGGCGTGAACGACGGCCCCGTAAAATCGGGGGTTTGGTGCGTTCGCGCCTTCTTCTCTTCATTACCCTCACCCCCCCACTGCCATGCCCGACGACGCCCGCACCGCGACAAAGCCCCCTGTTTCGCTCCAGACCCAGGCCAACGCCATTCGCGCGCTGGCGATGGATGCGGTACAGGCCGCAAATTCGGGCCACCCGGGTGCGCCGATGGGCATGGCCGACATGGCAGTGGCGCTTTGGGGCCGCCACCTGCGCCACAACCCGGTAAACCCAGCCTGGGCCAACCGCGACCGATTCGTGCTGTCCAACGGTCACGCCTCGATGTTGATCTACGCTGTGTTGCACCTCACGGGCTACAAGCTGCCGATCGAGGAGCTGAAGCACTTCCGCCAGCTCGGCAGCAAGACCGCCGGCCACCCCGAGGTCGGTCACACGCCCGGCGTGGAAACCACCACCGGCCCCTTGGGCCAGGGCATCACGAACGCCGTGGGGATGGCGCTCGCCGAGAAGCTGCTAGCCAGCGAATTCAACCGCAATGGCCACTCCATCGTGGACCACCACACCTATGTCTTCCTGGGCGATGGTTGCCTGATGGAAGGCATCAGCCACGAGGCGGTGGGTCTGGCCGGCGCCTGGAAACTCAACAAGCTGATCGCTCTGTATGACGACAACGGCATTTCAATTGACGGCCAGGTCGCACCCTGGTTCATCGACGACACGCCCAAGCGCTTCGAGGCCTGCGGCTGGAACGTGATCCGTGCCGTCGATGGCAACGATGCCAACGCCGTTGACCACGCGATCGCCGCGGCGAAGAACAGCGCCGACAAGCCCACCCTGATCTGCTGCAAGACGGCCATCGGCAAAGGCAGTCCAAACCGGGCCAATACCGCCAAGGCCCATGGTGAGCCGCTCGGTGCGGAAGAAATCAAGCTCACGCGCGAAGCCTTGGGCTGGAGCCACCCGCCTTTTGTGATTCCCAGAGACGTGTACGCCGCGTGGGACGCGAAAGCCGCAGGCAAGGCGATGGAAGCTGAGTGGAATGCCCAGTTCGCCGCGTACAAGTCCGCCTTCCCCGCCGAAGCCAAAGAGTTCGTCCGCCGCATGCAGGGCGAGCTGCCCAAGGGTTTCGCTCAGGTCGCGGCGGACGCCGCGGTAGCGGCCCACACCAAGGCCGAGACCGTGGCCAGCCGCAAGGCCAGCCAGATCGCGCTGGAAGCCTTCACCGCCGCCTTGCCCGAGATGCTCGGCGGCAGCGCCGACCTCACCGGCTCCAACCTAACCAACACCAAGAGCACACCCGCGCTGCGCATCGATCTCGCGGGCAACGTGGTGAAGAACGACGCCGGTCAGGGCGGGCGCCACATCAACTACGGCGTGCGCGAATTCGGCATGGCTGCGATCATGAACGGCATCGCGCTGCATGGCGGTTTCATCCCCTACGGTGGCACATTCCTGACCTTCTCCGACTACAGTCGCAACGCCATCCGCATGGCCGCGCTGATGAAGCGGCGCGTGATCCACGTGTTCACCCACGACTCCATCGGCCTGGGCGAAGACGGCCCCACCCACCAGTCGGTGGAGCACGCCGCCAGCCTGCGCCTGATCCCGAATCTGGACGTCTGGCGTCCATGCGACACGGCCGAGACCGCCGTGGCCTGGGCGGTCGCGCTGCAAAACGCCGCCAAGCCCACGGCGCTGCTGCTGAGCCGGCAAAACCTGCCCTACGCACCCAAGGCGGGTCTGGAAGACATCAGCAAAGGCGCTTATGTGCTGGCCGAACCCGCCGAGGTGGGCCTGAAGAAGAAGGCGCAGGCGGTGATCGTCGCCACCGGCTCCGAAGTGCAGCTCGCGCTCAAGGCCCAGGAGTTGCTGGCCAAAGAATTCAAGATCGCGGTTCGCGTGGTGTCCATGCCCAGCACCACCACGTTTGACCACCAGACCGCTGCCTACAAGGCGAGCGTGTTGCCCGCTGGCCTGCCGCGCATTGCGGTGGAAATGGGCTCCACCGACGGCTGGTGGAAATACGGCGTGGCCGCGGTGGTCGGCCTCGACACGTATGGCGAGTCGGCGCCCGCGCCGGTCTTGTTCGAACACTTTGGATTCACGCCCGAGAACGTGGCCGATACGGTGCGCGCTGTGCTCGGCAAGTGAATCTGCAACCCCCATTTTTATCGACCTGAAGGAGAAGAGACCATGACCATCAAGATCGGCATCAACGGCTTTGGCCGCATTGGGCGCAACGTGCTGCGCAGCGCCAT
>NZ_JAABRQ010000025.1 GCF_011390835.1 Hydrogenophaga sp. | reverse complement strand
CCAACATCGCAGAATCACGGGCGCAACGAAACGCCAACAACGTAGCCGGAGCGTCTACCGCGCGAGCGGTTTAGTCCTCACGCTGCAGAGCGGGTGCTCGCACTTCGATAGTTTATGACTGCATCGAGTGGCAGCGTTGGGTCGGAACTTCTGGCCTTTTCGCCCCGGGCTGAGTGGCTCACTTGGCCAGAATAGGCATATGCGTTCCGCACCTTTTAGAACTCAAAAGTTTGACTGGCCCAGGCGTCAGGAGCTCAGTCTCCCCTTGGGTGACCGGATCCAAATGCATCCGTCACGCGCCAGAACTGCCGGTCAAGCTCGTCAAATCAATCAATCAGCCCCGCCCGGAACGCGACCGCCACCATTTGCGGTCGGTTCTTCACCTCCAGCTTCTGCATTGCATTCTTGACGTGAAAAGCCACAGTGGGCTCTGAGATACTCATGATTCGGCCAATCTCCCATCCGGTCTTGCCGGCAGCCACCCACCGGATCACCTCTCGCTCTTGGCGCGTGATTCGGCCAGTACCAGACACGGGGCTTTCCATCCCAACGATCCGGAGCAGCGCAAGATGGGCACAGGCCGATAGCACCTGTGCGGATGCAATGAGTTCCGCGCGTTCCAGATGGTTGCGCTCAATGTCTTGATCGCGGGCAAGGCTGAGCATGCTCTTGACCCCATTCTTGCCATGCACCCCGACACTGACGCCGTGACCCATGCGGTGCGCGCGCGCGTCCTCGAGAATGTCCATGGCCTGCGCCGAAAGGAAATTTTCATTCCTCCAGACCATGGGTTGCATGCTGGTTTGGCAGTGTACGACTGTGGGGTCCCGCTCCAGGTATTGCTGTTGTGTGTAGCGCGATTGCCACTGCGGGGAATAACCGCTACTGATGTGAAACTGCCGACCCCCACCCGGCCCCTTCCATTCGATTCCAACGAGAAATCGCTCGAATCCGAGTCGCTTGGTGACCGCATCAAGACGGAATTGGAGCCCTTTGTCGTTTGTAACCTCGGACAACTCAGCCATCAGGGCAACGGTTGACTTTGCATTTCGTGTGCCGTCTTCTTCGTCAGCATTCATTTCATATTCGTAGGGGCTGCTAGATCGTGAGATTCAACTTTGACGCCCTGACGCTCAAGGGCCCACCCTGTCAATCCTGACAGGTAGGGCGCATGGATAGGGTCAGCTTCGCTACTCGGCAGGGTACGGTCCAAGAGACCAAACTGTCGGCCGGGGGATGCACTGATGCACCAACCTTTGCGCGTGCTCCGGTAACTTCAATCCAGGCCAAAGCCAATTTGCGCTCCGGTTGATCAAATCCCGCTATCCAGGCCGGTGGTGAACGTGAAGTCCTTTGAGAAGGCCACGCCGTTGTTGGTGCCGCTCATCACGGCACGGTATGTGGTGTTGCTTGCCATGGGTGCATCCGCACTCACATACGCATGGTGCGAGCGTAGGAAGCCTGCGTTCGGGTCATTGGCCGAGGTCACGGGCATACGGAGGCTCACCGTGGTGTTGTCGTCGACACGGGTCAGGGACGCGCTAGTGATGACAAGCTGCTGGCCTTGGCGAGCCAGCAAAGTGATGGTGCTGCCCAGAGGGTTGGCGCCCAGATCTCGGCCCGGCACAGGATTGGGGCTTTCACCGCGAAGCGCGGGGACCACTCCGGTACTGCCCTGGCAGGGGTAGGTCATCACGTCATTCGAAGCGATCAACTGCGCCTGGTCTGCGAACTTGTACGCCAGGTTCACCTGCAGGGTGCGGCCGGTGGGGGCAGAACCCAGGCGGGTCACATCATTGGTACTGCGAACGGACAGGCCGATGTCCTTGTAGCCGTCGAGCAGGAAAATTGAGTGGTACGGAGCGTTCAGCAAGGCGCGGATGGAGTCAGCGCCCATGCCCGTTGTCGAGGTGCCGCCGTCGATCACCACGTTGAGATCGGAGACGGAGAAGTCGGTCGCCAGCGGCGAATAGCCAGCGGCCAACAGGCGGTCTCTATCGGCTACACCGGTGAAGCCCTGCGTGCCGGTAGTCTGGAAGTGACCGAAGAAGCCGTTGATCAGATTCCAGTCGGCGTGACCTTGAGCGGCCGTATCCAGGGTTGAGCGCTGCGCCAGCTGGCCAAAGCCGCAGGCCTGGCGCTCTGCATTGACCGTCCGGAAGGCCGCCAGCTCTTCGCTGTTGGCGGAGTAGGACGGTGCAGGAACCGAGGCCACCAGTGTGGAGGCGGCGGATCCTGCCATGGGCGAGCTGCCCTGGGCGGGAGGTTCGTCGCCGCCGCCACCGCCGCAAGCGGCCAAAGCTGAAACAAGAGAAGCTGCGATCAATCGATTCAGGCTCATGGTGGTTCCGAGTACCGTGGTTTGAACTGGAGGAAATAAGACGAAAGCGCGCCTTCAAGGGGTTTCGAGGGCGCAGGATAGTCCCGACCAGTAGCGGAGACAGCTATCAAAAAAGACAGTTGCAAGAGCCTCGACAAGCGCCCTTGTCACGTCAGGTAGCGTCGCAATCAGGCTCCCGAGCAACCCATCCCGGGGCATCGAGCGCCTCAAGGGATGTGTGCAATTCAAAGTAGCACGACTCCTCGAAGTAGCAAAATGCGCAGCGAAGCCGATATCCCGTTGGGTAACCTCCACAACCACGTTTGGCTGAATTCCAAACCTCTGCCATCATTCTTTTACGAGACAACCGGCTGTGCAACGCAGCTTCTAATTCCCAACGGACCACGCACAGAAGACTTGGCTCGCGCGCGAGCGGATGTGTCGCTGGAAACGGCGCATCGCTACGAATCAGTGGAGGAGCTGAGCGCGTGGCAGGGTGAGGTCAGCAGTCGGCGTGAGCACGCCTAGCAGCACCCACCTTCAGCAATCGCATAGCAGCTGTTCGCGGACAAGGCATCTTGGTCCACCTCTGGCCGAACGAGCCAGCTGACATCACACCAGACGTCAATCTGGGCACCTTAGAAGCAGGCCTCAAAATAGCGAGAAGATCAGGCAGCGCCTCGCCTTGCCTGCGTGGATCTTCTATGTTGCAATTTATGTTGCAAACCACCCCTTCAAGTTGCATCGTTTTTCAAACTGGCCTCTCTGTACGGCCCCGCGTTGATCGCTGTGAGGCCTTTCTGCGTAGATTCGCGCAACGAAGCCAACCGACCCTGATTGCCATAGCAACTGCATTTGCGCCTGCCTACTTGTCTACTATCGGTTTGTCCCGCATCATTTCAAGCATGTTGCAGCTTTTCACCCTGATGAACGCCAGCACCACCGAGCGCATAAGCACCCGGTGGAGTGGGCACCTGCGACTGCGCCAGTAGGCGTCTTGCGTTCAGCCCACCTTGTCACCCACCAGTGAATCAACAAGGAGCCAGGGCAGAACACACAGCACCGCCCGGGCTCCGTTCAGGAGCCCACATGAGCAAGTCCCCCTGCCGGCGTCAGCCGACACCCGATGCGAAGTTTCCCGACTTCGCAGCGCGATCGTTCGACTACATCGACGGCGATACACCTCGCCGGGTGCAGCTGCTGCTGCCGGCGACTGAAGAAGTCGACGACCTCGTGCGCCAGCGCGCCAAGGCTGCCCGCGAGGAAGAAGCCCGGTCGGCCGAGGAGCGCGCCCGGCGTCTGGACGCCGAGGCCGCCGCCAGGGCACTGAGAAAGGCCCCCGAACCGCCACCGTTCAAGCGCCGCGACAAAGCGACCATGGACCCGGGCGAGGCCCGCGTATCCATGCAGCTCGAGTACGAGCTGAAAAGCGAGCTGGTGCAAGTGAGCAAAGGAGCAGCGCGCCACCAGGTCCAGGTCTATGCCTGGGACGCGCCGCTCAAGCTGATCGAAGAGCGCAAGATGGCAGCGGACCCGTACGCAGCTGAACGCGACCAGGCCTTGTTCGACCGGCTGTACAAGCTGGGCGCCTATCGGGGGGTCTGCACCCGGCAGCGGCTGGACACCGTGCTAGACGGGCTGCGCTGCCTGCGCGCCTCGCAGCCGCACTTTGTCCAGGTGGTCGGCCTCATCGAGGCGCGGGTGCGCCTGGCACAAGAGCGTGATGAGCCCATGCGCATCCCGCCGGTGCTGCTGGCCGGCCCCCCTGGCGTGGGCAAGACCCACTTCACGCTGGAGCTGGCCCGGGTGATGGAGCGCCCGGTGCGCCGGCACAGCTTTGATGCCTCGCACACCGCATCAGCCCTCATGGGTTCAGACCGCCACTGGTCAAACACCCGCCACGGCCTGATCTTCGACGCGGTGTGCCTTGCCGATCGGGCCGACCCCGTGATCCTGCTCGATGAGCTGGACAAAGCGACCGAGCACAGCCGCGACGGCAGCCCGCTGGCACCGCTGCACAGTTTGCTAGAGCCGGCGACGGCAGGGACTGTCACGGACATCTCGGCCGGTATCGAGTTCGATGCCAGCCACGTCTTCTTCGTGGCCACGGCCAACGATCTGCGGTTTGTGCCTGCGCCCATCCAGTCGCGCTTCCAGGTGTTCCACATCGAACAGCCCACGGCGGAGCAGGCCATCGACCTGGCGCAGTCGGTTGCGGCAGCGGTGCACCTTCGCTACGGCGGCTTTGAGGAGCCGCCCCGGCGCCTGGTCACGCTGCTGGCCCATCTCACCCCGCGCGAGCAGATCCAGGCCCTGGATCACGCCTACGCCACGGCGCTGGTCAACGGGCGCAAGCACCTGGTGCGCCGGGACCTGCCTGCCCAGGTGCTGCAGGACGACGGCGGCGAGCCAGCCGCGGGCAGCTTTCTGCACTGAACGGGAGATTTGGCCATGAGCATCGACACGACGCCCGCACCAGAGCTTGGGCCAGGTCAGGGCCTTGCCCCAGTGGTGTTTCTCGACTTCGACGGGGTGACCCATCCCGAGGTGTGCACCAGGGACAAGCTCTTCACCTGCCTGCCGCTGATCGAGGACGTGCTGCGCCAGCACCCGCGCGCCGAGATCGTCATCAGCAGCTCCTGGCGCGAGCACCACCCCTTGAGCGAGTTGCGCGGGTTCTTTGCCGAGGACATCGCGCCCCGGGTGGTGGGCTGTACCCCGTTGGCACCAGAAGAGCGCGCCAGGCCGGGGCCGGCCGGTGTTCGCCACATCGAGTGCCTGACCTGGCTCATCGTGCACCGACAGGATCACCCCTGGATAGCGATCGATGACGTGCCCTGGCTGTTCAACCCCGGCTGCCCAAATCTGTTGCTGACCCACCACCGCACCGGCTTCACGCCGGCCAACGCGGCCCACCTTCATTCCGTACTCAAGAGGCTTTCCCAATGACCAACCCCAGAGAGCTCAAGGCCCGCTACCCGTACCAGTTCGCATTCGAACCGATCGACATGGGCGTCACCCGCGGCTGGTTCCACCTCTTCTCGCGCCTGTGCGCCGAGATCGATGAGGCCTTGGGCGAAGACAAGCGCGGGTTTCACTGGATTCAGCTCAAGGAGAAGCTGGGTTCGGCCCGCATGTATTTCCGCCTGACCGAGGGCGTGCGCGAGCGCGAGCCCGAACTGGCCCAGCGCCTGTCGTCGCTGGCGTTCGCGGCCGAGGACGCCAGTGCAACGGTGTGCGCAGCCTGTGGCCGACCCGGCAGGATTGACCGGCGCGCGGGCTACATGCTCGCGCTGTGCGACAAGCACCACGAGGCGCGCCAGGCGGGCACGCGGGGCTCCGTCTGGTTCGAGGAGGACGAGTCGTGAGCGGGCCGCGCGACATGCAGGCCTTTGACCGGGAGCAGGCCGAGGCCCTGCGCGGTCTGTGGTTCCTGGGAGACGTCCACGGCGAGTTCCGCCACATCGGCATGGCACTGCACCAGGCCGAGCGGGTCGGCACCCTCCCCAGCTGGCTGATCTTCCTGGGCGATCTGGAGATCACGGGGCCCAGCCTGCGCGAGATCCTGACTCCGTTTCGCGATGTCTTCCCGGACCAGCGAGTGGCCTTCATCCACGGCAACCATGACGCGGACACCCACGAGAACTGGGCCTGCCTGCACGACTTTGGCGACGCCGTGGCCCTTCACGGCCAGGTGGTGGACCTGGATGGCATTCGCGTGGCCGGCCTGGGCGGCAACTTCATGGGCCGGGTCTGGGCCCCGCCTTCGCCTCCGACCTTCACCAGCAGAACACAGGCCATGAAGCGCGGGCCGTATGGCTGGAGAGACGGGCAAAAGCCCAGCCCGAAGCTGCACGGCGCCATCTACCCCGACGATGTGGACACGCTGGCCAGGCAGCGCGCAGACATCCTGGTCACGCACGAGGCCCCGTCGTGCCACCAGCATGGATGGGAAGTGCTGGACCAGCTGGCCCGGGACCTGCGGGTGGTTCGCAGTTTTCATGGGCATACGCACGACGACCTGGGCGAGCAGTACGCCAGGCAACGCGAGCAGCTGGGGTTTGATGCCAGAGCGGTGAACTTCTGCTGCATCAAGAACGGGTTGGGGGAGTTTGTTGCCGGTCCGCCGGCGGGAATGGAGGAGTGGTGATGAGAATCTTGCTCTTATCGGATCTGCACCTGGACTTCGGGCGATTCTCGCCAGTGCACAACGGGCGGCGAATCGACGACGGTGTGGATGTGGTGGTGCTGGCGGGTGACATCGGCGAAGACACATCCGGCATTCGCTGGGCGCGGGAGACCTTCATCACCAAAGAGATCATCTACGTGCTCGGCAACCATGAGTTTTACGACGGGCATGTCCAGTTCCTGACGAAACACGCCAGAGACGTAGCCAGTCGCATGGGCGTGCACCTGCTGGAGAGGGATGCCATCGAGCTGGGAGGCGTGAGGTTTCTGGGTACGACGCTGTGGACCGACTTCAAGTTCTTCGGCGAACAAAAGCACTTGGTCACCATGCAGGCGGCCGAGATGTACCTGAACGACTACCGGTGCATCAAAATCTCCGTTGCCCGACCTGGCAGCGCGGCGAACCGGCAGACGCGGCTGCTGCGCCCGGCGGACACGGCCTTGCTGCACAAAGAGAGTGTCGACTGGCTGACCGCGGAGCTGGCAAATGGCACCCCCGAGAAGACGGTGGTGGTTACCCACCACGCGCCGCATCGGCTATCGGTGCACCGTTGGTACGAGCAGGACCTGATGACCGGCGCCTTTGCATCAGACCTGACACGCCTGATGGGACAAGCCGCGCTGTGGATGCATGGCCATATGCACGACTCGTTTGACTACCGAGTGAACGGCACGCGCGTGGTCTGCAATCCGAGGGGGTATGCGCGGAGGGATGGCGACCAGGAGAACGAACGGTTTGAGCCTGGGCTTGTGATCGAGATTTAGGGGAAGCACCATGACGATGCCGGACGAACGGGCGCGGGCGCTGCGCTTTGCGGGGGAACTGCTGCGCGAGATGCTTGCCCGAGACGATGTGCCCGCGGATCTGAAGCAGCAGGCCCGGGCAACGCTGCGGCACTACCCGACCAAAGAACAGCTCAAGTGGATGATCGACGACGTGTCGCGAGCAGAAGGAACCAACCAGTGCTGGCTGGCGGCGGAGCAGCCGGCGGCGCCATGAGCCGGCTCAAAGCCGCCAAAGAGAAAGGGACCTCGAAGGGTCCTTTCTGCTCGAGAGAAGATCCTGCGGCAGCTCAGAGTCTGATCCTGGCATCTTCGACACAAGGCATGGCGGCATTGACGACGCGATCTGGTTTTTCGAGCATCGTGCCTTTTCTCGACGCCCTGCCTTTGGCTGAAGTGATGGCAGTGCTTATCGACCACGAGCGACTGGATGCCGAGCAGCGACGGCGTACCGAGCAAGAAATGCTGGTTGCGAGGCAGCGATTCGATTGATGGACGTTGGTCTTGGTGCACCTTGTCGCCAACCACTCAACAGCACTTCGTCCTTCAAAATCAACAGAACCACAGCTATCGCAGTTTTTCAGCAATCTGCGAAGCCTTGGTGCTGTAGTAGCGCTGGTAGAGCACATTCACCTGCCTGTGACCCGTGGTGGTGGCCAACTCCAACAGATCAAGCCGTTTCGCCAATCGAGCAATGCCGACACGGCGCAGGTCGTGAAACGTCAGGTCTGCGATGCCTGCCCTTTCCACGGCCCTTTCATAGACCTTTTTCAACGCCGCAACGGACACGGGGAAAACTCGTCCTTCCTCAGGCGATCTCGGAAGCTCCGACAAAAGCTTGATGGCCGTCGATGACAGAGGGACCTCTCGCTCATGCCCATTCTTCGTGTCCGGGAGGACAAGGATGCGCTCCTCAAGGAGAACATTGCGCCACTCCAAGGACAAAATTTCAGAGCGGCGCATCGCCGTCTCAATAGCGATCTGAACGATGGGTCTGGCCCAAGGACACAGGGTCCCGCCAGGGGCAAGCTGCCCGAGCTCATTGCGCGTTCGAGGCGCCAGTTCAGCAAGGAGTGAGCACTCTTCAGCAGGGCTGAGCAGCCGCTTCCTTTCGTTCCGGACTTTGGGACGCGAGACGTTGGTCAAAGGGTGAACGATGTTGACATCCCACTCTCTGATGGCCTTCGTCAACACAACAGAGAACAAGGCTAACTCTCGAACAACAGTGGCGGGTTTCCGGATCTTCAACCGAGCGTCTCGGTAACTTGCGAAGTCCGATGGCCGAAGTGTGGCGACGATTCGTTGCCCCAGCGAGCAGCGTGCGAGCATGCGCAACCTCAGGTTCTCGGATTCGGCCCCCTTGTGCCCAGGCGTCACCGCTTCACGATACCTATCAATCAGGGCACGCAACGTGGTGGTATCGGCAACAACTCTTGAGGAGAAAGCGCCACTATGCATCTCGCACTCGATGCTTGCAGCCCAAGCCACAGCATCGCGCCGGTCAGCAAAGGTTTTGGTCTGGGGGTCGTACCCTTGACGACGGACCGTCGCCTGGTACTGGAATGGGCCGCGTTTGCGAATGGATGCCATCTGAGCTCCTTGGACACACGAAAAGTGCGTCAAATTTGCGTCAAAAAGCACCTGCTGGCCACGTGCAAACTGCGTGTTTATCTCATTTTCCCAATGAAATCAACAGCTTGCGATGGTGGGCGGTGCAGGGTTCGAACCTGCGACCCCTGCCGTGTGAAGGCAGTGCTCTACCACTGAGCTAACCGCCCGATTGATCTGGTCCGATCGATCGGAAGCCTCAAATTATAACCTTGTTTTGGCCCGTCCCAGCAGTCCCGCCAGAGGTTCAGCTTGGCTGAAGCTGGCGCCAGACGGTACGTCCCCTGCAGGCGTTGTCGATTTCAACGAGCACGGTTTCGTGAGCCTGCGTTTCCTGCTCGTTGGCGACCAACACCGGCAGATCAAAACGGCTCAGGTCTATCTGGAGCACCTCGCCATCTTCGCTGGTGGCGTCACCCAGCTCCATGATCAGCGCGTCCTGGCCGCGGGTCATGTTGATATAGACATCGGCCAGCAGCTCAGCATCGAGAAGCGCGCCGTGCAGGGTGCGGCCCGAGTTGTCCACGCCCAGCCGGTCGCACAGGGCATCGAGGCCGTTGCGCTTGCCTGGGAACATTTCCTTGGCCATGACTAGGCTGTCGGTCACTCCATTGAGCAGGGGCTGGATCGGCCCGTGACCCAGTCGCTCCAGCTCCTTGTCCAGGAAGCTGATGTCAAACGGAGCGTTGTGGATGATGACTTCAGCGCCTTTCAGGTAGTCAATCAGTTCTTGTGCAATCTGGCCGAATTTGGGCTTGTCGCGCAGAAAGTCGTTGCTGATGCCGTGCACCTTGAGCGCGTCTTCGTGGCTCTCGCGCTCCGGGTTGACGTAGAAGTGCAGATTGTTGCCAGTGAGCTTGCGCTGCAGCAGTTCCACACAACCGATCTCGATGATGCGGTCACCGTTCTCGGCGGAGAGGCCGGTGGTTTCGGTGTCGAGAAAGACTTGACGCATGTGCTGGACTCCCATTCTTGGGCTGATTGAAGATCCGGCGAAGCCTCCCCAGGCCGGATCAGCCTCCGGCACTGGCGAGGAAACCGGTGTCTCCCGGTTCCGGGGTAGTAACCCGCGAAGCGGCGGAGCGTGGGGATTAATGGACCTCTTTGGCGTGGTTGATCGAGTATTTAGGAATCTCGATGGTCACATTGTCCTGGGCCAGGATGGCCTGACAGGACAGGCGCGAGTTGGGCTCGAGGCCCCAGGCGCGGTCCAGCAGATCTTCTTCGTTTTCGTCGAGTTCATTGAGGCTATTGAAGCCTTCTCGCACAACCACATGGCATGTGGTACACGCGCAGACCATGTCGCAGGCATGTTCGATCGCGATATCGTTGTCTAGCAGCGCTTCGCAGATCGAAGTGCCTGCAGGTGCGCTGACCTCTTTTCCATGAGGACAGTACTCGGGATGGGGCAGAATTTTGATGATGGGCATGGGGCAGTCTGGGTAGGCCGGCAACGTGGAGCAACACCGGAAAAAGAGGTCACACCTCTTCGAGCTTCTTGCCCGAGAGGGCTTGTTGGATGCCCGCGTTCATGCGCAAGGCGGCAAAAGCTTCGGTGCCCTTGGCCAGCGCGTCGGTGGCAGCTTCGATGGCTGCAGCGTCATCGCCTGGTGAGGTGTCCGCCACTGCCTCAATTAGCACTTCAATGGCGGCGCACTCTGCGGCGGACAGCAGGGCGCCATCGGCTTTCATGGCACTGCGGGTGGCTGCAATCATGCGGTCAGCATCCACTCGGGCTTCCACTAAGGCGCGTGCCGCCATGTCTTGCTGCGCGGTCGCGAAGCTGTCTTTCAGCATGCTGGCGATCTGATCGTCAGACAGACCATAGGCCGGCTTCACGTCCACCCGTGCTTCCACGCCGCTGCCCTGCTCTTTGGCGCTGACAGACAGCAGGCCGTCGGCATCGACCGTGAATGTCACACGGATGCGCGCGGCGCCTGCCACCATGGGGGGGATGCCGCGCAGCTCGAAACGCGCAAGGCTGCGGCAATCGGCCACCAAGTCGCGCTCGCCCTGCACCACGTGCAGCGCGAGCGCGGTCTGGCCATCCTGGTAGGTAGTGAAATCCTGGGCGAGTGCGGTCGGGATGGTGCTGTTGCGCGGCACGATGCGTTCCACCAGGCCACCCATAGTCTCGATCCCGAGTGAGAGCGGGATCACGTCCAGTAGCAGCAGCTCGTCGCCGTCGCGGCTGTTGCCAGCCAGCGCGTTGGCCTGGATAGCCGCACCCAGAGCCACCACTTCATCCGGGTTCAGGTTGGTCAGGGGCTCACGGCCGAAGAACGCGCCCACGGTGCGGCGGATCACCGGCATGCGGGTCGATCCGCCCACCATGACCACGCCTTGCACCTCTTCCTTGTCCACGCCCGCGTCGCGCAAGACCTTGCGCACCGCGTTCATGGTGCGGGCCGTCAGCGCGGCGGTGCAGGTTTCAAAATCGTTCACGCTGATAGGCCCGTCCAAGCGCTCGCCGCCGACCTCAACGGTGAATCTGACTTCAGCCGCATCGCCCGACAGGGCTTCCTTGCAGCGGCGCGCCTCCAGGTTGAGCGCGGCTCGCTCGGCGGGTGTGAGTCGAACGATGATGCCTTGGCGCTGAAGCGCCCAGGCCACCAGAGCCTGGTCGTAATCGTCACCGCCTAGGGCAGAGTCGCCGCCGGTGGCCATGACCTCGAACACGCCCTTCGTGAGGCGCAGGATCGAAATATCAAAAGTACCGCCGCCCAAGTCGTAAATCGCGTAAACGCCTTCGGACCCGTTGTCCAGGCCGTAAGCGATAGCCGCTGCGGTGGGCTCGTTGATCAGGCGCAGCACGTTGATGCCAGCGAGCTGTGCCGCGTCTTTGGTGGCCTGGCGCTGGGCGTCGTCGAAATAGGCCGGCACGGTGATGACTGCGCCATAGAGCTCGTCATCAAAGCTGTCTTCAGCGCGAAAACGCAACGTGGCCAAAATCTCGGCACTCACCTCCATGGGGGTCTTGCGTCCGGCCACGGTCTCTATGACCGCCATGCCGTTGTCGTCTGCCACGGTGTAGGCGAGCTTGTCCAAGTCGGCGACCTGAACGCCCGAGCGCCCCATCAGCCGTTTGACCGAGCTCACCGTGTTGGCGGGGTCCTCTACCTGGGCGGCTAGCGCCTCATAGCCGATATGACGACCTGCGCCACCCAGGGCTGGGTCTAGGTAACGCACCACGCTGGGCAAGATCACTCGCCCATCGGCGGCTGGCAGGCATTCGGCCACGCCATGCCGCACGGCGGCCACCAGAGAGTGGGTGGTGCCCAGGTCAATGCCTACCGCCACGCGGCGTTGGTGGGGGTCCAGGGACTGACCGGGTTCGGAAATCTGCAGAAGCGCCATGGAATCGTATGTGTCTCGAAGAGGGCCTATTGTCCCAGCTGATCGAGGCGCTCCTCGACATCGCGCGCAAAGCGCTCAACGAACATAAGGGCTCTGACCTGTTGCGCCAGCGCCGGGTAGTCGCGACGTTCGTCCGCCGTCACCCGCAATTCGGCCAGCATGTCCCGGCGGGCGGCAGCCACTTCGTCGGCCATGCTGCTGAGATCGGCCATACCTGCCGCTTCGTCGAGGTCCTCGCGCCACTGCATCTGCTGCATGAGGAAAGTGGCGGGCATGGCGGTGTTGTTCTCCGCCTGGATGGGCGCGCCATGCAGCTCACAAAGATAGGCGGCCCGCTTGAGCGGATCCTTCAGGCGCTGATAGGCCTCATTGATGCGCACTGACCACTGCATGGCCTGGCGCTGAGCGATTGCATCGGCGGTGGCAAACCGGTCGGGATGGGCCTCGCGCTGCAAGTCTTTCCAGCGCGCATCCAGCGCCGCGCGGTCCAGTGCGAAGGCAGGCGCCAGGTCGAAGATCTCGAAGTCGGTGGATTGAAGGCTCAGGGGCATGGAACAACTGACGGGCTCAAAAACAAAAAACCGCCAGGGCGGTTGAGCGCTGGCGGCCTGCGCAACAACGGCGGACCGTCAAATGCGAAAACTCTCGCCACAACCGCAGCGATCGCGCTCGTTCGGGTTGATGAAGCGAAATCCCTCGTTCAGACCCTCGCGTACGAAGTCGAGCTGCGTGCCATCGATGTAGGCCAGGCTCTTGGGATCCACCAGCACCTTCACCCCGTTGTCCTCGAACACCACGTCCTCGGGCGCGATCTCGTCGGCGTATTCCAACTTGTAAGCCAGCCCGGAACAGCCCGTGGTCTTCACACCCAGCCGCACACCCACGCCTTTGCCCCGCTTAGTGATGTAGCGGGTGACGTGGCGGGCAGCGGCTTCAGAAATGGAGATGGACATGTTGGTCGGAATTAGCGCAATGAAAGGAGGGCTTCATACCAGAACACGCCGCAGAACCGGCTTCGCCGGGCTGCCAGCGCGGTCCCCCTTGGGGGAAGACGCGAAGCGGCTCAGAGGGGAGCCTATCCAGTGTGTTTCTTGCGGTAGTCATCCACCGCGGCCTTGATGGCGTCTTCGGCCAGGATGGAGCAGTGGATTTTCACCGGCGGCAAGGCAAGCTCTTCGGCGATCTGGCTGTTTTTCAGCGCCGCAGCCTGATCCAGCGTCTTGCCTTTGACCCACTCGGTGACCAGCGAGCTCGACGCGATGGCCGAACCGCAGCCGTAGGTCTTGAAGCGCGCGTCTTCGATCACGCCCGACTGGGGGTTGACCTTGATCTGCAGCTTCATCACGTCGCCGCAGGCGGGCGCGCCCACCATGCCGGTGCCGACGGACTCATCGCCCTTGTCAAACGAGCCAACGTTGCGGGGGTTTTCGTAGTGGTCTACGACTTTTTCAGAATAAGCCATGGTGTTTCTCCTTCAGTGAGCTGCCCATTGGATCGTCGAGAGATCCACGCCATCTTTGAACATTTCCCAAAGCGGCGAGAGTTCGCGCAGCTTGGCCACGTTCTCCTTGATGGTATTGATTGCGTAATCGATTTCTTCTTCCGTGGTCCAGCGCCCGATCGTCATGCGCAGGCTGCTGTGGGCCAGTTCATCGCTGCGGCCCAGGGCGCGCAGCACATAGCTGGGCTCCAGGCTGGCCGAGGTGCAGGCCGAACCCGACGAAACCGCCAGACCCTTGATGCCCATAATGAGCGACTCGCCCTCAACGTAGTTGAAGCTCATGTTGAGGTTGTGCGGCACGCGCTGAGTTTCGTGGCCGTTGATGAACACCTCTTCGACGTCTTTGAGCCCTGCGACCATGCGGTCGTGCAGCGCGCGGATACGCACATTTTCGGCGTGCATCTCTTCCTTGGCGATGCGGTACGCCTCGCCCATGCCCACGCACTGGTGGGTGGGCAACGTGCCCGAGCGCATGCCCCGCTCGTGACCGCCGCCGTGCATCTGCGCTTCGATGCGCACGCGCGGCTTGCGGCGCACGTACAAGGCGCCAATGCCCTTGGGGCCGTAGGTCTTGTGGCCAGTCAGGCTCATGAGGTCCACCGGCAGGGTTTGCAGGTCGATGTCGACCCGGCCGGTGGCCTGTGCGGCGTCGACGTGGAAGATCACGCCCTTCTCGCGGCAGATGGCGCCAATCGCGGCGATTTCCTGAATCACACCGATCTCGTTGTTCACGAACATAACCGAGGCCAGGATCGTATCGGGCCGGATGGCGGCCTTGAAGGCGTCGAGGTTGACCAGACCGTCGGCCTGCACGTCGAGGTAGGTGACTTCAAAACCCTGGCGCTCCAGCTCACGCATGGTGTCCAGCACGGCTTTGTGCTCGGTCTTGACCGTGATGAGGTGCTTGCCCTTGGATGCGTAAAAGTGCGCAGCGCCCTTCAAGGCGAGGTTGTTGGACTCGGTGGCGCCGCTGGTCCAGACGATTTCGCGCGGGTCGGCGCCGATCAGAGCGGCCACGTGCTCACGAGCAGCCTCCACCGCCTTCTCAGCTTCCCAGCCCCAGGCGTGGCTGCGCGAGGCCGGGTTGCCGAAATGCTCGCGCAACCAGGGGATCATGGCGTCCACCACCCGCGGGTCGCAGGGATTGGTGGCGCTGTAGTCCATGTAAATCGGGAAATGTGGCGTGCTCATGGATTTGCAATCATGTAAGAGGGGTGATCAGAGCCTTCGGGCGATGAACCACGCATCGAATCAAGAGAGACCGGGCGGCAGACGCTGCTGCCAGACCCAGTGACCTCACTTCGAAAACGCGGCGCCGAGCGCAAACACCGAATTGGGTGCATTCACCCGGATCGGCTTGACCACCGAGGGGCTGGAAATGGCTCGCTTGATGGCCGGCGCGTTCTCCACCACCAAGCCCTTGGCCAGCTGGTCGTCCACCAGCGACTGGAGGGACACGGAGTCGAGAAAATCCACCATCTTGGTGTTGAGCGCGGCCCAGAGTTCGTGCGTCATGCAGCGGTGACCTTCGCCCAGGCAGTTTTCCTTGCCGCCGCACTGGGTGGCATCGATCGGCTCGTCCACCGAGACAATGATGTCGGCCACGGTGATGTCGGCTGCCTTTCGGCCCAGCGTGTACCCGCCGCCCGGCCCGCGAGTCGATTCGACGAGTTCGTGCCGGCGCAGCTTGCCGAACAGCTGCTCCAGATAGGACAGCGAAATTTGTTGACGCTGGCTGATGGCAGCAAGCGTGACGGGACCGTTGTTCTGGCGCAAGGCCAGATCGATCATGGCTGTGACCGCGAAGCGGCCTTTGGTCGTGAGGCGCATTTTCAAGCTCCTTGTGATGCTTGACTGTCGTTGGATGGCTCCACAGAACGCATGTCCCGAGAACCTCTAGCTCCGCCCACCCCGCCCGCTTTTCGGGTCGATTTCTCGATGGCCGGCTTTCCCGACTGTTTTCGTCGAGTATAGCCGAAAGGCCAAGCGATTTAGTACAGATTATAGCGCCGAAAACGGTGTTTGTCTAGGACAAACGAAGAAAACCACCGCAAGCGATAGGCGGTCAGCCCGACCCAGGCCCCGGCCGCCCACCGTGCCCAGCGGGCACACCGTCTTCAGAACCACCATGCGGCGCCGTCGCCGCGTTTGGCCACGGCCGGCTCACTCAGGCCCCGGAATGCGTCGCCTCAAGCCGCAGTGCGGCGCAACTTTCTAGGACGCGCACGCGCGAGGTGGCCATGCAGCAACCGGACGAACACGAGTCTGGTTCTAGTGCCCAGCCCGGCCCAGCCGCCGATCATGCTCACGCCCTCATGACCGACTTCGTGCTGGGGGGTGCACTGGCCCGTGGCAGGACCGGGCGTGCTCAGCCACCTTGGCGAAGACTCCTGCGGGAAGCGGAACCAGTGCAACGCACCCTGAGCGTCCGCACCAATGTTGCCACGCCGGGTCAATCACGCAGGGCGCCCGGCCCTGGAATCAGGCCACGCGATCTTCGCCCGAAGCGCCGAACACCTGGGCCTTGAGGTGGCTGAGTTGGTCGCGCACGCTGGCGGCCTTCTCGAACTCCAGATTGCGTGCGTGTTCCAGCATGAGCTTCTCCAGTCGCTTGATCTCGCGCGACAGGTCCTTCTCGCTCATGTCCTCGGTGCTGGCGCGCAAGGCGCTTTCGGCGGCGAGGCGGTCGGCTTCCTTGCCAGCCTTTTCGCTGTAGACACCATCAATCAGGTCTTTCACCTTCTTGTTGATACTGCGCGGCACGATGCCCATGGCTAGGTTGTGTGCCACCTGCTTGGTGCGCCGACGCTCGGTCTCGCCCATGGCGCGCGCCATCGAATCGGTCACGCGGTCGGCGTACAGGATGGCGCGGCCATTCAGGTTGCGCGCCGCGCGCCCGATGGTCTGGATCAGGCTGCGCTCGGAGCGCAGAAAGCCTTCCTTGTCGGCATCCAGAATGGCCACCAGCGAGACCTCCGGAATGTCCAACCCCTCGCGCAGCAGGTTGATGCCCACCAGCACGTCAAACGCGCCCAGCCGCAAGTCGCGCAGGATTTCCACGCGCTCGACCGTGTCCACATCGCTGTGCAGGTAGCGCACCTTGACGCCGTTCTCGGTCAGGTAGTCGGTAAGCTGCTCGGCCATCCGCTTGGTCAGCGTGGTGATCAGTACGCGCTCGTGTTTCTCCACCCGGATGCGGATTTCCTGCAGCACGTCGTCCACCTGATGGGTGGCCGGACGCACCTCGACCTCCGGGTCGACCAGACCGGTGGGGCGCACCACCTGCTCCACCACTTTGCTCGAGTGCGTTTTCTCGTAATCGGCTGGCGTCGCCGAGACGAACACCACCTGGCGCATGCGCTGTTCAAACTCCTCGAGCTTGAGCGGCCGGTTGTCCAGCGCACTGGGCAGCCGAAATCCGTACTCCACCAGCGTGGTCTTGCGCGCGCGATCGCCGTTGTACATACCGCCGAACTGGCCCATGAGCACGTGGCTCTCGTCCAGAAACATCACCGCGTCTTTCGGCAGGTAGTCGGTCAAGGTAGACGGGGGCTCGCCAGGTGCGCTGCCAGACAGGTGGCGCGAGTAATTCTCGATCCCCTTGCAGTGACCCACCTCGCTGAGCATCTCCAGATCGAAGCGGGTGCGCTGCTCCAGCCGCTGGGCTTCGACCAGCTTGCCCATGCCCGTCAGCTGGGGCAGGCGCTCGCGCAACTCTTCCTTGATCGCCTCCACCGCGCTCAGCACCTGCTCGCGCGGCGTCACGTAGTGGCTGCTCGGGTAGACTGTGAAACGCGGGATCTTCTGGCGAACCTTGCCGGTGAGCGGATCGAACAGCTGCAGTGTTTCCACCTCGTCGTCAAACAGCTCGATGCGGATCGCCATTTCGGAATGCTCCGCTGGAAACACGTCGATCGTGTCGCCACGCACGCGGAACTTGCCGCGAGAAAAATCCTGTTCGTTGCGCGCGTACTGCATGCGAACCAGCTGCGCGATCAGGTCGCGCTGGCCGACCTTGTCGCCCACGCGCAGCGTCATCACCATCTGGTGGTAACTCTCGGGCTTGCCAATGCCATAGATGGCCGAGACGGTGGCCACGATGACCACGTCGCGCCGCTCCAGGATGCTCTTGGTACAACTCAGGCGCATCTGCTCGATGTGCTCGTTGATAGCGCTGTCCTTCTCGATGAACAGGTCGCGCTGCGGCACATAGGCCTCGGGCTGGTAGTAATCGTAGTAGCTGACGAAGTACTCGACCGCGTTCTTGGGGAAAAACTCGCGGAATTCGCTGTACAGCTGCGCGGCCAGCGTTTTGTTGGGCGCGAACACGATGGCCGGGCGCCCGAGGCGGGCGATCACGTTGGCCATGGTGAAGGTCTTGCCCGATCCGGTCACGCCCAGCAGCGTCTGGAACACCTCACCGTCATTCACGCCCTCGACCAGCTGCTCGATGGCCGCGGGCTGATCTCCTGCTGGCGGGTAGGGCAAAAAGAGCTCGAACGGGGAGCCGTCGAAACGCTGGAACTCGCCCTCCGCGGGCGCTTCGGTCATGACCTCACGCAGCGGGGTCGGCGTCCGGGGCTGGCTGGGCAAGCTGATCGGCGTGAAGGGCATCGTTCGATTGTGCCGGATGCCCTTCGTCCTCGCTGTGTGCAGGACT
The DNA here is from genome assembly GCF_011390835.1 of Hydrogenophaga sp. GTDB lineage: Bacteria > Pseudomonadota > Gammaproteobacteria > Burkholderiales > Burkholderiaceae_C > Hydrogenophaga. Next base: position 37,315 of record NZ_JAABRQ010000025.1, on the reverse strand, counting down.
CCCCTCTGGCCGGGGCTGGCGCACCGCAGCCCTGGCCAGAATCTCCACGTAAGCCTGCTCGGCGCCTGTCTTGGCCAGCGTGTCCAGTTCGCCAATCAGCGCAGCCACGTGCACGACTTGCGCCTGATCCTGGCTGGGGCCGAAACGGCAATCAAAATCCCAGAAATGCGCCCCTTGGGGCAGCTCACGGCGCCGCTCGCGCTTGAGGTATTTGCGGATCTCGTGCTTGACGGCCTCCAGCACGCGGTCGGGATTTTTGCCTTCAGGGCGCAGGGGATAGGTTTTTCGCATAGGGTCCTTCGGAGGGTGCTGTCGCCCTGGGAGGACGGAAACCGGAAACGCAAGCTTCGATTATGGATCGAGCCGGATCTCGTACCCGCCCTCGTCCAGGTTCCGGTGCGGGCCGAACACCGCGGCCAATGCCGCGCCTTCGGCCTGCTGCCAGTGCTCCAGCACGGTGCGCTCCTCCACCGTCAGCGCCTCGGGGTCGGGCGTCTCGCCGTGCTGGCCCACGATGACGAGGTAGGCGGTGTACACCGGCGCCACCAGGGTCGAATCACCCAGGCTGGCGGCAAGCGACTGGCGAAACAGGCGCTCGGCAGCCTCGCGCTTCGCGGGCGCGCTGCCTTCGGGCACAAAAAGCTTCAGGGAATAGGTCATCGGGCAGTCTCCGGAAGGCCGCAGCGGGTCATAGGCACAATGGACCGATTATTCCCTTCGCAGCACTTGCCTCTTGGCAATCGCCCGCCGCCACGCTCATGCAAGCCACCCTGCCCACCCCCAGCAAAGAACAGATCGCCTTGCTGCCTGAATTCGACCGCCTCGGGCTGGGTCAGATCACTCTGGTGGTGTCCGCTGCCCAAGCCAGGGAGGCCAGCGCGGCGCTACTGGATCATGCCCACTGGGGCTTCGACACCGAAAGCAAGCCCACTTTTTTCAAGGACCAGGTGTCTGACGGACCTCACATCGTGCAACTGGCCACCCTGGAGCGCGCCTGGGTGTTTCAGTTGCAGGACCTGGCCTGCCGCGCCATCGTGGCCGATCTGCTGGCGCATGACCAGCACACCAAGGCGGGTTTCGGCCTGGGCGATGACACCAAACGCATCCAGTCCAAGCTGCAGGTGGAGCCAGCCGCCGTGCTCGAACTCAACGCCGTGTTCCGCGAGCGCGGCTACCGCAAAGACATGGGCGTGAAGGCGGCGGTGGCGGTGCTGTTCCAGCGGCGCTTCATCAAATCCAAGAAGGCAGCTACCTCCAACTGGGCCAATCCGAACTTGACCGAAGCCCAGCTGATCTACGCCGCCAACGATGCCTACGCGGCGGCGCGGGTGCACTTGGCGCTGCAACCCTAACGCGGCGGGCGCAGCGGCGTGAGCAGGTCGCCCAGGCCGTTGTGGTCGATCTCTTGCATCAGCGCCAGCAGGTGGCCGATCTCGCTTTTCGGAAAACCTTCGCGTGCAAACCAGTTCAGATAGTTGCCCGGCAGGTCGGCGATGAATGTGCCCTGATGCTTGCCAAACGGCATAACCGTCGACACCAGCCGTTCCAGGTCCTCGGGCTTCACGGCGTTGGCGTTCGCTGGTCCAGCCAGGTGCGCACCACGCGCGTGAACTCGGCCGGCCGCTGCACCATCATCCAGTGCCCTGCGTCGAAACCGTAGGCTGCGCTGCCTGGCGTGGTGCCCAGGCTGGCCAGCCAGTGCGCCGAATGGAACATGAACGGCTTGCGTTTGCCGAACAAGAACAGCGTGGGTATCTGCGGCCCAAAGACCTTGCTCACCCGCGCCACCCCAGCCAGCCCGCCGAACGATTTGAACCACTGCATGGCGTAGGGATAGTTCATCTGCCAGCCCATGCGCTCGGGCGGTGTCGGGCAACCGTTGGCCCTCGCCATGGATCGGGTCATGCGGTCACCCAGCGAGGGCCAGCGTTGCCCAAGCACCCAGGCCACAGCTAGCCAGAGCTGGTAGCCCGCGATCAGCAGCTTTTCCTTGAGGGTGAGCGCCTTGAGGTAGGCGCCCGAGTTGGTATCGCCGATGTCGGCGGCGACCACGCGAACCACGCGCTTCGGGTGGCGCGCCGCGTACTCGTATCCGAAGAAGCAGCCCCAGTCGTGCAGCAGCAGCGTGACCGGTTCCTGCGGGCTCACCGCGTCGACCACCGCTCCGATGAGTTCACACATCTCATCCACCGACACCGGCCGCGGTGGCTTGGACAGGTCAAAACCAGGCAGCGGAAAACGCACACAGCGGTAGCCGTCCCGTAGGGCCGCCACGCTGGTATCCCACAGGGTGGGCGAATCAGGCCAGCCGTGAAGCATCACCACCGGCGCTCCGCTGCCTTCCACGCGCACGGTCAAGCCCTGCACTTCCAGAACATCTGCCAAACGGCTTCTCCTGAGGTTGTTGGCGTCCATGGTAGCCCCGCGCAGACCGGGCGCAGTCGCAAAGGGCACAGGCGCTGCCCCGCCGGGCACCCGCGCACGGTCGGCGATACTCCCCGCCATGCACCGCACCATCTTCACCACGCCTGTGGTCAACACCCTCTTGCGTGGTTTTTCGGTGGTGTTCCTCCGGCTCACCGGCTGGCGAGTGGAAGGTAGCCTGCCTGCCAACACCCCAAAGAGTGTGCTGATCGCAGCACCACACACCAGCAACTGGGATCTGCCCTACACCCTGATGGTGGCCTTTGTGCTGCGTCTCACGCCTTACTGGATGGGCAAGTCCAGCATCTTCAAAGCACCGTTTGGCGGCGTCATGCGCTGGCTGGGTGGCATTGCGGTGGACCGCAGCCAGAGCAACAACCTAGTAGCCGCGTCCGCCGATGCGATCCGGGCTGCCGATTTTTCGCTGCAGCTCATTGTGCCGCCGGAAGGCACGCGCAGCCAAACGCGTTACTGGAAGACCGGCTTTTACTATATCGCCCACAGCGCGCGGGTGCCCATAGTCATGGCCTACATGGACTACGCCACCAAACGCAGCGGGCTGGGCCCGGTGTTTCTGCCCACCGGCGACATCGAGGCCGACATGCTTAGGATCAAGCGCTTTTACGCGCCGTTCAAGGGCAAAAACGCGTCACAGTTCGAATCGACCGATTGAGGGCCTGGGCACCACCGAGTAACAAATCGTTGCACACGAAGCCGAGCGCGCGTAGCCGAAAACTGCTTGAATAGTGAACCATCGCGGGCCGCGTCATCGGGCCGCGGCCTCCAACACCCCGACCCCACATGGTTTCCGTACGCAACACCCTGGGCGACAGCATCCGCGCGATGCTCGGCATCAAGCCACCACCCCCCTCCCCGCAAGCCGTCGCCGCCATCCGCGGAGCCATGCTGCGCCTGCTCGGTAAAGACGGTTATGCCCGCCACCCCCAACTGCACACCCGGCTGCATCAGATCCACGATGCCCAGGGCCTGTGGCACGCGCGGGTCGATCTCTATGCCCACCTGTGCGAACAATTCGACGAACCTCACGCGCGGGACTGTCTGTCCTCGCTGATGCCGCTGTTCAAGGGCCAGATCCCCAAAGCCTTGCTGGACAGCGCCGAAATGGGCAGCGTGCCAGGCCGGACCCGTCAAGGTCGATGAGCAAACTCAGACTGCCTGGCCGAGTCGCTTCACGCCGTCTTCGATCTTCTCCAGCCCCACGGTCGCAAAGCTCAGACGCAGCGTGCACGGGTCAGGATTGGCCGCATAAAACGGTGCACCGGGCACAAAGGCCACGTTGTTTTCAATGGCGCGCCGGGCCAGCTCGCCACCGTCGCTCACTTTCCCGCCAGCACCGGTCAGCCGCGCCCAGATGAAAAGGCCACCCTGCGGCTGTACGAAAGCGATCGCGTCCCCCAACTCACGCTTCAGGGCTTGACCCATGGCCGCGGCGCGCTCGGCGTAGACCGCACGCACCCGCTCCAGCGTGGCCGGCATGCGGCCGGCCTGGAGGTAGTGCGCTGCCGTGGCTTGGGCAAAGGTGCTGGTGTGGGCATCACTGAACTGCTTGCACATGGTGGCCTTGGCCAGCAACTCGGCCGGACCGGCCATCCAGCCCACGCGCAGGCCAGGACTGAGCACCTTGCTCAGGCTGCCGCAGTGCACCAGCAGATCGCGGCTGCCCGGCACCTGGGCACTCAGCGCCAGCAGGCTGGGCGGCGGTGGCGCGCCGAAGTACAGGTCACCATAGGGATCGTCTTCCACGATCAGCGTGTGGTGCTTCACTGCCATCTCCAGCACGCGCCGGCGGCGCTCCAAACTCAGCAGCGCCCCACTGGGGTTGCCGAAGGTGGGGATGAGGTAGACGAACTTCGGCTTGTGCTCGGCGATGAGCTGCTCCAGTGCGTCGGGCTGTACGCCGTCGCCGTCGACTGGAACGCTGATCAGCTGCGCACCGTACAAGCGAAAGCACTGGATGGTGGCGAGAAACGTCGGGCCTTCTACGATCACCTTGTCGCCGGGTGAGATCAGCGTCTTGCCCAGCAGGTCGAGTGCCTGCTGGCTGCCGGTGGTGACGATGAGCTGCTCGGGCGAAACATCGGTCGCACCCTTGGCCTGCATGAAACCGGCGATCTGCTCGCGCAACGGGTTGTAGCCCTCGGTGGCGCCGTATTGGAGGGCAGCACCCGGCTCGGCGGTGAGCGCGGCGTTGGCGGCTTCCCGGATGCCCTCAACGTCGAACAGCGCACTGTCGGGAAAACCGCCGGCAAAGCTGATGATGCCGGGTTTGCCCAGCAGCTTGAACAGCTCGCGGATGGCGGACGTCTCGACGTTGTTGAGGCGGTCGGCGAAAGGGGTGGTAAAGGGCATGGCAGGCTCGGGAAGGGTCAAGACAGGCGCTTATGGTACCCAGCGCGAGCGGCCCTCGGCATGGCGATGGCCCGCCACCCACGGCGCGCAGGGACACCGCTGGTCATGTCCAGCGCCATGCCCGTCGCCTGCGTCTCTCGATCACATGCTCCCTGGCACCACAATCCGGACAGAATTCCATAGGAGTATTGCCATGAAACGATGGAAAGCCTTCTCCACCCTGTTGGGGCTGAGTCTGGCCATCGGCACGGCTCAGGTCCAAGCTCGCGATCTGGTGATGGCCATCAGCGAAGGCTCGTCGGGTGGTACCGACCATGCGCGGGTGATCGCCAAGTACCAGGGTTTGGCTGATGTGGTGGGCCGAAGCATCGGTCAAAAGGTGAACGTGGTCTTCATCCGAGAGTTCTCTGCGCTGGAAGACGGCTTGAAAAACCAGCGTTTTGACCTCGCCATGGCACGCCCCAGCGACTACCCGGCCCGCGCCCTGCGCGACCATGGCTACCAGTTTGTGGCCACCGCCAAACCCGACGGCTACTGCCTCATCATCGTGCAGCAGGACTCGGCTTATAAAACCCTGGCCGATATCCGGGGCAAGCGCATCGTGCTGCCCAATCCCGCAGCATACATGACCAAGTTCTGCACCGCAGAGCTTCGCGACCAGGGCATTGACCTGAGCCAGGAGCGGGTGGAACGGGTGCGGGAACAGGGCGCAGTGCCCTTCTACCTAACCAACAAGTTCGGGGACGTGGGCGGTGTCGCTTCCTACTCAGGCGTGGCCAAGTCGCTGGAAAAATCGGGCCAGCGCGTGCTCCACCAAAGCGTAGCGTAGCCCTATTTTCCGCTGGTTGTGAACAAGGCTTTTGCAGCCACCCAGATCCAGGCCATGCAAAAGGCGGTGCAAGGACTGGGCGAGACGGAAGAAGGCCGCGCTGTGCTTAAAAGCATCGGCATCCAAGGTTTTGACACAACCAGCGAGCGCCGGCTACGCACGCTACTGGCCTGGCTGGGCCTCTGATCTCGCAGACTGTGGCCCGCTGGGAATAGAACGGTTTTTGTGCCCGAATTCCGGCTTTGCTGCTGGCGCCAGGCCAACAGAATGGAGAGATCTGTGTTCACCTTGCGAGAACCCCCTTCATGTCCCCAGTGGCCGAATTTTTCAAGAACCTCACTCTGCCGGTGATGCCTGAGGTGGCTCACGAGCTTATCCGCTCGCTTAACGACGAGGATGTCCCGCTGCCCCAGCTGCGCGATGCGATTGCGCGCGACCCGGCACTGGCGGTGCAGCTGCTTCGCCTGGCCAACAGCGCGCGCTACGCCCGCTCGCGGCAGATCAGCACGCTGGACGATGCAATCGCCCTGGTCGGCCTGCGCCAGGTGCGCGCGCTGGCCCTCGCCTCCTGTTTCAACGACGCCTTTCCCGTGGTTCCCGGCCTGGACCGCGAGACCTTCTGGCGCGAGAGCCAGAGCTGCGGTGGTTTGGCGCAATGGGTGGCCAGCGGTATCGGGTCGGACAGCGAGCAGGCCTGGCTCAGCGGCTTCATGGTGCGTGTCGGCGAACTGCTCATGGGCATGAAGTCGCCCAGCAGCGTGATCGATTTTGAACGGCAACCCAGCCACCCGGGCGCCCGGTGGGAGCGCGAACAAGCGTTGCTGGGCTTCACCGAAGGCCAGGTCAGCGCAGAGCTGGCCCGTGCCTGGAATTTCCCCGACGCCATGGTCGATGCGTTGAACGCCGCGGCCAAGCCCATGCAGGCGCAGCCGTTCTCGCAACTGGGTGCCGTGCTGCACGTGGCCGAGCTGCTGGCTGCATCGGACGAGCTCAGCGTAGACGCGGTGGACGGCCTGCCCGCCGAGGTGCTGGGCGCGCTCAATCTCGACGCGAACTGGATGCGCAGTCGCTTGCCGCAGGCGCAGGCTTACGTGCAGGCGTCCACGCTGCATTGAGAACTTGGCCTCCACGCTCCGCCGCTTGCGCGGGTCGCTGCCCCCAGGTGGTCTGTTTCGCCTGGTCGCGGCCCGACGGCGAAACCTAATCTCCTGCGACCCTCCAAAGAGTTGAGGCGACACGGCTAGACTCGGCAGCCATGAAGCCAGCCGCCATCCACGCCTTTTTCACTACGTTGCGAGACGCCAATCCGCAACCACAAACGGAGCTGGAATACACCAGTGTCTTTGAACTGCTGGCCGCCGTGCTGTTGTCGGCGCAGGCCACGGATGTCGGGGTGAACAAGGCCACCCGCCGTTTGTTTGTGGTGGCCAACACGCCGCAGAAAATCCTGGCATTGGGGCTTGACGGGCTGGAGTCCTACATCAAGACCATTGGCCTGTTCAGAAGCAAGGCGCGCCACCTGCTGGAAACCTGCCGCATCTTGGTCGAACTCCATGGCGGCGAAGTACCGCGCACGCGCGAAGCGCTGGAAGCCTTGCCCGGCGTGGGTCGCAAGACGGCCAATGTGGTGCTAAACGTGGCCTTCGGACAGCCGACTATGGCGGTCGACACCCACATCTTCCGCGTCAGCAACCGCACCGGTCTGGCGCCGGGCAAGACAACGCTGGCGGTTGAACAACAGCTGATGAAACGCGTGCCACCCGAGTTTGCGGTGGACTCGCACCACTGGCTGATCCTGCACGGGCGCTATGTGTGCCTGGCCCGCAAGCCGCAATGCCACCGCTGCGCGGTGTCGGCCTGGTGCGACTTCAAGCCCAAAACCCTAGCCTGACCACCTGCTTCACAGCTTGAGCTGAAGGTAGCCGCCAGGCTCGGGCGCATCCTCGGGCCACTCACTCGCTTGCGCAATCGTCCGGTGGCCGTGGCGCAGCAGATACTGCGCGGCGCGGATCACGCCCGCGTGACACACCCAGACCCCATCCGATGCGCCGCTGCGTCGCGCGTCGTCCAGCGCCGAGGCCACGCGGTCAATCACCTGCTGGGTGCCTTCACCTCCGCCCACCCGGTGATGGGCAAAGTCAGCCATCCAGCCGTCAAATGCGCTGCGGGGGATGGCGTCCCAGCGCTGCAACTCCCAGCGGCCAAAGTCCATCTCGTTGAGGCGCGCATCCCTCTGCGGCACACCAAAGTCGCTTCGAACTTGGGTCAAGGCGTCGGCCAGCTGCTGCGCGCGCACCAGGGCGGACACCCGCAGTAAAGCACCCTGCGGCAGCACCTCCATCAGGGCAGCGGCAGACTGCTGCGTGTGCTCGGCATCGGCCGGCACGTCGCTCGCGCCATAACAAAGGCCAGGCGCCAGCACCACACGCGCATGCCGCACCAGCCAGAGCCTCACGACAGGCCCAGGGCAAAGCCCAGGTAGAACAGCACTTCGCACACCTGCTGCGTAGCGCCCAGGCCGTCACCAGTGAAGCCTTGCAGGCGCCGCCGCAGAAGCCACCACATCCAGGCCAGGCCCAGCGCCGCGCCCAGCACCGCAAACGCCCAAGGCGCGGCTGGCGACCAAAACACCACAAGCACCATCGCCAGACCCCACCACAGCAACCCGGCCAGCAGGCCGCCGGTGCTGATGGCTTCGGCAAGGGGTTTGGATTTGGAGGCTTCGGTATCGCCCACATGCGGCAGCGAGCGGATGATCAGCAGCGGCAGAAAACGCGAACTCACGTGGGCCGAGAACAGCGCCGCAGCGGCGGGCCAGACGCCGGCGCTTTGCGCGATCAGCGCCAGGAGCGCGGTCTTGCCCAGCACGGCCAGTACCAGCGACAGTGCGCCATAGCTGCCCACGCGCGAGTCTTTCATGATGTCGAGCGCGCGCTCCCGGTCCATGCTGCCGCCCAGTCCATCGGCCAGATCGGCCAGACCGTCCTCGTGAAAAGCCCCGGTGAGCAGCACACCGAACACGGTGCTCAACGCAGCCGTCACCCACGGCGCTGCGGGCTGCTCCGGTAGCGCCGACAACAAGGCCAGGAACACCGCCGCGCACAAGCTTCCCACCAGCCAGCCCACACCTGGGAAATGCGCGGCGCTGGCGCGCAGCATGGCAGGTGAAAAGCCCACCCAGGTGGCGAGCCGACCTGTGATCGGGATGCGGGTGAAAAACTGGACTGCCAGCAAAAAGTGACGAATGGGTAGGAGCGCCCCCCTGCGCCGAAGGGTTGGGAACTTCCCCCTGCGCCGCTGCGCGGCTTCCCCCCTCTCCTGCGGGAGGGGGGACGCACCCTCTGGCCTGGCGGAGCCGGCTCTAGGGGTGCCCTGAGTGGGGGCACTTTCTCCGGGAGCGAGTGCGTTTTTCTCCCTGTGCTGATCGCCGTTGGGAAGGTTCATGGCTCTCAAGAATTAGTTGGCCGGGATGGTTCCGCCGAAAGGCTCTTCTTGTCTGGACACCCCCGCCGCCTCAAAGCTCGCCATCTCCCGCAGCAGCGCGCAGGCGGAGACCAGCAAGGGCCAGGCAAGTGCCGCGCCCGAGCCTTCGCCCAGGCGCAGACCCAGGTCCAGCAAGGGCTCGGCTTTCAGGTGCGCGAGCATCAGCGCATGGCCGCACTCGCTCGAGCGGTGCGCGAACACGCAGCGTTGCAACACGGCGGGCTGCAGCCGGCTGGCCACCAGCACTGCGGCGCTGGCGATGAAGCCGTCGACCAGGATCACGCGCCGCTCGCTGGCGGCTTGAAGGATTGCGCCCACCATGGACGCGATCTCGAAACCGCCCATGGCAGCCAGCACGGCCAGTGGCTCGCGCGCCGCCGCATGGCGGTCGAGCACCTGGCGTAGCACGGCGATCTTGCGCTGCACCGCTTGTGCATCGAGCCCGGTACCCGCGCCAGTGCAATCGGCCACATCGAGTCCACACAGGCGCGCCAGCAGCAGCGCCGCCGCCGAGGTGTTGCCAATGCCCATCTCACCCAACAACAGCGCGTTGCCCGACAACTCGCGCACCAGGGCAGCACCACTGGCCAGCGCAACACGAGCTTGTGCCTCGGTCATCGCAGGGCCTTCAAGCGAGTCGGCCGTGCCGAGCGCCACCTTGCTGATCACCAGACCCGGCTGGGGATCGAAGGCGTGCGCCACGCCGCAGTCCACCACCGTGAGGCCCATGCCGTGCTGACGCGCGAGCACGCTCACCGCCGCGCCGCCAGCCAGGAAGTTCTGCACCATCTGCCAGGTGACCTCGCTTGGGTAGGCCGACACACCGCGAGCGACCAGCCCATGGTCGGCGGCGAACACTACCAGTTGCGGGCTCACCAACGCCGGCGTGTCGCTGTCCAGGATCAGGCCGATGCGCTGCGCCAGGGCCTCGATGCGCCCCAGCGAACCCACCGGTTTGGTCTTGTTGTCCAGCAGCTGTTGCAGGCGCGCGGCCAGCTCGGGCTGGGTAATGTCGGGCACGTTGGGCAGGTCAAACGGCATGGCGAAGCTCGGTGACGGTAATGCGTTCAGCGGGGCAATGCCACCCACTGGTCGTCCAGGGCGCGCACGGCAATGCGGTGGTCAAACACCGCTTCCAGCGCGCGGTGGGTGTCGGGGTGGTGGCAGCCGCCCAAATGGCGCACACTCCCGGCTTCAAGCACCAGTAAGTCGTCGGCCTGCAGCACCATGCCGAGTTCGTGCAGCACGCTGACCACCGTTTTGCCACTGGCGACCAGCGCACGCACCAGCGCCAGCCAGTCGGCCTGATGCGGCGGGTCCAGGTTGGCCAGCGGCTCGTCCATCAGCATCACCGAGGCCTCGACCGCCAGCGCGCGGGCCAGCAGCACGCGCTGGCGTTCACCGCCAGACAGCGCACCCAACGGCCGGTCGCGCCACTCCCAGGCCTGGGTTTGTTGCAAAGCGCGTACCACTGCCGCGTGGTCGGCCTCGCTGGGTTCGGCCAGCCAGTCCAGGTGCGGCAACCGCCCCAGCAGCGCCACGTCATACACGCTGAGGTCATCAGCGGCGGTGTCGGCAGTGGCCTGCCCCAGCCAGGCCAGCGAAAGGGCGCGTTCGCGCGATGCGAGGCGCGAAAGTTCGCGCCCGTGCAGCCACACCTCGCCCTGGTGCGGCAGCAAGCCGGCCAGCACCTTGAGCAGGGTCGACTTGCCGGCGCCGTTGGGGCCGACCACACAGGTCCAGCGCCCGGCTTCGAACCGCACGTCCAGCCCGTGCAACACCGGGTGGCGCAACCCACCCTGCCCCAGCGATGCTCTCAGACCACGCGCTTCCATGGCGGGAGCTTGAGCAGCGCTCATCGCGGCGCCCGCCCCATCAGCCACAACAAATAGCCGCCGCCCAACACCGCCGTCAACACCCCCACAGGCAGCTCTTGCGGTGCCATGAGGCCACGCGCCAGCGCGTCGGCCAGCAACAGCAGCGCGCCACCCATCAGGCTGGAGAGCAGCACCAACCGCGCGTGCGTTGTCTTCACCACCGCGCGGACCAGATGCGGCGCGGCCAGGCCCACAAATGCGATCAAGCCGGTCTGCGCCACCGCAGCCCCGGTGGCCAACGCCATCACCGCTACCAGCGCCAGGCGCAAGGGCACCAGGGGCAGGCCCAGGCTGTGTGCGGTGGCCTCGCCCAGCACCAGCGCGTCCAGCACCCGCGCCAGCGCCCAGGCAATGGCCGCACAAAACGCCCACACGACCACCATCGTGGCCACCGCACTCCAGCCGACAAACGCCGTCGTGCCCAGCACATAGGCCTGCAAGCTTTGCAAGGTCTCGGGAAACGACAGCGTGATGAGCGAGGTGAAAGCCCCGAGCACCACGCCGACCACCACGCCGGCCAGCAGCAGGCGCAAGGTGTGTTGCACGCCGCGCGCCAGCGCCAGCGTGAGCAGCACCGCGGCCACCGCGCCAACAAAGGCCGCGCCCGTCATACCCAAGCGAAGCAGCCAGTCGGCTGCCAGCGGCGATGCGCCCAGCGCCACCAGCGCCAGCGCTACGCCCAGCGAGGCACCCGATGCGCTGCCGAGCAAAAACGGATCGGCCAGCGGGTTGCGAAACAGACCTTGTGCCACCGCGCCGGCCAGGCCCAGCAGGGCTCCCGCCGTGTAGGCACCCAGGCTACGTGGTGCACGAATGTCCCACACGATCTGGCTGGACACCGGGTCCGCCAACATCCGCCAAACGGCTTCGACACCGGTGCTGCCCACACCAAGGCTGAGCGCACCCAACACCAGCGACAGCAGCACCAGGCCCACGCCCAGGCCCCAGGCGCGACGCGGAGGGCGCGGAACCGACGAGGCATCGACATTCAGGGCGCGCGTGAACGTGGGCATGGTGCTCAGCTCAAGGCGCTTTGCGACGCAGACAGTCGGCCATCAGGCGAGCGGCTTCGGCCATGCGCGGCCCGGGGCGCACCAGCACGTCGGAATCCGCCGGGCTGAACACACACAGCCGCTGCTGGCGCAGCGCGCGCATCTTGGCCCAGCCGGGACGCTGCGTGAGCCCGGGCGAAGTCTGGTCACCCACCATGATCAGGTCGGGATCGGCGCGCACCACAAACTCCGGGTTCACGCGGGGAAACGGTCCCATGGCAGCAGGCAGGATGTTGCGCGCGCCCAGCCTTGTGAGCAGCTCGCCAATGAAAGAGCTTTCGCTGGCGCCGTAGGGCGCGTTGTTGACCTCGAAATACACCCTCGCGCCACGGCTGGACGCGGGCAAGGATTGGGCCAGCGTCGACAGGGCTTGGTCCATGACCTGCCAGTGCAATGCCGTTTGCGCGGCGTCCAGCCCAAGCAACTGGCCCACCTGCGCGATCACCCGCTGCACGCCGGCGAGGTCGGTGGGCTCCAGCACCACCACCGTGAGACCCAGCGCCTGCAGCTGTTCGACCGCCCGAGAGGAGCGCGCGATCAGCACCGCATCGGGCCGCTGCGCCAGCACTGCTTCCACGCTGGGGTCGATGCCACCGCCCAGCTTCGGCAGGCCTTGCACCGCAGCGGGCCAGTTGGAGTACCGGTCCACCCCCACCAGCCGATCGCAGGCATTCAGCGTGCACACGGTCTCGGTGAGCGAGGGCAGCAGCGAGACGATGCGCTGCGGCGGCGTGGCCCAGACGTGGGTGACGCCGCGGTCGTCGGTGACCTGGGTGCCCACCGCGAAACACGACCCGCTCGCCAGCACAAGCCAACAGCCGACCCAAAACTTCACGGCGCTCATGCGCTGTCCTTCACCGTGATGGCGCAGCCCGCCACCATGAGGGTCACGCGATCACAGCCGGTGGCGATGCGCTGATTGAGCAGGCCCAGCGTATCCACAAACGCCCGCACCTCGCGACCCATGGGAATCACGCCCAGTCCGATCTCGTTGCTCACCAGCACTACCGGGCCCGGCGCCTGCCCTATGGCGTCGCCCAGCGCATCAACCCAGGAGCGCAACTCGTCCGCCGTAAGCGCATTGCCTTGCGCAGGCATGAGCAGGTTGGTCAGCCAGAGCGTGAGGCAGTCCACCACCAGCAGGGATTGCGGCGCGCTGTGGCGGCGGATCGCCTCGGCCAAGTGCCGGGGTTCTTCCTCCGTCTGCAGCGCAGGCGTCCGGGTAGCGCGGTCTTGCTGGTGGCGGACGATGCGCGCGGCCATCTCGGCATCAGCCGGCAGACCCGTGGCGATAAGCACCGAGCTTCGCTCGCCGCCGGGTCGCATCCAGTCGTTCGCCAGTTGCTCGGCGCGCGCCGACTTGCCGCTTTTCTGTCCGCCCAGGATGAGCTCGGTGCGTGGACTACCCATGGCGGGCCATCCAGTCTTTCATGATCAAGTGCAATTGCTCCACCCCATCGGTCAGCGCGGCTGGGCCGGGTTGCAGGATGTTGGCTGACTTGATTTCAAACAGCTGCTGGTTGACCACCGCCGGCACGGCCTGCCAGCCGGGTCGCGCCGCCACCTTCTCGGGCCTGAAGTGTTTGCCGCACCAGGAACCAATGACGATGTCGGGCGAGCGGCGCACGATCTCCAGCGGGTCGGCAATGATGCGCTGCTTGCCCATGGGTTCCCGTGCCAGCTCCGGAAAGCAGTCGTCGCCGCCCGCGATGCCGATCAGCTCCGACACCCAGCGGATCGCACTGATCGGCGGCTCGTCCCATTCTTCGAAGTAAACCCGAGGGCGCCGCTTGCCCGACGCCTGGAGAGCGCGCGCGGCCGCGTCAATCTGCACCAGCCGCTCGCGCATGGACTCGATCTGCGCCAGCCCCTCGTCGGCGCAGCCCACCATGGCCGCTACCTGGTACAGCATGTCAAAAACCTCATGCACGCTGCGCTGGTTGAATACGGTCACTTGCACGCCGGCACGGATCAGCGCCGCCGCGATGTCGGCCTGCAGGTCAGAAAAGCCGAACACACAGTCGGGCCGCAGCGCCAGGATCTTGTCGATCTTGGCGCTGAGAAACGCGCTGACCTTGGGCTTTTCCTCACGCGCCCGAGGCGGCCGCACGGTGTAGCCCGAGATGCCGACAATGCGCGCGTCCTGACCCAGCCGATACAGCCACTCCGTGGTCTCTTCGGTGAGGCAGACGATGCGCTGAGGGCCGGGCAACATGGTGGGCGTCTCGGAGGTGATCAATCGCTCAGAACTTGGGGCGCCAGTCCAGGCCCAGGTACAGGCTGCGCGGCTGCTGGTTGTAGCCGTATACGGTCTGGTAGCTCTGATCGGTCACGTTGTCGATGCGGGCGCGCAGCTTCAGATTGGATCGAAAAGCGTACGAGGCCGCGAGATCCAGCACGGTGTGCGAAGGCAGGCTGGTTGACAAGGTCGCAAATGTGATGGGATCAGCATACTGATCGTTGCGCCGTCCCGTGTGGCGCAGGTCGGCGTCCAGCGCCAAGCCCGCCAGCGTTTGCGAGGCACCAAGCGACCACAGCGTCTTGGCCCGGCGCGTGAGCGCGACACCCGTGATCTCGTTCTCCGGCTCTTGCAGCGTGAGGCTGGCTCGCAGCCGCGTCTGGCCCAGCGTGCCCTGGTAGGACATTTCCAGGCCGCGATTGCGCGTGCGGCCCAGGTTGGCAAACCTGAATGCGGCACTGTCGTAGTCGAGCTGATCGGTCACGCGGGTCTTGAACCAGGTGGCGCGCAGCAGGTGGGAGCCCTGTTCGTATTGCAGTCCCAGTTCCTGGCTGCGCGCGGTCTCGGGCTTCAGATCGGGGTTGCCAAAACCGGGCGCAAACAAATAGCCCAGCGGCGGCGCGTTGAAAGCGGTGGAGGTGCTGGCCAGCAGCTTGAGCTGCTTCGTCACCGGCACGCTGTAGCCCAGGTAGTAGGTGGTCTCGTCGAGCTCACCCACACGGTCAAGGCGCAGGTTCACCTGAAGCGAGCCTGGGCCAATGCCACCCTCGACGCCGCCAAACCAGGCGGCGGCGTTGCGGCGCGCATCGTAGGGCGTACCGAACGCCGAGGTCGTTTCGGTCGTCACACGCTGCCATTGCCGCTCCAGGCCCGCCGTGGCCAGCCAGTTGCCACCGAGCGCCACGGTGTTGACCCAGGACAGCACCGTGGCGCCGGTGCGAAAACCGTCGTCCGATCCGAAGAAGCCGTTGTCGCTGGTGCGGCTGCGGTCCGACTGCTCGCTCAGCGACACCCGGCTGCGCCAGTCGCCCCAGGTGTTGTCGGTAAACAGGGTGGCCTGGCTGATGCGGGTGCTGGACGTCTGCACATCTGTGGCGGCGCCGTATGCGTTGTCGTAAGCGGTGTCACCTACCGAGCGACTCAGCCGCAGGCCCACCTGGTGGCGTGGCGCGAGCTGGTGCGTGAGCGACAGGTTGAGCGAGGTGTTGGCGTAGCCGTCGACGTCAGGATTCGCGCCTGCGAACTGCCCCGGATCAACCGATGAGAAACCGTCGGTGCGAAAACGAGAGGCGCCAGCGCTGATGGCGGTGTCGCCCACCTGGGTGGACACCTGAGCCGAGAGCTTGCGGGTCGATCGGGGGCCGAGTTCCACTGACAGCTGGGCCGAAGGTTCTCGCTCAGCGGTGCGGGTGAAGATCTGGATCACACCGCCAATGGCGCCAGAGCCGTAAATCGCGGATACATTGCCGCGCACGATTTCCACCCGCTCGACGTTGTCGAGCATCAGGTGTTCCAGGCTCACCGCGCCCGAGGCGTCCTGCTTGTTCAGCGGAACACCATCTACCAGCACCAGCGTCTGCAACGACGGGGCTCCGCGCAGGAACACGCTGGAAACGGTACCGACGCCACCGTTCTGGGTGCGCTGAAGACCCGCTTCGCGCTGCAGCAGCGAGACCAGATCACTGGCCTGCGAGCGTTCGATATCTTCACGGCTGATCACCGTGGTGTGGTGCATGGCCGCGGTCAGCGGCAAGGGATTTCGGGTGGCGGTGACCACCGTCTCGGGCAGGGTGGTGACCGATGTGCCTTGAGCCAGGGCAGCGAACGGCAAAAAGGCTGGAAGAAATACCAGGGGCAGCGCAGCCAGTGGGGTGCGCAAGGTACGGGTTTTCATGAAAGAGCAGACAGGACAAGGATCCTCACCGCCTTCCCCGACGGTGCATGGACGTCACGACGGCGCTTCCTTACGGACGCACCACCACCTCGTTGGCCGGTATCCGGGCTGGCAGAGCGACCTTCATCACCTTCCCAGACGCATAGCGTCCAGTGGCTGATGGATGAAAGCGGAGCGTTCCGAAAAAACTCGGCAGGCTCGTCTGCTTACCGTTGCGGGGGCAGCGCAGGTTAGGTCGGTCCGGCGTGAACTTTCCCTCCTGCTTCCCGTTGAACTGCGGCGTGTGAACCACACCGCGAGCACCAACACAGTCCATTGTAAGCCCGGGCCTCGGGCGGCAACCCTACAATGGTTGTCACAAACGTTCACAACATGGCCGACCCCCAGCACCTAGACCAGATCGCCGAGCGCGTTGAGCGCTTGCTACTGCGACACGAGGAACTGCAACGCACCAATGCTTTGCTGCACCAGCAGCTGCAAGGTCTGCAGGCCGAGCGGGACTCCCTCAAATCCCGCCTCAACGCCGCGCGTGCTCGAATCGACGCCCTGCTCGACCGCCTCCCCGCAGCTGCTCAGCCCCCCTCTTCGGACGACGCCCCATGAACAAGCCCGCTGCCAAGCAGATCGAGGTCCAGATCATGGGCCAGAGTTACCTGCTGGCCTGCCCGGTCGGCGGTGAGTCGGCCTTGCTCGACGCGGTGGAGCGGGTGGACACGGCCATGTGCCGCATCCGCGATGCGGGCAAAGTCAAGGCGCGCGACCGCATCGCGGTACTAGCGTCGCTCAACCTCGCGTTCGAACTGTCGCAAAAAGAATCCGAAGGTCTGCAGGCGAATGCGTCGGCCAAACAGGCATCGGTCTCAGCCGATGCACCATCGCTGGAGAGCAGCGCGCCGGACGCAGCCGCCCAGGCCCGCATCAACGACCTGCTCCGCCGACTCGACGATTCACTGGGCAGCGACGGCCAGTTGCTCTGAGACGCCGCCCGTCCGCCGACGGGTCTTTCTTGTCCGCGCACCCGCACACGGCTGACAGTGGGCCTACAATTTCAATCGTCTGCAGTGCATGCCGGGCTTAATATTTCCTTGAACCAATGCTCATTGAGCACGGGCTTGGTACATTGCCTGACGGGCGTGAGCATCTCGCGTCAGATGAACCCGAAGTCAGGCTGCCCTCGCCCACCTGAACCCCTGGTTCAGGATGACGGTCCGGTGGCACTTGCAGACACCTTATTTGCCTCCCTGCGCCCCCTCTACGTCTTCGCCCCTCTCCTGCGGGAGGGGCGGGTAGTCCGAGGCCCGGCCCAGCCGGTTTCGCGGGCGTCTCGGACAAATTCTCTTCCCCTTCCTGAATCCTTTCTTCCGCCTCCGGATTTCCCTGAACCGCCAACAAGGCGGCTTCGCGTGCGTCCTGGGCGCCCCATTCCATGACCCTCGAACCTCTGTTGATTCTTGAACTCGCCGCGCTTGGCCTCGGTACCGGTTTTCTGGCGGGCCTGCTCGGTATCGGCGGCGGCATGATCATGGTGCCCTTCCTCACCATCATCATGAGCGGCCGCGGCGTGTCGCCAGATCTGGCGGTCAAGATGGCCATTGCCACCTCGATGGCCACCATCATCTTCACCTCGCTCTCCAGCGTACGCGCCCACCACAAGCGCGGTGCGGTGCGCTGGGACATCGTCAAGCTGCTGGCGCCGGGCATTGTGATCGGCGCGGCCATTGCCAGCCTGGGCGTATTCGCGTTGCTCAAGGGCTCGTGGCTGGCCCTGGTGTTTGCGGCCTTCGTGGGCTTCTCGGCCACACAAATGCTGCTCAACAAAAAACCCAAGCCGTCTCGCACCCTGCCCGGCACGGTCGGCACCTTGAGCGCCGGCACGGTGATCGGCTTTCTCTCGGGACTGGTCGGCGCAGGCGGTGGCTTTGTCAGCGTGCCGTTCATGACCTGGTGCAACGTCGCCATCCACACCGCAGTGGCCACCAGCGCGGCGCTCGGGTTCCCGATCGCCTTGGCCAATGCACTGGGTTACCTGGTCGCGGGCCAGGGCCTGGCCGAGCTGCCGCCGGGATCCATAGGCTACATCTACCTGCCGGCCCTGGCGGTGATCGCCAGCGCCAGTGTGCTGATGGCACCGCTGGGCGTGCGAGCAGCACACGCACTGCCCATTCCCACGCTCAAGCGCGTGTTCGCCAGCGTGTTGTACCTCCTGGCGGCCTACATGGCCTACAAGGGCCTGTCGTCCCTCTGATTTGGCGCCAAGCGCACCGCGCTCAGTCGTGCAACGGCACGGCGGCGATCACGATGCCGTCTTCATCGGCATACAGCCAGTCGCCCGGGCGAACCCACACGCCCTGAATCTGCACTGCCACGTCGCGCTGCCCTTCCTGGCGCTTCTCGGTGGGCAGCGGCACCGGGGCGAGTGCGCGGATGCCGGTCTGGCAGACCGCGAGCTCGGCCAGATCGCGCACGCAGCCATCGATCACCACACCTGCCCATCCGTTGCGCGCCGCGGCCGCGCCCAGGTTGCCGCCCAGCAGAGCACGGCGCAAGGAAGCGCCGCCATCCACCACCAGCACGCGCCCCTCTCCCACGCTGTCCAGCGCCGCCTTCACCAACGTGTTGTCTTCAAAACATTTGACGGTACTTACCGGGCCTGAAAACCGCTGCACCGCACCAAAATCGCGGAACACCGGCGGCAGCACCCGAAAGCTGCCCGTGGTGTCGTGCTTGTGGGCATCGCAAAGGTCGCACGTGGCAATGTGTGGCATGGCAAAAGGGTCTCCGAGCTGGGTGAAAGAGGCGCAAACAGGACTGGATTCTGACGCAGCACAACCAGCTTGCCGCGCCCCTCTGACAACGGGCTTTCGCGGTCCGGCGCGCCGAGTGTTGTTTTCCCCGCCATAGAAGCGTGTTTCCCCTATGAAATCCAACGAAAAACCCGGCACGCTCCCTTGGAATGCATTGACAACTCCATTAGCATCCAAATCACCGGTGATTGAGCGCGTTTGGTCGCCGGCGATTGTTCAACTTCTAGAAGGTAATCCAACCATGGCAACTGCAAAAAAAGCTCCCGCGAAAAAAGCGGCCCCGGCCAAGAAGGCTGTAGCGAAAAAGGCGGCTCCCGCCAAGAAAGCTGCACCGGCCAAGAAGGCACCTGCGAAGAAGGCTGCTCCGGCCAAGAAGGTTGCAGCGAAGAAAGCTGCACCGGCCAAGAAGGTTGCAGCGAAGAAAGCTGCACCGGCCAAGAAGGTTGCAGCAAAGAAAGCTGCACCAGCCAAGAAAGTCGCTGCAAAAAAAGCGCCTGCCAAGAAGCGCACCCCGAACGCTGCCTTCATGAAGGCCATGACCCCCAGCGCCGCCCTGGCCGCCATCGTGGGTGCCAACCCACTGCCGCGCACCGAGGTGACCAAGCAGGTCTGGGCCTACATCAAGAAAAACAAGCTGCAGGATTCGGTGAACCGCCGCATGATCAATGCCGATGCCAAGCTGAAGGAAATCTTCAAGAAGGCGCAAGCGTCGATGTTCGAAATGACCAAGATGATCAACGATCACCTGAAGTGATTGCAAGTGGTGCGCGATCGAAAGATCTCGCTTCGCCTCAAATTGAAAAGCCGGCGCCAGCCGGCTTTTTTTCGGCCGAGCAGGCTTCAACGATACGCGGTGCGCGCCTGCTTAAGGTCGATCTTTCCTTGCACTACCTTTTCCAGCGCGTCGTGCCGCAGGCTGCGCATGCCTTCCACAATGGCAGTATCGAATATGACTTCAGGGCGCGCACGTTGCTGGATCAGTCGCTTGATGGAGCGACTGCTCTGAAGGATCTCGTACACGCCGAGGCGGCCCTTGTAGCCTTTGCCGCCACAGTGCTGACAGCCCACCGCATGGCTGGTCCTGATGTGGCCGGGTGAGTGGACCCCGGCGGCCTTCAACAATCGCGCCTGAGCCTCCCCGAGGCTGAGTTCGCTGCCATCCATGTATTCCTCCAGGAACTGGTTCCAGCCCGCCTCGTCCAGAGGCCGGGCGTGAGCGCAATGAGGGCACAACGCTCGCACCAGACGCTGGGCGACGACACCCAGGAGCGAATCCGCAAAATTCATCGGGTCCATGCCCAGATCGAGCAGACGGACCACGCTTTCGCTGGCGTTGTTGGTGTGCAAGGTCGAAAGCACAAGGTGCCCGGTGAGGGATGCCTCGATTGCGATCTTGGCCGTCTCTGCATCGCGGATCTCACCGATCATGATCACGTCGGGATCGGCGCGCAGGAAACTGCGCATGGCACTGGCAAAGGTCAGGCCGATCTTGGGGTTCACCTGAACCTGACGCAAACCGGGCTGCGTGATCTCGATCGGGTCCTCAGCCGTCCAGATTTTGCGCACCGCAGTGTTCACTTGGGCCAACATCGAATGCAGCGTGGTGGTCTTGCCCGAGCCGGTGGGCCCCACCGCCAGCACCATGCCGAAGGTGCGCTCGGAAAGCTCGGCGATGGTGGCCAAGTCGCGTGCCTGCAGGCCCAGCTGCGACAAGGGCAGCGGCTTGGCTGATGCCAGCAGACGCAGAACCACGTCTTCCAGGCCATCGTGGGTCGGCATAACCGCGACGCGCAGCTCCAACGCATGACCACCGAACTCCGAGAAATCGATTTTGCCATCCTGCGGTCGACGCCGCTCAGCGATGTCCAGTCTGGCCATGATCTTGATTCGAGACACCAGCGGACCCCGCAGCTTGGCGGGCAACCACAGGTAAGGCTCCATGTCGCCATCGCGGCGAAACCGGATCGCCGTCAGCGACTCTCCCGGATTGGTCTCAATATGAATATCCGAGACCTGCGTGCGCTGAGCTTCATCAATCATCTGATTGACGAGGCGAACCATGCCGGCCGATTCGGTAGCCGAGACCAGCTGCTCGGCAGCACTGGCACTGCCCACTTCGGCCATCACTTGGATCACCAGGTCGTCAAGCACCGTGCCGCGGTCATGCTGCGTGGGCTTACCGAACACGGTCTCTCGGCGCCGCTCATCCTTGGCCGCTGCGCCAAGTGGGTCCTCGGTCGCGTTTTCGATGTGGTCCTGCACTTCCAGCCGCCGCTCGATCGCCTCGCGGCTGGCCCAGACCAGCAGCACAGAGTGACCGGTCACCGTGCACAGCTGCTGGTGCAGCAGTTCGCTGGTGGGTGCGCAGGACGCCACGTAAAACCGGTCGTTGGCAAAGCCCAGCGGCACCACGTGGTGGGCATGTGCCTGACGCAAAGGCAGTATCTTGAAAGCATCTCGGTCCAGTTCAAAGACCAGTACTTCAATTTCAATCACCCCAGCGACGTGGGCCAGCGCGCGGTGCAATTCGTCCTCGGACAGGAGCAGTCGATCAACCAGCTCATGTGATCGCGACCGCAGTAGGCTGGGGTCTTCGCGCTCCAGTGCATGGACTGACGCCTCGTCCAACAGGTGCAGTCGCAACAAGGCCTGCCCGAGGGACAGGATCGGCAAATGGTGCTGTCTTTCGATGGCGTCTACCAAGCCGGGCATGCTGTTGACGGAATCTGATCTGAGCACCGTCAAGTTATCGGCGGGCGTGTCAGTCGGTGCGTATGGCATTGAGCTTCCTCTGGGCAGGGCACGCCTTCCTTGCGGCGCCCCATGACAATATAGTGACGATAGCGCACAAACCCTCGTCAGCGGTTGACGAGAAGCAGGCGGCGGCCTCAGGATCGGCCAACACTCAAACATTCCATGAAAGATCGCACGTTAGGACCCATCCGTTTTCTGCTGGTCGGCGCGCTGTGCGCCATCATGGCCTCCTGTGCTGGCCCGGTGGGCCACGGCCGGGTGACCGGCCAGGCCGCACCCCCGGCACAGCCCGAACAAGCTTCCGCCATCACGGCCAAACCCGGCTGGATGTTTCTGCGCCAGGCCGTGGCGGCGGCCAATCCGCTGGCCGCCGAGGTGGGCCTCTCCGTGCTGCGCGATGGCGGCAGCGCAGTGGATGCGGCAGTGGCCGTGCAGATGGTGCTCACGCTGGTCGAGCCGCAGTCCAGCGGCATCGGAGGTGGCGCATTCCTGATGCACCACGATGGCCAGCGTGTGCAGGCCTTTGATGGCCGCGAAACCGCCCCCTCAGCCGCCAACGAACGGCTCTTCCTCGACGACACCGGCAAGCCCCTGTCGTTCCCGAAAGCGGTGGTGGGCGGTCTATCGGTGGGTGTGCCGGGTACGGTCGCCATGCTGGCCATGGCCCATAGACAGCACGGCAAGCTGCCCTGGTCGCGGCTGTTGGTGCCAGCGATTCAGCTGTCCGAACATGGCTTTCCGGTGAGTCCGCGGCTGCACACTCTGCTCGCTGCCGACACCAGCCTCAAGGCCGATCCGGTCGCCGCTGCGTACTTCTACCGCACCGACGGCCGGCCGCACCCCGTCGGTCATATGCTTAAGAATCCGGAGCTCGCCGCCGTGCTGCGGCAGATCGCTGTGCAAGGACCAGCCGCGCTCAGCCGAGGGCCGGTGGCGCAGGCAATGGTCGACAAGGTCCGGCAGCACCCGGACAACCCCGGCGACATGACGCTGGACGATCTCGAGCTCTACCAGCCGCGCGAACGCGAGCCGCTGTGTCATGTGTGGCGGGCAAGCCAGCGCGACCTGCGCCTCTGCGGCTTCCCGCCACCGAGCTCGGGCGCCATCTCCATCGGGCAAATCCTGGGGCTGCTCGCGCGGACACCGCAAGGCGATTCACCGCTGACAAACGGACTGCCAGGACCCGGCTGGCTACACCGCTACACCGAGGCCTCGCGGCTGGCTTTCGCTGACCGGGCCCTGTACATTGCCGATCCCGACTTCGTGCCTGCTCCCGCCGGCCGCTGGACCAGCCTGCTGGCACCGGCTTACCTCGACCAGCGCGCCCGCCTCATCACCCCGACTCGCATGCCGCAAGCGCCTGCCGGTCAGCCGGGGGGAGCGGTAAGCAGTTGGGCACCCATGTCAGATCAGCCCGAGTACGGCACCAGCCACATCAGCATCGCCGACGCGTTCGGCAACACCTTGGCCATGACGACCACCATCGAGTCGGGCTTTGGTTCACGACTGATGGTGAATACCAATGCGGGGCGCTCCGGTGGATTCCTGCTCAACAACGAATTGACCGATTTCAGCTTTTCGCCCACCGATGCGCTGGGCAAGCCGGTGGCCAACCGGGTCGAGCCGGGCAAACGCCCGCGCTCTTCCATGTCCCCCACGCTGGTGTTCGACGACACCAGCGGCGAGTTGCTCATGAGCGCGGGCAGCCCCGGTGGTGCGTTCATCATCCATTTCACCGCCAAGACCTTGCTCGGCACGCTGCAGTGGGGCCTGAGCCCGCAAGCGGCGATCGACCTGCCCAACGTCGCCACCACCGGTGGGCCACTGTTGCTGGAAGAGAAGCGCTTTCCGACTGATACCCTGCAGGCCCTGCAGGCGTTGGGTCACACCGTGAATGAAACAGCTCTCACCAGTGGCCTGCAGGCGCTGCAACGGGGCACCCTCAACGGCCGACCGGTTTGGCTGGGGGGCGCAGACCCGCGCCGCGAGGGCATCGTGGCGGGCGACTGACCTGGCCTGGGCTCAGACCGCGATGGCTTGGGCGGATCCGGCCAACTTGCGAAGTTCAAACTTCTGAATCTTGCCGGTGCTGGTCTTGGGCAGCTCGCCGAACACCACCGCGCGGGGCACCTTGAAGCCGGCCAGGTGGTGTTTGCAGTGCGCCACGATGTCTTCGGGCGTGACCTGGGCACCCGCTTTAAGTTCAACAAAGGCGCATGGCGTCTCGCCCCATTTCGCATCGGGTTTCGCCACCACCGCGGCGGCAAGTACCGCCGGGTGGCGGTACAGCACGTCTTCCACCTCGATGCTGGAGATGTTTTCGCCGCCCGAAATGATGATGTCCTTGCTGCGGTCCTTGATCTTGAAGTAGCCGTCGGGGTACTGCACCGCGAGGTCGCCGCTGTGGAACCAGCCGCCAGCGAAGGCTTCTTGCGTCGCCTTGGGGTTCTTGAGATAACCCTTCATGGCGATATTGCCCTTGAACATGATCTCGCCCATGGTTTCGCCGTCCTGCGGCACCGGCAACATCGTCGCGGGATCGAGCACGCGCACATCGCGCTCCAGGTGATAGCGCACGCCCTGGCGCGCGTTGAGCCGCGCGCGCTCGCCGATGTCGAGCTCATCCCAGGCCGCGTGTTTAGCGCAGACGGTGGCCGGCCCATAGACCTCGGTCAACCCGTACACATGGGTCAGATCGAAGCCCATTTCCTCCATGCCCTCGATCATCGACGCCGGTGGTGCGGCGCCGGCCACCATGGCCTTCACACCAGCCGGGATGCCCGCCTTCATATCGGCCGGGCTGTTCACCAGCAGGCCGTGCACGATGGGAGCGCCGCAGTAGTGGCTAACACCGTGCTCACGCATCGCATCGAAGATCGCCTGTGCCTCGACCTTGCGCAGGCACACGTTCACCCCGGCGCGTGCCGCCACCGTCCAGGGGAAGCACCAGCCGTTGCAATGGAACATAGGCAGTGTCCAGAGGTAGACCGCGTGCTTGGGCATGTCCCACTCCAGCACATTGCTGATCGCATTCATGGCCGCGCCGCGATGGTGGTAGACCACGCCCTTGGGATTGCCGGTGGTACCGCTGGTGTAGTTGAGCGCGATCGCATCCCACTCGTCGGCCGGCAGTTTCCAGGCGAAGTCAGGGTCTCCGGTGGACAAAAAGGCTTCGTAGGTGCTGCTGCCGATGCGGTGGTGGTTCCCCTCGAAAAGGGCATCTTCGACATCGATCACCAGCATGGGTGCAGTGCCTTTGCGCAGGGCCAGCGCCTGCTGCATGGTGGATGCAAATTCCGGGTCCACGATCACGAGCTTTGCTTCGCCGTGGTCGAGCATGAAAGCAAGGGTTTCTGCGTCGAGCCGGGTGTTGAGCGCGTTGAGTACCGCGCCGGCCATGGGCACACCAAAATGCGCCTCCACCATCGGCGGCGTGTTGGGCAGCATCACCGCCACCGTATCGTTCTTGCCGATGCCGGCCTTTTGCAGGGCGCTGGCCAGTCGCCGGCAGCGCTCGTAGGCCTGGCCCCAGGTCTGGCGGAATTCGCCGTGCACGATGGCCAGGCGGTCCGGATACACCTCGGCACTGCGCTCGATGAACGACAGCGGGGAAATCGGCGCGTAGTTGGCCTCCCCGCGGGGCAGGTCCTGATCGTAGATGCTGGTCATGGTGTTGTCTCCTTTGCTTGGGGGCCCGTGCGCGAGAATACTCCTGTGGCCATCCCCCAGACCTTCATCCAGGAACTCCTCAACCGCGTTGACGTGGTCGACGTGGTCGGCCGCTATGTGCAGCTCAAGAAAGGCGGCGCCAACCTGATGGGTCTGTGCCCTTTCCATGGTGAAAAGTCGCCTTCTTTCAGCGTCAGCCCTACCAAGCAGTTCTACCATTGCTTCGGCTGTGGAGCCAACGGCAACGCCATTGGATTCCTGATGGAGCACGCTGGCATGAGCTTCATCGAGGCGGTGAAAGACCTGGCCCAGCAGACAGGCATGCAGATCCCGGAAGACGAGGCTTCTCCGCAGGACCGCGAGCGCGCCGCCCAGCAACGCCAGAAGCAGGCAACCCTCAACAGCGTGCTCGACAAGGCAGCTCACGCCTACATCCAGCAGCTCAAAGTGACCCCGCGCGCGGTCAGCTACCTCAAGGGCCGCGGACTGTCAGGCGAGGTCGCCAAGACCTTTGGCCTGGGCTATGCGCCCGAGGGCTGGCGCAGCCTGGCCAGCGTGTTCCCAGACTACGCCGACCCGCTGCTGGTCGAATCGGGTCTGGTGATCGAGCACACCGAGGAGAAAGGCGCGGATGGCGAGACCAAGCGCTACGACCGCTTCCGCGACCGCATCATGTTCCCGATCCGCAACGTCAAGGGCGAGTGCATCGGCTTTGGCGGGCGGGTGCTCGACAAGGGCGAACCCAAATACCTCAACTCGCCCGAGACGCCCGTGTTCAGCAAGGGCCGCGAACTCTACGGCCTGTTCGAGGCGCGCACCCCCATCCGGGTCGCGGGCTACGCGCTGGTGACGGAGGGCTACATGGACGTGGTGGCCCTGGCCCAGCTCGGCTTTGCCAACGCCGTGGCCACGCTGGGCACGGCCTGCACGCCCGAGCATGTGCAAAAACTCTTCCGCTTCACCGACTCGGTGGTGTTCAGCTTCGACGGCGACGGCGCGGGCCGGCGCGCCGCACGCAAGGCGCTGGACGCCGCCCTGCCCCTGGCCACCGACACGCGCAGCGTGAAGTTTCTTTTTTTGCCCGCCGAGCACGACCCCGACAGCTTCATCCGCGCCAACGGCACGGACGCCTTCGCCCAGGCCGTCAAGGAAGCGGTGCCGCTGTCGCGCTTTCTGATCGATGCCGCCGCCGCCGACTGCGACCTGGCCACAGCAGAGGGCCGGGCCCGCATGGCCAGCCAAGCGCGCCCACTCTGGACCGCCCTGCCCGACGGTGCCCTGAAGCGCCAGCTGATCGGCGATCTGGCCGACGGCATTGCGCTGGACAGCCAAGACCTACTGCAACTCTGGCAACAGCCCACCGGCCGCGGACGTGCAGCCGATGCCCCGCGCTCGCGGGACCCAGCCGGCGAGAACCGGCTGGGCGGTCAGCGCAGTACCTATGGCGCAAACACCGGCGCGGCCCGACGTAGCAGCCGGACCAGCGGCGCGCGCCGGGGTGTGGCCAGCCGGGCCGACCGTGCCATGGGCCTGTTGATGGTCAATGCCCGGGCCTGGGATAGCCTGTCGGCTGACGATCACGCAATGCTGTCGCAACTCAGCGAATCCCACGCGAGCGCCTTTGCCTGGCTGGAGTCCCAGCTGAACGAACATGGGCCTCAGTCCTGGGCGGCGCTGCGCGAGGCGCTGCGGGGTCACGAGAGCGAGACCTTCATTTGCACCCAGGTCGATGCCGTGCTGCTCGGCGCGGCCGATACCGACAACGATGCCGAGCTCAGCGAACTGGCAGGAGTCATGAACCAGCTGCGGATCGACCACCTCCAGCGCCAGAGCCAGACCCTCAGCGAACGGGCCGCCCACGACCCGGCGGCACTGCGGCGCCTGCAAGACATCAACCAGCGCATCAAAGCCCTGAAAGCGGTCCAGCCGGTATAATCCAAGGTTTTGCACCGCAAGCGCGACAGCAGCACCTCCGGACACGGCCTGACCCCAGCACAGGGGCGACACGGGATCTTTTCCTGGCCACTTCAGCGACCACAGCGGTCCTGACGGAACCCCGCAAGGGCTGCACACCAAATGTTCGCCCACCCAGCTTGCAGACCTGCCCTTTCCGGCGAAAGGCAGGTGTGGTGCTCGACAAAATCACCGGGACTGCCCGCTTGAACGGGGCTGTCTGGCGATGTTTGTGTGATCTGCCGGTTCCATTCCCGACGTTTTATTTGAGGTACTCATGCCTGCGAAGAAGTCCAGTACGCCTGCCGTGTCCCGCACAAAACCCGCACAGAAAGCCCCGCCCAAGGCGGCAGCTCCCAAAGCACCAGCCAAGGTTGCGCCACCGAAGAAAGCTCCTGTTGTGAAGTCTGCCTCTCCTGTTTCCAAAGTCGTGGCCAAGCCTGCGGCGAAAGCCCCCGCCAAGACCGCGGCCAAGGCCGATCCCAAGGCCACCGCCGCCGCCCGCAAAGTCGCCGCTGATGCCGAAGCCGGCCTGCTCGCGTTGACCATCGCTGCGCCCATCAAAAAGGCCGCTGGCCGCCCAGCCAAGGCTGATGGCACAGCCGCAAAGGCGCCAGCCAAGCGCGGCCGCAAGCCCAAGGCCAGCAGCTCGTCCGCCAAATCTGGCCGGGACATGGACGACACCGACCTGTCCGACATCGAATCTGATCTCGAGGGCGAGCCGGAAGAAGCTAGCACCGACACCACCCAGGTGGTGGAAAAGGTCAAGCCGTTGCGCATGAAGATCAGCAAGGCCAAAGAGCGCGCGCTGATGAAGGAATTTGGTCTGGACGACTCTGTCCTGTCCGAAGAAGAAACCAAGAACCGCCGCGATCACCTCAAGGCGCTGATCAAGCTCGGCAAGACCCGCGGCTACCTGACTCACGGCGAAATCAACGACCACCTGCCCGACAAGCTGGTCGAGGCCGAGACGTTGGAAGTGGTGGTGTCATTGCTCAACGACATGGGCGTGGCCGTCTACGAACAGACGCCCGACGCCGAAACCCTGCTGCTGAACAACACCGGCCCGTCGGCCGCGACCGAAGAAGAAGCAGAAGAAGAAGCAGAAGCCGCACTGTCCACGGTGGACAGCGAATTTGGCCGCACCACCGACCCGGTGCGCATGTACATGCGCGAGATGGGCACGGTCGAGCTGCTCACGCGTGAGGGCGAGATCGAGATCGCCAAGCGCATCGAGGGTGGCCTGCACGACATGATGGCCGCTATCAGCGAGAGCCCGGCCACTATCGCCGAAGTGCTCGCTCTGTCCGAAGAGATCCGCGAAGGCAAGGTGGTGATCTCCACCGTAGTCGACGGTTTCGCCGACGCCGACGAGGCCGACGACTACGTGGCCGAAGAGGACTTCGACGAATACGACGAAGAAGACGACGACGACGGCAAGGGTGGCTCCAAGGCACTCACGCGCAAGCTCGAAGAACTCAAGCGCGAAGCACTGGATCGTTTCGATACCTTGCGTAGCCAGTTCGAGAAGCTGCACAAGACCTACGACAAAGAAGGCTACGGCACGCCCACCTACGTCAAGACGCAGAAGGCCATCACCGAAACGCTGATGTCGATCCGCTTCACCGCCAAGACGATCGAGAAGCTCTGCGGCACCATGCGCGCGCAGGTGGACGAGGTGCGCAAGAAAGAGCGCGAGCTGCGCCGCATCATCGTGGACAAGTGCGGCATGCCGCAGGAAAAATTCATCGCCGACTTCCCGACCAACCTCCTCAACCTCAAGTGGGTGGAGAAGCAGGCGGCAGCGGGCAAGTCCTGGAGCGTGGTGATGGAGCGCAACATCCCGCCGGTGCAGGAACTGCAGCAAGGTCTGATGAACATCCAGAGCAGCGTGGTCGTGCCGCTGGCGCACCTGAAAGACATCCACAAGCGGATGAACTGGGGCGAGTCCACCTCGCGCGACGCCAAGAAGGAAATGATCGAGGCCAACCTGCGTCTCGTGATCTCCATCGCCAAGAAGTACACCAACCGCGGTCTGCAGTTCCTGGACCTGATCCAGGAAGGCAATATCGGGCTGATGAAGGCGGTGGACAAGTTCGAATACCGCCGCGGTTACAAGTTTTCGACCTACGCCACCTGGTGGATTCGCCAGGCCATCACCCGCTCGATCGCCGACCAGGCGCGCACCATCCGCATCCCGGTGCACATGATCGAGACCATCAACAAGATGAACCGCATCAGCCGCCAGCACCTGCAAGAGCATGGTTTTGAGCCCGATGCGTCCATCCTGGCCGAAAAGATGGAGATGCCCGAGGACAAGATCCGCAAGATCATGAAGATCGCGAAAGAGCCGATCTCGATGGAAACCCCGATCGGCGACGATGACGACTCGCACCTGGGCGACTTCATCGAAGACCAGGCCAACACCGCGCCCATCGAGGCCGCGATGCAGGCCGGGCTGCGCGAGGTGGTCAAGGACATCCTCGACAGCCTCACCCCGCGCGAAGCCAAGGTGCTGCGCATGCGCTTCGGCATCGAAATGTCCACCGACCACACGCTGGAAGAAGTGGGCAAGCAGTTTGACGTGACGCGCGAGCGCATCCGCCAGATCGAAAGCAAGGCGGTGCGCAAGCTCAAGCACCCCAGCCGTTCCGACAAGCTGCGCAGCTTCATCGACTCGATCTGAACCGGTCTTGCCCGCATA
This sequence comes from Hydrogenophaga sp., assembly GCF_011390835.1. Taxonomy (GTDB): domain Bacteria; phylum Pseudomonadota; class Gammaproteobacteria; order Burkholderiales; family Burkholderiaceae_C; genus Hydrogenophaga. Next base: position 7,263 of record NZ_JAABRQ010000025.1, on the reverse strand, counting down.
ACAGAATGGAGCCTTCGGGCTCCTTTCTGCTTTTCTGGGTGCATCGCCTCATGCACAGACAGCATGGGTATTTCGGGCACACGCCTTGAAACCCTAGGGTTAACCCTTACCCTAGGGTCTTCTGTTGTTGAAGCCGATCCCCGGCATTTCCGTTCATGTACACCGTGTTTGCCTTCCTGACCCGCCTGCGCTACCGTTTCTCAAGCCAGCCCCGCCTTTGCGCCGCGCCGGTCGCACGCCAGCCCCGCGCCTGAACGTTCCGAGGTGACTGCGCCTCAAACAGACGCAGACCACAATGGGCCTTCCTTCTGGAACGCCCATGACCACACCTCACCCGACGCCGCCGTCTGCTGACGGCCCCCCTACCGAAGCGCCCGCGTGGCATGCCCCGTTCGCACCGGTGCGCCCGGTTCGCACGCCCGCCGATGTGCGCGCGCTCGAAGCTACGCCGCTGGCCGAAGCCATCCGCCCGAGCAGCACGTATGAGCTGATCCGCAACAGCGCGCACGCCTTCGGCGACAAGACCGCCCTCACCTTCCTGCCCTCGGCCGAGCCGGGTGCGCCAGCGGTGCGCTGGTCGTATTCGGAACTGCTCGCACGCGTTCACCAGACCGCCAATGCCTTGCACCGCCTGGGCATGCAGCCCGGCGACGCTGTGGCGGCGCTGCTGCCCGGCTGCCTGGAGTACCACCTGGCCCTGTGGGGCGGCGCGGCCGCTGGCATCGCGCAGCCGCTCAACCCGCTGCTGAGCGACGAAAAACTCGCCTCGCTGATGAACGCGGCGCAAGCCCGGGTGCTCATCGCCTGGGGTGACGACATCGCCGAGGGCGATCATGGCCTGTGGACCAAGGCCCAGCGCGTGCGGGGTCTGGTGCCCACGCTGCGCACTGTGCTGCGCGTGACGCCGCACGATGTCACCCAGCCCACCCCGCTGCCTGCCGGCTGCGCCGACTTCCATGCCCTCATCGCGGCCGAGCCAGACGACCGCCTGGTCAGCCGCCGCCAGATCGCGCCCACCGACATCGCCGCCTACTTCCACACCGGCGGCACCACCGGCGCACCCAAGCTCGCGCGCCACAGCCATGGGGCCCAGGTCTTCACCGCCTGGGCCTGCGTGCAGCTGCAGGGCGTGCGCGTGGACGATGTGGCCATCAACGGCTATCCGCTGTTCCACGTGGCCGGTGTGCTGCCGGGCTCGATCACCTCGCTGAGTGCCGGCGCCGAGACCGTCATCCCCACGCCCGCGCTGTTTCGCAACAAGGCGGTCATCGCGAACTTCTGGAAGCTGGTGGAAGCCCACCGCGCCACGGTGCTCACCGGCGTACCGACCGTGCTCGCCGCGCTGGCCAACGTGCCCGTGGGCGATGCCGACCTCTCCAGCCTGCGCTACGGCCGCACCGGTGCCGCGCCCATGCCGGGCGAACTCGCTACCAAGCTCAAGCAGCTGATCGGCATCCAGGTGCACGAAAGCCTGGGCATGACCGAGATGGCCGGCATCTCCACCATCACCCCGCCCGGCATGACCTCGCCCCCCGGCTGCGTCGGCATCCGCCTTCCCTACACGCATTGGCGCATCGTGGCGCTTGACGAACAGGGCGGCGCCAGCAACCGCGAGCTGCCGCCGGGCGAGAGCGGCATGGTGCTGTTCAAAAGCCCCAACCTGTTCTCAGGCTTTCTGGATGAGGCCGACAACCGGCACGCCTTCACGCCAGACGGCTGGCTGGCCACCGGCGATCTCGGCTACATCGACGACCAGGAGCGCCTGCACCTGAGCGGCCGCTCTAAAGACCTCATCATCCGCAGCGGCCACAACATCGACCCCAAAGTCATCGAGGACGCTCTGGCCGCCCACCCCGCCGTGCAACTCTGCGCCGCCGTCGGCGCGCCCGACGCCTACGCCGGCGAGCTGCCCGTGGTCTTCGCCACCCTCATCCCCGGCGCCGTGGCCACGGAAGACGAACTGCTGACCTTCGTGAGCGAGCGGGTGGACGAGCCCCCGGCAAGACCGAAGCGCGTGACGATCCTGGACACCATGCCCTTGACCAACGTAGGCAAGATCTACAAGCCGGATCTGAGGAAGATGGCGGCAGATATGAGGCAGCACGCCTGGCCCTGAGGCCGGTGCACATGAATCTCAACTCGTGTTGTTGCGGCTGAACTCCCGGCACGCCAAAGCTGTTGCGCCATGGTCGTGATCACCATAGCACACCACAGCAAGCCAACTTCTGGCGCGCGGGATCTAGCTGGCTGTTGGCGAAAAGTGGGTCCACCTGACGGTCCCGTCTCGACCCTCAGTTGCCGGTCAAGACGGCGGAATGCTGACCCTGAAGCCGTCATTCAAGCGCGCTCTCCAGCCGGGTCCAATCGGCCTTCACGTCCGTTGGTGATCCTCGTCCCCAGCACTCTGAAGCGCTATACCTCTGCAGTCGCTCCCAACGCTGCGCGCTCAGAACAAGGCCACCTCGGGACAAGTCCCACGGCCTGAGTTCCAAGCCCCACCGGGCTACCCCCGTCTGTATGCGCTGGACCGGCAGAACCCTTCCTAGCTAAAATCCAGCGATGTCCCCTCGGGTCATTGCCCTCTTACTCTCCCTCCTTTTGCTCTGGTCCGGTCTCAGCACCATCGAGGCGCCGCGACTTCTTGCGACGTCCTCGCCAGAGCAGGTAATTTCCTTCGTCCACACGGAGGGCGGCGAGGCACTGACGCTTGAGGGCTCGATAGAGCAACATCACCTGGACGACCTGCCTACTCAGGCCCAGAGCGATCCGCCACTGGATACACCCGAGTTGCTGCCTGCGTCGCTTTGGCCGGGCGCCCAATTGATGGTGATGGCACGGCCATACCCACTGGCCGCCGCTGAAGCGAGACCGCCCTTCCTCGCCGGGCCCTTGCGTCCACCCTGCTGCGTCGTCCTCGCGGGCTGAGGCACCGCTTCGCGCCGTCTTCAGCAACCTGACAAGAGTGGTTCTTGCCCGTGCGGCATCCCGCGATGCTGGTGCCCGCGCACGCCACTTGACGCCTTGACAGCGGCCCGCTGCCGCCCTTGCGGCGCCGCCTGCCAGCCCGTCCCGGACTTTCACCCGAACGAAGAACCCCTTGAACCAGACCAACCCCTACGGCCCGAGCGACGCGGGCATTTCCAGCGCCGGCGAACGCAACCGTGTGCTAGCTGCTTTCCCTCGCCGTGGTGCCCATCCTGGTGGGGTCTATGTCGGTCATGGGCGTGACGCTATCGCGCCTACTCGGCTCCGTGCTGGGGCCAGTCAACAGAGCCGGACAAGTCATGACGACCTTGGCCGGTACCGGCGCCGTCTTCGTGGGCGTGGCCGGCAGCCGCGACGAATGAACGACCCCGTCAGCAGCCTGCCTCGTGCAGAGGCCGCATGAGCGGATCTGCGTGGGCCGAAGCCGCCTTCCTGGGGCTGCTGCAAGGGCTGACCGAGTTTCTCCCGGTCTCGTCGAGCGCGCACCTGCGCATCGTCGGCCCGCTGCTGCCATCGGGGGGCGACCCGGGCGCCGCGTTCACGGCGATCACGCAGATTGGTACCGAGGCCGCCGTCCTGCTGTACTTCCGGCGCGAGCTGATTGCCATCGCCAGGTCGTGGCGTCGCTCATTGGCCAGCTTCGGCGTGCATTCCGACGCCGATTCGCGCATGGGCTGGCTGATTCTGGTCGGCACGCTGCCGATCGCCGGGCTGGGCCTGCTGTTCAAGGACGCGATCGAAACCTCGCTGCGCAACCTCCACATCACGGCAGCGATGCTGATCGCATTCGCGTTGCTGCTTTGGGCCGCTGACCGCTTCGGCATGCAGCGTCGCACATTGAAGGACCTGGGTTGGCGCCACGGCCTGCTGTTCGGCCTGGCGCAGGCGCTCGCACTGATCCCAGGCGTCTCGCGCTCGGGCGGCACCATCACGGCCGGGTTGCTGATGGGCTACACGCGCGAGGCCGCGGCACGCTACTCGTTCCTGCTGGCCGTGCCAGCGGTGCTGGCCTCGGGCTTCTACCAGCTGTGGCGCAACGCGGAGGTGGGCAGCCCGGTGGCGCCCGGGCCGACGCTGTTGGCCACCGTGGTGGCTTTCGGCGTCGGTTACGGCGTCATCGTCGCCTTCATGAAATACGTCTCCACGCGCAGCTACCTGCCCTTCGTCGCCTACCGCATCGTGCTGGGTCTGCTGGTGCTGGCGCTGCTCTCGGCCGGCATCCTGCAACCGCTGTGATGCCCTGATCACCCCCTTTTCTCAATCTGACGGTTCCTCATGGAAATTGCCATTCTCATTGCGCTCATCCTGCTCAACGGCGCGTTCGCCATGTCCGAGCTTGCACTCGTGACGGCACGCAAGGCGCGGCTTCAGAAGCTGGTCGATGCCGGCGACCGCGCTGCAGCAGCTGCCATCACCTTGGGCGAGGATCCGACCCGGTTCCTGTCCACCATCCAGATCGGCATCACCTCCATCGGCGTGCTCAACGGCATCGTCGGTGAAGCCGCCTTGGCCGGTCCGCTGGCCATCTGGTTGCTGTCCATCGGCGTACCCGAGACTTGGGCCGGCTACGCTGCCACGGGCCTGGTGGTGGTGGTCATCACCTATTTCTCGATCGTGGTGGGCGAGCTGGTGCCCAAGCGGCTGGGTCAGACCCATCCCGAAATGCTCGCTCGCCTGGTGGCGCGACCCATCAACTGGTTGGCCATCGCCACCAAGCCCTTCGTGAAGCTGCTGTCGCTCTCGACCCATGCGCTCTTGCGTTTGCTGGGTGTGAAGGACAGCGGTGGCAACGCCGTCACCGAAGAGGAGATTTACGCCATGCTGGCTGAGGGCACGACAGCCGGCGTCATCGAGACGCACGAACACGCGATGGTGCGCAATGTGTTTCGCCTGGACGACAGGTTGATCGGATCGCTGATGGTGCCCCGCGCCGACATCGTGGTGCTGGATACCGAACTGCCCTTTGGGGTCAACCTGGCGCGCATCGAAGCGAGCGACCACGCGCGCTTTCCCGTGGTGCAAGGCAGCATGGACGAGCTCAAGGGCGTGATCAACGCGCGCCAGTGGCTCTCTCGTGCCATGCGGGACGGTGCGCGCGAGCTCAAGGACCAACCACTGGAACCACCGCTGTACGTGCCCGAGACCCTGACCGGCATGGAACTGCTGGACAACTTCCGAGAATCCCACGTGCAGATGGCCTTCGTAAGCGACGAGTATGGCCAGGTCCAGGGCTTGGTCACTCTGCAGGACCTGGTCGAGGCCATCACGGGTGAGTTCCGCTCGCGTGACCCGCAGACCTCCTGGGCCGTACAGCGCGGGGACGGCAGCTGGCTGCTGGACGGACACATCCCGGTACCCGAGTTGAAGGACCGCCTCAATCTCAGTGCCGTGCCGGAGGAAGAGCGCGGCAGGTACCAGACCCTGAGCGGCATGATGATGCTGCTGACCGGGCGCCTGCCCAAGGAGGCCGACGCCGTGAACTGGGAGGGCTGGCACTTCGAGATCATCGACATGGACGGCAAGACCATTGACAAGGTGCTGGCCAGCCGCATGCCGGAGGCCGAATCCGCCGTCGATGAGCTGACTCCAGTTCGGTCATGACCGCCGCCAGCGCGGGCACGCCCAGCCAGTCCCTGTTGAGTGCGCTCGCGGCCGCGTTGTGCGTGCCTCTGGTCACTGCATGTTCCGACGACCAACCTACAGAAGACGTTGCGCAGATCAGCCCCTCGGATGTGACGCAGGCCCAGTTGGTGTCGGAACCGAATGCCCTGGGCCAGTCGCCCAATCTGGACAAGCGCTGGCGCTAAAGTGGGTGCGCAGCCGCTTCAAGATTTCGCCGCACTATGACGGCGAAAGTTCTTCACCGTCGTATGCGGCGTGAAGATGGCGATACCGCTCCTGGTGGTGATCCTGCTCATCGGCATCGTTGACATCGTGTTCGCGGTCGACACGATCCCGGCCATCTTCGCCATCACGACCGATCCGTTAATTGTGCTGACCTCCAACGTGTTCGCCATCCTGGGCCTGCGCGCGATGTACTTCCTGCTGGCCAATATGAACGAGCGCTTCCACCTTCTTGGTTACAGCCTGGCGATCATCCTGGTCTTAATCGGCGCGAAGCTGCTGCTGATCGACATCTACAAGATCCCGGTGGCGTTCTCGCTCGGTTTCACGGTCGTGACCCTGGTGGTGACAATGATTCTGTCGCTGGAGATCGCGCCCAAGGGCGCGCCCGGCGGCGCCTACCCGTTCGGGGCGAAGGAGGATGCGGAGCGAAGCTGAGGTGCTGATTGTGTCGACGGCACCGAAAGTCTTCTAGAACCTGTTTCTTGGTGATGGCGCGACGACGTCAGGCCATCCCCGGGCGATGAGTGGCAGGAAAGCTGCCTGTTGCCTCCGTCAGCTCCTGGCCGGCTGCAGGCACTCGAGGTGAACCTGCTGGCGTGGCTCAGGCGACCAGCGCAAACGGCTGGATCTCTTTGGCGATCGCTTTGCCGTTCTCGATCTCGGCCATTCGCAACTCGTAGGCTGCCTGAAGGTTCAACCAGCCCTTGGCCTCGCTGCCGAAGTAGCGCTCCAAGCGCAGGGCCGTGTCAGCCGAAACGCCGCGCTCGCCTTTGGTGATTTCGCTCAGGCGCGAGTAAGGCACATGCAGGGCGATGGCCACGGCGCGCACGCTGACGCCCATGGGTTTGATGTAGTCCTCCAGCAAGATTTCACCTGGGTGGACAGGACGCATACCGTTCTTGAGCATGATGCACTCCATTGCTGTTCAGGATTTCAATGCCAGCCGGGCATGGGTCAGTGTGGGTCTTCAATGAGCACGTCATAGGGTCCGCTCTCACCCCACTTGAAGGTCAGTCGCCACTGGTCGTTGATTCGCACATGCCAGGCACCGTCGTATTCCTTCAGGTCGTTGCCTGGCGGGGCCTTCATGAAACTCACCGAAGGCGCTGCGTCGAGCTGGGCCAATTTGCGCTCGGCTACGCTCTTGATGTTGACGAACCGGCGACACTTGCCTGTGGTGAACAGACTCTCCGTGTCGGAGCAGGCGAACGACTGGATCGACATGAAAAATATTGCCTGTTAACCGGTTAACAGTCAAGTCGAAGACTGTTGACAGCTATTTGGACATCGCGCAAGGACGCACCAACGAGGCGTGGGTGGCGCTGCTGATTGGACTGCCCGGAACCTGCCGTTCGCCAACGGCAGGTAGTGGCCGAGGCTGTGTGGAAACGCCACGGGCACGCCAGTATTGCCGATCCCTTGCTTCATGAG
>NZ_JAABRQ010000024.1 GCF_011390835.1 Hydrogenophaga sp. | reverse complement strand
AGTCGGTGACGGTCACGTCGCCGGCGCGACGGTGAATCACCAGGCTGGCTAGAGCCAGCCCGGCGCCGATCTCCAGGATGCGTTTGCCGGCGATGGCGTGGCTGTCCATGGCCAGGGCGAGCACCCGGGCCGAGGGCCAGACCTGGCCGAACAGGGGCCAGCCTGATTCACCCATGCCGTTGCTGGGGTCCGTGTCGAGTGCGGGAGCGTACTGCTGGTTGTCGAGCAGCGAGCAGATGGCGTAGTCCCAGCCTGCGATGGTGATGGTCTGGTGTTTGACCTGATAGCCGGGCATGCTGCCTCCTGGGGCGTGGTGCGGTGAATCACTGTGGATCGACCAGGCACAGCACTTCGAGAGAAGCGGCATGCGGGATGGATGACCTACAAGCTACCACGGCTGTGCCCTGAGGCGCAGGTCTACAATAAGAATTTCACCGGGGGTGCCGCCTGCGAACGCGCAGAAGGCGGCTGAGAAATACCCCTCTCACCTGATCTGGGTTGTGCCAGCGTAGGGAGCGTGACAAACCAGCCGCCCTTGTGGGTTGCCGTCTGGGTTACACGCTTCACGCAGGCGTTGTGACAAGGCGGTTTCCATGCAACGGCGGTTTCTTTTTTCTGTGATCTTGTCCAGCGTATGTCTGGCCTCAGCCGCCGGGGCTCAGACAGCGGCTCTGCGCGTGCTCACCCATGGCTCGTTCGATCTGCCCAAAGAACAGCTGGCGCAGTTCGAACGGGACGCTGGCGTGAAGCTGCAGATCATCAAGGCGGGTGACGCTGGCGAGATGGTCAACAAGCTCATCCTCACCCGCGCCAAGCCGATCGCCGATGTGGTGTTCGGCATTGACAACACGCTTTTGCCACGTGCCAAGGCCGCTGGCGTGCTGGACGCTTACACCGGCCCGGCTTCAAGCCGCGCGTCCGTGGTGGCGCTGGCCGAGGGCGTGGTGCCGGTCGATTACGGCTACGTGAACCTCAACATCGACAAGGCCTGGTTTACCCAGCGCGGCCTCGCCTTGCCCACTTCGCTGGCCGACCTCACGAAGCCGGCTTTCGCCAAGCTGCTTGTGGTGCAGAACCCCGCCACTTCCAGCCCGGGTCAGGCGTTTCTGCTGGCCACCATTGCCGGCCTGGGTGAGCCCGCTGCGTTCGACTGGTGGGCAAAGATGCGCCGCAATGGCGTGAAGGTGGTCAAGGGCTGGAGCGAGGCCTACTACACCGAGTTCACCCGCAACGGCGGCACACGCCCCATCGTCGTGAGCTACGCCAGCAGCCCGGCTGCCGAAGTGTTCTACAGCAAGGACAAGATCACCGAGTCGCCCACCGCCAACCTGTTTCTCCAGGGCGGGGTGTACCGGCAGGTGGAGGGCGTGGCATTGATCAAGGGCGCGCCTGCTGCCCCGCGCGAAGCGGCCGGGCGCTTCATCGAATTTCTGCGCTCGGCGCCGGTGCAGCAATCGCTGCAGACCACGATGTGGATGTTCCCGGCCGAGGCCGGTGCGCCACGCGTGGACGTGATGCAGCAATACGCGACCGAGCCCGCCGCGTTTGACGCCTTGTCCGCCCCGATCACCGAGCAGCAGGCCAAGGCCTGGCTGCGGCGCTGGACCCAAGTTGTGCTGAAGTGATCGCTTCGCGCCGGGGCGATCGGCTGCCCCGCCGGTTGGCGATCCTGCCGCTGGGCTTCCTGGCGTTGCTGCTGGTGGCGCCGGTGCTGCGGCTGCTGGCCGAAGGTTTTGGCTCAGGCGATCTTGCAGGCGATGCGCCGCTGCGCTGGCTGGCGCCGTGGCAGGACGACTACCTGCGCTGGCGCGTGCTCTGGACCCTGGCACAGGCGGCGATCACCTGCGTGCTGGCACTGCTGATCGGCCTGCCGGTGGCCTGGGTACTGGCGCGGCTGGAGTTTGCTGGGCGCTCTATGCTGTTGCGCCTGCTGATGCTGCCTTTTGTGGTGCCTACGTTGGTGGCCGCGCTGGGTGTGCTCGCACTATGGGGGCCGCGCGGCTGGCTGGGCGAACCGCTGGCCCAGACAGGCTTGAGTCTGGATGAAACGCCGTGGCTGCTGCTCTACGGCAACCTGTTTTTCAACCTGTGCCTGGTGGTGCGCGCCGGTGTCGACGCGCTGGAGCAGGTGAGTTCGGCGCGCGTGGCCGCTGCGCGCACGCTGGGCGCTACGCCCTGGCGCGCCTTCTGGCGCGTGGAGTGGCCAGCCATTGCGCCCTGGATGGCCTCGGCCTTGTCCCTGGTGTTTCTGTACTGTTTCTCTGGGTTTGGCCTGGCGCTGATCCTGGGCGGTCAAAGATATGCCACGGTCGAGGTGGAGATTTACACCTTGGTGGCCCATCAGCTGGAACTGGGGCAGGCGGGTGTGCTCGCGGTGTGGATGCTGGGCATGACCGGCGCGGTGGCGCTCGCTTACGCCTGGCTGGAAAAGCGCCTGGCCGCGCCTGGGCGTGTCACGCCCATGGCGCGGTCCCGCCCTCGCAGTGCGGCCCAGTGGCTGGCGGTGTTGGCGGCGGTTGGTGTGTTGCTGCTGGTGTGCGCCGCGCCGTTGCTCGCCATCCTGCTGCAGGCGGTGCGCGCGCTGCTGCTGGGGCAGGGCGCCGAGGTGCTGCTTCAGCCCGAGACGCTGGTCGCCTTGTGGAACACCCTGCGCTTCTCCGCTATGGCCCTGCTGCTGGCCACCGGACTGGGGCTGAGCCACGCCCTGGCCGTGCGGGCCTTCGACACGGCGGCGATCGCCCGCGGCGCGAACGCGGCGCGAGGTGCTTGGGCACTGGTGTGGCGCGCGGCGGCCTACCTGCCGTTTGTGGCCTCGCCTGTCACCGTGGCCTTCGGCCTGCTGCTGCTCTACCCGGGCTGGACCGCCAGTCTGGCCTTGCTGATCGGTGCCTATGCCTTGCTGGCATACCCGTTCGTGGCGAAATCGCTGGCCGCTGCACTCGACAATCTGCCCGCCAGCTACGCCCAGGCAGCGGCCACACTGGGTGCGAGACCATGGCGCGTGTGGTGGCGGGTCACCCTGCCGTTGACCGCCCGTGCACTGCGGCGTGGCATGGCCTTTGCTGCGGCCACGGCGCTGGGCGAGTTCGCGGTCACGCTGTTTCTGTCGCGACCGGAGTGGACAACACTCACCACACTCATCTACCAGCACCTAGGCCGTCCGGGGGCGGCCAATCTGGACGCGGCGCTGGTACTCGCCTGCATGCTGATGGCGCTGGCCTTAATGGCGTTCACCCTGATCGAAGGGCCTGAGCGATCCGCTGCCGAGGACAATCGACGCCATGCTTGAACTGCGCGACATCGCCAAACAGTGGGACCACCGCCCGCTGCTCGCCGGCGTGAACCTGCGCGTGGCCGCCGGTGAGACGGTGGCCTTGCTCGGCGCGTCTGGCAGCGGCAAGAGCACCTTGCTGAAAATCGTGGCCGGGCTGGAAGCACCGGAGGCGGGTAGCGTGTGGTTCGAAGGCCAGGACATCACCGACCTGCCGCCCGAGCGGCGTGGCTTTGCGCTCATGTTTCAAGACTTCGCCCTGTTTCCCCACCTGAATGTGCGGGACAACGTGGCCTTTGGCCTGATTGAGCAGGGAGTGCCTCGGCGCACCGCGCGGGAACAGGCGACGGTGATGCTGGAGCGCCTGGGCCTGGGGCAGCACACCGAAGCGCGTGTGTGGACGCTCTCGGGCGGTGAGCAGCAGCGCGTGGCGCTGGCGCGCGCCCTCATCACCCGGCCGCGCGCACTGCTGCTGGACGAGCCGTTTTCTGCGCTGGACGCGGCCTTGCGCGAGCAGTTGCGATCCGAGTTTCGCGATCGCATCCAGGCCGCCGGCATGGCGGCGATCCTCGTCACCCACGATGAGCAGGAAGCTCGCGCCATGGCGCAGCACGCCTGGGGCCTGCAAGGCACCCGGCTGGTGTCGCTCTGGTGAGGTGGCGGGCGCGCGTTGCCCGCTGGCACAATGGATCCGCCTCGATCTGACGGCGCATCGCCATCATGGGAGTTGTCACATGGGCTGGTTTTCCAAAAGCACCGACGGGTTTTTCCTCAGCACCACCACGCCGGCTGGCATCGAGCTGAGCCAGTATCTGGGCGTGGTCAACGGCGAGGCCATCATCGGCGCCAACATCTTTCGCGACATGTTCTCTTCGGTCCGCGATGTGGTCGGTGGCCGCGCTGGCGGCTATGAACGTGCGCTATCGGGTGCTCGTGATGCAGCGCTTGAGGACCTGATCGAAACGGCCAAGGGGCTGGGCGCCAACGGCGTGATTGGCATCGACTTCGACTACGAGGTGCTGGGGGAAACCAACGGCATGATGATGGTCGCAGTGAGCGGCACGGCGATCAAAATCGGCTGATCCCGCACGCATTCCTACCTGCTTTTTTTTCCCTTCCATGGACGCCTACATCCTCATTGGCAACGCCAACACCCGCAAGACCTCTGTCGTGCGCAGCCTCACCGGCTGCTTCAATCGCAGCGTGCGCGACATCCAGCTGCAGTCCGACAAGCGACCCGTGCGCTTTTACGCCCGCGTCGGCGCGCTGCAAAACACGCGCACCACGCTGGACGAATTTGTGCAAGAGGTGGTGCGCGCTCGTTGTGATGCGGTGCTGTTCTGCCTGTCACCCAACGCCAACGCTACCGACCTGGTCGAATATCCCGATGCGCAAACCTATGTGAACGGTTTGCGCGAACGTGGCTGGCGCATCAAGGCGGTGGCAGTGCTGGGCCAGGATGGCGGTGGCGTGCGCGCCACCAACCTGCGCCAGCACACCCAGGCCCCGACGGCGCCGATCAACGCAACGGCACGGGATGTGCGCGCGCAGTTTGGTTGGGTCTGAGGGCCAGCGCAGCCGCTCAGCCGCTCACCAGTTGCTGGCCCAGCAAGGCTAGACCAAAGCCGCACACCGCACCCAAGGGCGGGAACCAGTGGTTGCGCATGTGGGACATGGGCGCGATGTCCTGAAAGATTAGGTAGAGGATGGCGCCCGCCGCGGCGATCATGATCGCGCCCAGCACCTCGGTCTGTGCCGACAGGAAATGCCAGCCGAGTGCCGCTAGTGCCGGTCCGAGTGCGACGAGCAGCAGCATCTGCAACAGCACCGTGCGGGGCTTGTGCTCACCAGACGTCACCCGCTCCAGATAGGCGTTGAAACCCTCGGGCAGGTTCTGCAGGCCAATGAGCACGGCCAGCAGCGGCGCGGAGGCCGCACCCGCTGCAAACATACCGCCCAGCGCCAGCGACTCGGGCACGTAGTCGAGCAAGGTCGCCGCTAGCTGAGGAGACTCGCGGCGGCTGGCGCCCAAGTGGCGCTCCAGCGCAAAGCAGGCTGCGCCACCGGCCACAAAAAGTGCAGCAACCGTCAGCGGCTCCTGCACACGTTGCATGCCCTCGGGCAGCAGCACCAGCGAGACCGCGGCGATCAGGATGCCGCCGCCCAAGGCCACCACGAAGTGACGCACCTCCCCGTTCAACCATTTCCTGCGCCGGTGAGCCAGCAGCGCCAGCAAGCCCCCGAAGGGGATGCAAGCCGCTGCTGCAGCAGTCGCCAGCAAGGCCTGGGTCAGCGGATTCATTACCATGCGGTGGTCAGCCGCCGCTGCGCAGTGACTTGAGCAGCTTCAGACCCCCGCGGCCATTGACCTCCTGCCCCAGCTTCTGTTGCTCGACGCGGATCGCGGCACGGCTGCGCTCGCCCAGCATGCCGTCGACCTCGCCGATGTCGTGGCCGCGCAGGATCAACAGGCCCTGCAGCTCTCGGCGTTCGGCGCGCGAAATGCCGGGGTCGTCGGTCGGCCAGGGGGTGACAAACGGGCCGCCACCGCGCAGGCGGTCGCTGAGGTGGGCGATGGCCAGTCCGTAGCTCTCAGCTGCGTTGTAGCTGTAGAGCGCGTCAAAATTTCGAAAGACCAGGAAGGCCGGTCCTGTGGCGCCCGCGGGCGTGAGCAGGCCCGCGGAGCCGGCGTCGGCTGGCAGGGCTGAGCCGTCCACCTGCTTCAAGCCTCGCGCGTTCCATTCGCTGATGGCGCGTTTGCTGCGCCGGCCTTCACCGCTGGTGTTGAACCCTTCAGGCAGCTTCACCTCCACGCCCCAGGCCTGTCCTGTTCGCCAGCCGGCCTTGGCCAGGAAGTTGGCGGTGGACGCCAATGCGTCGGTGGCGTTGTCCATCAGGTCGGCGCGGCCGTCACCGTCAAAATCCACCGCCAGCCGCTCGAAGGTGCTGGGCATGAACTGTGTGTGGCCAAATGCGCCGGCCCAGGAGCCAACCAAGCGCTCGGGCGCGATGTCGCCCTTTTGCAGGATGCGCATGGCCGCAAACAGCTCACCCCGGAAATAGGCCTGGCGGCGCCCGAAGCACGACAGCGTGCCCAGAGCCTGCATCAGCGGGTACTTGCCAAAGGTCTGACCAAAGTTACTCTCCACGCCCCAGACCGCGACCACTGTGGCCGGATCCACGCCAAAGCGCTGCTCCACTCGCTGGAGCGTGTCGGCGTGTCGGGCCAGCAAGGCCTGGCCTTCCTGCACACGCTCCTCGTCTACCAGGCCGGCGAGGTAGTCCCAGATGGCGGTGCGGAACTCGGGCTGAAAATTGAGCTTTTCGATCACGCTCATGTCGGGCGCCAGATCCTGGGTGAGGCGTTCGTAGGTGGCCGTCGAAACGCCCGCACTGCGCGCAGCGCCCTGAAGACCCGCGATGCATTGGGTGAATTCGGGGGATTCGGGCGCAGTGGTCTGCGCAAAGGCAGGCAGACAAGCAAGGGCGGCGGTCAGGAAGAGAGTGTGTTTTGACATCGGCATCGGAAAAAATCGATCAAGGTCGCGACGCGGCTGATGCCTGAGCGCGTGATTGAACCCAGCACACACCATGGAGCTGGCTTGGCCAGGCCCCAGGTGCTTCCCATATGGGGCGAGGACGTGAAGCGGCGCAGGGGGATCAAACCTTCCATGTGCTTCCATGCTCTGGCACCAGTGCCTGCCAGTGCAACTCGTGCTCGATGCGGTACCGCAGGCGGTCAGCCGCTTCCAGGTCACCATGCGTCACGAACACGCGGTGCGGCGCAGATGGCATGGCCTGCAGCCAGGCCATGAGCTGGTTGCTGTCTGCGTGAGCCGAGGCTGAGGTCAGTTGCACGACCTCAGCACGCACTGGCACGTCCTGCCCAAAAATGCGCAACTGCGTGGCCCCGCCCGCCAGCGACGCGCCACGCGTGCCGGGCGCCTGGTAGCCCGTCAGCACGATCAGGTTGCGGTGGTCGCCGAGATATTGAATCAGGTGGTGCAAGATGCGCCCGCCCGTGGCCATGCCGCTGGCTGAAAGGATGACCTTGGGGCCGTGCTGCAAGGCGATGGCCTTGGATTCGTCGACCGTGCGGGTCATCTTCGCCACGCTGTCCATGGCATGGCATTGCGAAGCATTGAGGCGGTGCTCGCCCATGTGTTTCAGATACAGCTCAGTGGTGTTGATGGCCATGGGGCTGTCCAGATACACGGGCAAGTCGCGCGGCAGGTCGCCATGTGACTTGAGCTCCGCAATGGCATGCAGCAATGCCTGAGCACGGCCGACCGCAAACGCCGGCACCACAGCGGCACCGCCACGTGCGGCGCAGGCTTTGAGCGCCGGGCCGAGTTCGGCGAAGACATCCTCATCCGGATGCACACGATCACCGTACGTGGATTCGCAAATCACAGCATCCGCCGCCGGCGGTGCGTCGGGGGCTTTCATCACGGCGTCGTCTGGTCTGCCGAGGTCGCCTGAGAACAGGATGCGCCGTCCACCCACTTCCAGCAGCAGGCTGGCCGCACCCAGGATGTGACCTGCGCCACTGAAATGCGCGATCCAGCCAGGAATGGGCTCGAAGGCCTGACCGATGTCGGCGGTGCGAAACAGCTTGAGGCTCTTCACCGCATCGGCCTCGGTGTAGAGCGGCAGCGCCGGCGCATGTTTGGAGGAGCCGTGGCGGTTGGCGAAATCGGCGTCGGCCTCCTGGATGTGCCCGCTGTCGGGCAGGAGGATCTGCGCCAGGTCGCGCGTGGCCGGTGTGGCCCAGACCTTGCCCCGGAAGCCTTCCTTGGCCAACAGGGGCAGGTAGCCACTGTGGTCGAGGTGGGCGTGCGTCAGGAGCACGGCGTGAATCTGTTTCGGTATGACTGGCAGGGGGTCGCGGTTGCGCAAGCGCAGCTGCTTGTAGCCCTGGAACAGCCCGCAGTCGACCAGCAGGCTGTGGCCGTCGTGTTCGACCAGGTACTTGGAGCCGGTGACGGTGCCCGCAGCACCGAGGAAACGAAGGGTGACACTCATACAATTTATCTTACTCGCGACCTCTGCCTCGGAAGCTGATATGCCGCAAGGTGTGTGCTAGCCTCCGGAACGCAGCAGCAGCGCCGGATTGAGCTGCATCTGGCGCAGCAGGTAGCGCGCCCCCAGGCCCAGGCTGATCGCGCTGACCAGCAGCGCGGTGAGTGCGCCGCTCCAGTACAGACCGATCGGGTCCATTTCCAGGCGCCAGCGCAGCAGGCCGGTGGCCAATGCGCTGCCGGCCACAATGGCAAACAGCGAAGTCACCGCCGCGAGCAGCGCGTATTCCCAAACCAGCACCCGCTGCAACAGCGAGTGGCGCGCGCCCAGCGCGTGCATCACGGTGGCGTCGAACACCTGGCGGCTGCGGCTGGCGGCCACCACGCTGCCCAGCACCAGCAAGCTGGCCGCCAGACAGACCAGTGCCACGACCGCCAGCCCGCTGCTGGCGCGCGTCATCAAGGCGCGTGTTTCGCGCAGCAGCGACTCGGTGCGCACGGTGGCGATATTGGGTGCCACCGCCGCCAGCCGGTCTTGCGCCGCGAGTGTCTCGGCTGCGGGAAGGTAGGCCGCACCCACGTGGCGGGTGATGAAGGGCTCCAGCACACCTTCGCTGAAGATGGCCTCCAGCCACAGGCGCGACTGCATGCGGCGCTGGCTGTAGATGGCGGCGAGCGTGGCTTCCACTGGCGTGCCCAAAATGTCGAATCGCAGGCGATCGCCCACCTGTAGGCCAAGCTGGTCGGCTTCGCGGTCTTCCATCGCCACCAGCGGCTCGCCGCTGTAGTTTTCGGGCCACCAGGCACCGCGGTCGATGATCACGTCGTCAAAATTGCCGGCCCGGTTGCTCAGCTTGTGCTCGTCGCGGGCTTCGCGCGCACGCTCACCATCCCCGCTTTCGCGCAGCGCCTCGCCATTCACCGCCGCCAGGCGACCCAGCACCAGCGGCGCGGTGCGCACCTGCTGCAAGCCGGGCGAGGCGGCCAGGGTGTCTTTCAGCAGCGTGATCTGCTCGGTCTGCACGTCGTAGAACACCAGCGCTGGCGCATTGGCGGGCACGGTGTCGTTGACCGTGCGCAGCAAGGTCGTCACCACCAGCGTGCACGCCACCAGCAGGGTCAGCGCCGAGCCCAGCGAGAGCAGGGCCGGGCGCAGCGGCGATGCGGGTTGCTGCAGATTGGCCAGCGCGAGTTGCAGCGCCAGCGGTGGCGACCAGCTGTTGCCCGCTTGCAGCCGCCGCGCCAACAAACGCAGGCCGCGCGTGACGAGGTCGAGCAGACCCAGCAGCAGCGCGGTGGCGAGCACAAAGGCGAGGCCGAAGCGCGGATCGGGCAGCGTGATCACCAGCAGGCTCACCACAAGTCCTGCCACCGCCGCGGTGAGCCACCAGGCGCGACGCGGTATGTGCAGCGCCTCGGCATCCACACCACGAAACAGCGCGGCCGGGGTGACCGACAGCGCCCGCCCCAGCGCGGGCAGGGCAAACGCCACGGCGGTCAGCACGCCAAAGGCCAGGGCGACCAGCGATGACTGCCACAGCCCGCTTAGCAGCAGGCCGATGGGCAGGCGTTCCGCGGTGGCCAGTGCGCCAGCAAGGGCCAGCGCGTTGCCCAGCAACACCCCAGCGCCGCTGGCCAGCAGCGCCAGCATCACGATTTGCAGCAGCACCATGGCGGCCAGCCGGCGGTCTCGCATGCCCAGCGCGCGCAAGGTGGCCAGCGAGGTCAGCTTGCCTTGCAGGTAGGCCTGCACGCTGTTGAACACACCCAGCCCACCAATGAACAAGGCCGAGAAACCGATCAGCAGCAGACCCGAGCCGATCTGCCCCAGCACCTCGGCCATGCGCTCACTGCGCTCGTCAAAGGTGTCGACCTCGGTATCCAGCGCGGGAAAGGCGGCGGTGAACGCGTCGCGCCAGGCGCTCGCAGGCTGGTCGGTGCGCACCCGGTAGCGGTAGTCGATGCGGCTCAGCGGCTGCACCAGGCCGGTGGCCATCAGCGCACCCTCGGCCACCAGCACCGGGGCACCGCCCCAGTCGGCGCGCAGGCTGCGGTCGGGTTGCCGGGTGATGAGGGCGCGCACGGTCAGGCTCAGGTCGCCCACGTCCACCACGTCGTTCACGGCGATGCCCATGCGCTCGGCCAGGGTCGCGTCCAGCGCGACGCCCCAGGTGTCGTCTTGCAGGGCCAGCATGGTGTCCAGCGAGCCCGCTGGCGCCAGCGTGACCTCGCCATAAAGCGGGTAGGCCGCATCGGTGCTTTGCAGCTCGATGAGCTGGGCGCGACCGTCTGCACTGCGCAACATGGTGCGCAGCTCGATCAGCCGCGAGACGGTGGCGGCGCCCTGGTCTGGCGCCTGCATCCAGGCCAGCACCCCGGGCGCCAGCGGCTGCGCGGACTCCACCTCCACATCACCACCAAACAGCAGTCGCGCGTCGGCCCGTAACGCGTCGGCCACCTGACGGTAGAGGCCGCCGCCAGCGGCGACCAGCGACACGCCCAGCACCAGGCAGGCAACAAAAATCCACAGGTGGCGGCCGCTGGCGCGCAGATCGCGCCAGGCCAGGCTAAGCAGGAAGCGCATCGCGGGTCACCGTTGCAGGCGTTGCGGGCGTTTCGTGCAGTTGTCCGTCGTGCAGGCGCAGCACGCGGTCGCAGCGGGCGGCGAAGTCAAGGTCGTGCGTGACCAGCACCAAGGTGGTGCCGAGCTCGCGGTTGAGTTCAAACAACAGCTCGCGCACCGACTCGGCTGTGTGGTCGTCGAGGTTGCCGGTGGGCTCGTCGGCCAGCAGCAGGCGCGGCCGGTGCACCAGCGCGCGCGCAATGGCCACCCGCTGTTGCTCGCCGCCGGAGAGCTGGCTGGGCAGGTGATCGAGCCGCCCCCCCAAGCCCACGCGATCCAGCATGGCGGTGGCCAGCGTGCGCGCATCGCGCCGCCCCGCCATCTGCAGCGGCAAGGCCGCGTTGTCCAGCGCACTCAGCGAGGGCAGCAGGTGAAAGCTCTGAAACACGATGCCGATACGCTCGCGACGAAGATCGGCCAGGCCATCGGCATCCAGCTTGCCCAGGTCCACGCCATCCACCAGCACCTGGCCGCTGCTCGGCCGCTCCAGGCCGGAGAGCAACAACAGCAACGAGGTCTTGCCAGAGCCCGATGGGCCGGCGATGGCCACGCGCGTGCCGGCGGCGATGGTGATGTTCACCTCGCGCAGCACCTCCACCCGGCTGTTCGCCAGGGGGTAGGACATGCTGAGCTGGCGGGTTTCGATGAAGTTGGAAGCTGCTGGGGGCATCGGGTGGGGAGGGGAGAGGTGAAAGGACTCGGATGTCGGAGGGCTGACGGGCGTCAAGGTTCCCATCATGTCGGGAGTGTCCATACACGGCCACCGCCCACGGCGTGCAGCGACTGCCCGGCGCGTGGCGTCACCACGTGGCCGCCGGTGAACGCACCGAAGGCGGGTAGGGTGGCCTGCTGGCCATCGTTCACGAAGCAGGGCAGCCTCAGCCGGTCGCGCCCCGGGCCGCTCACGTGCACCACGGGATGGTCATGGCCGGCGAGTACGAAGTGTGTCGGGTGGGCCTGCGGGTGGTGGCAGCAGGCGAACGGGCCGAGCAACCAGGGTTGGTCGACCACCTCGATGCAGGCTTCGGCTGGCGGGTCACCTGCTCGGTCATCGTGGTTGCCGCGCACCAGGGTCATGGCGACTTGGGCGTGGTGTGCGCGCCAGGCTGTGACCGCGTGCAGCAGGTGTGATGTGCGGCCTGAGGCGGCGTGCAGAAAATCACCAAGTAACACGATGTGTTTCGCCTGGTGCCGCGCAATCAGGTCGGTGAGGCGCGAGAGGTTGTCTTGTGTGCTGCCGCTGGGGACGGGCTGACCCAAGGCGCGGTAGCTGGCGGCTTTGCCGAGGTGCAGGTCGGCGATGAAGAGGGTCTCTTCTGCCGGCCACCAGAGCGCTGGGTCTGGGAGGAGATGCAGGGTTTGCTTGGCCCATTCGGCTACTGCGTGAGTCTTGGTTGGTTGGTCCATGCGATTGGAGCTTAGTTTTTTTGCTTTGGCCTTGTGGGTTTGGTGTTGTCGCCCGCCGGGGCGAGACCCGACCTGCCCAGCAAGAGCAGCCCCAACGTCAAAGAAATCAAAGCCGCGGCAAGGGCCGAGCACCCCGCTGCCTGCGACGCGAACCAGACCCATCCGCCAACGCACCCCTTCCGTGCCCCAAGGTGAGCCGAACGCCCTCAGCATCCATAGCATCAGACGCGCCACCACCCGCCGCCTTCTCCAACTGCGCCAGCATGCGCGCAATGCGATCCGCCACCTGTTCGTTGCTGAGCTTCTCGCGCAGCCGCTCGATCATGAGCGGAAATGCAAACGGGGTGGGGCGCACCAGGGGCTTGAGCACCATGGTCTGCGCAGCCATGCGCGCCAGGCTTTGCCGCAGGCGGCCGATTTCGAGCTCTTGTGACAGCAGCTCGGCCTTGGCCTGCAGCAGCAGGCGATTGGCAGGGTCGTACTGGCGAAACACTTCCCAATAGAGCGACGACGAAGCCTGCAGTTGTTTGCTGCTGCGTTGCTCACCCGGGTGACTTTGGAAGATGAGGCCGGCCACGCGCGCGATTTCGCGAAAGCGCCGCTGCGCGAGTTCGCTGGCGTTGAGGCTGTCCAGCACCTCCTGCAGCAGCGTGGCTTCGTCGGACGCGGGCGCGAGAACCGTCTGCAACAAGTTGGGCCAGTCGACGGCGTCGGCGCACAGCAGCTCAAAGCCGTAGTCGTTGACCGCCATGGAAAAGGTCTTGGGTGAATGTCGCGCCACGCGCCAGGCCAGCAGGCTGGCCAGGCCCAGGTGCACATGGCGGCCGGCGAAGGGGTAAAGAAACAGATGCGTGCCCTCGCGCGAGCTCAGCAACTCGGCCACCAGGGTCTGGGTGGAGGGCAGAGACGACCATTCGCGTTGCACATTTAGTATGGCTTGCGCCGCCTGCAGCTCCGGGCTGCTGGTGTCGCCCAGGGCCGCGCGCTCGAGCTGCATGACCACGGCGTCGGCCAGCGTGGTGGACAGCGGCATGCGGCCGCCGTTCCAGCGCGGGACCGCCGGGCGCCGGCCGCTGGCGCGCTTGACCCACGCCGTCATGTCCTGCACGCGCACCAGTTCCAGCAAGCGCCCGCCAAACAGGAAACAGTCTTTCGGCTTGAGCCGCGCGGCAAAACTTTCTTCCACCGTGCCCAGTTTGGCGCCGCCCAGGTATTGCACGATCATGCTGGCGTCGCTCACGATGGTGCCGATGTTGGCGCGGTGGCGCCTCGCCAGCCGCACATCGGGCACGCGCCAGACGCCTTGCTCATCGGGGCGCACGCGGTGGTAGTCGGGGTAGGCGGTGAGCGAACTGCCACCGTGCGACACAAAGTCCAGGCACCACTGCCAGGCTTCAGTGGACAGACCGGCGTAGGCGGCGGTGCTGCGTACCTCTTGGTACAGCTCGTCGGGCACAAAGCCACCGCCGAGCGCCACCGTCACCAGGTGTTGCACCAGCACATCCAGCGGTTGATCGGGTACTTCGCGCGCTTCGATCTGACCCGCCTGTACGGCAGCGCGCGCGGCGGCACCCTCGATCAACTCCAGGCTGTGCGTGGGCACGATGCTCACGCGCGAGGGTCGGCCCGGCGCATGGCCAGACCGCCCGGCGCGCTGCAACAGACGCGCCACGCCTTTGGGCGATCCGATCTGCAGCACCCGCTCGACCGGTAAAAAGTCAACACCCAGGTCCAAGCTGCTGGTGCAGACCACCGCGCGCAGGGCGCCCCCCTTCAGGCTGGTCTCCACCCATTCCCGCGCTGCGCGGTCCAGCGAGCCGTGGTGCAGCGCGATCTCGCCGGCCCAGTCGGGACGCGCGTCCAGCAGCGCCTGGTACCAGAGCTCGGCCTGTGCGCGCGTGTTGGTGAAGACCAGAGTGCTGCCGCTGCGGGCCAGCTCGTCGACCACCTGCGGCAGCATCGCCAGGCCCAGGTGACCGGCCCAGGGAAAGCGCTCGGCGCGTGGCGGCAGCAGGGTGTCGATCACCAGCTGCTTCTCCGTTTTGCCTTGCACGAGCTCACCCGCGTTGCCAGGGCCGAGCAGCGTGTGCAGGGCCTGGTCCAGGTTACCGAGCGTGGCCGACATACCCCAGACCACGAGGTTCGGATTCCAGCGCTTCAGGCGCGCCACCGCGAGCTGCACCTGCACGCCGCGCTTGTTACCCATGAGCTCGTGCCACTCGTCCACCACCACCAGAGCGACGCGCCCCAGCGTTGCGGGCGAGTCGGCGCGCGAGAGCAGCAGACTCAGGCTCTCGGGCGTGGTCACCAGCACGCTGGGCAGGCGCCGGGTTTGCGCCGCGCGCTCGCTGCTGCTGGTGTCGCCGCTGCGAGCGCCAGCCGTCCAGCTGGGCGCCAGATCCGGCAAGGGCTCTTGGAGCGCCCGCAAGGTGTCGGCGGCAAGCGCGCGCATGGGCGTGAGCCAGATGACGGTGAGGCCTTGGGGGCTTGTCGCCTTGCCGCTTCTGGGTGCGCTGGCCAAGGCCTGCAGCGCACCAAGCCACACCGCGTAGGTCTTGCCGCTGCCGGTGCTGGCGTGCAGCAGACCGCTCTGACCGCGCTGCATCGCGCGCCAGACCTGGCGCTGAAATGCAAACGGCTTCCAGCCGCGCTGCGCCATCCAGACGGGGGCGTTGGGACGGGTCATGCGGATGAACCCGGTAGCAGCGCCGCCAGCGTCTGCAGCGTGTCGGCTTCTTCCACCGGCTTGTCTTCGCGCCAGCGCAGCATGCGCGGAAATCGGACCGCGATGCCGCTCTTGTGGCGCGGGCTGCGCGAGATGCCTTCGAAGCCCAGTTCAAACACCAGCGTGGGCCGCACGCTGCGCACCGGACCAAAGCTCTCCACTGTGGTCTGGCGGATCACCGCGTCCACCTTGGCCATCTCGGCGTCGGTCAGGCCCGAGTAGGCCTTGGCGAAGGGCACCAGCTTGCGATCAGCTGCATCGGCAGGCGCGTCCCAGACCGCAAAGGTGTAGTCGCTGTAGACGCTGGCCCGACGGCCATGGCCGCGCTGCGCGTAGATCAGCACTGCGTCCGCGCTCATCGGGTCGATCTTCCATTTCCACCAGGTGCCCGCCGCCTTGGTGCGGCCCACGCCGTAGCGGCTGTCGCGCTGCTTGAGCATGAAGCCTTCGGTGCCGCGCTCGCGCGCCTGCTCGCGCAAGCTGGCGAGCTCGCGCCAGCCAGTGCCACTGACCGATGCGCTGATGGGCAGCTGCGGGTGGTTCAGCGAGGACAGCAGCGCGTCCAGTGCCGTGCGGCGCTCGTGCAGCGGGTGTTCCCGCCAGTCCTGGCCGCCGTGTTCGAGCAGGTCGTAGCTGAGCAGGACCACCGGCAGCTCGCGCAGCAGTTTGGGCCCGGTGGTTTTGCGGCCGATGCGCTTTTGCAGATCGGCAAAGGGCTGAGGCTGATCGTCGCGCCACACCAGGATTTCGCCGTCGAGCACCGTGCCGTCGGGCAGCGCCTCGCCGGCGGAGACCAGCTCGGGAAAACGATCGGTCACCAGCTCTTCGCCGCGCGACCACAGCCACACCTGGCCTGCGCGCTTGACCAGCTGGGCGCGGATGCCGTCCCATTTCCACTCGATCTGCCAGTCAGCCGGCGGCCCCAGCAGTTGATCAAACCGCTCCACGGATTCGTTGAAGGGATGGGCCAGGAAAAACGGATAGGGCTGTCCGCTTTGGGCGGGTGATGATTCGGCGGCGGACTCTGGCGCAATCAGCGTGCGGAAATCGTCAGCCGTGGGATGCCGGCCAGTGGCGGTGTAGCCCATGAGGCGCTGCGCCACGCGCTTGGCATCAACGCCGGCCACCGCGGCCAGCGCCTGCGTCACCTGCAGCCGCGACACGCCCACGCGAAAGCCGCCGGTGATAAGCTTGAAATACACAAAGCGCTGGTCATCGGGCAACACGGCCCACTGCGCGCGCAGGGTTTGGGCCTGTGTCTCGGGTGGTTGGCCCCGCAGAGGCAGCAGGTGTTGCACCAGCCACTCGGCCAGGCCCCGCTCCACCGGGTTGCGGGCCGGCGGCAGCAGCAGCGAGACCGTCTCAGCCAGGTCACCCACGGTCTGGTAACTCTCTTCGAACAGCCACTCTGGCAGCCCCGTCAGTTCACGCGCCAGCTCGCGCAGCTGGCGCGTGGGCACGGTCTGGCGTGGCTTGCCACCCGCCAGAAAATACACCGCCCAGGCCGCGTCCACCGCGGGGGCATCCTGCAGGTAGCGTTGCAGCGCAGCCTGCTTTTCGCGCGTGGCGGTGGACGCGTCGAGCCCTCGGTAGAGCAGGGCGAAGCGCTTCATGCAGGCGGTTCCTCGCCCACGTCTTGGGGGAGCTGGTCCGCCGCGTCTTCATTGCCGTACTCGGTCTCGAAGGCCTGCGCGTCCAACCCCTGTTCGGTGAGGTAGCGCACCAGCACCGGCACGCTGCCGTGCGTGACGCGGATGTGCTCGGCGCCGGTGCCGGCGATGGCGCTCATGAGGCCCGGCCAGTCGGCATGGTCGGACATGACGAAGCCTCGGTCCACGCCGCGCCGGCGCCGCGTGCCGCGCACCTGCATCCAGCCGCTGGCAAACGCGTCCACCGCATCGGCACCGAAGCGCTTTATCCACGGCGTGCCCTGGGTCGAGGGCGGTGCGATTACCAGCGCGCGTTGCAGTTGCCCCTTGTCGAGCTCGGTCACGCGGTGGGTGGCGGGCAGGCGCACACCAGCGGCTGCGTACACCGCGTTCAGCGGCTCGACCGCGCCGTGCACCACGATGGGCCCGATGCGCGCGTCCACGCCGTGCAGCAGGCGCTGCGCCTTGCCAAAGGCATAGGCCAGCAGGACCGAGGCGCGGCCCTCATCGGCGTTGCGCTGCCACCAGGCGTTGATCTCGGCGAACAGCACCGGCTGTGTGGGCCAGCGGTAGATTGGCAGGCCGAAGGTGGATTCGGTGATGAAGGTGTCGCAACGCACCGGCTCAAACGGCGCACAAGTGCCGTCGGCCTCGGTCTTGTAGTCACCCGAGGCGACCCAGACCCGACCGCCGTGTTCCAGCCGCACCTGCGCCGAGCCCAGCACATGGCCGGCCGGGTACAGCGAGAGTCGCACACCGTGGTGCTCGACTACCTCGCCGTAGTCCAGCGTCTGCAGCGCGATGTCGGCGCTCAGACGCTGGCGCAGCGTGCCCTCGCTGAGCGTGTGCGCTAGGTAGTGCGCATGGCCCCAGCGCGCGTGGTCGGAATGGCCGTGCGTGATAACGGCGCGGTCCACCGGCCGCCAGGGGTCGATGTAGAAGTCGCCCGCCGGGCAGTAGAGGCCTTCGGGGCGGGCGACGATGAGGTCTTGGCTGGGCGTGGCCATGAATGCCATGAGTGTGCCGCAGCGTGGCGGCCGCTCAGGCGCGCAGGGTCTTGCGCGCGGGCGACAACATCTCCGCGGTGAGGCCGCAAGCCGCGATGTGCGCAGGCAGCGGCCAACCACGCGCTAGCGCCGCGCAGGCTTCGCCCATGGCCGCGCTGGTCTGGATGCCGTAGCCGCCTTGCGCCGCGCACCAGAAGAAGCCCGGCGCGTGGGCATCGAAGCCGCCCACCAGATCGCCATCGGCCACGAAGGAGCGCAGGCCCGCCCAGGTGTGGCTGGGCCGAACGGGCAGTGTGGTCCAGGTTTCCAGCGCGTGCATCGCCAGCGCAATGTCCAGCTCTTCGGGTTGCACGTCTTGCGGGTGGGTCACGTCTTCGTTCACGGGCGAGGCCAGCAGCGCGCCCGCGTCGGGCTTGAAATACACGCTCTCGTCCGCCGTCAACACCAGCGGCCAGCCGCGCGTGTCCATGCCCGACGGCGCCGCAAAGGTGAGGGCGCTGCGCCGTTTGGGCACCAGGCCAATGGGCGCAACACCCGCGAGCCCCGCCACCACGTCGCACCAGGCACCTGCGGCGTTGATCAGCACCGGCGCCTGGTAAATCTCTCCGCTGGCGGTGCGCACTTGCCATTGGTCGCCAACACGCTCGATGGCCACCACGTCGGCGTGGGTCACCAGTTCGCCACCCGCCCGCTTGTAGCCGCGGAGATAGCCCTGGTGGATGGCGTTCACGTCCATGTCGAAACTCTCAGGCTCCAGAATGGCCGCGCGCACCTCTTCCGACCGTAGCGCAGGCACCAGCGAGCAGGCCTGCTCGCTGGTCAGCCACTGGCCGCTGTGCGAGGTTTGCTGCAGCACCGCCCAGGCTTCTTCCAACGCCGGCAACTCATCCTGTCCCGCCACGGTGAGCAGACCGCGCGGCTGCAACAAGGGCGCGTCGGCAAAACCTGCAGGCGGCTGTAGGAAAAACGGCTCGCTGGCGCGCGACAGCGCACGCACCTGTGGCGGGCCATAGCTGGCAATGAACTGTGCGGCGGACCGGCCAGTGCTGTGGTAACCCGGCTGGGACTCGCGCTCCAGCATCAGACAGCGGCCGTGGGAGCTCAGGAAATAGCCGGTGGAGGCGCCGGCGATGCCGGCACCGAGGATGAGGAAGTCGAGATGTGAGGTAACCATGCGAGCGATGGTACGGCCACCGTCAGCGTCGTCGAGTTGGCCAAGCGCCTGAAAAAAGGGCGGCCCATCGAGGCGCCCTGATCAGCGGTGGCTGCATGTGCGGCGGGGCTTGGCGCTGGTCCTGCAGCGCAGAGTGCAGGACGCAGCGATCACCGCGATCTCAGGAGAAAAAGCTCTTCGCCTTCTCGAACCACCCTTGGTCGTTCGGGCTGTGCTTGTTGCCGCCCTTCTTGAACGAGTCGTCAAGCTCCTTCAACAGCTTGCGCTGGTGTTCGGTGAGCTTGACCGGGGTCTCCACAGCGACGTGGCAATACAGGTCGCCGGGGTAACTGCTGCGCACGCCTTTGATGCCCTTGCCACGCAACCGGAACGTCTTACCGCTTTGGGTGCCTTCGGGCAGGTCGATAGTGGCCTTGCCTTGCAGCGTGGGCACGTCGATCTCGCCGCCGAGCGAGGCGGTGGTCATGGGCACGGGCACCTGGCAGTGCAGGTCATCACCCTCGCGCTCAAAGATGTCGTGCTTGCGCAGGCGGATCTCAATGTAGAGATCGCCGGATGGCCCGCCGTTCTGGCCTGGCTCGCCGTTGCCGCTGGAGCGGATGCGCTGGCCATCGTCGATACCGGCGGGGATCTTGATTTCCAGCGTTTTCTGCTTCTTGATCTTGCCCTGGCCGGCACAGGCGATGCAAGGCTCGGGCACGATCTTGCCGCTGCCGTGGCAGTGGGGGCAGTTTTGCTGCACGCTGAAGAAGCCCTGGCGCATCTGCACCACGCCCTGGCCATGGCAGGTCGAGCAGGTCTTGACGCTGGTGCCGGGTTTGGCGCCGGTACCCTTGCAGATGTCGCAGTTGTCCCAGGAGGGGATCCGGATCTGGCTTTCTTTGCCGGCAGCCGCTTCCTCAAGGTCGATCTCCATCGCATAGGACAGGTCGGCGCCCCGGAAGACCTGGCGCCCGCCGCGCTGTCCGCCCCGCTGACCACCAAAGATGTCACCAAAGATGTCGCCGAACGCGCCCGAGAAGCCCTCGAAGCCTTCGGGCCCGCCAGCGCCGCCGCGCATGTTGGGATCGACACCGGCGTGGCCGTACTGGTCGTAGGCCGCCTTTTTCTGCGGATCCGACAGCATCTCGTAGGCCTCTTTGGCCTCTTTGAACCGTTCTTCGGCGGCCCTGGCGGCATCACCCTGGTTGCGGTCCGGGTGGTGCTTCATCGCGAGTTTGCGATACGCCTTTTTGACCTCTTCGTCCGATGCGTTCTTGGGAACGCCCAACACTTCATAAAAATCGCGTTTTGCCATGGTCTCTAGCGGGTGTGTGGGAGCACAAACGCCGCGTCAGGTTGCCCGGACGCGGCGGTGGAGGTGAATCGGGCGCGGGACGCTCAACCCTTCTTCACTTCTTTCACTTCGGCGTCGACGATGTCGTCGTCCGCAGCGGCCTTGTTGTCGGCGCCGGAGTCGGCTTGGCCGCCCTCGGTCGAGGCGCCCCCAGCAGCGGCAGCGGCTTCGGCCTGCGAGGCTGCGTAGACCTTCTCGCCCAGCTTCTGACTGGCGGTCATGAGCGCTTCGGTCTTGCTCTCGATCGCGGCTTTGTCTTCGCCGGTGAGCGCATCTTCCACGTCCTTGATCGCGGCCTCGATCGCTTCCTTCTCGCCGCCGTCGAGCTTGTCGCCGTGCTCGCCCAGGCTCTTCTTCACGCTGTGCACCATGGCCTCGCCCTGGTTGCGCGCCTGAACCAGCTCGACTTTTTTCTTGTCGTCGGCGGCGTTGAGCTCGGCGTCTTTCACCATCTGCTGGATCTCGTCTTCCGACAGACCGGAGTTGGCTTTGATGGTGATCTTGTTTTCCTTGCCGGTGCCCTTGTCCTTGGCGCCCACGTGCAGGATACCGTTGGCGTCGATGTCAAACGACACCTCGATCTGCGGCATGCCGCGAGGCGAGTTGGGGATACCTTCCAGGTTGAACTCGCCCAGCAGCTTGTTGCCCGAGGCAATCTCGCGCTCGCCCTGGAACACCTTGATGGTCACGGCCGGCTGGTTGTCTTCAGCGGTCGAGAAGGTCTGTGCGAACTTGGTCGGGATGGTCGTATTCTTCTGGATCATCTTGGTCATGACGCCGCCCATGGTCTCGATACCGAGGCTCAGCGGGGTCACGTCGAGCAGCAGCACGTCTTTGCGGTCACCCGAGAGCACCTGGCCCTGGATGGCGGCGCCCACGGCCACGGCCTCGTCCGGGTTCACGTCCTTGCGCGGCTCCTTGCCGAAGAAGGCCTTGACCTTTTCCTGCACCTTGGGCATGCGGGTCATGCCGCCGACCAAGATCACGTCGTTGATGTCGCCTACGCTCACACCCGCGTCTTTGATGGCGGTGCGGCAAGGCGCGATGGTGCGCTCGATCAGCTCTTCCACCAAAGATTCCAGCTTGGCGCGGGAGAGCTTGATGTTCAGGTGCTTGGGACCCGAGGCGTCGGCCGTGATGTAAGGCAGGTTGATGTCGGTCGCGGCGGAAGAGGACAGCTCGATCTTGGCTTTCTCGGCTGCTTCTTTCAGACGCTGCAGGGCCAGCACGTCTTTCGTCAGGTCGACGCCTTGCTCTTTCTTGAACTCGGTGACGATGAAGTCAATGATGCGCTGGTCGAAGTCTTCACCGCCCAGGAAGGTGTCACCGTTGGTGGAGAGCACCTCAAACTGCTTCTCACCATCGACATCGGCGATCTCGATGATGGACACGTCAAACGTGCCGCCACCCAGGTCGTACACCGCGATCTTGCGGTCGCCCTTGTCCTGCTTGTCCAGGCCAAAGGCCAGGGCCGCGGCGGTGGGCTCGTTGATGATCCGCTTCACATCCAGGCCGGCAATGCGGCCAGCGTCTTTGGTGGCTTGGCGCTGGGCGTCGTTGAAGTAGGCCGGCACCGTGATCACGGCTTCGGTCACCGGCTCGCCCAGGTAGTCCTCGGCAGTCTTCTTCATCTTGCGCAGGATATCGGCGCTGACCTGCTGGGCCGAAATCTTGTTACCGCGCACTTCCACCCAGGCGTCACCGTTGTCGGCCGCCACGATGGCGTAGGGCATGAGATCGATGTCTTTCTGGACTTCTTTCTCGGTGAACTTGCGACCGATCAGGCGCTTGATCGCGTAGAGCGTGTTCTTGGGGTTGGTCACGGCCTGGCGCTTGGCAGACGCGCCGACCAGCACCTCACCGTCTTCCTGGTAGGCGACGATGGACGGCGTGGTGCGCGCACCTTCGCTGTTCTCGATCACCTTGGTGGTGTTGCCCTCCATGATGGACACGCACGAGTTGGTGGTGCCCAGGTCGATGCCGATGATTTTTCCCATTTTTATGCTCCGGTTCGAAAAGTTGAAAAGTGTGGGGATGGGCTGTGGGCCCGATGTGGAGGAGGTGTGGATAACTCAGTAAGATTTCAAGGGGCTGGCGCCAGAAAAATGCCTATTTCGGCGCTGCTACCGTCACCAGGGCCGGGCGCAGCACGCGCTCGGCGATCAGATAGCCCTTTTGCAGCACCGTCACCACGGTGTTGGGCTCCTGCTCGGCAGGCACCATGCTGATGGCCTGGTGCTGATGCGGGTCGAATTTGGTGCCTGCAGGCGGGTCAATCTGGATCACCTTGTGGCGTTCCAGCGCGCTTCTCAGCTGCTTGAGCGTGGCTTCCGAGCCTTCGCGCAACTGTTCGCGGGTGGCCTCCTGAACGGCCAGACCGGCTTCCAGACTATCGGCCACGGCCAAAAGGCTTTCCGCAAAGCTCTCCACTGCAAACTTGCGCGCCTTGCTGATCTCTTCTTCAGCACGGCGGCGGGTGTTTTCGGCCTCGGCCTTGGCGCGCAGGAACTGCTCGGCCAAGTCAGCGTTTTGCACCTTGAGTGCGCTGGCCTCGTTGGTCAGGGCGGCGAGCGCATCCACTTCGGCAGACGCCGCACCGGCCAGATTTTCTTCCAGCGAAAACGATTTTTCTTCAGCGGATTCGGGCTCGAAGGCTGAGGGATGCTTGGGGGGGGTCTGGCTCATGGGGTCGTTGTCCTGATCGAAAAAGCAATGCCATCAAAGGCTATTTGTGATTCATTTGGGTTCGCCGGCCAGGTTTTCAAGGGATCGACCGGCGCAAAGGCAGCCAGCGGGGTCAGAATGTGCTCTTTTGCACAGGAATCACCCATGAAACTGTTCCGCCACGGACCATTCGGCGCGGAAAAACCCGGTCTGGTCGACGCAGACGGCGGGCTGCGCGATCTGACAGGGCTGGTGGCTGACATCGGACTGGCCACGCTGGAGCCTGATTCTATGGCGCGACTGATGGCGCTCGACCCGACCGCCCTGCCGCGGGTGCAGGATGGGGCGCGCCTGGGTGCCTGTGTGGGCGGGGTGGGCAACGTGATCGGCATCGGTTTGAACTACGCCGACCATGCCGCCGAAGCGGGCCTGAAGCCGCCCGGCCAGCCCATCGTATTCAACAAGCACCGCGGCTCGATCAGCGGCCCGAACGACGACATCTGGTTGCCGCCCGGAGCGCTGAAGCTGGACTGGGAGGTGGAGCTGGGCATCGTGATTGGCCAGCGCACGTTTCATGTGAGCGAGGGCGAGGCGCTGGCCCATGTGGCGGGGTTCTGCCTGGTCAACGACGTGTCCGAGCGCGCCTATCAGATGGAATACGAAGGCCAGTGGGTCAAGGGTAAGAGCTACCCCACCCATTGCCCGCTCGGTCCCTGGCTGGTCACGCCTGACGAGCTGGGTGATCCGCAGGCAGTGGATCTGTGGCTGGACGTGAACGGCGCGCCCAGGCAACGTGGCAACACCCGCACCATGATCTTTTGTGCGGCCTACATCGTGAGCTATCTGAGCCGTTTCATGGCGCTGGAGCCCGGCGACGTGATTGCCACCGGCACGCCGCCCGGTGTGGGCATGGGCATGAAGCAGCCGAGCTACCTGAAGGCGGGGGACGTGGTCACCCTGGGCGGCAGCGGTCTGGGTGAGCAGCGCCAGGTGGTGGTGGAGAGTCCTGTGCGCTAGCGCGCCAGCGCCTCAGGGTGAGGCGGGGTGCGCTGCAGCCGCGCCGTTGCCGCTGACAGCCGCGGTGCGAGCCTGCTGCTGAGCCCAGCGCCCTGCAAACAGCTGCACGTCGGTCATGCGGCGCGCCAGGTCTGCACCCTGGTGGGTCAGCCGGTAGCCGTCACCGCCGTGCTCGACCAGCCTGGCCGCGCGCAGCTGCTTCAGGCGGGTGTTGAGCGTGTTCGGGGTGACGCCGCCCACGCTGTCCTGCAGCAGGCGGAACGTCTGCGGGTGACCGTCCGATAGGGCCCAGATCACGCGCATCGCGTAACGCGACTCCAGCAGGTCGAACAGTTGAATCACGGCGGCGTTGTCTTTGGCACCCATGTTCTTGACTCCTTGAACAGCCCTTGAGGGTGTGTCCAGCGCCACCCTGGGCAGCGAAACGCTGAGGGAGTATCCGGGCACCGCTAGCACTTTGCTAGCTCGAATTCATCATGCCCCTGGCCTGGAAGCCCGTTGCTCCGGATTTACCCGGGGTCGGTGCCGGTATCCTGGGCCGGTGTGCGAAGGTAGACCTTCCTCAGCAGTCCCTTCAGGGTCTTCAGTTCCTCGGCGCAGAGCGCCGACGATGCATCCTGCTCCAGGGCTGTGGCCTCGGCCTGGGCTTCGCGTTGCAGCCGCTTGCCCGCCGCAGAAAGGTGCAGCCCCTGAGCGCGCCGGTCGGTGGGATGGGGTTTGCGTTGCACGAGGCCTCGCGCCTCCATCTGCCGGATCAGCCCGACCAGGTTGGGTGGTTGTATATCGAGCGCGGCGCAAATTTGCCGGGAGGTGGCGCCGGGGTTGTGCGCAATCAGGGTCAGCACCGAGAAGTCCACCGGGCGCAGCTCAAATGGCGCCATGCGGCGCAGAAAAACGCCAATCACCGCCAGCGCCGTGCGGCGGGCGTTATAGCCGAGCAGGGATTCCAGATAGCTGGTGTCCAGCCCGTCAGCGTTGTCCGCCGCGGAGTCTGCCGCAGCTGTCACTGTTTCAAGGGCCCGCGCCTTGCGAGATGGTCGAGGGCAAGCCTTGCTGCTGCGATCGGTTGGAGCGGGCATGGGGTCGAGCATAGCGTCAAGCCGTCCGGCCTCCGCTTCAGTCCTGCGCCAGCGTGGCCCGCATCAAGCCCAGGCGCAGCCCGAATTCGGGCCAGACCCAGCGCCAGAAGGCCTGCTCCGCCACCGTCCAGCGGGCGCTCTTGGCGGCCGGTTCGGAGCCGATGCGTGCCCATGCCCAGGCCATCAGCAGCATAGCCATGGCGCGGAGAAAATCGTCTGCCAGCCAGTGCGCGCGATCGGCCGGGGCGCCGGGTGCCTGGGTGCCTGGCAGCAGCTCATCGCGCACGAAGCGCTCGAACTCCTGAATGGCCTTCATCGCGCGCGGGTCGTCCGAGCAGTCGGAGAGACTAGCGCGCAATTCGCCCAGCAGGGCGGTAAGGGCACGAGCGCCATCGGGCAGTACCTTGCGAAGCAGCAGGTCGATCGCCTGTATTTCGTTGGTGCCTTCGTAAATCATGGCCACGCGTGCGTCGCGCACATGCTGCTCGATACCCCATTCCCGAACATACCCGTGGCCGCCAAACACCTGCAGGCAGGCGCTGGCGCCGCTGAATGCCTGGTCGGTCCATGCCGCTTTCAGCACAGGCGTGACCAAGCCACACCATTGGCTGGCCGCTTCGCGACGCGACGCGTCCGGGTGGTGCTTGACCGCGTCGAGCTCCAGCGCGGTGCGGTAGGCCAACACACGACCGGCGTCCACCCAGGCGCGCTGGGAGCCGAGGATGCGTTGCATGGCCGGGTGGAGTGCAATCAGATCGGCCTCGCCCGCTCGGGTGGAACTGCCCGGCGCGCGCATTTGACGCCGCTCCTGCGCATAGGCATGAGCCTTCTGCCACGCGGCTTCCAGCAGGCCGATGCCTTGCAAGGACACGTGCAGGCGCGCGGCGTTCATCATCACGAACATGGCATTGAGCCCCTTGCCTGGATCACCAACGATCCACGCGGCGGCTTCGTCAAAGCGCATCACGCAGGTGGGGCTGCCGTGAAGCCCCATTTTTTCCTCGATGCGCTCGCACGTCACGGCGCTGCGACTGCCGTCCTCGTAGAACTTGGGCACCAGGAACAGCGACAGGCCTTTGGGTCCGGGTGGACTGTCGGGCAGGCGGGCGAGAACAAGGTGCACGATGTTGTCGCTCAGGTCGTGCTCGCCCCCCGAGATGAAGATCTTGGTGCCCGACAGTGCGTAGCGTCCGTCTGGCAGTGGAAGGGCCTTGGTTCGGGTCAGTCCCAGGTCGGACCCGGCCTGGGGTTCGGTCAGGCACATGGTCGCCAGCCACTCGCCGCTGGCGACCTTGTTCAAGAAACGCGCCTTGAGCTCGTCCGAGGCGTGGTGCTTGATGCACTCGTAGGCGCCGTGCAGCAAGCCAGGCGCCATGGTCCAGCCATGGTTGGCGGCGCTCAGCATTTCATACAGCATGGCCTCGAGCACAGTGGGCAGGCCCTGGCCGCCGTCGTCTTGCGCAGCCGAAAGGGCTGGCCAGCCCGCCTGCCAGAAGGCCTGATAAGCGTCGCGAAAGCCTGGCGGCGTGGTGACCACGCCAGCCTTGAACTGAGCGCCAATCTCGTCCCCCTCGCGATTCAGCGGGGCGATGACTTCGCCCACGAACTTGCCGGCTTCTTCAAGCACCTGGCGCATCAGGTCGGCATCGACCTCGCTGTGGACCGGCAAGGCCCGCCATTGCTCGGGTGCACACAGCACCTGGTGAAGGATGAACTGCATGTCCTCGGTGGGCGGCCGGAAGTGGTTCATGTGTGTTCGAGGTGGGGGAGGCGGTCGAAAAAAATGGGGCGTT
Source organism: Hydrogenophaga sp. (assembly GCF_011390835.1). GTDB lineage: Bacteria > Pseudomonadota > Gammaproteobacteria > Burkholderiales > Burkholderiaceae_C > Hydrogenophaga. The sequence continues at coordinate 31,632 of NZ_JAABRQ010000024.1, read as the reverse complement.
CCATGGCTCACCGCCCTGGCGTTTCTTGTGCGGCCTTGTCAGGCGACCCTTCGAGGCCGGCCAGCAAGGCTTTGCTGTTGCCGGGGATCACCATCTGAAACTGGTTGTCGACATAGGTGTAGTCGTAATAGCCCATGCGGGCCAACGGCTGGATTTTGAGCACGTCCACCAGGCCCTGTGCGTTGATCACCTCATCGTCGATGTGAATGGCCACTACCCGGCCGAACACCACATCGACCGTGCCCATCGGGGGGGTGCCTGGGAAGCGCAGGGTGTTGAGATATTCGCATTCGAACTGAATCGGCGAACCCTTGACGCGCATCGGCTTCACGAGCCGGCTGGGCAGCTTGCCCAACCCGGCGCGCTCGAACTCGTCGACCCCAGGGGGCAGCTCTTCGGCAGTGATGTTGACCGCTTCGCGCAACGCGTAGGTGGCCATGTTCCAGACAAACTGGCCCATCTGCTCAGCGTTGCGCACCGAGTCCTTGCGCTCGCCCTGGGTGGTCTGGTTGGCGCTGAACATGACGATGGGTGGATCGAAGGTCACGTTCTGGAACTGGCTGTACGGTGCGAGGTTGTGCTGCCCCTGGGCATCCACCGTGGAGATCCAGCCGATGGGGCGTGGAATCACGCAGGACTTGAATGGATCGTGCGGCAGACCGTGTGGTGTCTTGCCAGGTTCGTAGTACATAGGGGCTCCTCTCAGGGGCGCGCTCAGGTGCAAAGGGCCTGGATGTCCTTCGGCACCGGAATGGCCTTGATGCGGTCGGGCTCGTCCGGAAGGCGCATGCAGAAGGCGCGCGTTTCGGTGCCTTCGCACAACAGGGTGTCGCCCCGCATCACCCGATGCTGGTGGATGAACACTTTGTCGCGCCATTCGATCACGCTGGTGTGGATCTGCAGCCGCTCGCCGTAGGTGGCGGGCTTTATGAATCGGGTGTTGATCTCCAGCAGCGGCGTGCCGATGATGCCGGTGGTCTTGACCAGCTCGCGCCAGGGCGGCACACCGCATTTCACGAAGAAATTCAATGAGGACGCGTCCATCCACTTGCTGAAATTGGGAAAGAAGACAATGCCGGCGGGATCGCAATCGCCGAACATCACATCCACTTCGTAGACAACGGTTTTGGTCACGTGTGTCTTTCAGCGCGGGGCCATGCGCAGCGCACCATCGAGACGGATCACCTCGCCATTGAGGTGACCGTTGCTGACGATGTGCACGGCCAGCTGGGCAAACTCTTCGGGCTTGCCCAGGCGCGGTGGAAACGGAATGCTGGCGGCTAGCGAGGCTTGCACCGGCTCCGGCAGCTGGCGCATGAGCGGCGTGGCGAACAGGCCGGGTGCGATGGTGCAGACGCGAATGCCATGTTGTGCCAGGTCGCGGGCCATGGGGAGGGTCATGCCTGCGACGCCGGCCTTGGATGCGCTGTAGGCTTGTTGACCCACCTGGCCATCAAATGCTGCCACGCTGGCGGTGAACACCATCACGCCGCGCTCGCCATCTTCCATGGGGTCCAGCTTGGCGCAGGCGGCGGCGAACAGGCGTGCTGCGTTGTAGGTGCCGATCAGATTGACGTTGATCACGCGGGCAAAGTCTTCCAGCGGTGCGGCATGGCCGTCTTTGCCGACCACGCGCTTGGCGCTGCCGATCCCAGCGATGTGCATGAGGATGCGGGCAGGGCCGTGCGCAGCAGCGGCGGCGTCCATGGCAGCCTGCAGACTCTCGCTGTTGGTGATGTCGCAAGCGCATGCAATGCCGCCGATCTCGTCAGCAACGCGTTGTGCGTTCTCAAGATGGAGGTCGAGCACGGCGACCTTGGCGCCGAGGCGGGCGAGTTCGCGGGCTGTGGCTTCACCGAGGCCAGAGCCTCCGCCGGTTACGAGAGCCGAATGTCCTTGGATCTTCATGGTGGGTCTTTCGTGTGGTGTCTGGGGTCAGGAGGCGGCTTCTGGGTTTTCGATCAGCAACGCGATGCCTTGTCCGCCACCGACGCAGGCACTGGAGATGCCGAAGCGTTGGCCCGATCGCTTCAGCTCGCGCGCCAGCGTGAGCGTGAGGCGAACGCCAGTCGCGGCGAGCGGATGGCCGAGTGCGATTGCGCCGCCGTTGACGTTGAGCTTGTCGAGGTCGAGCCCGAGCTCGCGGCCCACGGCCAGCGTCTGCGCGCCTTGCGCCTCGTTGATCTCGAAGCGGGCAATGTCGCCGAGCTTCAAGCCTGCGAGCTCAAGCAGCAGGCGAATGGCCGGCGCCGGTCCAATGCCCATGATGTGGGGCGGCACGCCCACGGCGGCGGCGGCCACGACCCGAGCCAGCGGCTGCTTGCCCTGTGCTTTGGCATAGGCGCCCGAGCTCACCACACAAGCCGCCGCGGCATCCACCAGCGCAGAGCTGTTGCCCCCGGTCTGAACGCCGCCTTCGAACACCGAGCGCAGCTTGGCGAGCACCTCCTTGGGCGACACGCGCGGGTGGGTGTCGCTGGCCACCTCGGTGAGCTTGCCTTGCAGCCTGATGCCGCGGGGCTGGTAGCCCTCGACCTCAAATTTCTCAGTGATCACGGGCACGATCTCGCCGGCGAAGAAGCCGCTTGCCTGTGCTGCCACCGCTTTGGCGAACGATGAAGACGCAAAGGCGTCGACATCGTCTCGGCTGATGCCGTATTGCCTCGCCAGGTTCTCGGCGGTCTGGATCATGTTGATGCCAACCGCCGGGTCCTTCAGCGCTTCCCACATGAAGTCCTTGAAGCCGACCGGCGCGCCGAGCTTGAACCCGGTGCGGTGATCGAATGCGGCGATCGGGTTGCGCGTCATGTTTTCTGTGCCGACCACGAGCGCCGCCTCACATGTGCCGCCCTGGATGTGTTCACCCGCCTGGCGGAACAGCTCAAACCCGGTGCCGCAGATGCGTTGCACCATGATGGCAGGCACTTCAACCGGTACGCCGGCGTACAGGCCGATGTGGCGCGGCAGGAAGAACTGGTCGAAGTCGCCCGGCGCCATGTTGCCGGCCACGACCGAGCCGATGTGATCGGCCGGCACGCCCGCGCGTTCCAGCGCCGAGCGCGCGACTTTGATCCCGAGGTCGGTGGGCGAGATGTGGCCGAGCTCGCCGCAGTAGTCGACCATGGGCGTGCGCACACCGTCCAGGATGAAGACGTCATCAAAGGAATTGAAGAATCCGCGTGTGGTCATGCTGTGTCAGCCCTCTGTAGGTTTCAATATGAAATACAGTTCGTCCGCATGAAGCTTCGCAACCGTTTCGGCGCGGTGGGTGAGCACGGCGCGCTGGTTGATGGAGCCTTTGTCGGTGACCTCACCGCGGTCGATGGTGGGTGGGTCAGCCAGCAGGCACATGCGCGCGACGCGGTTGGCGCTGCCGGTGGCTGTCTTGGCCAGTTTGTTCACCACGGACTGGAATTGGGCGAGCACGGCGGGGTGGTCCAGTACCTCGTGCAGCGAGACCTCCGCGTGCAGTCCGCTCAAGGCCCGTACCGCTGGTGTGGGGAACACCATAGCCCCTACTTCCTTCGAGTTGAGGCCCGTGATCACCACGTCCTGGATGTAGGGCGCTCCGGCTGCGATGATCCTGGCGCGCAGCGGTCCGACGTTGACAAACGTGCCGGTCGCGAGTTTGAAGTCCTCGGCCATGCGGCCATCAAAGGCCAGGCCCTGGTGGATGTCGGTCTCGTCGATCCATTTCACCGCGTCGCCGGTTTTGAAGAAGCCTTCCTCGTCATAGGCATCGGCGGTGTCCGCAGGCGAGCGCCAGTAGCCGACCGTGATGTTGGGGCCTTTGTACCGCAACTCGGTTTTGCCTTCGGTGTCCACGAGCTTGAGTGTCAGGCCAGGGGTGGGCAAGCCCAAGTCGCCAGCCTTCACATTCGGGCTGGCCACGAACAGCCCAAACGGGCTTGATTCGGTCATGCCCATGCCCGCTGTCATCACAATGCGTTCGCCGATTTCGCGCTCAGCGCTGCGAAACAGGCTGTCCCAGACTGGCTGCGCCAGGGCGGCGCCCGCGTAGAAAAACATCTGAAGCCGTGACAACAGCGTCTTGCGCAACGTGTCGTCGGTCTCCATCGCCTGTGCAATCGCATCAAAGCCTGTGGGCACGTTGAAGTAGACGGTGGGCGCGATCTCGCGCAGGTTGCGCAGTGTCTCGGCCATCAGGGCCGGCGTGGGCTTGCCTTCGTCGATGTACATCGTGCCGCCATTGAAGAGCACCATGCCGAAATTGTGGTTGCCCCCAAATGTGTGGTTCCACGGCAGCCAGTCCACCAGCACCAGTGGGCTTTCGGTCAGGATGGGCATGGACTGCGTCATTTGCTGCTGGTTGGCGCACCACATGCGTTGGGTGTTGATGACAGCCTTGGGCATCTTGGTCGAACCCGAGGTGAAGAGAAACTTGGCAATCGTATCTGGCCCATTGGCTGCCATGGCTGCATCGACCGCCGGCGTGACCTCGGTGGACATCAGATCGGCAAACGGGGTGGTGGATCGGCCGGGCACGCTGCCGCTGGTGGTGACCAGTTCCACGCTGTCTTCCACCGTGGCCAGCATGGCGCGGCCGTAGCGTTGCCCATCGCTGGCGAAGACCAGGCCCGGTGTCAGCGTCTTGACGACATGCCTGAGTTTGTCGAAGTCCTGGCTGATCAGCGAATAGGCGGGTGACGTGGGGCAGTAGGCGATGCCTGCGATCAGGCAGCCCAGCGCCAGCAGCGCATGTTCCAGGTCGTTCTCGCTCAGGATCAGCACCGGTCGGTCGGCACTGAGGCCTCGGTTCAGCAAGCCTTGCGCGATGCGGCGCCCCGCGTCAAGGGCCTGCGAAAAGCTGATGTGCCGCCAGTCGCCCTTGCTTCCGTCGGCCAGTTTGACGCGCTGAGCAAACAGCGTTTGATCGGGGCGCTCGCGCGCCCAGTGCACCAGTCGGTCGGTGATGCGATCGGGGTAGGGCAGCAATTCCTGATCGGCGCTGAGGTAGTGCACGCCAGGCGGGCCGTCGCGCAATACAGCGCGCGTGACGCCAAAGCGCAGTTTGCGGTAGTTGGCAGAGGGGGTGGCTGCGTTCATGTCTCTCTCTCTCTCTCTCTCTCTCTCTCCGGTATCGGGGGGGCTGGTCGGTATCCGGTCTTCTGCCGGATTGCGAAAAGGGCAGGGTCAGTCTTTGCTGACTTTGGCTGCCTTGCCGTCAAGAAAGGCGCGCACCCGCGCCTTGGCTTCAGGCGCAGATTGCGCAATGGCTGCAACGAGTGACTCGGTGAACAGGCCATGGTCGGCCGGTTGCTCGGCGATGCGCGGCAAGGCATGTATCAGCGCGTAGTTGGTCAGGGGTGCGTTGCTGGCGATGCGCGTGGCGAGTTCGAAGGCTTTGTCAAAGGCGCTGCCGGCGGGCACGAGGTATTGGGTCAGACCGACGCGCTCGGCTTCGGCCGCCTTGTAGACACGGCCGGTGAACATCATGTCGGCCATGCGCGCGGCGCCGATCAGCTTGGGCACGCGCACTGAACCGCCACCGCCCACGAAGATGCCGCGGGTGCCCTCGGGCAAGGCGAAGAAGGTCGTTTCGTCTGCCACCCGGATGTGGCAGGCGCTGGCAAGCTCCAGGCCGCCGCCCACCACCGCACCATGCAGCGCAGCCACCACCGGCACACGGCCTTTCTCCAGCGCATCCAGCGCCGTGTGCCACATGCGCGAATGCATCACGCCTTGTCCTGCATCCCGCTCGCTCAGTTCGGACAGGTCGAGCCCAGCACAGAAGTGATCGCCCTCCCCGTGAACCACTGCTGCGCGGACGGTGTCCGGCAGGTTCTGAAACGTGTCGCGCAGGGCCATCACGAGTGCATCGTTGAGCGCATTTCGCTTGGTAGGCCGGGTCAGCGTGATCACAGCGATCTCGCTGTGATCACCTCGGATCTGAAGGTGCAGGTGTTTGTGGTCTTGGGTCATCTGGTGGGGGTTTTGGAGCTTGCAGTGGGTTTGAATTATGGTTATAAACAATAACCAATGCAAGCGGTTCCAGGTTTTGGCCTTCCGAAAAGTGAAACCGACAGAGAGGTGGAACTTGAGCGAGCTTGCAGGGTGACGCTATGAGTTCGAAGAGAATCCCTGGCGTGCGATGTTCCCTTTTGGCATATCACCTGGAAGCCAATTGCACTTGCCCATGTTCTGGCCAAGAAACACAGTCCTGCAGGCAAACTCGAAAACGACGCTGCCTGCAAGACTGCCGCACTATCGCTTCCTTATTTTTGGAGACAAACCATGCTTTCATTGAAAAAAACGGCGTTCTGCCTGACCCTGTCGCTGCTGGCCAGCGGCGCGGCGCTGGCGCAAGAGGTCACGTTGCGGCTGCACCAGTTTCTGCCGCCGCAGGCCACCATTCCCGCCAAGGCTATTGCCCCCTGGGCCAAGAAGATCGAGACCGAGTCCAACGGCCGCATCAAGATCGAGCTCTACAGCTCAATGCAGCTGGGTGGCACACCACCACAGCTGTTCGACCAGGCGCGCGACGGCATCGCCGACATCACCTGGACGGTACTGGGCTACACGCCAGGTCGCTTCAACAAGACCGAGGTGTTTGAGTTGCCGTTCATCACGGGAATGTCCTCTGAATCTTCGTCCAAGGCGCTGTGGGACTACGTGCAGGCGAATGCGCAAGACGAATTCAAGGATGTTCATCTCCTCACGGTGCACACTCATGGCCCCGGGATGATTCACACCAAGGCGCCGGTGACCGGGCTGGAGAGCCTGCGTGGCATGAAGATCCGCGGCGGCACGCGCATTGTCAACAACATGCTGGTCAAGCTCGGTGCCACGCCGGTCGGTATGCCGGTTCCGGCTGTGACCGAAGCGTTGTCCAAGGGCGTGCTGGACGGCACCACCGTGCCCTGGGAAGTCACCCCGGCGCTCAAAATCGCGGAACTGGTCAAGAACCACACTAGCTTTGCTGGCAACAATGGCTTGTACGTGACCACCTTTGCCCTCTCGATGAACAAGGCGGCCTACAACAAGCTGCCAGCCGACCTGAAGAAGGTGATTGACAACAACTCTGGCCTGGAGACGGCGGCTCTGTTCGGGCGCGCCATGGATGAGGGCGACAAGACGGGGCGCGCGATCGCCGAAAAGGCGGGCAACAACATCGTGGTGCTCGATCTGGCCGAAACGCAGCGGTGGCGCCGTACTGCCGCCGCGGTCGAGACCGACTGGGTCAACGACGTGAAGGCCAAGGGCATCGATGGCGCCAAGCTGGCCGCTGATGCTCGCGCTGCGATCGCCAAGTACGCAAAGTGAGTGTGGGCGCGCTGCCTTCTGTCTCGAGGCGCAGCCGCCTGCCAATGGGCCTTCTTCAGGCTGGTGAGTGGAGGTGTCCACGATCAATGGCCTGGCGCAGGGTGGTCTCGGCATGTGGGCGACCTGCTTTGCGCCAGTTAAGCATTGGCGTGGACAATCCACGCTTCAGATGAGTCTGCCAAGGAACCGTACATGATTGCCTGGATATACCGCCTCTCCCACTGGGCTGCACTGCTCGGTGGGCTGGTGTTGATGGCGCTGGTTTTGCTGGTGGTGGCCAGCGTGGCGGGGCGTGCGCTGATCGATATCGGCCTGGGTCCGGTGCCAGGTGACTTTGAGCTGGTCGAGATCGGGGTCGGTATCGCGGTGTTTTTCTTCATGCCCTGGTGCTACCTGCGCGGTGGTCACGCCACGGTGGACCTGCTCTACATGCACACGCCTCGCTGGGCGCAGCGGGCGGTCGACATCGTGAGCGACGTGCTGATGCTGCTGGTCTGGCTGATCATGACCTGGAAGCTGTGGGAAGGCATGCTGGAGAAGAAGGAGTACCTGGAAACCACCTTCATCCTGCAGATGCCGGTGTGGTGGGCCTATGCATTCTGCCTGGTCGGCGCCGTGATCGGATGCCTGGCTTACGCTGCACGCACGCTGGCCCAGATCGGGCTGGTGTCCGAGCCCAAGGGCTGGACGCTGGACTCCCATGCCGGTCATTGAACTCTGCGGCATTGCCTGGCGATCCATGTTCTGTTCCCTGATATTCCCGCGGCGCGGCGGGTCCTCTTTTTGCTCGGGCGAAACCTCGTCCCGCACACCATCATGAGCAACGTCGAACTCGCCCTCTGGTCATTTCCGCTGCTCCTGCTGATGATCTTCATCCGCATCCCCATCGGCCTGTCCATGCTGGTGTGCGGTCTGGGTGGCGCGTGGATGGTTTACGGCTCCTACATGCCGATCCTGAGCCAGCTCAAGCAGATGACGTACAGCACGTTTTCCAGCTATTCGCTCTCGGTGATCCCGCTCTTCCTTCTGATGGGGCAGTTTGCCGCGCTGGGGGGGTTGTCGCAGGCGCTGTTCAAGGCGGCCGAGGCGTGGATTGGCCACCGCAAGGGTGGCGTGGCGATGGCGGCGGTGGGCGCCTGCGCCGGCTTTGGCGCCATTTGCGGCTCCTCGCTGGCCACCGCCGCCACCATGGGCCAGGTCGCGCTGCCCGAGCTCAAGCGCGCCGGTTACGCCGGTGGCATTTCCACCGCCTGTCTGGCCGCAGGCGGCACGCTGGGCATTCTGATTCCGCCTTCGGTGGTGCTGGTGATCTATGCCATCCTGACCGAGCAGAACATCGCCAAGCTGTTCCTGGCTGCGTTTGTGCCCGGACTGCTGGCGGCCCTGGGCTACATGATCGTGATTGCGGTGTACGCCCGGCTCAGGCCGCAAGACGTGGGCAGCTTGCCCCCCATGCCCATGAAAGAGCGCATCGCCGCCACCATCAAGGTGTGGCCGGTGCTGGTGATCTTTATCGCGGTGGTCGGCGGCATCTACACCGGTTTGTTCACGCCCACCGAGGGTGCAGCCATCGGGGCCTTTGGCACTGGGTTGTCGGCCTGGTTCAGCGGCGGCCTCAATCGCAAGACACTGTTGGCTGCCGTGCTCGGCACGGCCGTGGCCACCGGCATGATTTTCATGATCGTGCTGGGTGCAGGGGTCTACAACACCTTTCTGGCGCTCTCGCAGCTGCCGCAGGAGGCGGCCAACGCGGTAGGGGGCTGGGGCGTGAGCCCGATGCTGGTGCTGGTGTTCATTCTGGTTCTCTACGTCATCCTGGGCTGCTTCATGGATTCGCTGTCCATGATCCTGCTCACCATCCCGGTTTTTTTCCCCATCGTCACGGCGCTGGACTTCGGCCTGCCACCAGAAGAGTTTGCGATCTGGTTCGGCATCCTGGTGCTGATCGTGGTGGAGGTGGGCCTGATCACACCGCCGGTGGGCATGAATTTGTTCGTGATCAACTCGCTGGCGAGAGATACACCCATTACCCAGACCTACCGCGCCATCCTGCCGTTTGTGGCGAGCGATTTCATCCGCACCGGGGTGCTGCTGGCCTTCCCGTCGATCACGCTGTTTGTCCTGCGCCTCTGAGCACCGCAGGTCTTCCTCCGGCCATCGCCTTCTGGAGCGACCCATGATGTTTCATCACTCGACCACCCGCCGGGGTACGCTGCTGAGGCTGGCCTCGGTCGCCGCCTTGGTGGCCGGTCTGTCTCCTTCGGCCTGGGCGCTGGCGTTTCCGACCAAGCCGCTGCGCATCGTGGTCCCGTTTGGTCCCGGCGGCGTGGGCGATCTCACCGCGCGGGCGGTGGCACATTCGCTGACCGAACCGCTGGGCCAGCCAGTGACGGTCGAGAACCGGCCGGGTGCGGGTGGTGTGGTGGCAGCCGAGGCGGTGGCGCGCGCAGAGCCCGATGGCCACACCCTGTTTCTCATGTCGAACGGCTCGGCCGTCACGGCCAGGCTGTTCAAGCGCTTGCCGTTTGACATGGTGCGTGACTTCATTCCGGTTTCCACGCTGGGCTACTTCGATATCGCGGTGATCGCCAGCAGCGAATCGGCCTTCAAGACGCTGGGCGATATGGTGGCCTATGCGCGGGCCAACCCGCGCCAGCTCACCCTGGGTAGCATCAACATAGGCAGCACACAGCACCTGTCGGCCGAGTTGTTCAAGAGCGCCGCCGGCATCGAAGCGCAGGTGGTGCCGTTCAACGGCACACCGGCACTGATCGGAGCGCTGCGCGGCCGGCAGGTGGAGGTGGGGGTCGAGATCCTGGGGCCGGCCCTGCCGCAGATTCGAGCGGCCGCCTTGCGCGCCCTGGCCGTCACAGGTGAGCGGCGCTCCGCGGTGCTGCCCGAGGTGCCCACCGCGATCGAGGCCGGAATAGCCGGTCTGGTTGCTTCGTCGTGGAATGCGCTCGCCGTGCCCGGCAGGACACCGCGCGAGGTGGTCATGCGGCTGAACAAGGCGATCGAGGGCGTGCTGGCCACACCCGAGTTGCGCAAGAAGCTGCTGGAGCTCAACATCGACCCGCGTGCCAGCACGCCGGAGCAAGCGGCCGAGCTGCTGGCCAGCGACATCCGGCGCTGGGGCGGGGTGATCGAGCGCGCCGGCATTCCGAAGCAATGACACGGGAGGAGGGCATGACGCGCATCGGCTTGGTGGGCTATGGCGAGGTGGGGCGCATCTTCAGCGCCGCCTTGCGGTCAGTGGTCCCGCAGGTGGCCGCCTGGGATCTGGCTTTTGCCGATCCTGCTGTGCGCGAGCCAGCCCTGGCCCATGCCGCCGGCCAGGGTGTGCAAGCCTGCTCAGGCGTGGCTGAGCTGTGCGGCCGTGCCGACCTGATCATTTCCGCGGTGACCGCGTCCAGTACGTTGGCGGTGGCCGAAGCGGTGGCGGACCACGTCGCAGCGGGTACTTTTTTTCTTGATCTGAACTCTGCATCTCCCGGTACCAAGCAGGCCGCATCTGCCTGTATCGATGCGGCTGGCGGGCGCTATGTGGAAGCGGGCGTGATGACCTCGGTGCCGCCATACGGCATCCGCGTGCCTATGTTGCTCGGCGGGCCGCACGCGGCGACGCTGCTGCCCACGCTGCTCGCCTGGGACATGCAGGCGCAGGTGGTGAGTGATCTCGTGGGCGTGGCGTCGGCGACCAAGATGTGTCGCAGCGTCATGATCAAGGGTCTGGAGGCGCTGGTGATCGAGAGCTATGCCACGGCGCGCCACTATGGCGTGGAAGCCGCAATGGTCGCCACCCTGCAGGAGACCTTCCCCGGTATCGACTGGTCCCGCCAGGGCAGTTATTTTTTTAGCCGCGTGGCTTTGCACGGGCGCCGCCGCGCCGAGGAGATGCGCGAAGCGGCGAACACGGTGCGCGAAGCCGGCTTCGAGCCCTTTATGGCCGAGGCCATTGCCCGCAAGCACGACTGGATGGCGGATCAGGCGCGCGATGGCGCGTTTGAGCACCTGCCCAGCGAAGCGGACTGGTCGCTGCTGGCCGATGCCTTGCTCCAGGCGCGCCAGCCCGACTGATCACACCGCGTCCATCACGGCGCGCAGAAACTGCTGGGTGCGTTCGTTCTGCGGGTTTTCGAACAGCGCTTGCGCCGGGCCTTGTTCTTCGATGCGCCCGGCGTGGAAGAAGCACACGCGATCGGCAAACTCGCGCGCAAACCCCATCTGGTGCGTGACCATGAGCATGGTGAGCTGGTGTTCCTGGCCCAGGCTGCGGATCACGGCCAGCACCTCGCCGCACAGCTCCGGGTCCAGGGCGGAAGTCACCTCGTCGAACAGCATCACCTTGGGCCGCATGGCCAGCGCGCGCGCAATCGCCACGCGCTGCTGCTGGCCACCCGAGAGTTGCGAAGGATAGTGATCCAGCTTGTCGGCCAGACCCACCTGGGCCAGCAGATCGCCTGCGCGCTCGCGCGCTTCGTCTTTGCTCAGCCCCAGCACCGTCACCGGCGCTTCCATGCAGTTCTTCAGCGCGCTCATGTGCGGGAACAGGTTGAAGTGCTGAAACACCATGCCGATGTGGCCGCGCATGCGGCGCAGGTGGGCCGCGTTGGCGCGCACGAGTCGGTCGCCTTGCGTCATGTGGGTCAGTGGCTCGCCATCAACCGAGATCAGACCCTCGTCAATCGTCTCCAGCGTCATCAGCATGCGCAGCACGGTGGTCTTACCCGAGCCCGAAGGGCCGATGATGGCCACTTTCTCGTGGGCCGCCACGTCCAGATCCAGCTGGTCCAGCACGGTGAGCGGACCGTAGCGCTTGGTCACCTTGTCGAATCGGACCATCGGTTGCTGCGCAGCCAGGTTGGGGTTGGTGTTCATGTGCGGCGGCCCATGCGGCTGTTGAGGTGCAGCTCCACGCGCCGGATCAAGGCGGCCGAAATCAGGCTGAACACCAGGAAAAAGGCGCCGACCAGCGTGATCGGCTCGACGTAGCGAAAGGTCTCCGAACCGATGATCTTCGCGGTCTGCATCAGCTCCAGCACCGCTATCACCGACAGCAGCGGCGTTTCCTTGAACAGCGCGACCAGGTAGTTGCCCAGTGCCGGCACCACGGGAGGAATCGCCTGCGGCAGGATCACGTCCTTGAAGGTGGTCCAGGGCGAGAGGTTGAGCGCGACGCTGGCCTCCCACTGGCCTTTGGGCACATTGGCCAGACCGGCGCGGTAGACCTCGGAGCAGTAGGCGCCGTAGTGCAGGCCAAGCGCCAGCACGCCGGTGGGCATGGCGTCGAGCGTGAGGCCGAACTCGGGCATCACGTAGTAGAGAAAAAAGATCTGGATCAGCAGCGGCGTGGATCGGATGAACTCCACCACCCCACCCACCGCCAGGCGCAGCCAGGTCGGCCCGGCCATGCGGCCGATGGCAAACATCAGGCCCACGATCAGCGCCATCAGAAAACCCAGCACCGTGGCCTGCAAGGTGATGATCGAGGCTTCGGCCAGCAGCGGCATCGCCTCGGCGGCAGACGACCAGTCCCAGATCTGCACCGCCATCAGCTCACCCGCCCGCGTCGCAGCCCGAGCGCAGCCCGCGCCTCCAGCGCCCGCATGCCGACCGTGATCAGCACCGACAGCGCCAGGTACATCAGCAGCACGGTAGAAAAAACCTCGGCGGTGCGCAGCGTGTTCTGGTTGAGCTGCTGCGCCTTGAAGGCCAGATCAGACAAGGTGATGAGCGACACCAGTGAAGTGGCCTTGAGCAGTTCGATGAACAGGTTGCCCCAGGGCGGGATCATGGCCACAAAGGCCTGCGGCAACACGATGCGTCGCAGCGTTTGCGCCCGGGTGAGATTCAGGGCGGTGCACGCTTCCCACTGGCCGCGCGCCACCGAACCGATGGCGCCACGCACCACCTCGGCGCCATAGGCGCCCACGTTCAGACCGAGCGCCGCGATGCCCACCACCATGGGCGAGAGCGTGACCCCAAAGTGCGGCAGCACGAAAAACAGCCAGAACAGCTGCACCAGCGCCGAGGTGCCGCGAAACAGCTCCACGTAGGCGGTGGCCAGCCAGCGCAACGGTCGCGGACCGTAGAGGCGCGTCAGCGCTGCGCTGAGCGCAGCGATCACCGCGACCACCGCACCGCCGGCTGTCACCTGCAGCGTGATCACGCCGCCGCGCAGCAGCTCGGGCAGAAAGTCGCGCAGCTCGGTGAAGGTGGCCACCACCAACCCGGCACCGAAGCACAGGATGGCGACGACCAGCCCGTTCGCGCGCAATCAGTCGCCCGCGCAGTGCTGTGCCGCGGTTTTCTCCGGCAGGTTCGAGGCGTCAAAGCCAAAGGCACTCACCATCTTCAGGTGTTCCGGTGTGCCCAGGAATTTGGCGAGCTCGACGTTGACCGCGTCGCGCAGGCTGGTGTCGGCCAGGCGAAAGCCGAACGAGCCTTCCCCTTTGTATCTCTTGCCCTCGTGTTCAAACGTGAATGGCTGGGCGCGCTCGATGGCCGGGTCTTTGCCGGCGAGATCCTGGGCGGTCAGCGAGGTGAAGGCGGCGGCCGAGGCGCGGCCCGACTTCACCGTGGCCACGGCGGCTGCGAAGTTGGGCACGGTGACCTCCTGCGTGCGCTTCATGCCGGCCAGGCGGCCGTGCTCGATCTCGGCCGTACCGGCGACAAACGCGATCTTCAGGTTGTTCTTCACCGCGTCGGCGTAGGTGTTGATCTTGTCGGGGTTGCCCGCCTTCACGACGAAGGCCTCGCCGATGCCGTAGGTCGGATTGGCAAACAGGATCTGCTCGCAGCGCTTGGGCGTGATGTACATCGAGGCCACGATGGCATCAAACCGGCCGGCCTTCAGGCCGGGGATCAGTGCGCCCCACTCGGTCAGCACACCGTCGACCTCTTTCACACCCAGCTGGGCCATGACATGGCGAAACACGCTGGGCGACTCGCCGCTGAGCTTGCCATCGGCGGTGGCGAAAGCATAGGGCGCCTCGTTGGCAAAGCCGACGCGAATGTAGCCCTGCTTCTGGATGCGCTCCAGCGTGGTTTCGGCGGCGGCCAGGCCGCTGCCGAGCAAGGCACTGGCACCAACGACGGCAGCGAGGGCGCGGCGGGTGAGGCTGAGGTTGAGATGGCGTTGTTGCATGGGTTCTCCAAATCGGTGAGGGTGGACGCCCCAGGCGCTGGCACGCCGGGGCTGGGAAGGTGAGCGGTCCGAGGTGCAGCGGACTTGCGTCGCTCAGTCGGTAGGGTTGAGCGACAGCGGACGGAAGTCTTTCCGCTCGGCGATGAAGTTGGGGCGCGGTGCCAGCCCGCAGAACGGATTCACTGGCGTGTTGTGCACGCTGTTGTAGACCACGAACACATTGCTGCGTGGCATCGGCGTGATGTTGGAGTTGGAGCCGTGCATGGTGTTGCAGTCGAAAAACGTGACCGAACCGGCCAGGCCTTTGGGCGAGGCGATGCCAAACTCGTGCGCCAGCTGCCTGAGGCCTTCGTCGTCGGGCACCCCCACTTCCTGGCGTCTGAGCGATTCGCGGTAGTGGTTGTCGGGCGTCGCGCCGACGCAAGACACGAAGCGGTGGTGGGAGCCTGGCATCAGCATCAGCGGACCGTTGTGTTCGGTGTTGGGTGTGAGGCTGATCGAGCAGCTGAGCGCGCGCATGGCGGGCATGCCGTCCTCCACATGCCAGGTCTCGAAGTCGGAGTGCCAGAAGAACTCTTTGCCGCGAAAGCCGTTCTTGTAGTTGATGCGTGACTGGTGGATGTAGACCTCGCTGCCTAGAAGCTGGCGGGCGATGGCGACCAGGCGCGGGTGGTGGCAGAGCTGGCGCAATACGTCGCTGCTGCGGTGGACCGCAAAGAGCGAGCGCAGCTCCAGACTCTGCGGTTCGATCACCGCTTCGGCGGCGGTCTTGACCTGTGGGTCGGATCGCAAGCGTTGCAGCTCGGTCTGGTAGCCAACCAGTTCGGCTTCGCTGAACAGGGTGTGATCGTTCAGGTAGCCGTTGTCTTCAAAATAGCGCAGCTGGCTGGCGGAGAGTGGACCAGCGTCGGCGTTGCCATGGACCACCGGGTCCAGGCGGTCGCTGATGCGCGGTTCAGGCGCGATCCGCGAGGGGTAGCGGTCGGCTGCGGTGGGTGGGGTGGAGCGGGGTTGGGTGGTGGTGGCAGACATGGTCTCAGCTGCCTCCCTCAATCGCACAGCGCGTAGGCGCCGGATTCGTCGTGCACTTCCTGGCCGGTAATGGGCGGGTTGAAGACGCAGACCATGCGCATGTGCGTTCCCTGATTGGCTTTGAGCAGGTGGTGATCGTGCTGGTTTAGGGCGTAGATCGAGCCCACGCGCAAGGCGTGGGTCTCGCCAGTGGCCAGATCCACCAGCTCGCCGGCGCCTTCGGTGAGGTACACGGTTTCGAGGTGGTTGCGGTAGTGCATGTCCAGCTCGGCGCCTGGCTTGATCACGGTGTCGTGCACCGAGTAGCCCATGCCGGCGTCTTTGAGAATCAGGCGCCGGCTGGTCCAGCCGGCGGTGTCAACATCGGCATCCGTGCCGACGATCTGGTCGAGGTGTTTGACGATCATGTTTTTCTCCTGTGTTCGCTTGTTGGGGACTGGGGCCATCAGGCCGAAATGAGTGCGTCCTCAACGGTCTCGGCCATCTCGGCTGTCTCGGTGGTGTGGCGGGCGTTGCGATGAAGCACCATGGCCAGGCATTTTTCGATCGTGTCGAGGCCGAGCGTCAGGCCTTCGTCGCTGATGGTCAGGCTGGGCAGCAGCTTGAGCACCTGGTCTTCCATGCCCGCCGTCTCGATGATCAGCTTGTCTTTGAAGCAGGCCTGTGACACCTGGCTGGCGAGCGTCGGGTCATCGAAGGCCACGCCCCAGATCAGCCCGCGGCCGCGGATGCTGGCGGTCACGTCCAGGCGCTTGACCATCGCCTGCAGGCGGTCGTGCACGATCTTGCTTTTGTGGGCAACCGCCTTCTCCAGCCAGTCGTTTTCCCAGTAGTCGAGCGCCTTGGTGGCGGTCACGAAACCCGGGTTGTGGCCGCGGAAGGTGCCGTTGTGTTCGCCCGGTGCCCACTGGTCGTGTTCGGGTTTGATCAGCACCAGGGCCATCGGAATGCCGTAGCCCGAGAGCGACTTGGACAGCGTCACGATGTCGGGCACGATGCCGGCTTCCTCAAAGCTGAAGAACTTGCCGGTGCGCCCGCAGCCGACCTGGATGTCGTCGACGATGAGCAGGATGCCGTGTGCCGCGGTGATGTCGCGCAACCGCTGGAGCCAGTCGATGGCGGCAACGTTGACGCCGCCCTCGGCCTGCACCGTCTCCACGATCACGGCGGCGGGCTTCTCCAGGCCGCTGCCGTTGTCTTGCAGCATGGCTTCGAAAAAGCCCAGGGTATCGGGGTCGTCGCCCATGAAGCCGCAGAACGGGATCGAGGTCGTGTTCTGCAGCGGCACGCCCGCGCCTGCGCGCTTGAAGCCGTTGCCGGTGACCGCCAGCGCGCCCAGGGTCATGCCGTGGAAGGCGTTGGTGAAGCCCACCACCTGCTCGCGACCGGTGACCTTGCGTGCCAGCTTGAGTGCGGCTTCCACGGCGTTGGTGCCGGTCGGGCCGGGGAACTGGAGTTTGTAGGACAGGCCGCGCGGGCGCAGGATGACCTGCTCAAAGCGCTGAATGAAGTCGCGCTTGGCCTGGGTGTACATGTCCAGCGAATGGGTGATGCCGTCGCGCGTGATGTAGTCCAGCAGCGCTTCTTTCAGTTTGTCGGGGTTGTGGCCGTAGTTCATGACACCGGCGCCGGCAAAGAAGTCCAGGTAGCGCTCACCGTTTTCGTCGGTCATCCAGGCGCCTTTGGCGCTGACGAACACCGCCGGGAAGTTGCGGCAGTAGCCGCGGACTTCGGATTCGTGCTGTTCAAAGATGTTGTTCATGGGAAGACTCCTTCATTGCAAAAAAACGGGTTGGGCACAGACGCCTGCGATCAGGCAATGGCGGTGGCCACGCGATCGGTCTCTGGCGCGAGCGCGCGCTCGAGCGGGCCGATGCGCAGCAGCGGCTCAGGCGGGTGCTCGCCGGGAAACAGGTCGGCGGTGAAATGGGGTGTCGCCTCGCAGGCGGCCTGGTGCGTGGCCGCAAAGCGTCGAAACAAGGCTTGGGAGGCGAGGTTGCCTTCGGCCACCGTGGCCGTGACCCAGCGGCAGTCGCGGTTGGCCGGCAGTGCCCGCCATTGACCGAGCAACTGCGCGCCCAGGCCCTTGCCGCGCAGCCGGGGCAACACAGCCACCTGCCAGACGAATGCCGTCTGCGGCTGCTGGGGCGGGTGATAGCCGATCACGGCGCCCACCGTCTCGCCATCCTGCTCGGCCACCAGGCAGGTGCTGCCGAAATCGGTGGCGAACAGCAGGTAGCAATAGGCAGAATTCAGTTCCAGCGTGCCGGCGGCTTGCACCAGACGCCAGAGCGCTGTGCCGTCGGTCGGGACGGCGCTGCGAAAACGCAAGGGGGATGAAGGGGCGTGGGAGGTGTCTGAAGTCCTGTCGGAACGGGTCATGCCGGTGGGATGTCCTGATCTGCATCAGGTTGATCCCCCGCAGTGGCAAGGTCCAACCCGATATCCAAAAAACCCTACGAAGGCAACAGCAGATGCCCGGGTAAATTGGCCGACCATCCCTGGTGGATGGCCTACAAAGAAACTCAAGGACCCTGCTCGGGTCCTTGAACGAAAAAAACGCGCTCGCGATCAGAGATCGTGTGCGCTGGTCCAAGCTGCGGCATATCCGATGTTGTCATCCGGTTTTGGCGAAACGGCCAAACCGGTCATCGGAATCCATGAAGATGGCAGCAAAAGACAGCCGATATCATAGCGTTGCTGAAAATTGCTGTCAACCCATCGGCGGCCATCCCCCTGTAGCCCGCATGAACCCTGGCGTTCAGGCCGATGCGAGGACTTGCTCGGCGGTGGTTTTCAAGAGGGCCATGGCGGCCTGCTGGGTCAGCGTGGTGGGGCGCTGGGCGCTGACCGCCAGGCTCAGGCGTGTGCGCAACGGAGGGTCGACGATGGCGCTCACCTGGAACGCCGAGGGGCGGATCGAGCTGCTGACTGCGTTGCGCGAGAGCAGGGCGGCACCAGCGCCATCGGCGACCAGGTCGAGGATGGCCGCGACACCGTCGATCTCCAGCGCCACCGTGGGCAGCAGTCCGAGGTGGGCCAGGGCGGCCTCGACCTGCATGCGGATCGCGTTCGGCCGGCTGGGGATCACGAGCGGCAGCGCGGCGATCTCGCTGAGCGAGATCGTCTCCGGCGGCGGGTCCTGTGGCAAGCCCGAGGGCCGCGCCTGCACCAGCACCAGATCTTCCTCCAGCAGCGGCGTCAGCTCCAGTTCGGCGGCGGGCTGGGCGTTGTAGAGCGCGGCGATGTCCAGCCGCCCGGTGGCCAGCCATTCCTGCATGTTGACCGACAGGCCTTCGCAGATCGACACACTGGCCTGGGGCAGCTGCTGCCGGAAAGCGCGCATCAGCGGCACGGCCAGCACACGCGAGAGGCTGGGCGGCAGGCCGATGGCCACGCGCCCGGCCAGCGCACCGCGCACCCGGCCCAGCTCCTCGCGCGCGCGCTCCACCTGGTGCAGGATGCCGCGCGCATGCGCCAGCAGCAAGTTGCCTGCTTCGGTGGGGTTCGCGCCGCGCCCGTTGCGCACCAGCAGGTTCTGCCGCAGCTCGACTTCCAGCAGCCGCACCTGGCGCGACAGCGCGGGCTGGGCCACATCCAGCGCCTGCGCGGCCCGGGTGAAACTGCCCAGCTCGGCCACCCGGACGAAGTACTCGAGTTGCTTGAGATCCATGCGCTGTTACCTGTTTTTCGGCATGACGCCATCATAGGTATCCTTTTCCGTTCTAGCTGCTATCGGGCGTGAGGTCTGGTGACCTGGCGTCGAGCGGGCCAGAATGGCATGTACCCAACCTCCGCGCTGCCGATGCCCCGTGTCGGCAATCACCCCCACTCAGGCCCCATGACCCAGACCCAACCCCTCGTCATCGACTGCCACGGCCACTACACCACCGCGCCCAAAGCGCTGGAGACCTGGCGCAACGCACAGATCGCCGGCATCAAAGACCCGGCCTCCATGCCCAGGGTGTCCGATCTGAAGATCAGCGACGACGAGCTGCGCGAATCCATCCAGAGCAACCAGCTGCGCCTGATGAAAGAGCGCGGCAGCGACATCACGCTGTTCAGCCCACGCGCGAGCTTCATGGCGCACCACATCGGCGATTTCCAGATCTCCAGCACCTGGGCGTCGATCTGCAACGAGCTCTGCTTTCGCGTGAGTGAGCTGTTTCCCGATCACTTTGTACCAGTGGCCATGCTGCCGCAGAGCCCGGGCGTGGACCCGGCGACCTGCGTGCCGGAGCTGGAGAAGTGCGTGCGCGAATATGGCGCGGTGGGTATCAACCTCAACCCGGACCCATCGGGCGGCCACTGGACCAGTCCGCCCCTGACCGACCGGCACTGGTACCCGATCTACGAAAAGATGGTCGAGCACGATCTGCCGGCCATGATCCACGTGAGCACCAGCTGCAACCCTTGCTTTCACACCACCGGCGCGCACTACCTCAACGCCGACACCACCGCCTTCATGCAGCTGATCCAGGGCGACCTGTTCAAGGACTTCCCGACGCTGAAGTTCCTCATCCCCCACGGTGGCGGCGCCGTGCCCTACCACTGGGGCCGCTTCCGCGGTCTGGCGCAAGAGATGAAAAAGCCGCTGCTGGCCGAGCACCTGATGAACAACGTGTTTTTCGACACCTGCGTGTACCACCAGCCCGGCATCGACCTGCTCAACACGGTGATCCCGGTAAAAAACGTGCTGTTCGCCTCTGAGATGATCGGCGCGGTGCGCGGCATCGATCCGGAGTCGGGCCACTACTACGACGACACGCGGCGCTACATCGAAGCCTCGACCATCCTGAGCGCAGACGACAAGCGCCAGATTTTCGAGGCCAATGTGCGCCGTGTTTTTCCGCGCCTGGATGCGCGCCTTCAAGCACAAGGACGCTGAACATGACCACACTCGGTATCGTCCAATGCAACATCGTGCGCGCCAACGCAGCGGCGGTGGACAAGCTCTCTCGCTTTGGTGTGGCCACGGTGCACGAGGCCCTGGGCCGCGTCGGTCTCATGAAGCCCTACCTGCGGCCCATCTACAAAGGCGCCCGCATGTGCGGCACGGCCGTCACTGTGCTGCTGCAGCCCGGTGACAACTGGATGCTGCACGTGGCCGCCGAGCAGCTGCAGCCCGGTGATGTGGTGGTGGCCGCCTGCACCACCGACAGCACCGATGGTTTTTTTGGTGACCTGCTCGCCACCTCGTTCAAGGCGCGTGGCGCGCGCGGCTTGATCATCGACGGCGGTGTGCGCGATGTGGACGAGCTGGAGAAGATAGGATTTCCCGTGTTCAGCAAGGCCATCCACGCCAAGGGCACGATCAAGGCCACGCTGGGCTCGGTCAACATCCCCGTGGTCTGTGCGGGCGCCCTGGTGAATCCCGGCGATGTCATCGTGGCCGACACCGATGGCGTGGTCGTGGTGCCCGCCGCGATGGCCCAGGCGGTGGCCGACGCGGCCGAGAAACGAGAGAGCTTCGAGGGCGAAAAGCGAGCGAAATTCGAAGCCGGCGTGCTGGGGCTGGACATGTACCAGATGCGCGAGCCACTGGCCAAGGCAGGTCTGAAATACATCGACTAGCCATGGATCACCCCCGCCCCGCTGTGCGCGACCCCTTGGTCGGGGGCCGCGCTGGCGGCCCGGCAAAGCCGGCTCTTATGAGCCACCGTATGTATGTGCGAACCCATGATCTGACATGACCCAAGCCAACGACAAGCCCACATCCGGTGACTTCACCAAAACGCCTGGCTGGCTCGACTGGTTTGACGGCCCGAGCCAGCCACGCTTCCAGGTGCCTGCTGGCAGTGTGGACGCGCACTGCCACGTGTTTGGCCCCGGCACCGAGTTTCCCTACGCGTCCGAACGCAAATACACGCCATGCGACGCCTCCAGGCAGCAGCTGTTCGCCCTGCGAGACCACCTGGGTTTCGCCCGCAACGTGATCGTGCAGGCCACCTGCCACGGGGCCGACAACCGCGCGCTGGTCGATGCGCTGGTGCATTCGCAAGGCATGGCGCGTGGTGTGGCCACCGTCAAGCGCAGCGTGAGCGACGCTGAACTGCAGGCGTTGCACCAGGCCGGCGTGCGCGGTGTGCGCTTCAACTTCGTCAAACGCCTGGTCGACTTCACACCCAAGGACGAGCTGCTCGAGATCGCGAACCGCATCAAGGCCCTGGGCTGGCACGTGGTCATCTACTTTGAGGCGGTGGACCTGCCCGAGCTGTGGGACTTCTTCACCACACTGCCAACCATGGTGGTGGTGGACCACATGGGCCGCCCCGATGTGTCGCTGCCGGTGGATGGCCCTCAGTTCGCCCTGTTCGAGCGCTTCATGCGCGAGCATCCGAATGTGTGGAGCAAGGTGAGCTGCCCGGAACGCCTCTCGCTCACCGGCCCGAAAGCGCTGGCAGGTGAACAGAACGCCTACCGCGACGTGGTGCCGTTCGCGCGCCGCATCGTTGAGCATTTCCCCGACCGCGTGCTCTGGGGCACCGACTGGCCACACCCCAACCTCAAAGATCACATGCCTGACGACGGCCTGCTGGTGGACTTCATCCCGCACATCGCGCCGACGCCTGAGCTGCAGCAGAAGTTGCTGGTGACGAACCCCATGAAGCTTTACTGGCCCGAGGAGGTCTGAAATGTCTCTTGAAAAACCTTATCTCGACGTGCCTGGCACCATCATTTTTGATGCCGAGCAATCTCGCAAAGGCTACTGGCTCAACCAGTTCTGCATGTCCTTGATGAAGGCCGAGAATCGCGAGCGCTTCAAGGCCGACGAGCGCGCCTACCTGGACGAATGGGCGATGACCGAGGAGCAGAAGCAGGCGGTGCTGGCGCGCGACCTCAACTGGTGCATGCGCACCGGCGGCAACATCTATTTCCTGGCCAAGATCGGTGCCACCGACGGCAAGAGCTTCCAGCAGATGGCGGGCTCCATGACCGGCATGACCGAGACCGAGTACCGCGACATGATGATCCGCGGTGGCCGCAGCGTAGAGGGCAACCGCCACCTCGGAGAGAGCGGCGACGCGCAGCCCCAGCACCAACCCCAAGGGAAACACTGACATGGCCGCCCGCATCACCGCATCCGTCTACACCTCTCATGTGCCCGCCATCGGCGCGGCGCTGGACCTGGGCAAAAGCCAGGAGGATTACTGGAAGCCCGTGTTCGCGGGCTACGACTTCTCCAAACAGTGGATGAGGGACAACCCGCCCGATGTGATCTTCCTCGTCTACAACGATCACGCCACCGCCTTCAGCCTGGAGATGATCCCCACCTTTGCGATCGGCACCGCGGCCGAGTACCAGCCGGCCGACGAGGGCTGGGGTCCGCGCCCGGTGCCCAAGGTCATTGGTCATCCGGAGCTCGCCTCCCACATCGCGCAGAGCGTGATCCAACAGGACTTTGACCTCACCATTGTCAACAAGATGGATGTGGACCACGGTCTCACCGTGCCGCTGTCGCTGATGTGCGGCGAGCAAGATCCCTTGAAGGGCGCATGGCCTTGCCCGGTGATCCCGTTCGCGGTGAACGTGGTGCAGTACCCGGTGCCCAGCGGGCGCCGGTGTTTCATGCTGGGGCAGGCCATCCGCAAAGCGGTGGAAAGCTTCGACGAGGACCTGAATGTGCACATCTGGGGCACCGGCGGCATGAGCCACCAGCTGCAGGGCGCGCGCGCCGGTCTCATCAACCGCGAGTGGGACAACGCCTGGCTCGACCAGATGATTGCCGACCCTTCCGCCTGTGCCCAGCGGAACCACATCGACTACGTGCGCGAAGCCGGCAGCGAAGGCATCGAGCTGGTGATGTGGCTGATCGCCCGTGGCGCTATGACCGACGTGGCCGGTGGCCCACCGCCCCGCGTGGCGCACCGCTTCTACCATGTGCCAGCCTCCAACACGGCGGTGGGCCACCTCATCCTGGAAAATAGATGAAAACCCCACGTTCTTCAATTCGTTCAATCACTGCCCCCCGAGGGGGCCTTCGCCTCCTCGAGGCGGCTCTGCGGAGATTCACATGACCATTCGTGTCGCACTCGCCGGCGCTGGCGCTTTCGGTATCAAGCACCTGGACGGCATCAGGAACATCGACGGCGTTGAAGTCGTGTCCCTGATCAGCCGCGACCTGGACAAGACGAAAGAAGTGGCCTCGAAGTACGGCATCGGCCATGTCACCACCGATCTGGCCGACAGCCTGGCCATGAAAGAGGTTGACGCCGTCATCCTGTGCACGCCTACGCAAATGCACGCCGAGCAAACCCTGGCCTGCCTGAAGGCCGGCAAACACGTGCAGGTGGAAATTCCCCTGGCCGACAGCCTCAAGGGTACTGAAGACGTGGTGGCGCTGCAGAAGCAGACCGGACTGGTCGCCATGTGCGGCCACACCCGCCGCTTCAACCCCAGCCATCAGTACGTTCACAACAAGATCAAAGCGGGCGAATTCAACATCCAGCAAATGGATGTGCAGACCTATTTCTTCCGCCGCACCAACACCAATGCCCTCGGCCAACCCCGCAGCTGGACCGACCACCTGCTTTGGCACCACGCCGCCCACACGGTGGATCTGTTCGCCTTCCAGGCGGGCAGCCCCATCGTGCAGGCCAACGCGATCCAGGGCCCGATCCATCCCAAGCTCGGTATCGCCATGGACATGAGCATCCAACTCAAGACAGCCAGCGGCGCCATCTGCACGCTCAGCCTCAGCTTCAACAATGACGGGCCCCTGGGCACCTACTTCCGCTACATCGGCGACACCGCCACCTACCTCGCGCGATACGACGATCTGTTCACCGGCAAGGAAGAACAGATCGATGTCAGCCAGGTGGCGGTCAGCATGAACGGCATCGAGCTGCAGGACCGCGAATTCTTTGCCGCCATCCGCGAAGGGCGCGAGCCCAACAGCAGCGTCGCCCAGGTGTTCAACTGCTACCAGGTGCTGCACCAGTTGGAGCAGCAGTTGAAGGCCTGAGCTGAGCGGCCGTTTGCCATCCCGAAGCAAAATGAGCCAATGTGGGTCAGAGCACACCACCGCGCAGCGGCGGGTGATCCGACCCCCATTGGCTTACGCCATTTGCGCGTCATTAAGAAACCAGAGAGCCCCCGATGCAACAACGCCAACTAGGCCCCTTCACCGTCTCCGCCATTGGTCTGGGCTGCATGAACGTTTGCCACGCCTACGGTGAACCGGTGTCAGAAGCCGAAGCCGCCAAGCTGCTACACGCCGCGCTGGACGCCGGCGTGACCCATTTCGATACCGCCGCGCTGTATGGCTTTGGCGCCAGCGAGACGCTGGTGGGCAAGTACCTCTCAAAACACCGTTCCAGGTTCACCCTGGCCAGCAAGTGCGGCATGCAGGGCGTGGACGTGAATGGCGACGGCAAGCTGGTGCGCGTGATCGACGGCCGGCCCGAGACGCTGCGCGCCACCTGCGAAGCCGCACTCAAGCGCTTGCAGACCGACGTGATCGACCTGTACTACCTGCACCGCTGGGACAAAAAGGTGCCCATCGAGGAGAGCGTGGGGGGACTGGCCGATCTGGTGCGTGCGGGCAAGATCCGCTCCATCGGGCTCTCGGAAGTGTCCGCCAGCACCCTGCGCAAGGCGCATGCCGAACACCCCATTGCCGCCGTGCAAACCGAGTATTCCCTCTGGACCCGCAACCCCGAAATCGCGGTGCTCGATACCTGCCTCGAGCTCGGCATCACCTTTGTGGCCTTCAGCCCGGTGGCGCGGGGTTTTCTGTGCGGCCCTATGGATGTGAGCGACCTGCACGCCAAGGACATCCGCCGCACCATGCCGCGCTTCTCGCCAGAGAACTACGCCGCCAACGCCAAACTGCTGCCGGGCTACCTGGCGATCGCGCAAGCGCTGGGCTGCACGCCTTCGCAGTTGGCCATCGCCTGGTTGCTGCACCGTGGCGAACACATCCTACCGATTCCCGGCACCCGCAGCGTGGACCACCTGCACGACGATCTGGGCTCGGTGCACGTGAAGCTGGACGCAGGCGTCATGGCCCAGCTCGATGCGCTCATCAACCAGCGCACCGTGGTCGGCAGCCGCTACAACGCCCAGGGCAACAGCGAGGTCGATACCGAGGAGTTCTGATGCTCGGCAGACCCTAGCGCACGCAGCTCAGGTCACCTTCTTCGCAGTCCAGGAAACGTTGCAATTCAGCGGTGCGCTCGCGTGTCATGCGCGCCAGGCACTGCGAGCGAATCATGGGCGCGACGCTGCCGCCTTCGACGCCGCTCTTCTCGAATTCACAAGCTTTCTCGCGGTACCGGGTCCACGCCGTCTGTGCCTTTCGCAACAACCGGCGCTGCGGATCGCTCACACCCTGCAACAGGGTCTGGTAGGCCTCAAGGTTGGCCGCGGTGGCGCGCTCGAAGTCTTGATGGACGCAGGCATTGAGATCCACTTGCGTGCCGGTCACCCGCGAGCAGTTGTCGGCGGCGGCTGGGATGGTGCTCCTGCTGGCCAGTGCGCATGCGCACAAAAGCGGGCAGCACATGGCGATGAAGAGTGGTCTGAACAAAGAAAACATGGGTGGCTTCACGGCGCTTGTGCGCACAGCTTCAATTGTGCGCAAAAAACCCAGGTGCGTGAGCGTCTTGGATCGCCAGCACCGCGCACCGCCTGTAGCCCCGGCAGCAGCGGGTGGCCAGGCGCTTCCAGCAGTTGTATGGCGGCATTTCTATTCTGATTGGTGTCTGGCTGCCGCCGCGCGGCTGAGCGCGCTGAAACAAAACGAGAAGAAGTGAGACCTGGCTGACACCCAAGTCCTGCGCGTGGCCGGCACCATGGCGTTCATGTTCAACCCGTTCTGAAAGGAACACCGTCATGAAACCCTGGATCAAGAAAACCCTCATCGGCTTCGCCGGCGCCACCCTGCTCGTGGGCGGCCTCACGGCTTGCGGCTCCCGCGGCCACCACGATCACGCCGGCATGAGCCCCGAGCGTGTGATGGAGATGCGCGGCAAGGTGATCGAGCGCGTGAGCGACAAGCTCGACCTCAACGAAGCCCAGAAACTCAAGCTCGGCGTGTTGGCCGACGAGATGATCGCGCAGCGCCAGGCCATGCGGGGCGACAGCGCTGATCCTCGCACCGAGCTCAAGGCCCTTATCGCAGGCGACAAGTTCGACCGCAGCCGTGCCCAGACCCTGCTGACGCAGAAAACCGAGGTGGTGCAGGCCGGTGGCCCCAAGGTGATCGCTGCCATGGCCGACTTCTATGACAGCCTCAACCCGGCGCAACAGGCCGAGGTCCGCGAGCGCCTGGACAAGCGCCGCGGCTTGTGGGGCCGAGGCTGACACCTCCGCTGCTCAGCCGCCGCGCGGTGCCCGGAATCCTGGGCCTGAGCGGCGGTGTGAGAATGCGCCATGAACCGCATCTTGCTCATCGACGACGACGAACACCTCGGCCCGCCGCTGGCCACCTATTTCCAGCGCTTCGAGCTCAGCCTCACCCACGCCTTCAAGCCCAGCGATGGGCTGGCGCTGTTGCGGCGCCAGCCGTTTGACGCCGCCATTCTCGACGTGATGCTGCCCGAGATGGACGGCTTCGAGCTGTGTCGCACCATCCGCAAGGAAAGCGACATCCCCATCGTCATGCTCACCGCGCGTGGCGATGTGATGGACCGCGTGGTCGGTCTGGAACTGGGCGCGGACGATTACCTGCCCAAGCCCTTTGAGCCGCGCGAGCTGGTGGCGCGCATCCAGACCCTGCTGCGTCGGCGAACGGGTGCCGTGAAGGCCGCGGTGCGCGCGCCGGGTGAGCTGGTGTTTGAAGGCCTGGTGATCGACCCGGTGCGCCGCGAAGTGTCGCGCCAGGGCGAAGCGGTCGACCTCACGGGAACCGAGTACGAACTGCTGCTTTTGCTGGCCCGAGAGCCGGGCAAGGTCTACAGCCGCGACGACATCCTGAACCACCTGCGCGGTCACGAGGCCGAGCTGCTGACGCGCGCGGTCGATATCGTCATCAGCCGGCTGCGCAAGAAGCTGGAGCCGCTGGACTGCATCAAGACCCTGCGCAACGCCGGCTACGCGCTGGCCCTGCGCCGAGCCACATGAGCGAGTCAACTACCGCCGCCCAGGCGCTGACGCCCTGGCATCGCAGCGCGCGCCAGGCGCTCGGCACCTCCATCAAGCTGCGCCTGGTGCTGGTGTTTCTGCTGCTCGCCGCTGCCATGACCAGCGTGTTTTTCAGCGGGGCGCAGAAGGCGTTTTCGCTCGGCTGGCGCGAAGCCGCGCGCCCGCTGCTGATGGACTATGTGGACCACCTCACCGCCGACATCACCGCCAGCGGCACGCCCAGCGAAGCGGCCGCACTGGCGCTCACTCAGCGACTGCCGCTCACTGTGCGCATCACCGGGCCGCAGATTAACTGGTCCTCTCACCCCGAACAGCAGCGCCCCGACTGGCAGCGTGAGCGCTGGGGCCAGACCGATGGCCGCGGCTGGGACGGCGAGCGCGGGAATGGTGATCGGGAGTGGCAGCGGATCCTGCAGCGAACCACGGCCGACGGCCACCGCATCGAGTTCGGCATCAACGAGGCTGTGTTCGAGCGCCGCCCGCGGCTGGTGGGCTTCGCCATCACCGCGCTGCTGGTGCTCACGCTGCTCGCCTGGCTGTATGTGCGCCGCCTGCTGCGCCCGCTGGATGCCATCCGCGCCGGTGCCCAGCGCTTTGGCGCTGGTGAGTTCGGCCAGCCCATTCCCGTGCAGCGCCCGACCCGGCCCGACGAGCTGGGGCAGCTTGCCGCCACCATCAACACCATGGGGCAGGACATCCACCAGATGCTGGAGGCCAAGCGCGCGCTGCTGCTGGCCATCAGCCACGAATTGCGCAGCCCGCTCACCCGCGCCCGGCTCAACACCGAGCTGCTGCCCGAAACCGCCGACGTCAACCCGCAGCGCCTGGCGCTGCTGCGCGACCTGCAAGAGATGGGCACGCTGATCACCGACCTGCTGGAGAGCGAACGCCTGTCGGGCAACCACGCCGCGCTGCAGCGCGAGCCAGTCGACCTGGCTGCGCTGGCGGGTGAAGTGGTGGCCGAGGTGCTGGCGCGCCAGCCCGAGCGCGCCGGCGCACGGCCCGAGATCACGTTGCACATCGATCCCGCGTTGCCCCGCCTGCGCCTGGACTCCACCCGCATGCGCCTGCTGCTGCGCAACCTGCTCGACAACGCCGTGCGCCACAGCGCCAGCGCACAACAAGCGCCCGAACTCAGCCTGCGCCAAGCGGAGCAGGGCCTGCAGATCGAGGTGCGCGACCACGGCCCCGGCGTGCCCGACGACCAGCTGCCCCACCTGGCCCAGGCCTTTTACCGTCCCGAAAGCGCCCGCAGCCGCAGCACCGGCGGCGTCGGCCTGGGCCTCTACCTGTGCAAGCTGGTGGCGCAGGCGCACGGCGGCACATTTGCCGTGCGCAATGCGCAGCCGGGTCTGGCTGTCACGGTGACACTGCCAGGCTGAGCGACCGGCTTGTCCATTGGTCAGTATGCGCATATCATGCGCATGTCTGCATTTGTCCAGGAGCCGCCCCATGCCCAGCATTGCCCACGCGCGCAAACGCCCGGTCAATCTCACGCTCAACGAGGCCCTGGTGGACCAGGCCCGCGCCTACACCAGCAACCTGTCCGCCACCATGGAAGGCCTGTTGGCCGATTTCGTGGCCCAGCAGCAGCAAGCCGGCCGCACGCGCCAGCAACAGGCCGACGCCTGCGCTGCCGACTGGAACGCCCTGCACGATTGCCTGGGCTCCTTTGCCGACGAGCACAGCACCCTATAAACCGGCTGCCATGGCCCAGTTCGACGTTCACCGCAACAAAGGTGCGTTGCGCGACAGCATCCCCTTCGTGGTACTCGTCCAGTCGGCCCAATTTGACCGCTACCGACGCCGTGTCGTGGTGCCGCTGGTGCGCCGCAGCGCGTTGCCAGCGCACATGCCCACCGCGGGCACGCGCATGAATCCACTGCTGCGCATCTTGGATATCGAGCTGGTTCTGCATCCACTGGACATGGTGTCTGTGGCCGTCGATCAATTGGGCGAACATGTCGGGTCGCTGGCCGAGCAGGGCCAGACCATCACCGATGCGCTGGACGAGCTGCTGACCCGCTCCTGGGGTTGATTCGCATCAGCCTTCGCGCGCGCTGGGTGTGTCATGCTGCTTCGATGGTCACCCCCACGCTCCCCGGTTTCGCCGCCGCAGCCACCCGCTTCCTGTTCTTCACGGGCAAAGGCGGCGTCGGCAAAACCTCGCTTTCCACCGCCACCGCCATCGCTCTGGCTGACGCCGGGCAGCGCGTGCTGCTGGTCAGCACCGACGCAGCTTCCAATCTCGACGAAATGCTGGGTGTGCCGCTGTCCAACCAGCCGGTGGCCGTGCCCGGCGTGAGCGGGTTGCACATGCTCAACATCGACCCTTGCACCGCCGCCGAGGCCTACCGCCAGCGCGTACTGGCGCAGCTTGCGGCAGACGCGAGCGACGAAGAGCGTCAGACCGTGCGCGAGCAGCTCTCGGGCGCGTGCACCACCGAAATCGCCGCTTTCGACGAGTTTGCCGCGCTGCTGGCGGGCGAGGGCGGGGAAAGCCGCTACGACCATGTGGTGTTCGACACCGCGCCCACCGGCCACACGCTGCGTCTCTTGAGCCTGCCCAAAGCCTGGACCGGTTTCCTTGCCGGCAACGACCGCGGTGCCTCCTGCCTGGGGCCGCACTCAGGCCTGAAGATGCAGGAAGCGCGATTCAACGCTGCGCTCAAAGCCTTGAGCGATCCGGCGTTGACCACGGTCGTGCTGGTCACCCGACCCGACCCGCGCCCGATGCAGGAGGCCGCCCGCACCGCCGAAGAACTGCGGCACCTCGGCCTGGCCAACCAGCGCCTGGCCATCAACGGCGTTTTCCACGCCAGCACCGCGAGCGACCCGATTGCGACTGCCATCGAGGCACTCGGCCAGCAGGCCCTCGCCACCATGCCTGACAGCCTGGCCCGATTGCCCCGCGACGAAGTGCCCCTGCGCGCCTTCGACACCGTGGGCCTGCCGGCGCTGCGCGCGCTGCTCGGTGGCGCGGCGCCCGATGCAATCCCGTCCCGCGAACCCGCAGCGGTACCCGCGCTGCCCGCCGAGCCACTGACCCGCCTGGCCGACGAGCTGGCCGCAGTGGGCCGCGGCCTCATCATGGTCATGGGCAAGGGCGGCGTGGGCAAGACCACCATCGCCGCCGCGCTTGCGGTGGGCCTCGTGCAGCGCGGCCACAGCGTGCACCTCACCACCACCGACCCCGCCGCCCACGTGGCCGACGCGCTCAACGGCAGCCTTGACGGGCTCAAGGTCGGCCGCATCGACCCCAAAGCCGAAACCGAGGCCTACATCAGCAAGATCATGGCCACGCGTGGCCAGGCGCTCGACGAGCAAGGCAAAGCCCTGCTGCTCGAAGACCTGCAATCGCCGTGCACCGAAGAAGTGGCCGTGTTCCACGCCTTCAGCCGC
Organism: Hydrogenophaga sp.; assembly: GCF_011390835.1. Classification (GTDB taxonomy): domain Bacteria; phylum Pseudomonadota; class Gammaproteobacteria; order Burkholderiales; family Burkholderiaceae_C; genus Hydrogenophaga. Next base: position 680 of record NZ_JAABRQ010000024.1, on the reverse strand, counting down.
GTCGTCAACGAAGCGCGCACCGCCTTCGTCGTGCTCGACACCGCGCCCACCGGTCACAGCCTGCTGCTCATGGACGCCACCGGCGCCTACCACCGCCAGATGGTGCAGCAGTATGAAGGCCAGGCGGAAAGTAAAGGCCTGCACATCATCACGCCGCTGATGCGCCTGCAAGACGCCAGCATGACCCGCGTGATCATCGTCACCCTGCCCGAAATGACCCCGGTCAGCCAGGCCGCTGCGCTGCAAGACGATCTGAAGCGCGCCCAGATCGAACCCTGGGCCTGGGTCATCAATAAAAGCATCTCCGCCTCGGGCACCACCGACCCGCTGCTGCAGGCCCGCCTGGCCGGCGAGCGCCGCCAGACCGAGCGCATCGCCAGCGGCCTGGCCAAGCGCACCTTCGTGTTGCCCTGGCTGCCCGAGCCGCCGGTGGGGGTGGTGGCGCTGGGGGCGCTGGTGACGTCAGACCCTGATCCGGTGACAGTGGGCTGATCGCGGTCTGGGTGACGGTCGCAAGGGGATGCGCCGTCCATCTTCGGATCACAGGCCTCTCTTGGCTCGCGCAGAGCAACAAGGAATCTTCAAGGCCGTCGGACCGGTTCCGGCCGAGGCTGTGTGAAAACGCTTCACGGCATGCCTGTTCAAAAATAAAATCATGGCACCCGTTTTGAGCGAGGTGC
>NZ_JAABRQ010000023.1 GCF_011390835.1 Hydrogenophaga sp. | reverse complement strand
GGCCTCATGAACACCTCATGAAGCAAGGGATCGGCAATACTGGCGTGCCCGTGGCGTTTCCACACAGCCTCGGCCGGCAGCGGAAGTAGGAGCCTCGCCAGGAAAGTTGACCGCTGTGCCTGGACTCCCGGCTGCTGCGGTGGGGAGACCGAGCGCGGCTCACTGCTGCCTTGCCAGCGCGCGAGACAGCGAGGTCGGCGTGTAGCCGACCGCCGAGGCGATCTGCTTAAGGCTTTGCCCGCGTTGCAGGCCGTCGCGGGCCAGCGCCATGCGCAGTCGGTACAGGTAGTCGCCCGGGGTCTGGTCCATCACGGCGCGAAAGCGGGTGGCGAACGCGGTGCGCGACATGCCGGCGGTGTTGGCCAGGCGCTCCAGAGTCCAGGCCTGTTGTGGTTCATCGTGCACGGCCACCAGGGCGCGGGCGAGCCGGGGGTCAGACAGGCCATTGAGCAGGCCGTGGCGCGTGCGCGGCTGCGCGATCAAATGGCGCAGCAGCCCGATGAACAAGATGTCGCCCGCGCGGTCGAGCAGCAGCGGGCCGCCGCAGCGCGGCGCCTGCAGCTCCGACCGAATGAGCCACACAGCCTGCTGCAGGGCGGGGTCGGCGCTGGCCAGCGGCAAAACCAGCACGCCATCAAACGCCCCCATCAGCAGGCCCGCCATCGGGCCGGCCAGCACCGCCTGGCCTTGCAGGCTGACATGGGCCAGGGAGGGCAGGGGCCAGGCCAGCGCGGCATCGTCGGCTCGCCACACCAACAAAGTGGGTTCAGGCGGAGGCAGGGTGCTCGCTGCCGTGGAGGCACCGGGTTCCTCCAGCATGAGCGCCAGATGCAGGGTGGGCAGTGGGGGGCCTTGCGTGAAGGCGGTATCCACGGGTGAACCAGGCAACAGCGTCACCTGGGGTGACAGGCCTTGCAGCAGGGCGGTCAGGCGATCCAGGCGCGGTACGGGTGACGTGGCAGCAGGCATATTCTGAACGAAAAGGCATTAAATCAGAATCTTGAGTGCTTCATCGTACTGCATACTGAGCCGTCGTAGCGAAGCCATCGACTGCGTTTCAAATCCCATTGCCCATTCCCTCAGGAGACCCATGAGCACACAGACCCCGAATGTCCTTTTGCCGCGCCAGCCGGTGCCCTCCCTCGACCTGCCGCTGACCAACGGCGAGCGTTTTGTGCTCGGCGCCCAGCCGGGTGAGCAGTTCGATTTGCTGGTGTTCTACCGCGGGCTGCATTGCCCGCTCTGCGCCAAGTACCTGATCGAGCTGGAGCGCCTGGCGCCCGAGTTCGCCTCGCGCGGCGTGAACGTGGTCGCGATCAGTTCAGACACCGAGGAGCGCGCTCAGGAGATGGCAAAGAAGATCAACGCCAGTGGCGTGCGTTTTGCCTATGGTCTTGCGCTGAAGGCGGCGCGCGAGTGGGGCCTGTACATCAGCGAGTCGCGCGGCAAGACTTCGATCGGCATCGAAGAGCCGGCGCTGTTCAGCGAACCGGCGGTGTACATCGTGCGTCCCGATGGCACGCTGTATTACGGCGCGGTGCAGACCATGCCCTTTGCCCGCCCGGGGTTCGCCGATCTGGTGGCCGCCATCGACTTTGCGGTGGCCAAGAGCTACCCGGCCCGCGGCGAGTACACCGGCGCGGTGTGAGTTGACCCCCTGTCGTACGCCTGGAAAGGCGTACGGCGTCAGCGCGTGCGGGGCAGGCGTGCTACAAGCAAGGGTTGCGGTAGTGGTCATTCGGATCACCGGCGCGATCCTTTTCTTGTTTGTCTCGTCTTCATGCCATCAGCTTCACATTCTCCCGACGCCGTCGTCTCCATCCGCGGCCTGGGCAAGACCTACGCCGGCGGCTTCACCGCACTGCGCAACGTCGATCTCGACATCCGCCGCGGCGAAATTCTTGCGCTGCTGGGCCCCAACGGCGCGGGCAAGACCACGCTGATCAGCATCATCTGCGGCATGTCCAACGCCACCGTGGGCACCGTGCTGGCCGATGGGCATGACATCGTCCGCGACTACCGGGCTGCGCGCAGCATCATCGGCCTGGTGCCCCAGGAGCTGCACACCGACTCGTTCGAGACCGTCTGGGCCACAGTGAAGTTCAGCCGCGGGCTGTTTGGCAAATCGCCGAACGATGCCCACCTGGAGAAGGTGCTGCGCGACCTGTCGCTCTGGGACAAGCGAAACAACAAGATCATGACGCTCTCGGGCGGCATGAAGCGGCGCGTGCTGATCGCCAAGGCGCTGTCGCACGAACCGAGCATCCTGTTCCTGGACGAGCCGAGCGCCGGTGTGGACGTGGAACTTCGCCACGACATGTGGCGCATGGTGCGCGCCCTGCGAGACGCCGGTACCACCATCATCCTGACCACGCACTACATCGAAGAGGCCGAAGACATGGCCGACCGAATCGGCGTGATCAACCGCGGCGAGCTGATCCTGGTGGAAGACAAGGCGGTGCTGATGCGCAAGCTCGGCAAGAAGCAGCTCACGCTCACGCTGCAGCAGGCGCTGTCCCAGGTGCCGCAGGCGCTTTCGGCCTGGCCGCTGGAGCTCGCGGCCGATGGCCTGCACCTGGTCTACACCTTCGACACCCAGCGCGAGGAGACCGGCATCGCCGAGCTGCTGCGAGCCCTGGCGGTCGAAGGCATCGATTTCAAGGACCTGCAATCGAGCGAGAGTTCGCTGGAGGAGATTTTTGTGAGCCTGGTGCACCAGCCCGCCGCGCCTGTCGAAGGGGCGACGGCATGAAGATGAACCTGCATGGCGTGCGCGCCATCTACCGCTTCGAGATCGCGCGCACGCTGCGCACCATCACCCAGAGCGTGATCGCGCCGGTGCTCACCACTTCGCTGTATTTCATCGTCTTCGGCACGGCGATCGGATCGCGCATGGGCGACATCGACAACGTGAGCTACGGCGCCTTCATCATCCCCGGGTTGGTGATGCTGTCGCTGCTCAACGAGAGCATTTCCAATGCTTCGTTCGGTATCTACATGCCCAAGTGGTCGGGCACGATCTACGAGCTGCTGTCGGCGCCGGTGTCGTGGTTCGAGGTGCTGCTGGGCTACGTGGGCGCAGCAGCTACCAAGTCCATGGTGCTGGGTCTGCTCATCCTGGTCACTGCGCGCCTGTTTGTGCCCTACCACATCGCCCACCCGGTCTGGATGTTCGGTTTTCTCGTGCTCACCGCGGTCACTTTCAGCCTGTTTGGCTTCATCATCGGCCTGTGGGCCGACAACTTCCAGAAGCTGCAGGTGGTGCCGATGCTGATCGTCACGCCGCTGACCTTTCTGGGCGGTGCCTTCTACTCCATCAACATGCTGCCGCCGGTGTGGCAGACGCTCTCGCTCTTCAATCCGGTGGTCTACCTGATTAGTGGTTTCCGCTGGAGCTTCTACGGCAAGGCCGACGTGCACATCGCCGTCAGCACTGGCATGACGCTGACCTTCATGCTCGCGTGCCTTGTGGTCATCTGGTGGGTGTTCCGCACCGGGTACCGGCTGCGCCGCTGAAGCCCTTGTAAGAAAACCCGCGGTCCAACAGACCCATGGGCATGCCCGGGCACTTTTCTGTGTGCACCGGCTCACACCAGGCAACCAAGGAATCCCCGATGGAAAGACGCACCATGCTCAAAACCCTCACCGGCTGGCTCGCAGGCGCCTCGCTGCCCGCGAGTTCGGCGCTGGCAGCGCCGCCGTTCCCCCTGAAGAAGACCGAGGCCCAGTGGCGCGAAATCGTTTCGCCCGAGGCCTACCGCGTGCTGTTTGAACACGGCACCGAGCGCGCCGGCAGCAGCCCGCTCGACGCCGAGAAGCGCCCAGGCACCTTTGTCTGCGCCGCTTGCAACCAGCCCCTGTTTGATGCCGCCCACAAGTACGACAGCGGCACCGGCTGGCCCAGCTTCTGGCAACCACTGCCCCAGGCGGTCGGCACCTCGACCGATTTCAAGCTCATCTACCCGCGCACCGAGTACCACTGCTCGCGCTGCGGCGGACACCAGGGGCACATCTTCAGCGACGGGCCCAAGCCCACCGGTCAGCGCTATTGCAACAACGGCGTGGCCCTGGCGTTTGTGCCCAAAGACCAGGCGCTGCCAGCGCTGCGCACCTGATCGTTTTTCACCTGAGGTTCAACACCATGGTCAAGTTTCGTCACCTGCTCAGATTCACTGCTGCCGTGGCCATGGGCGCTGGCGCGCTGCTGGGCAGTGCGGCCCACGCCGCTTCCGCCACCGCCATCTTTGCGGGCGGCTGTTTCTGGTGCACCGAGTCCGACTTCGAGAAGCTGCCCGGTGTGATCGAGGCCGTGTCCGGCTATACCGCGGGCAAGACACCCAACCCGACCTACCAGGCGGTGAGCGCGGGCCATACCGGCCACACCGAGGCAGTGCGCGTGACCTACGACCCGGCCAAGGTCAGCTATGCGCAACTGGTCGAATTCTTCTGGAAGACCATCGACCCGAGCGAAAAAAACCGCCAGTTCTGCGACATCGGTGATCAGTACCGCAGCGGCATCTACTGGGGCAACGAGGCTGAGCGCCAGATCGTCACCGCCAGCCGCGACGCGCTGCAAAAGACCGGTCGCTTCAAGACCATTCACACCGAGCTCGCACCGGCCAGCACCTTCTACCTGGCCGAGGACTACCACCAAGACTATTACAAGAAAAACTCGGTGCGCTACAGCTACTACCGCCTGAGCTGCGGGCGCGACGCCCAGCTCAAGCGCGTCTGGAAATAGCCAGGCGAGGGGCGACGCTGCGACGCACCCTTTGATTCACGTCATGGCGCCCGGGCGGGGATGGCGGCACACTGAAGTGTGCAGTCTCTGTCTTGCCGCCCATGAAAAACCCTGAAGCCTCTGGACCTGCCGGCGATGCCGCCGTGTTCACTGCCCGTGGCCTGACCAAGGTCTACGGTGAGGGGGCGACGGCGGTGCACGCCTTGCGTGGCGTGGACCTGGACATCGTGCGTGGCGAGTTCGTGGTCTTGCTGGGCGCATCGGGCAGCGGCAAGTCGACCCTGCTCAATATCCTTGGTGGGCTGGACACGGCCACCAGCGGCTCGGCGCGCTGGACCCACGCCGGTCAGGTGCACGAACTCATCGGCGCCGACGATGCCGAGCTCACGCGATACCGGCGGGAACACGTGGGCTTCGTGTTCCAGTTCTACAACCTCATCCCCAGCCTCACCGCGCGCGAAAACGTGGCCTTGGTGACCGATCTCGCCGAAGACCCGATGAAGCCGGAAGACGCGCTGGCCCTGGTGGGGCTGGCGCCGCGGCTGGATCACTTTGTCTCGCAGCTCTCGGGCGGTGAACAGCAGCGCGTGGCCATTGCGCGCGCCATCGCGAAAAATCCCGCAGTGCTGCTGTGCGACGAGCCCACCGGCGCGCTCGATTGCGCCACCGGCATCATGGTGTTGCAAGCCATCGAGCGGGTGAACCGCGAGCTGGGCACGACCACGGTGGTCATCACCCACAACGCGCCCATTGCCGACATCGCCGACCGCGTGCTGCGCCTGGCCGACGGCCAGATCGTCGACACGCACGTGAATGCACACAAGTTGCCCGCCTCGGGCCTGAGCTGGTGATGCAGGCATGAAGCTGCCATGAAAGCCATCCACATCAAACTCTGGCGCGACCTCACGCGTCTTCGCGCCCAGGTCGCCACCATCGCCATGGTGGTGGCCATCGGCGTGGCCGGGTTTGTGGGTATGTTTTCCGTGCATGCGTCGCTGCTGGGCGCACGCGACGCTTTCTATCTGGACAACCGGCTGGCCGATGTGTTTGCAGGCGTCAAGCGGGCGCCTGAACATCTGCGCGCCCGCCTGGCGGCCATCGACGGTGTGAGCGAGGTTCAACTGAGCAACGCGATGGACGCGCAGATCGATCTGCCCGGCGTCGTGCCGCCGGTCACTGGCCGCTTCATCGGGTTGGACCTGGCGCGGGTGCACGCGGATCGCCAGGGCCTGAACCGGCTCACGCTCAAGAGCGGACGCTGGCCCGAGCGCGAAGGTCAGCTCGAAGCCCTGGTGAGCGACCGCTTTGCCGTGGCGCGCTCACTCAAGGCAGGCGACACCGTGCACGCCATTCTCAACGGTCGGCTGGAGGCGGTTCACATCGTGGGCACTGCGGTCACACCCGAGTACGTGTTTGCCTCGCAGGGCGGCGCACCCGACGACGAGTTCTTCGGCATCTGGTGGATCGACGACGAGCGCATGGCGACCGCGTTTGACCTGGCTGGCGCATTCAACCAGGTGGCGCTGGGTGTGGTGCCGGGCGTGCCGCTGGTGGCGGTGATCGATCGGGTCGACGTGCTGCTGGAGCCTTATGGCGCGATCGGCGCGATAGGGCGCGACAAGCAGCTCTCCAGCAAGATCGTGGCCGATGAGCTGTCGCAACTCAAGGTCATGGGCACGGTACTGCCGTCGATCTTCCTGGTGGTGGCGATGTTCATCCTCAACGTTGTGCTCAGCCGCCAGGTCGCCACGCAGCGCGGCCAGATCGCGGCGCTCAAGGCCCTGGGCTACAGCGATGGCGCCATTGCCTGGCACTACATCCAGTTTGCCTGCCTGATTGCCGGCCTGGGCGTGATCGTGGGCCTGGGGCTGAGTATGGCGATTGGGCGCGGCATGCTCAGCCTGTACGACGAGGTGTTCCGCTTCAACAGCCTGGCGTATGTGACCACGCCCTGGCTGGTGCTGGTGTCCACCGCCGTTGCAGCCGGTGCCGCCGCACTCGGCACCTGGACCGCCATCCACGCTGTGGTGCGCCTGCGACCTGCGCAGGCCATGCAGCCGCCCGTGCCGCCGCGCTACCGTGCCACGCTTATCGAGCGCATCGGCCTGGGCCACCAGGTGAGCACCGGCGCGCTGATGGTGATCCGCAATTTTGAGCGCAGGCCGTTGCGCGCCGCGTTCACCGTCATCGGTGTGTCGCTGGCGGTGGCACTGCAGATTTCGGGTGCGTTCTGGCTCGACGCCATCGATCACATCGTGGACGTGCAATTCCGCCAGGTGCAGCAGGGTGACGTGCTGGTGAATTTCCACCGCCCTGTGCCGCTCACGGTGGCGCGCGATCTGCAGCGCCTGCCAGGCGTGATCGACGCTGAACCCTACCGGACCGAGCTGGTGCGGGTGCGCTTCAACGGCCACACGGTGGATACCGGCATGATGGGCATCGGCTCCGAGGCGCGGCTGATGCGCGTGGTCGACGAGACGCGCGGCGCGGTCGCGATGCCGGCGCAGGGCGTGGTGCTGTCGGCGATGCTGGCGCGCGAACTGGGCGCCCGCGTGGGCGACCGGGTGCAGCTGGAGTTCCGCCTCTGGACCCAAACCCAGGCCGAGGTGGAAGTGGTCGACATCGTGCAGACCATGTTTGGCAAGCTGCTCTACATGTCGCTGGACGCGATGAACCGCGTGGCCCGCGACGGCGAAGGGGTGGCCGACGCCGCCCTGCAGGTGGACCCGCTGGCCAAGGAGCAATTTTGGGGCGCGGTCAAGCGCGCGCCGCTGATCAACTCGGTGTTCGACAAGGCCTCGTCCATGGAGAGCTTCAACCGCACCACGTCGAAAAACATGGGCGTGTTCAGCGGCATCCTCACCCTGTTTGCGGTCGCCATGGCGGTGGGCATCATCTACAACGCGGCGCGCATTTCGCTCTCCGAACGCGCCTGGGAGCTGGCCAGCCTGCGCGTGCTCGGCATGACGCGGTCCGAAGTCTCGGTGCTGCTGCTGGCCGAGCTCGGCGCCGAGCTAGTGCTGGCGCTGCCGATCGGCGCTTTCCTGGGCTGGGCGTTGGCCACGCTCATGATGGCGCTCATGTCCTCGGACGCCATCGATTTTCCGGTCGTGATTGAGCCCGCCACCTACGCTTCGGCCGCCTTCATCGTGCTGGCCGCGGGTGTGGCCAGTGCGTTGCTGGTGCGGCGCAAGATCGACCAGCTGGACCTGGTTTCCGTGTTGAAGGTACGCGAATGAACAACAAGACAACTTCTCGTCGCTGGGGTCGAACCCTGGCCATCGCCCTCGGCGTGCTGGCGCTCGCTGGCCTGGTGTGGTGGGTGTACCAGCCTCGTCCGTTGGCGGTCGAGGTCGCTGCGGTGGCCAGCGGCCGCTTTGAGCAGGTGATTGAAGAGGACGGTCAGCTGCGGCTGAAGAACCGCTACGTCATCACGGCGCCCACCCAGGCTGAGCTGCAGCGGCCCTCGCTCAAAGTGGGCGATGCGGTGAAAGCGGGTGACGTGGTGGCGGTGCTGCAACCTGTTTCGCCGCAAATGATCGATGCGCGCACGCGCGACGTCTTGTTGCAACGCGTGGGCAGCGCCAATGCCGCGCGCCAGGCCGCGATTGCCCAGGTGCAGCGCCTGCAGACGGCGCTGGCCCAGGCCGATCTGGAGGCACAGCGCGCAGCAAAGCTGGCGCAAGACAATTTCATTTCGGCCTCGGCACGCGATCAGGCCCAGCTGGCGCAGCAGGCTGCGCGCCAGGCGCTGAACGCTGGCCGCGCCGAACTGGCCGCGGCCGACTTCATGCTGGCCGAGGCGCGGGCTGCGCTCACCCGCTCCGAGCCGAGCGCCAGTGGGAGAGCGGCGGGGCTGTGGTCCTTGAAGAGCCCGGTTGATGGGCAGGTGCTCAAGCTGCATCTGGACAGCGCTGCGCCGGTCAATGTGGGCCAGCCGCTGGTGGAACTGGGGAACCTGGGGGCCATGGAAGCGGTGATCGACGTGCTCTCGGGCGAGGTCGGTGCGATCCAGCCGGGTACCGCGGTGTCGCTGTCCACCGGCGGCAAGGCGGCGCCGCTGATGGGGCGGGTCGAACGCATCGAGCCGGTGGCCTTCACAAAGGTCTCGGCGCTGGGCATTGAGGAGCAGCGCGTGAACGTGATCGTGAGCCTGGACCCGGGTACCGCCACCCTGAACCTGGGGGACGGCTTCCGGGTGGACGCGCGCATCACCATCCAGGCGCAGGACGAGGCGCTGCTGGCGCCCAGCGCGGCGCTGGTGCGTGACGGTTCGGGCTGGCGGGTGTTTGTGGTGGAAGGTGGCCGTGCGCGGGCCCGCGCCGTGACGGTCAAAGACCGCAACGCGGACCAGGCCTGGATACAGGATGGATTGCTGTCCGGCGAGACGGTGCTGCTGTACCCGGGCAGCATGATCGAAGACGGTCAGGCGGTGAAGACCCGGAAGTGAGGCGGCGCAGGTCGGGGCGCAGTCAATCGCCACCGGCCTCGGCTTTGGCAAGCACCTGTTTGAACGAGAATGGTCTTTCATAACAGGCTCGGCGGCCGACCCATGCCATTCGCCAGGTTGCTTCGACGCCTGACCCCTTCATTTGAGGTGCCCCCTTGCCAGATATCCCTTCGCCGGCTTCGCTACCACCGCTGCCTCCCCTGCCTCCGTTGCCCCCTTTACCACCGCTGCCGCCAGTGCCTCCCTTGCACGCCGAGGCGTCACACACCGCCAGGGTCTACACCTGCCAGTGCGGTCGCACCACGTTCTTCGTCAACAGCCGCTGCCTGGCTTGTGGTACCGCGCTGGGGTATCACCCCGAACGAGCCACTCTGCTGCCTCTGGCGCCAGGCGTAGAGGCTGATACCTGGGTGGAGTGGGGCACACCAGGGCCGGTCTTTGTGAGTTGTGCCAACCGGGACACACCCGCGAACTGCAACTGGCTGGTCCCGCATGTCGATGGCGAGGCGCATGGGCGTCTTTGCAGAGCCTGCCGGCTCAACCGCACCATTCCCAATCTGGACGATCCGGCCCGGCCAGACAACGGGGAACTCTGGGGCCGCGTGGAGCAGGCCAAGCGTCGCCTGGTTTCTGCCTTGCTGGTGATGGGCCTGCCTGTGGCCTCGCGTGAAACCGAGGACACCGAGCAGGGCCTCATGTTCGATATCCTGCGCTCCACCGAGCCGGGCAAGCACGTGATGACCGGGCACGATGACGGCCTGATCACGCTGAACGTGGCCGAAGCCGACGATGCCAAGCGCGAGCGCACGCGCCAGGCCATGAACGAGCCCTATCGCACCGTGGTCGGGCACTTTCGCCACGAGATCGGTCACTACTACTGGTACCGCCTGGTCGAAAAGACCGAGTGGCTGCCCAGGTTCAGAGACTTGTTCGGCGACGAAAACCAGGATTACGCCGAGAGCTTGAAAAAAAGCTACGAAGACGGTCCGCGACCCGACTGGCCCTTGCACTTCGTCAGCGCCTACGCCAGCGTGCACCCCTGGGAAGACTGGGCCGAATGCTGGGCGCACTACATGCACATGCGCGACACGGTGGACACCGCCGTGAGCTACGGCCTGACGCTCAACCCGGCGCAGCTGGACTTCACGCCGTTCGATGCTGAGGTCCTGCACCTGCCCGACCACCCTGAGGCAGAGCGCTTTCTGGCCTTCCTCAACCACTGGACCCAGCTCACCATGTTGCTCAACGGCATGTCGCGCGCCATGGGACAGCCCGATTTCTACCCGTTTGTGATGCCGTACGAAGTGGTGGCCAAGCTGCACTTCATCCACCTGCTGGTGGCGGAGACAGGCCAGGCGCAGACCATCGTTTCGCTGTGAGCTTTTGGCTGGCCAGCCGGGGAGCGGCTACAACACCAGCCGCTGCGCGTAACCCGTCATCTCCAGGTAGCCGCGGCCGACGCGCTGGCCGCTCTGGTCAAACAGGTCGGACAGGCCTTCCCAGTACACCGTGCCGGTGCTGGAGCGGCTGTCGAGTTCCTGGGCTTCGAGCAGCGCACGCACGGTGAAGCGGCCGCTGGGGGTGTCCACTCGCCATTCGACGGGATAGCGCGCCCGGGTCAGGGGGCTGGTCCAGAAGCGTTGCGGGGTGAAGCGCACCTCACCGGTGGCGAAGGACCGTGCGCCGTGGGGGTTCTGCGCCGAAGCCTGTGCACGGTAGGAACCACCAGCCCACAACGCGCTGCCGTCGGCGCGGCGCAGTTCAAACGCGGTGAGGCTGTCGCCGTTGGCCAGGTTCATGCCGATCCAGTCCCAGCCCACCGCGTCGGGGTGCAGGATGGCTTCGCTCCATTCGTGGTCGAGCCAGGCCAGGCCGGTCACCGTGAGCCGCTGGCCACGCAGCGTGAGCGCGCCTTGCACCGCGAGCTGTGGGTGGGTGACGTAAAAGCTGGCCTGCGATGGGTCAGGCCCCTTGCGCGAAAAGCCCTGATCGCCTTGCAGCAGGATGGCCTGCGTCGGCGTGGCGCGCAGCGAAATCGCAAAGCCGTCACCCACCACTTCGGTGCGATAGGCGCCCACGGCATCGCGCTTCATGAACCAGTCGCGCAGCACCACCTGCAGATCGTCAACACGAGCGAACACGCCGCGCTCGCGCTGCAGCGGCAGCTCGCCGTTCCAGCGCGCGATGCGCTGGTCGTGCAGCAACTCCTTGCCTTGGAGGTCGGTGATGGCCGCGTGGGCGAACAGAAGTTGCTTCGCCGCCAGGCGGCTTTGGAGCGTCTGCGCCGCATCGACCCGGCTGCGAAAGAAGGTGACCTGAAAGCCGAAGCTTCGCCCGTCGGCGGTTTGCGCGTGGCCGGTCAGGTACCACCACTCGGTGCGGGTCTCGTTGTGGGTGCCGTGGTCGCGCGGGAAGCGAAGCGGGCGCGGGGTCAGTGCGCTGCCGGGTTGGTATTCTTGCTGATGCGGTGTTTGTGCAAGAACCGGCGCCAGCAGCAGGCCGCCCGCGCCCAGCAACCAGTGGCGGCGGTTTTGCAGGCGGTGCGGTGCGGAGAGCTTCATGCGCCGTGCAAGTGGGCTTGTATCTGTTCGCGGGTGGCGCCGATATCGCCAAACAGGGCCAGCGACCAGTCAGCGTCGAAATAGGTCTTGAGGTAGCGCTCGCCGCTGTCACACAGCAGCGAGACGATGGCGCCGGTATCGCCGCGCGCATGCATTTCCCTGGCCAGGATCAGCATGGCGACCAGGTTGGTTCCGGTGGAGGGGCCGACGCGGCGCCCGAGCAGGGCGCACAGCTCGTGCATGGCGGCAATGGAGTCGGCGTCGGCCACCTCCACCATGCGGTCAATCAAGGTGGGGATGAAGCTGGGCTCGACGCGTGGGCGCCCAATGCCTTCGATGCGCGAGCCGGACGCCGTGGCGGTGGCGTCGCGTTCGCGGTGGTAGCTGGCGAACACAGAGCCGGCCGGATCAGCCACGCAGAGTTGCGTGTCGTGGCCCACGTAACGCAGGTAGCGGCCGATGGTGGCACTGGTGCCGCCGGTGCCCGCGCCCACCACGATCCAGCGCGGCACCGCATGGCGTTCGCAGGCCATCTGGTCGAAGATGCTTTGGGCGATGTTGTTGTTGCCGCGCCAGTCGGTGGCGCGTTCTGCGTAGGTGAACTGGTCCATGTAGTAGCCACCCCGCTGCTGTGCGATCTGCCGCGCCGTTTCGTAGACTTCACCAGCCGTTTCCACGAAGTGGCAATGTCCCTGGTGGAAGTGGATCTGATCGATCTTTTCCTGCGAGGTGTTGCGCGGCATCACGGCGACGAAGGGCAGACCGAGCAAGAGTGCGAAATAGGCTTCGCTGACCGCGGTCGAACCGCTGGAGGCTTCAACCACGGTGGTGCCTTCGCGCAGCCAGCCGTTGCACAGTGCGTACAGAAACAGCGAGCGCGCAAGCCGGTGCTTGAGGCTGCCGGTCGGGTGGGTGGACTCGTCCTTGAGGTAGAGGTCAATGCCTCTGGCCTGCCACACCGGCAACGGCAAGGCGATCAGGTGGGTGTCGGCGCTGCGGCAATGGTCGGCTGCGATCAGCGCCAGTGCGCGGTGAGTCCAGTGGTGCGAGGTGCTCATGGCGCCATTGTCACCAGTCCTGCTTCACCGCCTGCACCGCGTCGCGGCTGGCGGCAGCGCGCCCGGCCAGCCAGGCGGTCAGGGTGCCGGCCAGCACCACGGCCACACACAGGGCGATGAGTCGCAGCCAGGGCAGGGCGAGGTCCATGGTCCAGTGGAAGCTCTGCGGATTGACCACATGCACCAGCACCAGGCTCACCCCCAGGCCCAGCGCCAGCCCGGCGAGTGCACCCAGCACCGTCCAGGCCAGACCTTCCAGCGCAACCACGCCCAGGATCTGCCGCCGCGTGAGACCCAGGTGCGCCAGCAAGCCAAACTCCCGCTGGCGCGCCAGCACCTGCGCGCTGAAGCTCGCCGCCACGCCGAACAGCCCGATGCCGATGGCCACCGCCTGCAACCAGTAGGTGACGGCAAAGCTTCGGTCAAAAATGCGCAGCGAGATGGTGCGGATCTGTCCGGCCGAGGCGAATTCCAGCAAGTCTTGCGCGCCTTGCTCGGCGGCGAGTGTGCGAATGGCTTCGCGCACCGCCTCTTCGCTCGCACCTTCGTTGAGGTGCAGCGCCAGGTCGTTGACGCGCTCATCGCCCGAGTAGCGCACAAAGTCCGCCCGGTCGATCACCACGCTGCCATGCTGGCGCGCATAGTCGCGCCAGACGCCGACCACAAAGAACCGCACGCCCTCGGGCAGTGATGGGAAGGCCAGCGCCAGTTGGGGCAACCAGCCACCTGGTTGCGCGCCATATAGGTCGGTCATGGCTTCGCTGATGTAGACCGGCACGATGCTCTCCCCCGCGGCCGCAGCCGGCAGCGGCGCCGGGTTGCCTACCAGCGGCAGGGTCTGGCCAGTGGCCTCTGCACCCGTGTGCAACGGCCGCGCAAGCAGGGTGACGGCGGGCAAAGTGGCTGAGAGCTGCAGCGCAGTGCTGCGCAGCGGATCGGCCCGTGCCACGCCGGGCTGGGTGGCGATGGCGAGCACCAGATCGGGCGGCAAGGTATTGCCCTCCCCGGCCCCGCTGCCAGCACCACCGGAAGCGGCGCGCACATACAACTGGGCCGGCAACACGCCGTCCAGCCAATGCGTGACCGAATCGCGAAAGCTGGCCACCATCACCGTGAGCGCCACCGACAGCGCCAGGCTGGCCACCACACCGCTGGTGGCCACCGCTGCGGTTTCGCGCAAGCGCCTGGAACGCTCCACCGCCAGCAGGGGCAGGGCGCGCGTGGCCACCCAAGGCGCGAGCCGGTTCAGCAGCGCGCCCACGGCCAACGGAAGCGACGCGATGCCCCCCACCAGCAGCAGGCCCACCGATGCATAAGCGGCCAGCGGCAAGCCGCCCACTGGCGGCGCCCAGGCCAGCAACCCGGCCAGCGCCATCAGGCCCAGCGCCAGCGCATGGTTCCGACCACCAGCCACCACGGGTGCGCCCAGACCCTTGAGGGCGAGGGCCGGTGCCATGCGCTCGGTGGCGCGCGCTGGCCACCACCCACCCACCACAGCGGCCACCGTGCCCAGTGCACCATAGAGCAGGGCCGCGCTCAGGCTCCATTGCAGGCGGGGAGCTTCGCCACCAAAGTAGCCGCCACCGAGGTCACCACCCAGCACGCGCAGCGCCAACGCAGCCAGAGCGGTGCCCAGGCAGACCCCCAGCAGACTGCCCAGCGCACCCAGCAGCGCCGACTCGGCAAGCACCAGCTGCCTCCGTTCTTTAGCACCTAGCCCCAGCACGCCCAGCAGCGCAAATTGCTGCTGGCGCCGCGCCACTGACAGCGACAGCACCGAGAACACAAGGAAGGCGCCGGTGAACAGCGCCACCAGCGCCAGCACGGTGAGGTTGACCCGGTAGGCGCGCGACAGGTTGCTCACCCGCTCGCCCGCCTGCTCGGGCCGTTGTGCCAGGACCGTATCAGGCAGGTCAAGCGCGCTGAGCAGGGCATCGGGCTCGGTGCCAGGCGACAGGCGCAGGTCGATGCGGCTGAGCTGGCCCGGGCGCTGCATCAGGTCTTGCAGCGCGGCCACGTCCATCACCAGCACCGGCCCACCCGGCGCATTGACCGAGCCTGCCACCCGCAGCTCCCGCAGCTTCAGGCCTGTCTGCACCTGCAGGATGGGATCGTTGCCGCCAGCGTCCAGCGCCAGGCGCGCCGCCGGATTGACGTACACCGCGTCGGGCGCAAAGATGTCCAGCCGCCGACCCGCGGCACTGCCGCCGTTCGGTGTGTCGGTGCGCGGCATCAGCGCAGGCGAAACGCCCGCGACCGACAGCGCGTCCAGGCCGATGACGCGCACCGCCACCGCTTCGCCGCCGGCGGCGCGCGCGGTGGTATTCCACTCCAGCACCGGGCTGGCGATGGCCACGCCGGGCTGGGCCGCCACGCGATCCAGCAGGCGGTCATCCAGCAGCCCCTGGCGGGCTCTCAGGTCGAGATCGGGTTGACCATTGACCGAGCGCACGGCGCCGGAAAACTCCGACAGCGCCGAGGCGTTGATGAGGTGAACCGAGAGCGCCAGCGCCACGCCGAGCATGACCGCCACCACGGCCGCGGCGTTGCGCCAGGGGTGGTGCAGCAGTTCCTGCCAGGAGAAAGTCTTGAGCAGCGCCAGCATGTGCGCTGAGCTTACCGCTGGCCCGCCAAGCGTCCGTGTTGGGAGGTCTTACCGTGCTCTGGCAGGGGGCCGCCCGGCTGTGGCCTAATAAGGGGGTCTTTCACTTTCTCTCTGGAACCGACATCATGGGCAACAAAATCGTCACCGAAGCCGACCGCAAGCGCACCCCCCGTCCGATCCCGGTCCCCGGCGTGTCCCTGGCCTCCCATGGCCGCGGTCAGCGCGTGAGCCTGGAGCGCGGCGTGGCCACGCGCAGCAAAAAGAACCCGGGCAAACGCTCGAAAAAGGGCGGCTGATCTCTGCCGGGCTGCGCTCAGCGCCATGCAGAACGGGCCCCTCGGGGCAAGCCCCTCGCTTAACCTGTTGATGGCCCCCTTGGCCTGATTTGAACCCCGACTGGGCCCCTCCGACAGGACGGGGCCCTTTCTTTTTCTACATGCCTAGGAGTTCAGCAGGGGTCGCTGGCCGGTCGGCAAGCCCGAAGCGCATCGCGGGAGTCTTCTCGTCCTGGCCCACGATGCAGTAGTTGTAATAAGCCCGGAACACGGTCAAGAGTTTCTCGATGTTCTCGGGCTGATAGGCGCTGTAGGCCTGCACCACTCGCTGCCAAGCGGTATTCAATTCCCGCGACTGCTACAGATTTGCTGCGGCGGGCACGCCGCACGCCGCCGGCAGGCACCCCAAAGTTGGCGCACCTGGGGTTCTTGCAGAAGTTGACCTGCAAGGTCCGGGCACCCCCTCCCGGGAAGGTGAACCCAGCCTCCAGCGGAATCCTCGCCCTCGGAAGCGGTGGCGCGGGCGCCGGGATTGGAGTCGACAAGAAGAATGCCTCGTAAGTCCGTGAACCTACGAGGCATCTTGTCAGAATCAGCTCAATCCTTCAACAGATTAAGCGAGGGGCTTGCTCCCGGGGGCGGCTTTTTTTCGTCCGGGCGGGTTTACTACGCTGGTGGCCCAAGGTTCGTAACAGTCGTTCAGAGCAATCTGAAGCGACTTTTTCATGGCTGTAAGAGGCTGGCCTGGCCCTTGAATTCCTGCTAAACGGCAGTAAATCACCTTTACTGATAATTGGGATGTATCGGCAATGGTGATTTATTGCATTTATCGCTATTACTGATATAATGAAAAAATCAGTTTCGATGATACTTCTGCCCCGCAGCTTAACCCATGAACCAACTTCTCTCCATCCCTAGTCAGGTCGGTGTGGTCCTTCGTGCCGCGCGCAAACGCACAAAGCTGAGCCAGGCACAACTGGCCGCAAAAATTGGACTGAGTCAAAACCGCTTGTCCCAACTGGAGACCGACCCAGGCTCCATGCGGGTGGACCAGCTCCTCGCAATCATGTCTGCGCTGAGCCTTGAATTACAGGTCCAGCCCAGGGACGGTCCGTCTGTTACCGAAAACAAGAGTCTGCCGACAGGTAGCAAGGCGGAGTGGTAAGCATGGGGCGCGCAACGAAAGCTCGCTCACTTTCTGTCTGGGCCAACGGAGAGCGGGTGGGGACCTGGACCATCCCCGCCCGTGGCGACATGGAGTTCATTTACGACCTGAGCTGGATTGCCTCAGAGGCAGGCCGACCTCTGTCGTTGTCTATGCCCTTCACAGGCACACAAGCCTTGCGTGGAGCCCCGGTCCACAACTACTTCGAGAACCTGCTGCCAGACAGCGAGGCCATCCGAAAACGCTTGGCCACCCGATTCAAGACAGACACCCTGGAGGCATTTGACCTGCTCGAGGCTATCGGGCGTGATTGCGTGGGCGCCATTCAACTGCTCGGAGCAGATGAGTCGCCGGTCAATGTCGCAAGCATTGAGGGCACCTCGCTCAACGAGGAGCAGGTGGAAGAGCTGCTGCTACTAGCTGCTGGCTCAGGTGCTCACCCGGACGTTGAGAACGACGACAATTTCCGCATCTCGCTTGCCGGCGCCCAAGAGAAGACGGCGCTCTTGTGGCATGGTGGTCAGTGGATACGCCCCCACGGCGCTACCCCTACATCACACATCCTGAAGCTACCCATCGGGCTAGTGGGTGCGCGCAAGGCAGACTTCGGAACCTCGGTAGAGAACGAGTGGCTCTGCATGGAGCTGATGCGCGAGCTCGGGTTGCCGACTGCCAAGACCGAAATTCTCAAGTTCGGGAACCAGAAGGTACTCTCCGTAGAGCGATTTGACCGGCAGATGCACTCCTCTGGCACCTGGCTGTTGCGCCTTCCACAGGAAGACTTTTGTCAAGTCAGCAGCACAGCGCCTCACCGCAAATATGAATCCGATGGCGGGCCCGGCATTGCGGAAATCGCCCGCGTACTCACTGGCTCTGTGAACGCGCAAGACGACCTGAAAAACTTTCTCAAAACGCAGTTGATCTTCTGGATGATGGCCGCCCCAGACGGGCACGCTAAAAACTTCAGTCTGCGCATCTTGCCGCGTGGCCGTTACGCGCTGACACCGCTCTACGACGTGATGTCTATCTGGACCGTTGAAGGAAACGGTGCAAACCAGTTCTCTTGGCATAAGGCCAAACTCGCCATGGCGCTGCAAGGCAAGAACCGGCACTATCACTTCAAGGATATTCAGCGTCGCCACTTCAACGCTACGGCTAAAAAGTTCTTCCAGCGCGATAGCGCGGAGGATGTCATCGAAGAGGTTCTGCAGGGTCTGGAGCCAGCCATCGCAGCCGTAACTGCTCGGCTACCTGCCGGTTACCCAGAGAAAGTCGCAACCCCCATTTTCGCAGGCCTGAGACGCACGGCTAAGCTTATTGCCAATTCGGCGCTCTAAGACGCACGGCGCTGCGGCCTAGAACGTTGCTCCTCACTCGCCGATAGCCCTTGCCAGCATTGGGTTTCAGCGATTTCTCGGGCCAACAGCGTAGTAAGACCCGTCCGGGCTATGCTTCCGGGGCTTGCTCACACCATTTCCCTGAGTGCGGACAGGCCCTAATCCCATGAGCGCTTCGCCTCCTCCGTTGTTCGACCCGCGTCAGGTACCTGTCTTGCCACCACGCTCCGATGAGCTGCGTGCGCGGGTGGATCCACGCCGGTTCACGCCAGCGGGTCTGCGCGACCTGTTTGCGGCACCGCCCGCCTGGGCGCCCGAGCTGTCTGAGGAGCGGCGTTTTGGCGAGCGCATGCCGGCACAGGCCGCGGTGCTGCTGCCTCTGGTGATGCATGCGCGCCCCACGCTGCTGCTGACCCAGCGCACGGCCCATTTGTCGACCCATTCAGGCCAGATCGCCTTGCCTGGCGGCAAGGTGGATGCCACCGATGCCGATGCCACGGCTGCGGCCCTTCGCGAAACGTTTGAAGAGACGGGCCTGGCGCCCGACCGCATCGAGGTGCTTGGCTCGCTACCTTTGTACGTCACCGGTACGGCCTTTCTGGTCACGCCGGTGGTGGCGTTGGTGCAGCCCGGGTTTGTGCTGCAACCGAACCCGCATGAAGTGGATGACGTGTTCGAGGTGCCGCTGGACTTTCTGATGGACCCGAGCAACCACCGGCGCCACGCGATCGAATGGGCGGGGGCCATGCGGGAGTGGTATTCCATGCCTTACACCGAGCCCCAGCCGCACGGCGAGCGAGAGCGCTTCATCTGGGGCGCCACCGCCGGCATGTTGCGCAACTTCTACCGCCTGCTCATCGCCTGATACCGGTCCGCTTTCCCAACGATCAGTGAGCGGTTTTCCCTCGCCGTGCGACTTTACGTTCCGCGGCCTCTTGCCTTGTGCTCACCTCGAAGACCCACCGGTACGAGTCGTTGCGGCAAGGGGCGCCGCTATGATCGGCCCATGGGATTCGCCGCCATCCTCATCGCACTGTTGCTGGAGCAAGCCCGCCCGCTTGCCTACGACAACCCGGCCCACTCGGCGCTGCGGGCCTGGGCGCGCACGGTGCGGCGCAACCTCGATGCGGGGCACACCTCGCATGGCTGGATCGCCTGGGCACTGGCGGTGGGCGTTCCCACGCTGATCGCCGGAGGGGTGTACTGGGTGCTGTGGTCGTTCAGCAGCATCCTCGCCTTCGTGTGGCTGGTGGGCGTGTTGTACGTGACGCTGGGTTTTCGCCAGTTCAGCCATCATTTCAGCCAGATCCGGCAGTGTCTCGACGGTGGCGACGAGGCCGGCGCGCGCGAAAAGCTGGCCACCTGGCTGCGCGTGGAGGTCTCTAGCCTGCCTCGTGCCGAGCTGCTGCGCCAGGTGATTCAACACTCGGTGCTGTCGGCGCACCGCCATGTGTTCGGGGTGCTGGTGAGCTTTGTGGTGTTCTGGCTGCTGGGTCTGGGGCCGGCGGGCGCCATCTTCTACCGCATGGTGGAATACCTCTCGCGCAACTGGCAGGCGCGTGGCGACAGCTCGCGCAGCCCGGCCCTGCAAAACGCCGCGGCCAAGGCCTGGGCCTGGGTGGACCACGTGCCGTCCCGTTCGACCGCATTGGGGTTTGCGGTGGTGGGCAACTTCGAAGAAGCGGTGGCCAGCTGGCGCAGCGACGCCGCGCTGTATGGGCCCGGCGGCGACGGGGTGGTGCTGGCCGCCACCTCGGGCGCGTTGAACGTGCGCCTCGCACCGCGCCCGTCAGGCAGCGATCCCGCCGACGCTGATGGCGGTGGGCGACCCGAGCCGCAGCTGGCCCACCTCGGTGGCGTGGTGGGTCTGGTGTGGCGGGCAGTGGTGCTGTGGATGCTGCTGCTGGCCTTGCTCAGCCTCGCGCGCTTGCCAATCTGATCGGGCGGCGCCGTGCGCGCCGCGCCGTCCGTCTTTTCTCAGTAGCTTCGCTTGTTGGACAGTTCGTCGAACAGCTCGCCGTAGATGCGGTAGCGGTTCGCGTCGATGGGCAGTGCGTCGTCGCCAGGCGCCTCGCCGATGCCTTGCACCTGCGCACGCACCCCGCAGCCAGGCTCGTGCAGGTGGGTGCAGTTGTAGAAGCGACATTGGCCCAGCGCCGCGCGCAAATCGGGCATACAGTGCGCCAGTTGCATCGGCTCGATGTGGTTGAGCCCAAACTCCTGAAAACCGGGCGAATCGATCAGCGCGGTCTGGCGGCTGTCGTCGGTCCAGTACCAAGTGGTGCTGGTGGTCGTGTGTTTGCCCGAATTGAGTGCCCGCGAAATCTCGCCGGTAAGCGCGCTGGCGTGTGGCACCAGGCGGTTCACCAGGGTGCTCTTGCCGACACCTGAGGGGCCCAGTACCAGCGTGACCCGACCCGTGAGTTGTTCCAGCAAGGCGTCAAGGCCGTGTTCCCTCTCGGCCTGCAGGCTCAGTGGCATGACCGTCACGCCCATGCGCCGGTAGGGCGTCAGGCGGGCCCAGGCGCGGTCGAACGCAGGTTGAAGATCGTGTTTGTTCAGCACCACCAGCACCGAGATGCCCTCGGCTTCGGCGGCGATCAGGGCACGGGCCAGCTGACGCTCGGAGAACTCGGGATCGGCCGCCAGCAGCACCAGCACTTGGTCCAGGTTGGCGGCAAACGACTTGGTGCGCAGCTCGTCCTGGCGGTAGAACAGGTTGCGCCGAGGCTCCACTCTCTCGATGCTGCCCTCGTCGCCACTGGCCTGCCACAGCACCTGGTCGCCCACCACCACCGGATTCTTTTTTCCGCGGGGATGGCAGATGCCGCGCTCGCCGTCGGGGCTCTCCACCAGACAATGCCGGCCATGGGCGGCGACCACACGGCCAGGTTTCAAGGCCTCGCCTGGGGCCGTCTGGGCGTGGCGGGCGGGGGCGCTCAAGGCGTGGCCTTCATAGGAGCAGGCATTCAGGGCTGGAGCAGTGCATCGACGGCAGCCGCGCAGTGGAAGTCGCTGACGGAAATGCCGCTGACGTCGTGGGTGTTGAAACGCACCGTACAGCGGCCATAGGAGACCGCCAGATCCGGGTGGTGGTCTTCGCGGTGCGCCACCCAGGCCAGCGCGTTCACAAACGCCATCGTCTCGTGGTAGTTGGCGAAGGGGAAGGACTTCTCCAGCGCGCCCTCGATCAGCTTCCAGCCCTGGGCTGCATCACCATTGAGCTGGGTCAGCTGGGTGACGATTTCGGTGGCGGAGAGGGCGCGGCGATTTTGGTGGATGGGGTTCATGGCTCAGGCGGTGGTGGCCGTGCGCAGGCGAGCGATGCGCTCGCTGGCCGGCGGGTGGGAATAGTAGAAGCGCGCGTAAAGCGGGTCTGGCGTCAGGGTGCTGGCATTGTCCTTGAACAGCTTGAGCAGCGCGCTGGCCAGATCGGCGCCGCTGGTCTGTTGTTGGGCGTAGGCATCCGCCTGGAACTCGTGGCGGCGCGAGAGCTGGGCCATGAGCGGCGAGAGGAAAAAGGTGAACAGCGGCACCACCAGCAGGAACAGCAGGAGTGCCATCGCATCGTTGGGCGCATCCAGCGACGGCGTCACGCCCAGCCCGCTGTAAAACCAGGCTTGGCCCGACACCCAGCCCAGGGCGGCAAAGCCCAGCAGGCTGAAGGCAAACATCATCACGACGCGCTGAATGATGTGGCGGTGTTTGTAGTGACCCAGCTCGTGCGCCAGCACCGCATCGACCTCAGCCGGCGTGAGCTGCTGCAGGAGGGTGTCGAAAAACACCACCCGCTTGGCCGCACCGAAGCCGGTGAAGTACGCGTTGGCGTGGGCGCTGCGCTTGCTGCCGTCCATCACGAACAGGCCTTTGGCGGCAAAGCCGCAGCGCTGCATCAGCGCCTGCACACGGGTTTTCAGGCTTTCGTCTTGCAGGGGTTCAAACTTGTTGAACAACGGTGCGATCACGGTGGGGTAGAACACCAGCAGCAGCAGATTGAAGCCCATCCACACGCCCCAGGCCCACAGCCACCAGACCGGACCTGCCGCACCCATGAGCCACAGCACCAGGGCGGCAATCGGCAGGCCGACCAGTACGCCGACAGCGGTGCCCTTGACCAGGTCACCCAGCCACAGCGACAACGTCATCTTGTTGAACCCGAAGCGCTCCTCGATCCGGAAGGTGGACCACCAGCTCATTGGCAGAGAAATCAGACCGCCGATCAACGCAAACGAGCCGATCAGGGCCAGCTGCTGCAACAGACCACCACCCAGCGCATCGAGCAGCAGGCCGTTGAGCCAGTTCAGTCCGCCCAGCAAGGTCCAGCCCAGCAGCAGCGCGGCCTCCAGGCTGGTCTCCAGCAGGCCGAAGCGCGACTTGGTGATGGTGTAGTCGGCCGCTTTCTGGTGGGCGGCGAGCGTGATGGTGTCGGCAAACGCAGGCGGCACCTCGCTTCGGTGACGTGCCACAAAGCGCATCTGCCGGCTGGCCAGCGCGGTGCGCGTGAGCAGGCCGGCCACCAGCAGGGCACAGAAGAGGGCGGTCATGATCCAGGCAGCGTTGTCCATGGGTGGGGAGTCTATCGAAGCACCAGTGCCTGCGCTGGCGGCGGGGCTGCCGCCGCGATCGGCGAAAATCAGGGCATGACCCTGCCCACCACCCCCATCAACACCGCCCTGGCCCTCCCTACACTCGTCAAGAGCGACCAGAACCTGGTCTGGATCGACTGCGAAATGAGCGGCCTCGACCCGGAAAAAGAACGTTTGCTGGAAATTGCGGTGGTGATCACCGGTCCCCAGCTCACGCCCCGAGTCGAAGGTCCGGTCGTGGTCATCCGCCAGAGCGATGCCCTGCTCGATGCCATGGACGCCTGGAACAAGGGTACCCACGGCAAGAGCGGCCTGATCGACAAAGTACGCGCCAGCGAGGTGGACGAAGAGCAGGCGCAGGCCACGCTGCTGGCCTTCATCGCCCAGTACGTGCCCAAAAGCGGCTCACCCATGTGTGGCAACACCATCAGCCAGGATCGACGTTTTCTGGTGAAGTACATGCCCAAGCTGGAGGCCTACTTCCACTACCGTTGCCTGGATGTGAGCACGCTCAAGGAACTGGCCAAGCGCTGGCGCCCCGAGGTCTACGAGAGCTTCAAGAAGCACCAGAAACACACGGCGCTGGCCGACGTGCACGAGTCGATTGACGAGCTGGAACACTACCGCACCCACTTTCTGCGCTGAGGCTCGCGCGTGTCCGGAGGTGTTTCCGGCGCGCCGGCTGCATGTCAAAATCGTGCGATTCACATGAAAAAACCATGACAAAAAAATCACGTCCCCGTTGGGTGTCGAAGTACCAAGACGTGTTGCAGCTCGGATCTGCGCTGGCTTTTCTGCTGGCTGTGGGGCTTTACGCCTCGGTGCGCGGGGTGGACGTGGCGGGGCTCAGTGGTCCCGCGGTGTGGCTGCTCATCATCTCGGCGGTGGTCGGCGGCTACATGGCCATGAACATCGGTGCCAACGATGTGGCCAACAACCTGGGTCCGGCGGTGGGATCCGGCGCCATCACCATGGGCTGGGCGATCCTGATCGCGGCGACCTTTGAGGCCATGGGCGCCATCGTCGCCGGCGGTGAGGTGGTGGGCACGATCAAGGGCGGGATCATCGACAGCAAACAGATTGCCAATGCCAGTCTGTTTGCCTGGGTGATGTTCTCGGCTCTGCTGGCGGGCGCCCTGTGGCTCAACCTGGCGACTGCCATCGGGGCACCGGTGTCCACCACGCACTCCATCATTGGCGCTGTGATGGGCGCAGGCATCGCCGCTGGCGGGTGGGGCCTGGTGAACTGGGACACCATCGGAAACATCGTATTGAGCTGGCTGGTGTCGCCGCTGACGGGAGGCGCCATCGCAGCGGCTTTTCTCTATGTCATCAAGCGAAGCATCACCTACCGCAGCGAAATGACCGAGGCCGCAGCCCGCGTCGTGCCCTGGCTGATTGCGGTCATGGCCTGGGCCTTTGGCACCTACATGATGCTCAAGGGTCTGGGGCAGTTGGTGAAGGTGAGTTTTCCGGTGGCGCTGGCCGCGGGTGCTGGTATCGCTGTGGTGGCCTGGGTGCTGGTTCACAAACCGGTGGCGCGCCTGGCGCAGCAACAGGAGAACAGCAAGCAAGGCGTCAACCGCCTGTTCACCTGGCCGTTGGTGTGCTCGGCCGCACTGCTGAGCTTTGCTCACGGTGCCAACGATGTGGCCAACGCAGTGGGCCCGCTGGCAGCGATCTACGAGGCGGTCAAGTCCGGCGCCATCGCCACCAAGGCCGCCACGCCGCTGTGGGTGATGGTGCTGGGTGCGCTGGGTTTGTCGGTGGGTCTGGCGCTCTATGGCGCGCGTCTGATCAAGACGGTGGGCAAGGAAATCACCGAGCTGGACAACATGCGCGCGTTCTCCATCGCCATGGCCGCCACCATCACCGTGATCGTGGCGTCGCAGCTGGGCATGCCAGTGTCCACCACCCACGTGACCATTGGCGCGGTATTCGGCGTGGGCTTTCTGCGCGAACTGTTGAAGGTGAACTACGCCAAGATGGAGTCGGTGGTGTTTGCTGGTCACCAAGGTGAAGACCGCGACGAGGTGCAGGCTTACCTGACGCGCTTTGAGGGCGCCGAGGTGAAAGAGAAGAAACGCATGCTGGCCGACATGAAGCGCCGCGCCAAATTGCGCGAGCAGGCCGAGGGTGCGGTGTTTGACAAGAACGAGCGGCGCGCCTTGAAAAAGGTGTACCGCAAGGAAATCGTCAAGCGCTCGGCGGTGCTGCGCATCGTGGCAGCCTGGATCATCACCGTGCCTGCCACGGCGATGCTGGCAGCGATCCTGTTCCAGATCGTCTCTGCCGTTCTGGGCTGAATCAAAACAAATCTAGGGTTTTCCCGAAAACTCTGCGATAATCTAAGGCTTCGCGGGTAACTGCGATGATTTGTGCATCTGCCTCACACACAGGCCTCCCGAACACTGCTGACCCAACCCATGAGGGTAGTCAGCCGCCCTGGTTCTCACCATAGGCGATGCGGATGAGGCCATTCGCTCCCGGCGTCACCCGAAGTTTTGTGACTCATGGCGCGTTGTCCGTTTGATGGTTGATGTTTTGTAACCACGAACGGATTCAGCGCCCGGGAGCGCCCGCCTACTGTTGGCGGCGTCTTATTTCCTGAGCCTTGATTCGATCAATTGCGCCCTAGCGCAAGGACGAACATGAGCGACTCTTTTGAAGAACGCGGCGAATTCACGCCCGAACACACGACCGACTTCACCCCTGGTGCCACGGCAGACATCCTGTCGCCCGAAGTCGACACCGACACCCCCGCAGAAGCGGCGCCCGCAGAACCCAATGGTTTCGAGCTGTTGGGTCTGGCGCCCGAACTGGTGCAGGCTTGCGCCGACCTGGGATACGTGCAGCCCACGCAGGTGCAGAACAACGTCATCCCCAAGGCCATGCTGGCCGAAGGTGAGCAGCGTTACGCCGACCTGATGGTGTCCAGCCAGACCGGCAGCGGCAAAACCGCCGCCTTCCTGTTGCCCGTGTTGCACACCCTGTTGAAGCAGCAAGCCGCCGCCGAAGCCAAGGAGCGCACCGATTTCGAACGCGCCACGGCGGACGCTTTGGCCAAAGGCGAGGCCGCACCCAAGCGCCCCAAGCGCAAGGACCCGACCAGCCCGCGCAACTTCAAGGCCGCCACCCCTGGCGCCCTGATCGTCTGCCCAACGCGCGAACTCGCCCAGCAAGTTGCCCATGATGCGATCGATCTGGTGCGCCATTGCCGTGGCCTGCGCATCGCCAACGTGGTGGGTGGCATGCCTTACCAGCTGCAGATCGCCAAACTGCAAAACGCCGATCTCGTGGTGGCCACGCCAGGGCGCCTGCTGGACCTGCAGCGCTCGCAGCAGCTCAAGCTCGACCAGGTGCAGTTCCTGGTCGTGGACGAGGCCGATCGCATGCTCGACCTCGGCTTCTCCGATGACCTGGCCGACATCAACGAGCTGACCAGCCAGCGCGGTCAGACCATGATGTTCTCCGCCACGTTTGCGCCTCGCATTCAGCAACTCGCCATGCGCGTGATGCACGAAGGCGGCAAGCATGTGCAAAAGGTGCAGATCGACTCACCGCAGGAGCAGCACGCCAACATCGAGCAGAAGCTGTTTTGGGCCGACAACGCCCAGCACAAACGCACCCTGCTCGACCATTGGCTGCGCGACACCAGCATCAATCAGGCGATCGTTTTCTGCAGCACGCAGATCGAGTGCGATGGCCTGGCCACTGACTTGCAGCAAGTTGGCTTTGCCGCCGTGGCACTGCATGGTGCACTCAGCCAGGGCGTGCGCAACCGCCGCCTGATGGCGCTTCGCAATGGCCAGGTGCAGATCCTGGTGGCGACCGATGTGGCCGCGCGCGGCATTGATGTGCCCACAATCACCCACGTGTTCAACTTCGGTCTGCCGATGAAAGCAGAGGACTACACCCACCGCATCGGCCGCACGGGTCGCGCTGGCCGCGATGGCCTGGCCGTGACCTTCGCCGAGATGCGCGATCGCCGCAAGATCTTCGACATCGAAGCCTTCACGCGCCAGCGCATCACCGTGGACACCGTGGCCGGCATGGAGCCGCGTCAGCGCGCGCCGATGAACGAGCCCATGGGCCGTGGCGCGCCGGGTCGCAACTACGCCAACGCGCGTGGCGGCAACGACCGCTTTGGTGGTGACCGCCGCGGTGCCCCGGCACGCGGTCCGCGTTTCGAAGGCCGTGGCGATGCACCGCGCTTCGAAGGCAATCGCAACGACCAGCGCAACGATGCCCCACGCGGTGACGCAGGGCGTTTTGACCCGCGCAGCGCACCCCGCAGCGACAACCGTTTTGACCGCGGTGGCGACAGCCGCCCTGCGCCGCGCGGTTTGGGTGATCGCGGTGCACCCGGCATGGGCGCGCGCCCATCGGGCTTTTCCAACGCGCCGCGCAACGACCGCGGTGGCGACCGCTTCGCCGATCGCGGCACGGGTGAGCGCGCAGCGATGCGCGGTGAATTCGCACCGCGTCGCCCGGCTGGTGGGCCTTCGCGCCCAGTGGCGCGCCGCAGCCCGCGCTGAGCATTGCGCTGAAGCAGCAAAAAAGCCGGACGAATCGTCCGGCTTTTTTTGGTTTGGTGGAGACGAGGAGGATCGAACTCCCGACCTTCGCATTGCGAACGCGACGCTCTCCCAGCTGAGCTACGTCCCCATGCGCAAACTCTAGCAGAGGACGAGCGCGTTGGTGCTGCTTTTGTTGAGCGTCAGCGCATGCCGTTGCGTTGCGCGAGTTCGACGAACAGTCCGGAGTGGTCGAGATCGCCCAGGCCGTGCTCCACCGCCTGGGAGAACAGCTGCTCGAAGAGCGTGGTGATCGGCGCCTCGAAGCCCACGGACTGGGCGGTGGTGAGGGCATTGCGCATGTCCTTGAGCTGCACGGTGATGGCGGCGCGCTTGGCGAAGTCGCGCTGCACCATGCGCTCGCCGTGCACCTGCAGGATGCGGCTGTCGGCAAAGCCACCGGTGATCGCCTGGCGCACCTGGCCCATGTCGGCGCCCCCTTTTTCACACATCAGCAAGGCCTCGGCGACCGCGCCGATGGTGATGCCGACGATCATCTGGTTGGCCAGTTTGGCGAGCTGACCTGCGCCGTGTGGGCCCACATGGGTGAGCCGGCCCAGGGCTTCCAGCACGGGCCGCGCGCGGCCCACGTCAGCCACTTCGCCCCCGGCCATGATGGCCAGCGTGCCTTGCTCGGCGCCCACTGTGCCACCGGAAACCGGTGCGTCCACATGACCTACACCGTGCTCGGCCAGACGCTGGGCGTGATCACGCGCCTGCACCGGCAGGATGGACGACATGTCGACCACCAGCGTACCGGGTCGCATGGCCGCGAGGGTGTCGGGATGCATGAGCACCGACTCGACCACCTCGCCGTTTTCCAGCAGCGTGATCACCAGGTCGGCCTGCGCCACCGCCTCGGCGGCCGACTCGGCCACGCTGGCACCGAAGGGCAGCAGGCGCTCAGCTTTGCTGCGCGAGCGGTTCCAGGCGCGCACCGCCATGCCGGCCTCGCACAGCCGCCGTGCCATGGGAAAACCCATGAGACCGATGCCGAGCACGGCCACTGTGGGTGTAGAAGGGGTTGCGGTTTGTTCAGTGTGGGTCATGTCTTGCTCAGAATGAGGATCGCAAAATTGTAGGCGCCGCGTGCGGGCTGGGTCACAGAGCTGCGTGACACAATGTCGCGACCATGAACCGCAAATCCGTTTCTTCCAACCGTCCCGATCCGGCCTGGCTGGACCGTCAGTACAACAACCGTGCCCTGGTGCCCGAGCATGCGGCGCATTTTGAGCGCTGGGCTGCGGCGTCTGAGCAGGCTCGCCAGGGCTTGCCCTGCCTGCTCGATGTGGCCTATGGCCATGGTCCGGGCGAGACGCTGGACGTTTTTCCAGCACCGCGCAAACACGGGCAACCGCCCGCGCCTGTGCTGGTGTTCATTCATGGGGGCTACTGGCGCAGCCTGGACAAGTCCGATCACTCGTTCATTGCGCCGGCCTTCGTCAAACAGGGCGCTTGCGTGGTGGTGCCCAATTACGCACTGTGTCCAGCGGTCACCATCCCGCAGATTGCGCTGCAGGTGACGCAGGCCTTGGCCTGGGTGCACCGGCACATCGGTACGCATGGTGGCGATCCCCAGCGCATCACCGTGGTGGGCCATTCAGCCGGAGGCCATCTGGCCGCCATGATGCTGGCCTGCCAGTGGTCGCTGGTGGGGCAGGATCTGCCGGACGCGCTGGTGCAGAACGCGATGTCGATCTCGGGCGTGTTTGACCTGGAGCCGTTGCGCCACACCCCGTTTCTGCAGGACTCGCTGCGCCTGACGCCCAAGCAGGTGCGTCAGGCCAGCCCCGCTGGTTTCGCGGCACCGCCGCTTCAGGAAGGCCGTGGTGAACTGATCGCGGTGGCAGGCGCCGATGAGAGCGATGAGTTCGTTCGCCAGAACCACCTCATTGAAGCCGCCTGGGGTCCCGAGATCGTGCCCGTGTGCGAAACCCTGCCGGGACTTAACCACTTCAGCGTGCTGGAAGCCCTGGTCGACCCCCAGCACCGCCTGCACAAGCTGGCGAAGCAGTTGCTCAAAAACTGAGTGCAACTGCAGACCCCTCCCGAGTGAGGTGTCTTCAGCCCAGGATGCGGTGGAGCCGGCTCCGCCGGGCCGCTCGCATCGCCCCCTTGAGGGGGAGACGCCGCAGGCGGCGCGGGGGTGGGCCTACATCAACAAATGCTCGCCTGCATTGTCCCCTCCCAGAATGACGTAGTTCACCTTGCGCACGTCCATGAGCCTGGTGCCACCGGCGTAGCTGATCGAGCTTTGTACGTCCTGCTCCATCTCGGTCAGCGTCTGTGCCAGCGTGCCCTTGATGGGTTCCAGGATACGCTTGCCTTCCACGTGCTTGTATTCGCCCTTGTTGAAATCGCTTGCCGAGCCGTAGTACTCCTTGTAGAGCACGCCGTCCACCTCGACCGTCTGCCCGGGTGACTCCTCGTGGCCCGCAAACAGCGAGCCAATCATGACCATGGATGCGCCAAAGCGGATGCTCTTGGCGATATCACCATGGCTGCGGATACCGCCGTCGGCGATGATGGGCTTGGTGGCCACGCGCGCGCACCACTTGAGCGCGCTCAGCTGCCAGCCGCCGGTGCCGAAGCCGGTCTTGAGCTTGGTGATGCAGACCTTGCCCGGGCCCACGCCCACCTTGGTCGCGTCGGCGCCCCAGGTTTCCAGGTCGATCACGGCTTCGGGCGTGGCCACGTTGCCGGCGATCACGAAGGACATCGGCAGCTTTTCTTTCAGGTAGCCGATCATGGCCTTGACCGTATCGGCATGGCCGTGGGCGATGTCGATGGTGATGTACTCGGGCGCCAGCCCTTCGGACACGAACCGATCGACCGTGCCGTAGTCCGCGGCCTTGACGCCGAGCGAGATGGACGCGTACACCCCTTGATCGCGCATCTGCTGCACAAACTTCACGTTGTCCAGGTCGAAGCGGTGCATCACGTAGAAGTAGCCGTTTTGCGCAAGCCACAGGCTGATCTTCTCGTCGACCACGGTCTTCATGTTGGCTGGCACCACCGGCAGGCGGAAGTTGCGCCCGCCCAGCTCGACGCTGGCATCGCACTCGGATCGGCTTTCCACGCTGCACTTGCGTGGCAGCAGCAGGATGTTGTCGTAGTCGAAGATTTCCATGAGTACTTTCAGTGACCGCCACGTCGCCTTCGGCGCCACCCCCTCTATCGAGAGGGCGCCACTGGCGGCCCGGTCTAGCCGACTCCGCTGCGGCCTGAGTCGTTACGCGAGGTTCAGGGTGGAGTTGGGCAAGGCGAAAAAAAACCGGGCACAACTGCTTGGGCCCGGTGGCTGATTGTAGGCGGATAGGGCGTTGTGTGCGGTGCTCGCAGAGTTGCGCATCGTATGAGGCTCATATGGCGCGACGTATGGCGGGCGCAGCGCCGAGGGCTTCCTACAATCCCAGTCATGCTGTTTGAAGATTCCACTGTTCCCTCGCCGCTGCTCGCAGGTCTCAACCCCGAGCAGGCAGCCGCCGTGACCTTGCCGCCCGAGCATGCACTCATCCTGGCGGGGGCGGGCTCGGGCAAGACCCGTGTGCTTACCACCCGCATTGCTTGGCTGCTGCAGACCGGGCAGCTCGGTCCGGGTGGTGTGATGGCGGTCACGTTCACCAACAAGGCCGCCAAGGAGATGATGACGCGCCTGTCCAGCATGTTGCCAGTCAACGTGCGCGGCATGTGGATCGGTACCTTTCATGGCCTGTGCAACCGCTTCCTGCGGGCGCACCACAAGCTCGCCGGCTTGCCGCAAAGCTTTCAAATCCTCGACACGCAAGACCAGCTCTCTGCGGTCAAGCGGCTGTGCAAGCAGTTCAACGTCGATGACGAGCGTTTCCCGCCCAAGCAGGTGCAGTACTTCATCAGCGGATGCAAGGAAGACGGGCAACGCCCGGGCGATGTCAAGGTGCGCGATGAAGAAACCCGCAAGAAGGTGGAGCTCTACCAGCTTTACGAAGAGCAATGCCAGCGCGAAGGCGTGGTGGACTTTGGCGAGCTCATGCTGCGCAGTTACGAGGTGCTGCGTGACAACGACCCGGTTCGCGAGCACTACCAGCGGCGCTTCAAGCACATCCTGATCGACGAGTTCCAGGACACCAACCGCCTGCAGTACGCCTGGATCAAGCAGTTCAGCACGCCGCCACTTGAGGGGCTCTCGCCAGCAGGCAACGCGGTGTTCGCGGTGGGTGACGATGACCAGAGTATTTACGCGTTTCGTGGCGCGCGCGTGGGCAACATGGCCGACTTCGTGCGCGAGTTCCGGGTGCAGCACCAGATCAAGCTGGAACAAAACTACCGCAGCGCCAGCAACATCCTCGATTCGGCCAATCAGCTGATTGCCAACAACAGCCGGCGCCTGGGCAAAAACCTGCGCACCGACGCCGGCGCGGGCGAGCCGGTGCGCGTGTTCGAGGCCACCAGCGATTTCGCTGAAGCGCAGTGGATGGTGGACGAGATGAAGCAGCTCGCTCGTGAGGACATGCCCAAACGCGAAATGGCGGTGCTCTACCGCAGCAACGCACAAAGCCGCGTGGTCGAGACGGCGCTGTTCAACGCCGGTATGCCTTACCGCGTCTACGGGGGGCTGCGGTTCTTCGAGCGCGCCGAGATCAAGCACGCGCTGGCTTACCTGCGCCTGCTGGAGAACCCGCACGACGACACCAGCTTCCTGCGCGTGGTGAACTTCCCGGCGCGCGGCATAGGCGCGCGCAGCATCGAGCAGCTGCAGGACGTGTCGCGCGCCGCCGGTTGCTCGCTGCACGATGCGGTGAGCGCTGTCACTGGACGCGCCGGCGTGGCCATCGGTGCGTTTGTGGCCAAGCTAGACGTGATGCGCGAGCAGACCGAAGGCAAAACGCTGCGCGAAATCATCGAGCTGGTGCTGGCGCACAGCGGCCTGATCGAGCACTACCGCGCCGAGCGCGAAGGGCAGGATCGGGTAGAGAACCTGGAGGAGCTGGTCAATGCTGCCGAAAGCTTTGTGAGCATCGAAGGTTTTGGGCGCGACGCGGTGGCGCTGCCGGTGGATGAGCTGGGTCAGCCGTTGACGCAAAGCCCGGTGAGCCAGGGTCTGGACCCGGCTGCACCGTTGTTGGACGAGCCGCTGGCGCCGGATCAGGAAACTGGCGAAACCTTGAGCCCGCTGGCCGCTTTCCTGACCCACGCCGCGCTGGAGTCGGGTGACAACCAGGCCCAAGCGGGACAGGATGCGGTGCAGCTCATGACGGTGCACGCGGCCAAGGGCCTGGAATTCGACTGCGTGTTCATCACCGGCATGGAGGAGGGCCTGTTCCCGCACGAAAACGCCATGAGCGACCGCGACGGGCTGGAAGAAGAGCGGCGCCTGATGTACGTGGCCATCACCCGGGCGCGCAAGCGGCTCTACCTCAGCCACTCGCAGACCCGCATGCTGCACGGCCAGACCCGGTACAACCTCAAGAGCCGCTTCTTTGACGAGCTGCCAGAATCCTGCCTGAAGTGGCTCACACCGCAGCAACCTGCCTGGGGCGGTGGCGCAGCAGGGTCGGGCAGCTGGTCTGGCGGGCGCGGCGGCGTGACGGCGCTGCAGCCGGCGTGGTCACCAGGCTGGGCCTCGGGCAGCGACCCCAAAGGCCTGGGTGGCAAGGCCAATCCCGAGCCCGATCGTGGCACCGACATCAAGGCTGGTCAGAGCGTGTTTCATAACAAGTTCGGCGAAGGCAAGGTGCTGGCGCTCGAAGGCGTGGGGCCGGATGCGCGCGCCCAGGTCAGTTTCACGCGGCACGGTGTGAAGTGGTTGGCGCTGAGCGTGGCCAAGCTCACGCCGGTGGACGAATGAGCGCCTGCCGAACGCCGATTCAGGCGGACTTGTGATCCTGTTTGGCTGACTTTTCTCCCACCTGCACCGACGCGTCGAGCAGCCGCAGCTTGCTGGCGTAGTACCGGTCCAGCCGCCATTCGATCATCACCTCCAGCGCCAGACCGAATTCGTCGTAGTCGAGCTGGTACAGCTCGGCTAACAGGAACGGGGTTTCCGTTTCCAGCGCGACCACCAGGCTGGACAACGTGACGGCGGCTGGCGACTCGGGACGGGCTTCGATGAGCTTGCGGGCTTTTTTGAGGGCGAGCATGGAGGCTTTCTGGAGCACGGGCCGGCGCGTCGGCAAACCGGTCCGTGGGATGGAACGTTGAACAGCGGACAAGCATACCCAGCAAGGCCCGCGAATTTCATGACAGAGCGATGACAGGAGCGCCGCGTCCCTGGGCGCTCGCCGCTTGCTCAGGTGCCCACCACGCCGCCGTCCTCCCGCGTGATCACGATGGTGGCCGAGCGCGGTCGCCGGCCTGCGCCGTAGCCCGCGTTGGCTGGCCACTGGCTCTCGTATTTGGCGGGGTTGCTCACCTCGGCCATCTTGGTGTTTTCACCCGGGTGCTGGATGTTGACGAACAAGGCCCGTCCGTCAGGCGTTTCGCAGATGCCGGTGATCTCTGCGCCCTTGGGGCCAACCAGGAAACGCTTGAGCGTAGCCGTGGTCTGGGGTTTTCCTACAAAAGTGTCAACTCGCTTGTCGCCTTGTGTCAGCGTCTGCTTGCCGCCGTCGCCCACGCGCCCGGGGACAGCGGCCAGCAGCATGCAGTTGGTCTGATCGGTGTAGGCGCCGTCGTCGGTCTCGATCCAGCACACGCCTGTGGCAGGGCTGAACACCAGGCCGTCGGGCGAGGAGAGGTCGTTGTCGTCGGTCAGCGCCGACAGGTTCACGCTGCTGCGATCGGCGCCCGCCTCGGCCCCAAAAAGGTAGATGTCCCAGCGGAACGCCGTATCGGCAGGGCGTGCCTCGGCCAGGCGCACGATGTGGCCGTTCACGTTGCCTTTTTGCTCCTTGCCAGCCTTGAAGTCGGTGTAGGCGCGCGGGTTGGCCGCATCGACGTTGGAGGCGTTGCGCTGGCTGTTGTTGGTCAATGTGAAGTAGACCTCGCCGTTCTTGGGATTCACGCCGCCCCACTCGGGCCGGTCCATCTTGGTCGCGCCCACGGCGTCGGCGGCGAGGCGGGTGAACACGGCCACGTCGGCCTCGGTCTTGAACTCGAAGTAGGAGCTGCCCGCGATCACCGGGTTGTTCAAGGCGAGCGGTAACCACTCGCCGCTGCCGTCGCTCTTGAAGCGCGCCACGTACAGCGTGCCCTGGTCCAGGTACTTGTCGCCCACGGCCAGGCGGTTGGCGGCGTTGGCATCTGCGGTGTCCCACAAGGCTTTGGAGACGAATTTGTAGATGTACTCGCCGCGCGCGTCGTCGCCCATGTAGGCCACCACAGGCTGGCCGGCCTGCGCACGGGCAAAGGTGGCGTTTTCATGGCCCATGCGGCCAAGGGCGCTGCGCTTGCGCAGCAGCGCCGTCTTGTCGTACGGGTCGAGTTCCACGATGTAGCCGAAGCTGTTCATCTCGTTGCGGTAATCGTCCTTGGCCGAGGCGCCCAGCGCGCCGTTGTTCCAGCGCGCGTAGGCATCGGCGCTGCCCGCGCTCTCCCATCCGTGGCGGCTGGGCGCGCCGGCCTTGCGGCCGTAGCGGTTGAGCGCCTGCACCTGCCGGTCTTTCTTGCGGCGCTCGTCGTCCTGCGCATCGCGGTGGAAATAGCCGAACCAGTTTTCCTCGCCCGAGACCAGGGTGCCCCAGGGCGTCTTGCCCGTGCCGCAGTTGTTGAGTGTGCCGCGCACGCGCATGCCATCGGGGCTGTGTTTCGTCACCAGGTGTTCGCTACCGCGCGCCGGTCCGTGCATCTCGGCTTCGCTCATCGTGGTGACGCGCCGGTTGAATGCCGAGCCCGGCTGGTAGGCCCAGCGAGCGCCCTGGTTCTGCACCTCGACCACGGAAATGCCGTGGATCATGAGCTCCTTGTCGACCTCGGCCGCAGGGCGCGGCAGGCTGGCCGTGCCGCCGTCGGTGTGGATGAAGAAGGACGTGAGCTTCTCGTCGGTGGTGGCCTCGTGGTTCATGGCCAGCAGACCGCGCGCCACCGCCGTGCGCGACGGTTTGCCGTCGGCGCCAAGGCCGAACCATTCCACACCGTCGCTGTGATCGCCAGCCCGGTTGCCGAAGTCACCATCGCTTCCATCGTTGCGGAAGGCCGGCATGCTGGCAGACAGCGGATCTCCCAGTGCGTAGATCACCTGCGCCCGGTACCCTGGCGGCACCACCACCGCGTCGGCCAAGCCTTTGGCGACTGGCTGGAAGCCGAGGCTGGACAGCGGTGCCCCCCCGCCACCAGCCGTGGCGCAGGCCGCTAGGCCGGTGGCGCTCAGTACGCCCAGGCCTGCTGCACCAGCAGCGCCGCGCAGCACATGGCGGCGGCTCAGGCGGGTGCTCAGCACCTCGTCGAAGTCAGGGTTTTGGCTGCTGTTGGAGTCTTCGTTGTTGAAGGTCTCAGACGGTTTCATGGATGTCCTAGGTTGGGGATTCTCACGCGCGAGGCTGCGCTATTTGTATGACGGTTTCGTGAAGCTGCGCGAGACCTTGGGGGCGTCACGCGACTGTCACGCCAGCACCAGACCATTTGGTCTTCTTTCAACCCCCATGGAGCTTCTGCATGTCCGACCCGACCGATGAAATCTGCAATCACTCGTCCAATGAACACTTCGCCGATGTGCTGGCGCGCAGCCAGCAAACCGGCTTTTCTCGCCGCCAGCTGATCCGCGGGGGGGTGGGCCTGGCGGCCGTGTCGACCCTGCCGCTGCTGGCGGCTTGCGGCGGCGGTGACGACCCTGCGCCAGTGCCCACGCCTGGCCCCGTGGCTACCACTCTCGGTTTCTCCGCCATCGACAAAGGCATTCAGGACGACGTGATCCTGCCCGCCGGCTACACCTACACCGTGCTTCACGCCACTGGCGACACCATTGATCCGCTGACGGCGGCCTACAGCAACGCTGGCACGGAAGCCGACGATTGGTCCAACCGCATCGGTGACCACCACGACGGCATGGACATCTTCTTCATTGACGCCAACGGCAACTACACCACGACGGACACGGGTCGCGCGGTGCTGGCGGTGAACCACGAGAGCTCGGCCGACGCGCACTTCTTCCACGCCAGCGGCCAGACCACGAATGGTGTGGCGGGCAAGAAGTTCAGCCAGTTCGGTGGCTGGGACCTGGGCACGCGCCTGGAATCGGAGGTGCTCAAGGAGATCAACCACCACGGTGTGTCCCTGGTGGAGATCAACCGCAGCAGCGCCGGTGCCTGGAGTTACAAGACCGACTCGGCCTTCAACCGCCGCGTCAATGGACAGACGGTGATGCGCATCGCCGGCCCGGCGGCGCACCTCAACGACATCCGCGCGTTCATGGCGACCAAGTACGACCCGAGCGGCGCCACCTCGCGCGGCACGCTCAACAACTGCGGCCATGGCAAGACGCCATGGGGTACCTACCTGGGTTGTGAAGAGAACTGGGCGGCTTATTTCTTCATGCCGGTCGCCTCCACGGCGGTGGACGCCAAGATCGTGGCGTCTCGCGCACGTTATGGTGTGGCCCGGGTACCTCTGTCGGGCACCGCCACCGCTGCGGGTTCGCAAGGCTGGTCGGCCGTCGCCTCGGCTGCAACCGACGACCGGTTTGGCCGCTGGAACGTCTCGGCACCTGGCGCCACGGCCGCGGACGACTTCCGCAACGAGCCCAACACCTTTGGCTACAACGTGGAAATCGATCCGCTGCGCCCCAACGCCCAGCCGGCCAAGCGTGTTGCCATGGGGCGTTTCGCCCACGAGGCAGCCGTGTGCAGCATCCCGGTGGTGGGCCAGCCGCTGGCCTTCTACATGGGTTGTGACTCGCGCAACGAGTACATCTACAAGTTCGTATCCACCGCCGTGTGGGACCCGGCCGACGTGGGCCGCGGCATGGCCGCTGGCGACAAGTACCTCAACGAAGGCAAGCTCTACGTGGCGAGATTCAACGACGATGGGAGCGGCGCCTGGATTGAGCTCACCAAAGACGCAGTGGATGCGCTGACCACGCCCTACACCACCTACACCTTCGACAATCAGGCCGATGTGCTGGTGAACACCCGCCACGCCGCCAGCGCGCTGGGTGCGACCAAGATGGACCGCCCTGAGTGGGGCGCTGTCAACCCGAAGAATGGCGAGGTGTACTTCTGCCTCACCAACACCAACCTGTCCAGCCGGGGCGTGATGGCCACCGACGCCGCCAACCCGCGGGCCTTCCGCGACAGCGATGGCAATGGCAGCACGGGCAACCCCAACGGCCACATCATCCGCTTCAAGGAAGCCGCGAGCGCGTCGACAGCGGTGGTCTTCACCTGGGACATCTTCCTGTTCGGCGCGGAGGAAGACGCGGGCGCGGGCATCAACCTCTCGGGCCTGAACGCCAAAAACGACTTCTCTTCGCCCGATGGCCTGTGGTTCAGCCAGGCCACCGGCATCTGCTGGATCCAGACCGACGATGGCGCCTACGGCGATGTGACCAACAACATGCTGCTCGCTGCCATTCCGGGTTCGGTGGGCGACGGCTCGGCCATCACGGTGAACAACAGCCTCGATGGTGTGACCAAGGCCACGCCCACCTTCCTGGGTGCCGCACTGGGTGAGACGAAGTTGCGGCGCTTCCTGGTTGGACCCAACGGTTCGGAAATCACTGGTTTGACCGAATCGCCCGATGGCAAGGCGATTTTCGTGAACATCCAGCATCCCGGAGAGGACACGGGCGCGCTTGGCTCGGCTTCCGACTTCCTCCACACCAGCAGCTGGCCGGGCAACCGGGGCTATGGCGCCGCCACCGGGCGCCCCCGTTCGGCCACCATCGTGATCCGCCGCACCGACGGTGGCGTGATCGGCGTCTGACCGCAGCCTGACTTCTTCAGCAAAGCCCGAGGCGCCCGATGGTGCTTCGGGCTTTTTTCTGCGCGGGCGCGGCAAACTCCGCACAATGCGGTGGGCCATTCGCCGTCCCGAAACCGACACAGGAATATCCCATGAAATCGATCACCTCGATCTTGCTGCTGGCCGCCGCCCTGGCCTGGTCAGGCGCTCACGCCGCCGACACCCCGTCCAACCTCGGCCCGACCGTATCCGAGCGCCTGACAACAGCGCGCGCTGCGATCGCGGCCAAGGACTGGTCGCGTGCGCTGAGCGAACTCAACACCGCAGCGCGAGAAGAGCCGCGCAATGCCGAGGTGCACAACCTGCTGGGCTACAGCCACCGCAAGCAGGCCACACCCAACCTGGCCAAGGCGTTCGAGCACTACCGAATAGCGCTGCAGATCGACCCCAAACACAAGGGCGCACACGAGTACATCGGGGAGGCCTACCTGATGAACCGCCAGCCCGCTGAGGCAGAAAAGCACCTGACGACGCTGGAACAGCTCTGTGGCAGCCAAACCTGCGAGGAATACGCCGATCTGGCTCGGGCCATTCAAGACTACCGGACTAAGAATCCGGGCTGACTGGAGGTGATGACGGCGCTCAGCGCACCGCCGGCATCATGGCCGGATGCATCTGCCCTGGCTTGTCTTCCATGTAGCCCTTGCCGTCTTTGACGCCCTTCTTGCCGGCGATTTCCCAGGCCGTCCGCTGGCCGATCAGGCGGGCAAGGAATTCGAGCTCTTCGTCGGTGTGGTTGATGGCACCAGCGGGGGTGATCAGCCGTCCACTCCTGGGCTCGACCTCGCCCCAGAACGACTGGTGGTAGCTGGACTCGGAAACAGTTCGTTCGCCCCGCGTGGTCACGTCCACCAGGCCGTAGCAGTTGCAGAAGTAGGTGCGCTGGTCGGGCATGACTTCGGTGTACACGCCGGTGCCCCGGATACCCGCGGTCAGGGTCGGGGTGGCGATGGTGCGGCTGCTGCCGCGGCCGAACACGCTGACGACGGCACCGGTAAGCATCCGGAGCAAGCTTACGGTGTTGATCGTGGCACCCCGGCCGACCGACAGGCGCGAGTTCTGCCGCACGTGGAACGCCGCATTGCCGATCACGAACACCAGCCGAGAGGCCGGGCCGGTCTGCAGATCGTCACCGGTCTGCACCGTCTGCTGCGGGCGCATGCGCTCGCCGTTGAGCAGCACGTCGCCCACAAACTCCACCACATTGCTGCGCTGCTGGGCCATCGCGGCCGGCAGACCACCCAGGGCCGTCCAGGCGGCCGCGGCCTGCAGCGTCTGGCGGCGCTGGAACCACAGGACTTCGTCGGCGCTGCGACCTTGCAAGGTGTGGTGGCTCATGAGGCATCTCCGTCTTGGGTGGTGGGCAGGCCGGCATTGTCGCCGCTCGAAAAGCTGTCCCGGAAGCTGAAGTAGATCGAGGTGTGGAACATGGCTGCCATGAGCAGCACCGCCGGGTAAAGGATGAGTTGCATGGCCTGCGCGCCGCCGAGCATGGCACCCAGCAGGCTGAGCGCCATGCCGCCGAGCAGAAACACGCCAACCCAGCCGATGCCATAGAAGAACATCGCACCGCGGTTGCCCCAGCAGGCCGCCAGGCTGAAAAACAGGCTTTTCGCCGGGCTCACACCGTGCCAGTGCACCAGCGCAGGCGCGTGCCAGAAGGCCATCAGCACCGGCACGTAAAGCAGCATGGCGACCCAGAGCCCCGGGCTGAACAGCGCGGCGCTCATCATCTCGGGTGTGACCTCGTTGTTGGCCAGGTCGACTGGCATCGCCTGCGGGTCACTGAACAGCGAGCCCAGCGCCAGCACCATCAGCAACGACAGGGCGTACAGCCCGCCCAGGATCAGCATTGGCTGTGCACGGGCCGCGCCGGAGCGGAACGCGGTGATCAGCGTCACTGGCATGGGGAAGCGGCCTTCGGTGGCCTCGCGGGTGGCGGCCATCAGGCCCAGTGTGGCGGCCGGCACCAGCGCCAGCGACACCGCGCTGCCGATCAGCGGCACGACCGACAGCAGGGACACCGCCGCCATGAACATGAAGAACAGGCCGGCCATGGCCAGGGGCTGGCGCAGAAAGGTCTTCACGCCGAGCTTGACCCAGGTGAAGCCGGTGCGGGCGGGAACGAGTTGCAGTTTCATGCGGTGATCAGGTCGGGCTCAGGCAGCCGCCAGGGCGGCATTCAGCAGGGCGGGCACGGTGGTGGACACTGACCCCGCCCTGTGGCGCAGCACGCGCTCGAAATGAGCCGGGTCATGTGCCTGGAGCATGGATGCTTCGCGCGGCAAGTGCAGGTCCCACAGGCGCGAGAGCCAGAAGCGCAACGCGCCGGCGCGCAGCATGGCGCCGAGCATCTGGCGCTCGGCGGCGGTGAGCGGCCGCACCGCCTGGTAGGCGCCCATCAGGGCGACCGCGCGCGCCTCATCGTGGGCGCCATCGAGATCGCCGCCGTGGTGCACACACCAGTCGTTCAGGGTCACCGCGATGTCGAACACAAAGCTGTCGTGGCCAGCAAAATAAAAATCGAAGAAACCGCTGAGCGTATCGCCGACAAACAGCACGTTGTCTCGGAATAGGTCGGCGTGGATCGGGCCGCGAGGCAAGGCGGCACTGGCAGCGCTGGCCGCCACATGGTTCTGGTAGGCCAGCTCGGTGCGAATCAGCTGCGCCTGCTCAGGTGAGAGAAAGGGCAGCACCACCGGCACGGTCTCATTCCACCAGGCCAGGCCGCGCAGATTGGGTTGCAGGCGATCAAAGTCGCGGCCGGCCAAATGCATGCGCGCCAGGGTTTCGCCCACCGCCTCGCAGTGCGCCAGGCTTGGCTGCAGGTCGCTGCCGCCCGCCAGGCGGTTCACCACCGCGGCTGGCTTGCCCTGAAGGCTGAGCAGGATCTCGCCTTGCGCATCGGGCACCGGGTCGGGCACCGGCACGCCGTGACGCGCCAGGTGCTTCATGAGGTGAAGGTAGTAGGGCAGCTGTTGGAAGCTCAGGCGCTCGAAGATGGTGAGCACGTGCTGCAGCGTGGCGCCGTCGCGCTCACTGGTCACGAAGTAGTTGGTGTTTTCGATGCCGCCCTGGATGCCTTGCAGGTCGGTGAGGTCACCCAGGCCGAGCGTGTGCAGCAGCGCGGCGGCTTCCGCGAAGGAAACGTTGGTGTAGACGGCCATAGCGTCAGAAGTCCAGCAGGCGCCAGCTGCTCTTGCCGCTGTTGCCGGTGCGCTCACTGGCGCCCTGGCCGGGCAGCTCGCTGCGCAACGGTGCGATGTCGTAGGCAGGCGCGCCGTTCTTGGGCTGGACTTCGATGCGCTGGGTTTGGCCGCCCACGCGCAGCTCATCGATGCGGGTCAGCTGGTCTTCGTGGGTGATGCTCTGCACCCGCTGGCCGGGCGGCAGGGGCGCGCTTTCCGGCGGATTCGCCACGGGCGCCTGGGCACCAGCCGAGAGGCAAAAGCCCAGCGCGAGCGCAGGCAGGAAGGAGCGGGTCAGGGACAGCATGCCCCATTGTAGGCAAGGGGAGACGGGAGGCCGGGCGATGGGCTGGGCCACCTGCCAATTTCCCCGACAATGACCGCATGTCTGACACCTCTGCGCCCTCCGATCGTCCTGTTTTGCTGCTGGTGGACGGCTCCAGCTACCTGTACCGGGCGTTTTTTGCCGGTGGCGAAAGCATGAGCACCACCTTGCCGGATGGCACGGTGCAAAAAACCGGCGCCATCCGCATCCTGATCAACATGATGCAAAAGCTGCTCAAGGACTACCCGAGCGCTTACGCCGCCTGCGTGTTTGACGCCAAGGGCCCGACCTTTCGGGACGAGATCTACCCCGCCTACAAGGAGCAGCGCAGCCCCATGCCCGACGATCTGCGCTCGCAGATCGCACCGATCCGCGAGGTCGTCAAGCTGATGGGCTGGCCGGTGCTTGATGTGCCCGGAGTCGAGGCCGATGACGTGATCGGCACGCTGGCGGTGGCCGCAGCGCGGCAGGGTATGAAGGTGGTGATCTCCAGTGGCGACAAGGATCTGGCGCAACTGGTCAACGAGCAGATCAGCATCATCGACACCATGAGCGGCAAGCGGCGCGATCTGGCCGGTGTGCAGGAAGAGTTTGGAGTGCCCGCCAGCCTGATGGTGGACTACCAGATTCTGGTGGGTGACACCGTGGACAACGTGCCCGGTGTGAACAAGGTCGGCCCCAAAACCGCCGTCAAGTGGCTGACCGAATACGGCTCGTTGCAGGGCATCGTGGACAACGCGGCGAACATCAAAGGGGCTGTGGGCGAGAGCCTGCGCCAGGCGCTCGACTGGTTGCCCATCGCGCGCCAGCTGCTGACCGTCAAGACCGATTGCGATTTGAATGGCTGGGTGCCCGATCTGCCTTCGCTGGAGGCGATTCGCATGGGCGAGCCCATGACTGAGCCGCTGCGCGCCTTTTACGAGACCTATGGCTTCAAGGGGCTGGCCAAGGCAGTGGCCGGCGCCGAGCCGAAGGCCGCGCCGGCGCCCCAAGCGGCGAAGGCGGCCGCAGCCGCCGCACCGGGCCTGTTTGACGAGGCGGCGCCCGACACGCCCAGCGCGGCGTCGACCATGGCCTACGACACTGTGCTGACCTGGGACGCATTCGACGCCTGGCTGCAGCGCGTCATGGCGGCGGAGCTGGTGGCGGTGGACACCGAAACCACGTCGCTGGATGAGATGGTGGCGCAGATCGTGGGCATCAGCTTCAGCGTGAAGCCCGGCGAAGCGGCCTACATCCCGCTGGCCCATGCCGGGCCTGACGCGCCGGCTCAGCTGCCCATGGACGAGGTGCTGGCGAGGCTCAAACCCTGGCTTGAAAACCCGGCCCATCTGAAGCTCGGGCAGCACATCAAGTACGACCGCCACGTGTTCGCCAACCACGGCATCGAGGTGCAGGGCTATGCACACGACACCATGCTGCAAAGCTATGTGCTCGAAGTGCATAAGCCCCATGGCCTGGCCAGCTTGGCCGAGCGCCACCTGGGCCGCAGCGGCATCGCCTACGAGGACCTGTGTGGCAAGGGCTCGCACCAGATCCCGTTTGCGCAGGTCGATGTGGCCAAGGCCGCTGAGTATTCGTGTGAAGACAGCGACCATACGCTGGATGTGCACCGCGTGTTGTGGCCTCAATTGCAAGCCGACAGTCAGCCGGGAAGAGGGTTGCGTTTCATCTACGAACTGGAGATCGCCAGCAGCGAGGTGCTGTATCGCATCGAGCGCAA
Organism: Hydrogenophaga sp.; assembly: GCF_011390835.1. Lineage (GTDB taxonomy): Bacteria > Pseudomonadota > Gammaproteobacteria > Burkholderiales > Burkholderiaceae_C > Hydrogenophaga. The sequence continues at coordinate 18,442 of NZ_JAABRQ010000023.1, read as the reverse complement.
CGGTGTGCTGATCGACGCGCCCACGCTGGCCAAACAGAGCCACGAGCTGGGCCAGCGCATTCACGCGCTGGAGCAGGAAGCCTACGAGATCGCTGGACAGCCGTTCAACCTGGCCAGCCCCAAACAGCTGGGCGAAATCTTCTTCGACAAGCTCGGCATGCCGGTGATCAAAAAGACCGCGACCGGCGCGCGCAGCACCGACGAGGAGGTGCTGGAAAAACTGGCCGAAGACTATCCGCTGCCGGCCAAGCTGCTGGAGCACCGCGGCCTGTCCAAGCTCAAGGGCACCTACACCGACAAGCTGGCCCAGCTCGCTTTGCCGCGAACCGGGCGCGTGCACACCCACTACGCCCAAGCCGTGGCCGTGACCGGGCGGCTATCCAGCAACGACCCCAACCTGCAGAACATCCCCATTCGAACGCCCGAAGGCCGGCGTGTGCGCGAGGCGTTTGTGGCGCCCTCGGGCAGTGTGATCGTCAGCGCTGACTATTCGCAGATAGAGCTGCGCATCATGGCCCACCTCAGCAGCGACAGCGCGCTGTTGCGTGCGTTCAAGGCGGGCGAAGACGTGCACCGGGCCACGGCGGCCGAGGTGTTCGGCGTGGACGTCGCCCAGGTGAGCAACGAGCAGCGCCGCTACGCCAAGGTCATCAACTTCGGGCTGATCTATGGCATGGGGGCTTTCGGCCTGGCCAAGTCCTTGGGCATCGACAACACCGCGGCCAAAAACTACATCACGCGCTATTTCGAACGCTTCTCTGGCGTCAAGCAATACATGGACGACACCCGCGAACGGGCCAAAGCCCAGGGCTATGTGGAAACCGTCTTTGGCCGCCGCCTCGTGCTCGACGGCATCCAGAGCCAGAAAGGCGCCCGTCTGGCCGCGCTCGAACGCCAGGCCATCAACGCCCCCATGCAAGGCACGGCGGCCGATCTCATCAAGCTCGCCATGGTCGCGGTTCAGAGAACGCTGGACGAGCAGGGCAAAGCCACGAAGATGATCATGCAGGTGCACGACGAACTGGTGTTCGAGGTGCCCGAGGCCGAAGTCGAGTGGCTCAAGGCCGAAGTGCCCAAGCTGATGGCCGGCGTGGCCGAGCTCCAGGTGCCACTGCTGGCTGAGGTGGGCGTGGGTCCGAACTGGGACCAGGCGCATTGATCGCTTGCTCCGAGTAGGGCGGCGGTAGCTTCTCGTCGGGCCCTGCGGGAACCTGCTTTCCGTGACAGACTCCACACGTTTCCCCCAACCCCCTATATTGGAGAACCGCATGTTCAATGACAACCTGTCACAAGACCTTGACGCCCTGTTGCCTGGCCAATCGACTGCCCAGGGTGCCACCCGCCGCACGGCCCTTAAGGCTGCGCTGGGCGTGGGCTACGCGGCTTCGGCTCTGCCCATCATGGCGCAGACGGCGATCAAGACCCCTTCCGCCGGCCTGACCTCCGGTGAGGTGATGATCGATGTGAATGGCTTCAAGATGCCGGCCTATCGGGCCGCGCCCGAGGGCAAAACCGGTTTGCCGGTGGTGCTGGTGTTGTCGGAGATTTTCGGTGTGCACGAGTACATCGCCGACACCGCGCGCCGTTTTGCCCAAGCGGGCTACCTGGCGATTGCACCCGAACTCTTTGTGCGCCAGGGCGACGCGCAGAGCTACGGCGAGATGGCCAAGCTGATCGCCGAGGTGATTTCCAAGGTGCCCGACGCCCAAGTGATGCAAGACCTGGACGCCACGGTCCAGTGGGCGGCTGCCAACGGCGGAGACACCAACAAGCTGGGCGTGACCGGTTTCTGCTGGGGCGGGCGCCAAACCTGGCTATACGCGGCCCACAATCCCAAGGTCAAGGCCGGTGTGGCCTGGTATGGGCGACTGGTCGGGCAGGCCTCCGACCTTACGCCCCGGCACCCGGTGGATATCGGCGCCAATCTCAACGGGCCGGTGCTCGGCCTCTACGGCGCCGCCGACACCGGCATCCCGCTTGACACGGTTGATAAGATGAAGACTGTGCTGAGTGGTGGCAATGCAGCATCCAAGGCGTCGACCTTTGTCGTCTACCCCGCTGCGCCGCATGCCTTTCATGCAGACTATCGGCCCAGCTTCCGCAAGGAAGCCGCCGAAGACGGCTGGAAGCGTGCCACCGCCTGGTTCAAGCAGCACGGCGTGGCCTGAACTGGCTCGCTCGCTGTCACCGGGGCCGCGGATGCGGCCCCTTTTTGCGTCTGAACATTTGCTGGAAGCGGCTTCTTCTCCATGACCCTGATCGCAATTCTCCTGGGCACCGTGGCCGCTGGCGTTGGCAGCGTCTGGCTTGCGGCCGTCCTGAGCTTTGCCATGCTGGCGCGCTACACGCAGCACATGCTGAGCCTGGCCGCCGGTGCGCTCATGGCCACGGCCTTCATGCACCTACTGCCCGAAGCCTTCGAGAGTCAGGCCAGTGCGCACGAGCTGTTTGCCTGTCTGCTGGGTGGTCTGGTGTTTTTCTTCCTGCTCGACAAGGCCGAGCTCTGGCACCATGGCCATGAGCATCACCAGGGGATACCCGACCCGGCGGCACCTTCGCAGGTCGCGCACGCAGAGGCAGTCGGTCACGCCGGGCACCACCACGGCCATCACCATGCCCACGGCAGCGAACACCGCGCCGGCGGCTGGACCGTGCTGGCCGGCGACAGCGTGCATGCATTCGGCGACGGCATCCTGATTGCCTCAGCGTTTCTGGCCGACATGCGCCTGGGCGTGGTCGCTGCACTGGCTGTGCTGGCGCATGAGGTGCCGCATCACATGGGCGACCTGGTGGTCCTGCGCCAAACCTCAGGAACCCAGCGTGCAGCACTGGTGAAGGTGTCGATGGCGGGCACGGTCACCGCCATCGGGGGCGTGACGGGCTACCTCCTGCTCTCGAGCTTTGAGGATTTCCTGCCGTATTTCCTGGTGCTGGCTTCCAGCAGCTTTGTTTATGTGGCCCTGGCTGACCTGATTCCGCAGCTGCAAAGGCGCCTGAGCCTGGGGGAAACCGCCGCTCAGGTGGCTTGGCTGGGGGTGGGCATCGGTCTGGTGACCCTGGTCAGCAGCTTCGCCCACCACGCGCATTGATCCGCCACGCGCTGAGCCATCACGCCCCGGTGGAGCGCCCGAATCGGAACTGAAACTCCGCGCCGCGACCCACCGCACCCGCGCCAGAAATCTTGCCACCGTGCCGCTCGATGATGCGTCGAACGGTGGCCAGCCCGATGCCAGAGCCCTGAAATTCGCTGGGCTGGTGCAAGCGGGTGAAGGGCTTGAACAAACGGTCTGAGCGGGTCATGTCGAAACCCGCCCCGTTGTCACGAACAAAAAACACGTCGCCGGGCTGGTCTGGAGTGCGACCGAACTCGATCCGGGGCGCTTGTGCCTTGTGCGAGTATTTCCAGGCATTGCCCAGCAGGTTTTCAAGCACGATCTGCGCCAGGCGCGCATCGCAGTTGGCGATGAGCCGGGTCTCGATGATCACGTCCACCGTGTGCTCGGGGTCGCGGTGCCGTTCCTGCCGGATCACGTCCTCGGCGATCTCGCTCAGGTTGACCTCGGTTCGCTGCAGCTGGGTCTGGCTGACCCGCGCCAGCGCCAGCAGGTCGTTGATCAGTCCGTGCATGCGCTGCGCCGACGCCATGACGCGCGATATGAGAATCTGGTCGTCGGGTGTGCAGCGCGGCGCGGCCTGCTCCTGCAGCATGTGCATAAAACCATCGATGGAGCGCAGCGGCGACTTCAGGTCGTGCGAGACCGAGTACGCAAAGGTGTCGAGCTCGCGATTGAGCAGCTCCAGTTCGGCCGTCCGGTCGGCTACCCGCTGCTCCAGCGTGGCCTGCAGCTTGTGCAGATCGCGGTCGCGATGCAGGCGCAGCAACTCGGAGTTGCAACGGCTGGCGAAGATTGTGATCAGGGCCTTCATGTCGGGGGCGGGCTCTGTGTGTTCGAGCCAGAAAACACCCAGCAAGCCGATCGCTGAGCCGTCGTCATCACGCATGGCCACGCCTGCATAAGAGCCCAGGGGATGGGTTGCCGGTTCGGGGCAGAGGGGCGGCGAATCGTCTGGTCCCAGGTTCGTGAACCACAGGCCGGTCGATCCCAGCGTCTCGGTGAACACCGTTGCGTTGAGGTCGTGCGCGGTGCCCTGGTCTGTTTGTCCATTGCAGGCCAGGGCCAGCGCACGGAGCCCGCCGTCAGGCCTAGTCTCGGCTACCACCACCCCACGCGCGCCGATGGCCTGGGCCAGCTGTTGCACCAGAGACTGGAAAAAAGCGTCTCCAGTGTGAGCTGATAGGCCCTTGGCGATGCTCAGGAGCAGGTCTGCCTTGCGCTTCTCTTCCGTCACGTTCAGGGTGAAGGCCAGGTTGCAAGGCTCGTTCTCCAGCTCGATGCGCTCGGACCAGATCTTCACGTCCACCGGATCGCCTTGTTTGCTGCGCATGCGGGTTTCGAAGCCCATGAGCCGCCCTTGAAGCCGCAGTGCATCGATGTAGGCAGTGCGGTCGGCTTCGCTCAGCCAGACCCCGGCAGCCACCGACGTGCGCTCCATGAAGTCTTCGCGGGAGTAACCCAGCACGCGCTCATTGGCAGGGTTGACTTCAAGAAACAGGCCGTCGGACATGCGGGTGATGGTCATGCCCAGCGGGCTGAAATTGAAGGCCTTGGAGAAGCGCTCCTCGGACTGCTGGAGCGCTTCGCGCGATTTTTCTTCGGCGCTCATATCAAGCACAATGCCGATCATGAGCCGCTTGTTGCCCTGCTGGATGATCTCGGCGTAGACCAGCGAATCGAACAGGGAGCCGTCGCGCCGCCGGCCACGTGCACGCATGCCGCTTACCCGGCCGTGCGACCTCAGGGTGGCCCGAAAGACTTGCTCTTCGATCGGGTCGGCCCACAAGTTCGGCGGTGGGTAGCCCACCAGCTCTTCCCGCGAGTAGCCGCACATGACGATGTAGGCCTCGTTGGCATCCTCCAGCAGGCTTGTCTCCATCGACTGCACCATGGAGGCCGCAGGGTTGTTGCGAAACAGGGACTTGAATCGTTCCTTGGTGGCGCGCAGGGCGATTTCTGCCTCGTGAGCCAGTGTGAGCGCATCCTCTTGCCTCTCGAAGGCTTCCTGGAGTCGGTACTGACCCGCCAGTGCACTGACCAACACGATCGCCACCACCGTGACCTGGATCACCCAGACAGTCCAGCCGGTGGGCGGCAGCATACCCGGCAGCATGCCCCGTTGTTCGAGCCAGTTGATCACCCCTAGCGCCACGATGGTGTACAGCGCCACTGCGACCATTTTTGCCCTTGAGAGGAAGGTGCCCGCCAGCGCGATGGACGCTAGCATGACGAACACCCCTGCACTGCGCACGCCACCGGTGAGCAGGGTGGTGATAGTGGCGCTCGCCAGCACGATCAGCACCAAGCCATGTGCGGCGAGGACCACGCGCTTTCGATAGAACAGGAACCCCAGTAGCCACACCAGTACGCAACAGGCGACGATCAGAAGGGTGACCGTTGTGATCCCGTCGCGCAGGAAAACGGCGAGCGCGATCGCCGGGACTGCGGCGCCCGCTGCCAGCAAGAGCGTGCGCAGGGCTCTGACGCGGTGCTGGTCGAGCGCGCCAGACGGGTCGCCGGGTCGATGCTCGCCCGGCTGGGGTGAGTGTTGCTCGGGCATTAGGTGGTCACGGTTTGGGGTGGACGGATGGCCTGAGCCAGTGAAATGAAGGATGGCACCTTCGCCCGGTCTGGCATTGCAACTGAGCATGCCACCACACCAGCCTAGTGTCCTTGCAAGTCCTTGCGAATCGGGTACCGCGCTGATGCCCGCATTCAGGACGCTTGCGCACCCAAGAATCCCTGAGCCGCGAACGAGAGATGTTGGGCATATTCAACGGACTCCCCATCTTGATCGTGCTGATCGATCGAACCCTAAGCGCTTTGCGCCAGCGCATGGGCGCGTAACAAAGGATGGCCAGGGGTCATGCAGCGACATGGGGTTGAGACGTGATTCGAAGAAGGGGGGTTTTGCACAGCGAGAAGCGAAACGTGGCCCCGGTGCCCGGCTCGGCCTCTCCACGGATGCTGCCGCCGTGCCGCTCCACGATGCGGTGCACGGTGGCCAGGCCGATGCCTGTACCCTCGAATTCGCTGGGCATGTGCAGGCGCTGAAAGGGCTTGAAGAGCTTGTCCGCCTGGGCCATGTCGAAGCCCACGCCGTTGTCCCGAACGAAGAGTTCGCCGGGTTCGCCCGTCTCGCAGCCCAGCTGGCCCAGCTCAATCAGCGGGTCGGGTCGTTTGCTGGTGTATTTCACCGCGTTGCCGAGCAGATTCTCCAGGGCGATGCGAGCCAGCCGCTCGTCGCAATGGCAGGTCAGGCCGGGCGTAATCTGCCAGCGCAGAGCGCGTTCGGGGTACTTCTCCTGTTCGCTCTGCAAGATCTGGTTCGCGAGGGCGCTCAAGTCCACCGCCGACAGCTCGAGCGGACCCTGACTGACCCGCGCCAGTGCCAGGAGATCGGCGATCAAGGTGCTCATTCGGCGGGTCGCACCCAGCACGCGCTCGAACAGCACCTGCTCCTCAGGCTGCAGGCGCCCGCCCAGCTGCTCGCCCAGCAGTCGGGTGAAGCCGTCGATCGTGCGCAACGGGGATTTGAGGTCGTGTGACACCGAGTAGGCGAAGGAGTCCAGCTCGGCGTTGAGCTTCTGTAATTCGGCAGTGCGGTCGTGCACCCGCCGCTCCAGCCCGGCGTTGAGCCGCTGGATCTCGCGGTCGCGATGCAGGCGCACCAGTTCGGCGTTGGCCCGGCTGGCAAAGATCGCAATCAGGGCGCGGGCCTCGCTGCCAAGTTGCACGGGCTGGCGCCAGTACGCGTTGAGCAGACCGATCGGCGTGCCGTCTTCATCCCGAAGCGACTGGCCGGCGTAGGCTTGAAACCCGTCGCTGGTGATGACTTGATGCTGTGTGAAGTGCTGGGCAAGTGCGCTCTCGAAAATGCACAGATCGGGCTGGCCCAGCGCCACGGCGCAGGGAGAGCCTTCGAGCGGGACGGTGAGGTTGGTGCCGGGAGCGCCGTCCTTCCAGACTGTAAGGGTGCGCAGGTGCTCGTCAGTACCCAGTTCACCCACGCTGACCATGTCGGCGCCAATCGCCTGCGCCATGTGCAGCGTGAGCGCGCTGAACAAGGCGTCGCCAACCGGTCCGGCCATGCCGCTGCTGAGCGCCATCAGCTGGGCTTCGCGGCGCTTTTCTTCGGTGGTGTTGACAAAGCAGGAGAGGATGCAGTCCTCGCCGTCGATCTCGATCCGCTCGGCCCACATCTTGGCGTCGATCAGCTGGCCATCGGCGTGCCGCATGCGGGTTTCGTAGGCACTCACATGACCTTCCCGCAGGATGCGAGCGATGAAGGCCTGGCGCTCCTGTGGGCTCAGCCAGCCACCGGTGTCGAGGGTGGATTTGCCCAGCAGCTCTTGGCGCCGCATACCCTGCACGGGATCGCGTGCCTGATTCACCTCCACGAAGGTACCGTCGCTCAGCCGGGTGATGGTCATCTTCAGCGGACTGAAATTGAAAGCTTTCGCAAACCGCTCTTCGGATTGCTTCAGTTTGTCCAGCGCCAGCGTTTGCACGCTGATATCAGTGACCGTGGAGATGAGCAGCTTGTCCTCGGGGTCGTTACCCAATTCGCTGCAGACCAGGGCGTCGAAGGTGGTGCCGTCTGCGCGCACGCCTTTGCATTGGAAATCGAGCACCTGGCGCTTCTCGATCAGGTATTGAAGGTAGAGTTCGCGCTGACTGGAGTCGGCCCAGAGAACAGCGTCATCACGCCCCTTGATCTGATCACGTGTAAATCCGTAGCATCGCTCGAAAGCCGGATTGACGTCCAGGATCAGGCCATCGCGGGCCGACTGCGCCAGCATGGGCGTGGGGCTCGTGCGGAAGATGCGCGCGAAGCGTTCCTGGCTGCGGTCTCGTTCCTGCTCGGTGCGGCGATGGGCCTCAAGCTCGGATAGGAGTTGAGCATTCGCTCTGTGCGAGTTCTGCCGCGAGTAGTACACGACGATGGCGACGACCACCACCGTGGCCATGTAGACGACCACGGTGGTGGCGGTCACATGCATCACGGGGGCATGCATCCATCCATTTTTTTCGATCCACAACAGTACCGCCATGGCGCAGCATGTGAATGCCACCGAAACCAAAAGCGCGCCACGCTCCAGGAAGACACCAGCAACAGCCACACCAGCAACGAAGAGCATCACCCCCGACGAACGCAGCGAACCGAAGGTCAATACACCCACAACGGCTGCAAACAAGATGCCAAATACGATAAGGTGTGGCACGTAGCGGCTGTAGCCGAAGCGGAGGAAGAAAATAGCACTCCAAGCTAGCCCAGCAACGAGCACAGGGACCAGGGCATCTGCTGGCCGTACGGAGAAAAAGTAGAGGTATGGCCCCATGAGGGTGGAGACCACACCGAGCACCATTGCGACGACTTGCAGGGCACCATGCAGTGCGCGATCCGGCTTCGCCACCGGCGTGCCAGCGTGGAGATTGTTGGTGGGCATGGCAGGCTGGCTCATCGCCGCAGAATAATGAGTTGGGTACGGCTGCGTTCATGCATCCGCCAATGGACGTGTTATCGGCCTGGTGACAGGGAACTTAAGACGACGCGCAGGGCAGACCTGGCGTGTTGCACCACTCACTCCAGCTGCCGGGAAACAGGGCTGTCCGACCCACCCCGGCCAGCTCCATGGCCAGCAGATTGGGAATCGCGCTCACGCCGCTGCCGCAGTGGTGAACCACTGAGGCCGGGTCCCGGCCAGCGAGCAGTTGCTCGAACTCGGCGCGGAGCTGAGCGGCTGGTTTGAAGCGGCCGTCAGGCCCGATGTTGTCGGCAAACGGCCGGTTGAGTGCACCGGGGATGTGACCCGCCACCGGATCCAGCGGCTCGACCTCGCCACGAAACCGGGCGCTGGCCCGGGCGTCGACCAGGGTCTGTGCGGGATCCCCCAGACATTTCATCAGGTCCGCGGTGTGTCGGACCACCACCAGAGGATCGCCCAGCACGAAGTTGCCCTCGGCGGGCGGAGCGGAGGTGCCGCTAACCACCGCACCACCTGCTGCCTGCCAGGCGGCGAGACCGCCATCGAGCACCGCGACCGGTTCATGGCCGCACCACTTGAGCATCCACCACAGCCGGCCACAGTAGTTTGCGCCCTGGCGGTCATAGACCACGGCTTGCATGCCGGCGTTCAACCCCTGGCGGCGAAGCCAGGCGGCAAATTGGGACCGGTCAGGCAGGGGGTGGCGTCCTCCGCTGGCGTTGTGCGTGGGATCGTGGCCACTGAGGTCGTGGTTCAGGTCGGCAAACACCGCGCCCGGCAGGTGGGCGGACTGGAATTGCTCGGCGCCGGCGGCGGGGTCGGTCAGGTTGAAGCTGCAATCGAAAACCCGGATCGAGGTTGGATCCAGGGCTTGCAGCTGTTCGGGCGAAATCAGGGTCGGGTACATGCGCTCGATTGTGGGGCGCCCTTTGGCGCCAAGAAAGGCTACAAAAGTTTTAGTGGCGCAGTTCCGGTGTGCAGGCTGTCACGCGCTCAGTGTCCCTCGGCAGGCGCGTTGGGAATGGCGCGCGCCCGCAGCACTGTGGCGGTGATGCCGCTGAAGATGATCAGCCCCATGCCCAACCACCCGATCCAGGGCAGTTCGTCACCGAACAATGTCAGGCTGTAGAAGCCCGCGAACACGATGCCCGAGTACTGCAGGTTGGCCACAACCATGGTGGCGCCGCGCGAGTAGGCCCTCGTCATGCAGAGCTGGCCAAACACCGCCAGCAGGCCGATGGGCAGCAGCCACAAAGCGCTCGGCCAATGCCAGGCGCTGACACCGGCAAAGGCCATGCCCAGGGCGCCTGCCACCACCGCTGCGATGGAAAAATAGAACACGGTGCGGCTTTCGGGTTCGCCGGCGCGCGCCAGGGCGGCTACCTGCAGATAGGCAAAGGCAGAGAAGATCCCGGAGAACAGGCCGACCAGCGCGCCGGTCATCTGCTCCGGGTTGAAGGTAGGGCGCAGCATCAGGGCCACGCCGGCAAAGCCGATCAGCACCGTGATGAACAGCGGGCTCTGGTGCCGCAGCGGCATCTGGTTTTTCTGCATCAGTACCGCACCACCAAGCAGAAAGGTCGCGATCCAGATGCTGCTCATGTAGTTCAGCGTCACCGCGGTCGCCAGCGGCAGGGCGGCGATGGCATAGAACCAGGAGGTGAGCGCGATCACGCCCACCAGGCTGCGCCAGAAATGCATCATGGGCAGGCGGGTGCGCAGCGAAACGCTGCGCACCCGCGTGAGCATGATCAAGAAAATCATGCCCACCAAGCCGCGGTAGAACACGATCTCGAAGCTGTTGAAGTGGTCGGACGCGTACTTGATGCACACGCCCATGGTCGCAAAAAAGAAGGACGCGAGCAGCATCCAGAGGGCTTGCATGGAGTGTGATGTGAAAGTGAGGCAGCAGGATCGAAGCGGTCACGATCATAGCCAGCGCAGCGCCGGGTCAGTGCGCCTGTGCGACCCAACAGGAAGCGAGTGGACGCCAAACCCAGTGGCGCAGCGGAACCGGCTCAGCCGGGCCGCGGTGCGCCGCCACCTCGGGGGGGGGGTGACGCCGCAGGCAGCGCGGGCGGGATCACATCTTCCTGCGATACCACTCGTGAAAGTGCTGCATGCCGTCTTCCATCGGGCTCTGGTATGGCCCCACCTCGTTGTCGCCGCGCGCCAGCAAGGCCTGGCGCCCGGCGTCCATGCGTTCGGCGATCTCGTCGTCTTCGATGCAGGTTTCCATGTAGGCGGCGCGCTGCGCCTCCACAAACTCGCGCTCGAAGGCCACGATTTCCTCCGGGTAATAGAACTCCACCATGTTCAGCGTCTCGGTCGGGCTCACCGGGTGCAGGGTCGAGACTGTGAGCACATGCGGGTACCACTCCACCATGATGTGCGGGTAGTAGGTGAGCCAGATGGCGCCGTGTGCCGGTGGTTGGCCCCCGCGGTATTTCATCAGCTGCTCGTGCCAGCGCTGGTAGGTCGGGCTGCCGGCTTTGTCGAGCAGGTTTTGTGCGCCCACTGTCTGCACCGAATACTCGGGTTTGAGCTCCCAGCGCAGGTCCTCACAGGTGACAAACTGGCCCAGTCCGGGGTGAAACGGCCCCACGTGGTAATCCTCCAGGTAGACCTCGATGAAAGTCTTCCAGTTGTAGTGGCAGGTGTGCAGCTCCACGTGGTCGAGCACCATGCCATCAAAATTCAGCGCCTCGCGAGGCCCCATGCCGGCCAGGTCGGCGGCAATGTCGCGCCCGTTGTCTTCAAACAGCAGGCCGTTCCACTCGCGCAAACCGTAGTTGTTCAGGTCCAGGCAGGGATCGTTTGAAAAATGGGGTGCACCCAGCAGGTTGCCGACGGGTGACTGGCCCTGGCCGCCGCTGTAGGTCCATCGGTGCAGCGGGCAGACGATGTTGCCACCTGCACTACCCGGCTGGGTGGTGCCGAGGTTGCCGCGCCCTTTGAGCATGATCGCTTGGCGGTGGCGGCAGACATTGGAGACGAGTTCCACACCCCGTTCGGTGCGCACCAGAGCCCGGCCGCCTTTTTCCTGGGACAGGACGTGGTAATCGCCCGGGTTGGGTACCGAGAGCTGGTGCCCCACGTACCGGGGGCCATGCTGGAAGAGGGTTTCCAGTTCACGCTGGAACAGCGCTGGGTCGAAATAGCTGGAAACCGGGAGTTGGCTTCTGGCCTGCTGAAGTTGAAGACTTAAATCAGACATGAGGTCCTGACCTAGAGACTCCCCCTATAAAGGGGCAGGGTAAGCGCTGCTCGAGAAGACGAATTCGCGCGGGATGGGTGAAGTGGTGCGTCCCTCCGGGCAGCCAGGGCCCGTCAGTAAAGAAAAAAAGAGGGGGGAGTGTACCCCAGGGGGTGACCATGGCGCTGCTCCGGGCATTGGGATGTAAGGGTGTCGCCTGGGCTGGACAGGGCTGCGGGGCTAGAATTCAAGCGTTGCTCGGCTGCGCACCATAGGCGGTTTCGCCCGTGCCCGGCCCGGCGCCTAATTCCACCCCGCATGACCCCACCATCTCCCCGCACCACCAAGCCGTCTGCCACCGCTACCCTGGACCCAGTCGCACCCAGCTATGAGGCTGCGCTTGACGAGCTGGAGCAGCTGGTGTCCCAGCTTGACGCGGGGCAGCTGCCCCTGGACCAGCTGCTGTCGCGCTACCAGCGCGGCGCCCAGCTGCTGGCCTTTTGCCGCGCGAGGCTTGATGCGGTGGAGGATCAGATCAAGGTGCTTGAAGGTGGCGAACTCAAAACCTGGAACGCGGAGTGAATCACCCGTCGGACGCTCTCGCTCACTTTGAGCTCTGGCGCAGCACGCACCAGGCGGACGTGGAGCGTGCCCTGTCGACCTGGGTGACCGCTGACGCGCCAGCCGGCCTGGGTGAGGCCATGCGCTACGCGGTGCTTGACGGCGGCAAGCGGCTGCGGCCCCTGTTGGTGCTGGGCACCAGCGAAGCGGTGGGCGGTGGGCGCGAGTCGGCCCTGCGCGCGGCCTGCGCGGTCGAGTTGATCCATGCCTATTCCCTGGTGCACGACGACATGCCGTGCATGGACAACGATGTGCTGCGTCGAGGCAAGCCCACGGTGCACGTGCAATTTGGGGAAGCCCAGGCCCTGCTGGTGGGCGATGCGCTGCAGGCGCTGGCCTTCGAGCTGCTGGTTCCCGAGTCCGGCGTCGAACCGCAGCTGGGCAGCACCTTGTGCCGCCTGTTGGCGCGTGCCTCGGGCGGGCAAGGCATGGCGGGTGGCCAGGCCGTGGACCTCGCGAGCATCGGACTCGCGCTGGACCAGACCGCGCTGGAGCACATGCACCGCCTCAAGACCGGCGCCCTGCTGCAAGCCAGCGTGATGATGGGCGCAGCCTGCGGCGCGCCTGATGAAAACGCCACCGCCGAGCTGCAGCGCTTCGGCGCTGCATTGGGCCTGGCCTTCCAGGTGGTTGATGACGTGCTCGATGTCACCGCCGACGCCGCTACCCTGGGCAAAACCGCGGGCAAAGACGCGGCGGCCGACAAGCCCACTTTTGTCTCGCTGATGGGTCTGGAGTCGGCCCAGGCTTATGCCGACCGGCTGCTCGGGCAGGCACACCTTGCCTTGCAGGCCACCGGGTTGCCGCGCGTCTCGCCCCTGCACGCCCTGACCGACTGGGTCGGTCGCCGCACCCACTGAACACCGGATACCGACACATGAGTTCCCTGCTTTCCACAATCGACTCGCCAGCAGACCTGCGCCGCCTCTCGCGCCAGCAGTTGCTGCCTCTGGCCGATGAGCTTCGCAGCTTTTTGCTGGAGAGCGTGGCGCGCACGGGTGGCCATCTCGGATCCAACCTCGGCACGGTGGAGCTCACCGTGGCGTTGCACTACGTGTTCAACACGCCCGAAGACCGGCTGGTCTGGGACGTGGGTCACCAGACCTACCCGCACAAGATCCTCACCGGTCGGCGCGACCGCATGCACACGCTGCGCCAGCTGGACGGCATCAGCGGTTTTCCGCGTCGCGACGAAAGCGAGTACGACACTTTTGGCACCGCGCACTCGTCCACCAGCATCTCGGCTGCATTGGGCATGGCGCTGGCCGCCAAGATCAAGGGCGATGAACGCAACGCCGTGGCCATCATCGGTGACGGCGCCATGTCGGCCGGCATGGCATTTGAAGCACTGAACAACGCCGGCGTGGCCGAAGGCCGCCTGCTGGTGGTGCTGAATGACAACGACATGTCAATCTCGCCGCCGGTGGGTGCGCTCAACCGTTACCTGGCCCAGCTCATGAGCGGCCAGTTCTACGCGGCAGCCAAGAGCGTGGGCAAGCAGGTGCTGCGCAACGCGCCGCCGCTGTTTGAACTGGCCAAGCGGCTTGAAGAGCAAGCCAAGGGCATGGTGGTGCCCGCCACCCTGTTTGAGAAGTTCGGCTTCAACTACATCGGCCCCATCGACGGCCACGATCTCGATTCGCTGATCCCCACGCTGGAAAATATCCGACACCTGCTGGAGAACGACAGCGGCCCACAGTTCCTGCATGTGGTCACCAAAAAAGGGCAGGGCTACAAGCTGGCCGAAGCCGATCCGGTGGCTTACCACGGTCCGGGCAAGTTCGATCCGGCGGTGGGCCTGACCAAGCCCGCTACCGCGCCCAAGACCACCTTCACCCAGGTCTTTGGTCAATGGCTGTGCGACATGGCCGCGGCCGATCCGCGCCTGGTCGGCATCACGCCCGCCATGCGCGAGGGTTCGGGCATGGTCGAATTTGAACGGCGCTTCCCAACGCGCTACTTCGACGTGGGCATCGCCGAGCAGCACGCGGTGACCTTCGCCGCCGGCCTCGCATGTGAAGGTCTCAAGCCGGTGGTCGCGATTTACTCGACCTTTCTCCAGCGCGGCTACGACCAGCTGATCCACGATGTGGCGCTGCAAAACCTGCCGGTGGTGTTTGCGCTCGATCGCGCCGGCATCGTCGGTGCCGATGGCGCCACCCACGCCGGCGCCTACGACATTGCCTACCTGCGCTGTATCCCCAACATGGCGGTGGCCTGTCCGTCGGACGAGGCCGAGTGCCGCCAGCTGCTGAGCACGGCGTTTGCCCGCGAACATCCGGTGGCGGTGCGCTACCCGCGAGGAGCCGGTATCGGTGCAGCGCAGCCGGCCGGCCTGGAGCCTTTGCCCTACGGGCGGGGCGAGTGGACGCGCAACGGGCGCGGCGTGGCGATCCTGGCATTCGGTACCTTGCTGCACCCCGCGCTGGCTGCCGCCGAACGCCTGGGCGCCAGCGTGGCCAACATGCGTTGGGCCAAACCGCTGGACCTGGAGCTGTTGCGCGAACTGGCTCGCTCCCATGGTGCGCTGGTGACGCTGGAAGAGGGCTGCATCCAGGGTGGTGCGGGCTCAGCGGTGCTCGAAGCGCTGCAGGCCGAGGGCTTGAACCTCCCAGTGCTGCAGCTCGGCCTGCCCGACGAGTTTGTCGAGCACGGCGACCCTGCCAAATTGCTGTCCATGCTGGGGCTGGACGCGGGTGGTATCGAGCGCTCGGTGCGCGGCCGATTCGCCTCGCTGCTGGATGCCGCGCCTGGTCTCAAGGCGGTAGGCTGATCGTCCCGTTCGTGAGCGATGGCGGTGCCAACTGTTTTTCGTCCGAACGCTTGCGTGAGAAAATTTCAGGCCGTGATTGAAGCCTTTTGCAGCCCTCGAGAAAAGTGCGAAAAACCTTCTGATTCAAAGGGTTTGCGACTCGTTCCCAAGGGAAAACCCGTGCGGGTTGGGCGCCCGCGATCCTTACAATGCACGGGCCTAAGCGCCTTGCCCTGTTCACCTTATCCGGTGAGTGAGTCGAGTTAAGAACCCTCAAAATGGAGTAACAATACTATGGATCGTCGTTCCATCATCAAGCATGCCGGTATTGCCGGCGTGCTGGCCGCAGGAGCAGCACCCGCTGTTCATGCACAGGCCGCCATCCGCTGGCGCCTGGCTTCCAGTTTCCCCAAAGCCCTCGACACCATTTACGGCGCAGCCGAAGTGTTTGCGCAAAAAGTCAGCGACATGACGGGCGGCAAGTTCTCCATTTCGGTGCACCCGGGTGGCGAGCTTATGCCCGCCTTCGGCGTGGTCGACGGTGTGCAGCAAGGCACGGTTGAAGCCGCACACACCGCCCCCTACTATTTCCACGGCAAGAACGAAACCTTCGCCATCGGCACGGCCATCCCGTTCGGTCTGAACAGCCGCCAGCTCACCGCCTGGTACTACGACGGCAACGGCATGAAGCTGTTCCGCGAGTTCTATGACCAGTTCAACATCGTGAACTTCCCCGGCGGCAACACCGGTGCCCAGATGGGTGGCTGGTACCGCAAGGAAATCAAGACTGCTGCCGACATCAAGGGTCTGAAAATGCGCCTCGGCGGCTTTGCCGGCCGTGTGCTGACCCGCATGGGTGGCGTGCCGCAAAACATCCCTGGCGGCGAGATCTACCAGGCGCTGGAAAAAGGCACCATCGACGCCACCGAGTGGGTGGGTCCGTACGACGATGAAAAGCTGGGCTTCCAGAAGGTCGCCAAGAACTACTACTACCCAGGCTGGTGGGAGGGCGGCGCCCAGCTCGACTTCTACATCAACAAGGCCGCGTTCAACGCTTTGTCGAAAGAAAACCAGGCCATCGTCGAAGCCGCTGCCTCGCACGCGCACACAGAGATGCAGGCCCGCTACGACGCCCGCAACCCGGCTGCGCTCAAGCGACTGGTCGCTGGTGGCGCCAAGCTGCTGGCATTCCCGAAGCCGGTGATGGATCTGGCGTTCAAGGAATCCATGGCCCTGTACGGCGAGCTGAACGACACCAACCCGGCGTGGAAAAAAATCTACACCGACTACTCGACGTTCCGCAAGGACCAGAACCTCTGGTTCCGCTTCACCGAAGCCACGTTCGACCGCTACATGCAGTCGGCCAAGCTGTAATCAACGGCTCTTGCAGTCGCAAAAAACCCCGCGTGTGCGGGGTTTTTTGCGCAAGTTTTTCAGCTTTCCAGTTTCTTTTCGCGGCTCCTATCCATCCTTTCGAGAAGCCATGAGGCCCGAAGCCTCATCGTCAGACGTCCGCACAAGGGCGCCTTGTTCGCTTCCCTCACGACTCCCAACCGGGGACTCCTCATGTCGCTCTTACTCAGCCTGTCCCGTCTGATCGACGGCCTCAGCACCCTCATCGGCAAACTGGCCATGTGGCTGATTCTGGCCACCACGCTCATCAGCGCCGGCAACGCCATCGTCCGGAAAACCGTGGGCACCAGCTCCAACGCCTGGCTCGAAATCCAGTGGTACCTGTTCGCGGCGGTGTTCCTGCTGGGGGCGGGCTACGCGTTCATGAAAAATGCCCACGTGCGCATCGACTTCATTTCCAGCAAGTTCAGCGATCGCACACGCAACTGGATCGACATCGGCGGCATCATCATTTTTCTGTTCCCGCTGTGCTACATGATGGCCACACTGGCCTGGCCGGTGCTGGCCCAGGCCTATGTGTCCGGAGAGGTGTCGACCAACGCCGGTGGCCTGATCCGCTGGCCGGTCTATGCGCTCATCCCCCTGGGCTTCGCATTGCTGATGCTGCAGGGCGTATCCGAATTGATCAAACGCGCCGCTTTCCTCACTGGCGACGGTCCTGATGCGCTCAGCCACACCGGCCCGAGTGAAACCGAGTTGCTGGCCGAAGAAATCGCGGCCCAGGAAAAAGCCCGCAAGGCCGGAGCGAAATCATGATCGACCTGCTGATTAACAATTTTGTGCCGGTGATGTTTGCCGGCCTGCTGATCTTCCTGCTGGCCGGTTTTCCCGTGGCGTTTTCGCTCTCGGCGACCGGTCTGTTCTTCGGCTTCATCGGCATGGAGCTGGGCCTTTTCCCGTCCAACTTGTTTCAGGCGCTGCCGCTGCGGGTGATCGGCATCATGCAGAACGACACGCTGCTGGCGATCCCGTTCTTCACGCTCATGGGCATCATCCTGGAGCGCAGCCGCATGGCCGAGGATTTGCTGGAAACGGTGGGCCAGGTGTTTGGTCCGCTGCGTGGTGGCGTGGGCATTGCCGTGGTGCTGGTGGGTGCGCTGCTCGCCGCCACCACCGGCGTGGTCGCGGCTTCGGTGATCTCCATGGGCCTGATCGCCATGCCCATCATGCTGCGCTATGGCTACAACCGCACGATTGCCACCGGGACCATCACGGCCTCGGGCACACTGGCGCAGGCCCTGCCGCCTTCGCTGGTACTGATCGTGCTGGCCGACCAGCTTGGCCGTTCGGTGGGTGACATGTACGCCGGCGCCTTGGTTCCCGGCTTGATGCTGGTCAGCCTGTACCTGTTGTTCGTGGTCGTGGTCGCATTCGTCAAGCCCAAGTGGGTGCCAGCGCTGCCGCCCGAGGCGCGCATCTATTCCGAGCCCAGCGGTGCGAGCGGTCACCGCTCGCTGCTGGCGCTGCTGCTGTTCTGTGGCGCGGTGGCTTTCGGCTGGTCGCGCATCCACGAATCGGTCATGAACCCGTGGCTGGGTCGCGACATGCCGGCTGCGCGGGACGAGATCTTCATCCTCTCGACCACCATCGGTTCGTTTCTGGCGCTGGGCCTGGCGCTGGCCAACAAGCTGCTGGGGCTGGGACTGCTGTCGCGCCTCACTGAGCGCGTGACCTTTGTGCTGATCCCGCCGCTGGTGCTGATTTTCCTGGTGCTGGGCACGATTTTCCTGGGCATCGCGACACCCACCGAAGGCGGCGCCATGGGTGCGCTGGGCGCGCTGCTGATGGCCGCAGGCCGTCGCACATTGTCCTTCGAGCTGCTCAAGCAGGCGCTGGAGAACAGCACCAAGCTGTC
>NZ_JAABRQ010000022.1 GCF_011390835.1 Hydrogenophaga sp. | reverse complement strand
GGAGGTATGAGTGGAGGTATGAGTGGAGGTATGAGTGGAGGTATGAGTGGAGGTATGAGTGGAGGTATGAGTGGAGGTATGAGTGGAGGCCTGCTCAATCCAGATGCCCTCACCATCAGCCGAGCAGCCATCGTCGGACCCTTCACCGGCCCCGCTCTGCACGTTCCGGAGCCCGCCTTCAACGTCCCGCACAACCTCGCTCGCTGGGCCGACGGGCCGCGGGTCACCGCCTGTTTCACCGAGCTGGTCGAAGGCCTGGTGTTTGATGCCAACAACAGCGCCAAACGCGCCACACTGGGTTACGCCAACCTGCAAGCGCGGACCATCCAGCGCAAGACGCTGCTGACCCTGCGCGCGCCCAGCCATGCGCAACTTAAAAAGCAGCTCGACCTGGTGGCTGCCTACGCCGACCTGCGGCCTGACCGAGCCGCTGAAGTCGTGGCTCAGGTCGGCTTCCCCCTGCCGTTCTGGTCTTCGGTGATCGGCCTGCACGACCACCGCCACAAGAAGACCTTGCAGCTGCTGGACCTCGCGTTTGGCCTGGCGGTGCATGTAGAGATGCGGTTCAAGCAAGTCTTTGCCGTGATCCGGCCAGACGAGCTTTCGCCCCAGATCCAGCCCCTGATCCCCACGCCCGGCCACGGCAGCTGGCCCAGCGGCCACGCCACCGAAGCGTTCGTCACCGCCACCGTGCTGGAAGCGCTGCTGGATGCTGCCTCCCCACGCGGGCAGAAAAATGGCCAGGCCTGCCACGAGCAGCTGCAACGGCTGGCCGCGCGCATCGCGACCAACCGCGTGGTGGCCGGCGTGCACTACCCCGTCGACAGCGCGGTCGGCCGCTTGCTGGGCACGGCCCTGGGTGAGTTCCTGGTGGCGCGCGCCAACGGCGGCAAAACCCACGAGCGCGGTTTTGATGCGCGGGACTACGTGGAACCCAACGGCAGCGCGCTCGATTTCTCCCTGCATCAGTCGCTGGACCACGGCCACGGTTATTCGCGGGTGGCACGCGCCACACCCGTGGCCCGTTCCCCGCTGATGGACTGGCTTTGGAAGGAAGCGGTCAAGGAGTGGCAATGAGCAGCCAGCCGCCCAGCCCCTGGCGGCCCCTGCCGACTGGCGTTTTCAGCGGCACCCCTTGGAGCCAGCCTGGCGCCATCGACGGACAAGACCCTTACCTGGCCTGGGCCGAGGCCGATGACTTTGCAGGTTATGCCCAGCACCACGGTGGGCACGAGCCGCTGAAATGGCTGCCCATCGTGATAGAGCTGGCGCCGGGTGTCGACGTGGCGGCGCTGGTGGCCGCCTCCAACACACGCTGGCTGCAGATTCCCCGCGTCTACCTCGATCTGCGCCACCGTCTGCCGGGCCTGCGCTACTGCAGTGCGCGGGTGACGTCGCGGTTTTTCAAGCAGCTGCGTCAAACGCCCGCGTTTCAGGCGCTGATCGCGCGCTTCGAGCTGGGCTTGCCCGTGGGTCAACACACCCACCCCTTGAACGACCCCTGCGAGCCGTTTCACCTCAGCACCCCGAGAGCCAGCACCGCCACGCCTCGTGGTTTGCGCGGCCCCGTGCTGGGCCTGATCGACGGCGGACTGGCCCTGGCCAATGCCGCGTTTCTGGATGCCCGCGGCCGCACGCGCGTGAAGCATTTCTGGCGCCAGGACAGCTGCTACGGCGGCCCCTGGCCAGGGCAGAACCACCATGGCGATGGCCATGTGCCGCTGGACCCGGCGCGAGCCGGCCCCACCCCACCCGAAATGGGCTATGGCCACACGCTGGATGCCACCGGCATCAACGCGGCCATGGCCCGCTTCACCCCATCCGGCGGCACACTGGACGAAGACGCGCTGTACCGCCACTTCCAGCTCTGGGATCTGGCGCGGCCAGTGAACCACGGCACCCATGTGATGAGCCTGGCGGCCGGCTCAGTCACGCCGCACCTGCCACAGGCCGACGCGGCCAGCCGCTGCGACCTGATCGCGGTGCAGCTGGACTGGTCCAACATCCTGGACACCTCGGGTGGTGCAATGAACGTGAGCGTGCTCGACGCGCTGATGTTCATCCTCGCGCGCTGTGCGCCCAGCGCCGAGCTGGTGGTCAACATCAGCTGGGGCACGCTGGCTGGCCCTCACGACGGCAGCTCCATCCTGGAAGCGGCGATGGACCAGGCGATCGAGCTGCTGGGCGATCGCCTGCAGATCACCGTACCCGCCGGCAACGCCTACCAGAGCCGCACCCACGCCAATGCCGAGCTGAAACCCGGCGCGGTCGAAACCCTGCACTGGCGCGTGCTGCCCGACGACCGCACGCAGAGCTTCCTGGAAATCTGGCTGCCCGAGAGCGCCGACGCGGTGGCCATCGAAGTGACACCACCGGGTGCCAGCCAGCCTTTGCCAGCGCTGCACCTGGGCGAAGCAGGTCTGTGGGCAGGCGAGCCTGACGGCCACCCGGGCAAGCACAAGCCACACCCGATCTGCGGCCTCGTCATGCCGCGCCGCTCGGCGCTAGGTGCCCACGGCACCTGCGCCCTGCTTGCGCTCGCACCCACCTTTGCCTGGGACGCCCACACGGCCACCGCCCCCTTTGGCGTCTGGCAGGTGCGCGTCATCAACCAGGGCCAACACACCTGGCCGTTTGACGCCTACATCGAGCGCGACGACGTGGCCCTGGGCCAACACACGGGCGCGCGCCAGTCTTACTTTGAGGATGCGCGCTATGACACCAGCGGCAACCTACACAGCTTCGTCGACGACCCGGCCAACCCCACGCCAATCCGCCGCAGCGGCACCTTCAACAGCCTGTCCACCGGGCAGCGCACCATCAGCGTGGGCGGCACGCGGTGGGTGTTTGACCCGGGCCTGGGTGCCCTGGGCCGTTTCGCCCGCTATTCCCCGCCCGTGCCCGACCCCGATGCAGCCAGGCACCAGCGCTCGGGCGTGAAGCGGGTGCCGGACACGCTGCAGCCCAGCGACGACAACGCTGCGCTCTGGGGCGTGCTGGGCGCGGGCAGTTTGAGCGGCAGCACGGCGCGGCTGGCAGGCACCAGCTCATCGGCGCCGCAAGAGGCGCGCCGCCGGATCGACCGCGACTGAGCCAGCGCGCACAGCGACAACCACGAGGCGGGTAGCAAGAGGAGTTTGAGGCGCTTAGCCGGCGGCCTACCAGCGCGCGGGCAAGGGCTTGAGCAGCCAGATCCAGCGCTCGCGCACCTCGACGTAGCCACCAGTTTCCAGATCGCGCATCAGGCGGCTCACCATTTCGCGCGAGCAAGCCAGGTGTTGCGCCATGGCCTGGTGGGTGATGCGTTCGCTCAGCACGCGCTCGCCGTGGGCGTCGGGCTCACAGGCCATCTGGTTGAGCAGGCGTACCAGCCGGCCGTAAACATCGATCAGCGCCACACTGCGCGCGCTCTCGGTGGCCAGACGGGCGCGGCGGATGAGCCGCCCCATGAGTTCGAGCGCAAATTCGGGCTGGGCCGCGATGTAGGCGAGCAGGATGTCGCGCGTGACCACCGCGCACAGGCTGGTTTCCAGCGCTTCCACGTTGGCCGAGCGAGGTCCGCCGTCGAGCGACATTTCGCCCACGTACTCCAGCGGGCCGTAGATGCCGAGGGTGAGTTCCTTGCCGCTGTTGTCCCCCAGAAAGGCCCGAAGCCGGCCCTGGAGCACGATGTACAGCGTGTCGCCCAGCTCGCCTTCCTGGATCAGCAGCGCGCCGCGCCGGTAGCGCCGTTGCACCCCCAACTTGGCCAAGGCTTCGATATGCTGGTGGGGATGGTCTGGGTCGGGGGGGGCAATGGCGCGGGGCATTCAGCGATCAGGGGTGGGCAAACTCCGAGGCATTGTGAGGCATGGGCGTGATGATGCGCAAGGCAGGCACCACGGGCGGCAGGCTGTTGACGCGCTGGATCAGGCGGCGGATGCTGGAGCAGCCGGTTTTTTCACGCAGCGACTTGACCTGGCTGCGCACGGTGGACTGGGCCACGCCATTTTCCTTGGCGATGTCGGCCACCTCCAGCCCGCGACACAGACTGATCATCACGCCCTCCTCGCTCGGGCTCAGGTGCTGGGCCCGGGCGTACATGCGCACGGCCAGGTTGTCGCAAGCGTTCTGACGCGAGAGCAGCACCAGTACCGAAGGCGAGTCAGTCTCCAGCGGGTGGCTGAGCGGGATGAAAGCCACCGGCAGCTCGCGCTGGTCGATCTTGAGAAACACCAGCTTACGCTGACCGCGGCAGGCATGCTCCACACCCATCTGGATCTGTTCGCTGAGCGCGGTGTTGCGACCGGTCAGCGTGTTGCTGACCGACGCGATCAGGTGGCCGGTGAGCAGCTCGTGGCGCGCCAGGTGGTTGGTCTGCAGGATCTGGCTGTTGGCGTTGATCACGAGGATGCCGTAGTCAATCTCGTCGAGCACACGCAGCATTTGCCCAAAGCCCAGGCCAGGGCTGTCCTGTCGAACGTGGGCGGCGCCTGCGCTGGTGCCCCATCCGGATTCATTGACTTGCCACATGATTCAGCCCTCCATCGGTGTTTCAGTGGTTCCAATGTAGGACGCAAGCCGCGTCGCGAGAGGTATCACGGTGCCACGCAGCGTGTGACATAGTTCCGAACTTTTCAGCACCCAACCGACACTTCGACCCGGTTTTCCAGGCTGTTTCACGCTTGGGCGGCGTGGAAAAACGGGCGATCACCGCCCGTTCTTGACCGCCTGTTCGCGAATGGCGCTGAGCGTGCCGCGGGTGGTGATGACCTCGGTGTCCAGCATCAGCTCGATCACCGTGCCGCCCTCGGACGCCAGCGCCCGCTGCAGCGCGGGCTCAAACCCCTCGGTGGACAACACCTGCTCGGCGGCGTAGCCATAGGCCCGCGCCAGAGCGCAGAAATCAGGGTTGACCAGCCCCGAGCCGCTCAGGTGCGCCGGGTACTCGCGCTCCTGGTGCATGCGGATGGTGCCGAAGCTGGCGTTGTTGACCAGCAGGATGATGCTGTGCGCGCCATGCATCACGGCAGTGGCCAGCTCCTGCCCATTCATGAGGAAGTCGCCGTCGCCAGCGATGGTGAACACGGTGCGCCCGGTGAGGATGGCCGCTGCAATGCCCGCCGGCACGCCGTAGCCCATGGCGCCGTTGGTGGGCGCGAGCTGGGTCTTGTGGCCCTTCACCAGGCCGTGGTAGCGGTAGAAGCGGTGCAGCCAGCTGGCGAAGTTGCCCGCGCCGTTGGTGAGCACCGCATCGGCAGGCAGGTGGGCCTGCAGGCTGTGGATGATGGCCGGCATGTCGATGGGGCCTGGCAGGCGGATGCCGCCGTTCTGCACATCGACATTGGCCTCGTAATCGGCATGGCAGGCCGCAGCCCAGGCGGTCCATGCGAGCTCCGGCGGTGCAGTCAACACCTCCAGGCTGCGCGCGGCGGCGTTCATGGTGGCGCAGATTGCCAGCGTGGGCTGATAGACGCGGCCCAGCTCTTCGGCACTCGAATGGATGTGCACCAGTTTCTGCCGGGGCATCGGCGCCTCGATCAGCGTGTAGCCGCCGGTGGTGGACTCACCCAGCCGTGGACCGATGGCGATCAGCAGGTCGCTCTCGCGCACACGTCGGGCCAGCGCCGGGTTGATGCCCAGGCCGACGTCGCCGGCGTACAGCGGGTGGTGGTTGTCGAACGTGTCTTGAAAGCGGAAGGCGTTGGCCACCGGCAGTTGCCAGTTTTCAGCGAAACGCTGCAGCGCGGCGGCGGCCTGGGGCGTCCAGCCGCCACCGCCCGCGAGCACCAGCGGTCGCTCGGCGGCCAGCAGGCGTTCGCGCAGCTGCCGCAACGAGCCAGGATCGGCCCAGCTTTGCACCGGCTCCAGGCGAGGCAGCGGCTCGGCGTCCACCATCTCGGTCAGCATGTCTTCCGGCAGCACCAGCACCACCGGACCGGGCCGCCCGTTCATCGCGGTGGCAAAGGCGCGCGCCACGTATTCGGGAATGCGCCGGGCGTCATCGATGCGCTCGACGCGCTTGGCCATGCCCTTGGTGCTGGGGCCGAAGAAAACCGCGTAGTCGACCTCCTGGAAGGCCTCGCGGTCGCGCGCGTCACTGGCCACGTCACCCACGAACAGCACCATGGGGGTGGAGTCCTGAAAAGCGGTGTGCACGCCGATGGACGCGTTGGTCGCGCCCGGCCCGCGCGTCACGAAACAGACGCCGGGTCGGCCGGTGAGCTTGCCCTGGGCGTCGGCCATGAAGGCGGCGCCGCCTTCCTGGCGGTTGGTGATGAAACGGATGCGGTCGGCGTGGGCGTGAAAACCGTCCAGCACCGCGAGATAACTTTCGCCCGGCACGCCAAAGGCGTGGGTCACACCCTGGGCAATGAGGCATTCGACCAGGAGGTGGCCAGCGAGTCGAGAGGTCATGGGCAAAGGAATCAAGACAACATCAGGCCGTGCGGCGGCCCACACCGAGGGCGGCAAACACCGCGAGGAACAGCACCAGCGCGGCACCGACCAGGGTGGTGCCATACCAGCCACGGTCCATGAGCTGGCCAAACACCAACGGCGACAGGGCAAAGCCGACGTCCAGCCCGGAGTACACCGTGCCGTAGACACGGCCGGTCGCGCCCTTGGGCGTGGCTTTCTTGATCATCATGTCGCGGCTCGGCCCGCCCACGCCGACCGCAAACCCGGTGGCAGCCAGCGCCACCATGGTGCCCACACCACCCAGCCAGCCGGTTGCGCAGACCAGCAGCAGCAGCGCACCGGCGGACATGGCGTACGCCACGACGCGGTCGCTGGAGAGATGGTGTTGCTGGCCATAGGCCGCCACAAACCCGCCCACCAGCATGCCCACCGCACCGCTGAGCATGTAGGCGCTGATGGTGAGCGTGGCCGCCTCCATGCTCACGCCGTGCAGGCTTTGCAGGATGGAGGGCGCAAAGCTCTGCACCACCGCCAGCGTCATGGTGGAGAGCAGGAAAAAGGCAAAACACCACCAGACCACCGGCAGCCTCAGGTAGGCCAGTTCGGCTCCCTTGGGCGCGTTCAGCTCGCGCACCACGACTTCGGTGCGCAAGTGCTCGCGCTGCCAGAAGAGCACGGCCAGCACGACCGCATACAGAACGGCCGCTGCGAGGTAAGCGGTGCGCCAGTCGGCCAGCGCTGTGATCCCGACCAGAAACGCTGGCGCCAGCGCCCAGCCCAGATTGCCGGTGAGCCCATGGGCACTGAAGGCGTGACCCAGGCGCGGCGCCGACACGCGCTGGTTGAGGATGGTGAAATCCGCCGGGTGGAACGGTGCATTGCCCAGCCCGGCCAGCGCGGCCACCAACACCAACCCGGCATAGCCGCTGGTCTGCGAGGCGAGCAAAGAAGCGAGCAAAAAACAGCCGATGGCACTGAACAGCACCGGGCGGGCGCCCAGACGGTCAACCACAAAGCCCGCGAGCGCCTGACCCACGCCGGAGATCACGAAAAAGATGCTGACCAGCAAACCAACGTCGGAGTAGCTCAGGCCGAAGTCGCGGATGAAGACCGGGAACAGGGGTGCCAGCAGCAGGTGGGAAAAGTGGGACGTGCCATGCGCCAGGCCAACCAGACCGATCACGGTTGCGTCACGGCGCAGAGGGACCGGTGGCGCGGCGGCGGTGTCATCGAGGGCGGCGGTCGTCATGAGGCCGCTATCGTACGCCGCCGCCTGCGGCCTCGCTGGCAGGCTCGAGACAGTGCACAGGACTGGGCCGACGCAGCGCGCCATGCACCGCCCTGGTGAGCAACCTGCCCCATGGCCGGGACCCGTGCGCTGTCAAGGCCCTGTCACACACCCGAACTATGCTGGTACGCATCTTGCATTTGCACAACAATCGCCACTTGCATGGCGGCACGCAGGGGAAGCCAACATGAACAGCTATCAACGATTCTGCAAAACCGCCAAGGCCTGGGACATGCTGGTCCAGCCGGCCCGCATGGGACGCTGCGCCCACAGCTTGCTGCTGCTGGCCAATGGCCGGCGCAGCGAGCAGGAGTTGTCTCTGTTGCTGGGCACCGACGTGTCGGACCTGGCGCGCGACCTGCAGGCAGACGGCTATCTGCAGCCAGTCGACTTCATTCCCTCAGACGATCCTGAAACTGAGCTTGAGCAGCGCACGCTCAACTGAGCGAGCGCCGGCGTTTCAGCGCGCACTGCTCAGAGCCAGCGCTTGAGCAGGCCCATGACGCGGTCGAACTTCGCCCCATAGGGTGGGTAGAAGACGTCGCTGATTGCAAAGCGCGACTGCACCATCACCGGCTTTTGCTGGGTGAAGCGCAGGAAACCCGCTTCACCGTGGTACGCGCCCCAGCCACTTTCGCCCACCCCGCCAAACGGCAGGTTCTCATGGGCGATGTGCATCAGCGTGTCGTTCACCGTCACGCCACCGCTCACGGTGCGGCTGAGTAGTCGATCGCAGGCGATGTGGTCGGTGCCGAACCAGTACAAGGCCAGGGGTCGCGGGCGCTCGTTGATATATTGCACAGCGTCGTCCATGCCGTCGTAGACCAGCACAGGCAGCACCGGGCCGAAAATTTCCTCAGCCATCAGGCGGGAATCGGCGGGTGCGTCGAACACCAGCGTAGGCGCCATCTGGCGGTTGAGCGGTGCGCCAGCGGTCTGGCCGCCCTGCCCCAGCGTCACCACGCGCGCGCCCTGTGATGCCACGTCGGCCACCAGGGATTGCAGGCGGGCCTGGTGGCGCTCGGTGAGGATGGCGGTGTAGTCCGGATTGCCGGCGATGGTGGGAAACAGGCGCTGCACGGCGGCGGTGAAGGCCTGCTCGAACGCCGCCTCCATGCCGCGTGGCAGCAGCACGTAGTCAGGCGCGATGCAGGTCTGGCCGCCGTTGAGCAACTTGCCGTGCGCGATCTTGAGCGCCGCATCGGCCAGGTTGACCGAGCGGTCGATCACACAGGGCGACTTGCCGCCCAGTTCCAGTGTGGTCGGCGTGAGGTTGGCCGCGGCGGCGGCAGCGACCTTGCGGCCCACCGCGGTGGACCCGGTGAACAGCAAGTGGTCAAACGGCAAGCTTGCAAATTCGTGCGCCACATCGGCCCCGCCCTGCACCACGCACAGCTCGTCGGCCTCAAAGGTCTCATGCAGCAGCTTGGCCAGCAAGGCAGAGCTGTGTGGCGTGAGCTCGCTGGGCTTGATCATCACCCGGTTGCCAGCGGCCAGGGCGGTGGCGGCCGGGCCCAACGTGAGTTGCAGCGGGTAGTTCCAAGGGCCAATCACGCCCACCACGCCCAGCGGCTGGCGCTGGATGTAGGCGCTGGCAGGCTTGAGGTAGAGCGGCGTCTTCACGCGCTGCGGTTTGGTCCAGGCGGCCAAGTGCTTTTCCAGGTCGCCCAGCAAGGCACGCAACACGAGGAAGTCGGCGACCTCGGTCAACTGGGGCGAGCGCACGCCGAAGTCGGCCTGTACCGCATCGGCCAGGGCCGCACCGTGGGTGTTGATGAGGGCGCGCATGCGCTTGAGGCGGTCGCGCCGGACCGCCAGGGGCACATCGATCTGAGCGCGGCTGGCCTGGTACTGGGCGTCGAACAGCGCGCGCATGGGAATGTCGGGTGGAGCTTGCGTCATGGAGCCATGATAGTCAGCCTAGGCACTCAACAATAGACCCGCCACCCCAGCAACCGGGTTTCGAATGGGTCGCAATCAGCGAATCAGGCGCCCAGGCGTTGCAGGGGCTCAATGCGCAGGGTGCGCGCAGGGGGCGCCAGCGGCTGGCTGGCCAGGCTCATGAGGTCGGTGAACCGCTGCCCTTGAATCAGCACGTGATCACGCGCGGCCTGCGCCGCGGCTTCTTCCTCACCCTGCTGGAGCGCCCGCACGATATCGCGGTGCTCCTGCAGCGACTGTGACATGCGGTTGCGCAACTGCAGCTGCAGGCGCCGGTAGGGCTTGAGGCGGTTTTTGAGCAACTGGGTCTGCTGCACAAGAAACGCGTTGCCACAGGCCTGGTAGATCAGCTGGTGAAACTGCTCGTTGGCATAGTAGTAGGCGTTGCTGTCCTGCGTGGCGCACTGCGCCTCGCAGGCCACCAGGGCAATCTCGATGTCTCGCAGGGCCGCCTGCGATACGCGGCGCGTGGCCAGGCGCGCGCACATGGCTTCCAGCTCAGCCATGACTTCAAACATCTGGATCAGCTCGGGCATGCCGACCTGTGCCACAAAGGTGCCGCGCTTGGGCTGCACCGCGACCAGGCCACTGATCTCAAGTTGCTGCAGGGCTTCGCGCACTGGCGTGCGCGACACTCCAAAACGCGCCATCAGCTGCTCAATCTGCACCTGCTCGCCCGGGCGCATGCGGCCGTTGACGATGTCGTCTTCCAGCTGGTCTCGCACCTGTTGCACACGGGAGCGGGTGGGTGAGTCGGCTTTCATGACGGCTGCTCCGGCTTGGACGGGCTCGGGGTAACTCCTAGGCCAGTCCTTGTGATGATGCACATAACATCCATGAGGTTTTATACAACATCACCGCCCCCACCAACAGGAGACAAACCATGACCCGATCTTTCAAATTCAGCTTCACCGCCTTGGGCATCGCCGCCCTCATCGGTCTGTCCAGCGCCGCCCAGGCCCAGGTGGTGCTTAAGGCATCCCACCAATTCCCGGGGGGCAAAGGCGACGTGCGCGACGAGATGGTGCAGATGATTGCCCGCGACGTTGCCGCGGCCAATGTGGGCGTGGAGATCAAGGTCTTTCCGGGTTCCAGCCTGGTCAAAGCGCAAGAGCAGTGGAAAGCCATGCTGAGCGGGCAGATCGACATGACCTCGCTCCCGCTGGATTACGCCTCGGGCTTCCACCCGCAGTTCGGCGCCACGCTGATGCCAGGCCTGGTCAAAGGCCACGCCCATGCGCGCCGCATCAACGACTCTGCGTTCATGAAAGACATCAAGGGCATCATTGAAAAAGGTGGTGCGAAGGTGCTGGCCGACGCCTGGCTGGCAGGCGCATTCGCCGGCAAGGACAAGTGCATCAAAAAGCCCGAAGATGTGGTCGGCATGAAGATGCGTTCGGCTGGCGCCACCTTCTCGCAGATGTGGGCGGGTGCGGGTGCCTCCATCGTCTCGATTCCTTCGAGCGAGGTGTACAGCGCACTGCAGCAGGGTGTGGCTACCGCCACCGACACCTCCTCCGGCAGCTTTGTTTCGTTCCGCCTGTACGAGCAACTCAAGTGCATCACCGCACCTGGCGACAATGCGCTGTGGTTCATGTACGAGCCGGTGCTGATCTCGATGAAGAGCTGGGACAAGCTGAACGATGCTCAGAAAAAGGCACTGATGGCCGCTTCGCAGAAGGCTGAAGCCTACTTTGAGGCCGAGTCCAAGAAGCTCGACGACAAAATGGTGGAAACCTTCAAGGCCAACAAGGTTGAGGTGGTCACGCTCACCGACGCCGAGGCCGAAGCTTGGCGCGCTGTGGCCCAGAAGACCTCCTACAAGGAATTCGCTGACAAGGTCCCCGGCGGCAAGGAGCTGATCGAGAAGGCCCTGAGTGTCAAGTAACGAGCGTCCGCTGCCCGCTTGGGTGGCTGGGGTGCACGCAGCGTCGCGCCTGTTTGGCGTGGTCGCTGCGGGCATGATCCTGGTGTCGATCGCAGTGGTGTGCCAGATGGTATTCGTGCGGGCGGTGCTCAACGAATCGTCCATCTGGCAGACCGAGTTCGTGATGTACCTGCTGGTCGCCGCCACCTTCATCGGAGCGCCCTACATATTGCTCACCCGCGGCCATGTCGCGGTGGACGTGGTACCCCTCATGGTGCGCCCGCGCATGCGGCGCCAGCTGCATCTGATCGGCAGTGTGATCGCGCTGGTGTTCTGCGGACTGTTTCTCTGGGCGTCCATTCCCTGGTGGCACGACACCTGGGTGAACAACCAGACGACGGCGTCCATGTGGCGCGCACGACTTTGGATTCCGTACCTTTCGGTGCCGGTGGGCTTGAGCCTGCTGTGCCTGCAGTACCTGGCCGAAGTGTGGCTGGTGATCACGCAACGTGAGCATCCGTTTGGTCTCTCACCCGACGATCGCATCTGACCTCCCCCTTTTCTTGGAGTCCGCATGAGTGCGCTCGCCATCGGTTTTCTGATTTTTCTCGTCACCATCCTGGTGCTGGCCACCGGGTTGCCCATCGCCTTTGGCCTGGGTGCGGTGGCGCTGCTGTTCATGGTGATCTTCGATGGCTGGAACAGCATCCACTTCGTCCCTGAGACCATCTTCGCAGGCCTGAGCGACTTCACCCTGGTGTCGCTACCCATGTTCGTGATCATGGGTGCGGCAGTGGCGAGCTCGCGCGCCGGCGGCGACCTCTACGAAGCCCTGGCCCGCTGGCTGCACCGGGTGCCGGGCTCGCTGGTGATCAGCAACATCGGCGCCTGCGCGCTGTTCTCAGCGCTCACGGGCTCTTCACCCGCCACCTGTGCTGCCATCGGCAAGATGGGCATTCCCGAGATGCGCAAGCGCGGCTACGACGCCGATCTGGCCACGGGCGCGATCGCCGCCGGCGGTACCCTGGGCATCCTGATCCCGCCCAGCATCACGATGATTCTGTACGGGATCGCTTCCGAGACCTCGATCGGACGGCTGTTCCTGGCCGGCGTGCTGCCGGGCCTGATGCTGACCGGTTTGTTCATGCTGTGGGCGCTGTTCATCAGCTGGAAGCGCGGCACGGTGCTGGTGGATGCCGACCGCATCTACAGCATGAAAGAAAAGCTGGAGCTGCTGCCCAGGCTTCTGCCCTTCATTGCCGTGATCGTCGGTGTGGTGTACGCGCTGTACGGCGGCATTGCGACGCCTTCAGAGGCGGCCGGCGTGGGTGCAGCGCTGTGCTTGCTGATGGTGATTGTGATCTACAAGGTCTGGAAGCCGATGGACCTTTGGGCGATCTTGCGCGACGGATTGCGCGAGTCAGGCATGTTGCTGATGATCATTGGCACCTCCATCTTGTTTGGCTACATGATGTCGTCGCTGCAAGTTACGCAGTCGGTAGCCGAGGCCATCGGCGAGATGCAGGTGAACAAGTGGGTGATTCTGGCCGCGGTCAACCTGCTACTGCTGGTCGCCGGCATGTTTCTGCCGCCAGCGGCCATCATCCTGATGACCACCCCGATCCTGATGCCGGTGATCACCGCAGCAGGCTTTGATCCGATCTGGTTCGGCGTCATCCTCACCATCAACATGGAGCTGGGCCTGATCACGCCGCCCGTGGGCCTTAACCTGTTCGTGATCAACAGCATCACACCCGATGTGCGCCTGCCCACCATCCTCAAGGGCGCGTTCCCCTTCATGATGTGCATGGTCGTGGCCATCGTCATCCTGTGCGTGTTCCCGGAGATCGCGACCTGGTTGCCCAAGACCTTGATGGGCTGATCCGCGATGCTCGACAAGCTGCTGCGCCTGACCCAGAAGGCCCGAGGCGACCGCACCCTTGAGCCGCTGCTTCGCTCTTGCCGCCAGCTCGTATCCGAGCGCGGGCAAGCCAATGTGTATGCGCTCGCGGTCGAGGTCATCGAAGGTTACCGGCAGGTGCCCGCTGCGCGACGCGAAGGCTTCTTTGCGGCATTGGCCACCGAGTTCGCGCCGGCGCCTACCGCCGTGCTGGCCGCCGCTACCCGCTATGCGCAGTCACCCGATGCCGATGCACTGGCCAAGCTGACGGAGGTGGTGGAGCCACCGCGCCAAGAGCTGCTGCGCCGGATCAACCGCGCACCCGGCGGCACCGCCATGCTGCTGTCCATGCGCTGCGACCTGCTGGCGCTGCGAAAGAACCAGCCCGAGCTGGCGGCGGTCGACGCTGATTTCCTTCACCTGCTCAGTTCCTGGTTCAACCCGGGATTTCTGCGCCTGGAGCAGGTGGACTGGCAATCGAGCGCGGCGCTGCTGGAGAAGATCATCCACCACGAAGCGGTGCATGAGATCAGCGGCTGGAACGACTTGCGCCGCCGCCTGCAACCCGACCGGCGCTGCTACGCCTTCTTCCACCCCCAGCTGGGGGACGAGCCGCTGATTTTTGTGGAAGTGGCCCTGGTCACTGAAATGGCCGACGCGATCGCCCCGCTGATCGAGTCGCCGCCCGACGCCTCATTAGCCGCCAAGGCGACCACCGCCGTTTTTTACTCCATCAGCAACTGTCAGCCAGGTCTGCGCGGCGTGTCGCTGGGCAATTTTCTGATCAAAAAGGTGGCCGACCAGCTCAAGCGCGAGCTGCCGCAGGTCAAGACCTTTTGCACGCTGTCGCCGGTTCCCGGATTCACCCGCTGGCTCAGCCATGCTGCCGACACCGAGACCCATATCGAATGGCGTTCAGCCATGCAACGGATCAAAGCCTGGCAGCAAGCCCACACCTCAGCACAGCCGGACGATGTGAAGCGCATGCCCAAAGGATTGCGCGAAGACCTGGTCTCGCTGGGTGCGCGCTACCTGGTCGAGTCCTCGCACGAGAGTCTGGGCGATCCGGTTGCGCGTTTCCATCTGGACAACGGTGCGCGCCTGGAGCGGGTGAATTTCGCCGCCGACCTTTCCCGAAAAGGCATTCGTCAGTCGCTGGGCCTGATGGTCAACTACCTGTACGACATCGGGTCGGTTGAGGCAAGACACCAGCAATTCGTTGACAACAAGGTCAGCCACGCGGCGGCCGTCAAACGCCTCTTGAAAACGCGGTCTTGAGACCGCGGTCCATCCGGCCTCTCGCGAGGTTTCTTCCATGAGCACCCAAGAATACAACCTCTACGCCCACTTCCAGTCGGTCTTCCGCCAGCATCCAGAGCGCGTCGCGATCGAATCCGACAGCGGTGAGCGCACCACTTTCGGTGAAATCGACCAGATCAGCGCCCGCATGGCGAACTGGCTGCACGCCAGCGGCGTGAAGCCCGGCGACCGGGTCATGGTGCAGGTGGAAAAGTCGGTACCCGCCCTGCTCTTCTACCTCGCCTGCCTGCGTGCCGGCGTGGTCTACGTGCCGCTCAACACCGCCTACCAGGCGGCAGAGCTGGCCTACTTCATCGCCAACGCCGAGCCACGCGTGTTCGTGTGTGACCCGGCCCGCGAGACAGCGCTGCGCGCCATCACCGAAGAACAGGGCGTGCCCACGCTGGTGAGCCTGGGCGCGGACGGCCAAGGCAGCCTGTTGGCGGCGGTGCAGACGCAGTCGAGCGAGCAGGCGGTTTGCTCGGTCAAGCCCGACGACCTGGCCGCCATCCTCTACACCAGCGGCACCACGGGACGCAGCAAAGGCGCGCAACTCACCCACGGCAACCTGACGTCCAATGTGCACGTCCTGCTGAACCATTGGGACTGGCAGGCTGACGATGTGCTGATCCACGCGCTGCCGATCTTCCATGTGCACGGCCTGTTTGTCGCCGCGCACTGTGCACTCCTGAACGGCAGCAAGATGCTGTGGATCACCAAGTTCCAGCCGGCGCAGGTGCTGGCCTGGCTGCCGCAAGCCACCGTGTTCATGGGCGTGCCTACTCTGTATGTGCGGCTGCTGCAGGAAGCGGCGCTGACGCCTGCGGCCTGCAGCCACATGCGACTCTTCATCAGTGGTTCGGCCCCGCTGCTCACCGAAACCTTTGTCGAATGGCAGGCCCGTACCGGACACACCATCCTCGAGCGCTACGGCATGAGCGAAACCATCATGCTCACGTCCAACCCCTGCCGGCCCGCAGACGGCGAGCGCAAGGGTGGCACGGTCGGCCGACCGCTGCCGGGCGTGCAGGTGCGCTGCGTCGATGAACAAGGGGCGCCCTGCCCTGCGGGCGACATCGGCGGCATCCAGGTGAAAGGCCCCAATGTGTTTCCTGGATACTGGCGCATGCCCGAAGCCAACGCCAAGGAGTTCACCGCCGAAGGCTGGTTTCGCACCGGCGACGTGGGGCGCTTCGATGCCGACGGCTACATCACCATCGTGGGTCGCAGCAAAGATCTCATCATCACCGGCGGCTACAACGTCTACCCGGCCGAGGTCGAGGGCTACCTCAACGACTTGCCCGGCGTCGCCGAATCGGCGGTGATCGGCTGCCCGCACAGCGATTTTGGCGAAGGCGTGGTGGCGGTGGTCGTGCCCCAGCCCGGCGCCAGTCTCAACGCCGAACAATTGACGCAGACCATCAAGTCGCAGATCGCGGCCTTCAAAGTGCCCAAGCGGCTGTTCGTGGTGGACGAACTGCCGCGCAACGTGATGGGCAAGGTGCAGAAGAACCTGCTGCGCGACACCTACGCCAAGGTGTTCGACGCCGCCTGAGGTTACCGCCAAGAAAAAGGCCCGATGCGTTGGCTGCATCGGGCCTTGTTCTTGAGTTGCCGCTTCTGCTGTTTCAGTCGGCCAGTACCGCCTCACCGAACGTGAACACGCCCGGGTTTCGCACCGGGTCCACGTCCACGGGGATCACCGACTTGGGCGCGTAACGGCCTTCCAGCAGCAACTTGGACAGCGGGTTCTCGATGCGCTGCTGAATCGCGCGCTTGAGCGGACGCGCGCCGAACACCGGGTCGAAGCCCACCTTGGCCAGCTCGGCCACCGCAGCGGGCGAGACCTCCAGCCGCAGGTCCATCTTGTGAAGTCGGGCCTGCAAAGCTTTGAGCTGGATGCCCGCAATCGCCTCGATGTGCTGGGCATCGAGTGCGTGGAACACCACCGTCTCGTCGATACGGTTGAGGAACTCGGGCCGGAAATGCTCCTTGAGTTCGCCCCACACCGCGTCCTTCACCTCTTCATAAGGCTGGCCGACCATGGCCTGGATCATGTGGGAACCGATGTTGCTGGTCATGACGATCACTGTGTTCTTGAAGTCCACGGTACGACCCTGGCCATCGGTCAGACGGCCATCGTCGAGCACCTGCAGCAGCACATTGAACACGTCCGGGTGAGCCTTCTCGACCTCGTCGAGCAGCAACACGCTGTAAGGTTTGCGGCGCACGGCCTCCGTCAGATAGCCGCCTTCCTCGTAGCCAACGTAGCCGGGCGGCGCGCCGATCAGGCGGGCCACCGAGTGCTTCTCCATGAATTCGCTCATGTCGATGCGGATCAGGTGGTCTTCGCTGTCAAACAGGAACCCGGCCAGCGCCTTGCACAGCTCGGTCTTCCCCACGCCGGTCGGGCCGAGGAAGAGGAATGATCCCGTGGGTCGGTTCGGATCGGACAGGCCCGAGCGCGAACGGCGGATGGCGTTGGCCACGGCGCCAATCGCCTCATCCTGACCCACCACGCGCTGGTGCAGCTTGTCCTCCATGACCAGCAGCTTGTCGCGCTCGCCCTGCATCAGCTTGGCCACCGGAATGCCAGTGGCGCGCGCCACCACTTCCGCAATCTCTTCTGCACCCACCTGGGTGCGCAGCAGCTGGTGGCGACCCTTGCCTTCTTTGTCAGCCGCCTTGCCGGACTCGACTGCCTGGGCGTCCTTCAGACGCTTCTCCAGCTCGGGCAGCTTGCCGTACTGCAACTCGGCCACCTTGTTGAAGTCACCCTTGTCGGTGTAGCTCTTGATCTGAGAACGGATGCGATCCATCTCCTCCATCACGTCCTTGGAACCCAGCGCCTGCGCCTTCTCGGCCTTCCAGATCTCGTCCAGGTCGGAAATTTCCTTCTCCAGACGGACAATCTCCTCTTCGATCAGACCAAACCGCTTTTGCGACGACTCGTCCTTCTCGCGGCGCACCGCCTCACGCTCAATCTGCAGCTGGATCAGCCGGCGATCAAGCTTGTCCATCACCTCGGGTTTGGAGTCGAGCTCGATCTTGATCTTGGACGCCGCCTCGTCGATCAGGTCGATCGCCTTATCGGGCAGGAAGCGGTCGGTGATGTAGCGATGGCTGAGCTCGGCCGCTGCCACGATAGCCGGGTCGGTAATCTGCACGCCATGATGCACCTCGTACTTTTCCTGCAGGCCGCGCAGGATGGCGATGGTGGCCTCCACGCTGGGTTCACCGACCAGAATTTTCTGGAAGCGGCGCTCCAGCGCTGCATCTTTTTCAATGTATTTGCGGTACTCGTCGAGCGTGGTGGCACCCACGCAGTGCAGCTCACCGCGCGCCAGCGCGGGCTTGAGCATGTTACCGGCGTCCATCGCGCCTTCGGCCTTGCCCGCGCCCACCATGGTGTGCAATTCATCGATGAACACGATGGTCTGGCCTTCGTCCTTGGCCAGTTCGTTCAGTACGCTCTTCAGGCGTTCCTCGAATTCACCGCGAAACTTGGCGCCAGCGAGCAGAGCGGCCATATCCAGCGACAGCACCCGCTTGCCTTTGAGCGAATCGGGCACCTCTCCGGCCACGATGCGCTGCGCCAGGCCTTCGACGATGGCTGTCTTGCCCACACCGGGCTCGCCGATCAGCACCGGGTTGTTCTTGGTACGGCGCTGCAGCACCTGGATGGCGCGGCGGATCTCGTCGTCGCGGCCGATCACCGGATCGAGCTTGCCGGCTCGGGCGCGCTCAGTGAGATCCATGGTGTATTTCTTGAGCGCTTCGCGCTGGCCTTCGGCTTCCGGGCTGTCTACCTTCTGGCCACCGCGCACCGCATCGATCGCCGACTCCAGGCTCTTGCGCGACAGACCATTTTCGTTCGCCATGCGGCCGATGTCGCCTTTGGCGTCTGCCACGGCAAGCAGAAACAGCTCGCTGGCCAGAAACTGATCGCCGCGCTTGATGGCTTCCTTTTCGGTCGCCTGCAGCAGCTTGCCAAGGTCGGGACCGACCGTGACCTGGTCGTGGCCTTGCACGCTGGGCAGCCTCTTGACCGCCGCTTCGGCAGCCTTCGCCAGTCCGGGCACATTGACACCCGCGCGCTGCAGCAGCGACTGCGGGCCATCGGCCTGGCGCAGCATGGCCGCCAGCAGGTGGGCTGGTTCGATGAAGGCGTTGTCGTTGCCCAGCGCCAGCGTCTGAGCATCGCTCAGGGCTTCCTGGAACTTGGTGGTGAGTTTGTCGAGTCGCATGAAAGGTTCACTCCACGAAGGGTTGCATTACCAGTCATGTGGCACTGCCCTGCCCATTTTCAAGGCATGAGGGCCTAGCTGCGTTCGCGACCTGCGATCTACTTGACCCAGATCAAACCACTCAGGCGTTGCTGGCAGCGATGCCCCAGCGGGCCAGCGCCGCGTCGTCGCTGACGCGGGCATCGACCCAGCGTGCACCGCCGGGCGTCTGCTCCTTCTTCCAGAACGGCGCCTGAGTCTTGAGGTAGTCCATCAAGAACTCGCAGGCCTGGAAGCTCTGACCCCGGTGGGCAGAGCTGACCACCACGAGCACGATCTGGTCCAGCGGCATCAGCAGGCCCACCCGGTGGACCACCCGCGCGCCGAGGATGTCGAAGCGCCGGTGCGCCTCGTCGATCATGGTCTCGATAGCCTTCTCCGTCATCCCTGGGTAGTGCTCCAGCTCCATGGTGCTGACGCTTTGGCCTTCATTGCGGTCTCTGACGGTGCCGATGAAGCTGCACACAGCACCCACGCCCGGGTTGGTGGCGCGCAGGCGCGCCACCTCGGTGCTGAGGTCAAAATCTCTGGTCTGGATGCTGACCCGCGCGTGCATTCAGCCCCCTGTGACCGGTGGGAAAAAGCCGACCTCGGCGCCTTCGCTGAGCGCGGCCGTCTCATCGCTCATGGTCTGATTCAGCGCCAGGCGCACAGGCCTGCCACGTGCCAGCGCTTCTGCGTGTGCGCCGCCGCGCGCAATCAGCTCATCACGCAGGGCGCCCAGGGTGGAGGCTTCAGTCTGGACCAGTTCGCTGCCCTGGCCCAGTGTCTCGCGGATGGAGGCGAAATAGCGCAGGGTCACGTTCATGCCAGCAGCTCGGAAAAAGAGAGGTAAGCGACCAGATCGCCACGGGCGATGGTCGTGCCCGCCGGGTTGTCGACCAGACCGTCGCCCCAGACCGCCGAGGTGAGCACACCCGAGCTTTGGTTGGGAAACAGGTCGAGGCCCTCCTGATCGTTGCGGCGCACCCGCAGAAATTCCCGCCGCCTGTCGGCGCGGGGCAGCTCGAAGTGGGCGGGCAACATCACCGGTCGGCGCGTCGGCACGGTGGCGCCTTGGAGCGCCAGCAGGAAAGGCCGCACAAGCAACAAGAAAGTGGCGAAGCTGGACACCGGGTTGCCCGGTAGGCCCATGAAATGGCACGGCTGGGCTGCGGCCGCACCGGCGCCAGCGTCGCGCCTCACGGTGCCGTAGGCAAAAGGCTTGCCCGGCTTCATCGCGATCTGCCACAGGTCGAGCGTGCCGAGCTGCTGCACCGAGGGCTTGATGTGGTCCTCTTCGCCCACCGATACGCCGCCGCTGGTGAGGATGAGGTCGTGGTGATCGGCTGCGGTCTTGAGCGCGGCCAGGGTCAGCGCGCGCTGGTCGGGCACGATGCCGAGGTCGCTCACCTCGCAACCCAGTCGTTGCAGCAGGGTGCGCAGGAAAAAACGGTTGGAGTTGTAAATGGCGCCTGGCTTCATGTCGGACGGCGCGACCTCGCCTGGCATGACCAGCTCGTCGCCCGTGGAGAACAAGGCCACGCGCGGACGCCGCACCACCGGCAGCTTCGCCAGCCCCAGGCTGGCCGCCAGACCCAGGCTGGCAGGCGACAGGCGCTGGCCGCGCGGCAAAACCACTGCGCCGCGTGTGACGTCTTCACCTGCCCGACGCACCCACTGGCCCACGCCAGGTACGGCATCAATGTGCACCGCGTGCAGGTCGCCCCCGACCTCGCGGGTGTCTTCCTGCATCACCACCGCATCCGCCCCCTCGGGCATGGACGCGCCGGTGAAGATGCGCGCACAGGTGCCGGCTCGCAAGGGTTCGGCGGCATGACCCGCAGGAATGCGCTGCGACACCGGCAGCACCACGCCCGCCTCGGTCACGTCGGCCCGGCGCACCGCATAACCGTCCATGGAGGAGTTGTCCTGCGGCGGCACCTGCAGTTCGGACACCAGATCCACCGCCAGCACCCGACCATCGGCCTCGAAGGTGGCCACGGTCTCGGTGGCATTCAGCGGCAACGCGTGCGCCAGCAGTTGGTCCAGTGCCTGGTCGAGCGCCATCAGCGGCGCGCGCGCCGGTGAGGTCGGGGGGTGTGCGGTGTTCATGGGCTTGCAGGTCGGGTCGGCTTCAGGCGTACGCCTCGGGGTTGTAGTCGAAGCGCTCACTATTGTCGATCAGCCACTGGGCCACGTCATCGACGCGGTTCAAATCCAGCACCGGGCGCAGGGTGGGTTCGGGCAGCTGATCGGCGCTATCGGTGGCGATCGCCACCACAAACGCATCATCGGGATAACGAGCGGGTTTCCCGCTGGCTGCGCGCCAGACCTCCAGCTTCAGCAGGTTGCTCTGCTTGAAGCCTTCGACCAGCACCCAGTCAACACCGTCGTACAGTGTGGCCAGGGCCTGGTGCACGGTGACGGCGCCGGGCACCTCGAACTCGCGCATCAACACCAGCCGCTGGCTGGAGACCGCTACCACTTCAAGCGCGCCGGCCTGCCGGTGGCGCCAGGTGTCCTTGCCGGGCTGATCGATATCAAAGTCGTGGTGGGCGTGTTTGACCACCGACACTCGCAGGCCGCGCAGCCGCAGCGCAGGAATGAGCTGTTCAACCAGCGTGGTCTTGCCCGAACCGGAGAAGCCGGCAAATCCCACAATCTTCATGGCGCTGCGCAGTGCTGGGTGACGTAGGCCTGCACCGCGGCCGTGTCCGCCGGCATGACCTTGACCCGCTTGGGCAGGTTTTCAATGCCATCGAACTGGGGCGGGCGATCCGGCTGGCGGCCCAGCGCCTCGACGATGGTCTCGGCGAACTTGATCGGCAGAGCGGTCTCCAGCACGATCATCGGTACGCCGGGCTGAAGGTGCTCACGCGCCACCTTCACACCATCGGCGGTGTGGGTGTCGACCACCATCTGGAAACGCGCAAACGTGTCGCGAATCGTTTCCAAGCGGTTGAGGTGGGTGCTGCGCCCGCTGACGAAACCGTAGCGGGTGGCGGCCTGTTCGAAC
This sequence comes from Hydrogenophaga sp., assembly GCF_011390835.1. Classification (GTDB taxonomy): domain Bacteria; phylum Pseudomonadota; class Gammaproteobacteria; order Burkholderiales; family Burkholderiaceae_C; genus Hydrogenophaga. The sequence continues at coordinate 41,036 of NZ_JAABRQ010000022.1, read as the reverse complement.
GCCGGGTCGTCACCAAGCTCGAATCGGCCTTCGCGCCCCAGCTGTTCGCCAAACAAGGTCTTGACCCGGGCTCCGTCTCGGCCCAGCAGGTCGAACACGAAACGCTCGAAGTTGCTGGCCTTGGAAATGTCCATGGACGGGCTGGAGGTCTCGTGGGTATCGGCGCTGGCGCGAACGCGGTAGGTGCCGGTGCGGAAAAACTCGTCGAGCACATCGTTTTCGTTGGTGGCCACCACCAGTTGCGAAATCGGCAACCCCATCATGCGCGCCACGTGGCCCGCGCAGACGTTGCCGAAATTGCCGCTGGGCACGGTGAAGCTAACCCGCTGGTCGTCAGTCGAAGTGGCCTGGAAATAACCGGCGAAGTAATAGACGACTTGAGCCAGCAGCCGTGCCCAGTTGATCGAGTTCACCGTGCCGATCTTGTGAAGGCGCTTGAAGTCAAGGTCGTTGCTGACGTTCTTGACGATGTCCTGGCAGTCGTCGAACACGCCTTCGATGGCGATGTTGTGAATATTCTCGTCGAGCAGGCTGAACATCTGCGCCTGCTGAAATGGACTCATGCGCCCGTGCGGGCTGAGCATGAACACGCGCACACCCCGCTTGCCGCGCATCGCGTATTCGGCGGCGCTGCCGGTGTCACCCGAGGTGGCGCCCAGGATGTTGAGCGTTTCGCCGCGGCGCGCCAGCTCGTATTCGAACAGGTTGCCCAGCAGCTGCATGGCCATGTCCTTGAAGGCCAGCGTTGGCCCGTTGGACAAGGCTTCAAGCCAGAAACCTTCTTCAAGCATTTTCAGAGGCACGATCTGCGGCGTGCCGTACACCGCTTCGGTGTAGGTCTTGTCGCACAAGGCCTTGAGGTCGGCGGCCGGGATGTCGTCGATGAACAGCGACAACACCTCATAGGCCAGCGCCGCATAGCCGCCGGATGCGCCATTGGCGTACACCTTGCGCCAGCGCGCCAAGGTGGCCGCATCCACTTGGGGGTAGTGTTCCGGCAAGTAGAGTCCGCCATCAGGCGCCAGGCCCTCAAGCAAGATTTCGCAGAACTGCCGGCGCTCGGGATGGCCACGGGTGCTGAGGTATTTCACAGATCGGTCCAGGTCAGAAACTCACGCCGTACACACGGATGTCGATGAGGAAACGCGAGGCCATCAGGCCGACGAATCCGCCGATCAGGATCAGCCAGTGCAGCTCGCGCTGCGCCCGGTTGTCCGTGCGATCCAGCAACACAAAATACAGCCACGCAGCGAGGAAGCTGGCTGCGCCATTGAGCAGCACATCCCACCAGGGCAGAAACATTCGCAAGGCCAGCGAGACCAGCGCGGCATACCAGAAGGCCAGGTGCCAGCGTGGCATGTCCACGTGCGCCATCTTGAGCAGGGCCGCCAGGGTGAGGGCCGCAATCAGGGTGGGCATGGCGCCAGGCCAGGTTGCACCCGCTCAGCTCAGTTCCTCCTTGCGGATGCGCACAATGGGAGCGAGCACGGTGGGCAGGGCCTGCATCTGGGCCAGCACCGAATCCATGTCGCCCTCGCGGGTATCGTGGGTGAGGATGATGAGATCAGTGGAGGTGGCGCCCTCGCCGCCCACCTGGTCGGCCTCGCGCTGCAACACGGCGTCGATGCTGATGCCGGCGTTCGCCAGAAGGCCTGTCACCTTGGCCAACACGCCAGCCTGATCGGCCACGCGCAGGCGCAGGTAATAGCTGGTCACCACCTCGCTCATGGGCAAGACCTTGAGGTCGCTCAGGGAGTCGGGCTGGAATGCCAGGTGCGGCACGCGGTGCAGCGGATCGGCGGTGTGCAAGCGGGTGATGTCGACCAGATCGGCGATCACCGCGCTGGCGGTCGGCTCGCTGCCGGCGCCTTTGCCGTAGTACAGCGTGGAGCCCACCGCATCGGCCTGTACCAGCACCGCGTTCATCGCGCCTTCGACATTGGCGATCAGCCGACGGGTGGGCACCAGACTGGGGTGCACCCGCAGCTCCACACCCTGAGCGGTGCGCTTGGTGATGCCCAGCAGCTTGATCCGGTAGCCGAGCTGCTCGGCGTAGCGGATATCGGCTCCGGCCAGCTGGGTGATGCCCTCCACATAGGCCTTGTCGAACTGCACCGGGATGCCAAATGCGATAGCGCTCATCAGCGTTGCCTTGTGCGCCGCGTCCACTCCCTCGATGTCGAAGGTCGGGTCGGCCTCGGCGTAGCCCAGCGCCTGCGCTTCCTTGAGCACGACGTCAAAGTCCAGCCCCTTGTCGCGCATCTCGGACAGGATGAAGTTGGTCGTGCCGTTGATGATGCCCGCCACCCACTCGATGCGATTGGCGGTCAGCCCTTCACGCAGCGCCTTGATGATGGGAATGCCGCCGGCCACCGCGGCCTCGAAGGCCACCATGACGCCTTTGGCCGAAGCGGCTGAAAAAATCTCGGTGCCATGTACCGCCAGCAGCGCCTTGTTGGCGGTGACCACGTGCTTGCCCGCAGCGATGGCCTCCATCACCAGCGTCTTGGCGATGCCATAGCCTCCGATAAGCTCGATCACGATGTCGATCTCTGGGTTGGCAATCACGGCCCGGGCGTCGCTGACCACCCTCACATCAGGGCCGACGATGCTCTGGGCGCGCTCCACGTCCAGATCGGCCACCATGGTGATCTCAATACCACGGCCGGCGCGCCTCTGGATTTCTTCCTGGTTGCGTTGCAGCACGTTGAAGGTGCCGCTGCCCACGGTGCCTATGCCCAGCAGGCCTACTTGGATCGGTTTCATAAGGTCGTTGTCAGAGTGGGTCGAGAAGGGGATTCGGTGGCAGCAGCATGGCGCTTGCGCCAGCTCTCCAGGAATTTGGCGACGCGCCCGATCGCTTCGCGCAGATCATCTTCGTGCGGCAGGAACACAATGCGGAAATGCTGGTTGTCGGGGTAGTTGAAGCCCGAGCCCTGTACCAGCATCACCCGCGTTTCCTGCAGCAGTTCAAGGAACAGCTGCTGGTCGTCTTCCACCGGATACATGGCTGGATCGAGCTTGGGAAACATGTACAGCGCGGCGCTGGGCTTGACGCAGCTCACGCCGGGAATGGCGGTGATGAGCTCGTAGGCCAGGTCGCGCTGGCGGCGCAGTCGACCACCTTCGCATACCAGGTCGTTGATGCTCTGGTAGCCGCCGAGCGCGGTCTGGATCGCCCACTGGCCGGGCACGTTGGCACAGAGCCGCATGTTCGAGAGCATATTCAGACCCTCGATGTAATCCTTGGCAGGCTTCTTATCGCCCGAGACCACCATCCAGCCCGCTCGGTAGCCGCAGGAGCGGTAGCTTTTGGACAGCGAGTTAAACGTCAGGGTCAGCACGTCTTCGCTCAGGCTGGCCAGCGCGGTGTGCTGGACACCGTCATAAAGCACCTTGTCGTAAACCTCATCGGCAAAAATTACCAGATCGTGTTCGCGTGCCAGCTCAACGATGCCTTTGAGCAGCGCGTCGGAATACATCGCGCCGGTGGGATTGTTGGGATTGATCACCACGATGCCTTTTGTGGCCGGCGTGATCTTGGCCCGGATGTCGTCCAGATTGGGCATCCAGCCGTTGGCTTCGTCGCACATGTAATGCACCGGCGTGCCGCCCGAGAGGCTCACTGCGGCGGTCCACAGCGGGTAGTCAGGCGAAGGCAGCAGCAGCTCGTCGCCATCGTCGAGCAAGGCGTTGGTGGCCATCACTATCAGCTCGCTAGCCCCATTGCCTAGATAGATGTCTTCCAGCGTCACCCCGGCGATGTTCTGCTTCTGGGTCTCGTGCATGACCGCCTTGCGCGCGGCAAAAATGCCTTTGCTATCCGAGTAGCCCGCCGAATTCGGCAGGTTGCGGATCATGTCCTGCTGGATTTCCTCGGGCGCGTCGAACCCAAACACCGCCAGGTTGCCGATGTTGAGCTTGATGATCTTGTGCCCCTCTTCCTCCATCTGCCGCGCTGCGTCCATGATGGGGCCGCGGATGTCGTAGCAGACGTTGGCAAGCTTGGCGGATTTGTGGATGGTCTTCAAAGTCCCTCCCGGGGCATCAGGGGTCTTGCCGGGCAGCACCGGTCGATCAAGCGGCCGCACGCTACCATTTGACTGGCGGTCACTGAGGAAAACCTGCAATTTGACCACAGTTCAACCGCCCTTCCGCCCGCGGGCACCCCTCGACCTGACCACCACTTTCGCCATGAAACTGCACGCCGACCAGCCCGATGTCCAGACCATCACCGCCTACGGTGCCGGCTGGGTGGCGGTGGACGGCGAGCGCCACACCAGCAGCCTGGTGATCAGCGCAGCCGGCGCCCTCGAGGCCTGGGATTGCGACCGCTTTGAAGCGCTGACCGCCGCACAATTCGACCGCTTGCTGACGCTGGGCGCCGAACCGCCTGAGCTGGTGGTGTTCGGCAGTGGGGACCGCCTGCGTTTTGTGAAACCCGCCTTGCTCAAGAGCCTGATCGAGCGCCGCATCGGCGTGGAGACCATGGACACCGCCGCCGCCTGCCGCACCTACAACATCCTGGCCGGCGAAGGTCGGAGGGTAATCGCGGCCCTTCTACTTGAAGTCTGAAAGCCCGCTCCATGGCGACACAGCCTCTGGCGAACAGTGGCGTTTGGACCAAAGAGCCATTCAAGGTAAAATAGAAGATTGCCTGCCACGCCGTGGTAGCCCCTGCTCTGGCGGGGAGACGACGGCGATTCCCATGGCCGGCCAACGAGTCAGCATCCACTTAAGTCAGGGGTCCCAACAGCATGGCAGTCGTTGTCAACAAACCAATTCCCGAATTTGAATCCATGGCGACGGGTGGCCTTAAGGTCAGCAACCAGACGCATCTGGGTCAGACCATCGTGCTCTATTTCTACCCGAAAGACAACACGCCCGGCTGCACCACCGAAGCCATGCAGTTCCGAGACAAGTACAAGGATTTTGTGAAAGCTGGCGCCGAGGTCTTCGGCGTTTCGCGTGACAACATGACCTCGCACGACAGCTTCAAAGCCAAGCTGGAACTGCCCTTCGAGCTGGTGGCCGATACCGAAGAGAAGATGTGCCACATGTTCGGCGTGGTCAAAAACAAGATCATGTACGGCAAGAAGGTCAAGGGCATCGAGCGCAGCACCTTCCTGATCGGGCCTGACGGCGTGCTCCGGCACGAGTGGCGCGGGTTAAAAGTGCCCGGGCACGTGGAAGACGTTCTCAAGGCCGTCAAGGCGCTGAAAAAGGCCGCCTGAGCCTGTTGCGCCGGCCGAGCCTTCGGGTCCGGCGCGCGCCTCATGCATAATGAAATCATGTTTCGGGAAGCTCCAGCGCACAGTGTCAAACGCCAGTTTCCCGCCGCCTCATCAAGCCGTCCGGTTTTCCTGACGGCTTTTTCTTTTTCGGCCCTGCGCTGATCCCCCATGCCCCTGCCACCAGCCCCTGCCAAACGTGCCGCCCTGCTTTCCGCTGAGGCCTACCGCCTGAGGGCGGCCGAAGACAGCTTCGACCTCCTGCCTGAGCCTGCCATCGCCCCGGCCATCCAGCCGGCGGCCCGCCCAGCGCCCCCCCCTGCAACTGCGGCTCCAGCGGCTTCGCCAAAAGGCGGTCGCGGTCGAAGCGGACAGCGCTCGCGTCCCGAAGCCCGAGAGTCCGAGCCGGCCTCGGCACCCGCGCAGACCCCGGCGATGCATGCACGCTCGGCGCCTGCAGCACCAGTGCCTGACGCCCCCCCGGCAGCGCAGCGAAAGTCTGCGCGGAGCCGCTCCGCCAGCAACGGTCCAGCCCGCCTGTTTGTGCTTGACACCAACGTCTTGCTGCACGACCCGGTCAGCCTGTTCCGATTTGAAGAACACGACATCTTCCTGCCCATGATCGTGCTCGAAGAGCTCGATGGCCACAAGAAGGGCATGACCGAGGTGGCCCGCAACGGCCGTCAGACCAGCCGCACGCTGGACGCCCTGGTGGCGCAGCAGGGTGCAGACCTGGTCAAGGGCCTTCGCCTCTCGGGCACTGGCAATGTGTCAGCACGAGGCCTGTTGTTCTTTCAGACCGAGCCGCTGGACGCCACCTTGCCCAGCAGCCTGCCCCAAGGCAAGGCCGACAACCAGATCCTGGGCGTGGTCCAGGCGCTGCGCGACAAGTATCCCCAGCGCGAGGTGATCCTGGTGTCCAAGGACATCAACATGCGGGTCAAAGCCCGCGCGTTGGGTCTGGCCGCCGAGGACTACCAGAACGACAAGACGCTGGACGATGGCGAGTTGTTGTATGCCGGCGCGTTGTCCTTACCCTCCGATTTCTGGACGCGCCAGAGCAAGACCATTGAAAGCTGGCAGAGCGGCAGCCACACCTTTTACCGCGTCAGCGGGCCGGCGGTGGCGCAGTTCTACATCAACCAGTTCGTCTATTTCGAGGCGCCGGGCGAGCCCTCGCTCTATGCCCGCGTGACCGAAATTCGAGACAAGTCCGCAGTGCTCAAGACGCTCAAGGACTTCACCCACCTGAAGAACGCCGTGTGGGGCGTGAGCAGCCGTAACCGCGAACAGAACTTCGCGCTCAACCTGCTGATGGATCCCGAGATTGATTTTGTCACGCTGGCCGGCACCGCCGGCACCGGCAAGACGCTGATGGCACTGGCCAGTGGCCTGACCCAGGTGCTGGACGACCGGCGCTACACCGAGATCATCATGACGCGGGCCACGGTGAGCGTGGGTGAAGACATCGGCTTCCTGCCCGGCACCGAAGAAGAAAAAATGGGGCCCTGGATGGGTGCGCTGGACGACAACCTGGAGTTCCTGGCCAAGGGCGATGGCGGCAACGCCGGCGAATGGGGGCGCGCCGCGACCAACGAGCTGATCCGCAGCCGCATCAAGGTCAAGAGCATGAACTTCATGCGCGGACGCACGTTCATGAACAAGTACGTGATCATCGACGAGGCACAAAACCTCACGCCCAAGCAGATGAAGACGCTCATCACGCGGGCTGGTCCTGGCACCAAGATCATCTGCATGGGCAACCTGGCGCAGATCGACACGCCCTACCTCACAGAAGGCTCATCGGGCCTGACCTACGCGGTCGACCGCTTCAAAGGCTGGCCGCACGGTGGCCACATCACGTTGGCGCGCGGCGAACGTTCGCGACTGGCCGATTTCGCAAGCGAGATTTTGTAACCCCCGCGCTGCGCCTGCTGCGGTTCACCTCCCAGAGAGCGGCACCGATAGCCTGAAAGAGCCAGTTCCGATATGCCCTGGGCACCCAGAAGAAACCCGGTCAAGACCGGGTTTCTTTTTGTCTGGATCACGTTGCAGGTCAGAAATCGCCGCCGCCAGCCAGGCTCTCGAAGCGGGTGAGCATGTTCAGGAAGGCGAGCTTGACCGTGCCAGTGGGGCCATTTCGCTGCTTGCCGATGATGATCTCGGCCACGCCGGGCTCCTTGCACGCGTCCTTGGTGTAGTACTCGTCGCGATAGATGAACATGATGATGTCCGCGTCCTGTTCAATGGCGCCGGATTCGCGCAGGTCGCTCATCATGGGGCGCTTGTCGGTGCGGGTCTCGACGCTGCGGTTGAGCTGCGAGAGTGCGATCACCGGGCACTGCAGTTCTTTGGCCAGCATCTTCAGACCGCGAGAAATCTCGCCCAGTTCAGCGGCCCGGTTGTCGCCGTCTGAGCCGCTGCCACTCATGAGCTGCAGGTAGTCGACCACGATCAGGCCCAGCTTGCCGCACTGGCGCGAGAGACGGCGCGCGTTGGCGCGCAGCACTGAACTGGTGAGGCCCGGCGTCTCGTCGATGTGCAGCGACACATTGCGCAGCTTTTCGATCGCCTCGGTCAGGCGCGGCCACTCGTCGTCGGTCAGTTTGCCGTTGCGCAGATGGGTCTGGTTGATGCGGCCGATGGAGCCGACGATACGAACCGCCAGCTGGGACGCGCCCATCTCCATCGAGAACACTGCCACTGGCAGGCCTTCATTGAGCGCCACGTGTTCGGCGATGTTGATCGCAAAAGCGGTTTTGCCCATGGACGGGCGCGCGGCCAGCACCACCAGATCACCGGCTTGCAGGCCCGACGTCATGCGGTCCAGATCGACAAAGCCGGTCGGTACGCCGGTAATGTCGTTCGGGTTGTCAGCCATCTCCTGCACACGGTCCAGCAACTCAACCACCAGGGTGTCCATGCCCTGGAAGCCCTCCTTCATGCGCGAGCCCTCTTCCCCGATGTTGAAGATCTTCTGCTCGGCTTCATCCAGAATTTTGTCGACCGGACGGCCCTGGGTATTGAATGCTGCTGTAGCGATTTCGTCGCTGGCGGCGACGAGCTTGCGCAGGATCGCACGCTCGCGCACGATCTCGGCGTAGCGCCGGATGTTGGCGGCGCTAGGCACGTACTGTGCCAGGGAGTTCAGGTAGGCCAGACCGCCGGCGTCGTCGGCCTTGCCCAGGTTTTGCAGGTGCTCGTACACCGTGACCACATCGGCCGGCTTGCTGCCATTGACCAAGGTCGCGATAGCCGAATACACCAGCCGGTGTTCGTATCTGTAGAAGTCCGAATCGGTGACCAGGTCGGCCACCCTGTCCCAGGCGCCGTTGTCGAGCAACAAGCCGCCCAGCACGCTGGATTCGGCCTCGATTGAGTGCGGTGGCACCCGGAGCTGGGCCAGCTGGGGATCGGCAGCGGCGCCGAGGTCGTCAAGACCGGCATCGAAAGATGAGAAAGGGGTGGAGAAAACGGCAGGCATGTCGGGGTGCAAAGGGCAATGGGGCATGGTACGCCGGGGGGCGGCGCAAGTCACGGGACAAGTCTGTGGAAAAGCGGTGCATGGACGGTGAACAGCCGAATGGCGGCGATCGCCATCCCGGTTCATTTCCCCATGAAAAAAGCCGCCCTCCCAGCGGACGGCGGCTTCGGGGTTGGGCGCTGGGCGCCCCACCAGAGGTCAGATGATCAGGCGGTTTCGCCGAGCACCGATACCGGCACTTCCACCGTAACGTCGGTGTGCAGGTGCACGTTGACCGAGTAGTCACCCACGTTCTTCAGCAGGCCGTTGGGCATGCGAACCTGGGCCTTGGCGACGGTGAAGCCTTGCTTGTTCAGCGCTTCGGACACGTCGTGGTTGGTCACGGATCCGAACAGGCGGCCGTCCACGCCGGCCTTCTGGGTCAGCTTGACCGTCACGGCAGCGAGCTTTTCGCCCAGCGCCTGGGCTTCGGCCAGCTTGGCAGCCGCGACTTTTTCGAGCTCGGCACGGCGGCCTTCGAAATCAGCGATGGCCGTCTGGGTGGCGCGGCGGGCGCGGCCTTGAGGGATCAGGAAATTGCGGGCGTAGCCGTCTTTGACTTTGACCACATCGCCAAGGGCGCCGAGGTTGACAACTTTGTCGAGCAGGATGATTTGCATGTCAGGCTCTCTTTCAGACGCGGTGCTGGTCGCTGTAGGGCAGCATGGCCAGGAAGCGCGAGCGCTTGATGGCGGTGTTGACCTGGCGCTGGTAGAAGGCACGGGTGCCGGTCAGGCGCGCGGGGATGATCTTGCCGTTCTCGGCGATGAAGTCACGCAGGACATCCACGTCCTTGTAGTCGACTTCTTCGACGTTGGCCACGGTAAAGCGGCAGTAGCGCTTGCGCTTGAACAGCAGCGATTGCGTGTTGCGCTTGGGGCGCTTGTCTTTGTTGAAACGTTTGGGTGCAGCCATGATGGGCCTTCCTATGTCTTGCTGAAATCTTGAATGTGGAACAACAGGCCTTTGCCGTTGCGTGCGTTGGTCATGAAACCGGAGAAGTTGTAGGAAGAATCGAGGCCCGAGCGGGCCAGGGTTTCTGCCTGACTACCGAAGACAACAGCCCTCAGTTGCAACTTCACCTCTCTCGGCGTGCCCATTTCGACCACCTGAGACTCGTGCTCCAGCACGATGTTCAGAGCGGGGATGCCGGCCGGTGTGTAGCGCAGGGTTTGCACCTGCACCACGGAGGCCGACAATTCGAAACGGTTCACCGACTGACCAGATCACGCAGCGCGATCAGGCAGCCGTGCGCTCCTGCGAGTTGTTGCGGTCACCACGGTCACCACGGTCACCGCGGTCTCCACGATCACCCCGGTCGCTGGGCTGCTGAAGCTTTCGGGCTTCTTCGCGCTCGACCGACTTCATCATGCTTGAAGGACCAGTGTCGGCCTTCTTGCGCAGCACGGTCAAGTGGCGCAGCACGGCGTCGTTGAACTTGAAGGCGTGCTCCAATTCGGCCATCACCGCCTGGTCGGCTTCGATGTTGACGCACAGGTAGTGAGCCTTGGACAGCTTGTTGATCTGGTAGGCCAGCTGGCGGCGGCCCCAGTCTTCCACACGGTGGATCTTGCCGTTGCCGGCGGTGATCATGCCTTTGTAGCGCTCCAGCATGGCTGGCACTTGCTCGCTTTGATCCGGATGGATCAGCAAGACGATTTCGTAATGACGCATAAACTCTCCTTATGGATGACCCCGCGCCATCGACTCATTTGAGTGCAGGCATGGGATTCGGGTGAAAGCCGCCCCCAGCGTCGGTCGGGGTGCGGCAAGGCGAAGCCCATGATTCTAGCAAATCCCGGGCACGCCAGCCAGACCTGCCTGGATGACGCTCATTAGACGTTTTCAAGCACTCAGGACCCAGGCGGATCGTCGGGTAGCCGCGGGTAGCGCACATACTCCACCAGCGCCTGCACCTCCCGGCTGGGCGCAGGCATCACCAGGCTGAGCGCGATGATGACGGCAAAGCCCACTGGCACGCCGAACAAGCCGGCCGAAATCGGCTGGATGCCCCACCAGAGCTCCACCGGCGCGGTCACGCCAAACACCTGGCGCAGCCAAGGCTGGGTGGTGGCCATGTAATACAGCGTCACGCCCAGCCCCGCTAGCATGCCCATGGACGCGGCGAACCCATTGGTCCGTTTCCAGAAGATACCCAGGACCAGAGCCGGGAAAAACGAAGCGGCAGCGAACGAAAAGGCCGCTGACACCAGAAACAGGATGTCCGCCGGTCGCTGCGCCGCCACGTAGGCTGCGGCCAGTGCCACCATGAGCAGCAACACCTTGGAGATGGTCACCCGGCGCGCGGTGGACGCGTTGGGGTCGAACATCTTGTAGTACATGTCGTGCGACAAGGCATTGGCGATGGTGAGCAATAGGCCGTCGGCGGTGGACAGGGCCGCAGCCAGACCGCCGGCCGCCACCAGACCGGCAATCACATAGGGCAAGCCCCCGATTTCGGCGGTGGCCAGGACGATGATGTCGCCGTCGATGCTCATTTCATTGAGCTGCAGCAGGCCATCGCGGTTGATGTCGGTCAGCGACAGGAGCGAAGGGTCCACCTTGTTCCAGGCACTGACCCAGGCAGGCAGCTGGTCAAACGGCGTGCCCACCAGCACATGAAACACCTCGAACTTCACCAGCACCGCCAGCGCTGGCGCGGTGAAGTACAGCAGAAAGATGAACAGCAGGGACCATGTGACCGATTCCCGTGCCTGCTTCACGCTCGGCACGGTGTAGTAGCGCATGAGGATGTGCGGCAGCGCGGCGGTGCCGATCATCAGGCAGAAAACCAGGGCGAGGAAGTTGCGCCTCGACTCCTCGAAGAGCTTGCGCTCGGCGGCGTCGCCGTCGGGATCGCCCGCAAACTGGGCCGCGTGAGGTGGCATGCCGTTGAGGGGTTTGGACTTGGTATCGGCTTCGGCTTTGGCCGCGGTCCAGATGGCGCGCGCAGCCGCGGCGTCCCGCGGCAGCGCCGACACCGCCTTTTCCGCCACCGAGATATCTCGCGACGGCGCCTGGGCTTGCCGAAGCCGCGCGAGCCGCTCCTCGGCCGCGGCCTTGTCAGCCGCCAGTGCAACCGCCGGGTCCTGCAGCTTGGCACCCAGCACCAGCGAGCGCTCGCGGTACAGCCCTCGCACCTCGAGCTCTTTGGGGTCGTGCGTGAGCAGGTTTTCCTTCGCCGTGACCTTCTCCAGTTGAAATCCATAGATGGCCTGAGGCACAGGGAAACCAGTCTGCTTGACCGACAGCCAGACCACCGGCAACAAATAGGCCAAGATGAGCACGATGTACTGGGTCACCTGGGTCCAGGTCACCGCCCGCATACCGCCCAGGAACGAACACACCAGGATGCCCCCCAGACCCAGGAACACGCCCAGCTCGAAGGCCACCCCGATCAGGCGCGAGGTGATCAGACCGACGCCATAAATCTGCGCCACCAGGTAGGTGAAAGAGCACAGGATGGCCGCCAGCACGCCGATCAAGCGAGGCAGGTGCCCGCCATAGCGCTCGCCCAGGAAATCCGGGATGGTGAACTGGCCAAACTTGCGCAGGTAAGGTGCGAGCAGCAGCGCCACCAGGCAGTAGCCACCGGTCCAGCCCATGATGAAGGCCAGCCCGCTGTAACCGGTAAGGTAGAGCGTACCGGCCATACCGATGAACGAAGCGGCCGACATCCAGTCGGCGCCGGTGGCCATGCCGTTGTAGATGGCCGGCACGCGTCGCCCCGCCACGTAATACTCGGTCGCATCGGTGGTCCGGCACATGACGCCGATGCCCGCGTACAAGCCGATCGTGGCCAGCAAAAAAATGAAGCCGATCCATTCACGCGACAGGCCGAGCTGCTCCAGTCCCGCGAGCAGCGCCACAAATACCACAAAGCCCAGCGTGTACCAGCGGTAGACCTTGTTGAGCTGGCGCTTGAAGGCGCGGTTGTACGCTGCGTTGTCGCTGGAGGGTCCAGGGATGGCCATGCCTCAGGGCTCCTCTTCCTGCACGCCGTGGCGCCGGTCGAGTCGGTTGATGTACCAGGCATAAAACCCGATCAGCAACAGGTAGACCAACAGAGCGCCCTGAGCGCCCATCCAGAAGCTGAACGGCCACCCGAAAAAACTGAAGCTCAGCTCGCGCGCAAAGTAGCTGACGCCAAACGTCACCAGAAACCAGATCAGCAGCAGCAGCGCGGTGATCCGAAGATTGGCATGCCAGTGGCGGCGTCGTGCGTCGTTTTCGGCCATGACTCAGGCGCTCGCGGCCCACAGGCCGGTGTCGCGTTCGAGCTGATCCGCCACCTTGGGCTCGAAGCCGCGCAAATGCACCAGGATGCGCTGCGCCTCCGTGATCCGACCTCGCTCCAGGTGAACGCGCGCCAGCTGATACCAGGCGTGCGGGCTCAGAGGCTGCAATTCCGTGCCTCGCTCCAGCGCCCGCAACGCCTCGTCCCATTGAGCGCAGCGGATGTGGCACAGGCCCAGTCCATACCAGGCGCGGTCCATCGCTGGGTCCAGCTCGGTGGCGCGAACCAGCGACCGTGTGGCCTCATCCAACTGGCCCAGCGATTCCTGCACAAAGCCCAGGTTGAACCAAGCCGTGGCCTGCTGCGGCACCAGCCGCACAAGCTGTGTCAGGTCGGCGAGCGCCGCCTGGGCTTGACCCAGTTCCATCAGCAGGTGGACGCGGGTGGCGAGCGCGTGGGTGTTGGAGGCATCCGCCGCAAGCAGTCGGTGCGTCAAGGCGAGTGCGTGTGCGCGCGCACCAAAGGCCAGCAGCCCGCGCAGACGCAGACTATTCGCCTGGCGACGAATCGCGTGATTCAAAGACAAGCGGCGACCCCGATGACCCGGCAATGCGACACCTTCCACGCGGTGACCGCCAGCCAGGCGAAACCGAGCAACAAAAACGCCACCAGAGACAGGTGGCGCTCCAGCACAAAGCCAGGTGTGAGCCGCCGCGCCAGCCACACCGCAGGCCGAGCGACCGCGTCGAGCAGCTGGTAGGCCAGATTGTGCTCGCGCCGCGAACCGGCGAGAAGGCCCAACACGGCTCGACCCAGCAAGGCCAGGGCAGCCATTTCAAGCACCGCCTTGAGCGCGAGGATGAAGGTCAGCATGTCAGTTTCGAGTCAAGTTGAATGATTGTGAATCGCCAACTTACCCTCCTCTTACACATGGCCCGTACCAGGTTCTGACTCAGGTCAAACCCTGCATGGCGTTTACCCGCGCTGGGCGCAGATGCGGGTGTAGCATTTGTTGATTGATCGCCAACACACTGAGACACCATGCCTGACCATGCCCCGACGCTGATTGACGCCATCCGCACTCACCGCATCTGGGGACTGTTGAGCGCGCCAGCGCGCCAGCGGCTGGCCGAATCACTCAGCCTGCGATCGGTCGCGGCGGGCGAGCTACTGGAGACCGGCGACGAACACGCGGCGGCCCTGCACTGGCTGGTCTCGGGCGAGCTGGCGCTACACGACGAACAAGGTCAGCCCGTCGTGACCTTGCAAGCGGGTGACCTCATGGGCACAGCCGGGCAACCGGCGGTGGCCTCCGCCCGGGCACAGACCGACTGCCAGGTCGCCAGCCTCGATGCCGCACTGGTGGAGGCACTGCGCGAGGACACTCCGGCGGTGGCCTACCTGCTGCCCTCCCCTTCAGCCACCGCGCCGGGCACGCCCCGCGACCGCAACAGCGCCGAGCCCGCGATCAACCTCATGACCGCTCCGGTGCGCTCACTGGTCAAGCGGGCACCGATCACGCTGCCGCCGCACACCTCCATCAGCGAGGCCGCCCGCGTCATGAGCGAGCAGCGGGTGTCTTCGGTACTGATCGTCGAGCAGGATCACCTGTTTGGTCTGATCACCGACCGCGACCTGCGCAACCGCGTGCTGGCGGTGGGCCTGGACCCGAGCCGTCCGGTGGCCGACATCACCACGCTCGCGCCACTGACCATCGACGTGCAGAACCCCGCGTTCGACGCCTTGCTGCTGATGGCGCGCCACAACATCCACCACGTGCCGGTGCTCGACGGCCAACGCATCGTCGGCATGATCACCGCGACCGACGTGACCGAGCAGCACAGCACTTCGGCGGTCTACCTCGCGGGCGAGGTTTACAAGCAGACCACGGTCGAAGGGCTGCAGGCAGCCAGCTTGCGGATCAAGCGGCTGCAGCAAAGTCTGGCGAGCGCCCAGGCCTCGGCCTACAGCAGCGGCCACATCATCACCGCCATCACCGACGCCATCACCAGCCGCCTGCTGCAACTGGCCGAGGTCAAGCTGGGGCCGCCGCCGGTGGACTACGTGTGGGTGGCAGCGGGCTCGCAGGCCCGCAACGAACAGACGGCCAAGTCCGATCAAGACAACTGCCTGGTGCTGGACGACAGCTACGAAGAAGCGCAGCACGGGGCCTACTTCAAGGCCTTGTCGCAGTTCGTCTGCGACGGGCTCGACGCCTGCGGCTACATTTACTGCCCCGGCGAGATGATGGCCATGACCGACACTTGGCGCCAGCCCAAGCGCCGCTGGGCCGAGTACTTCGCGCGCTGGACCGGCGCACCCGATCCGAAGTCGCTCATGCTCACCTGCGTGTTTTTCGATCTGCGTGCGGTGCACGGCAACAGCGCCCTGCTGGACGACCTGCGGCGCGACGTGCTCCAGCGCACCAAGGGCAACTCAATCTTTCTGGCCTACATGGTTGGCAACGCCTTGCAGCACCAGCCGCCGCTCGGCGTGTTCAAGGGTATCTCGACCATCCGCAGCGGCGAGCACAAGGGCAAGATCGACCTGAAGCACACGGGTGTGGTGCCCATCGTGGACCTGGCTCGGGTCCATGCGCTGGCGGGTGGACATGAAGCGGTGAACACCCATGACCGGCTGGTCAGCGCCGCTGCGGGCGGCTCGATCAGCGAACAGAGTGCGCGCGACCTGCGCGAGGCGCTGGAGTTCCTGGCTTTCACCCGCATCCAGCACCAGGCACGACAGATCGGCGCTGGTCAGGCACCCGACAATTTCCTGCCGCTGGACGACACCTCCAACTTTGAGCGCTCCCAACTCAAGGACGCTTTCACCGTGGTGCAGTCGCTGCAGAACGTGCTGGGGAACCGCTACCAGGCCGGGCGGTTTTGACCTACCCCCGAGGCGGCCCGATGCTCGGGCCGCCTCGGAGGGGGGTCAATACTTGAGTCGGGCGTAGAAGGTCTTCTGCGACGCTTCGCGCGCTTCGCCCAGCGTGTGGATGCCTTTTTCCGCCAGCAACGGAATCAGCTTCAGAAACGCCTCGGCCGTCACCATGGCGTCGCCCAGTGCGGTGTGGCGCCCGACGATGGTGACGTTGAAGCGTTCGGCCAGGGCTTCCAGTCGGTGCGAGTCCTGATTGGGGTGCACCAGGGCGGACAGCAACAGAGTGTCGAGCACCGGGTGGTCGAATACCGCGCCGGTCTGTGCCTGCTTGAGCTGCAGAAACCGCATGTCAAACGCCGCGTTGTGAGCCACCAGCACAGTGTCCTGCGCAAAGGTGTGGAAAGCCGGCAGCACCTGGTCGATCGTGGGTTGGCCCAGCACCATCTCGGGCCGGATGCCGTGAATGGGAATGCCGGCTTCGGGGATGGAGCGTTTCGGATCCACCAGTTGCTCGAAGCTTTCCTGGCGCAGCAGCTTGTTGTTGACGATGCGCGCCGCACCGATCTGGATGATCTCGTCGCCCTGAGACGGGTTGAGTCCGGTGGTCTCGGTGTCGAACACCGTGTAGCTCAGGTCAGTCAAGAGCCGGTCATCCAGCGAACGGGTGAGCTCGGTGGTCTTGAACAGATCGAAGTCGTAGTATTCGGGCCGGCTGTCGCTCGGCAAGAGGGCCGCTTTTTCTGCCTGCTCCTGCGGGTTGGCCAGTGGCAGCAGCAAGCGGAAAAACGCCTGGTGGCGCACACGCTCACGTTCAAACCAGAACGCGCCCGCATGGCGCTCGATCACATCGCGCACTGTGAGACGCGTGGCTTCACCGCCGGTGCGCATGGCGTCCATCTCCCAGCTCATCACTGTCTCGGTGCTCATGGCCTGCCCCGTCCAGACCAGGTCCAGCTGCGCTTTGCCAGCGCTGCTGGCGGCCGTACTCAGGCGAAGCTGCACAAATTTCACCGCAAACTCGTCCTTCAGCCGCCCCGCCAAGTACACCAGCACCTGCAACAACGAAAAACTCTCCACCTTGAGCCAGAGGCCAGCGTCGACCTCGGCTGCGTTGGCGTTGAGGCCAGTCACCACCTCGATGCGCCGGGCGGCCGCATTGACGAGGTCGGCGCCCAGCATGTCTTCCAGTGGCCAGCGTGTCTTGAGGTTGGTGGTCGAGCCGGTTTCCAGCGCGCTGATGCGCTGGCTCAGAGCGGTCGTCTCTTCACGGATGACACCCAGGAAGCGCTCGCGCATGGCGGGCTCCAGATCCGGGTAATCCAGTATGTCCAAGGCCGCCTGCATGTTGCCCAGCGCAGCGCGACTGCCTTCGGTCAGGCTGAGCAGCACCTGATCCTTGGCGGACTCGGCTTCGAAGTCGCGCGTGATGTTGTCCAGCATCAGCACAAAGCCGGTGAGGTCGCTGCCATCTTCAGCGCTCACGCCCTGCGTGGCCCGCACTGGCGCCATCTGCACCCGCAACAGCTGTCCTGCCGGGGTGGTGGTGACGAACTGCGCCGACGGCTGGGCCGCGCCGCGCAGCATGCGCTGCTGGATATTCTCCAGCGCGTGCGTGACCAGCTTGCGGTCGAACACGCCGTAGATCGACCGGCCCAGGCCGATCAGCTCGGCGCCACCCGCCACCCCGGGCGTCTGCGACAAGGCACGGAACTGCATGCGCGCGCGGTTGTTGTAGAGCAGCACGCGGCCATCCAGGTTGCACACGACCACGCTCTGCGTGAGCTCGGACATCAGCGCGGCCAGCCGGCTCTTTTCCGCCTCGATGCCCTGCGCAGCCTCCTGCACCTTGCGCATCATCTGTTCGCGCAGTTCTTCTCGCTGCCCCACCAGCTGGTTGAACAGGTCGGCCAGCACCTGGGTCTCGACATTGCCCTTGGGCTTGAGCGTGCGAACCACGTCGGTGCGCAACAGGACTTGCGCTTCTTCAGCCAGTTGCACGGAGGGCGTGACCCAATGGTCAAACCAGCGCTTGAGTGCCCAGGCGATCGCCGCCATGCCAGCGCCCCAGGTCAGCAGCACCAGGACCAGCCGTTCGCCTAGCAGGGCCCACACCGTGTTGCGCTCCACTGCCTCCAGCGTACTCCCCACCAAGACCATGGTCGCCAGTAGCCAGGCCACCGACAGCAGGCCTGCCACCCCCAGCAACAACCAGAGGCGCCGGTCCGTGGTCTGCTGACCGCTCATGGCGCCTCGCCCAGCATGTCACGTACCTTCTGCACCAGCTCCTTGGTGGAAAAGGGCTTGGTCATGTAGGCGTTGGCGCCCAGCGCCAGGCCCTTGGCCACGTCCGTGTCGCGACCCTTGGCGGTGAGCATCAGGATCGGCGTGTCGCGCAGCACATCGCTGGCACGCACCTCGCAGCAGACGTCGAAGCCCGACTTGTTCGGCATCATCACGTCCAGCAGCACCAGCGCCGGTCGCTCTCGAAGCAGCACATCCATGGCTTCCTGCCCATCGCGCGCCAGCAGCACCTCGTAGCCTTCGCGCTTCATCAAAAACTCCAACGAGATCAGGATGTTGGGCTCGTCATCGGCAATCAGGATTTTTTTTCTCATGTGTCGCTGCTCCTCTTGTTGTCGTCCATCGTTCCTGCTCCGGTGGCGTTGCCCGCGTGCGGCAGCGCAAATCCGAAACAAGCCCCCTGCCCCGGCGCCGACCGCAACCACATGCGGCCGCCGAAATGTTCCACGATCTGTCGGCTGATCGGCAGGCCCAGTCCGGTGCCCCCAGGCCGGTAATGATCGTCACCGGCCACTTGCCGGAATTTCTCAAACACCACCGCTTCCTGGTCGGGCGCCATACCCGGTCCGTTGTCCTGCACTTCCAGCGTCAGCTCGTCTCCCGCTTCCTGCACACGAAGCACCACCCGACCCACGTCGCGAGGCGCGTACTTCAGCGCATTCGACAGCAGGTTGAGCACCACCTGGGTCAGCCGGTCGGCATCCGCCCACACTGGTCGCACCCGCTCAGGGAGCTCGATCACCAGCGCCACACCGCGCTCGCGGTAGTTCTCGCGCATGGTGCCCGCAGCCTGCTCGGCCACCTCACACAAATCGATTTCGGTGCTGCGCCAGTCGGCTTGCCCGGCCTCGATCTTGGCCATGTCCAGCACCTGACTCACCAGGCGGCTCAGCCGCTCGGCCTCGCCGACGATGATGCCCAGAAACTGCTGCCGCTGGGCAGCATCCATGTTTTCATCGTCGCGCATCAGCTCCGACAGCGCCCTGATCGAAGTCAAAGGCGTGCGCAATTCGTGCGTCACCGACGACATGAAATCGTCTTTCATGCGATCCAGGCTCTTGAGCTTGTCGTTAGCCTCCCGCAGGTCAGTGGTGGCGCGCTCCAGGGAACGCGACTTGTCCTCCAGCGCGTGCGAATAGGCGCGCAACTGCGAGGCCTCGTCGAGGATGCGCAGCACATCGTCCAGATCCAGCGGTTCCTCTTCCACAGCCGAGGCCACCATGACCCGCGCCGAGGCGCTGCCGATGGCGCCAGCGAGCTGGGTCTCGACAAACTGCACCAGCCGCGCATCGCCCGGAATCTGAGCGATGTCCGACACCCCCAAGCCTCGAGCGTAGCCTGTCAGCAGGCGCTGCGCAGCCTCCGCACCCAGGAAGCGCCCCATCAGCGGCAACAGCGCCGACACCTGGGCCCGGCCCTGCCAGAACACCGGGGGCGCCTGGGCAGTGCGGCGGAACACGTCCACAAACAGCAGGGCCTGGCTGGTCTCGGCGGCGGAGGGAACTCGCCACAACGACACGCCCACATAAGCGCCCACGTTGACCAGCAGACTCCAGAAAAGCGAGTGGGTCAGGCCGTCCAGACCCGCCAGGCCCAGCAAGGCCTCGGGCTTGAGCCAGATGAGGCCCCAAGGCCCATCGTGCAGAAAGCTCTCGGACAACAGCCAGCCCGACTTGGCCAGCGAGGGCAGCATCAGCGTGTAGGCCCAGAAGGCAAACCCCAGCAGCAAGCCCGCCAGCGCCCCGCGCCGGGTACCACCGCGCCAGTACATCCCGCCCAGCATCGCTGGGGCGAACTGCGCCACGGCGGCGAAGCTGATCAGGCCGATGCTCACCAAGGCGTAGGCCTCGCCGGCCAGATGGAAATACAAATAGCCCAGCAGCAGGATGGTCAGGATCGCAGCCCGGCGGATGCCCAGCAACAGGCCGGTCAGATCGCTGCTGGCCCTGGCGCCGAAGCGCCGCATGCGCAGCAGCAGGGGCATGACCAGATCGTTGCAGACCATGGTCGAAACTGCGATCGCCTCCACGATCACCATGCCCGTGGCCGCCGACAGACCGCCGACAAACGCCGCCAGTGCCAGCAGCGTCCAGCCCTCGGCCAGTGGCAGCGACAGGATGAAAGTCTCGGGATCCATGCGACCCGGACCGAAATACAGCAGCCCCCCCAGCGCGATCGGCAGCACGAACAGGTTGATCAGCAGCAGGTACAGAGGAAAGACCCAGACCGCGCGCCGCAGATGGCGCTCGTCGACGTTCTCAACCACCATCACCTGGAACTGGCGCGGCAGGAAAATCACCGACAACATGGCCAGCAGCGTGAGCCCGGCCCATTGCGCGTAGGCAAACGATTGCCCTTGTTCGAACTGCATCAGCTGGCGCAGGCTCTCGACACCGCGCGCCTGCTCAAACAGCGCCGCCGGGCTGGAAAACAGCCCGAAGCTCACGAACAGGCCCACCGCCAGGAATGCCAGCAGTTTCACCAGAGACTCAAATGCGATCGCCGCCACCATACCTTCGTGGCGTTCGGTGCTGTCGAGGTGGCGCGCGCCAAACACCATGGTGAAGCCGGCCAGGGCCAGCGCCACGTACAGCGTGCTGTCGCGCCACCAGTCCACGCCGGTAGCGGCCGGCTGGCCCAGCGGTGAAGTCAGCACCGCGTAGCCGCTGGCAATCGCTTTGAGCTGCAGCGCTATGTAGGGCACGATGCCCACCACGGTGATCAGGGTCACCAGTCCCGCGAGCGTCGGGCTCTTGCCGTACCGGCTGGCGATGAAGTCCGCAATGGAGGTGATGCGGTATGTCTTGGCAATGCGGATCATCTTGCGCACCACCATCCAGGCCAGCACCATGGCCAGCATAGGCCCCAGGTAAATCGGCAGAAACCAGACGCCAGAGCTCGCCGCGCGACCCACGCTGCCGAAGTAGGTCCAGGCGGTGCAGTACACGGCCATCGACAAGGCATAGACCCAGGAGTTGCCAATCACCGACCGCCCGGCCGCAGCGCGCTGGTCGGCCCAATAGGCCACCGCAAACAGCAGCAGCAAATAGGCGAACGAAACGCCGATGACCAGGGATGCCGGGAGCATTGCGGCCTGCCGTGAAGCTCAGTCTTCGGAGAGGCCGGGCCGATCGTGGCCGCGCTCGACCACCCAGGCCAGGGCCGCGATCAGCGCTGCCCAGAGCAGGAACAGAGCGGTCGGGAACAGCGGAAGGCCAGCAATGGACAGATCGTGGTCCCACAGCGCGAGCAGGGGGAAGTTGAACAGCAGCAGCCCAGCCACGAACAGGGCCACCAGGCGTTGAGCGTCCAGGCCTTGAAACATGCGCTTCTCCTCGTCGTGTTGCCGGCGCAGATCTTCACCACGCGCTACAAGCATTGTGCGCCTGGCGCTGACCCTGCACTGACTCACCCAAATAGAAAAAAGGCAGGGGAGCACCCTGCCTTCTTTCAACGCGATGGAGCGGATCCTACTTGGCCGAGGCGGCGAGCAACTGCCAGGTGTCGACCACCGAGTCCGGGTTCAAGGAGATTGAGTTGATGCCTTCGTCGCGCAGCCACTGCGCGAAATCCGGGTGGTCGCTGGGGCCCTGGCCGCAGATGCCCACATACTTGCCCTCGGCCTTGCAGGCGCCAATCGCCATCTGCAGCAGCACCTTGATGGCCGGATCGCGCTCGTCAAAGTCCTGTGCCAGCAGCTCCAAGCCCGAGTCGCGGTCCAGGCCCAGGGTGAGCTGGGTCAGGTCGTTGGAGCCGATGGAAAAACCGTCGAAGAACTGCAGGAAGTCCTTGGCCAGTACCGCGTTGCTCGGGATCTCGCACATCATGATCACCTTGAGCTCGTGCTCGCCGCGCTTGAGGCCCTTTTCCGCCAGCAGCTCTGTCACTTTCTGCGCCTGGCCCAGGGTACGAACGAACGGCACCATCACCTGCACGTTGCTCAGGCCCATGTCTTCGCGCACGCGTTTGATCGCCTCGCACTCCATGGCGAAAGCTTCGCGGAAATCTTCGCTGATGTAGCGAGCGGCTCCCCGAAAGCCCAGCATCGGGTTTTCTTCATCGGGCTCGTAGCGGCTGCCACCGACCAGCTTGCGGTACTCGTTGGACTTGAAGTCTGACAGGCGCACGATGACTGGCTTGGGCCAGAAGGCGGCGGCGATCGTCGCCACGCCTTCGGCCACCTTGTCCACGTAGAAGGCGCGCGGGGAGGCATGTCCGCGGGCCACCGATTCCACCGCCTTCTTCAGGTCGGCATCAATCGCCGGATAGTCGAGGATGGCCTTGGGGTGCACGCCGATGTTGTTGTTGATGATGAATTCCAGCCGCGCCAGGCCAACACCGCTGTTAGGAATCTGGCAGAAGTCGAAGGCGAGCTGGGGGTTGCCCACGTTCATCATGATCTTCACGTCCACCGGTGGCATCTCGCCGCGCTTGACCTCCGTGATCTCGGTCTCCAGCAAACCGTCGTAAATGTGGCCGGTGTCGCCCTCAGCGCAGCTCACCGTTACCAGCGTGCCGTCCTTCAGCGTTTCGGTCGCATCACCGCATCCCACCACCGCTGGAATGCCCAGCTCGCGCGCGATGATGGCCGCGTGGCAGGTGCGCCCGCCGCGGTTGGTCACGATGGCGCTGGCGCGTTTCATGACCGGCTCCCAATTGGGATCGGTCATGTCGGTCACCAGCACGTCGCCTGGCTTGACCTTGTCCATTTCGCTGATGTTGTGCACCAGGCGCACCGGGCCGGTGCCGATCTTCTGTCCAATGGCGCGGCCCGAAGCCAGCACCGGACCCTTGCCCTTGAGCTTGTAGCGCACCTCGGTCTTGCCCGCGGCCTGGCTCTTCACCGTCTCCGGACGCGCCTGCAGGATGTACAGCTGACCGTCGTTGCCGTCCTTGCCCCATTCGATGTCCATAGCGCGGCCGTAGTGCTGCTCGATCACCAGCGCGTAGTGCGCCAGCTGCTCGACGTCGGCATCAGTCAGGCTGTAGCGGTTGCGCTGCTCCACCGGCACGTCGACGGTCTTGACCAGCTTGCCTTTGAATTCACCTGTCGCCGCCTTCTCCTCGGCACTGGTGAAAGTCATCTGGATCAGCTTGGAGCCCAGGTTGCGGCGGATGAGAGCCCGCTTGCCCGCCTTCAGCATGGGCTTGTGCACGTAGAACTCGTCCGGGTTCACCGCGCCCTGCACTACCGTCTCGCCCAGACCATAGCTGGAAGTGATGAACACCACGTCTTCAAAACCGCTTTCGGTGTCGATGGTGAACATGACACCGGCGGCCCCCAGGTCAGACCGCACCATGCGCTGCACGCCGGCAGACAAGGCCACGTCAGCATGGGCAAAGCCTTTGTGCACCCGATAGCTGATGGCGCGGTCGTTGTACAGCGAGGCAAACACCTCTTTCATCTTGTGCAGAACCTCGTCGATGCCGTGCACGTTGAGAAAGGTCTCCTGCTGACCGGCAAACGACGCGTCGGGCAGGTCTTCGGCGGTGGCCGAGGAGCGCACCGCAAACGTGGCCAGTTCATTGCCATCGACCAGCGTCGTGTAAGCCGAGCGGATAGCCTGCTCCAGATCAGCCGGGAACGGCTGCTTTTCCACCATGGCCCGGATCTCGGCACCGGCTTCGGCCAGGGCGCGCACGTCTTCGGTGTCGAGTGCGTTCAGCCGCGCGTTAATGCGATCGGTCAGTCCTTCGAACTTCAGGAACTCGCGAAACGCGTGGGCGGTGGTGGCAAAGCCAGTGGGCACCTTCACGCCGCTGGGCAGCTGCGAGATCATTTCGCCGAGGCTGGCGTTTTTGCCGCCGACGACCTCCACGTCGGTCATGCGCAGATGCTCGAAGGGCACGACCAGGTCGGTCGGAGAAAACAGTTGGGACATGGAAAGACTCCGCTCAAGTTAAAAACCGGGAGCCGTCACGCTGCTGGGGACCTTGTTGTGGTGTTCTGGGTCGGCCTGCGGGCGGAGGCAAGAATCAGGGGCCGATGCAACCGGGATAATGGACGTGCATGGATGCCCCAATTGTAGGTGGCCCAGTCTTTGCCCCCCGATCGCTGCTGGCGGTCTTCTCGAATTCCTCACAATTTGCCACCTGGAGTTTGCCCATGCCCAACCGCACGGTTTTTTTCGTCTCCGACGGCACCGGTATCACCGCCGAAACCTTTGGCAACGCCATCCTGGCGCAGTTCGAGGCCGAGGTCCGGCGCGTGCGACTGCCGTTTCTCGACAGCGTGGACAAAGCCCACCAGGCGGTGCGCCAGATCAACCACACGGCCGAGGTGGAAGGCAAGCGCCCTCTGGTATTCGTGACCGTGGTCAACATGGATGTGCTGGAGGTCATCAAGGCGGACTGCAGCGGCATGATGCTCGACATGTTTGGCACCTTCGTCGAGCCCCTGGAGGCCGAACTGGGCATCAAGTCCAACCACCGGGTGGGCCGCTTTTCTGATGCCTCCAAAAGCAAGGAGTACGACGACCGCATCGAGGCCATCAATTTTTCGCTGATGCACGACGATGGCCAGAGCCACCGCGATCTGGAAGGCTCTGATGTGATCCTGGTCGGTGTGAGCCGCAGCGGCAAAACGCCCACCAGCCTCTACCTGGCGATGCAGCACGGCCTCAAGGCGTCCAATTACCCGCTGATTCCTGAAGACTTCGACCGCCGCAAGCTGCCGCCAGCCCTGGTGCCCCACCGCAAGAAGATCTTTGGCCTCACCATCGCGCCCGAGCGCCTGGCCCAGATCCGCAACGAGCGCCGACCCAACTCGCGCTATGCCAGCCTGGACAATTGCCGGGTGGAGGTGAGCGAGGCCGAAGCCATGATGCGGCGCGAAGGCATCCGCTGGCTCTCGACCACCACCAAATCGATCGAAGAGATCGCCACCACCATCCTGCAGGAAATCCGGCCCGAGCGGCTGGGCTACTGAGGCGCACTCAGCTGGACTGGTCCGAGCCGGGGGCACCCTTCTTGGCTTTGGTCTTGGGCCCCAGACCATGGGCCTGGCGGCTCAGGGCAAACGATGCCAGCAGCTTGCACCAGAGCGTCACGCCAGCGATGGCGATCCAGTCGTCGGCGGCCAGAGCCTGAAAGCCCAGCACGGCCACCAGCACGCCCACCATGATGACGCCGCCAACGAAGTTGATCGCCATCTCGTAGGGCGCGTATTTCTCGGCGTTGGTAGGTGGCACACCCTTCTTCAGGGCCACCTCGGAGAAGTCGCGGCGAACCAGGATGCGCCAGGCGCGGCGCAGCCAGAAGAACGACACTGGGAACAGCACCAGCAAAAAGATCCAGTTGAAGATGTAAACACTCGGCAAGTTCATCCGGCAAACCCTTGTTGAAATCAGCGCTCGATTCGCTGTGGGGGAGCGGCGGTGACACCGCTCCCCCACAGCGGCCTGGGTACACACCCCGGCCTACGGGGATTGTGCTGTACAGGCAGCTGCAAAAGAAAAGACCCCGTCAGCAAGCCGACGGGGTCTGCTTCACCCCCGCTCTGGACGATCGCCCAGTGCGGATGGTGTCAGGCCATCAGTGGCCGGTGGCTGCGCCGGAACCGCGCGGGATGCGCACCGATTCCACCAACTCCTGGATGTGCTTTGGTGCAGGTGCGGTCATCTTGTTCACCAGGAAGGCCACCACGAAGTTGGTGATCGCGCCCACGGTGCCGAAGGCCTCGGGGGTGATGGTGAAGAAGCTGTTCGCCCCGCCGATCAGGCCGAGGTAGTCGGTGCCCTTGATGAAGAAGATGCCCTTGTGTGCGAACACATAGAACAGCACCACGAACAGGCCCGCCAACATACCAGCGATCGCGCCCTTGTCGCTCATCGTGCGGCTAAAAATGCCCATCATCAGCGCGGGGAAGATGGTGGAAGCCGCGATACCGAAGGCCAGGGCCACAGTACCAGCTGCGAAGCCCGGCGGATTCAGACCCAGATAGCCCGCCACGAAGATGGCCACGGCCATGGCGATCTTGCCTGCCATGAGCTCGCCCTTTTCGCTGATGTCGGGCTTGATGGCGCCCTTGATCAGGTCGTGGGAGATGGCCGAGGAGATGGCGAGCAACAGACCCGCAGCGGTCGACAGCGCAGCGGCCAGACCGCCGGCGGCGACCAGCGCGATCACCCAGTTGGGCAGCAGCGCGATTTCCGGGTTGGCCAACACGATGATGTCGGCATTCACGGTCAGCTCGTTACCCTTCCAGCCGGCCGCTTCGGCCTTGCCTTTGGCGGCTTCGTTCTTGGTCTTGTCGTTGTAGTACTGGATGCGGCCGTCGCTGTTCTTGTCTTCCCACTTGAGCAGACCGGTCACTTCCCAGCGCTTCATCCAGGCTGGACGCTCCTCGTATACCAGGCTGGCCTCAGGCGCATAGACGTCGGCGTTGGCTTTCACCGCATCCGAGCTCACGACAATGCCACCTTCCGGGCTCTTGACCAGGCCGACCGCGCTGTTCACGGTACCGACCAGGTTCAGGCGCGCCATCGCGCCCACGGCAGGTGCCGTGGTGTACAGCAGGGCGATGAACACCAGAGCCCAACCGGCGGAGGCGCGGGCATCGGCCACTTTCGGCACGGTGAAGAAGCGCACGATCACGTGCGGCAGACCGGCTGTACCGATCATCAGCGACACGGTGTAGAAGAACATGTTCAACGTGGAACCGTTCGACGAAGTCGTGTACTGGCCAAAGCCCAGATCGGTCACCACCTGGTCGAGCTTGGAGAGCAGCGACACGTCGGTGCCCGACAGATTCGCGCCCAGGCCCAGCTGCGGCAGGAAGTTGCCGGTGAGGTTCAGCGAGATGAAGAAAGCGGGCACCAGGTAGGCCAGGATCAGCACGCAGTACTGCGCCACCTGGGTGTAGGTGATGCCTTTCATACCGCCGAACACCGCATAAGCAAACACGATCGCCATGCCGATGTAGATGCCCTGATCGCTGGTTACGCCCAGGAAGCGCGCAAACGTCACACCCACGCCAGTCATCTGACCAATGATGTAGGTCAGCGATGCGACCAGCAGGCACAGCACGGCCACGTTGCGGGCGGACTTCGAGTAGAAGCGATCGCCGATGAACTCGGGCACGGTGAACTTGCCGAACTTGCGCAGGTAAGGCGCCAGCAGCATGGCCAGCAGCACGTAGCCGCCGGTCCAGCCCATCAGGAACACGGCGCCGCCGTAGCCCAGGTTGGAGATCAGGCCGGCCATGGAGATGAAGGACGCGGCCGACATCCAGTCAGCGGCCGTGGCCATGCCGTTGGTCACGGGGTGAACCCCGCCGCCGGCTACGTAGAACTCGGACGTGCTGCCCGCGCGCGCCCAGAAGGCAATGCCGAGGTAGAGCGCAAAGCTCAACCCGACAAAGATGTAAATAGTGGTTTGCAGTTCCATGTTGCTTCCTTGTGATCAGTCTTCTTGCATGCCGAACTTGCGGTCGATCTTGCCCATCGCCCAGGCGTAGTAAAAGATCAAAGCGATGAATATGTAGATGGAGCCTTGCTGGGCAAACCAGAAGCCCAGTGGGTAGCCGCCCAGGTGAAAGCTGTTGAGCAAGGGAGCGAACAGGATGCCCGCGCCGTAGGAAACCAGTGCCCAGATGATCAGCACCTTGGTCAGAAGACCCAGGGTGGCCGACCAGTAGGCCTTTGCGTTGTTGTCACTTGCCATGAAAGTCATCTCCTCGGAGTGATGCTTTTGCTATTTCGACGGGGTGAACCGCCACGATTTGCATGCCAGCCACCGTGCGGTTTTTGGCATTACGGGGCGGACTGTGGACACGCTTTCTTACATCAAAATTGCTGGCGCCCTGCTCTGGCACCAGGCCTAGGGTAAGCCCCTAGCAAATAGCGGCAGACGGGCGGTGCAACGCTCCAATGCTCGGCTCGCTGCAGTCCCCAACTCAGCCTGCGGCCAACAACTCCTTACATCTTCTGGTTTGCGCCCTGGGCGCTGAGCGCCCAGAATTTGTGACAAATCGCACGTACTGCGATGTCAGCGGAGGGAGCAAGCCATGGCGACCCAACCCAGACCCGTCAAGCCCCGGCAGGCCCAAGGCATGTCCTTGCACATCGGCATCAACAAAGTTCAGGCCTCGGCCTATGCGGGATGGACTGGCCCCCTGGCGGCTTGTGAGTTCGATGCGAACGACCTGACTGCTGTGGCCCGGTCTCAAGGTCTGGTGCCTCAGTTGCTGCTCACCCAGCAAGCGACTCGGTCCAAGGTGCTGGCAGCCCTGCGCGCTGCAGCCCGCCGGCTGGTGGCAGGTGATCTGTTCTTCCTGAGCTACTCCGGTCATGGCGGGCAGGTGCCCGATGTCAGCGGTGAGGAACCCGACAAGCTCGACGAAACCTGGTGTCTCTACGACGGCCAACTGATCGATGACGAGCTTTACTTACTGCTCAGCCGTTTCCGCTCCGGGGTGCGTGTGCTCGTGTTGTCCGACAGTTGTCACAGCGGCACGGTGGTGCGAGCGGGCCGAGAGCCAGGCGCAGGCGCTTCAGCCCGGCCACGCATCATGCCGCCAGCGGTGGGCATGCGGGTCTATCAGGCCCACCAGGCGTTTTACGACCGGTTGCAGGAGGAGGCCACGCGCGCAGCAGGTGGTGCCGTCATCGATCCTGACGTGGCTCTCGCGCAGGTCGCGGTCAATCCTCGGCTGGGGGCTATCGTCAAGGACTTCCAGCCAGCAGTGCTGCTGATCTCCGGCTGCCAGGACAACCAGTTTTCCATGGACGGCGACCACAACGGTGCGTTCACCGAACAGGTGCTTCGCGTCTGGAACCACGGCAGCTTCCAGGGCAATTACGCCCTCTTCCACGCCAAGGTCCGGGCGGCTCTGCCGCCCAGCCAATCACCGAATCTGTTCACCCTGGGGCCAGCCGCGACCCTGCTCAAACAGACACCGTTCACGTTGTGAACGCCATTTGGCCTGCGCCGCAGGTCAGCCACAAGGACGCCCATGCTCAAGCTCAAGGATCACCGCCTCACCGGTACAGGCGTGAGCCAACAGCCCACGCCCAACACCGGTGGCGCTCTGCGGCCCCGGTTCCTGATCCTGCACTACACCGCAGGCCGAGATCTGGAGAGCTCGGTGCGCTCGCTCAACACCCGCAAGCCGCAGGGCAATGCGTCGGCCCATGTGGTGATCGGGCGCGACGGACGCATCGTGCAACTCGCCCCGTTCAGTGTGCAGACCTGGCACGCTGGCGTGAGCCAGTGGAACGGCATCAACGGACTGAATGCGCACGCCATCGGCATCGAGCTGGACAACGCGGGCCGGCTGCACCAGGAAGGCGATCGTTTTGTAGCCTGGTTTGGCAAGGCCTATCCGCCACGAGAGGTGGTGCAAGCGGCCCACCCCCATGGCGGCGGCCCCCAACCCTGGCATGCGTACAGCGAGGTCCAGATCGCGCGCACGCTGGAGCTGTGCGAACTGCTCGTGGCGCAATACGGTTTGCAGGATGTGCTGGGCCATGAGGACGTGGCACGTGGGCGCAAGACCGATCCTGGGCCGGCCTTTCCCCTCACGGCGGTGCGCGCGCGGGCGCTGGGCCGCGGGATGGATGCCGATCCGCGCTGGGTCGTCACCGCTTCGCGCCTGAACATTCGAAGCGGCCCCGCGGCGAGCTTCGACACGCTGGGACCGGCGCTGCCCAAGGGCACCGAGCTGATCCGCCTCGAGGCCCAGGACCGCTGGAGCCACGTCGAGGTGGTCGGCGGCACCGATCGCGAAGGCTGGGTCAGCAACGATTTCATCGCACCCGCTCCACGGCCTCGCTCTGCCGGCGAGACCGTGCTTCCGCGCAGTCAGCGCAGCACCTCCGCGGCCAGGGCTCGCAGCCGTGCTGCGCCCGTCCAGCCAGCCAAACGGCCGGTGTCGCGACGCAAGGCCACCTCCATCCAATTGCCGCCCAAATCGGCGACACGCCGAACCGCCAGCAAGAGCGCCGCCGGCTGACCACCGCCCAAATCCAACCACAGACCCACGAAAGCCCCCATGGCCAGCAGCCCACCCCCGACCCCCATCACCTTCGCCGTGCGCGGACAACCCGCCGGACTGCGGGGCGCGCGCGCAGGCACGCTGGACCGAGAGGCCGATGGCCGTGGGCGGGTGCTGCAGTCCGTGCGCTTGGGTGCCACGCGCGGCAGCAACGAAACCCTGCAGCTCACTGCGCGCCCTGGGCTGGATGTGGTGGTGCTGCACATTGCACACGGTCCATCGCTCACGCTGCACCCCGAGACCGCGCGCGACCTGATGCTGGCGCAGGCGGGCACGGCCCCTGGAGCGGCCACGCGCGGCGCGACGGCCGACGGCGCGGTCGCGGTGCCGACCCAGCTGGCCTGGCAAGGCGGGGATGCCGAAGGTACGTCGCGTGGCGCCGGCCGCGGCCGGCTGGGCCAGGCGCTGCTGACCGGCATCGACATCGTCACCGACTTGCTCAGCGGTCCGGCCGCCCGCTACACCGCCGCTCAGATCGCAGCCCGTGTGGACCAGCAGGTCGACCCCGGCCTATACCGGTTACCACCCCAGGGATTTGGCCAGCCACTCAAAGGGCATGGCCATAAGATCGCCCGCTTGCCGCCGCCAGCGCGGCCGGGTGCGCCCGTGCTGGTGCTGTTGCACGGGACCTTCTCCAACACTCAGGGTACCTTCGGCAAGTTGTGGCAGCACCACCCCAGCCGCGTGCGTGAGCTGTTTTCGCACTACGAGCAGCAGGTGTACGGGTTCGATCACCCCACGCTCGGACAAAGCCCGATCGAAAACGCGCTCGCCCTGGCAAAGACGTTGCCCGACGGCGCCCGCCTGCACCTGCTCACGCACTCGCGTGGCGGTCTGGTGGCCGAGGTGCTGGCGCGTGTGTGCGCGCTGCCGACACTCGACGCACGCGACCTCGCGCCCTTCAAGGACCCGGTCTACCGCCAGCAGGCTCAGGCCTTGCGCGCGCTCGGCGCCGAGCTGCAGGATCGCGACATCCGTGTGGAGCGCGTGGTGCGCGTGGCCTGCCCTGCGCGCGGCACCTTGCTAGCGTCCAAGCGGCTTGACGCCTACGTGTCGGTGCTGCGCTGGTCGCTGCAGCTCGCCGGTATTCCGGTGGCGCCAGCGCTGGTGGATTTCCTGGGCGAAATCGCCACCCAGCGCACCGATCCCACTTTGCTGCCTGGGCTGGAAGCGATGACGCCCCAAAGTCCCCTGGTGCAGTGGCTGCACGACACCGAAGCGCGCGGGCGCGATACCTTGCCCGGGCAACTGCGGGTGGTGGCTGGCGACATCCAGGGCGATTCGCTCACCAGCTGGATCAAGACCCTCCTGGCCGACGCGTTTTACTGGACCGACAACGACCTCGTGGTGCAGACCCGGTCCATGTACGGCGGCACACCGCGGGCAGCCTCCGGCGGCCAGGCCAGCGCCAGCTTCTTGCTGGACCGCGGTGGCGAGGTGACGCACTTCGCTTATTTCAGCAACCCGAACACCGCCAATGCGGTGTGCAACGCTTTGGTGCAGGACGCCCCGAGCGGCTTCTTACCGATCGGCCCACTCTCCTGGGCCGGCAGCAGCAGCGACGGCTTGCGCGCGGGGCCACGAGCAGCCAGCCTGCCGGCCGCGGCGCAGCGCCCAGCGGTGATCGTGCTGCCCGGCATCCTGGGCAGCCACCTGAGTGTGAATGGGCAGCGTGTGTGGCTCGGCTTGCGCCTGATCGGCGGACTGGGGCGCATCGCGTACCGCGCCGATGCCACCAACGTGCTGCCCGACGGCGCCATTGGCAGCGTGTACGACGCGCTCAATGAGCACCTGAGCACCAGCCACGAGGTGATCGAGTTCTCGTTCGACTGGCGCCGCCCGATCGAAGAGGAGGCACAGCGGCTGGCCGAGCGCATCGACCAGGCGCTGAGCGAGCGCCAGGCCAGTGGCCAGCCGGTGCGCCTGCTCGCCCACTCCATGGGCGGCCTGGTGGCGCGCACAGTGCAGCTGGAGCGCCCCGACGTGTGGCAACGCTGGCTGGAGCGGCCGGGCTCGCGCCTGCTGATGCTGGGCACCCCGAACGAGGGCTCGTTCGCGCCCATGCAGGTGCTCACGGGCGACGATCCCTTGAGCAACACCATTGGTGGTTTCGGCCTGCCGTTCCAGGACCATCGCTTTCGCCAGCTCATGGCCGAAATGCCGGGTCTGCTGCAGCTGCAATCCGGCTTGCTCGACCCGTCGCTGGGCCTGCAGAACAGCCAGCACTGGCGGGAGCTCGCTGAACAGGACATGGCCTTGCTCATCGAGGCCAACCGCTGGCACAGCCAGGACGTGCAGCGCAACATCTACCGCTGGGGCGTACCGCCGCAGGCGGTGCTGGACCAGGCGATCTCGCTGCGCCAACGCCTCGACCAGCAGCGCAACGACGCCCTGCCCGCGTTCAGCGACCGCCTGCTCATGGTGCTGGGCCAGGCGCGTTTCACCCCCACCGGCTTTGAGCTCGACACCAGCGAGGGCCTGGTCTACCTCGACGCACCAGAGACGGGCGATGGTCGTGTTACCCAAGACAGCGCCCTGCTTCCTGGCGTGCGCGCCTGGAGCGTGCCCTGCGAGCACGGTGACCTGCCCAGTCACCGAGAAGCCTTTGACGCCTACCTGGAACTGCTGGAGCGAGGTGACACCCAGCGACTGACCAGCGCAACCGTTCACCGCGGCGCACAAGCGATGCCGGTGCGCAGCCGGCCGTCTCGACAGCGCAGCGACCAGGCTCAACCGCCGGTGTCGCTGCCCGAGTTGTTCCGCCTCGGCAGCTCGCCCCCCTCGTCGAGCCCGGGCAGGGCGGCGGCTGCTGCGCCCGCCCTGCGCGTGAGCCTGCACAACGGCAACCTGCGCTTTGTCAGCGCGCCGCTGCTGGTGGGCCACTACGGCGCCTCCACGCTGACCGGCACCGAGCGAGTGGTGGACATCTTCATCGGCGGCGCCATGGCGGCCTCGCTGGCCGCCGGCCTCTACCCCGAAGCCCCGGGCACTCACCAGATCTTCCTCAACCACCGCCAGGACCCGGCCAGTCCGTTTGCCTTGCCGCGACCGCCCCATGTGGTGGTAGCCGGTCTGGGGGAAGAAGGCAAACTGCAGAACGCCGACCTGACGCTGACCGTGCGCCAGGCCGTGATGGCCTGGGCGCAGCGGGTGGCCGAGAGCCCCGGCGCAGGCGAAACGCAGTTTGAGCTGTTCGCCACGCTGATGGGCAGCGGCGGCGTCGGGGTCAGCGTGGCGGCGTCGGCTCAGGCGCTGGTGCAAGGCGTGCGCGAGGCCAACGAACGGCTGCTGGCGGGCGGCTGGCCCGTGGTGGGCCATCTGCGCCTGATCGAGCTGTACCTCAACCGCGCCACCGAGGCCTGGGGTGCCCTGCAGCTGCTGGTCAACGCAGCGCCCGAGCACTACGCCCTCACGCCACGCGTGCTGGCCGGTGTGGGCGCCCTGCGCCAGCCGCTTGAAACCAGCTACCGGGGCACCGGCCACGACTTCATCAGCGCCATCTCCACCCGCGACGACGATGGCGAACCCACCATCACTTACACCCTGGACACGCAGCGTGCGCGCTCGGAGGCGCGGGTGCAGGCCACGCAGACGCGGCTGGTGAGCGAGCTGGTGCGCCGTGCCTCCAACGAGGCCAATCGCGATCCGCAAATCGGGCGCACGCTTTTCCAGTTGCTGGTCCCGGTGGAGATGGAGGCCAATCTCCGTGGCAGCGACGAGCTGCTGCTGGAGCTCAACGACGGCACCGCGGCCATCCCCTGGGAACTGCTGGACGCACCCCAAGATGGTCGCGGCGGGCCGACCACCCCCTGGGCCATCCGCAACAAGTTGCTGCGCAAGCTGCGCACAGTGCAATTCCGCGGCCAGGTGAGCGACGCGCGGCGCGAAGACGCAGTGCTGGTGATCGGCGAGCCGCGGTGCGACCCGAACCTCTACCCGCCCCTGCCCGCCGCCCGCAGCGAAGCCGAGGCGGTCCGCGAAGCGCTGTGTGGCCCGGGCGGCATCGACGCCGAGCGGGTTCACGCATTGATCGCACTCGACGACCACCTGGGGCCCGACGCCGCCGCGGTCACCAACGCCCTGCTGGCCCGCCCGTACCGCATCGTGCACATCGCCGGTCATGGTGAACCCGAACTGCTGCGCGGCGACTTGCCGCCGCAGTTGCGCGGGGTGGTGCTGAGCGACGACACCTTCCTGGGTCCGCGCGAGGTCGAGGCCATGCGCGTGGTGCCCGAGCTGGTGTTCCTCAACTGCTGCCATCTCGCCGCCGACCCACAGCAGTTGCTCAAGGGCTACGACCGCGCCAGCTTCGCCGCCGGCGTGGCCAAGCAGTTGATCCGCATTGGTGTGCGCTGCGTGGTGGCCGCCGGCTGGGCGGTCGAAGACCACGCCGCCAACCGCTTCGCCACCCGCTTTTACGAGGCGCTTTTGCGCGGCGACCGCTTCATGGACGCGGTGCACGCGGCCCGCGTGGCCGCGTTTGAAGCCAGCCCCCAGGGCAACACC
The DNA here is from genome assembly GCF_011390835.1 of Hydrogenophaga sp. Taxonomy (GTDB): domain Bacteria; phylum Pseudomonadota; class Gammaproteobacteria; order Burkholderiales; family Burkholderiaceae_C; genus Hydrogenophaga. The sequence goes on along the minus strand of NZ_JAABRQ010000022.1, from coordinate 6,360 downwards.
TGGGCGGCCTACCAGTGCTATGGCGACCCGGAGTGGGTCTGGCAGCCCGACCACCGCGGCCCTCATCGCCCGCTGGCGCCGGTGGGGGATGCGTTCACCGGCATCGCCTCCCCGGTTGCGCTTACGCTGGCGCTGGAAACGCTGGCGGTGGAGAGCAGCACCCAGGGCGCCGATCCGGCCCGGCAGCGCGAGAAGATTGCCCACCTGAAGGGACGTTTTGCAGATACCTGGGGCGGCATGGGCGCCGTGGCCGAGTCTTTTGGCGTGGCCTGCGCCGCGGCCCACGATGTCGAGGGCGCGATTCACTGGTACGGCCAGGCGGTGGCGGCCAACGACGGCAGTGCCTCGGTGAAGTCCAGCGAGCAGCTGGCCAACCTGCGGGCGCGCCGGGCCTGGGATCGCCTCCGCAAGCACACCGATGCACGGCAACCAGCCGCCGAAAAGGCCTCGCTCATCACCCAAGGGCGGCGTGAGATGGCCGAAGCGGCGCAGCTGCTGCAGGCGCTGGTGACGGTTTCGCCCACCGTCGAGCGCGAAAGCTTGCTGGGCTCGGTGGCCAAGCGCCTGGCGATGCTGGAGCGACTGGCTGGGCAGCGCCGGGCTGAAGCCGTGGCCATCGCGCAGATGACGGCGCACTACCGCCATGCGGTGAGTCTGGCCGAGCAGACCGCGCACCCCGGCTTCTTCTATCCCGCGCTCAACCTGCTGGCGGCCGAGCTGCTGGGACCCGCTCGCCGCACCCCGCGGCTCAACGCGGATCTGGTGAATCGGGTGCGTGAAGGGCTGCTGGCCAAGCGCCGCGACGACCCTGACTTCTGGAGCGTGGTTGGCCTACCCGAGCTGGGCGTCTATCAGGCGATCGACCAGGGTGAACTCGCGGCGCAGCTGCCCGAACTGCTCGCGGCCTATCAAGACCTGCACCAGCGTGCGGGCACACCGCTGCACTGGGCTTCGGTGGCCGACCAGCTCGATTTTGTGCTCGCACAACGGGGAGTTGGCCGCGGAGCCGAGGCCAGCGCTGCCAGACGCCTGCAGCTGCAACTGCGTGCCTACGCCGACAGCCCGTGATCGGACCCCTTGGCTGGGGCGCGATGCACTGCGAGGCCATGTTCACACCACTTTCCTGAGATGCGATGCAGATCAAAAAGGTGATGCGCGGATGCTGGCCGGATTCTTCTGGAGCAGCGGCGACGAGACCACTGAGGCCTGGCGGCTGCAGCGCAAGCCTTACACGCTGCGCCGCCGAGACACTCAGGCCGGTGAGGCGTCGGCCACTGGCTCAGCCGCGGTTGGCACCGAGGGCTGGCGGATCAGGTAGTCGAAGGCGCTGAGCGCGGCCTTGGATCCGTCGCCCGCAGCGATCACGATCTGCTTGTACGGCACCGTGGTGCAGTCACCGGCGGCGAACACGCCCGGCAGGTTGGTGTGGCCCTTGGCATCGACCTCTATCTCGCCGAAGCGGCTGAGGTCCAGCGTGCCTTTGAGCCACTCGGTGTTGGGCACGAGACCGATCTGCACAAACACACCGGCCAGTTCGATCAGCTGCTCCTCGCCGCTGACACGGTCCTTGTAGCGCAGCCCGTTCACCTTGCCGTCGGCGCCGGTGATCTCGGTGGTCTGGGCGTTCACGTGAATCGTCACGTTGGGCAGGCTCTTGAGCTTGCTCACCAGCACCGCGTCGGCCTTCAGCGCGTCAGCAAATTCGACTAGCGTCACGTGCTGCACGATACCTGCCAGATCGATTGCAGCCTCCACACCCGAATTGCCGCCGCCAATCACCGCGACCCGCTTGCCCTTGAACAGCGGACCGTCGCAGTGCGGGCAATAGGCCACGCCCTTGTTGCGGTACTCCTGCTCGCCAGGCACGTTCACGTTGCGCCAGCGCGCACCGGTCGAGAGGATCACGCTGCGGCTCTTGAGCGTGCCTCCGTTGGCCATTTGCAGCTCAATCAGGCCACCTGGCTCGCTTGTCGGCACCAGCTTGTCGGCGCGCTGCAGGTTCATCAAATCCACCTCGTAGTGGCGCACCTGGGCTTCGAGCGCGGCGGCAAACTTCGGCCCATCGGTCTCCAGCACGCTGATGTAGTTTTCGATCGCCATGGTGTCGTTGGTCTGGCCACCAAAACGCTCGGCCGCCACCCCCACACGAATGCCCTTGCGCGCGGCATACACCGCCGCGGCTGCACCGGCAGGTCCACCGCCAACGATCAGCACATCAAACGGGTCTTTCTCGCTCAGCTTGGCGGCCTCGCGCTCGTCGGATTTCACATCGAGCTTGGCCACGATCTCTTCCAGCAGCATGCGGCCCGAGCCAAACACCTCATCGTTGCGGTACATAAGCGGTACCGCCAGAACCTGACGGCGATCCACCTCTTCCTGGAACAGCGCACCGTCGATCACCACAGTCTGAATACTCGGGTTGACGATGGCCATCAGGGCCGCAGCCTGCACCACGTCGGGGCAGTTGTGGCACGACAGGCTCATGTAGACCTCGAAGCGGTGCTCACCCTCCAGGGCCTTGATCTGCTCGATTACCTCGGGCTCGACCTTCGGCGGGTGACCGCCGGTCCACAGCAGTGCGAGCACCAGCGAGGTGAACTCATGGCCCAACGGGATCGCCGCAAAACGCACACCGGTGGTCTCGCCCTCGCGAGCGATCACGAAAGAAGGCTGGCGCGCGTCGGATCCTGACTCGTCAAACGACACCTTGTCGGACAACGCGGCAATCTCCTCCAGCAGCCGACGCATCTCGCCCGCCTTGGCACTGTCATCCAGCGAAGCAATCAGGCGAATCGGCTGCCGCAACATCGCGAGGTAGGAGGAAAGCTGACTGGTGAGGGTCGCATCAAGCATGGTGAACTCCTTCAAAAACAAAAGTGGGTGCACTGAACCAGTGCCGCTGGTGCATGGGCCTCAAAACAAAGCCCATGGGTCTGCGGTACGAGATAAAGAACTAGAAAGGCAGCCGTAACGCAGTGCCTTTACTGAGAACATTGCGGGTCCGGCTCCGCCGGCCCGCAGACGTTGCCCCCTGGAGGGGGAGACGCGCCGCGGGCGCGGCGCGGGGCTGGGTCAGATCTTGCCCACGAGATCCAGCGATGGCGTCAGCGTCTCGGCGCCTTCGTTCCACTTGGCGGGGCAGACCTGGCCTGGGTTCTTGGCCACGTACTGGGCGGCCTTGAGCTTGCGCAGGGTTTCCTTCACGTCGCGGGCGATGCTGTTGTCATGCACTTCCATCGTCTTGATCTCGCCTTCGGGGTTGATGATGAAGGTGCCGCGCAGCGCCAGGCCTTCTTCTTCGATGTGCACGCCAAAGCCACGCGTCAGCTGGTGGGTGGGGTCACCAATCAGCGGGAACTTGGCCTTGCCCACGGCCGGCGAGGTCTCGTGCCAGACTTTGTGCGAGAAGTGGGTGTCGGTGGTCACGATGTAGACCTCGGCACCGGTCTTCTGGAACTCGGCGTAGTTGTCGGCGGCGTCTTCCACTTCGGTGGGGCAGTTGAAGGTGAAAGCGGCGGGCATGAAGATCAGCACCGACCACTTGCCGTGCAGGTCTTTCTCGGTGACTTCGATGAACTTGCCCTGGCGGAATGCCTGCGCCTTGAACGGCTGGACCTTGGTATTGATGAGTGAAAGAGCGTTGATGATGGACATGGTGATTTCCTGTTTGCGAGGGTTGAAGAAATGTGAGCAGCGGTGTTTGGCTGCGACCCATGAATAATAGTTGCGAGCTATTGATTCGTCGAATTGATAGTTGCTATATACCCGATAGCTTTTGATGCGGTGCAGCATCATTGATGCCTTGACCTTCACCTGCTGCCCCACCCAGTGCGGGCGGTGAAGTCTTGGCCGCGCACAGGCCGGCATGCCATCATGCGATCCATGTTCAGGCTCCCGAGTCGCCGTCTCCCGTGAAATACCCTGTGCAGCCTGTGCAGGTGCTCCCCCCGTGGGGAGCCGAGCCGCGCCTGTCGACTCGCCCTGGCCTGGCGGTGGTGGCTGCTGTGCTGGCCCTGCACGCGCTGGGCTTGTGGGCGCTGGCACCGAGCCAGTCCCGCCCAGTGCTGCAGCCCACGACCCCAGTCATGGTGTTGACTGGCACCATCGACTTGCCACCATCCGTCGCAGCCGCCAGCCCAGTGGCGCCGACACGGCGGGCTGAAGAGCGAAATCCGCCCCCTCCACCTGCGATCCCAACCACGCCCGAGCGGCTTGCCGTGGCGCCGACCCCAACCACGCCCAAGCCGCCCGCCCTGGCGCCACCGACCGCGGCATCCCGACCTGTTATGCCGGACCCCCCGCTGCGCGAGGCCCCTGAAACAAGCGCTCAGACCATGGCTGCCAACGAAACGCGGCTCGCGGGGGCATCGGCGCCGGACACAACGCCAGGCGCATCGCCAGTCGCCGCCGAAGCTGGGCTGGGCATGCGTTCGCCAGGCGCAGCCGAAGCGGCGACGCCTGATACCGAGCAGACCACCTCGCGGGCCGATCCTGGCGCGCAGCGCATCGAGCTGCCGCGTCAGATCGGAGCCTACCTGAGCAATCCGCCGCCGCCCTACCCGCCGCTCTCCCGGCGCCTGGGTGAACAGGGACAGGTGACCCTGCGCGCATTCATCGACGCCGACGGCACCGCTAGCCGCGTGGAGGTGTTGAATTCCAGCGGCTTTGATCGGCTTGACCGCGCTGCCCTGGCGGCGGCCAAAGACTGGCGCTACCTGCCCGGCACACGCGCGGGCCAGCCCGTCGGCATGTGGTTCAACCTGCCGGTGGTGTTTGAACTGAAGTGAGGCGAAGCCGGGCCAGCCGGCGCGCTGTGGTCACTTGCGGGGCGACAGGCCGGACCCGAAACGGCCGCGGCCTGGGCCCGCGGTGACGGCTTACAGGGCCGCGATGCCTGCGCGTGCGATCTGCACGTCTTCCGACGACTTCACGCCGCTCACGCCCACCGCGCCAATGCATTGGCCGTCTTGCAGGATGGGCACGCCGCCCTCGAGCATGCCAGCGATGGTGGGTGCGCTCAGGAACGAGGTGCGACCCTGGTTGATCACATCTTCGTAGACCTTGCTCTCACGGCGGCCCAGGGCGGCCGTGTTGGCCTTGGCCGGCGCGATGTGGGCCGAGACCGGGGCAGCGCCGTCCAGCCGCTGCAAGGCCAGCAGGTGGCCTCCGTCGTCGACCACGGCGATCGTCACCGCCCACTGGTGCTTAAGGGCTTCAGCTTCGGCGGCGGCCACGATGCGTTTGACGTCGGCGGCTTCGAGCACAGCTTTGTTTTTCATGAACTTCTCTGGGTTGGTTGGGTCTGAGTAAAGGCAAATGCAGCACCCCGAACAAGGGGCGTAACGAACCTTACCGCAGGCATTGGTGCCACGGTAGTCAGGGGTGACCATACCAAAATGAAGGTTTTCGGCCGGATCGCCCCGGTCTGCACACGGTCCGTACAATGTGCATCACCAAGCAGGCGCCTGAGGCGCTGTGCATTCAACGAGTCAGATGATGAAGGAGCTCACCACCATGACCGACCACGTACAAACCGGCGACCGCTTTGGCGGCGCCATCTCCCGCGATGTTCAGCGCAACAAAGTCATGCGCAACACCTACTGGCTACTGGCCTTGTCCATGCTGCCCACGGTGCTCGGCGCCTGGATCGGGGTGACGACGGGCATCACAGCCAGCTTGACAGGTGGCTTGGGCCTGATCGTTTTCCTGGGCGGGGCTTTTGGCTTCATGTTCGCCATCGAAAAAACGAAGAACTCGGCCGCTGGCGTGCCCGTGCTGCTGGGCTTTACCTTCTTCATGGGTCTGATGCTGTCGCGCCTGCTAGCTGGCGTGCTGGGCTTCAGCAACGGGTCCAGCCTGATCATGACCGCCTTCGGTGGCACGGCTGGTGTGTTTTTTGTGATGGCCAACCTGTCAACCGTCATCAAGCGTGACCTCACGGGCATGGGCAAGTGGCTGTTCATCGGCATGCTGGCCGTGTTCTTCGGCGCCATCATCAACGTGTTCGTGGGTAGCCCGGTGGGCATGGCGGTGATCGCCACCCTGGCCATCGTGGTCTTCAGTGGCTACCTGCTGTTCGACCTCAAGCGAATCGTGGACGGCGGCGAGACCAACTACATCACGGCCACCCTGGGTCTGTACCTCAGCGTGTTCAACATCTTCCAGAGCCTGCTGATGTTGCTGGGCATGTTTGGCGGCGACCGCGACTGAAGACGGCATCAGCCGGAAAAAGGGACCTACGGGCAAGCCCCTCGCTTAATCTGTTGAAGGATTGAGCTGATTTTGACAAGATGCCTCGTAGGTTCACGGACTTACGAGGCATTCTTCTTGTCGACTCCAATCCCGGCGCCCGCGCCACCG
>NZ_JAABRQ010000021.1 GCF_011390835.1 Hydrogenophaga sp. | reverse complement strand
AGGAGGGTTCGCGCATTCCCGGCATCCGCAAGTGGCCGACCGAGTACCTGCCCAAGATCTACGAACCCAGCCGGGTTGATGAGTTGATTTACGTGAGCCAGTCCGACGCGGAGGAGATGTGTCGTCGCCTGGCGCGGGAAGAAGGCATTTTTGCTGGCATTTCGGCCGCGGGTGCCTGCTGGGTGGCGCAACAGGTGGCGCAGCATGTGGATAACGCCACCATCGCGTTCATTGTGTGTGACCGCGGCGATCGGTATCTGTCGACGGGCGTGTTCCCTGCGTAGTGGACTGCGACCGCGCCGCTCCGCGTCACCCCCGAGGGGGAGATACCTGCGGCCCGGCCAAGCCGGTGCCGCGGTATCTCTGGGGTGGACTTCCCCTCGTTCGCTGGTTCTTTTTGTGTGCCTCAAGTCAAGGTTTTCTCGCAGGGGCCATTTCATTCGAATCGCATGATCACTGAATACCGTTTTTGTCCGGCTTGCGCGTCGCCCCTGGCCCTGCGGAGCGAGCTGGAGGACGCTGGGCTGACCGAGCGCCTGCGCTGCCCGGCGTGTAGCTTCACGCACTGGAACAACCCCACGCCGGTGCTGGCGGCGATTGTGGAGCTGGACGGCCAGGTGCTGCTCGCGCGCAACGCCGCCTGGCAACACCGCATGATGGGTCTCATCACCGGGTTTATGGAAGCGGGCGAAACGCCGGAGCAGGGCATTTCGAGAGAGATCGGCGAGGAGACAGGACTCAGCGTGAGTGCGCTGACGTTGGTGGGTGTGCACGATTTTCAGCGCATGAATCAGGTCATCATCACCTACCACGCGGTCGCCCACGGCCAGGTTCAGCTCTCGCCCGAGCTGGCCGAGTACCGGCTGTTGAGGCCCGAGCAGGTGAAGTGCTGGCGAGCGGGCACCGGTCTGGCGCTGGCCGACTGGTTGCGTAGCCGAGGCCAAGAGCCGGTGTTCATGGACTTGCCCACGGCTGACGAGCCCCGTGCCAGTGCGCCTGGTGAAACAAGCGACCAGCCGGGTTTTCAGCAGTCTGCACCGCCTGGCCGGCGCGCTTAGAATCGATGCTCCCAAGGATTGACCATGAACGCAGACAAAGAACTTGACGCACGCGGCCTCAATTGCCCGCTGCCCATTTTGAAGGCCAAGAAAGCCCTGGCCGAAATGACCAGCGGCCAGAGGCTGCGCGTGGTATCGACCGATGCCGGCTCGGTTCGCGATTTCCAGGCCTTTGCCAAACAGACGGGCAACGAGCTGTTGGAGCAACAGACGCAGGGGAACGAACACATCTCGGTGCTCAAACGCCGCTGAATCTGCCAGACACTGGCGGATCTGAATCACTTTCTGTACGGAACCGCCGATGGAAGTTCTGTTGATCGATCCCCTGGTGCCTGAAGCGCTGTCGTGGCTACAAGAGCGTCATGAGGTGAGCTTCCGTCCCGAGTGGGGCGACGATCCGATCGAGCTGCGCAAGAACACCTACAAGACCCGCGCGCTGGTGTTGCCGCCGCACGTGATCGTGTCTCAGGAGTTTCTTGATTTTTCGCCTAAGCTGCAGGTCATTGCCCGCATGCAGATTTCCAGCGACAACACCGATCTGGATGCCTGCGCCCGGCGCCGGGTGCGGGTGGTGCAGGCGCGCAGCGCCACGGTGCGGTCCAACGCCGAATATCTGCTCTACGGCCTGCTCATGCTGTACCGGCGCGGCATGATCAGCGCGCTGCTGGGCCGCAAGATTTCCCAGGTGCGCATGGGCCGCGAGCTGGCGGGCAGCACGGTGGGCTTGCTCGGTCTGGCGCCTGTGGCGCACACGTTAGCCCCCATGCTCAAAAGTCTGGGTGTCCGCCTGCTGGGCTACGATCCCGCGGTGCACCACGCCGCGCCCCTGTGGGACAAGCTGGGCGTGGAGCCGGTGACAATCAACGAGTTGCTCGCGCGCTCGGATGCGGTCTCGCTGCAGGTGGTGTACGCCTCGCGCTTTCGCGGCTGGATCAACGAGCGGGTGCTAAACCACTGCAAACCCGGCCAGCTCTGGGTGGGAGTGAGCCGTACCTCGCTGTTTGATGTCGAGGCCCTTGCCCTGGCCTTGAGCGACGGGCGCATCGACGCTTGCCTGCTCGACGGTGCCAACCCCAAATTCGCGGCGGCCGGCACGCCTTTGCACGATCTGCCCAACCTGCACCTCACGCCGCGGCTTGGCTCACACACCCGCGAGGCCAAGCTGCGCGCGAGCTGGTATGTGGCGCACCGCATTCACGAAACCCTGGCGCCCACGGCCGCCAAGGAAGAGAGTCGGCACAGCGACTTCTCGATGCTTGACAGCTTGGACTACGCCGAGCAGGACGATCCGCAGTCGATCACGCCGTCGCAGTGGGACTCGATCGCGGCGCACCAGCGCTGAGGTCCGTTGTCTGGAGCATGCTCACAGGCGCGCGATCTGCTCTCGCAGTTTGGTGAGCGTGGCTCCAAAGTCGGTAACCCGCTGTTTCTCCTGATCGATCACCGCCGCTGGAGCCTTGGCCACAAAGGCCTCATTCGACAGCTTGGCGTTGGCCTTTGTGACCTCGCCTTCCAGCCGAGCCACTTCCTTGGTCAGGCGGGCCTTTTCGGCGACCACGTCGATTTCCATGAACAGGCACAGGCGTGCAACGCCCACCACCGCCACCGGCGCAGCCTGGGCCGCCGCCGCCCACCGCGTCTCGTCCGCGTACACCTGAACCTCGCTCAGCTTGGCCAGCGCCTGCAACACCGGTGCCGCGCTGGTCATGAACTCGGTATCGCCCAGCACGTACAGCGGCAGCCGGGTGGCGGGTGACACGTTCATCTCGCCACGCAGGGTGCGGCAGGCGTCGACCAGGCCCTTGAGCTTGTTCACATGGGCCTCGGCCTCGGCGTCGATGCGCTCCGGCTGGCTCACCGGGTAGGCGGCGATGCTGACCGACTCACCCGCGCGCCCTGCCACTGGCGCGACCTTTTGCCAGAGTTCTTCGGTGATGAAAGGAATCACTGGGTGCGCCAGCCGCAGAATGGTCTCCAGGGTGCGGATCAGCGTGCGTCGGGTGGCGCGCTGCTGCGACTCGCTGCCGGTGTTGATCTGCACCTTGGCGATCTCCAGGTACCAGTCGCAGAATTCGTTCCACACAAAGTCATAAACCGCGTTGGCCACGTTATCGAGACGGTATTCTGAAAATCCTTTCGCGACCTCGGCCTCCACCCGCTGCAGGGTCGACACGATCCAGCGGTCCGCCTGGCTGAACTCCAGGTAGCCGCCCGGCAGGCATTCCGCCGCACCGTGCTCTTTCAGACCACAGTCCTGGCCTTCGCAGTTCATCAGCGTGAAGCGGGTCGCATTCCAGAGCTTGTTGCAGAAGTTGCGGTAGCCCTCGCAGCGCTTGCTGTCGAAGTTGATGCTGCGACCCAGCGACGCCAGTGCCGCAAACGTGAAGCGCAGCGCATCGGCACCGTAGGCCGGGATGCCGTCGGGGAATTCCTTTTCGGTCTGCTTGCGCACCTTGGGCGCGGTTTCGGGCTTGCGCAGGCCGGTGGTGCGTTTGTCGAGTAGCGGAGGCAAAGCGATGCCATCGATCAGGTCCACCGGATCCAGCACGTTGCCTTCGGACTTGCTCATCTTCTGGCCCTGCGCGTCGCGCACCAAGCCGTGGATGTAGACGTGTTTGAACGGCACGCGGCCGGTGAAGTGGGTCGTCATCATGATCATCCGGGCGACCCAGAAAAAGATGATGTCGTAGCCGGTCACCAGCACGCTGCTGGGCAGGTATAGGTTGTAGTCGTCGGTAGCGGCATCGCCTTGCTCGGGCCAGCCCATGGTTGAAAACGGCACCAGGGCTGACGAATACCAGGTGTCGAGCACGTCGTCGTCGCGACGCAGCTTTTTGCCTGGCGCCTGGGCCTGCGCTTCGGCTTCCGTGCGCGCGACGTAGACCTGGCCTTGCTCGTCATACCAGGCCGGGATCTGGTGACCCCACCAGAGCTGGCGCGAGATGCACCAGTCCTGGATGTTGTTCATCCACTGGTCGTAGGTGTTGACCCAGTTCTCCGGCACAAAGGTCACTTCGCCGGATTTCACGGCCGCAATGGCCTTGTCGGCAATCGAGGAGCCGCTGGTGTTCTTCTCATTGCCCTTGGACTGCATGGCGACAAACCACTGGTCGGTCAGCATCGGCTCGATCACCTGACCGGTGCGCGCGCAGCGCGGCACCATGAGCTTGTGCTTTTTGGTCTCGACCAGCAGGCCAGCGGCTTCCAGGTCCGCGACCACCGCCTTGCGGGCCACGAACCGGTCCATACCCCGGTACCTGGCGGGCGCGTGTTCGTTGATGCTGGCGTTCAGCGCCAGCACGCCGATGATAGGCAACTGGTGGCGCTGGCCCACGGCGTAGTCGTTGGCATCGTGTGCGGGTGTGACCTTGACCACGCCGGTACCGAATGCGCGGTCGACATACTCGTCGGCGATCACCGGGATTTCGCGGTCGCACAGTGGCAGCTTCACGTACTGACCGACCAGCGCGCTGTAGCGTTCGTCGTCCGGATGCACCATCACGGCCACGTCACCCAGCAGGGTCTCCGGGCGGGTGGTGGCCACGGTCAGCGAACCACTGCCGTTGGACAGCGGATAGGCGATGTGCCACATGAACCCGTCTTCTTCCTCGCTCTCCACCTCCAGGTCGGAGACAGCGCTCATCAGCACCGGGTCCCAGTTCACCAGGCGCTTGCCGCGGTAGATAAGGCCTTGCTCAAACAGGCGCACAAAGGTCTCGGTCACCACCGTCGACAGCTTGGGGTCCATGGTGAAGTACTCGCGGCTCCAATCCACCGAGTCGCCCATGCGGCGCATCTGCGTGGTGATGGTGTGGCCGCTCTGCTCTTTCCATTCCCAGACCTTGGCCACGAAGTTCTTGCGCGCTTCAAGCGGCGTTGCTCCCATGTCGTGGCGGCTGATGCCCTGTTCCTGCAACTGGCGTTCCACCACGATCTGGGTGGCGATGCCGGCGTGGTCGGTGCCTGGCACCCAGACGCTGTTAAAGCCCATCATGCGGTGGTAGCGGGTGAGGCTGTCCATGATGGTCTGGTTGAAGGCGTGGCCCATGTGCAGAGTGCCGGTGACGTTGGGTGGCGGCAGTTGGATGGCGAACGATGGTGCATTCGCCTGGGGAGCACCCGTGCCGCGGAAACCCGCCACGCCGTAGCCGCGCCGCTCCCACTCCGGACCCCAGTGTGCTTCCAGCGCCGAGGGCTCGAAGGACTTGGACAGGGAAGACAGGCCAGGTTGTTGCAGCGGTTCGGTCATGGGGGTGCCAGAAAGTGACACGGCGCCCCGCAGGGCGCCGTCAAAGGAAACTCGGGAATGGACTGATTTTATTCGACGCTGCTCGGTCGTCGGGCTGTGGCGGGCGCTGCCTGGCTCGCTGCAGCGATGCACTCGGCCAGCACCCGGGCATCACCGACCTGGTTGGCCAGGATCAGGATCAGCCGCGCGTTGAGCGCTTCCGAGGCCTCTCGACTCAGGCCCTGGTGGGCATCGAGCAGCTGTTCGTAGAAGGTGTCGGCGTCTTGAAATTGGGGTGATTGTTTCATGGTTGTCCCAGGTGGGTCAGCGCAAGCCGAGCGATCGTTCGATGGCGGCGATCAGGGGTGCGCCCACTGACTCGCCACTGGCGGCCAGATAGCCGTCGGGTCGCACCAGCGCCCAGGCGTGACCGAACACATGGCAGGCGCCTTGCAGGTGGCCTTGTGGATCGCGCACGTGTTCGATGGCCTGCGCCGGCGCCTCTGGCCCCAGCACCTGTACGCACCGCAGCGGCGTGTCGAAACACAGGCGGCGGAGGCGCTGCACAGCGGTGGCGGAGAGGTCGCCGAACACCAGCAGGAGCAGGTCACCGTCTGCCCAGTCCAGCAGCTGGTTGACGGTGCCTCGGCTGCCGTCTGCCCAGGCGAAGTGCACGTTCTGCGCCGACTGCCCTGCGGCGCTGCCGGGCATGTAGGTGCAGGCGTGCGAACGCGAATAGGAGTTGGCCACGGCCATGCGACCGGTGTTGACCAATGCACGAGCAAAGGGCTGCTGGCGCGCCAGGTGAATCACCGCGTCGCGGAACAGGCGCTCCGTGCCATCGGCCGGCCGCAGGAAACGCGCGGTGCGGTTGGTGATGCAGACGTTTTGCTGCGCGGCTTCCAGCCGCTCGTCGTGGTAACTCGCCAGCAGCGCTGCATCGGCCTTGCCTTGCAATACGGCGGCGAGTTTCCAGGCCAGGTTGTCGGCGTCGGCCACGCCAGTGTTGCCGCCGCGCGCGCCAAATGGGCTCACCACCTTGACCGCGTCGCCCACCAGTAGCACCCGGCCATGGCGCAGGGCGTGAACACACTCGCTGCGGTAGGCGTAGGGGCCGACCCAGACGATTTCCACCTCCACATCGGGACCAAACTGCCTCTCGAGGCGGGCACGAACCAGGTCCTCGCGGCTAACCTCTGCGGGGTCGGCGTTGGGCGCCATTTGGTAGTCGAGCCGCCAGACGTCGTCGGCCATCAAGTGCTGCCAGACGGCGCGGTTGTCGTTGAACGGCGCTTCTATCCAGGTGTGGCGCTCAAGTGGCGGGCGAGTGGTGAAGCGCACGTCGGCGATGCACCAGCGGTCGTCCCCGCGCTGGCTGTCGAACGGCACCTGCAGCCAGGCCCGAATCGGGCTGTGCGCGCCGGTGGCGTCGACCACGTGCTCAGCTTCGATGCGGTAGCGCCCGGCCGGGGTCTCAACCGTGAGTGTGGCGAAGTCGGCCACTTGCTCAAAATCGACCAGCCGGTTCTGCCAGCGCAGGTCCACGCCGCCCAGCGCCTGGATGCGGTCGACCAGGTAGGCCTCGATGTAGAACTGCTGGATGTTGATGAAAGGCGGCTGTTCGGAGAGCTGAAAGTTGCCCTGCTGGCGCAGATCAAAGTGGTAGACCTCGTCCTTTCCCGCAAAGGTGCGGCCCACGCTCCATTGCACGCCCTTGGCGGCGATGCGCTTGTAAATGCCTAGCCGGTCGAAGATCTCCAGCGATTTCTGCGTGTAGCAGATACCACGCGAAGCGGCTCCCTTCACGCCCACCGTGTTGTCCTCGTCGAGCAGCACGGCGCTCACACCCAGCCTGGCCAGCGAACACGCCAGCGTGAGCCCGGTGATGCCGCCGCCCACGATCACGACCGCGTGGCGAACGGTGGGTCCGCCCTGCAGCTCTGGCGGCGGCACAAACGGATACTCAGGCAGAACGTAGCCAGCACCCTGGCTGAATCCTTGGGCGTTTTCCCTTGTGGTTCCGGTGTCCGTGTGGCTCATGATCGTCGGCTCCGTCAAGCGGGTGCGCCACCATCTCGGGGCGGTCGTTCCGGGGTGGACTCCATGGTGCGCCGGTCTGACCTTGGGCGCGGCAAATGCGGTGCGGACATGCGGTTTCCTTGGGTTTGATGTGACGAAACGGATGGGCCATAGCCGCCTTCCCCGCCCGCCGCGTTGGTCCAGTTTGAAGCTTTCGGGCGCACTTGTCGACGGCGCTGAGAACGGTTATCAGTCGAGGCTGGCCAATAGTCTCGAGCAATTTGTCACATAGGCCAGAACAATTAGACGCAGCTCGCTCAGGCGCGTATCGTGTTTTTTGTCTCAGGGGTCTGCCCATCCCGGTTGGCCGTCTGAGCGTTTTTTCAACCACGACAAGGAGATATCCATGGCCGCATTGAAAGGCTCGAAAACCGAGCAGTGCCTGAAAGACGCCTTCGCTGGCGAATCCCAGGCCAACCGCCGCTACCTGTATTTCGCAAACAAGGCCGACATCGAAGGCCAGAACGACGTGGCGGCCCTGTTCCGCTCCACGGCCGAAGGCGAAACGGGTCATGCGCATGGCCATCTGGAGTTCCTGGAGCAGTCTGGTGACCCCGCCACCGGCATGCCGATCGGCTCGACCCGCGACAACTTGGCCTCTGCGGTGGCTGGCGAGACGCACGAGTACACCGACATGTATCCCGGCATGGCCAAGACCGCCCGCGAGGAAGGTTTTGACGAGGTCGCCGACTGGTTCGAGACGCTGGCCAAGGCCGAGCGATCGCACGCTAACCGCTATCAGAAGGCGCTCACCGAGCTGGTGGATTGATTGACCCACCCCCGCGCCGCATCTGCGGCGCGACACCCCCTCAAGGGGGCGGCACCTGCGGCCGGGCAAAGCCCGTTTCGCGGTGTCCGCTGGGAGGACTTCCCTCGCCAGCGGGCTCTTGCAAGGAATCGTGCTGAACTTCGAGTTTTTGCAAAAGCCCACGACAACATCCCCATCCAAGAGGAGCACACATGGCCACCGAAGGCAACCTCCAAGCACCCACTCGGCACGCGCTGGACTGGAAAAATCCCGATTTCTACAACGAGGAAAAGTGCTTCGATGAGTTGGAGCGCATCTTCGACATCTGCCACGGTTGCCGCCGGTGCGTTAGCCTATGTGGCTCGTTCCCCACCCTGTTCGATCTGGTTGACGAGAGCAAGACGATGGAGGTCGACGGGGTCGACAAGAAGGACTACTGGAAAGTGGTCGATCAGTGCTACATGTGCGACCTGTGCTACATGACCAAGTGTCCGTACACCCCGCCGCACGAGTGGAACCTGGATTTCCCGCACACCATGCTGCGCGCCAAGGCGATCAAGTTCAAGAAGGGAGAAGTCGGCACCGCTGAGAAGCTGCTTGCTTCCACCGATGTGCACGGCCAGTTCGCTGGCATTCCCATCGTGGTGCAGGCAGTCAACGCCATCAACAAGACGCAGGTGGCGCGCGGTCTGATGGAGAAGTTTGCTGGCGTGGACAGGGATGCTTGGCTACCCGAGCTTGCGTCCAAAAAGTTTCGTTCGGCCGCGCCCGATGCGCAAGCGAAACAAGTGGTCGACGGCGAGAAAACTCCGGGTAAGGTGGCGATCTTCTCCACCTGTTACATCAACTACAACGAGCCGGGCATCGGCATGGATCTGCTCAAGATCCTTGACCACAACGACATTCCTTATACCCTGGTCGAGAAGGAAAAATGCTGTGGCATGCCCAAGCTGGAGCTGGGTGACCTAGAGTCGGTGCAGGACAGCAAGGAAGCCAATATCCCGGTGCTGGCGAAGTACGCGAAAGATGGCTATGCCATCCTCGCCGCCGTGCCCAGTTGTGCACTCATGTTCAAGCAGGAAATCCCGCTGATGTTCCCCGATGACGCCGACACCCAGCTGGTCAAGGAACACATGTGGGACCCGTTTGAGTATTTCATGGCGCGCAAGCGAGATGGCCTGCTCAAGACCGAGTTTCCTCAGAAGCTGGGGAATATCAGCTACCAGATCCCCTGTCACGGCCGGGTGCAGAACATTGGTCGCAAAACCGAAGAGATGCTCAAGATGATCCCAGAGACCACGATCAACACGATCGAGCGCTGCTCCGGACACGCCGGCACCTTCGGGGTAAAGAAGGCCACCCACCAGCAGGCGATGAAGATCGGTAAGCCGGTGTTCAAGGCCATGGCCACCATGAAAGACGGTGCCAAACCCGACTACATCAGCTCGGACTGTCCGCTCGGCGGCCACCACATTGCGCAGGGCTTTGAAGTAAACGGTCATGGCGCGCCCGAACTGCAACACCCGCTAAGCCTGGTGGCCAAGGCCTACGGATTGAAGTAGCTAGGCGCGAAGCGGAGGTAGAGTGAATCGGGGTCAGATCCCCATTCAGGACGATTCCTCCACCGGAGCAAGAGACGCCACGGCGAAATGGGGCTTTGACCCCGTTTCACGGGCGAGATCAACAACTCGGCCGAAACCACATAGGAGTGATCAACATGCAACTCACCGGACACATCACCGCCGACAGCCTGATGACGCTGGAGGCCTACACCAAGTGGCGCAAGCTGCACAAAGCCGAAGTCATCGCGCATCGCAAGCTGCGAAGCGTGTCGCTGGGCGAGCACATCAATCTGCAGTTCGAGAGCGAGACGACCATCCGCTACCAGATTCAGGAGATGCTGCGCATTGAAAAAGTGTTCGAGGAAGAGGGCATCCAGCAAGAGATCGAGGCCTATGCGCCGCTGGTGCCCGAAGGCAGCAACTGGAAAGCCACGATGATGATCGAGTACACCGACATCAACGAACGCAAGCGGGAGCTGGCCCGCCTGATCGGCGTGGAAGACCGGCTGTTTGTCGAGGTCGAAGGCATGAAGCGCGTTTACGCGATCGCCGACGAAGACCTGGACCGCGAGAACGACGAGAAGACCAGCGCGGTGCACTTCGTGCGCTTCGAATTCACGCCGCCCATGAAGGCCGCGATTCAGGCCGGGGCGGCCGTCAAGCTCGGCTGTGACCACACGCATTACCCGGCCCATGTGCAGATCGCGCCCGAGACCTTGGCCAGCCTGGCGGGCGATCTCAGGTAACGCGCCGCTTTGGCCATAATCGAGGCTTCCTGCGGGAGGCCTTTTTTTTGCCTGATCTGCCTGCACGCCGAGCCCACTCCACCATGCTGTTCCTCATTTCCCCCGCCAAAGCGCTGGACTACACCACGCCCGCCCCCGTCAAGACGCACACCAAGCCGCTGTTTGCAGGCGATGCCGCCGAGCTGATTTCGGTGCTGCGCGAAAAATCGCCGCATCAGGTCGCCGAGCTGATGAGCCTGTCGGATGCGCTCTCGGGCCTGAACGTGGCGCGGTACCAGGCCTGGTCGCCCAAGTTCACCGCGCGCAACAGCAAGCAGGCCGTGCTCGCCTTTGATGGCGACGTGTATGGTGGCCTGGACGCCAAGAGCCTGAGCGCAGAAGATCTAGACTGGCTTCAGCAGCACCTGTGCATCCTTAGCGGCCTGTACGGTGTGTTGCGGCCGCTGGACCAGATGCAGCCCTACCGTCTGGAGATGGGCACGCGCCTGGCCACGGCGCGCGGCAAGAATCTGTACCAGTTCTGGGGTCGCCAGATTGCCGACTACCTGAACCAGCGGGCCCTGGCCGACAAGTCGCCGGTGGTGGTCAACCTGGCGAGCGAGGAGTATTTCAAGTCGGTCGACCTGAAGGCGCTCAAGCCGCGTGTGGTCACCTGTGTGTTCGAGGAAGGCAAGGCGGGCCAGTACAAGGTGGTGAGCTTTTTCGCCAAACGCGCGCGTGGCCTGATGGTGCGGTTCGCGGTGCAGCACCGGGTCTCCACACCCGCGCAATTGCAGGCCTTCGATGCGGAAGGTTACCGTTTCACACCCGGCGCGTCGGGTCCCGACCGGCTGGTGTTTCGGCGCCAGGCGACCAGCTGACCCTACGCGCCACCTTAGGAGCAGCGGACATGAACCAGAGCGTCACCCCCGAACTGCGGCAATGGATCGTGGACCAGGCGTTGGCGGGTCACCAGCCCGAAGCGGTGCTCGGCGCCATGGTGCAGGCCGGCTGGACCGAAGACGTGGCAGAGGTCGCGCTGGAAGACACCTTGCGCGATCACCTGCGCCAGCGCGCCTCTGGCAAGCCCGTGGCGTCGGTGGTGGTGCCGACGGCCGCACAGGGCGTTCGGGTACCTGATGCGGACCTGCCGGTCTCATCGGGTGAGGTGGACGTGGGCGATCGCCGGATTCAGGTGTTGGCTAGCCTGCAGTCGCCGCGTGTGCTGGTGCTCGGTGGTTTGTTGTCGGGCGAAGAATGCGATGCGCTGATCGCCGCCGCGCGCCCGCGCCTAGCCCGCTCACTCACGGTGCAGACGAAGACCGGCGGTGAAGAGCTCAACCCGGACCGCACCAGCAACGGCATGTTCTTCAACCGCGGCGAAAGCGAGCTGTTGAAAAGCATCGAATCACGTATCGCGCGGCTGCTGAACTGGCCGGTGGAGAACGGCGAAGGGCTGCAGGTACTGCACTACGGCCCTGGCGCTGAGTACAAGCCGCATTACGACTATTTCGATCCGGTCGAGCCCGGCACACCCACCATCCTGAAGCGCGGCGGCCAGCGCGTGGCCACGCTGGTGATGTACCTCAACCAGCCCGAGCAGGGAGGTGGTACGACCTTTCCCGATGCCGGTTTGGAAGTGGCGCCGCAGCGCGGCAACGCCGTGTTTTTCAGCTATGACCGCCCCTCGCCTGCCACTCGCACCCTGCACGGTGGTGCGCCCGTGATCGTCGGCGAAAAATGGGTCGCGACCAAGTGGCTGCGCGAGCGAGAGTTTGTGTGACCTCTCAATGAATACCCCTGAACATTCCCAGCTTGGCAAGGCCTCGGCCTACATCGACCAGTACGACGCTTCGCTGCTGTTTCCGCTTCCACGCGAGACCAAGCGCCTTGAGATCGGCATCCAGGGCCGCCTGCCATTTCTGGGGGCCGACCTGTGGACCGCTTTTGAGCTTTCATGGCTCAACCTGCGCGGCAAGCCCCAGGTAGCGCTGGCCCACATCACCGTGCCTTGCGAGAGCACCCACATCGTCGAGAGCAAGTCGTTCAAGCTTTACCTCAACAGCTTCAACAACAGCCGCTTCGCCAGCGCCGACGCGGTGCGCAATCGGCTGCGCGAAGACCTCAGCGCCGCAATCTGGCACGGCGGCTCGGTGCTGGCGTCTGCCGGGATTCAGCTTTTGCTGCCTGAGCAATTCGGACGCGAGGCGGTGCGCGAACTCGAAGGCCTGTCCATCGACCGGCTTGATGTGGAGTGTGAGCTGTACCAGCCCGCACCGCAGCTGCTGAGCGCAGCGCTGCACGAGCAGCCAGTGGAGGAAACGCTGGTGAGCCACCTGCTCAAGAGCAATTGTCTGGTGACGGGGCAACCCGACTGGGGCAGTGTGCAGATCCACTACAGCGGACCGCAGATCGATCAGGCAGGCTTGCTGCAATACATTGTGAGCTTTCGCAACCACAACGAGTTTCACGAGCAGTGCGTCGAGCGCATCTACATGGACATCATGACGCGCTGCAAGCCCGCCAAGCTCAGCGTGTACGCGCGCTACACCCGGCGCGGCGGGCTCGACATCAACCCCTGGCGCACCAGCCACCCGCAACTGCCACCGCCCAACTTGCGCACTGCCCGGCAATAGGCAAGTGCGCGAGCAAGCTGCGTGCTCGGCAGCGCTACTGCGACAGCGCGTGCAGCGCGTCGATGTCCAGGGCTTCCAGTTCGCCCCGTTGCAGTGCGATCAGGCCCTGGTCCTTTAACGCCTGCAGGATCTGGTTGGTGGTCTGGCGCGACACCCCCAGCATGCCTGCCAGCTTGTCCTGGGTCACGCCGATGTGGCGGCGGAACTCGCCCGCCTGAGTGCCTTGTGCCAGCAGCAGGCGCTGGGTGGGTGACAGCAGCATCTGAGCCTTCATGCTCACCAGAGCGAGCCGCAGCTTGTCGGCCATCGGCAGCCCTAGCTCGCGCGAGTGTGGGGGCTGATCGTGCAGACTCGCTTCCACCACAGTGGCCCGTAAACCGCATTGCGCTAGACACCAGGCCATACAGGCCGCAGGGCGCACCCTCGAGAAGAAAAAGCGCTTCGCCGAGCTGCAGCGTGTACAGCCGACCGAGGTTCAGTAAGGCTTGGGCAGACTCAATGGGAAGGCGTTGGAACCAGCACCCCTGGGTGAGCGGATGCAGTTCGGCTGGGGTGGGCAGCATGGCGGGTGTTTTGCGGGTTTTCCAGTAGGGTCGGTGTCGGTCAGCTGACAGACGCGCGGGGTTGGGCGAGGGACGCATGATGCGTCACGACCCTTCCGTCGCCACCTTGCTCTCGCGTCCCAGCCTCCTGGTGGGCGACTGGCCCGTTTCGCTCACGACCTTGCTGGGTCTGGGCACCATCGTTTTCCATCCGCGGATCGACCTGCGCCTTGGTTCGGTCATGCTGGTGCTGATCGGTGCAGCGCTGTTGGCCGGTCAAGTGCTGGCGGCACACACCACCGGCGTGTGGCTGGGTGTGGGCCTGGGCACGTTCATCGTCGGCTGGTCGATCCAGTTTCTGGGTCACTGGTGCGAGGGCAGGAAACCGGCCTTCGTGGACGACATCGTCGGCCTGTTCGTCGGCCCTCTGTTCCTGGTGGCCGAGCTGGCGTTTGTGCTGCGCCTGCACCTCGAGGTCCAGACCGCCATCCACGAGCGCCTAAAGTCCATGCCCGACTCTGGCCTGCCGATCACCCAGCGCGCTGGAAACCTTCGAGCAGGTTGACCGCGTTCACGCCCACCGCGTCCACCGCGTAACCGCCCTCGAAGGTGAATACGGTGGGCAGACCGGCGCTGGCCAGTGCTTCTCCGAGGTCGAGGTAGTCCTCGGTCTTGAGCGTGAAGCCCGAGATCGGATCGCCTTCAAAAGTGTCCAGGCCCATGGGCACCACCAGGGCGCCGGCACCAAAGTCCTTCACCGCTTGCAGCCCCTGATCGAGCGCGGCTCGCCAGGCGGCAAAGCCGGTGCCGCGGGGCAGCGGCAGGTTGAGGTTGAAGCCCGCGCCCGGGCCAGCGCCCCGTTCATCGGCATGACCGAGGAAAAACGGGTACTCGGTCATGGGGTCACCGTGGACGGAGACGGTGAACACATCAGCGCGCTCGTAGAAGATGGTCTGCGTGCCGTTGCCGTGGTGGTAGTCCACGTCGAGCACCGCCACGTGCGACTCGCCGCCATCCACCAAGGCCTGCGCGGCAATGGCGGCGTTGTTCAGAAAGCAGTAGCCGCCCAGGAAGTCGGGGCCGGCATGGTGGCCCGGTGGACGGGTGAGGGCAAACGCCGAGCGCGCGCCGCCCAACACCTCGCGCGCCGCCGCCAGTGCACAGGCTGCGCCCCCGCGCGCGGCCACCCAGGTTCCTGCCATCAGGGGTGAACCGGCGTCAAAGGCAAACAGACCCAGGCGGGCTGCGAAATTGAGGGGCAGGACGTCGGCACGGAAGGCGTGCTGGTTGCCCAGCGGCCAGACCGAAGGCAAGACGTCGCGCTGCGCGTTCGCCGGATCCATCGCCACCCAATGGTCCCAGGCGTTCGCCAGAAAGTCTGTGTAGCGCTGGGTGTGCACGCGGGCGATCGCGGCGTCCAGTTCTGCGGCGGTGATCGCCGGGGTCTCCAGCGTGCCCAGCGGCCGGCGCTGCAGCTCATTCAGCACAAAGTCGAGCCGTGCTGGCACTTCGTGGCAGGGCACCAGACGCCCTCGGAACATTTCCTGTTGGCCTTGGTGCATCGCTTGGTGGGGGTTGTGGAAGGTCTTCATGGACAAGAGTTTCGCACCTGCGTGAGAGGGGAGTTGTCCAGGGATTCGATGAGACCCTCGCGTCACACTTGTTTTGGGCAGTGAAGCGCTTCGGTACCTTCCAGGTGCCAGGCTTGCGCTGCGGTTTCGGCCGTGACCGTTGAAGGGTGGGTGCAATTGGGTCCACACTTGGCCAACCAACATTGAAGGAGTCTGTTCCATGTCATCCGGAAAAATCCTCGTTGCCCAGGGCGGCGGGCCCACGGCGGTCATCAACCAGTCCATGGTGGGCGTGGCGCTGGAAGCGCGGCGCTTTCGCGATGTGAGGCTGGTCTACGGCGCGCGCCACGGCGTACGCGGCATCGTGGACGAGGACTTTGTCGACCTCACACAAGAGACGAGCCACAACCTGGAAGCGGTGGCCAACACCCCATCCTCCGCATTGGGATCCACGCGCGACAAGCCCGACCTGGCCTACTGCCAGGAGATTTTCAAGGTGCTGCGAGCGCATGAGATCGAGCACTTCTTTTACATCGGCGGCAACGACTCTTCAGACACGGTGCGCATCGTGTCCGAGGAAGCGCGGAAGGCCAACTACCCGCTGCGCTCGATCCACATTCCCAAGACCATCGACAACGATCTGGTAGGCAGCGACCACACGCCAGGATTCCCTTCGGCGGCGCGCTTCGTGGCCCAGGCTTTTGCAGGTGCCAACCTCGACAACGCGGCGCTGCCGGGCGTGTACGTGGGCGTGGTCATGGGGCGACACGCCGGCTTTCTCACGGCAGCCTCCGCTTTGGGCAAGAAGTTCGACGACGACGGTCCGCACCTGATTTATCTGCCCGAGCGGGTGTTCGATATCCCGAAATTCCTGGCTGAGGTGAAGGCGGTGTACGAGCGCCATGGACGCTGCGTGATCGCGGTGAGCGAAGGCATTCACGATGCCTCGGGTCAGCCCATCATCACGCAGCTGGCAAAGGACATCGAAAAGGATGCGCATGGCAATGTCCAGCTCTCGGGCACCGGCGCGCTGGCCGACCTGCTGTGCGAAGAGATCAAGCTCAAGCTTGGCATCAAACGTGTGCGCGGCGACACCTTTGGCTACCTGCAGCGCAGCTTCATCGGCTGCGTGAGCGATGTGGACCAGCGCGAAGCACGTGAGGTGGGTGAGAAGGCGGTTCAGTACGCGATGTGGGGCAAAGTCGACGGCTCGGTGGCGATCAAGCGCACTGGTTTTTATTCGGCCGACTACGAGCTGCTGCCGCTCTCCGCAGTAGCGGGCAAGACGCGCGTGATGGAAGACGAGTTCATATCGGCCAACGGCACCGACGTGACGGACGCCTTTCGCCTGTACTTGCGTCCGCTGCTTGGTTCGCGCATGCCCGACGCCTTCCGGCTTCGGCCCAATGCGGTGCCCAAGGTGCTCAAGCCTCTGTGAAACTACACTGAGCCCATGTTGTTTCGATACCGCATCCTGCCCGTCTTGGTGTTGCTCGCCCAGGTCGGCGCAGCCCATGCCGACAATTGTGAGCCGATCCGCGCCAGGATCGAAGCCCAGATCCGCGACGCCGGCGTGGCGCGTTTCAGCGTGACGGTGGTGCCGAACGACACGCCGGTCACAGGCGAGGTGGTCGGTTCGTGTGACAACGGGCAGCAGAAGATCGTGTACACCCGCGGCGTCGGTGCCGAAGCGCCTGGCATCCCTGCGCCCCCCAACGCCCAGTCTGCCCGGCCGACCAGCCCGCCGCCGGTGCGACCGGTACGGCGGCCCACGCCCGAAACCGAGATCCTGACCGAGTGCAAGGATGGTTCCGTGTCGCGCGGCGGCACATGTCCGCCTGCGGAGCGCTGATGGCCTGATTTTGTGTTTGCCGGCTTGGCGGTTACTGTGAGGGTGGTTCAAACCCGGGGTGCGTTGATTCGAGCGCAGTGCCCGGGACGGACCTTAAGGGCTCCCTAAGGGTTTGGGCGTCCAATAAAGCCCTGTTTTGACTCAGCATGAGGATCCACATGAACCACGACATCCTGCCTTCGTTCCACTTCCCCGCAGGCACCCGTTTTGCCCAGTCGAAACCAACGACCGCAGAGAGCGTCACCCTGGCCTCGCCGGCGCTGTCGGTCATGACCGACCTCGCGCTGGTGCGTGCGGCGACGGTGCGGCCGGAAGAGTCTCTGCTGATGGCGCGCGAGCACATGATCCACCAGGGCGTGCGATTGCTGTTCGTGGTGAGCGAAATGCCGTGTGTGGACGGGCTCATCACCACCCTCGACCTGGATGGTGAACGGCCGATGCAGGTGATTGCGAGCCGGGGTGTGCATTACGAGGATCTGGTGGTGGGCGATGTGATGTCGCCGCTGAGCTCGCTCGACGCGGTGGGCATGGAGCAGCTGCGCCATGCCACGGTGGCCAAGGTGATCGCCACCATCCGTCACCTGGGTCGGCGCCACATGCTGGTGGTCGATCACGGACAGGACGGGCAGACCCCGGAGCTGCGTGGGGTGATCTCACAGGCGCAGATCGAGCGTCAGCTGGGTCATCCGATCGACGTGATCGAGCACGCCCACAACTTCGCCGAAATCAGCGCCTCGCTGGCGACTTGACTAGCCTCACACAGCAGGCTCGTGCCTAACCGGCGTCGAGTTCTTTGAACGACTGCAACGCGGCCAGCGGCGTGAACTGGCCGGCGCGCTTTTCTTTCATGGCCGCAATGGCTTCGCGCACATGCTGGTTGCTCCAGATCGCGCCCTGCAGCCAGCCCATCTGGCGCAGGCTGTCTTCCACCGAGTGGTCGCGCGCGTAGGTCACGGCCTGTTTGGTGCCCCAGATGGCCACCGGCGGCTTGCTGGCAATTTCCTTGGCGCACTGCAGCGCCGCGGCCAGCATGGCTTCAGGCGTGTCGAACACTTCGTTGACCAGGCCATAGGCCAGCGCCTTGCTCGCGGGCAGGCGGCGACCGGTGTAGGCCAGCTCCTTGACCACGGCGAACGGAATCAGTTTGGGCAGGCGCTGTAACGTGCCCACGTCGGCCACCATGCCGATGTTGATTTCCTGAATGCAGAAAAACGCGTCGGCCGTGGCGTAGCGGATGCAAGCCGCGGTGACCATGTCCACCGCGCCGCCGATGCAGCCGCCCTGGATGGCGCAGATGACCGGGATGCGCAGGCTCTCGATCTTGGTGAAGGTGGTCTGCATGTCGCTCAGCAGATCGAACACCCCAGCCCGGCCCTCGGGGCTCTGGTCGTCCATGGCGATGGCGCTGGTGAAGGTTTCGAGCGCCATGCCGGCGGAAAAGTGCTTGCCTGTGCTGCTGATGACCAGCGCGCGCGCCGTACCATCGCGGTGCAGCTGCGTGAGGATCTCGTCGAGCTCGCGCCAGAACGTCGGGTGCATGGTGTTCAGCACCTCGGGCCGGTTGAGCACCAGGTGGGCCACAAAGTCGTCAGTCGAGCTCAGGGAAAAGCAGGTTGGTGAGGTCATCTTGAGATGTTTCCTGGACGGTTCGGGAGTTGGAAGATTGAGTTTCACTGTAGCCCGCCGTCGAGACACCCTCTGTCCCGGGCTTTACCAGCTTGCCTACGCGTACGCCCAGCAGGCGGATGCGCCGTGTGAGATCCACGCGCTTCAAACACAGGCCGGCGTGGCGGCGGATGGTGATGGCGTCATCGGTGGCGCCGGTCAGGGTCACGTCGCGCGTCACGCTCTGGAAGTTGTCGTAGCGAAGCTTGATTCCGATGGTCTTGCCGGCGTAGCCTTTGCGCTGCAGGTCGGCCGCCACCTGCTCACACAGGCGGGTGAAGATGGCGCCGAGCTCGGTGCGGTCGCGCACCGCGTGCAGGTCGCGCTCGAAGGTGGTTTCGCGGCTCATGCTGACCGGCTCACTCTCGGTCACCACCGGGCGCTCGTCGCGACCCCAGCTCACCTCATGCAGCCAGGCGCCGTAGCTCTTGCCGAAATGCTCGATCAGCCAGCTGCGCTCGCGCTCAGCGAGCTCGCCAATGGTGTGGATGCCGTGGCTTTGCAGGCGGGCGTCGGCCTTGGGGCCCACGCCATTGATCTTGCGGCAGGGCAGTGGCCAGATCAGGGTCTGCAAGTCGTCGGGCATCACGATGCTGATGCCGTTGGGCTTGTTGAACTCGCTGGCCATCTTGGCGATGAGCTTGTTCGGCGCCACGCCGATGGAGCAGGTGATGCCGGTGGCCTGATGGATGCTTCGCTGGATCAGCCGCGCCAGCGCGCGGCCGTGTTCGCGCTGCCCGCCGGGTACCTCGGTGAAGTCGATGTACACCTCGTCGATGCCGCGGTCTTCCATGACGGGCGCGATTTCGATGATGGTGCTTTTGAACAGGCGCGAGATGCGTCGCACCTCGTCAAAGTCGACCGGTAGCAGGATGGCCTGGGGGCAGAGCTTGGCCGCATTCATCAGACCCATGGCCGAGCCCACGCCAAACTGCCGCGCCGCGTAGGTGGCGGTGGTGGCCACGCCGCGCCCGGTGTAGCCGGCCAAGCGCGGAAAGAAGTCGACCGGAATACGGTCCAGCGTGGTCTCGCTCCAGTCGCGCTCCGGGTAGGTGTTGCGCAACTGCGCCAGCAGGTCGTCGGCGTGCCGCCGCCCGCCGCCGATTACCACCGGCAGACCCTTGAGCTGCGGGTAGCGCAGCAGCTCGACCGACGCAAAAAACGCGTCCATGTCCAGGTGCGCAATGCGCCGGGGCAGGTCGGCTTTGATCGGGGGATCGGTATTCACGGGACAAGCATAGCGTCCGGGCGAGCGTCAGGCGGTTGCACGCCATCGGTTCACAGCTTGGCACCCTAGCGTCAATGCCGAGGGCTAAACTCATTCAATAGAGCGGCGCTCGCTCCCGCAGCGCCGCCCAGACCGGGAGCCCCACACCATGAACCACATCGCCCGTTTTCTCACCGCCTTGCTGGTCGCCGCCGGTATCGCCATCGCCGGCTTTGCCGTCAGCCAGGGGCTGGAGCGCTTTCGCATGGCTGACCGCTCCGTCACCGTCAAAGGCCTGGCCGAGAAGGACGTGGAGAGCGACTTCGCTATCTGGACGCTGAGCTTTCGCCGTGCCGGCGCTGAGTTCAGCGGCGTTCAGCAAGCGCTGGCCGCCGACCGCGAGAAGGTGCTGGCGTTCTTGAAGGCACGCGGCTTCACCGACGAAGAGCTGGAGACACGCCCGCTGCAGGTGCAAGACCTGCTGGCGCGCGAATACGCCCAGGGCAATGTGCCGTTTCGCTTCAATGGCACTGGCCAGGTGCTGGTGAAGTCAGCCCGTGTGGCCGAGGTGGAGAAGGCCGCGCTGGCGGTGGACCCGCTGATCCAGGAAGGCGTGCAGCTTGGTGGCGAAAACAATGGCGCGCGCAGCGGCCCGCGTTTTCAGCTGCGCGGCTTCAACGATGTGAAGGCACCGTTGCTGGCCGAAGCCACACGCAACGCGCGCGAGCAAGCACAAAAATTCGCCGCCGAGGCTGGTGCCCAGCTCGGCCCGCTGAAAAACGCCAACCAGGGCGTGATCCGCATCACCGGTGACGACGGCAACGACTACGACGACGGCAGCTCGCGCGGCAAGCGCCTGCGGGTGGTGAGCACCTTCGAGTACGAGCTGCGCTGAGAGCCCTGCGGCTCAAATCGTCTTCTTCACCCACCAGCCCTTGAACAAATAGGGCAGGCTAGGGCTGGCGCCGGCGGCCACACCACCTTTGTTTTCGGCGCTGATCGCGAGCTGGCTGACGTTCTCGAGCGCCGCTTCGCTCACCGGCAGTTCCAGGGTCTGGTACTTGCTGGTGATCACGCCCAGCGAGCGTGGTGGCGCGCCGCCGACCAGGGCCCAAAGCTGCATGCTGTCTTCGCGACCTTCACGCACTTCGTTGAGCCGCTGCAGCAGCAGCGCGCCCCGCTTGGGATCGTAGGTGACTAGCATGGCCGGCAGCTGGTCATCGTCTTGCAGCACCGCGATCTGGCGCACCTGCGGCACCTCGACCAGTCGGCTTTGCAGGTGGCTGATCTGGGCCTTGAGCTGCTCGAACATGCTGGCGCTTGCCGCCCAGCCGATCAGCAGCACCAGCAGCAGCAGTATGGCGAGTGCACGCCACCAGGTGCTGACGCTGCGAAACCCAGAGGCGGGCGTAGGGTCGGAAGAGGTCGAAGGCTCGTTCATGCGGTGCACGGTGTCCATCAGGTCGGGTAGGTGCCGGGCAGCAGTATGCCTTTGTCGACCGTGCGGATATCTGTGTGGCCGCAAAACGCCATGGTCACGTCCAGCTCCTTGTGGATGATTTCCAGCGCTTTCAACACGCCTTGTTCGCCCATGGCGCCAAGGCCGTAGACCATGGCGCGGCCGATCATGGTACCGCGAGCGCCCAGGGCCCAGGCCTTGAGCACATCTTGCCCGCTGCGGATGCCGCCGTCCATCCAGACCTCGATCTGGTCGCCCACCGCGGCCACGATGGCCGGCAGCGCATCGATGCTGCTGGGCGCGCCGTCGAGCTGGCGGCCGCCGTGGTTGCTGACCACGATGGCGTCGGCGCCGCTGGCCACGGCCAATTTCGCGTCTTCCACATCCATGATGCCCTTGAGGATGAACTTGCCGCCCCACTGCTGCTTGACCCAGGCCACGTCTTCCCACGACAGGCGCGGGTCGAACTGCTCGTTGGTCCAGGAGGCGAGCGAGGCCATGTCGCTCACGCCTTTGACGTGGCCGACGAGGTTGCGGAAGGTGTGACGGCGAGTACCCATCATGCCCATCACCCAGCGCGGCTTACTGGCGATGTTGACGATGTTGCCCAGGCTCGGGATCACCGAGGCGCGCATCTTGTTCTTCAGATCCTTGTGGCGCTGACCGATCACCTGCAGATCCAGCGTGAGCACCAGCGCGCTGCACTTGGCGACCTTGCAGCGCTCGATCATGCGCGCCATGGCTTCGCGGTCGCGCATCATGTAGAGCTGGAACCAGAAGGGTGCGGTCGTGTGCTCGGCCACGTCCTCGATCGAGCAGATGCTCATGGTCGATAGGGTGAACGGAATGCCGAACTGCTCGGCCGCTTTCGCCGCCTTGATCTCGCCATCGGCGCTTTGCATGCCGGTCAGACCGACCGGCGCGATGCACACCGGCATCTTCACGTCTTGCCCCACCATCTTCGTGGCGGTGCTGCGGTTTTCCATGTTGACCGCCACGCGCTGGCGCAGCTTGATGCGCTGGAAATCTTCGCTGTTGGCGCGGTAAGTGCCCTCGGTCCAGGAGCCGGAATCGGCGTAGTCGTAAAACATGCGCGGCACGCGCTTTTTCGCCAGGACGCGGAGGTCTTCAACGGTGGTGATCACGGGCATGGTGGCTTGTCTCCGGGGTGTTGGAATGTGTTGATCTGCGGCCATGGTAGCGAGAGCCGGCGCCGCTGGCTTGTGAAACCCCACCGAAGCTGATTGAAATTTCTTCTCGCCGCTGTCAGTTTGGCGTGGGCCAGCGTTGCGCGCGCTCGGCCTCGTTCAGCGGTTCCACCCAGCCCAGTTGCTGCTCCAGAACGGCCAGCGTGGCCTCTGAAGCATCTCCGCCACTCGCCTGGCGCGCCGCGATGCGCTCGCGCAACTCGGCTACCGAGGCCTCGGGTGCCAGTATGTGAAAAGGGTAACCGCCTGCCTGCGCCAGCGCGGCGAAGGTCTGGCGCTCGGCGTGGCGCAGAAAGGCCGCATCGACCAGCACCGTCCAGCCTTCACCCAGCAGCATGCGGGTGCGCGAGAGCAGCGAAGCGTAGGTATCGCCATGGGCCTGGGCGCTGTAGAGGCCGGCGTTCAGGCCAGAACCGCTGCTGGCCAGCGCGCTCAGGCCATGCAGGCGTTTGCGCTCCACGTCCGAGCGCAGGCGGATCACGCGACCACTGGGCTCGGCCTGCAGCCAGCGGCTGGAAGCCCAGGTTTTGCCGCTGCCCGAGAGGCCGTGGGTGATAACGAGTTGCGGCGCGGGTGGGTGGGCCATGTCTCGCATCAGCGTCAGGTAGCGGCGCGCCTCGGCGAGGCTGGCGTCGGCTTCGGTCGAAGCGCCTGCGCCGCCCTGCTGCCCCAGGCGGATCGCGGTCACCTTGGCCCGTACGCCGGCGCGGTAGCAGGCAAAAAAGGTCCACACCGTGGGTGCCGACACATCGCCGCTGGCATCGAGCCAGTCGCTCAGCAGCTGGTTCGCCAGGCCGGGCTGGCCGTGATTCAACAAATCCATCCACGCAAAGGCCATGTCGTTGGCTACATCGATCCAGCGCAGCTCGTCGTTGAACTCGATGGCGTCAAAGGGCAGCACCGCGTCGTTGATCAGCACCGTGTTGGCCAGGTGCAGATCGCCATGGCCTTCGCGAACCCGGCCCTTCTGGCGCCGGCGCGAGAGCAGCGGCTCGATGGCGCTGAAGCGCTGCTCGGTCCAGGCGCTCAGTGCTTGCAGCAGGGTGGCGTCGGTCGGGTCAGGGAGCGCGGTGCGCAGCGTGCTGAAATTGTCACGTGGCCAGCGCATGGCGGCTGCGGCATGGCCCCATCGGCTGTCGGCGTCGGCTGCGGCGGCGCCAGCCTGAAACGCCGCCATGCGCCGAGCCAGCGTGGTGATGTGCCCTGGCGTGAGCGCGCCGCGCTGGCACAGGTGGTCCAGGCGGGCCGCTTCGTCAAATCGGCGCATCTGCACCGCGAACTCGATGGCGCGGCCATCGTCGGCGTCGCCCAGGTCGCCCCAGCGCGGCTGGTCGGGCGTGCCCACGATGGGCAGCACGCCCAGGTACAGGTGGGTGGCGGGCTGGTCGGGCGACTGGAAACGCCGGTTCACCCGGATCTCGGCCTCGCAGGCGCGACGGCGCAGCGCCAGGGTGCCGAAATCCATGAAGTCAAACCGCACTGGCTTCTTGATCTTGTAGGCGAATTCGCCCGCCAGCAGCACCCAGGCGCCGTGCGTCTCCACCAGCTCCACCCGGTCCACCGGGTGCGCATAGCGCGCCGGCGCCAGCAAAGCGGTGATCAGGGGCGGCAGCGCGGTGGTCATGCCAAGCAATGTAAGACAGCAGACCCTTTGGCAGCCTGACGCGCTGTGGCGCCGTCGGTTCGGTGCCTGTATGGGCGGAGTGGGGCGGCATCGTGGTGGTCTTGGTGGTGCCGCAGCCGGGCAGCAGATCGCCGCAGGCAGTCCACACAGAGGCTCCTCATACCCACCTCCGTCACCTCCTCTGTGCGCCAGCGCACAGAGACAGGCTGTTGTCTTGGGCACATTGCGTGGGTATCGCCCGCGCGACCCACTGCTCAGCGTGCCATTTCATTCTTGCCGGCAGAGGGTCGGTCGGACCCAGAGACGGCATCTTCACTTTCGGTTCGGGGCGCAGGCAACTTCGGAAACCTGTGGTGGATTCGCATCAATTTCACTCTGTAGATCGGCAGATGCATCATGTTTGACCACATTCGCGCTGATTACCGTGCCCATGGACGCGATTGGGGTGTGCAAGGTTTCTGGGTCATGCTGGTGTATCGACTGGGGCGCTGGCGCTATGGCGTGCGTCCAGTCCTCCTGCGCAAGGCGTTTTCGTTGCTGTACAAGGTGTTGTACAAATTCGTTCAAGTCATCACGGGCATCGAACTTCCCTGCGAAGTCCAGGTGGGGAAGAACTTTGTGATCGACCACTTTGGCGGCATCGTGGTCAGTGGCTACGCGCGATTTGGTGACAACTGCCGTCTCCGTTCGGGCGTGGTGGTGGGTCTGGCCCGCGTTGACGAACCCTGCGCCCCGGTTTTCGGGGACAACGTGGACATCGGCACGGGCGCCAAGCTGCTGGGACGCATCACCATCGGCGACAACGTGTGCATTGGCGCCAACTCGGTGGTCACCCACGATGTGCCATCCAACTCGGTCGCGGTGGGTGTACCCGCCAGGATCGTGCCGCGCCGCGCCGCCGCTACCCTCACCAACCTCGCCGGGCTGACCCCGCCAACGGCTGCGTTCGAGCCAGTTGCCGAACAGGTCTGAGCCAGCTGCCATTGGTGGTTCGGCAGCGCCGCCAAGGCCTGTGCGGTGCGCGTACCTCGTGGCATGACTCCCACTGACAGCGTCAGTCTCTGCATAGCGCTGCAAGGCGATCATCATCAGCGGCGGCAACATCGACCCGCGCGAGGCGGAAGAGGTGCTGCTCACGGCCCCCTGTGTGGCCGAATTGGCTGTGGTCGGCGCGCCGGATCCTGAGTGGGGCGAAATCGCGGTGGCGTTTGTGGTGCTGCAGGCGAATGCTGCGGCTTCAGAGACGGTGGATTCGAGATCGCTGGACGCCTTCTGCCTGGACCATATCGCCCGCTTCAAGCGGCCAAGCGCTATGCGTTCGTGGACGCGCTGCCGAAGAACAACTATGACAAGGTGTTGAAGACGGTGCTAAGAAAGCAGATTGGCTCTTGGGAAATTCTCAAGACTGGATATTGGTTGCAGGATTCGGTTGCGTGCGTGAGGTGCGGGCGACGTACCCGTTGCTTGCGGGACTGGCGGACATCGGGTCTGCGGTTGTCCATGTGGCATGCTGAGCACCATGCATGAACAGCGATCGCCAAGGCCCTTGCGTGTGCTGACCCTCAACATCCACAGGGGCTTCAACGCCTTCAACCGGCGATTCGTCCTGCACGAATTGCGCGACGCGGTGCGCGCGGAGGGCAGCGATCTGGTGTTCCTGCAGGAGGTCGGGGGCGGATCGGTTCCCGCAGGCGCAGCCGACATCGGCGCGCACTACGAGTTTCTCGCTGACGAGATCTGGCACGACCGGGCCTACGGCCGCAATGCCGTGGCGGAAGGGCAGGACCACGGCAACGCCGTGTTGTCCCGGTTGCCGGTGCTGCGCAGCTACAACCACGATGTGTCGTTGCCGGGCGTCGAGCCGCGCGGGGTGCTGCACTGTGTGCTGGCCCGGCCGGCGCGCCAGCCGGAGTTGCATGTGATGTGCGTGCACCTGGGGCTGAGCGAGGCGCACCGGAGCCACCAGCTGGCTCGGTTGTGCGAGGTCATCCGCCACAGCGTGCCCGCCGACGCGACACTGGTCGTTGCCGGCGACTTCAACGACTGGCGCGCGCGCGCTGACTCGCTGCTGGCACCGTGCGGTCTGATCGAAGTCTTCCGTCAGGCGCACGGGCGCCATGCGCGCAGCTTCCCGGCTCGCATGCCTCTGCTGCCGCTCGACCGTATCTACGTGCGCGGCACCGCCGCGCACCGGCCGCTGAGACTGCCCCGCCAGCCCTGGGCGCGCCTGTCCGACCACGCGCCGCTGGCGGCCGAAATCGATCTGCCGGAGTTGCCGTGAACTCGCACTGGCTGCCCGACAACCGCATTGCACTGCTCGAAAACGGTGAGGCCTACTATCCACGCGTTTTTGAGGCCATCGCCGCGGCTGAGACAGAGGTGCTGTTGGAGACCTTCATCCTGTTCGACGACGAGGTCGGTCGCGCTTTGCAGCAAGCCCTGCTGAGCGCCGCCGGGCGTGGCGCCACCGTGCACGTGATGGTCGACGGCTGGGGCTCGCCCGACTTGCCGCCGTCGTTCACGGAGCCACTGCTCGAAGCCGGTGTGCGGTTGCGCAGCTACGAGCCCGCCCAGCGCCTGTTCGGTACCCGCGTCAATCTGCTGCGCCGCATGCACCGCAAGCTGGTGGTCGTGGACGGCCGCTTGGCCTTTGTCGGGGGTATCAACTTCTCGGTCGATCAGCTGGCCGGGTCCGGGCCGCTGGGCAAGCAGGACTATGCGGTCGAGGTCCAGGGGCCGCTGGTCGGGCAGATCCGCGCCTTCTGCCGCGCCAGTGTGGAAGCGCCGCAACCGCCCCGGTTCCTGTGGCTGAGGCGCTGGCGTGCAGGCCGTGCTGGCGCTGGCGCTGGCGCCGCCGGTGTCCCTCGGGCCGACGCCGCCAGCGGCCCGTTGGCCGCCTTCGTCACGCGCGACAACCAGGGCAACCGCACCGACATCGAGCGCCACTACCGCGTGGCCATCCGCGGTGCTCGCCAGCGCGTGCTGATCGCCAACGCCTACTTCTTTCCCGGCCACCGGCTGCTGCGCGATCTGCGCTATGCGGCGCGGCGCGGTGTGCAGGTCGACCTCATCCTGCAGGGCCGACCTGATCTGCCCTGGGTGCGCAGTGCGTCGGAACTGCTGTACGGTTACCTGCTGCGTGCCGGCGTGCGCGTGTACGAGTACGGCGAGCGGCCGTTGCACGCCAAGGTGGCGGTGATCGACGACCACTGGGCGACCGTCGGCTCGAGCAACCTCGACCCGACCAGCCTGGGGTTGAACCTCGAGGCCAACGTCGTCGTACGCGACCCAGTCTTTGCCGGGCAGTTGCGCGATCGGCTCGAACATCTGATGCAGCAACGCTGTGAGCGCGTGCAAGTGCCAACGCCGGGGCCGCTCCGCTCGGCCTGGATCGCGCTGCGCAGTTTCGCCCTGTTCCACGTCATGCGCCGCTTTCCCGTCTGGATCCGGATGTTTCCGGCGAGTGCGCCGCGGGTTGTGCCGCTGCGCGGCGACGCGCCGTGAGGTCGGCCGCGCAGCGCGCCTGGTGGTGGTTCAAGCGGGTGGCGCCCTGGGTGCTGGCGGGGCTGGTGCTGACGCTGGTCGCGTTCGAGGCACGCCGGGTCGACTGGCCAGCCGTCTGGCTGGCCCTGCGACAACAATCGCCCGGCTGGCTGGTGGCCGCAGCAGCGCTGTCGCTGATCAGCTACGCCCTGTACGCCACCTTCGACCTCATCGGGCGCCGGCTCACCGGCCACCGGCTGCCGATGTCGAGAACCCTGGGCATCGCCGCCATCAGCTACGCCTTCAACTTCAACCTGGGCTCCTGGGTGGGCAGTCTGGCCCTGCGCCTGCGGCTGTACACGCGCTGGGGGCTCCCGACTGAGACCGTGGTGCAAATCGTCGCTTACAGCATGGTGACCAACTGGCTGGGCTACCTCTGGGTGGGCGGCACCGTGCTGGTGTGGGCGCCGCCCACGCTGGCCCTGGTCGGGTTGCCCTCTGCCGGCTGGCTGCGTGTGATCGGGCTGGTGATGATCGGCGCCGCGCTCGCCTACCTGGCGCTGTGCCGGTACTCGCCGAAGCGACAGCTGAGCTGGCGCGTGCATCGGCTGGAACTGGCAAGCGGGCGCATGGCCAGCTGGCAGGCGGCAGCGGGCGGTGCCAACTGGCTGCTCATTGGCGCCATCGTTTGGATCTTGCTCGGCATGCGCGTCGACTACCCCTCGGTACTCGGCGTGATGCTGCTGGCGGCGGTGGCCGGCGTCGTGACCCATGTACCCGGCAACGTTGGCGTACTCGAAGCGCTGGTGGTGGCCTCGCTCGGCGACCGGCTACCCAAGACCGAGTTGCTGGCCGCGATGCTGGCCTATCGGGCCGCCTACTATCTGCTGCCATTTGCCCTGGCGCTGCCCGCCTACGGACTGAGCGAGGCCGCGGCGCGGCGTGCCGATCACCGCAGGGTCGTGCGCCGGATAGTCCCCAGCGCTGATGAACGGCGGCTGGAGCAGCCGGGTGGCGAGAGGTCGTGCTGGTGGCGTTTGTGGTGCTGAACGCCAAGTCAGCCGCTTCGGCGCTGCTGAATGCCGTGGCGGGTCAGCTGCCGCTGGCGAGCGAGGTCACGGCGGGCACTCGGTTCAACGCCCTGGTGTGATGCCCGTGCCGCGGCGATGAACGGTGCCGCGCGGGTGCCGCCCCGCCAGCGCGCCCATCTTTCGCTATGCTTGCGCGCTTGTGCAACGCCAGCCTTTCCTATGTCCTCCATCCCCAACAAATTCGAGCTGACGCTCGAGAAGGTCATTTTCTCCAGCCGCTGGCTGCTGGTGCCATTTTTTCTGGGGCTCATCGTCAGCATGGCGGTGCTGCTGATCAAGTTCTTCAAGGAAATGGCGCTGCTGATCCAGGGTGTGCTGGGCATCATCGAGCACGACACGGTCATTTCCATCCTGACGCTGGTGGACACCGCGCTGATCGCGGTGCTGCTGCTGATCATCGTGTTCAGCTCCTATGAAAACTTCGTCTCCAAGCTGAGCATTGGCGACCATGAGGACCGGCCGGCCTGGATGGGCAAAGTGGGCTTTTCCGACCTGAAGATGAAGCTGATCGGCGCGATCGTGGCGATTTCGGCGGTGGAGCTGCTCAAGGCCTTCCTCGTCAGCACCACGCTCAGCAGCGAACAACTGAAGTGGAAGATCGCAATTCACCTGACTTTCGTGGTCTCGGGCCTGCTGTTCGCCCTGGCCGACTGGATCAGCGACCAGCGCAAGTGAGCGCCGGGCGGCCCGCCCTGTTCTGATTCCGCGGCCCGATCCCAGGCCGCTGTGCGAGGTGCCGACGCTGGCGGCCCTTGCTCACGGCGAGCGCAGTGGCTCGGTCACGCCGTAGGCTGCGGTCCTGGCCTGCCGGGCGGCTTGCGTCATGGCTATTCTTTCCGAGCTTTCGAGCCCGCGCCAAGGCGGTCTCCCGGTCTCGATGCCGGCTGGACTTGTCGCCGACCGCGAGCAGCGCGACCCGTTCGCCGCTTTCCTCCAGGCCTCAGCCCTTCTTGCCTCCGAACACCAGCAGCAAGCCACCCGCTACGATCGCGCCGACACCTGCCCAGACAGGAACGTTGACAGACTCCTTCTCTTTCACGGTCAGTTCGAGCGGGCCAAGCTTCACCGCGGTTGTGTCCTTCGTGTAGCTGAAGCCTCCATAGACGAGAGCAAGTGCGCCCGCCACCAGCAGTGCGATGCCCAGGAGTTTGGCTGTGTTCATGTGTTCGAAACCTCTCGATGGACCAACACGGCGCAGTCGGTGACTGCGAGCAATGCACGGCAGATCGATTGAAACACACTCGTGGGCAAGCTGGCTCTGATGAGCGTCCTCAAAAAACGCCGCGCGTGCCTGCAGGTTTGAAAAGAGTTGTGCGGGTTTGCCGATGCAGAGCCTGCTTGCTGCGCAGCGAATGCGGTGCTCTTTGGCTGGGCGCGGGCTCGCTCAACTGCAGCTCACGCTGCCGCACCCGCTGATGCTCGCAGGCCGGATCTCCGAAGGGTCGGCCACGGTTTCGGTGGTGGTGTCGAAGCCCACTGCTTTGAGGTGTTGCGCCAGGCCGGCGTCCATGCTGGCGGCGTGTTGCGGAAACCACTCGGCCAGCGCCTCGGCCAGGCGGGTGATGATCTCCGGGTCGTCGTTCTGATAGTGCGGAATTACCGCGCTCATGGTTTCCAGGATCGTGGCGTGGTGCGAGGCGTGGCAGTTGTCGGCAGAAAAACCGGTGGCCAGCATCCAGCGCTCTTCCTGCGCGAAGTGTTCCACTGTGTGAGCCAGGAATTCGCGGTACAGGGGCAGTTGCTGATCCTGCGGGATGGCGAGCAGGCGGTTGAGCATGGTCACGAACTCTTCGTGGGTGTGGTCCATGCGGCTGTCGCCAACTGACAGGGCGGGCGACCAGTCCAGGCCGGCGCTGGCCGGGGCGGTGAGGGTGGGGCTGTCGGTGTGCATGGGGGGCGAGCTTACCCGGCTGCCCTGGGGCGGTGCTTGATGCACGTCAAGCCGGCCGGTTCATGCAAAGCGGTAGCGGCTCAAGTCGGGCTGGCGCACGGCGCTCACATACTCGGCGGTGAAGCCGGGAAAGATGGCCACGATCTTGCCGTCGTTCATGCGGTACCAGCTGCGGCACTGGCCCCACACCGAGCCACCCAGGCGGGCTTGCAGCTCGCGGTTGTAGGTGGCCATGGCGTCCTCGCTGACCTCGATGCTGCGCTGGCCGCCGGCGCGCACCGCCTGCATGCAGGCGATGGCGTGTTGCACCTCGGGCTCGATGAAGAGCAGGGTGGAGGTGTGGCCGGTGGCGGTGTTGGGGCCAAGCATGAGAAAGAGGTTGGGGAAACCGGCCACGCTCACGCCCTGGTAGGCCTCGGGGCCGGCCTGCCAGGCCTGCGCCAGCGTCTGCCCGCCGCGCCCGGTGACGGTGATGCTGGACAACAAATGCTGGGTGTCGAAGCCGGTGGCGCAGACCAGCACGTCGATTTCGCGGGCCTGGCCGTCGCTGGTGACGATGCCGGTGGGTGTGAAGCGCTCGATGGGCGTGGTGACCAGCGCCACGTGGAGCTGGCCCAGCGCGGGGAAAAAGTCGTTGGAATAAATGATGCGCTTGCAGCCCAGCGGGTAGTCGGGCGTGAGCTGGGCGCGCAGCGTGGCATCGGGCACCTGGCGCTGGCGGTGCATGGCAGCGGTCTTGAGCATGCCCTTTCGCGCCAGCGTGCCTTCGTCGAAGCCGCGGCGGCCCCATTCGAGGATGTGCATCCAGCACCAGCGCACGCCGCGGTTGTAGAGCGTGGACTGCGCCAGCGCGCGGTCGAGGGCGCCGTAGCGACGGTCCAGCCGGGGCATGACCCAGTTGGCGGTGCGCTGGAACACAAACAGTTGCTTGGCCTGCTCGGCCACCGGGGCGATGAGCTGCGAAGCGGTGGAGCCGGTGCCGATGACAGCCACGCGCTGACCCGCCAGCGGCAGGCTGTGGTCCCAGCGCGCGGAGTGCAGGCGCTGGCCCTGGAAGCCGTCCAGGCCGGGGATGTCGGGCCAGCGCGGCTGGTTGAGCGGGCCGGTGCTGCAGACGAAAAAACGCGAGCGCAGCCGGCGGCCGTCTTCGGTGGTGAAGTGCCAGAGGCCGCTGGCTTCGTCAAAACGCGCTTCGGCGAGTCGGGTGCTGAAGCGGATGCGTTCGGTGAGGCCGTGGCGCTCGGCGAGCTGCTGCATGTAGGTCTGGATTTCTCGGGCGCCGGCGAAGCGGCGCGTCCAGCCTGGGTTCGGCGCGAAGGAGAACGAATAGACCGGCGAGGGCACGTCCACATGCGCGCCGGGGTAGGTGTTGTCCCACCAGGTGCCGCCCAGGCCGGGCTGTTTTTCCAGCAGGACGAAGTCGTGTTGCCCCGCGCGTTGCAGCTGCATGGCCATGCACAGACCCGACATGCCGGCGCCGAGGATGACCACCTCATGCTCGGTCACGCCTTCAGACTCGCGCGGCAGGTGCGCATGGGCAAAGCTGGCCAGGCGCACGATGGCTTCGTCCGAACTCTTGAGCACGCCACCGTGCAGCTGGAAAACATGCCAGCGGTGTTGTGTGATCTCGCCGCGGGTGTGCACGCCGGCGGCCTGCAGCGCGGTCTCCAGCGCCAGCGCCTGGTCGTGCAGCAGCTCGTCGGTGCCGGCCTGGATCAGCGTGGGCGGCAGGCCGCTCAGGTCGCCACGCAGCGGGGAGATGCCGGGCTCTGCCGCGCTGTATTGCCCGCGGTAAAAGTCCACGCAAGCTTGGGCCCAGGCGGTGCTCAGCATGGCTTCGCCGGGCGGTGGCACCGGCAGCAGATCGGGTGTGACCGCATCGCCCAGAGGCGAGAGCAGCAACAACGAGGCCGGCCCGGGCTCGCCCGCGTCGCGCAAGGCCATGGCCAGCGCCAGCGCCAGGCCGCCGCCGGCCGAGTCGCCACCAACAATCACCGGGCCATCAACCCGCAGCGCGCGGAAGGCGGCTAGCGCGTCGTTCAGCGCGGCGGGGTAGGGGTGCTCGGGCGCTAGCCGGTAGTCGAGTGCAAACACCGGCAGGCCGCTGGCCAGGCTCAGGCGCGCGGTGAGCGAGCGGTGGGTGCGCGGTGAGCCGATGCAGAAGGCGCCGCCGTGCAGGTAGAGGACGGTGGCAGGTGGCGTGGCGTGGTTGTGTTTGCGCGGGCGCAGCCATTCGCCCGGCACGCCGCCCACCTGGTCGGCAGTGACCACAGCGGCACGCGGCACCGGCAGCGAGAGCTTGGCCAGCAGCGAAAGCCAGCGGCGCTGAAAGCCGATGGAGAAGCGCGGCGAAAACACCGGCTTGATCAGCAACTGCAGCGAAGCGCGCTGCAGGCCGGCCAGCAGCTTTTCCAGCCAGCCCTGGGGGGTGAACACCTGCATGGAACGGCCCTCGTGAATCGAGGGAGCAGTTTAGGGCCTGTTCACACGGTCTTTCTGGGTGCGAACAGGCCCG
Source organism: Hydrogenophaga sp. (assembly GCF_011390835.1). Taxonomy (GTDB): domain Bacteria; phylum Pseudomonadota; class Gammaproteobacteria; order Burkholderiales; family Burkholderiaceae_C; genus Hydrogenophaga. The sequence goes on along the minus strand of NZ_JAABRQ010000021.1, from coordinate 36,072 downwards.
CCAGTGTGCAGGCCGGCGCGGGCAACAGGCCTATTTGGCCCGGGGAGTGATGTCCAGCATCAGCTGGAGCGCGGTGTGCAGCTCGGGCGCCTGCAGGGCGGCGTTGAGCCCGGCGAGCGCGGGGTGGGCGAGGCAGCTGCGCAGGTGGTGGGTGTCGGGGCCGAGGTCTTGCGTGGCGTCGTAGTCGGCCAGGCTGGGCAGCTGGCCCAGCGCCAGCCGCTCGCCCAGGCGAGAGCACAGGTAGCTCAGCGCCAGCCGTGGCACGCGCGCAGGTTCGATGCTGCCCACCGGTGTGACCAGCAGGCGGCCGATGTCGCCCACATCGGCGATGAGGGCGTCAGGCAGGGACCACGATTTGAGCAGCAAGCCACCGATTTCGCTGGCGCTCAGGTCCATCACCGCCTGCTCGTGTGCGGTGCGGTCCACGCGGTGGCGGGACAACCAGCTGTCCAGTGCTTCGGGCGGCATCAGCGAGGCGGTGGCGAGGTGGCCGACGAAGCCGAGCACCACCTGGGTGGCCAGGCCGCCCTGGTCGGGCAGGTTCAAGGCCTTGCCCAGGCGAACGCTGAGTTCGCTGGCGATGGCACTGGCTTTCCAGACTTCGTCAAACACCCGCTTTGAGGAGGCCAAGCGGGGTTTGAACGCTTCGGCCAGCATGTACTGCAGGCAGATGTTGCGCACCGTGTTCATGCCCAGGAAGGTCACGGCCTGGCCGACGCCATTCACCGGGCGGTGCAGGCCGTAAAAGGGCGCATTCACCGTGCCCAGCACCTTGGCGGCGATCAGCGGTTCGGCCATGACGAGTTCGCTGAGTTCGGCCGAGCTGGCGCGGGCCACGAATTCGGGAGACAGCAGCTGCTGCAGCGAGCCCGGTGGGCGCGGGATGCCGCGAATGGTGGCCAGCAAGACCTCGCGACGCGACGTTTCCAGATCGGTTTCGCGCTGCCACACCAGCGCGGCCAGCTCGGGCGGCACCGGCTCGGCAGGCGGCGCAGCGGGGACCACGGTCGCAACCGGTGCGGGGCGGGCGGAGCGGGGTGTCCGGGTGGGCTGGGGGGGAAAAGCGGTCAGCGTGGAGGCCGGGGCCGACATCGGGCGCGACGCGGGGCGCCGCCAGGCCCACCAGCCCAAGGCAGCGGCAAGCACCAGGGCGATCCAAAGGTACAGGGTTGACACGCGAAGACTCCCGTCACGAAAAAAAGTGCCGAGGCAAGGGTCCCCCCGGTTGTCCTCATGTCATCGGCGCGTAAGGCCCGATCTTGAGCCCGAAAAAGGGCGTTTTGAACCCTGCTCCGGGGCCTCAATGGGCGCTCAGGCCAGGCGCTGGCGGTGGCGCGCGATCTGGGCAAGCACCTGAGCGGGCGCGGTGCCGCCCAGGGTGTTGCGGGCGTTGAGCGAGCCGCGCAGGCTCAGGCACTCGTACACGTCTTTTTCGATCTTCGCGTGAAAACCTTGCAGCACCACCAGCGGCAGCTCGGACAGGTCGCACTGGTGCGATTGCGCAGCCTTCACCGCATGGGCCACGGTTTCGTGGGCATCGCGAAACGGCAAGCCCTTTTTCACTAGGTAGTCGGCCAGGTCGGTGGCGGTGGCATAGCCCTTTTTGGCGGCGTCTTCCATCGCGATGGCGTTGACGGTGATGCCGCCTTCTTTCTGGCCGGTGGCCGGGTTGAGCTGACCGCCGACCATCTCGCTGAAGATGCGCAGCGTGTCTTTCAGCGTGTCGACCGTGTCGAACAGCGGCTCTTTGTCTTCCTGGTTGTCCTTGTTGTAGGCCAGAGGCTGGCCCTTCATGAGGGTGATCAGCGCCATGAGGTGGCCGACTACGCGGCCGGTCTTGCCGCGCGCGAGCTCGGGCACGTCGGGGTTTTTCTTCTGCGGCATGATCGATGAGCCGGTGGTGAAGCGGTCGGCGATCTTCACAAAGCCGAAGTTCTGGCTCATCCACAAGATCAGCTCTTCGCTCAGGCGACTGATGTGCACCATGCACAGCGTGGCCGCGGCGGTGAATTCGATGGCGAAGTCGCGGTCGCTCACGCCGTCCAGGCTGTTCTGGCACAGTTGGGGCTCACCCTGCTCATTCACCATGCCCAGGGTGCGCGCTACACGCTCGCGGTCCAGCGGGTAGGTGGTGCCGGCCAGGGCCGCGCTGCCCAGCGGCAGGCGGTTGGTGCGGCGGCGCACATCGCTCATGCGCTCGGCGTCGCGCGAAAACATCTCCACATACGCTAGCAGGTGGTGACCAAAGCTCACCGGCTGCGCCACCTGCAGGTGTGTGAAGCCGGGAAGGATGACTTCCACGTTTTTTTCCGCCACGTCGACCAGCGCGGTCTGCATCTCGATCAGCAGCTGGGTGATGAGGTCGATCTCGTCGCGCAGCCACAGGCGCACGTCGGTGGCGACCTGGTCGTTGCGGCTGCGCCCGGTGTGCAGGCGTTTGCCGGCATCGCCCACCAGCTGGGTCAGGCGAGCTTCGAGGTTGAGGTGCACATCTTCCAGGTCGAGCTTCCAGTCAAAAGAGCCAGCTTCGATCTCGTTGCGGACCTGGGCCAGGCCGCGCTCAATCTCGGCGCGGTCCTGTGCGCTGATGATGCCCTGCGCGGCCAGCATCTCGGCATGGGCCAGGCTGCCGGTGATGTCGGCCAACCAGAGGCGCTGGTCGAAGAACACACTGGCGGTGTAGCGCTTGACTAGCTCGCTCATGGGCTCGGAAAACAAGGCGGACCAGGCTTGGGCTTTTTGGTCGAACTGCTGAGTGTTGCTCATGGTGGGGGTCGGTGCTCGCCGCCGCGGGGTCCGGCGATCGGGGTGGGGGCTGGGCGCCAGGCCAGCATCTAGCAGCTGCGCCCGGTCCAGGGGAGGTGTTTCACGGTGCGTCAGCGCGGGTGGACGCGCGGCGCAGTGCGCCTATAGTGTGCAGCCATGAAAGACTCCAAGATTTTATCGAGCTACCAGGACCTGCATCCGACCCTCGGCGCCTTGCCGCTGTCGGACATGCCGCAGGTAACGCGCGAGCTGGTGTTCGACACCTGCAAGGTGGGCGTGGTCTTGCGCGCGGTGCTGTTCGTGCAGGCTGTGGTGGCGGTGGCCGCGCTGTTTGGTGCGCCGAGCGCCTGGGGCTGGCTGACGCAGATGGCGGTGTTGACCGGCGCGGCTCTGCCCGCCACGCTGGCCTGGCTGCTGAGCGCGTGCGCGGTGAAAAAGCCCATCAGTCGACTGTCGATGCCGATGCAGTGGGCGGTGGGTATTGGCCTGGGTATGCTGGCGGGGCTGTACGGGTGCGGGCTGCTGAGCTGGATGGGTCTGGTGGAGCCGGCTCCTTGGCTGGCGAGCGCGGCCGCGGGTGCGCTGCTGTCGGCCGTGCTGGTCGCCGCCCTGGTCTGGCGCGCCAAGGCGCGCATGCCCGCCGGAACGACGGCGCAGCTGGCCGAGTTGCAGGCCCGCATCCGACCGCATTTTCTGTTCAACACGCTCAACACCGCGATCGCGTTGGTGCGCGAGGAGCCAGCCAAGGCCGAGAGCCTGCTGGAAGACCTGAGCGAGCTGTTTCGCCACGCGCTGGCCGACACCCAGGAATCGGTACCGCTGTGGCAGGAGCTGGAGCTGGCCGAGCATTACCTGGCGATCGAGCAGGTGCGCTTTGGCGACCGGCTCAAGGTGGAGTGGAGCGTGGACGAGGCCGCGTCGCGGGCTAAGCTACCACCGCTGATCTTGCAGCCGCTGGTGGAAAACGCGGTGAAGCACGGCGTGGAGCCCAGCCCGGGCGGCGCGATGGTACGCATTAGTACCAAACGACGCGGTGGCGTGGTGATCATCAAGGTGACCAACACCGTGCCAGCGGGCAGCGGGCGGCGCGGCCACGGCCTGGCGCTGGACAATGTGCGCCAGCGGCTGACCTTGTTGCACGATGTGCAAGGCCGCTTCCAGAGTGCGCTGGTGAAGGACGTTTTTCAGGTGCGGCTGGAAATCCCGGTATAAGCTGCAGGGTAAGAGGGCAACGGAGCATGGTATGACATTGAAGGTATTGATCGTTGACGACGAATCGCACGCGCGATCCCGCTTGCGCACGCTGCTGGCTGAGTGCACCGATCCGCGTGCCGATGTGGTGGGCGAAGCCGCTAACGCGGTGCAGGCGGTCGAGCAGATCCAGCGCACGCATTGCGACCTGTTGTTGCTCGATGTGCGCATGCCTGGCGTGGACGGCGTGCAGCTCGCGAGCCGCCTGCGCGAAATGGGGGCGCCGCCGTCCATCGTGTTTGTGACCGCCTACGCCGAGCACGCGGTCGAAGCTTTCGAGCTGGAAGCGATCGATTACCTCACCAAGCCGGTGCGCCGCGAGCGCTTGCAGCAAGCATTGCAAAAGGTGCAGCGGGCGCGCAGCGTGGCCGAAAGCGGTGTCGACACCGGTGGTGCCACCGAGCACCTCATCATCCAGGAACGTGGTCGCAGCGAGCGCGTGGCTTTGTCGGAAGTGGTTTACCTCAAGGCCGAGCTCAAATACATCACCGTGCGCACCGCAGACAAGGAACACATCTACGACGGCGCACTGAACGATCTGGAGCAGCGATACGCTCACCTGTTCGTGCGGGTGCACCGCAACGCACTGGTGGCCCGCCGCGCCGTGCGCGCGGTGGAGAAGCACAACGACCCGGTCGAGGGCGAAGGTTGGACGGTGCGGCTCGACGGCGTGGACGAGCGCCTCGCAGTCTCGCGGCGCCAGCTGGCGGCGGTGCGTGAGGCACTGATGACCTGATCGCGACGCGGCCAGCATGCTTCGCATTCGGCAGAAGTCCCCGCTCTCCGGTTTTCACTACCAGGCCTTCGACGCCCAAAACGCCCTGTTGGCTGACCTGGTCTGGCCCAACTTTGCGCAAGCAAAAAATGCGCGGCTGCGCTGGTACCCGAACGACTCACCCGACGGCGACGTGCAGATTCGCATGCCGCAAGGTCTGTACCGCATCGGGTTCGAATACCTGAGCCGGGGTTTTCTGAACGAGACCCGCTACACCCTGCACCAAGGCGCCGAACCGCTGTCGGTGGCCGATGTGATGTCGCCGCTAGGCAAGTTGCGGCGACAGGAGGTGCACCTGCGTCATCCCCTGGCAGCTCAGCTCAAACCCGCGGGCCGATGGGGCCGGGTTCGCTACCGATTGGAGCAGGCAGGTCAGTGCCTTGGAACGGTGGAGGAACCGCGTTGGTTTAGCGTGAAGCGGGAGTTGGTGGTGAATCTGCCGTCAACCCTCGATCTGCCCACGCGGCTGTTCATCGGCTTCATGACCATCAACGCCGCGTTCCGGTAGGAGCGGCGAGTTGGGCTACAGCTCCGCCGCTTCGACCAGAAACCGCACCCTTCGCTGGCCTTGCCATTCATCGGCATCGAGCCGGAAAGCGAGCTTGACCCGCTCGGGCAGTGGCTCGGTGTGGCCGAACCAGATGCCGTCGACCGGCTCGCCCTGGTGCTTCATCTTCAGCGCCAAGTGTTTTTCGCCGACCAGGCGCTGGCTGACGATCTGCACCTCTTCGCAGAACACTGGCGGCGCAAACCCCTGGCCCCAGACTTCTTTGTGAAGGGTGTCGACCAGATCGGTGCGACGGTACTGCTTGTCGAGTGCGCCGTCGGCCTCCAGGCGGCGCTGCAGGGTGGCGGCGTCCAGCCATTCGTGGGCGACCTGTTGCAGCGCTGCTTCGAAGGTCTCCAGGTGTTCTTCTTCGATGGTGCAGCCCGCGGCCATGGCATGGCCGCCGAAGCGCAGCAACACTCCGGGGTGGCGCTTGGCCACGAGGTCGAGCGCGTCGCGCAGGTGAAAGCCGGGGATGGACCGGCCCGAGCCCTTGAGCTCGTGTTCCTTGCCCTCGGCGCCGCTGGCGGCGAACACAAATGTCGGGCGGTGCAGCTTGTCTTTCAGGCGCGACGCCACGATGCCGACCACGCCCTCGTGGAAATCGGGATCGAACACGATCATCGCAGGCGGAGGTTCTTCTGAGTCGTCGAACATGTCTTCGGCCAGCGCCAGTGCCTGCTCGCGCATGTCGCCTTCGATGGCCTTGCGCTCTCGGTTGATGCCATCCAGCGTGCGGGCCAGCTCGTCGGCGCGCAGCGCGTCGTCTGTGATCAGGCACTCGATGCCCAGCGTCATGTCGGCCAGGCGACCCGCGGCGTTCAGGCGTGGGCCGAGCGCAAAACCGAAGTCGAAGCTGGTCGCCATCTCGGGCCGGCGTGCGGCCACGTTGAACAAAGCCCTCATGCCCGGCGGCATGGCGCCGGCACGCACCCGCTTCAGGCCTTGCGCCACCAGGCGGCGGTTGTTGGCGTCGAGCTTGACCACGTCGGCCACGGTGCCCAGCGCCACCAGTGGCAGCAGCGCGTCGATGCGCGGTTGCGTGGTGGCGTCGAACACGCCACGCGTGCGCAACTCGGCGCGCAGCGCGAGCAACACATAAAACATCACGCCCACGCCGGCAATGGCCTTGCTCTCGAAGCCGCAGCCGGGCTGGTTGGGGTTGACGATGAGGCAGTCCGCAGGCACCACCACTTCGCCGTCTTGCAGCGCGGGCAGGTGGTGGTCGGTCACGATGACTTGCAGGCCCAGCGCGCGGGCGGCACTCACACCAGCCAGGCTGGCGATGCCGTTGTCCACTGTGACGAGCACATCAGCGCCGGCCGCTTTGACGCGCTGCGCGATCGAAGGCGTGAGGCCGTAGCCGTCGGTGACTCGATCGGGCACCAGGTAGCTCACCCGGTCAAAGCCCATGGGCGCGCCCAGCATGCGCAGGCCGCGCAGGCCCACGGCGCAGGCGGTGGCGCCGTCGCAGTCGTAGTCGGCCACGATGCAGATGCGCTGTTGCCCGGCCATGGCGTCGGCCAGGGCGCGCGCAGCAGTGTCAGCGCCCAGCAGGCTCGCGGGTGGCAGCAGGCGGGACAGCGCGTCGTCCAGCTCGTCCTGGTGGGTGATGCCGCGGGCGGCGAACAGGCGCGCGAGCAGCGGATGCAGGCCGGCCTGTTCCAGCGCCCAGGCGGCTCGCGGGGGGACATCGCGGGTGATGATTTTCATAAGGTGTCGAGGTGTTTCCAGGCTGGCGGTATGCCGCGCAACGATGGCAGGGCGCGGATGAGGCGCTGACCCAGGCCGTGCGGCCGTAAGGCCCATTGCGCCCAGCCGCGTTCGCCGCACAGGGTGAGGGTGACAGGCTCGCCAGCGCGCGCGCGCGCCAGCAGCTCGGCGATGGCTCCGCTGTCCAGCGCCTGCCAGGCCTGCTGCCAGGAGCGCCAGTCGCCCAGCAGCGCGGCCTGGCGCAGGGTGTCGGGTTGGGTGGGCCTTTGAGGCTCGGCGATAGGCTGCGTGAGTGCCCCCGCGCCGTGCACCCAGAACCCGTTCACGATGGGCTGGTGTGCGGCCTCGCGGCGGTCGTTCACAGGGTGCGTGTAGAACAGCATCTGCGCTTCGCTCTGCAGGCGGGTGATGAGCGGGTGACGCCCCTGGGTGGGTGTCCAGTCGGCCACCGAGCGGCCGCTCACGCGGTCCAGGCTGGCGCACACGAGATCACGCAGCGGTTCGCCGGTGGCGCGCCAGCGCGTCGCCGATTCGTAGAAGAGTTCGATGCCATCTTCGGCCGCCAGCGGGGTGAGAGCGTCGAACAGCGGGCGCGCATCGGCATCCATCAGCGCCAGCCGGTCGCCGGGCAACAGCGTTACCTGATCCATACCAACCTGGAAGTGGCTGGGCGTGAACCAAGCTTGGGGCTGCAGCGGCTGCTCGCTGGACGCGGCGGCCCAGGGGAAACGCCCGGGGCTCAGGCAGTCGGCCCCGGCTGCCTGCAGACCCAGGGCCGACGCGAGCGCACGCTCGTGCGGTGCATCCAGATCCTGATCGTCACCTGTTTCGCTGGCCACCAGGGTCAGTTCGGCCAGCAGGGCGGTCAGACCGGGCAGGGCAAAACCGCTGAGCAGGGCGCGGCATTCAGGCGCGCTGGCGGTGGCGAAGGGAACCAGCAGGTGGTGGGCGGACTCAGGTGCTGGGTGGGAAGCGGGCATGACGCGATTGTCGGGGATGCCACAATCTCTCGGCTCAACCCCATTTATGCAAACTCCCTACGAACTCATTCTCGGCTGGCGCTACACCCGCGCCGGCCGCGCCACCCGGCGCAACGGCTTCATCTCCTTCATCTCGGGCGTGTCCATGCTGGGCATTGCGCTGGGCGTGGCGGCGCTCATCATCGTGCTCTCGGTCATGAATGGCTTCCAGAAAGAGGTGCGCGACCGCATGCTGGGCGTGCTCTCGCACATCGAGGTGTTTGAGCCCGGCGGTCAGGCCATTCCCAACCTCGCGCAGACGCTGGCTACCATCGAGCGCCATCCCGAGGTGCTCGGTGCCGCGCCGTTTGTGGGCGCACAGGCTTTGATCGCTCGCGGCGAAGACATGAAAGGCGCGCTGGTGCGCGGCATCGACCCGGCGCTGGAGCCGCGTGTGACAGATCTGGTGCGCGACATGGCGCCCAACACGCTTCAGCGCCTGGTGCCGGGCAGCTTCAGCATCATTCTGGGCGGTGAACTGGCGCGCAGCCTGGGCGTGATCCCGGGCGACACGGTGACGCTGATCGCGCCCAGCGGTCAAGTCACGCCGGCAGGTGTAGTGCCGCGAATCCGCAGCATGACGGTGGTGGGCACCTTCGATTCCGGTCATTTCGAGTACGACTCTGCCCTGGCACTGTTGCACCAAGACGATGCCGCGCGCATCTTCCGCGTGGAAGGGCCGACCGGCGTGCGCATCAAGATCGAGGACCTGCATGCTGCGCGCGAAGTGGCCATCTCGATCGCCGCCGACTTGGATCCCGGCCTGCTGGTGCGCGACTGGACGCGCCAGAACCGCACCTGGTTTGCCGCTGTGCAGCTGGAGAAACGCATGATGTTCATCATCCTTACGCTGATCGTGGCGGTGGCCGCGTTCAACCTGGTGTCCACGTTGGTCATGACGGTCACCGACAAGCGTGCCGACATCGCCATCCTGCGCACGCTGGGCGCCAGCCCGCGCAGCATCATGGGCGTGTTCATGGTGCAGGGCGCGATGGTGGGCGTGATTGGCACCGGCCTGGGCTTGCTGCTCGGCCTGGGCGTGGCCTTCAACATCGATACCCTGGTGCCGGCGCTGGAGCGTGTGCTGGGCGCGAGTTTCCTGCCCAAGGACGTGTACCTGATCAGCCGCATGCCCAGCGATCCCCAACGTACTGACATCCTGCCGGTAGCCATCATTTCACTAGCGCTGTCGTTCGTGGCCACGATCTACCCTAGCTGGCGCGCGAGCCGCGTGAACCCGGCGGAGGCACTCCGGTATGAATGAATTGAGCCCCCACGATCCACCGCTGCGCGGGTCGCTGCCCCCCGAGGGGGCTGATCTGGCTTGGGGTGGCCCGGCGCCGGATCGTTCGTCTGTGGTTGAAGGCCGGGTGGTGCTCGCTGCTCAAGGTCTCACCAAACGCTTCACCGAAGGCCGGCTCGATGTGACCGTGCTGCAGGGTGTGGATCTGACGGTGCGCGCTGGCGAAACCGTGGCCATTGTTGGTGCGTCGGGCTCGGGCAAAAGCACCTTGCTGCACCTGCTGGGTGGGCTGGACGCGCCAACCAGCGGCCATGTGACCTTGCAGGGTCAGCGCCTGGATGGCCTCAGCGCCTCGAAGCAGGGCGCGCTGCGTAACCAGCACCTGGGTTTTGTGTACCAGTTTCACCACCTGCTGCCCGAGTTCAGCGCGCGCGACAACGTGGCCATGCCGCTGTGGATCCGCCGCCTGCCGCGTGCCCAGGCCGGCGAGCAGGCCGCGAAGGTGCTGGCCCGCGTCGGCCTGGCCGAGCGGCTGCACCACCGGCCTGCCGAACTCTCAGGCGGTGAACGCCAACGCGTGGCGATCGCGCGCGCCCTGGTCACGCAACCGGCCTGCGTGCTGGCCGACGAGCCCACGGGCAATCTTGACCGCGCCACCGCCGACGGGGTGTTTGAACTCATGCTGCAGCTCGCTCGCGATCAAGGCACGGCCTTCATCGTCGTCACGCACGACGAAACGCTGGCCGCCCGCTGCAGCCGCGTGCTGCGCCTCACCACCGGCGTGCTGACCTGAATCCTGCCATGTGGATCGACAGCCACTGCCACCTGGACGCGCCCGAGTTCGGTCCGGACCACGCGCTGGCAGTACAGGCCCGCGAGCGCGCCGCGAGTCTGGGTGTTGACCTGTGCGTGATCCCCGCGGTGGCACGCGCCAATTTCGACACCGTGCGCCGCCTGGCGCACCGCATGGGTGACGCCTACGCCCTGGGCATCCACCCGCTGTTCGTGCCGCAGGCCCAAGAAGACGATCTGTTGGCGCTCGACGCCGCGCTCACCGAGCACCGCGACGATCCGCGCCTGGTCGCAGTGGGCGAGATCGGGCTGGATTTTTTTGTGCCTGCGCTGTGCGAGCCCGCGATGCGCGAGCGCCAGACGTTTTTCTACCGCGAGCAGTTGCGCCTGGCGCGCCAACACCACCTGCCGGTGATCCTGCACGTGCGCCGCAGTGCCGACGCCCTGCTCAAGCACCTGCGCGAGCTTCCCATCGGGAGGGGCATCGCACACGCCTTCAACGGCAGCGCGCAACAGGCCCAAACCTTCATCGACCTCGGGTTCAAGCTCGGTTTTGGCGGCGCGGCCACCTTTGAGCCAGCACGCCGCCTGCGCGAGCTCGCGGCCAGCCTGCCGCTCACGGCCCTGGTGCTGGAAACTGACGCGCCCGACATCCCGCCGCAATGGCTGTACGCCACCGCAGCCGAGCGCGCGGCGGGCCAGGCCCAAGGCCTGAACACGCCAGCCGAGTTGCCCCGCATTGGCGCGGTGATCGCCGGCCTGCGCAGCATGGGCCCCGAGGTCCTGGCCCGTGCCACCAGCGCCAACGCCCGCGCCGCCTTGCCCCGGCTCGCAGCGCTGCAGGCCGGTGCAGGCTGACATGGTGCGATTGGTCGGCCTGGCGCCGATGGTCGATATAAACACGCGGATGCTGGTGCTGGGCAGTTTCCCCAGCGTGGCCTCGCTGCGCGCGCAGCAGTACTACGGCCATCCGCAGAACCAGTTCTGGAAGATTTTGGGATCGCTCTGGTCGCAAGACCTGATGGCTTGCTCCTACGCCGAGCGCATCGCGTCGGCGCGCGTCCACGGTCTGGGCATCTGGGACGTGTACGCCGCCTGCGAGCGCGTTGGCAGCCTGGATACCGCCATCCGCGCTGGCGAACTGAACGACTTTGCGGGGTTGCGCCAACGCTGTCCCCAGCTGCAGGCCATCGCACACAACGGCGGCGAAAGCTTCAAACATGCTCGCCATACGGCTGTGCTGGGTTTACCCGTGCACAAGCTGCCGTCGACCAGCCCAGCCAACGCGAGCTGGTCTTTCGAGCGAAAACTGCAGGCGTGGCGAAATGCCTTTGAAGCAGCAGGAGTGGCGGCGCCAAATGCCTGATCCAGGACACCGCGGAACCGGCTTGGCGGGTCCGCCAGCATCGCCCCTCGCTGGAGGGTCAAGCGCGATGCGCCGCGCTGGGATTCACACGGTTCGGTGCGCCACCGGTGTCTCCGGCACAGGGTAGCCGGCCGCACCAAAGGTGTTGACGATGGCCTTGTGGGTGTCGAAGTAGACCTGCCAGTAGTGGTCGGTGTGGGTGTAGGGGCGCACGCACAGCTTGGGGCCTTCGGGCGTGAACTCCAGGATTTCGATGTCCGGCGCGGGGCTGTCCTTCACATTGGGGATCGCTGTGATCACCGGACGCAGGCGCGCGATGGCGTCCTGAACGTCCACGCTGTTGGCCACCTTGGCTACGCAGTCCACGCGGCGGAAGGGCTCGGCGCTGAAGTTCTGGATGTTGTCGCCAAAGACCTTGTTGTTGCCGACGATGGTCAGCACGTTGTCCATGGTGAGCACCGTAGTGGTGAACAGGCCCAGTTCTTTGACCGTGCCCAGCGTGCCACCGGCGTTGATGAAATCACCCACCTTGTAGGGCCGCAGCACCTGCAGGAAAAGGCCTGCGGCAAAGTTGCCCAGCATGCCGCTCCAGGCTGCGCCGACGGCCAATCCGGCACCTGCTAGCAAGGCGGCGAACGAAGTCGTCTGGACACCGAAGATGCCGAGGATGGCCATGACGAGGATGACCGTCAGTGCCACAGAGACGATGGACTTGAGGTAGGTGATGAGCGTGGCGTCAAACTTGTTGCCGCGCTCCAGAGCCTTGCCCATCAACCTCGTCGCCAGGCCGATGAGCCAGCGGCCGATGATCCAGGCGACGATGGCGCCCAAGATCTTCAGCGCGAAGTCGGCGCCCTGGGTAGTCAGAAAATTCAGGATCACGTCGGTGTTCATAATTCAGCCTTTCATGGTGAACTTCAACCTTATGTCCGACCCATCCCCTGCCCCTCGGCACCGGTCGCCTGCAGGCCAATTCGATGGCTCAAGCGTGGCCTTGTACCCATGGGTGTTGCGTGCCTACCATAAGCAGAGGTGGGCGTGAAGGCCGGCGCCAACGCAGCCGCCAGGCGCCGCAGTGGCCCTCAGGACTTGCCCGAGGTCACTCTGTCCGAAGACGGTGTGGTTCGATTTCTGCACCTGGGCACCGAATGGATCCAGGGCTCGATGCTGATCGGCGCGCCGTTTGTCATCGAGCTCGACTATGTGCAGCGCATGATGGCGTGGCTGCTGTTCGTGGAGCCCGATTCGGTGCCCAAGCGCCGCGCCATGCAGCTGGGTCTGGGCTCGGCGGCACTGACCAAGTTCTGTTTCAAGGCCTGCCGCATGGACACCACCGCGGTGGAGATCAACCCGCAGGTGCTCGCGGCCTGCCGTGGCTGGTTCAAGCTGCCGGCTGATGGTCCGCGCCTGCGCGTGCTGCTGGCCGATGCGGCCGAAGAAGTGCGAAAGCCCGAGCACACCGGCAGAATCGACGCCTTGCAGGTCGACCTCTACGACCACGAAGCCGCCGCCCCTGTGCTCGACAGCCCCGACTTCTACGCCGACTGCCGCACCGTGCTCAGCGACGACGGCCTGCTCACCGTCAACCTGTTCGGTCGCGACGCCAGCTACGAGCGCTCGCTGCAAAGCCTGGCAGCTGCGTTTGGTGACGATGCCCTGTGGGCTTTCAAGCCCACGCGCGAAGGCAACACCATCGTGCTGGCCCAGCGCACGCCAGAGCGACCCACACGCATGGAGCTGCTGGCCCGCGCTGAAGTCGTGCAGGCCCGCTGGGGGTTGCCGGCGGTCAAATGGCTCAAGCTGTTCAAACCGGTATGCTGAGGCCTGCATGAAAAACCAAGCCTCTGCCCATGCCGCCGCAGCCGAATTCAACCCCGGTCCGCTGGACTGGCGCACGCTGGTCGAGTGGCTGCGCGCCGACGAGGTGATCTCGGCCGACGAGGCGCGTCGCACCATTGCCCGCTGCGCCTCTGCCCACAGCGCCCAGCACCCCCTGCAGCGCCTGGCCGTGGTGGCCATGGCGCGGGCCGCCGATGGTCGTGTGCTCGATGCCGAGTCGCTCACCCAGTGGCTGGCTGAACGCTCAGGCCTGACCTACCTGCGCATCGACCCACTCAAGGTCGACGTGGGCAGGGTGGCCGATGTGATGAGCGCCGCTTACGCCGAGCGCCACAAGGTGCTGCCGGTCCAGGTGAGCCCGGTCGAGGTGGTGGTGGCGACCGCCGAGCCCTTCATCCGCGATTGGGTGCAAGAGGTGGAGCGCCAGACACGCAAGACGGTGCGCCTGGTGCTGGCCAGCCCGCAAGACATCTCGCGCTACACCGCCGAGTTTTTTGCGCTTGCCAAGTCGGTTCGTGCAGCCAACAAGAGCGGTGGTCAGGCCGGCTTTGGCAGCTTCGAGCAGCTGGTGGAGCTGGGCAAGACCAACAAGCAGCTTGACGCCAACGACCAGAGCGTGGTGCAGGTGGTGGACTGGCTGTGGCAATACGCGTTTGACCAGCGAGCCAGCGACATCCACCTGGAGCCGAGGCGCGAGCAGGGCGTGATCCGGTTCCGCATTGACGGTGTGCTGCATCCGGTGTATCAGATGCCGATCGGCGTGATGAACGCCATGACGGCGCGCATCAAGCTGCTCGGGCGCATGGACGTGGTCGAGCGACGCCGGCCGCAGGACGGGCGCATCAAGACGCTGCGCCCCGGTATCGGTGGGGCCAAGGGCGACGAAGTGGAAATGCGCCTCTCCACCCTGCCCACCGCTTTTGGCGAAAAGCTGGTCATGCGCATCTTTGACCCCGACTCCACGGTGAAGGACCTGAGCGCACTCGGTTTTGCGGCGCACGATGCCCAGCGCTGGGAAGGCCTCACGCAGCGGCCGCACGGCATCGTGTTGGTGACCGGGCCGACCGGCTCGGGCAAGACGACCACGCTCTACGCCACCTTGAAGCGCCTGGCGACCGAAGAGGTCAACGTGAGCACGGTGGAAGACCCGATCGAGATGATCGAGCCAGCCTTCAACCAGACCCAGGTTCAGGCGCACCTGGATCTGGACTTCGCCCAGGGTCTGCGCGCCCTGATGCGGCAGGACCCGGACATCATCATGGTGGGCGAGGTGCGCGACCTGCCCACCGCCGAGATGGCGGTGCAGGCCGCGCTCACCGGCCACCTGGTGTTCACCACGCTGCACACCAACGATGCCCCCAGCGCCATCATGCGGCTCATGGAACTCGGCATTCCTCCTTACCTTATCAACGCGACCGTGCTCGGCGTGCTCGCGCAGCGCCTGGTTCGCACCCTGTGCCCGGCCTGCCGCACACGCGAAGACGAAGCAGAGACCAAGTCCTCGCGCGAATCGCTGGCCGACCTGGTCAAACCCTGGCAGGTGAGCGGCAAGTACAAACCCTATCGACCCGTGGGCTGCGTCGATTGCCGCATGACCGGCTTTCGCGGCCGCATGGGCTTGTACGAGCTGCTCGTGGTCACCGAAGACCTCAAGGACCAGATCAACCGCGAGCCACGCCTGGAGAGCTTGCGCAAGCAGGCGGTGAAAGACGGCATGCGCCCGCTGCGCCTGGCCGGCGCCGCCCGCGTGGCCGAAGGCCTCACCACGCTCGATGAGGTGCTGGCGACCACGCCGCCGGTGAATTGAGCGCCCCCACGCTCCGCTGCTTCGCGGGTCGCAGTCCCCCGCGGGGGCCGATCCGCCCTGGGGCGGCCCGGCGTCGGATCGCGTTCACTGCCGTACATTGACCACTGGGCCACCCACACCGAGCGCCACCTGCATGATCCCCATCAAAACCGAATCCGCCTGGCGCGGCACCGCCGACTGCCGCAGCTGCGGCATCCGAGACATGGTGCTGTTTGCCGATCTGCATGAAGAAGACTTCAAGCTCATCCACGCGCCCATCGACGATCTGGAATACCCGGCGGGCCACGCGCTGGTGCGCATGGGCGAGACCGCGACCTCGCTCTACACCCTGCGCGCCGGCATCGTCAAACTGGTGCGCAACACGTTGGATGGTCGCCAGCGCATCGTGCGCGTGCTGCGCGCGGGCGACGTGATCGGGCTGGAAGCGCTGATGGCGCCCACTTACGAGTCCGACGCCATTGGCCTCACCAGCATCAAGGTCTGCCGCCTGCCGCTGCAAGTGATCCAGCGGCTGAACCGGGAAACGCCCCGGCTGCACCAGCGCCTGCTGGAGCGCTGGCACCGCAGCCTCAAGGAGGCCGACGACTGGCTGGCCGACCTCAACTTCGGCACCGCGCGCCAGCGAGTCGCCGGGCTGATCTTGAAGATGCGCGCCGATCACGACGCCTCGGTCAGTACGCTGTTTTCGCGCGAAGACATGGGCGCCATGCTCGACCTGAAGCTGGAGACTGTGAGCCGCACTGTCAACGCCTTCGTGCGCGAAGGTTGCATCGAGCCGCTCGACAACCATGGCCGCGTGTACCGGGTGGTGGATGCCGAGGCGCTGGTGGCGCCTAAGCCCTGAACGCTGACGCGGGATGGCCGGGCGACAGCGGCCGCGCGGTCTGCTGCGGATAATCCCCGCATGACCTCCGCCGTGCACGTGCCGCCCACCCACCTCGCCAGCGGCCTGCTGCTGGCCGGCCTGGGGTCAATCGCGTTCAGCGGCAAGGCCATCATCGTGAAGCTGGCTTACCAGTACGGGGTGGATGCGGTCACGCTCATCATGTACCGCATGCTGTTTGCGCTGCCACTGTTTCTGGCGCTGGCGTGGTGGGCCAGCCGAGGCAAGGAGGCGCTCACGCGCAGCGACTGGCTGGGCATTCTGGGCCTGGGTTTTACCGGGTATTACCTAGCGAGCTTTCTGGATTTCTGGGGTCTGCAGTACATCACCGCCAGCCTTGAGCGGTTGATTCTTTACCTCAACCCTACGCTGGTGCTGGTGCTAGGCTGGGTGCTGTACCAGCGGCGCATCACGCGGCTGCAGGCGGTGGCCATGGCGGTGAGCTATGCCGGCGTGTTGCTGGTGTTCGGACACGAGGCCGGGCTGCAAGGGCCGGACGCGGCTGTTGGCGCGCTGCTGGTGTTCGGCAGTGCGATCAGCTACGCGATTTACATCGTCTACAGCGGCGAACTGGTCAAGCGGCTTGGCTCGCTCCGTCTGGTTGGGCTGGCCACCAGCGTGGCCTGCCTGCTGGTGCTTCTGCAATTCGTGCTGTTGAGGCCCATGAGCGCAGCGGTGGTGGCGCCCGAGGTGATCTGGCTCTCGGTGCTCAATGCCACGTTGTGCACCTTTGCGCCGGTGCTCATGGTGATGATGGGCATTGAGCGGCTGGGAGCGGGGCTGGCTGCGCAGACTGGCATGATCGGACCCATGTCCACCATTGCCATGGGCGTGGTGATTCTTGGTGAACCGTTCAACGCCTGGATCGTCGCTGGCACGGTGCTGGTGGTCACAGGTGTATTTCTGGTGACCCGCTATGGTAGAGCCCAGGCGGGCGCCAAATAATTTTCAGGAGACTTGAATGGACATGGGTATTTCAGGCAAGTGGGCGCTGGTGTGTGGCGCCAGCAAAGGGCTTGGCCTGGGCTGCGCGCAGGCGCTGGCGGGCGAGGGCGTCAACCTGGTGATCGTGGCACGTGGGGTCGATGCGCTGAACGCCGCGGCAGAGGTCATTCGCCAAGTTTCGCCCGGCGTGCAGGTGCTGCCAGTGGCGGCCGACATCACCACCGAGGCGGGTCGTGCGGCGGCTTTTTCGGTGGCGGGAGGGCCGGGCAAGCATTTCGACATGGTGGTGACCAATGCGGGCGGCCCGCCGCCGGGCGACTTCCGCGGCTGGGACCGCGAGATCTGGCTCAAAGCAGTGGACGCCAACATGATCACACCTATCGAGCTCATCAAGGCCACGGTGGACGGCATGGCCCAGCGCGGCTTTGGCCGCATCGTCAACATCACCAGCAGCGCGGTGAAGGCGCCGATCGACATCTTGGGGCTGTCGAACGGCGCGCGCAGTGGCCTCACCGGTTTTGTGGCCGGCGTCTCGCGCAGCGGCCTGGCGGCGCAGGGCGTGACCATCAACAATTTGCTACCCGGTGCCTTTGACACCGATCGTCTCAAAGCCACGATGGAAGGCGCGGCTGCCAAGACCGGCAAGCCGTTGGATGCGGTGATGGACGCGCGGCGCCAGACCATTCCCGCCCGCCGTTTCGGCACGCCGCAGGAGTTCGGCGCCATTTGCGCGTTCCTCTGCAGCGTGCACGCGGGTTACATGACGGGCCAAAATGTGCTGGCCGATGGTGGCGCCTACCCGGGTACGTATTGAAATCGTGCGGGTTGGTTGTTCAGCGCCGCGCGTTGATCAGGATGCCGCCCACTATGAGTGCAAAACCCAGCGCGTGGTACAGATGCGGCGGCTCACCCAGCAAGGCCGTCGACAGCACCGCCGCAAACACCGGTGTGAGGTTGGAGAAAAAGCCGGCGATGGTCGGACCCACCCGGCCCACGCCGGCCCCCCAGGCGCGGTAGGCCAGCAAGGAAGGCCCGACTGCAACGTAAACCAGCGCCAGCAACAGCGGCCAGCCCCAGACGATATGAGGCTGTCCAGCTGGGGCAGCCGGCAGCGTCAGCCATTCGCCGGCGCTCAGCATGCCCGACCAAGCCACACCAAAAACCACCTGAGCGAGCAAAAACGCCGCCCAGTCGGCCTTGATGGCCGGGGGCTCCGAGCCGGGTGGCGGCTTGGCAAGCTGCCAGCTGTAGGTGGCCCAGACCAGTGAGGCCAGCAGCATCCAGGCGTCACCCGGCACCAGCTTGACTCCAAGCAACTGCGCCACATCGCCACGCGACAGCACCACCGCTACGCCGCTGAGCGACAGCGCGGCACCAAAGGCGGCGCGGCGCGAAATCGCCACGCTGTAGAACACCCGACCCAGCAGCAGCATCCAGATCGGCGTGGCCGCTGCGACCAGGGTCACGTTGATGGGGGTAGAGGTCTTGAGCGCCAAATACAGCAGCGCGTTGTAGAGGCCCGCACCGAGCAGACCTAGCCAGGCGAAGCGGCGCCAGTGGTGCCACATGTCGCTGTCGCGCCGCAGCACCCAGCCCGCCAGCGGCAGCAAGAGCAGCAGGGCAAGTGACCAGCGCGCGAAGTTGAGCGTGATCGGCGGGATCACGCCCTGCATCATCCGGCCTACCACCGCATTGCCCGCCCACATCATTGGTGGAATCAGCAAGAGGGCGGCGGTGCTGGCGGTGAGCTGACCGGAAGAAGGTGAGGACATGGCCGGCACTTTAACAATGCTGCGCTGCACGACTGCGTCGTGGGCGATCTCGCCTGTCGCACAGGCGCGGCGATTTCGTGGCAGCATGTGGGCCCTTTCCCAACAACACGATGCCGGATCACCGGCCAGGAGACCCCATGACCCAGACCAGTCGCGCTGTGCGCATCCATGCCACCGGTGGCCCCGAGCAGTTGGTAATCGATAACGTGCCCGTGGGCGAGCCTGGTGCAGGTGAGGTGCGCATCCGCCACCAAGCCATTGGCTTGAACTACATCGATGTGTACCAGCGCAGTGGCCTCTACCCCAACAGCATGCCGCTGGCCTTGGGCATGGAGGGCGCGGGTGTGATCGAGGCGGTGGGCGCGGGCGTGACCCACCTGCAGGTCGGTGACCGCGCGGCCTACGCCGCCAACCCGCCCGGCAGCTACTGCGATGTGCGGGTGATGCCGGCCATGAACGTCTGCAAGCTGCCCGACGGCATCGATTTTGAAACTGGCGCGGCCATGATGCTCAAGGGCCTGACGGTCCAGTACCTGCTCAAGCGTTGCCCGCCGGTGGAAGGCCTGAAGGCCGGCGACTTCGTGCTGTTCCACGCGGCTGCCGGCGGCGTGGGCCTGATCGCCTGCCAGTGGGCCAAGGCCCTGGGCCTGCGCCTGATTGGCACGGCCGGTTCAGACGAAAAGTGCGCGCTGGCCCGGGAGCACGGCGCCGAGTTCACCATCAATTACCGCAGCGAAGATTTTGCTGCCCGGGTCAAGGAGATTACAAGCGGCAAAGGCGTGAAGGTGGTGTACGACTCGGTGGGCAAGGACACCTTTGACAAATCGCTCGACTGCCTCATGCCCTTTGGCCTGATGGTGAGCTTTGGCAATGCGAGCGGTCCGGTGGCGCCGTTTGCGCCTGGCATCCTGGGTCCCAAGGGATCGATCTACGTGACGCGCCAGACGCTGTTTTCCCACATCACCAGCCGCGAGCGCACGCAGGCCATGGCCGACGATCTGTTTGCGGTGGTGCTGAACGGTCAGGTCAAGATCCGGATTGATCAGCGCTTCCCGCTGACCGAGGTGCAGGCCGCGCACAAGAGCCTGGAGGCGCGTGCCACTACGGGGTGCACAGTGTTGCTGCCCTGACCTCGCCGTGCTCTGAAAAATAGGCCCCGCTGCGGCTGCAGCGGGGCCTATTTATGGGCTGGTTGTCGACGCTCTCAGGCAGACACGGTAGCAGGAGCCACCTCAGCCAGAGCCGTCTCCAGGTGTTGCAGCGTGGTCGGCACATCGTGCCACTTGTCCAGACCGAACAGCCCGATTCGAAAGCTGCGGAAATCCGCTGGCTCGTCGCACTGCAGCGGCACGCCCGAGGCGGTCTGCAGGCCCACGGCGAGAAACTTCTTGCTCGACTGGATGTCAGGATCGGTTGTGTAGCTCACCACCACGCCTGGCGCCTGGAACCCTTTCGCGGCCACGCTGGGGAAGCCGTGGCGCTCCACCAGATCGCGCACCCCTTGCCCGAGCGCCACCTGCTCCTCGCGTACCCGGGCGTAACCATAGTCTTCGGTCTCGTTCATGGTGTCGCGCAGCCGGACCAGCGCATCGGTCGGCAGCGTGGTGTGATACGCGTGACCGCCGCCTTCGTAGGTTTCCATGATCTGCAACCACTTCTTCAAGTCCATCGCGAAGGTGGTGCTCTGGGTGCTGTCGATGGCTTTCCTGGCGCGCTCGCTCAGCATCACCATGGCGCAGCAAGGCGAGCTGCTCCAGCCCTTTTGAGGCGCTGAGATCAATACGTCCACACCAGTGGCGGCCATGTCGACCCACATCGCGCCCGAGGCGATGCAGTCGAGGACAAACAGACCATCCACTGCGTGCGCCGCGTCGGCCACCGCGCTCAGGTAGTCGTCGGGCAGGATCATGCCAGCCGAGGTTTCCACGTGCGGTGCAAACACCAGCGCGGGCTTCTCCTTGGCAATTACGGCCTTCACTTCGTCGATCGGCGCGGGTGCCCATGGGGCCTGCGAGCCCTCGCTGGTGCGGCGCGCTTTCATCACGGTGTGGCTGGCAGGGATCGAACCCATGTCGAAGATTTGCGTCCAGCGGTAGCTGAACCAGCCATTGCGGATCACAAGCACGTGTTTTCCGTGAGCAAACTGACGCGCCACCGACTCCATACCAAAGGTGCCGCTGCCCGGCACCAGCACGGCAGAGTGAGCGCCGTAGACGCGCTTGAGCATGTCCGAGATGTCGGTCATCACGCCCTGGAAGCGCTTGGACATGTGGTTGAGCGCGCGATCGGTGTAGACCACCGAAAATTCGAGCAGGCCTTCAGGATCGATGTTGGGCAGCAGGGCGGGCATGGTGTCTCCTTCAGCTGCCCGGACGGCAGCGGGTCAATCAGATTAGCACAGGGGCAGCAACCCACGAAGCGGCAGAGCGCTGCGACGATCGATCCGGCGCCAGGCAGCACCAAGCCGGATCAGCCCCTGGACTCGGAAGGCACCGGGTCCCTCCCGGTGCGTGGGCAGCGACCCGCTCAGCGGCTTCGCCGAACCCTCAGTATTTCGTCCAGGATGAGGCACATCGCGCCGATGGAAATGCCCACATCGGCGATGTTGAACGACGGGAAATGCCCACCGTGAAAGATACCCGATAGAAAGCTGAAGTGGAAGTCAAGCCAGTCGACCACGTAGCCGTGCACCACCCGGTCGATCACATTGCCGATCGCGCCGCCCAGGATGCAGGCCAGGGCGAACGAAAACAGCTTCTGACCACTGTGTGAGCGCAGCATCCAGACGATGAAGATGGCTGCACCGATGCCGATGGCGGTGAAAAACCAGCGTTGCCAGCCGCCGGCGCCTGCCAGAAAGGAGAACGCAGCACCCGAGTTGTGCACCCGGACCACGTTGAAGAACGAGGTCACGTAGGTGCTGTCGCCCAGTCGGTAATAACCCAGGATCAGCGCCTTGGTGAAGAGGTCAGCCAGGAGGATCAACGCCGCCAGGCCGATCCAGGGCCAGAAACTGGCGTTGCGGTGCGCGGCCATCAAGCGACCTTTCGGGCTTCGCCCGCGCCGCTGCCCGCCGCTTCAGCGAGGTTGCTCACGCAGCGGCCGCAAATGGTGGGGTGGGCGGGGTCGCTGCCAACGTCGCCAAGGTAGTGCCAGCAGCGCTCGCACTTGGTGGCGGTGCTGGGCGTGACGGTCACGGCCAGCTCGGTCCCGTCGTTCACCTTCACCGCCGAGGTGATGGTGACAAAGCGCAGATCGTCGCCCAATGAGCGCAACAGCGACGCGTCGTCGGCACCTGCTGTGATAGTCAGCGTGGCCTGCAGTGAGGCGCCGACGCTACCGGTGGTGCGCACGGCTTCGATTTCTTTGTTGGCCAGATCGCGGATGGCGCGGATGCGCGACCACTTGGCCAGCAGCGCCTCGTTCGGAGAGGGCAGCGGCGAGAAGGTCTCGAAAAAGATCGACCCCTGGGTCTTGTCACCCGCCAGCACCGGCCAGGCTTCTTCGGCCGTGAAGCTGAGGAAGGGCGCCATCCAGCGCAGCATGGCGTGACTGATCTGGTGCAGCGCGGTCTGGGCGCTGCGGCGCGCCAGACTTTTGGGTGCGGTGGTGTAGAGCCGGTCCTTGAGCACGTCGAGGTAAAACGCCCCTAGGTCCTCCGAGCAGTACACCTGCAGCTTGCTCACCACTGGGTGAAATTCGTAGGCGTCGAAGTGTTTCAGGATGTCGGCCTGCAGCTCAGCGGCGCGCGCCAAGGCATAGCGGTCGATCTCCAGCATCTGATCCAGCGGCACCGCGTCGGTCGCAGGATCAAAGTCGCTGATGTTGGCCATCAGGAAGCGCAGCGTGTTGCGGATGCGGCGGTAGCTGTCGACCACGCGGGCGAGGATCTTGTCGTCGATGTTGAGGTCGCCCGAGTAGTCGGTGCTCGCGACCCAAAGGCGTACGATTTCCGCGCCGAGCTTGCTGGTCACGCTTTGTGGCTCCACCGTGTTGCCCAGGCTCTTGCTCATTTTGCGGCCCTGGCCGTCGGTGGCGAAGCCGTGGGTCAGCAAACCTTTGTACGGCGCCCGGTCGTGCAGCGCGCAGCCCAGCAGCAGCGAGCTGTGGAACCAGCCTCGGTGCTGGTCGTGTCCTTCAAGGTAGAGATCGGCTTCCGGACCTTGAGCGTGGAAGGCGCCGTTGGGGTAGGCTTGGGCGTGGCTGCCGCGTAGCACGTGCTGGAAGGTGGAGCCCGAGTCGAACCAGACTTCCAGGATGTCGGTGCTCTTGGTGTAGTGCGGCGCGTCCTCGGCGCCCAAGATCTCTTCGGCGGTCACGCGGCTCCAGGCCTCGATGCCACCTTGCTCCACGATGTCGGCTGCCTGGTCCAGGATGGCCATGGTGCGCGGGTGCAGTTCGCCCGAATCCTTGTGAAGGAAAAAGGGCACGGGCACGCCCCAGCTGCGCTGGCGGCTGATGCACCAGTCGGGCCGGTTGGCGATCATGTCGCGCAGTCGGGTCTTGCCGTTTTCAGGGTAAAAGTGGGTGTGGTCGATCGCGTCAAGCGCGAGCTGGCGCAGGGACTTAGAGGCTTTGTCTTTAGTGAACACCCCTTCGCCTTCGTCCATG
The DNA here is from genome assembly GCF_011390835.1 of Hydrogenophaga sp. Classification (GTDB taxonomy): domain Bacteria; phylum Pseudomonadota; class Gammaproteobacteria; order Burkholderiales; family Burkholderiaceae_C; genus Hydrogenophaga. The sequence goes on along the minus strand of NZ_JAABRQ010000021.1, from coordinate 12,743 downwards.
CGGATGAACCACTGCGCGGCGGCGCGGTAGATCACCGGCGTCTTGTGGCGCCAGCAATGGGGGTAGCTGTGAGTGATGGAGACGGTGGCCATCAGGCGCCCAGCGGTTTTCAACGCCTCTAGGATGACCGAAACGGCCTTCCAGATGTGCAATCCGCCGAACAGCGGGAAATCGGCCGCGTAGGTGCCGTTGCCTTGCACCGGGTTCAGGATGTCGTCGTAGGCCAGGCCGTTGGCGACGCAGGAGTTGAAGTCGTCTACGCCATAAGCGGGCGAAGAGTGCACGATGCCGGTTCCGTCGGCGTCGCTAACGTACTCGGCCAGGTAGACCGGCGAGAGTCGGCGGTAGCCCGCGTCGGCGTCGAACAGTGGATGGCGGAAATTGAGCCCGCCGAGCTTGTCACCGGTGGCGGTGGCCAGCACGTTGCCGGTTAGGCCGAAGCGCTCCAGGCATTTCTCCACCAGCGTTTCGGCCAGCACCAGGCAGCCCATGGGCGTCTCAACCAGGGCGTAGGTGAACTCGGGATGGGCGTTGAGCGCCTGGTTGGCGGGGATGGTCCAGGCGGTGGTGGTCCAGATCACAGCGAAGGCGCTCTTGCCAGCGGGCAATGAGGCCAGGTCGAATGCGTTGGCCAGCTTCGATGCATCGTCGGTTTCAAAGGCCACGTCCAGCGTGTCGCTCTTTTTGTCGGCGTATTCGATCTCAAACTCGGCCAGCGACGAGCCGCAGTCGAAGCACCAGTAGACGGGTTTGAGGCCACGGTAGACAAAGCCGCGCTCGATCACGCGCTTGAAGGCGCGGATTTCACCGGCTTCGTTGGCGAAGTCCATGGTGCGGTAAGGCCGCTCCCAGTCGCCCAGCACACCCAGGCGCTTGAAGTCTTCGCGCTGCTGGTCAATCTGTTCGGTGGCGAAAGCGCGGCTCTTTGCCTGCATGTCATCGCGGCTCAGATTGCGACCGTGCAGCTTCTCGATCGCGTTTTCGATCGGCAGGCCGTGGCAGTCCCAGCCGGGAATGTACTGCGCATCGAAGCCAGCAAGCTGCCTGGACTTCACGATCATGTCCTTCAGGATCTTGTTTAGCGCGTGACCGATGTGCAGCTTGCCGTTGGCGTAGGGGGGGCCATCGTGCAGCACAAACAGCGGCGCGCCCTTGCGCGCCTCGCGCAGGCGCATGTAGAGGCCCTGGTTGTCACCGCTGGCGTTCCACTCGGTGACCCAGGCCGGCTCGCGCTTGGGCAGGTCTCCGCGCATGGGGAAGGCTGTGTCGGGCATGTTGAGCGTGGCGCGGTAGGCGCTCGCTTCGGGCTTGCTGGCGGGCGATGCACCCGCGGTGTGTGGTGTGTCTGACATGGGCTCGGCTCGGTGAAGACTTTGACAGGCTCAGCCCGGGCGCTGGGCTCGGGCGGGCAAGTGGGAAAGGGGTGAACCGTTCGCCCTGAGCCTGTCGAGGGCGGCGACCGGGCGGACCAACCGGTCTAAATTCGGTCGCGCGTGGTCTGGCGGTGTGTCTGGCCGTAGGCTTGCTCGGGCAGGGTGGCAAAAAACTGCCGCGCGGCGTCGCAATCCTGGGCAATGCCCCGGGTGAGGGCGTCCAGGCTGTCGTACTTCAGCTCGTCATGCAGTTTGTGCAGCAGTTCCACGCGGATGATTTTACCGTAGGCCTCCCTGCCGCCCAGGTGCAGCGTCAGGGCCGCCGGCCAGTCGAGGCAGTGGGTCTCTAGCAGCACCCGGCCACCGTTGACGTCTTGCGGGTCCAGCGAGGGGCGAACGCCCAGGTTGGCCACGCCAGGCAAGGCTGGTCCGTTAGGCAGCAGCCCGTGCACCAGTACCGCAAAAATGCCGCTGGCCGCAGGCTTCCAGTGGGCGAAGCGCAGGTTGAGGGTGCGAAAGCCGTCACCCGCACCGGCCGCGGTGGCGCCCAGTTCGCGGCCGAGCTTGCGGCCGTGTACCACGTGGCCGCTGATGGCGTAGTGCCGACCGAGCAGGGCAGCGACCCGCTCCATGTCGCCACCGGCCAGGGCCGCGCGCACCGCCGAGCTGGAGACCCGTGTGCCGTGCACCTCGTAGCTCTGCATGCGCGCCACGTCGAACCCCAGGCGCTGGCCGGCAGCATCGAGCATGGCGTAGTCGCCAGCCCGCTTGGCGCCGAAACGGAAGTCGTCGCCCACCAGCACGTAGCGAACGCCAAGCTGCCCCACCAGGATGTCTTCGATGAAGGCCTGCGGCGACTGGGCGGCGAGCGCGGCATTGAACGGCATGACCACACATTGGTCAACGCCGCAGCGAGCCAGCTCTTCCAGCTTGTCGCGCAAAGTGGCGATGCGCGCAGGTGCCAGTTCTGGCTTCTGGTGCACGGCGGCGAAGTGGTCGCGCGGATGGGGCTCGAAGGTCATCACGCAGCTGGGCACGCCGCGGTGCCGAGCCTCGTTGTTGAGCAGGGCCAGCATGGCCTGGTGGCCCCGGTGCACACCATCAAAATTGCCGATGATGAGGGCGCAGCCGGCGCCACCTGAAGAGGGTAGGCCTCGGAGGCCTCGGATGATGTTCATGACGAGATGGGAATCGCCAGCGTCAGGCGGATTGGCTTGGAAGCACGGTATATTGACATACGCGTATGGTTGCTCCCCGTAATATGGGGCGCGTTCGATTGCGAAGACAGATTGTCCGGTTGGAATTCAACAGGGAGGTGGGTCTTGAAGGTCTTGAAGTTGTCCGCCCAGGGGTTGCCACAGTCGTGGATCAGCCTCGAAGAAGCGGTGCTGCACTACGCGGCGCAGGAGGTGCGCTGGGAGATGGGCGCCGAGGTTGCCGTGTTTCACGGCGGGCACAACGCGGTCACCGGCCTTCAATCCATCATCACGGTCAACTCCATCATCGGCACCCACGGTGTACCGCGCATCAACCCGTTTGACCTGCGGCCCTCGCTCACCAACAGTAAGCTGTTTTCCCGTGACAGGAGCCTGTGTGCCTACTGCGGTGGTCATTTCCACGAAGACGAACTGACGCGCGAGCACATCGTGCCGCTGGGCCAGAGTGGGCGCGACCTTTGGATGAACGTGGTCACGGCCTGCAAATCGTGCAACCACCGCAAGGGCAACCGCACACCCGAGCAGGCCCACATGCCGCTGCTGTACGCGCCGTACGTGCCCAGCCTGTGGGAGGATTTCATCCTGCGCAACCGCCGCATCCTGGCAGACCAGATGGAGTTCCTGATGTCGCACCTGCCCAAGACTTCGCGGCTGCATGCCTGATCCCTTCGTTCGGAGGCCATGAAAAAACCCGCCGAGGCGGGCTTTTTGTTGATAAGCGGCATCGATGGGCCGTCACGGCACGCCGGTGGCGGTCACGCCGCAAGTCACCACAAAGCTCAGGCTGGAGTTGGCCGGGAAGCTTGAAATGGTCACGCCGACAGGCGACTGCAGGTTGGCGAGGCTCAGCGCGGGTGCTACCGGGCAGACCGCTGCTCCGCCGCTGACGGAGCAGCTCACAGCCGTGCAGTTGAGGCCAGTGGCGGCCGGGTCTCTGAGCACGGCGTTGGCTGCGGCAGACGGTCCACCGTTGGCCACCGTGATGGTGTAGCTGGTGGTGGTGCCGGCGGTCACGGTGCCGACGGCATTGGTTTTGGTGATGGTCAGCAAGGTGGACGCGGTGATCGACACGTCTTCCTGGATGCTGGCCCCCGAGGCGTAGTTGGAGCCGCCTGCTGTGCCGCCGCCGTTGGCGTAGCCGCCACCGGGCGTGACGACGCCCGCCGCCACCGATCGCGTGGGATCGCTGTACAGGGTGTCGGCCGGGTTCTGGTAGGTGCCGGGTGCAGCCCCGTTCAGGCTGACATTGAAGGTGAGTGTGACCTCGCCACCTGGCGGGATGAAAAAGCTGGTGGCAGTGCTGCTGCCAGGTGTGGCGATGGTCACGGTGGAGGTGCCTGTGGCCGGGGCAGGCGAAGGGCCTAGAGAGCCTGCGCCCAGCGCCACCGTGGCGGTGCTACTTTGTAAGGTGAACGGTGCGGGCAGCACGTCGGTTACGGCTACGCCCACCGCCACACCGACACCCACGGCGTTGCGAACCGAGACCACATAACCTGCCGTGCTGTCGGTGGGCACGGTGCGCGTGGGCGTTGTCGTGCTCTTGAGCACGGTGAGCTGCGGGAAGCAGCTGGTGGGATTGGGAAACTGGGTGCCGGAGAAATTGACGTTCGCCACACCGCCTGCGCCACCAGAGGCACCAAAGGTGTTGGACACGCCATTCACCGGTACGTTGACGCCGGAAGCGCCGCCTGCGATCTGGGTCGCACCGACGGTCACCCCGGTCGAGCGGATGAAGGCGCCACCACCGCCACCGGCGCCCGTACCCTGAGTTTCGTTGCCTCGAAGCGGTAGACCCGTGTTGCCGCCCGCACCGCCTGAGACGTTGACCTGAAGGCCTGGCACCGAAGTCGATTCAGTGATCAGCACCACCGTTCCCCCGGCGCCGCCGCCACCCGCCGCGTCGCGCCCGCCCGGCTGTCCAATGCCACCGTTGGCGTTGAACACACCACTGCCCGAGACACTTCGGGCCCGGACAAAGATCAGACCACCGCCGTTGCCGCCGCTGCCTTGCGCCACGGTGGGGTTGTCGTTGGCGTTGTTGCTTTCGCCAGCGCCGCCGCCGCCGCCAAGGAACAGGCGGGCAGCGGTGGGCGTCACACCCAGTCCGCCAAAGCCACCCATGGCTCGAGCGCCATCGCCGCCACAAGCGAAAAAGCCAGGACCGAATTGAACGCAGCTGCCTGTGTTGGTGCCGCTGAAGTTGGCATAGGTATTGCCGCCCCGACCGCCAGTACCTGCATTGCCTCCGCCGCCGCCACCGGCGTTGTGTTGTGTGCCGCCGCCGCCGGCGTTGCCTGCCGCACCGCGGGCGAGATCGAATCCGTTCGCGTAGCCCGATGTGCCGAGGTTGATACCGCTGTAGCCGTTGCTGATGACCGTGTCGGAGCGCACGAAGCGGGGCGTACCCGCGATGCCTTCACCTTTGGCTGCACCAAGATTAGCGGGTGGTGTTCCAGCTACCTGGGCGCTGGCATAGGTGGTGACGTTGCTACCAGAGATGACGGTGGCATTTTGAGAGCCACCGCCGCGAAAGCCGACGGCATTGGCGTTGATTGTGGTGCTGTTGAGGTTCAGTAGGCCCGACGCATCGATCACCATCAGGCCCCCGGTGCTGCCGTTCCAGGGTGTGACATTCAGGATGCCGCCCGGTAGTGTGACGGAGGCGAACTGGGGCACGCGCACAACCTGGAAGCGGCGGTTGCCAGAAGTGGTGTCGGCGTTGGCGGTGGTGTAGGTGTTGACTAGGGGGGTGTCCAGCGTGATCGAACCGCCGCTGGCGGCCACCACACGTCTGAATTCGTAGAAGCCCGTGCTGCGCAGGTTGGTCGAGCCGGTGGCAGGGTCCCCGGCGACGCCGTCGCCATAGGCGCCCGAGTCGGCGTTATTGACCAGCGCGTCCTGCATCTGAATCACCAGGGCCAGGTCCCCTGCCCCAAATGCCGTCGATACCGCGTTGGCGTCGATTCGTGCAGCACCAAAGTTCACCACGCTTGACCCGGCGCCAGCGGTGCCGCTACCAGGGAAGTAGCTGTTACGGGAAAAGCTGACACCGTCCTTGCCCGGCGCGCCGCAGACCTGCGCCCAGGCTGGACTGACCAGTCCGATCAGGGTGAGCGTCAACACGCCTAGGCACAAATATTTCAATAGGCGGTGCATCTTGAGCTCTTGGAGTCGATCAGGCACGTCACAAAGCGGGTACGCGAAACGTCACCGGAAAGGGCGAAAAAAGTACTAATGGGAGTTTAGCTGGTTCAGCAAAGGAGCCTGTCCGTTGGCCTCGGTCTCCGAGGAAAAGTACCGATCAAAGCGCTCAAGAAAGCTGAGCGATGACCGAAAACAGAATGAATCTCAGTTGCGGCCCGTCCATCTCGACGCTGTCTCTGCGGTATCTCGAAATCTGAACAAGGGGAACTTCATGTCGGTATCGCTCAGGGACGTACGGATGGTGGGTGTCTCTGTGACGGTCGCGGCCACGCTGCTGGTAGGCTGCGGCGGCGGGGGTGACGACCTCGCGCCCTTGGTCGGTAGCGCACCGACCTCGATTGACTCACGGCCCTCCGCCGACGCTCGCCAGCTGGGTTCGGTATCCAGCCGCTGTGGCCAAAGCAGTTTTGAAGACTTTGGTGCCACAACCATCAACAGCGGCAGCTTTCTCGCGACATTTGGCGGGTTCTCACAGGTGGTGGGCTATCTGGCTTCCGCTGATTACTTCGACACATCTGTGCGCATGGACATCGCGATTCCTCAGACCGACTTCCGGATGGGCAGCCTCGACTTGGGACATGGTGTCAACCGGATGGGCGTGGCGATGAATGGCCCATTTCTGGTCGGTGCTCTGGCCTGTGTGAAAGGCTTGGCCCGCGTGAACGTGGTGGAGGGCCAGACCGAGGTGCAGTGGTTCAGCGATGCGCTACCGCATCTGCCGGTGAATTCGCTGCCGGGGGTGCCCGTGGCGGGCATCGAGCTCTTCGGCAACTTTGAACCCGGCAACCCAACTATCTACTTCACTTTGGATGTCAGTGTTGTCCCACGCCCCGACAACATGTCCCTGTGCATACTGGGAGCGGGCGATGCTTGGGCATGCATCCCGGCGACCAGTCGGCTCGATGGGACAAGCTATGTCCTCTCGTCGCCGATACAAGGGAATGGGCGCTATCTGCTGGTTGAGCTGCCGACCGCAGACTGAGTTTGACTAAGACCAATCTGATGGACGTGATCTCGCCGCCTGCAGGACCTGCTCGGGCCAAATACCTGCAGTCTTTGCCGCGATCCCCATCCGGGTACGCCGCCTAAGGAACCCCGGTCGCGCTGACGGTGCAGGTGACCTGGAATTCCAGGCTGGAGTTTGGTGGAAACACGGGAAGGGCGATGCCGCTGTTCTGCAGCGCCGAGATCGTCACAGAGCCACTCGGTGGACAGGCCGCCCCACCACTCGCAGCCGAACAGGTCACGCTGGTGCAGATCAGGCCACCAGCCACTGGATCAGTCAAGATGGCGCTGTTTGCGCTGCTGGGACCGGCGTTGGTGGCGTTGATCGTGTAGGTTGTTGTCTGTCCGGCTGTGAGCGTGTTGAGCACATTGGTCTTGTTGATGCTCAGCGCGCCCTGACGGACGAGCAAAGTGTTTTCAAATGCACATCCAGCGTTGCTGCCGGAGCCGCCGCCGGAGGTGCCTTCGTTGAGACTGCTGCAATCAGCAATGGGGCCGGTGGTCGTCAGGGTGGGTTTGAAATCATCACCTCCACCAAAGACCTTGGCCCGGTTGTCAAAGCTCGCAGAATTTGCGTCGGGACTGACGGTCACAGTCAGTGGGAGCTGGGCCGACGAACCGGCGCCAATGCTGGCCGACCGCACGCAGGTAGCGGTGTCGTTGGCATGGCTGGTGGCGCTCAGACTGCATACCCATCCCCCTCCAGGGACTTGCGGGCTAACGAAGCTGACGCTGCTGTCGGTCAAGATGTCGCTCACCGTGACGTTGCCTGTGGTGGCGGCGCCGCCCCGGTTGGTCACGGTAAGGGTATAGGACCCGCTCTGCCCGGCCACAAAGGTGGGCGCCACGCCGACCTTGCTTAGGCTGAGATCGCGCTTGATGACGCAGTAAGAGAAATCGTTGAATCCGACACGCTGGCTCGTTGGACTGGCCACCGCGGGGCCTGCCAAAAAGAGCACGCTGATCTGGTTAACTGGATTGTCGAAGTTGATTTGTACATTGCAGTTGCCAATGGTGCTGGCGCAATTACTGCTGACGTTGGTTGTGATCTGGTTGCCGCCGGCGATGGTCGCTGTGGAGTAATTGCCGGGCGTGGTCGGCACAAGCACCGGAATCGGAACCGTCGCGCCATTCAACGAGCCAGAGATGCGAAGCACGTCTTGCCAACTGCCATTCTGTCTGTCGACGTCGTACATGTTGAAGCGCACCTTGCTCATCGGACGGTTGAAGGTCATGAGCATGTTGACGCTGTCGCCGGGAGCGCCGGAGTCCATGTTGAGGTCGAGGCTGTTCGGAACTCCGCCTTGCTGATTGAGCGCGGGAAAACCGGTAACCCATACTGCGCCAGTAATGGAAATGCTGAAGTTGATCGTGTTGCTGCGCAGTGTGCCGGGCGTAGCCACACCGAACGTGGCGCTGGTGGCCGAGGCGGTCCACGTTCGGGAGCTTCCAGTGGCGGAGGTGCTGGATGCGGCGGCGAAGTTGAAGGTGACAGCGTCTTCGTTGGGCCCACACGCGCTGGATTGGGCCCAACTGGTGGTGGAAGCCACCCCCAATGCTAAGGTGGTCGCGAGAATACGAACGCGAGACAAGATCAGTCGCAAAGGAGTCATGGCCAGCGGAACCAACGTTGAACTTAAGTTCGCATTGTAGGTCTACCCCACCGCTTGACCCCACCTGGCTTACATGGCGGGTTACGCCAGGTGAGCAGTATTTCTCAGGATCTCGTCAGGCTCAGCTGCAGAGCACATCCTGGCGGACGCTCAGGCGAAGACGCCAGCAGTGTCTTGCATGCGGGCGCTGACCTCGCCCAGGTGGTGCAGCGTGTCGCCGAAGCTCATTTCCATCTGGGTGAGCTTCTTGAAGTAGTGGCTGGCGATGTACTCGTCGGTCACCCCAATGCCGCCGTGCAGTTGCACACTCTGTTGTCCGACAAAGCGCATGGACTGGCCGAGCTGCACCTTGGCGCGCGCCATGGCGGCGCGGCGCTCCGGGGCAGGGGCGTTGAGTTTGAGCGACGCGTAGTAGCTCATGCAGCGCGCCAGCTCCAGCTGCATCTTCATGTCGGCCGCCCGGTGGCGCAAAGCCTGGAAGCTGGCGATCGCCACGCCGAATTGCTTGCGGGTGTTCATGTACTCGACCGTAATGGCGAGGGTCTTGTCCATCACGCCCACCGCCTCGGCGCAGGTGGCGGCGATGCCGATGTCCACGGCGTGATCCAGCGCGGTTTGACCATCCAGGGTCACGAGGGTGGCGCTCGCCTTGTCGAAGCTGATGTCGGCCGCACGGCTGCCATCCTGGGTGAGATATCCCTGGGCGGTGACGCCTTGGTCCTTACTGGCGACCATAAACAGCGCCATCTTGTCCTTGATCTGGGCCGGAACCAGGTAGCCATTGGCCTGGTCGCCGGCGGGCACCAGGTGTTTGTGGCCGGTGAGCGTCCACGCGTCGCCACTGGTCTGTGCCTGTGCGGAGCAGGCATCGAGTCGATACCGCGAGCCCCGCTCCTGATGCGCCAGCACCACCAGCGCCTCGCCGCTTGCGATGCGTGGGCACCAGTCGGTCTGCACGACTTCGGGGGCGTAGCCTGCCAGCACCGCCCCGCTGATGAGCGCCTGCGCGAGGGGTTCGAGCACAATGCCCTGGCCCAGGCCCTCTAGCGTCACCATGGCTTCGATCGGGCCCATGCCCATGCCGCCGAGGGCTTCCGGGATGTACAGGCCGGTCAGCCCGAGTTCGGCCAGCTCGCAGTAGGCCGCGCGGTCAAAGCCACCGGCGGCCACGATGGCGCGCCGGCGATCGAAGCTGTAGCCCTTCTCCACCCACTTGGTGCAAGCGTCGCGCAGTTGTTCTTGGTCGTCAGAAAAGTCGAAGTCCATCTCAGCTCCTTGTGGTCAACCCAGAACAGTCTGGGCGACGATGTTGCGTTGCACTTCGTTGCTGCCGCCGTAAATCGTGGTCTTGCGCATGTTGAAGTAGGTCGAGGCCAGCGGTGCATTGGCGACTACGCCGCCGGGGAAGTCGCCCTGCCAGCCAGCGTCCATGGCTTCCTCGATGAAGGGCAGGCTGTAAGGGCCGGCCGCCAGCATCATCAGCTCGCTGTAGCGTTGCTGGATTTCGCTACCGCGAATCTTGAGCAGACCGGCGATGTCGAGCGAATTCTTGCCCGATTTCTCGGCCGACAAGACGCGCAGCACCAGCATCTCCAGCGCCACCACGTCGACCTCCAGTAGCGCGATCTGGTCGCGGAAACGGATGTCGTCCCAGACACCCTCCGCCTTGGCAATGCGCTTGAGCCGCTCCAGCTCGCGCTTGGCGCGGTTCACATCGGCGATGTTGGTGCGTTCGTGGCTGAGCAGGTGCTTGGCGTAAGTCCAGCCCTTGTTCTCTTCGCCGATGAGGTTTTCGGCCGGCACCTTGACGTTGTCGAACCAGACTTCGTTGACTTCACATTCGCCATCGAGCAGCTTGATCGGCCGCACGCTCACGCCGGGCGACTTCATGTCGATCAGTAGAAAGCTGATGCCGGTCTGGGGCTTGCCCTCGCTGCTGGTGCGCACCAGGCAGAAGATCCATTCGCCGTACTGGCCGAGAGTTGTCCAGGTTTTCTGGCCGTTGACGACGAAGTGATCGCCCTGGCGTTCGGCCTTGCATTTGAGCGAGGCAAGGTCCGAGCCTGAGCCAGGCTCGCTGTAGCCCTGGCTCCACCAGACTTCGCCGCTGGCGATGCCGGGCAGGAAGCGCTCTTGCTGCTCCTTGTTGCCAAAGGCCATGATTACCGGCGCCACCATCACCGGGCCAAACGGCACCACTCGGGGTGCGCCGGCCAGCGCACATTCTTCTTCGAACAGGTGCTTTTGCACCGCGTTCCATCCTGGGCCGCCAAATTCCTTGGGCCAGCCATGACCCAACCAGCCTTTCTTGCCGAGGATCTTGGCCCAGCGCTGCATGTCGTCGCGCGAGAGGCGCAGCGCGTTGTGCACCTTCTGGGCAATATCGGCGGGCAGGTTGGCCTTGACCCACGAGCGAATCTCTTCGCGAAACGCCTGTTCGTCGGGCGTGAATGCCAAGTCCATGGGGGGTCTCCTTGTTCGGTGGCCGGCAAGCGATCGCCGGAAGTTCAATTTAGTTTCGCACGACCGTTTGTTTCAGTCCTGTCCGGGCTGCGACAGACCGAGCTGCTCGCACAGGTTTTCCAGCTGGTCCTGTAGTGTGGCGACTGTCTCTTCCAAAGTGGCCACGCGACGGGTGAGCCTGATGACATCGTCTTCGGTGGCGCTGGTGCCGGGGGCGCTGGCCATGACTTGGGCTGCGCTCAGGTCCACTGGCCCACACAGCAGGTGCGCCCAGCGTTGCTCGCGCGCGCCGGGTGCGCGTGGCAGCTTCACCACCAGCGGGCCTCCCTTGTCCGCCGAGCGGGCCTGCATTTCCTCCAGAAACGCATCGACCGAGGCGATGTCGAGAAACTTGTACCAGCGCTCGGTGTTCAGCCGCAGCTCGCCCGCGGTCTGCGGACCGCGCAGAACCAGCATACCCAGCAACACTGCCGACTGCTCCGGCACGCCCATGACGCGCAGGAAGTTGTGTTCGTAGCGGGCCACTCGACCCCCGCTGGTCTCGAACACAAGGTTGAGCTGGCGCAAGTCGTCCAGAGCTTCGATCACCGCGGCGTCGGGCAGCTGCATCACCGGCTCTCGGCTCGATTTCTGGTTGCAGCCGGTCACAAGCGCATTGAGCGTGAGCGGGTAGCTGTCGGGCACGGTTCGGGCCTTTTCCATCAGCGTGCCCAGGACGCGCGCCTCGACCGCAGTGAAGGGGTGTTGAGCGACGTCGTGCCGGTGCGGGTCTGGGGTGGTGGATTCAGGGGTCATTACACTTCGGGCCTCTGGAAGAACATGCACGCCGGCGCGTGCGGGCTGGCGTGAACAAAAACATTGTGATTCTGATCTCGGGCAGTGGCTCCAACATGGCGGCCATTGTCGATGCGTCTCGCCGCTGCCACTGGCGCCAGCGCCATGGTGCCCAGGTGGTGGCTGTGTTCAGCAACAAGACTGAGGCGCCAGGACTTTCCCTGGCGCGCGAGCTGGGTCTGCAGACCGGCGTGATCGATCACACAGCCTACCCGACTCGCGAGGGTTTCGACGCCGCGCTCATCGCACAAATCGATCAGCACCAACCCGCCTTGGTGGTGCTGGCAGGCTTCATGCGCATTCTCACGCCGCTCTTTGTGTCCCACTATGCAGACCGCCTGATCAACATCCACCCCAGTCTGCTGCCCGCGTTCACCGGGCTCAAAACCCACCAGCGCGCCATCGACGCCGGTTGCCATGTGGCGGGCTGCACCGTGCACCGGGTGACCGGCGAGCTCGACTATGGCGAAATACTCGAGCAGGCGGTGGTGCCCGTGCTGCCGAGCGACACGGCCGAATCGCTTGCGGCGCGTGTGCTCACGCAAGAGCATTTGATTTACCCCAGGGTGGTGGAGCGACTGATAACTTTGCCGTGAAGGGGAGCACTTCCGAATGTCGCGGAACTGGCTCTGCCAGGCCGCAGGCATAGCCCCCTTGAGAGGGTGACGGGCGAAGCCCGGTGCGGGGGGTGGTTCAATCCTTCGGCGCGGGGGGGTCACATGCTCTTTTGAAATACCAGCCCCGCATGCTCGCGCATCGCGTGGAATTTGATCTTCGGCCAGTTGGCCTCCACCGCACGCAGGGTGGCGGCGTGGTCGACCAGCAACGTTGGCGCGTCTACCGCATCCAGCGCCACCCGGTGACTGTTTGCATCGATGAACTTCTTGAGCTCAATCTCGCCGCCGTCTTCCGGCGCACAAGTCACCCAGCGCGCCACCTGATAGGGGCTGTTCATGATGCGGGCCTTGACGCCATACTCGTGCTCCAGCCGGTGCGCCACCACCTCGAATTGCAGCTGGCCCACGGCCCCCAGC
>NZ_JAABRQ010000020.1 GCF_011390835.1 Hydrogenophaga sp. | reverse complement strand
ATGCTCCGAACCGGGTGCAGCAATGCACCCTACGCTTGGTGAGACTGAGGTAAGTCGTGGGCGCAGCAATGCGTCTGCGCTCTGGTCGTTGACCCAAGAAACCCCCGCTACAGCGCAAGCTTAGCGGCGGGAGATTTCATAGGATGAACATAGGCCGATGGCTTGGGACTGCATTGACCTGCGTCAACCCGGACTCGCATGTCCGGCCAAACAGTCCGCATGCCCCTTCCAGGGCCACAGAACCTGGTGGCAAATCTCTTGCGCCGCAATCCCACAGCACCAACCTCAGCCCAGCCAGAGAAAGTGCGCCGTACTGAGACTGTCAGCCCGCTGGACGAAGCGTCGACTGGGGCGGGCCGAAGACGCGGTCGAAGCACCAGGTAAAGACCACCGTGTAGCCCAGGAAGAACAGCATGATGCCGATGTCGGCGAGCAAGGCTTCCCACAGGCCGATGTCCAGCCACCAGGCCATCACCGGCACCACGATCAGCCCCAGCCCGATTTCGAAGCCGATGCCGTGCGCCGCGCGGCGCCGCCAGGTGCGGTCGCCGCTGGGCTGGCGCGCCTCCCAGGCCTCGAACAGGGCGTTGAAGGCGAAGTTGAAGGTCAGCGCGATCGCCGACAGCGACAAGGTGAGCGCCAGCGTGGACAGCGGCGAGCGGTCGAACAGCCACCACAACACGGGTGCGACCAGGGCCGTGGCGAAGACTTCGTAGAGCACGGCCTGAACAACTCGGCGGCGCTGGGGTTTGAGGGAAAGCGTCATGGGCAAGTGAGCGATGGTAGCCACCCCGAGGAGCCTTTGCGCCTCGCGGGGACACCCTGGCGTCATGCGAGGCGACTCGGGGGTGGGTAACATCCCCGGCTACTCATTCAAAAGGAGACCTCATGTTCAGCACCGCCATCGCAGGCAGCCTGCCCAAGCCATCGTGGTTGGCCGAGACCGAAAAACTCTGGCCGCAATGGAAGACCCAGGGCCCCGAGCTCCAGCAGGCCAAGGCCGACGCCACGCTGCTCTGGATCAAGGCCCAGGAAGACGCGGGTCTGGACGTGATCGGCGACGGCGAGCAGGCGCGTCAGCACTTTGTTCACGGCTTTCTGGAGCAGGTCGAGGGTATCGACTTCGAGAACAAGGTGAAGATGGGCATCCGCAACAACCGCTACGACGCCATGGTGCCGCAGGTGGTAGCGCCGCTGAGGCTCAAGGGCCGGGTGCACGCCTTCGAAGCCCAGCTGGCGCGCGCCCACACCAAGCGTAAGCTCAAGTTCACCCTCCCCGGCCCCATGACCATCGTCGACACCGTGGCCGACCGCTTCTATGGCGACAAAGTCAAGATGGCGATGGCGTTTGCCGAGCTGCTGAACCAGGAAGCGCTGGCGCTGCAGGCCGATGGCGTGGACATCGTGCAGTTCGACGAACCGGCGTTCAACGTCTACATGGCTGAGGCCGCCGAATGGGGCGTGAAGGCGCTGGAGCGTGCGGCGCAGGGCCTCACCTGCACGACCGCAGTGCACATCTGCTATGGCTACGGCATCGAGGCCAATGTGGCCTGGAAAGAAACGCTGGGCGACCAGTGGCGGCAATACGAGCAGGTGTTCCCGGCGCTAGCCAAGAGCAGCATCCAGCAGGTGAGTCTGGAGTGTTTCCACTCGCATGTGCCACCAGAGTTGATGGCGCTGCTCGAAGGCAAGGACGTGATGGTGGGCGTGATCGACGTCGCCAGCCCCGTCATCGAAACCCCCGAGCAGGTGGCTGACACGATTGGTCTGGCCTTGAAGTACGTGCCCCGGCAACACCTGATCGCCTGCACCAATTGCGGTCTGGCGCCCATGAGCCGCGAGGTGGCCATGGCCAAGCTGGAGGCGCTGGGCAAGGGCGCTGCACTGGCGCGCCAGCGCTACGGCGGCTGAGCCGGGTGTTGACCGCATGAGCGCACGTCAGCATCTATCCCCCGCCGAGCCTGCCGATCTCGGCCTCTGCCCGGATCGCACGCAGCGCCTGATCGACGTGCTGCAAGCCGAAGTCGACCGCGGATACATTCCGGGCGCCGTGGTGCTGCTCGCTCGCCACGGGCAGGTCGCGCTGCACCAGGCCATCGGCCAGCGCGATCTCGGCGCGTGCACCGCCATGACCACCGACTCCATCTTCCGCATCTACTCCATGACCAAGCCCATGGTCTCGGTCGCGGTCATGATGCTGGTTGAACAGGGTCGGTTGCTGCTCACCGACCCGGTGGCCAAGTTCCTGCCCGAGTTCGCGAATCAACAGGTGGCCGTGGAGCGCGATGGGCAAGTGAGCCTGGAGCCCGTGGCGCAAGCCGCTACGGTGCAAGACCTGCTGCGCCACACCGCCGGCCTGACCTACGAGTTCCTCGGCAACGCGCATGTGCAGCGCCTGTACGCACAAGCGAAGATCGGCTCGCGCGAGCGCAGCAACGCCGCGTTCTGCGAAACGCTGGCGACCCTGCCGCTGTTCCACCAGCCGGGGAGCCAGTGGGCCTACAGCCGCGCCACCGATGTGCTTGGCCGCTTGCTGGAGGTGGTCACCGGCCAGACGCTGGGCGAACACCTGAAGCAGGCCATCTTCACACCGCTGGGCATGCGCGACACCGCGTTCAGCGTGCCCGAGGCCGATCACGCCCGCATCGCCGAGCCGTTTGCGCACGACCCCGAAGGCGGCATCCCGATGCGGGTGCTCGAACCCCGCGAGGTACCGGCACTGGAAGCAGGCGGCGGTGGGCTGATGTCGACCACCCGCGACTACGCGCGCTTCCTGCAGTGCCTGCTCAACCGCGGCCTGCTCGATGGCGTGCGCCTGCTCGGTTCGCACACGGTGGACTTCATGACTGCCGACCACCTGGGCAGCATCCCCAGCCACGACGGCCTGCTGCCGCCCGGCCACGGCTTCGGTCTGGGCTTTGCGGTGCGCACCCGGGCTGGGGTGTCGCCTGTACCCGGTTCGGTCGGCACCTACCACTGGGGCGGCATCGCCGGCACCACCTTCTTCGTCGACCCGGCCGAAGACTTCTTCGGCATCCTGATGACCCAGGCGCCAAACCAGCGCGACCAGGTGAGAAACCTGTTCCGAAACCTCGCCTACGCCACGCTCGCCAACTGATGGAGACCAACATGTCCCACGACCACGACCACCCGGCCAACGAGCCCGCGTGGAAACACGACGGCGTGCGCGTCGTCCCTGGCAACCAGCTCGATGGCAACGTACCCAGCACACCGGGCATGGACCGAAAGGCCGCGATCAACTTCGCCCGTGTCGGCGCCCAGAAACTCTGGGCCGGGACCGTGACCATCCACCCTGACGCCAAGACCGGCGCCCACCACCATGGGCCGCTGGAAAGCGTGATCTACGTGGTGAAGGGGCGGGCCCGTATGCGCTGGGGCGAACACCTGGAGTTCACCGCCGAGGCCGGCCCGGGCGACTTCATCTACGTGCCGCCCTTTGTGCCGCACCAGGAAATCAATGCCAGCGCCACCGAGGTGCTGGAATGTGTGTTGTGCCGCAGCGACGGTCAGGCGGTGGCGGTGAACCTGGACATCGAGCCGGTGGAAAAACCCGAGCAGGTGCTTTGGGTCGATCCCACCCACCCCACCGGCGGCATTTAGCGGCGCGCCCGCCGCTGCACCCACGCAGTGACGCCGTCCTGATGCAGCGGCCGATGTCCTTCGACCCGATTTCACGCCTCCCCCATCACCCACCCATGCCACCCCAGATTCACGATCTTCACATCGCGCAGACCGACGCCCTGCCCGAGCCGCAGCAGCTGCTCAGCGAATTGCCCACCACCGAACAGGATGCGGCGCTGATTGCGGCTTCGCGCGCGGCCACCCGCGCCGTTTTGCGTGGCGAAGACGACCGTCTGCTGGTGATCGTGGGGCCTTGTTCGGTGCACGAACCAGCCTCGGCCATCGAATACGCCGATCGCCTTCGGCAAGTCATGCCCGACTTCGAGCAAGACCTGCTGCTGGTGATGCGCGTGTATTTCGAGAAGCCGCGCACCCGCATGGGCTGGAAGGGCCTGATCTACGACCCCAGCCTCGACGGCCAGGGTGACATTGGCGAAGGCCTGCGCCAGGCGCGGCGCCTGCTCATCGAGTGCACGCGCCGAGGGGTACCGGCCGCCTCCGAGATCCTGGATCTGGTCACGCCGCAGTACTACGCCGAGCTGCTCACCTGGGGCGCCATCGGCGCACGCACGGTGGAGAGCCCGCTGCACCGCCAGATGGCCTCGGCCCTGTCCGCGCCCGTGGGCTTCAAGAACCCGACCCACGGCAGCCTGGCCACCGCCATCGATGCCATTCACGTGGCCGCCCAGCCACACCGCTTTCCCACCGTCTCGCTCGAAGGCCGCGCCACCGTCATCACCACCACCGGCAACCCCGACGGCCACCTGGTCTTGCGCGGCGATGTCAACGGCCCCAACCACGGCGCAGCCCAGGTGGCCCAGGCCAGTCAGGCGCTGGCTGCGGCCCAGCTCTCGACCCGGCTGGTGATCGACTGCAGCCATGGCAACAGCAGTAAGGACCCGGCGCGCCAGCCCATCGTGGCCGCCGATGTGGCCCGGCAAGTGGCCGGTGGCAACCGCGACATCTGCGGCGTGATGCTGGAAAGCCACCTGGTCGCAGGCCGGCAAGACATTGTTCAAGGCCGCACCGGCCTGACCTACGGCCAGAGCGTGACCGATGCCTGCATTGACTGGACCTCGACCGTCGGCGTGCTGCGCGAGCTGGCAGAGGCCGTGCGCACGCGGCGCGACACCAAACCGGATTGAATGAACCATCGCCACGGTGTTGGCATCAACCTTCTGCCTTCTGTTCACCCCGTCGATCTGCTCACCAGGAGACTTCATGCGCCCCCAGCCCCACACCGCTGCTCTGTCATGGAACCGCCGCCAATGGATGCTGGGCACGGCAGCCGGTCTGCTGGGCGCGGGCGCCGCGCAAGCCGCAGACGCGCCTATGCCCATCTTCGATGCGCACCTGCACTACAGCCACGACGCCTGGGAACGCCTGCCGCCCAAAGAGGCGATCGCCCTGCTGCGCAAGGCTGGCCTAAAGCGCGCCATGGTTTCCAGCAGCAGCGACGAAGGCACGCAGATGCTGTACCGCGAAGCGCCCGATCTGATCCTGCCTTCGTTGCGGCCCTACCGCGTGCGCGGCGAGCTCGGCACCTGGATGCGTGACGCCAGTGTTGTCGGCATGCTGGAAGAGCGCCTTGCGAAGTACAAATATGTCGCGATCGGGGAGTACCACATCTTCGGCAAAGACGCCGAATTGCCCGTGATGCAGCGCGTGGTGCAACTGGCCAAGCAACATCGGATTTACCTGCATTCGCACTCCGATGCCGAAGCCATTGAGCGTCAGTTCAGCCAGGACCCCGACGCCAAAATCCTTTGGGCGCATTCGGGCTTTGACGCGCCCGACAAGGTGGGTGGCATGCTGGGCCGCCACAAGAACCTGTGGTGCGATCTCGCCTACCGTAGCGACCACGCCACCATGGGCAAGGTGAGCAGCGGCTGGCGCGACACCTTTCTGGCGTTTCCCGACCGCTTCGTGGTCGGCACCGATACCTTCACCCCCGAGCGCTGGTACTACGTGGGCGAACACGCCAACTGGACGCGCGCCTGGCTCGCCGATCTGCCACGCGACGTGGCCGAACGCATCGGCTACCGCAACGGCGAAGCCCTGTTTGCCTCAATGCCACTGACCCGCTGAGGCGCGCCATGCAACGGTTCTTTGCGCTCACCGCCATCGCCCTAGTGACCAGCATTGCCAGCGCTTCGGTGTACGCGGCCTGCCCCTTCCCGGCGGACATACCGGCCCAGATGACCACCGACGCGGTGCAGGCGCGCTGGACCACCGAGCCCCAGCCGGTGCAGGTCGGTGAGCCGTTTGCCTTGCTCGTGTCGCTGTGCCCGGCGAATGCGCAACTGCTTCGGGTGGATGCCTCCATGCCGGAGCACCGCCACGGCATGAACTACCGACCCAGCATCCAGGCTATCGGCCCGGGCCAATGGCGGGTGGAAGGTCTGGTGTGGCACATGGCCGGGCGCTGGAAACTCCAGCTCGACACGGCGCTGGCCGGCCAGCCGCACACCCTCACGCAGTCTCTGACCTTGCAATGAATCCGCACCCGAGCTGGATGCCCCCACGCTGGCGCGCATGGGCAGCGGCAGGCGCGGCGGCTCTGAGCTGGGCGGCCCTGGCCGCGGGTACAACCGCAGAACCCCCATCGCTGCTGGATTTCAGCGCGGCCGAGCGCGCGCAAATCGTGGCTCATGGCCCCTGGCCACCCAAGCCTCGGGCCGATGGGTCCAACCGCGTGCTGGGCCAAACCGCTGCGCAGGCCTGGGGCGCTTCACTGTTCTTCGACACCCGGCTCTCGGCCAACCAGCGGCTCTCATGCGCCAGCTGCCACCAGCCCAACCGCGCGTTTCAGGACGGCCTGACCACCGCCATCGGCCGCACCGCGGGCCAGCGCAACACACCCGGCCTGCTCGATGTGGCGCAGTGGCGCTGGCTGGGCTGGGGAGGCACACACGACTCGCTGTGGTCGGCCAGCCTCACGCCGCTGCTGTCCGATGGCGAAATGCAGCAGACCGTGCCCGGCCTGGCCGAGCGGGTGCGCAACACGCCGGAGCTCGCAGCCGGCTACCGCGAAGCGTTTGGTCAGGCACCGCCCACCGAGGACACCGCGCTGGTGGTCGACCTGGCCAAGGCGCTCGCAGCCTACCAGGCCACGCTGATCTCGCCGCGCACCTCTTTCGACGCCTTTCGCGACGCACTGGCGCGCGGTGATTCCGCAAGCGCCGCGCACTACTCGCCGGCAGCCCAGCGCGGCCTGCGCCTCTTCCTTGGCGAAGGCCGGTGCACCGTCTGCCACGCCGGACCCAACTTCAGCAATGGCGAGTTTGGCGACATCGGCGTGCCGTTTTTTGTGCCGGACGGTGTTGACCCCGGCCGCTATCGGGGGCTGCAGCAGCTGCTGGCCAGCCCCTACAACCGCCTGGGCGCGTTCAACGATGCCGGCGCCACCGACCCGGGCGCGGTGGGCACGCGCCATGTCATCCTGGAGCCGCGCCACTTCGGCGAATTCCGCGTGCCCAGCCTGCGCCAGCTCGTGCACACCGCGCCTTACATGCACAACGGCAGCCTGCCCAGCATCGAGACCGTGGTACAGCACTATTCGCAGCTCAACGAAGACCGACTGCACGCCGATGGCGAGCGCATCTTGCGCCGGTTGAACCTCAGCGACGAGCAGTCTGCCGACCTCGCCGCCTTTTTGCGCAGCCTGAGCGACTGAACACGCTCAGCGCCGGCGGGCCTGCAAGCGGTGCAGGAGCACCTGCCCCGCCACGCCACAGAGCGCCAGCATCAACATCAACAGCCCGAGATTGACCGCGTTTTCGTGGCTGAACAGGCCAACCGCAAAACCGCCCACCGCACCGGTGAGCTGCTGCATCAGCCCGGCCACTGCGGCGGCTGCCCCGGCCAGGGCTGGCAGCAGGCCTACGGTACCGGCCAGCGCCGGCGGCACCAGCAGGCCATTTCCCAGTCCCAGGAAAATCATGGGCAGGGCAAACGCCAGCGGGTTGTTCAGGCCAGCCAACGCCAGCACCACCATGAGAACGATACCGCCCACGGTAAGCGACTGGCCCAGCCGCATGATGGTGCGCTCATGCAGCCGGTGCACCAGGTGGGTGGTGACGAAATTGCCGACGATGTAGGACAGCGGACCGACCATGATGTAGAAGCCCACGCCGCCCGGCCCCACGCCATAGCTGCCCAGCACCACGGGCGCCCCCGCCAGGAAGGCGTAGAACGTGGCGGTGGTCGCCGACAGGATGACCACGTAGCAAATGAAGACCGGCTCGCGCGCCAGCCGCGCATAGGCCGACAGCATGGCTCGCAGCCAGTGCGGCTGCACCGTGGTGGACTTCTGATGATCGGGCAGGCCACGCCAGGCGGCCACGAATAACGCCACCGCCAGGATGGCGATCAACACGAAGTTGGCCTGCCATCCCAGCTGCACATGCAGCTGACCGCCGACCACCGTGGCCAGCGGCGGGCACAAGCCCATGGCCATGCCCACGTAGGCCATCACCCGGGTGCGCTGCGGCCCTTCAAACAGGTCCTGCACCAGCGCCCGGCCCACCACCATGCCCGCGGCGGCACCCGCGCCTTGCAGCACCCGCGCCAGGATCAGCGTGCCGAGATCGGTCGCCAGGGCCGCCATCACCGAAGCGAGAAACGTGAGCCCCAGGCCGAACAGCAGCACCCGTTTGCGGCCCCGGCGGTCTGACACCGGGCCGTACACCAGTTGCAGCAAGCCCAGCGCCACCACGTAGCTGCTGAAGGTCAGCTGCACCGCCGCCTGGCTGCTGTCGAAGATACGACCCCACTCCTGCATGGACGGCAGGCAGATGGTCATGGTCAGCAGGCCGAAGGCCAGCTGCGCGAGCAGGTTGGCGATCAGCCGACCATCGGCGGCGGGTGGGGACTGGGGAGGTGACATGAGGAGGCGTTGATCGTACCGGGCGGATGCGCCCGGTCGGCATGGCGCTTGAGGCTAACCGCAATCGCGCGCCGGTGCCTGGCCCGTCGGCGGGACAACGCCTGGCCGCCGCTCGATGGAACGCCATCCAGCCCCAAATCTGCCCGCGAGCAGGGTCAGACCAGAAATGGCGGGCAAGCGGCCCGCTTTTATGGTCTTTGGTGGCGCGCCGGGCACCCAACAATGAGAAGCCGTCAGACCTATTTCTCCCCCCAAGGCTCTCGATTGAATCCGTCCACCCTCATCGGCATGATCGCCAGCGCGCTGTTCATGGCCGTGATCCTGCTGTTTGCTGCCGACGACCCAGGCAAGTTCGTCGATCTGCCGAGCCTGGCCATCGTGTTCGGCGGCACCCTGGCGGCCACCTTCCTCAGCTACCCGCTGCGCGAAATCAAGCGGGTGTTGCCCCTGGTAGTCCAGGTCATGCGCCAGGAGCGGCTGGACAGCGTGCGCGAGATCGAAGAGCTGGTGCGCATGTCGCGCTTGTGGATTGCGGGCGACCTCAAGGCCGTGGAGAGAGCCCTGCCGTCGGTGAGCAACCCGTTTCTGCGCACCGGCGTGCAGCTCATCATCGACCGCACGCCCGAAGATGAGATCGTGGACCTGCTGCAGTGGCGCGTCGCCCATCTGCGCTCGCGCGAAATGGCCGAAGCGGCGATCTTCCGCACTATGGCCAGCTATGCGCCAGCCTTTGGCATGGTGGGCACGCTGCTTGGCCTGATCAACCTGATGGACCTGGTGGGCGCTGGCGATCTCGGCGCCATCGGCCGCCAGCTGGCGGTGGCGCTGATGACCACCTTCTACGGCGTGCTGCTGGCCAATCTGGTGTTCAAGCCGATCGCGGTCAAGCTGGAGCGGCGCACCGAAGAGCGGCTGGTCATCATGAACATGGTGCTCGAAGGCATTTCCATGATGTGCGCTGGGCGCAGTCCGTCCATGATGCGCGAGACCCTGAAAGCCTTTGTCGCTCAGTTCGACGATGAGATGTTCGACGGCGGCCACCCCGGCGCCAAGAGCCGCAAGGCAGCCTGACATGTCGGCCACGCTGAGTGCCGCCGGCACCCCGCCGCCCGCCACACCCGTGGCCCCCGCGGTCGCGCAGCCCCGCGCCAAGGCCGCAGGCCGGCGCTTTCGCCGCTGGCACCTGGACACCCCGGCCCCCACCGAAGAAGAGGGCTGGCTGCTGACCTACCTGGACGTGATCACGCTGATGTTGGTGATGATGGTGGTGATGCTGTCGCTCGCCGGTCCGCCCGACAACGCGCCGACACCGGCGCCGACGGCACAGGCCGCTTCTACAGCAGCGGCAACAGCCGCGCCCAGCGCCGCCTCCGATGAGCCCGCCGTGATTCCCCTGCCCGTGCTCACGCCCGAGACGTCATCGCGCCAGGAAAGCCCGGCGCAAGGCCTGCCGCAGCAGGGCCTGAGCCAGGAAGTGGACGTGACCGAAGACGCGAACGCCGTGCGCTTTCGGCTCAGCAGCGAGTTTCTGTTTGGCCCGGGCGGCGCCGAACTCACGCAGGCAGGCTACCCGGTGCTCGACGAGCTGATTCCGGTGCTCAACGCCGACCCCACGCTGCGCCTGGTGATCGAAGGCCACACCGACAACACGCCGATCCAAAGCGCGCGCTTCCCGTCCAACTGGGAGCTATCCACCAGCCGCGCCGCCGCCGTGGCCCGCTACCTGGCCGAGCACGGCGTGGCACCCCAGCGCCTCCAGGCCTCTGGCTTCGCAGACACCCGGCCCATCGGCGGCAAAGACAACCCGGTGGACCGAAAAGCCAATCGCCGGGTTGACCTGGTGATGGAAAAAGCGCAAGCGGCACCGGCGCGGCGCTGAGGCTCACAAGCCCGCAACACGCAGCCGCGCGCCACCGCTGGCCCGATACACTGCCGCCATGAGCAGCGCGCAGTACTGGCTGATGAAATCCGAGCCCAACGAGTGTTCGATCGATGACGCGCTCCAGGCGCCCCACGCCACCGTGCCCTGGACCGGTGTGCGCAACTACCAGGCGCGCAACTTCATGCGCGATGCGATGCAAGCGGGCGATGGCGTGCTGTTCTACCACTCGAGTTGCCCAGAGCCGGGCATCGCCGGCATCGCCGAAGTAGCCTCGGGCACGCGCCCCGACCCCACCCAGTTCGACCCAGCCTCGCCCTACTTTGACCCCAAGTCCCAATCCGATCAGCCGCGCTGGCTGCTGCTCGATGTGAAGGCCTTGCGCAAGACGCGGCTGATCGGCCTGCCCGAGCTGCGCGCCTCACCTGAGCTGGCCGACATGCTGCTGCTCAAGCGCGGCAACCGGCTTTCGATCACGCCGGTGAGCGAGGTGCACTGGGGTCTCATCACGCAGCGGCTGCTGGGCGACTGACATCACCAGACGCGCGTTGGACGCGCGTCCGATGCTTGACTATTTCTTGTCGAACCACGAATCGGTGGCCTTGCGCTCCCACTCACCGATCTGCTTTTCAGCGTCGTCCTTGGCTACGCCGTAGCGCTCCTGGATCTTGCCAGCCAACTGGTCACGGCGACCAGCAACGACATCCAGGTCGTCATCGGTCAGCTTGCCCCATTGTTCTTTGGCCCGGCCAGTCACCTGTTTCCAGCTGCCTTGAATGCGTTCCCAATTCATGCGTTTCTCCTAAGAGCTGATATTTGAGCTCGGCGGATTGACCCGCCGCACGGGATCAAGGGCGGACAACGATCTCATTCTTGACCGCCCGCACACCCTTGACCTTCCAGGTCAGGTTGGTGGCGACCAACTGCTCTGCGACGTTCTTGGCAAAGCCCGTGAGCATCACCGTGCCGTTCAGGGTTTCGACACTGATCGACGCAGCGTCGACTTCCTTGCTTTCGATGAAGCGTGCCTTCACCGCGGTGGTGATCGCTGTATCGTCTACATAGGATCCGACGGTTTCCTGTCCACGCGTGACGGCGCAGCCGGTGGCGGAAAGCAGGGCAACCGCGGTGACGATGGCGGCGAGTAGGTTGCGAGTGATCATGGTGTGGGTCCAGTCAGGTTGAGGGTGGGTTTGTGAATGCCAGCGGGGCGGGTGGTCCGTCCTCGACATCCGGTCGGGGGCTTCCCTGCGGAAGATCTCAACTCGGCAGAAGCTCCGTTGTGCGGAGCCCTCATGCCGATGAACAGACTGTAGGAACACCAACCGGTGAGGGCCATCGGCCCCGGCCCCTCCTGCGTGTAGGACGGCACCTTGTCGTCAACGGCTCGGGTCGACCGACCGAGCGGTCAGGCTGGCGACGTTGTGCGGGATTCCGGCAGCGTCACCACAATCTGGGTGCCTCGTCCGGGGCTGGACACCAGGGTCAGCTTGCCGCCCTCGGCCTCGACGCGAAAGCGCATGCCCAGCAAGCCGAAGGTGGACTTCGCTGGCGCTGACGTGTCAAAACCAACTCCGTCGTCGCAAACCGACACCTCGACCTGGCCGTTGCGCGCGAGCATGTTCACCCAGACGCGACGCGCGCGCGCGTACTTGCTGATGTTGGTGATGGCTTCCTGCACCAGTCGGTAGACCATCAGCTCGGCGTTGGCGCTGAGCTTGACCGGCGACAGCGCGCAGTCGACAGCGATCCCGGTCTGATCAGCGAATTCACGCGTCAGAATCTCCAAGGTCGGCACCAGACCCAGGTTGCCCAGCGTCGAGGGCCGCAGGTCTTCGATGATGCTGCGGCCCAGCGCAATGCTCTGGTTCAGCGTCTGCACCAGATGGGCCAGCCGTTCGAGCGCCTCGGGAGAGGTGCCAGCCAGCCGCGACTTGATGCGTGCCGCATCCAGCTTGGCCGACGTCAGTAACGAGCCGAGTTCATCGTGCAGGTTGCGCGCCAGGCGGTTGCGCTCGTCTTCGCGTGCCGTCTGAAGGTGGCGTGCCAGTTTGGTGAGCTGCTCCGTTCGCTGGGCAACCTCGATTTCCAGCCGGTCTCGCTCAGCCTGCACCAGATCTTTGAGTCGCTTCTGCTGCTGCTTGAGCTCGTCGGTTCTGCGCAGAAACAGGTACAGCGCCAACAGACTGATGGCGGTCAGAAGCGCCATGCCGATGCGCCGGCCTTTCAGCGTCCTATCAAGCGTTTCACGGCCGGCGTCGGCTTGCAGTGCCTGCGAATCCAGCAGCTCGGTTCCGAGCGCGCGGATGGCCTCCATCTGCTGCTTGTTGAGTGCGCTGAGCACGATGTCGGTGCTGGCAGCGCTCTTGCCCTCGTCGTACAGGCGGATGGCCACCGCCAGCTCCGTCAGCTTGGTATCGGTCAGGGCACGCAAGTTGTCGAGTCTCTCGACGCTGGTCGCGCTGGATGCGTAGTACCGATCAAGGCGACTGAACGATTCATCGATGTCTCTGAGCGCCTGGTCATAGGGCGCCAGGTATTCCCTGCGGGCGGTCAGCAGGTAGCCTCGTTGCCCCGCCTCGGCAGCCAGCACGCTTTGCTGAAGACGCAGGATGTCGCTGCGGGCGTCCCCGATCGCAGCAAGGTCGTTCAGCGCCCGTGCCGACTGCCAGTACGCCCCTTCGCTGAGGACCACCATCCCCACCGCCGCAGCCACAGCCAGCGTCAGCACAATGCGACTGTGTCTGAGACCCTTGATCACGTTCATGCTCAGTTCCCCTGAGACACCGGCGAACCGGGTGCGCAATGCCAAGCGCCGAAGCCCGGGCCGGAAGGACCCAGTGGACCACAGAGCTCAGGCGAATGCCGGCTGGAGGCGGACCTTCGCCAGCGCAGCAGGGGTGTGACGCGACAAGCGGCGCCAAACGGGACCATCAGGGTGAGGCGACAGCGCTGCTGCCTTGGCCATCGCCGGCAGCGAGTGTGGCGCAATAGGCCATCAGTCCCTCGATCTCGTTGGACTTGTCGAACACCCTGTCTGCGCCCAGCGCGAGACACTTCTGGCGCATGACGGGTGTGGCGTAGTTGCTCAGGACCACCAGTCTGTAGCGCTGCGGCAGCGCTTGCGCCGCCCTGAGCACCCCCAGGCCGGAGCCCCCCTGAAGAAAGATGTCGACGATCACCAGGTCCACCGGATGAAGTGGGTCTCCGAGCCAGCGCACGGCGGTCGCTTCGTCCACAGCGGTGCCCACGACCTCGGCCGGCACCAGTTCTTCCAGCGTGGCGATCAGGTTCTCGCGGATCACCGGGCTATCTTCGACGAGGTAAATATTGAGCAAGTGGAAAAGCGCGTGGCCTGGTTGCAGCCTGCAACCCAAACCATGGCCCATGTGAAACGATGGGATTCATTGACAAGGCGATGTCGGGCCGTGCCAACGCACGTCCACGGACACGTGAGGGGAGGATACCCTCGCCAAGTCGGTCAAGCTGTCTCTCGACTCCACGACCTTTTGTAGGACCTCACCTACTCGCCACCCGCTGCAGTCCGTGTTCACCGCACACCGCAAAGCGCACCTGTAGGACTTCGATTACTCCGTGAGGCGGCAACGTCTGCTGGTCGTGCCGTTGCGTCGGTCGTAGTCTCTGTTCAGCCCATGAGCACGGCCTCCCCCTCGCATTGCCCGCTCGGGCATCTTTCCGGAGGCCGCCCCGCCACCGGGCGCAATTTTGGTCATACTGTTGCCTCAGGAGATATCTCATGCTGGAAACCATCGCGGTCGTCCTCATCGTGCTCTGGCTGGCCGGGGTGGTCAGCGCCTACACCATGGGTGGCTTCATCCACATTCTGCTGATCATCGCGGTAGTCCTGATCCTGCTTCGCGTGATCCAAGGCCGGCGCCTGTGACGACCACTTTCACCACCCCGGGGCACGATCGCACCGCGACCGAGACCCGACAACAGGAGACTCAACCATGAATTCCCTCAAGATGGTAGGCATTGCGCTGCTCGTGGCCGGCGCCATCGGCCTGGCCTACGGCAGTTTCAGCTTTACGAAACAAACCCACGAAGCCCAGGTGGGTCCACTCACACTATCGGTCGAGGAAAAGCAGACCGTCAACGTACCGGTCTGGGCAGGCGTCGGCGCGATGCTGGTCGGCGGAGCGCTGCTGATTTTCGGCGGCAAGCGAAGCTAGCTGCGGCCACAGCCAGTCAATGGCGAGCACAGCGATAAGACACGCTCAGGTCACCGCATTCAACCGGAGATGCTATGACGAACTTTTTTGTTGTCACGATAGCGAGCCACGGCTTACACGTTGCACCGCCGAAGCTGGACTTTACTCAGGCCGTCACCACGGTGACCCAGGTCCCCAAGGTGGAGGGGCTTGGCGTCTTCGCAGCAATCGATGTCCAGGCCACGATAAATGCCAAGCCCGGTGTCGACCGTCGCCTCCATCGCATTCAGGGCTCCTACAGTGCACCGATGGCGCACAGCGGAGCCCGGCAGCTGAGTCTGCCTGCTGCTGCCAGCGAAAGCACGCAGTTCGACGCCTGGTGCCGTTCGGAGGCATTTGCACTGGCGCCGGCAAACAGCTGCCCACAACTGCATATTGGAAGAAAACGCCACGAGCCTCGGTACGCTGCTGTTGATTGTCGGTGCCGTCCCGACCTGGGGCCACGGCAAGAGCTGGAGCCACGGGACGATCAGTGGGCGCGGCCTAGTGGCCGACATCCAGGTCGCTTTGCTGCTCACGGGGCACTTGTGATCACGCGTCCCACACCGGCGACCAGATGGTCGCCGGTGTGGGGCACGCAGTCTGAAGCCTGAGCACACGGTGATGAAACTGCACACGCTCTGGTGGGCCAGTCTGGCACTGGCCCTGGGTGCGTGCAGCAGCCTGCCGAGAATCAATCCGGATCTGGAGGGTCGGACCCGCCCGCCCGTACAGCTCGAGGGTGCACGAGGCCCCCTGTCGGCCGCACAAAGCAAGGCCGTGATCGACCGTCTGAAGAAGAGCGGCAACGTGACCGGCCTCTTCGACCGCCACCTGGCAGTGGCGGAAACCATTGCCGGCAGCCCGCTGACCACCGGCAACGAAGTGCGCCTGCTGCAGGACGGTCCGGCCACCTACCGGGCAATGGTCGCCGCAATCGAAGCGGCCAAGGACCATATCAACATGGAGACCTACATCCTCGACGACGACGAGGTCGGCCAGCGATTCGCTGAGGCCCTGATTGCCAAGCAGGCGCAGGGCGTGCAGGTCAACCTCATCCGCGACAGCGTGGGCACCGTCGGCACGCCGGCGGCGTTCTGGGAGCGTTTGACGGCAAGCGGCATCCGCGTGCTCGAGTTCAACCCGATCAATCCCCTGGCCGCGCGCAAGGCCTGGTCGTTAAACCAGCGCGACCATCGCAAGCTGCTGATCGTCGATGGCCACACCGCCTTTCTTGGCGGTATCAACATCAGCAGCGTCTATTCGGGTGGCTCGTTCAAGCGCGGGTCGCGCGCTCAGCCCAAAGTTGACGCGCCAGGGGCCCAGGAACTGGGCCCGGCCTGGCGCGACACCGACCTGCGGTTGCGCGGCCCCGTGGTGGCCGATTTGCAAGAACTATTCATCAACACCTGGGCCCAGCAAAAGGGCGCCGCGCTGGACGAGAAGAACTACTTCCCGCCACTGCAAAGCGTGGGCCCGCATGTGGTGCGCGCCATCGGAAGCTCGCCCGAGGAACCTTACAGCCAAATCTACGCCACGCTGCTGTCGGCGATTGGCAGCGCCGAGAACAGTGTGTGCATCACCAATGCCTATTTCGTGCCCGACCTGCAGTTGCTGGCCGCGCTTGAGGATGCGGCGCGGCGCGGTGTCGATGTCAGTCTGATCCTGCCCAGCCAGACCGATTCATGGCTGGTCTTTCATGCCGGGCGCCGCTCCTACGCGCGACTGCTGCGCGCCGGCGTGAAAATTTTCGAGCGCCAGGGCGTGATCCTGCATTCGAAGACCGCCTTGATCGACGGCGTATGGGCCACGGTCGGTTCGACGAATCTCGACTGGCGCAGCTTCCTGCACAACCACGAGCTCAACGCCGTGGTGCTTGGCGCGGAGTTCGGCCAACAGCTGCAGGCCATGTTCGACCGCGACCTTGCTGCGTCGGATGCCATCACGCTCGAAGCCTGGCAGCGCCGTGGCCTGGACTTGCGGGTCAAGGAGCTGTTCGCCGGGGCCTGGGAATACTGGCTTTGATCGCCAACGCGTTGGTCTGAAGGGGGCTACGCGGTCCACGAACAGCGCGCCACAACCCGCAGGGGGCTGGTCAGGCCTCGAGCATCTCGCCAACCGGCTTGAGGTCATCGACCCGGTCGCACACGGCCTTGATCATCAGCAGGATCGGAACGCCGAGCACCAGGCCCCACACCCCCCACAGCCAGCCAAAGGCGAGCACAGCGATGAACACGGCCACCGCGCTCAGGCGGCTGGCGCGGCCTGTCATCCAGGGCATGAGCAAGTTGCCCAGGATGATCTGGACCAGCGTGGAAACGCCGGCCACCAGCAGCGCCATCTCGACACTGCCGAACTGGACGAAACCGACCAGCGCCGAACCGCCCACCAACACCAATGGGCCCATATAGGGAACGAAGTTGAGCACAAAAGCCAGCAGTCCCCACACAGCCGGGTGTTCCAGACCGATGGCCCAATAGACGAGCCAGGTCACCAAGCCAGTGATCGCGCTGACCTGGACCTGCACGATTAGGTACCGTTGTATCTGATGCGTGATTTCGTCCAGGGCTTGCACCGTGACCCTTCTGCGCGCCAAGGTCGGACCGGCGAGCTTGACCACCTTGCGGCGAAAGGTGTTGCCCGAAGCCAGCAGAAAAAAGGTCAGAAAGATCACCACCGTGGCTTGTCCGATCGATGCCGCCATGGTGGGCATGCTGGTCCAGAGGTAGTCTTTCAGGTTGAACTGCGCCCGTTCGATTTGCACCCGCGTCACGCCCTTCGCCGCGGTAGCGGGCGCCGCTCCCTCCTTGGCGGCCTCTTCGAGCTGCGTGGCCGCGATCTGCACCTTGTCGATCGTGGTCGCGGGTTGGTGGCGAGTGGCGCGCGCCGCCTGCCGAATCTTCAGGGCTGCGTCGGGCAGGGATTCAACGAACTGGGTCGCGTCATCGCTCAAGGTGTAGACGACCCATCCGGTGCCACCGATCACCATCATCATCAGCAGCGCAGCACCAATAGCGCGTGGGATGCGCCATCGCTGCAGTCGGGTCACAGCCGGCGACAGGGCGTAGCTAAACATCACACCCAGCAGCAACGGGATGAATACCGGGCTGGCCCAGTGCAGCATGAAGATCGAGCCCAGTGTTGCGAGCAGCGCCAGCGACACACCTCGATGGCCATCCGATCGGTGCAAAAGAAGTGGCACTTGTGCAGACGGCGCGAGATCACCTGTCGGCTGAACGCCGGTTGGGGTGATAGCTTCAAAAGGGGTGGTGGGCGGCGTGTCGGTCATGTGCAAGCGTAAGGCACGCGACCCGTGCTGTGAGAAGTGATTGCATGAATGAAAAGAGCGGCGCGCAGGCTGCGTCCGAGCGGCTCGGTTCTGCCGTCACGGCCTGTTGTCCTACCTCGACTTGCTGCTCCCGCTGATGGCCGGGTCCGGCACGACCGGTCACAGTCGTGCTCAAGACAGGCCTGCGCAATGCAAACAGCGCAGGTCCTGCGGTACACAACCACGAATGAACTTCATGAAAACACTGGCTCTCCTGGTCCTTGCTGGCGCTGTCCTCACACCGGCCCATGCCGTGACCAACATCGGCATCTCCATCGGCATCCATGCGCCGGGCCAATACGGCCGCATCGACATCAACAACTACCCGCAGCCAAGGCTCGTGTACGCGCAACCGATCGTCCATGCACCTTCACCGGTTTCCATGCACCAGAGACCGATCTACCTCTATGTGCCACAACGCCACCAAGCCGACTGGGGCCGCTACTGCCGCAGCTACCGTGCCTGCGGGCAGCCGGTGTATTTCGTGCAGGAAGCCTGGGTGCAGGACGAGTACCGCCGTGAACACGACAACCGCAATGGCCGCAAGAAGTTCAAGAACAAAGAACGGGACGATCACAAAAAGGGACGCGGCCATTGACAACGCTCCGATCGATCTTGGCAACCCGCCAGCGACAGTCACCTCAACCACCGATGGAATCACCATGAAAATCCAACGCGCACTCTCTCTCCTCGTCATCACCGCCGCCTTCATGCTCGGTGGGTGTGCAGGCATGTCACGCCAGGAGGTCAGCACCGTGACCGGGGCGGCCGTCGGCGCCGTCGCCGGCGCAGCGGTGGGGGGTCCCATTGCCACCGTGGGCGGCGCAGTCGTCGGTGGCGTGGTCGGCAACGAGGTCGGCAAGAAGTAATCGCCAGGCACTTGAAGCCAGGCGCGCTAGGGGCGCGCTTTTTTTCGTCTTCTTGGTTATCGAACTTCTTCATGTGACGAAGCGCTGAAAGCGCCTGGACCGCGCATGCGCGTTTGCCGATGCGGTGCAGACTGTAGGGCGCGTCCTACAGCCATCTCGCTGCTGGTCCGATGGTGCGATCCGCCTTGCGGGACCACCATGGCTTGACTCAGCGCCCGCAATCCGCCGGCCGACTTGAAAGCCCGTCATGCACAGCTCAACCACCCAAGGAACGGCAATCGCAACAGCACAAGCGATGCTGGAAAACCGCCTGCATCGGCCGTCCCGTTACCCGTACGCCGTGTCGCCGCGCGCGTCGGTCTGGCCTGCGGTGGTGGCCACGATCTGCGCCGGCGCGCTGCTGTGGTCATTTCACCAGGTGGTGCAAGCGAGCGTTCAACAGGCCGAGGTCAGGACCCAGGCCGCCGCCGATCATGCCCACGCGGCCCTGAGATGTCACCCCACTCTCGGAGCGGTGCAGCGGGCGCATTGCCTCGAACAGCTCAACCCCTCTCGCCGGTATGTCGCTGCGCTGAGCACGACGGGTGGCGTCGAACCGGGCGTCGGGCTCCTGTTTCAGCGTTGATTCCGGTACTGGCCCGGCCTTCGGGCTCGCTCCATCAGCTTTTGACCAACCGCCACACGAACCCCAAGAAAGTCCGAATGACCAGCTGCCCATCATCACCAAAACGTTTGCGCTGGATGCTCCTTGCGGCGTGTGCCGCACTGGGTGCCGTGCCTGTGCTGGGCGCGGACAAGGAGGCGTCAAGTGGCTCGGAGGCACGCTACCAGCGCGATGTCGCAGCCTGCAGGACAGTTGCCCAGGGAGCCGACCCAGCCGCTTGCCTTCGCGAAGCGGGTGCGGTACGAGACAGCAAGGGCGTCAGCCGTGTCGACCCCGACCCCGAGCGCTTGGTGCGCAACGCACTGAAGCGTTGCGAACCCCTGCCCGAGCCCGAGCGCAGCGAATGCGTGGCACATATCCACGGCAATGGCAGCACGAGCGGCAGCGTCGCCGGCGGTGGCGTCTTGCGCGAGCTGGTCACGCCCAAACCAGCTGCGCCAATCGCGTCGTCGGCAGCCAGCACAGCACCGCCCACCGCAAAGTAGTCCATGTGGTCGGTCAGTGGCCAAGTGCGTGGTTCGCTACCCATCATTTTCAATCGTGGACATCGGCTCAGCATTCCCCTGAGGGCTGGTCGGCAAGGTCACCCATCGCCGGCG
Source organism: Hydrogenophaga sp. (assembly GCF_011390835.1). Lineage (GTDB taxonomy): Bacteria > Pseudomonadota > Gammaproteobacteria > Burkholderiales > Burkholderiaceae_C > Hydrogenophaga. The sequence goes on along the minus strand of NZ_JAABRQ010000020.1, from coordinate 49,270 downwards.
CAGTCGCAAAGCCCAAACGCGCTGCCGAACACCGAAACGGCTCCCTGAAACCGGGCGCCGTTGACGGCGTTGCAAAGGCTTTTCGCTCGGAGCAGCGTTCAGATGCGGTACAGCTGGCCATCCTGCACCTTGATGCGGTCACCGACACGCAGGTCGTTGATCTGCTGGAAGTCAAACTGAGCAATGCTGCCGGTGTCCAGGCGCACGCTGACGCGGTAAATCTCTCCGTCGCGCTTCTTGCGCTGCTCGACCTGGTTGCCGATCACCGCCCCGCCGACCACCCCCACGGCGGTGGCCGCCGTACGTCCACTGCCCCCGCCGACCTGGTTGCCAAGCACGCCACCGATCACGGCACCCAAGATGGCGCCTCCACCCGAGGTGCGATTGGCCACCTGGACGATCTCGATGTTGCTGACGTTGCCGAAGGTGATGCCTTGGCTTGTGACGGCCGGGGGGTTGACCACTGCCTCGTTGCGCGGCGGGTTGGCCGAGCAGGCCGCGATCAGCGCCAGCGCAGATAGCGAACCGACAAGGGAAAGTGTGCGTGACATCATGCTGTGACCTCAATGGGTTGAAGGGAGGGATTTCGGGTATCGGTGGCGGGCAGGGCGCGCCCCATCGGCGCGGGGTGCGCGCTTCACAACCGCCCTGTGAGCAACAAGATCAGGACGATGATGACCAACAGGCCTAGGCCCCCACTGGGCCAGTAGCCCCAGCTTTTGCTGTGGCCCCAGGTCGGAATGGCACCCACCAGCATCAAGATCAGGACTATCAACAGAATCGTACCCAGGCCCATGGCGTTCTCCTTGGAGTTGTGGTTGTAAAGATCAGTTCGTCGGTGTCGAGGTTGCGGGCTCGACAACGATCACGGTCATGTCGCCACCGGTTTTTCCTGTGGCGCCGGTGCCGCCGGTTTCGCCTGTGTTGCCCTGACTGCCGGTGTAGCCCGTGTTTCCGGTGCTGCCCGTCTCGCCCGTGGCGCCTTGCGGACCAGCTGGTCCGGGGACAGGCACAGGCACAGCGACCACCGCAGGTCGATCGCAGGCTACAAGGAAAAGGGTGGCCAGCAGGGCTGTGAGCGCGATGGAATGTTTCATGAAAAGGGCTCCTTGAAAAGTGATGAACCACCGACCGCGCAGGCCGTGAAGCGCTCGTGACCAGGGATGGAAACTGCCTGGTGCCCAGGTCCGCGGTGATCGACTTAGCGTTGTGCGGTGGACAGTCTCAGTTTGGAACAGGCGGCTCGAGTGGTCTGTCAGATATGCCTGATATCGGCGTAGGACGACAAGAGATTTGATCGCAGGGGCGCTCCAGGCGTGGCGCCTGGTTCGGGTGCGCCATGGCCCGTATGCCTGAATGCTCCTTTCACGCTGCAATTTGCCGCTCGAACGTCATTTGATCCACCGGAGCCTCGTCGGCCCAACGTGGGTCTATCAAGAAAAAAAACGGCCCCGAAGGGCCGCAATGCATAGCAAGGTAGCCTGCCTCAAACGCGCGGTTCGCCCCGTTCGTTGACCGTCACCGTGGCGCCAGGTGGCTTCGTCATCTGCATCCGATGCTCGACGCCGCGGAAGTTGTAGGTCACGTCCCAGTACGCGGGACGACCCTGGCCAGGCGCCGACACGCAGCGCCGCACATCCTGTGTCGCGGTTTGCTGGCCGCCACCCAAGCTGCCGCTGTTGGCACCGATGACCGCCCCGGCGACGGCACCCACGCCAGTGGCCAGATCTTTGCCACTGCCGCCGCCGACCTGATGGCCGAGGACTCCACCGATCACGGCCCCGATCAAGGCCCCGGGAACGTTGCTGCTGCGGCCCTCTTGCGCCACCTGTTGTTGTTCAACCCAGCAGCGCTCGCCGGCGTCTTCGACCACGGCACGAACCGAGGTGATGCTGGCTTCGTATGTCTGTTCGTACTGGCGTCTGCCGTAGTCGCCCACCGCCACTGGTGCCGGCGCGTAACGACCGTCTTCGATGCGTACCGACCCACTCGCCGCACGCACCGACGAGACGCGGTCGTTCAGACCCATGGCGGTCAGCGAGGCGTATTGTCCCGGGCGCAGCACGGTGCAGCGGCCCACGTAGCCCGCCTGGTCGCACACCTCCCAGCGTTCGCCGCGAACCACCGCCGATGACGCCCGGTCATTGAAGCCACTGCGGCGGAAATCGCCAACGGCTGCGTCGGCCGTGAAACTGCGACCCTCGAAGCCCTCGTGTTCATAGAAGACCACCTGGCTGACCGGCTCGACCTGCTGCATCGGGGCATAGCGCCTGTCATCGACACGAGCCGATTCGCTCACCATGCGCACCGAAGAGACGCGGTCGCCCAGACCCATCGCGGCCAGCGACGCATACTGGCCCGGGCGCAGCACGAAGCAGCGGCCAGCGTAGCGAATATCCTGGCAAACCTCCCAGCGCTCGCCGATGACCACGACCGACGAGGCGCTGTCATTGAAGCCGCTGCGGCGGAAGTCGTCCAGCGCTGCGTCGACCGTGAGGCTGCGGCCTTTGAAACCCTCGTGTTCGTAAAACACGATCTGATTCGCCTGTGCTGGCGATGGCGGTGGCGCTGGCGCGTAGCGGTCGTCGTTATACCGGGCATCGCGCGCGACGGCGCGCACCGACGAGACCCGATCGTTCAAACCCATGGCTGCCAGCGAAGGGTAGTCGCCGGGTCGCAAAATGGCGCAGCGGCCGCGATAGCGTTGGTCCTCACAGACCTCCCAGCGATCCGACCGATCGCCCTGGACAGTGACCGACGACACGCTGCCCTTGAAACCCGAGCGGCCCAGGTTGCTGATGGGCTCGCTGGTTGTGACGGAGCGGCCCTGAAATCCGTCTCGCTCGTACAAGGTGACCTGGGCCGCTGCTTGACCGGCCATAGTGAACCCGAGCACGGCCAGCCAAAGCCTTGAGATTCTTCGCATGCGATTCCCCGTTGAGGAGCAGACAGTGCCGGGGATCGACATGGCCCCCGGGATGCTTGCCATCGCACCAGTGTGCAAGTCGTCTCGCAGGCGGTCCATCGGACGTCGTCTCGGCGCAGCGTAGCCGCTGTCCTACGCGGTCCATCTGTGCGCGAGCCTCTTCAACTCGTCGCAGGCACAGCTGACCGAGGGCCGAGCGCAACCGGCGCCAGTGCTTCCCTGGACGGGTGCTACTGAATCAATCCGTTTTTCAATGCGTAATAGGTCAGGTCACTGTTGGAGGCCAACAGCATCTTTTCCATCACCCGCGTGCGGTAGGTGCTGACCGTCTTGACGCTGAGCGACATGCTCTCGGCCATGTGGCCCACCGTCTCGCCCTTGGCCAGGCGCAGGAAGACCTGCAGCTCGCGCTCGGACAACTGCTCGTGCAGCGGCTGGTCGCGACCCGCGCCCAGACCCTCGGCCAGCCGCTCGGCCACACCGGCGGTGATGTACTTGCGTCCGCGCACCACGGTGCGGATGGCCTTGACGATTTCTTCCGGGTCGCAATCCTTGTTCAGGTAACCACTGGCCCCCTGGCGCAGCAGCGCGGTGGCGTAGTGCTCCTCGGCAAAGCCGCTCAGGATCAACACTGGCAACTCTGGAGCGCGGGCCTTGATGCCGGCGAGGACGTCAACGCCGCCTTGCTCCGGCATGCCGATGTCCAGCACGATCACGTCGACATCGCCCTGGCGCACGATGTCCAGCGCCTCGCGACCGTTGGCAGCCTCGGCGACCACACTGAAGTCGACCTGGTCGGAAAAGAACTGGCGTAGCCCGGCGCGAACCATGGCGTGGTCGTCGACGATGGCGATTCGAATCATGGGCTGAGCGTGCGGTGCATAGCCGGATGATCTCACCCTTTGAGATCCATGCACGATAAAGATATGGTCCGCCAACGCCTGGCGGGACAGCTGGCGCCACGCGACGCCTTGACTCGATGACACCGAGCGAGCGCCACGCGTCAGGTTGACCGGAGTCGGTCGATGGCTGACGCCCCACCCTCAATGAAAATCCCGGCTGCGTCCCGCCGCCAGCCGGCCCAGCAGCGGCGTCAGGTCTTCCAGGTGGCCGGCGATCAGGTTGCGCACCTCGCCTTCTCGCTGCCAGGTGCCGTAGACCGCGAGCAGGCGTGATCGGGTGAGGGCTGCGCGCTGGCGTTCGCGCAGGGCTTTCCAGACGATGACCTGGACCACGCCGGTTTCGTCTTCCAGGCTGACGAAGACCACGCCATGGGCGGTCTCAGGCTGCTGGCGCAGGGTGACGATGCCGCAGTGGCGCACCAGCCGGCCGTTGGGCGCATCCTTGAGTTCTTCGGCGGTCTGCAGACGGCGCTTTTGCAACAGCGGGCGCAGCAGCGCCAGCGGGTGGCGGCGCAGGGTGAGACCGAGCGAGGCGTAGTCCCACACGATGGCTTCGCCTTCGGGCGCTTCGGGCAGCTTGAGCACGTCTTCCTCCACCGGTGCGTGGCTGAGCAGAACGGGTGCCGGTTTGAGCGCGGCGGCGTCCCACACTTGTTGCCGGCGGTGACCACTCAGGGATTGCAGTGCATCGGCTGCCGCGAGTTGGCGCATATCTTGTTGGCCCAATCCTGCACGGCGCGCCGCATCGTCTGCGCTGTCGAAAAGCGAATCGGTGCGCACAGCCACGATTCGGTTACCCGCTTCTTTCGACAAGCCGCCAACCAGACGTAGCCCCAGACGCACGGCCGGCTGCTCGCCAGCCGTTTCCTCCAGCGTGCAATCCCACTCGCTCACCATCACGTCTACCGCCCTCACCTCCACGCCATGGCGCGTGGCGTCTTGCACCAGCTGGCTGGGCGTGTAAAAGCCCAGCGGCTGGCTGTTGAGCATGGCGGCGAGGAATTCGGCGGGGTGGTGGTGCTTGATCCAGCAGCTGGCGTAGACCAGCAGCGCAAAGCTGGCGGCGTGGCTTTCGGGGAAACCGTAGCTGGAAAAGCCTTTGACTTGCTCAAAGACGCTTTGCGCAAACTCGGGTGTGTAGCCGCGCTCGGCCATGCCATCGATCAGGCGGCGCTCGTATTTCCCCAGACCGCCTTTGCGTTTCCACGCAGCCATGGCGCGGCGCAGACCATCGGCCTCGCCGGGGGTGAAGCCGGCGGCCAAAATGGCGATCTGCATGCACTGCTCCTGGAACACCGGCACACCCAGGGTGCGGCCCAGAGCCTGCTCCAGCGCCGCGCTGGGGTAGCTCACCGGCACCTTGCCTTGCCGCCGCTCCAGATAGGGGTGGACCGCGCCGCCCTGGATCGGCCCGGGGCGCACCAGCGCCACCTCGATCACCAGGTCGTAAAAACAGCGCGGGCGCAGGCGCGGCAACATGCTCATCTGCGCGCGGCTTTCGATCTGGAACACACCCACGGTGTCGGCGGCGCAGATCATGTCGTAGGTGCTGGCGTCTTCTGCCGGGATGTCCTGCATCTGGAACACCTGGCCCTGGCGCGCGCCGATGAGGTCGAGCGACTTGCGGATGGCCGTCAACATGCCGAGCGCGAGCACGTCCACCTTCAAGAGGCCCATGGCGTCGAGATCGTCCTTGTCCCACTGAATCACGGTGCGCTCGGCCATGCTCGCGTTTTCGATCGGCACCAGGCGCGAGAGCGGCCCGCGCGTGAGCACAAAGCCGCCGGTGTGTTGCGACAAATGGCGTGGAAAGCCCATGAGCTGCGCGGTGAGGCGAACGAGCTGGCGTACGGCCAGGCTGCTCGGGTCCAGCCCCACCTCGGCCAGGCGCTCGGGTGTGATGCCGCTGCTGTCCCACCAGTAATGGCCTTTGGCAAGGCGGCTCAACAGGGCTTCGTCAAAGCCGAGCGCCTTGCCCACGTCGCGGATAGCGCTGCGCGGCCGATAGCTGATGACGGCGGCGGTGAGCGCGGCTCGGTCGCGCCCGTATTTGGCGTACAGGTACTGAATGACTTCTTCGCGCCGCTCGTGTTCAAAGTCCACGTCGATGTCGGGTGGCTCGTTGCGCTCCTTGGAAATGAAACGCTCAAACAGCACCGCCGTGCGTGCCGGGTCCACCTCGGTCACGCCCAGGCAGTAGCAGACCGCGCTGTTGGCCGCCGAGCCGCGTCCCTGGCACAAGATGCCCTGGGCGCGCGCGAAGGCCACGATGTCGTACACCGTCAAAAAATAGTGCTCGTACTGGAGCTCGCCGATCAGCGCGAGCTCGTGCTCGATCTGGTGGTGCACAGACGCCGGCACGCCCTGCGGCCAGCGCCGCCCCGCGCCCTCCCAGGCCAGGCGACGCAAATAGCTAGCCGGTGTTTCGCCGGCGGGCACCACCTCGTCGGGGTACTGGTAGCGCAGCTCGTCGAGTGAAAACACACAGCGCTCGACCACGCGCAAGGTTTCCCGCATGAGGTCTTCCGGATACAGCCTCGCCAGCGCCAGGCGCGAGCGCAGGCGCTGCTCGGCGTTGGGCGCGAGCGCGTAACCGCATTGCGTGAGCGGCAGGCCAACGCGCGTGGCGGTGAGCACGTCGTGCAGCGGCTTGCGCGAGCGCAGGTGCATGTGCACATCGCCCAGCGCCACCAGCGGCACCGCCGTGAGCGCGCTGCTCTGGCGCAAGCGGTGCAGCAGCATCTCGTCATCGATGCGGCGCAGCTGCTCCACGCCCAGCCAGCAGCGGCCAAGAAAGTGGGCCAGCAACCAGCGGGCGGTGTCGTCCATCTGCGCCTGGGTGTTGTCGCGCTCGGGCACGGCGATGACCACGTTGTCGGCCAGTTGCTGCGCGCTGATGTCGCTCAGGCCGAGGTGGTAGGTGCCCTTGGGCGATGCTCTGCGCAGTCGCGTGATGAACTCACACAGGTTGCCGTAACCGTTCAGGTTGCAAGCCATCACCACCAGCGTGAACGGGTGACCGCAGTCCACCTTGAACTGGCTGCCCACCAGCAACTTGAGCCCCTGCTCTTTCGCCGCCACATGGGCGCGCACGATGCCAGCCAGCGAACACTCGTCGGTCAGTGCCAGCGCGGCGTAATCGAGCGCTTTGGCGCGCTCGACCAGCTCCTCCGGGCGGCTCGCGCCGCGCAGAAAACTGAAGTTCGAGAGGCAGCGCAGCTCGGCGTAGGGCGGGATGGGGTGGGCCGCTGCCGCTGATGCCGAGTGGGATGAAGGGGGTGCCATGGTGGTGACGCGTGCACAGATCGGGTTCAGGCGAAATGCCCGTGCAAGTACCAGGCGGGCGCTTCGTCCAGCCTCGTCTGGAACACCCACAGCACGCCGGCGTGTTCCGACAGCGCCACCCAGTAGTCGCGCGTCACGTTGCGCGTGTGGCCGGGTTGCTCCGCATCGGCGGTTTCGATGCGGTCCCACCAGCCGCCTTCGATGCGCTGCGGCCCGGCGAGCAATAGCAGCTCGCCCTGGTAGAGCGGCCGGTTGCCACGCATGGCGAGCTTGAGCGGCTGAGGCAATACGAAGGTGGGTTGCGGGCCTTCGGGACCGGGTATCGATTTGCGCGGCAGGGCCAGGGGCGCAGCCTGCCATCGGCACATCCACTCGGGCCGGTGGTCTTCCGCCAGCAGCGGGCGCAGCACGCGCTCCGGCCCCAGGCGCGCCGCCAGGCGCTCGAGCACCAGGTGCAGGGTTTCGCCCTGGCGCACGCTGTCGGGCAGCAGCGAGTGGCTGGTGGGCTGGAGCTTGTGCACCTCGTCGGCGGTGAGCCGCAGGTCACCCACGGGCGCGGCGAGCTCGACACGGGCCAGGTGTTCGGCCAGCAGGCGGCTCAGGTGCTCCACATCGCGCATGGGCTGGGCGGTTCGCACGGTCCAGCGATCGCCCTCGCCCACCGACCGTGAACGCATGGCGTCGTGCGCCCAGTGCAGGGTGAAAGCAGTCACGCCACTGTGGCGCGCGCTCAGCCAGCCGCACAGCTGCAGCAATAAACGCCGCGCGCCGAACAGCAGGGCGCTGGCGTCTTCCACGCGGTGCATCAGCTCCAGCCGCGCGTCAAACGTCTCGGGCAATTCGATCCACTGGTGGATCTCGGGCGCCAGACCATAGGCCTGATCGAGCGCGTGCAGCAGCTGTTTGTCGAAGCGCCTGGCCACGCCGCCGCGCGGCAAGGTGCGCAGGTCGCCCAGTGTGAGGCAGCCGATGTGGGCCAGGGTGACGGCGTGCGGGCGTGCAGCGCTCAGGGTGTGCAGGGGCAAGGCATCGAGCAGGCTGGCCAGTGGCTGGGTTGGGCTGTGGGGCAAGCCGTTTTGAACCCCGGCACGCGCCAGCGCCAGCGCGGCCAGGCTGTTGGGCGCCCAGGCGAGCTGGCGCACGCCGAGCTCCTGGCCTTCGGTCCACACACGCTCGGTGAGCGCGCGCCAGCCACCCCACAGGCGCACGCTGCCCGCCACCTCCATGACCACGGCTTCGTCGGCGACGGCGACCCGGGGCGTGAACTGCAGCGCCCAGACCGCCAGCGCCTGCAGCGCCGCATCAATGGAGGGGGACGCGTCGTCGGGGCGGGGCAGCAGCAGCGCGGACCAGCGCATGGCGGGTGTCGGCGGAAGATCGGGGGACCGCCGCCTGGGCGGCGGCTGGCGCGGTGACCTGCTCCGGCTGGCGCGGCAGCCAGGCGCTGGGTTGTTGCAAGCGCGGCGTGAGGATGGCCAGCAGTCCGGCCGGCACCGAGGGCAGGTGCAAGGTGGCGGCCAGCGGCGGCCCTTTGCGCTTGAGCACATCGAGCTGCAGCGCCCAGTCAGGCCCCACGCGGGCGAGCACGCGCAGCGGCGCCGCAGAAGACTCTTGCGCCGCCGTGCTGGGCCGGCATAGAAATACCGGCCCCTCGTGGCCGGCGGCCAGCACCTGCAGGCGGCGCACCTGCTCGGGGCGCACCTGCGGCAGCCAGACCAGCAGGGCACCGCCCGCGTTGGCCTTGACCAGCTGTTCGGCCGACCACAGGCGCTCGGCCGGTGTCTCGGCCTGCACCCAGATCAAAAGCCGCTCGTTCAGCCCGGCCAGCCGCAGACCCGGCAGGTGCGGCGAGCGCGGCGGGCCCACCACCACCACCGAGTGCCCGGTGGCACACAAGCGCTGCAGCGCAGGGCCAAGCAGCCGCCACTCCAGCGTGGCGCTCTGCGGACTCAGGATCTCGGTGAGGCTGTGGCCCGGCCAACCGCCGCCGGGCAGTTCAGCGTCAAGCGCATGGAAACCACTGGGATGCACAGTGGTCACCGGTGCACCGAGCTGGTCGCCGCGCCACAGCGCCGCCGACACCGCAGCCGGCAAAGCGCCCGCCGCAAAGACCGGGCGGCTGGCGCAGGGGACAGAAGGTCCGGCCGACGGCGTGTCGGCCAGCAAGGCGGTGGAGGGAGGCATGGAGGGGTAACAAGGGCAAAGGCAGACAGCGGCTGGAAGAGCCAGAAAGTCGATACATACTGTTTTTTTGTACAGTATCAAAGATGCTTCGGCCTGTCCAGAGAAACTTGCAAACCCGACCGGCAAGGCCTGGCAGGCAAAATCGCCGAGTAGGGCAGCCGCCGCTTCACGGCGCCCTCACCCAAGGGACATGACCACCACGTTTCTCTACTTCGCTTACGGCTCCAACATGAGCGCTCCGCGCCTGCGGACGAGAACACCGTCTGCAGAACCCATAGGGACGGCTGAGCTGCGGGGCTTTCGGCTGGTGTTTGACAAGTGGGGGCGCGATGGCTCTGCCAAGGCCGATTGCGAACGCACGGACGCGCCCGACCAGGTGGTGCACGGTGGTCTTTTTCGCATTCATGCGGTGGACCGCCCGGCGATGGACCGCGCAGAAGGCCTGGGCCAGGGTTACGACGCCTGCGAGGTGGCCTTGAAGACCGAACGCGGCGCCGTGACCGCATGGACCTATGTGGCCACCGACAAGCGGCCTGGCTTGTTGCCCTACAGCTGGTACCTGCAACACGTGCTGATCGGCGCCAAGGCATGGCGGCTCCCACACCGCTACATCGCATCGATCGCCAGCCTGCCCACGGTGGCCGACCCCGATACCGCGCGCCACGCGATGGAGTTGTCCATCTACGCACCGCGCTGATGCGAGGCCTGTGAAGCCGGCTCAGGCGCTGATCAGCTTCAGGTCCAGCACCCGCTCGGCCAGCCACACCAGGGCCAGCAGCATGATCAGCAGCGAGCCACCCACCAGCACGCCCCAGCGGTAAAAGGCCGTGTGGCGCAGCCAGAAAATCACCGGCAACAAGGCCACCACGATGGTGAGCTGGCCGGCTTCCACACCCAGGTTGAAAGCCACCAGGCTCAGCACCAGGGTGTCCTGCGGCAGGCCGAGCTCGGCCAGCACGCTGGCAAAACCGAAGCCATGGATCAGGCCAAACACAAACGCCACCAGCCAGCGCCGCCGGTTGAACAGCGGCACGATGTTATTGAACGCCGCTAGCACCACCGACAGGGCAATCGCCGACTCGACCAGCCGCGACGGCAGCGAGATGAAGCCCAGGGCGGCGAGCGACAAGGTGATGGAATGCGCCACGGTGAACGAGGTGACCACCCACAGCACCTCTCGCACCGACTCGCCGAGGCGGTCCACACCGCGCCAGCCGCCGTTCACGCGCACCATCACCACCGGCAGCAACAGCGACAGCAAAAACAGGATGTGGTCGAACCCGATCCAGATGTGCCAAACACCTTGCACCAGAAACCGGCCAAATTGCACCAGCCGGGACACGCTTTCACCCGAAAAGGTCTGGCGACGGCTATCGGGCGCGATCACGGTCGAATGCGTCAGACCATCCAGGTCCAGCCGCAGCAGGCCCCGGTGCAAACCGTCCAGATCGAACAGCAGGCGGTAGTCCAGTGCCAGATCGCCCGTCTCGGCCGGGCAGGTGCCGGCGAACGTCAGCACCGCGTAGGTGCCATCGGTGTGCTCGTCGACCTGGTGCTGCGTGACCTGCAACGGGCAGGCGCCGCCGCGCTCCAGCGTCAGGGCGCTGAAGGCCCAGGCCGCCACCGCGTCGTGTCGGGCGCGCAGTTCGCCCCAGGTGATCTCGCCGTTGCCGTCGGCATCCAGTCCGAGCGCAAAGTCGATGTCGCGCAAGGCAATGTCCCACTGCCCGCTCACCTGCGCGCCCTGCACATCGAGTCTCAAATAGCTGTCACTGGCCTTGTGGGCCAGCACCGGGCCGCAGAGCAGCAGCCAGCAGCAGATCAAAAAGCGGCGCCAGTTCATCGTGTGGCCCCAGTATCGGTGCCTGAGGCCTGGCCGAGGCGGCGCAGGCGGGCGTCTTCAAAGCCGCTGCTGCGCAACCAGTCGCGCGCCGGCTGGGCGCTGGCGCTGTCTTGCGCGGCAATCGCGGCCTCCAGCAGGATGCGGGCATCGCGCGGCTCGCGCTGGACAGCGTAGTTGTCGCGCGCAAGACCCACCGCCCTTTTCGCGTCCTGGCGCAAGCGCAGCTCGAAGCGCGCCTCCTCTGCGCGGTGTGTGGTGTCGCCTCGGGCCCGGGCGGCGGCAAAGCGGTCGGCCATCGTCTGGCGGTAGCGCGCGGCGTCGGGCAGTTGCAGCGCGGTCCCCGCTTCGGCCAGGCGCAGCAGCAGGCTGTCGGACGCCTCCCAAGCCTGCAGCCACTGCACCACCTCGGCGGGCCGTCCGGCGTCGAGCAAAAAGTCGGTCCAGGCGGCCAACAGGTACACGTCGTCCCGCCCCAGGGCCAGTGCCGCGCGGTAATGGGCCTCAGCCTGCGCCGGCTGGCCGCGCCAGGCCGCCACCTCACCCAGGCGGGTCTGCAGCCAGAGCTTGTCTTCGGGAAAACCGGCCAGGCCCAGGCTTTTTTGTAGCGTCTGATAGCCCGCATCGAGCTGGCCGCCATAGGCCTGAACCAGCCCCAGGCAGCCGCCCGCCAGCACATCACGCCCCAGGCGTTGCAGCGCATCACAGGCCTGCCCTGCTGCCGCGTAGTCGGCTTTCACGAGAAAGATGGCGCCGCGCCAGGCCTGGGCGCTGGCGTAGCCCGGGTCTTGTTTCAACGCTTGGTCGAGGTCGCTTAATGCGCCGGCGAAATCGTGCCGGTACTGGCGCAGCATGCCGCGCAGGGTCAGCAGCGCTGCGCTGTTCGTGGCCGGGAAACGGCTCACCACAGCATCGGCGTAACCGATGTAACGGGGATCCCCCTGGGCCATCGCCAGATCGAAGTAGCGCCAGGCCAGCTGGGTGGCGGCGGCCTCGTCGGTCGGCGCCTGAACCAGGGCCGCCCGCAGGCGGCTCAGTTCGCGCGCCGTGCTGTCGCCCGCCCGGGTGGGCAGTTTTTCCAGCACTTCGGCATCGTTGGTGGGCGTGCGCGGAGCGGCCTGTGCACCCAGCGCCAGCAGCAGGCCCGTCGCGGCCAGAAATCCACCGCGAAAGGACAAAAAATTTGGTAACAACAATAGCCCCTATATGCAGTACATTGCGCGGGCACCCATTTCGGTGTCAGTCATTTAATGAGTCACTGGAGACCCCCTATGCGCAACCTGATTTCTGCCCTGATCGCTTCGACTTTTGCCTTCGCCTCGTTCGGCGCCCTGGCAGCTTCCCATGGCGGCGCCATGACGGATGCCCAGAAAATGGAAGCCTGCAAGAAGATGGACGAATCCAAGGCCGACGACAAGATGAAGGCCGAGTGTAAGAAGATGATGGAAAAGAAGTAATCGGTTTTCCGATGTCCTTCAAAACGGGCCAACTGGCCCGTTTTTTTTTGGGCGCCAGGGCTTGCTCCCTGACCCGACGCACACCCTGGGTGTGCGGCCCTGTTGCGGTGATGAACATCTGGTCACGCTTGCATGCACCTGTCCGCCGCGCCAGGGCTATGGTGAGTCTCTACAGGTCAAGGAGGCCAGCCAATGAAATCCCATGCGTTGCCCAATGTGAATCTTGCCGAGCACAGCGTTGCGCCGGTGGCGTCCGAAGCGCGGGTCGCCACGCTGATCGGGCAGGTGTACGAGGGTGCACCCGCCGTGGACCGGCGCCGCTTGCTGGAATACATGTTGCCCCGAGTGGGCGTGTTGTCGCTGGCCGTGGTGGCAAACGGTCTGTTTGCCCACATTCTTTTTCGCAACGAATCGCCGCGCATCTGCGTGGGGCTGGAAGACGTCGGGCGGGTGCGGGGCAACGATGTGAGCGCTCTGGTTGAGCGCTTGCAGCAAGTCAGCACAGACGCCGTCTATGGGCTGGCTCACATCGTGGCGGCTTCTCCGGTGATGGCCTCGTCAGCGGCGGCGGCCCTGCTGGTGACCGTGCTGGTGCAGCGGTCGCGATCCCAATTTGCAAACGATGCCGACCCGGGCAATCCCCTGGATCAGGCCGCCGCCCGTAGCGATGCGCCGTAGCGCGCGATGGTCAGGCCCTCGGTGTCGATCTCGGGCTGGCCTCCGCCCATCCAGTCGGCCAGCAGGCGGCCGGTACCAGCGGCCATGGTCCAGCCCAGCGTGCCGTGGCCTGTGGCCAGCCACAGACCGGGCAGGCGGGTGGGACCGACGATGGGGGTGCCGTCTGGCGTCATGGGGCGCAGGCCGGTCCAGAACTCGGCGCGCGAGACATCGCCACCGCGCGGGAACAGGTCGGTGCACACATGCTCCAGCGTCTTGCGGCGGCTGGCGTCCAGCCGCAAGTCGAAACCCGAGAGCTGCGCAGTGCCGCCGACCCGGATGCGGTCGCCCAGCCGGGTCACGGCCACCTTGTGCGTCTCGTCCATGATGGTGGACTCGGGGGATTTGGTGGCGTCGGTGATCGGCACCGTGATCGAAAAGCCTTTGACGGGGTAGATCGGCACGTTCAAACCCACCGGTGCCAGCATCTGGGCAGAGTAGCTACCCAGCGCCAGCAGGTAGCGGTCGGCCATGACCAGCCCGGCGTCGGTTTCCACACCGGTGATGTCGGCGCCGTCGGAACGCAAGCCGCGGATGTTGACCCCAAAACGAAACTGCACGCCCAACGTCTTGGCCATTTCGGCCAGGCGGTTGGTGAACAGGAAACAGTCGCCAGTTTCATCGCCTGGTAGGCGCAGCGCACCGACGAACTTTTCTTTCACGTCGGCCAGTGCCGGCTCGTACTGCAGGTACCCGGCGCGGTCCAGCAACTGGTAAGGCACGCCGTACTGCTGCAAGATCTCTACATCCTTGGCTGTGCCGTCGAGCTGCTTCTGGGTGCGAAAGAGTTGCAGCGTGCCTTGCATTCGCTCGTCGTAGGCGATGCCGGTGTCTGCGCGCAACTGCACCATGCAGTCACGGCTGTACTCGGCCAGCCGCACCATGCGCGACTTGTTCACCCGGTAGCGCCCCTCGGTGCAGTTGCGTAGCATGCCCAGGCCCCAGCGCCACATGGCCCAGTCCAGCATGGGCTTAATGACCAGCGGGCTGTGGTGCATCAGCAGCCACTTGACCGCCTTGATCGGGACCCCCGGGCCCGCCCAGGGCGCCGAATAGCCCGGCGAGACCTCGCCGGCGTTCGCAAAACTGGTCTCCAGCGCCGGCCCAGCCTGCCGCTCCAGCACCGTGACCTCGTGCCCAGCCTTGGCCAGGTAGTAAGCGGCTGTCGTACCAATGACGCCGCTGCCCAGAATGGTAACTTTCATGAATGCACTATAGGCCTTGGGTGGCTGGCTGCTGAAATGGGCGGGTGTCTCGAAGGCAAGCGCTGGCCGGGCCTCGAGCTTCTTGGCCCGGCACCCGGTCTGCGGACCGAACATCGATGTTCATAGACTAAATTTGCTATTTAATCAATAAAATCAATGGCTTACATAACATCTTCCCATTGAAATTTCAACTATCGAGTCGCACTGAGTCCTGAATTTCTCCGAACTCGCCTCACTGAGTTCTGAATTTTCGGAAGGGTGGTGGCGCCCCGATCTACCAACCATCTCGCTTCTGGCAAGCAGACTCCGTGCAGCAGACCGATTCGACGCTCAGCAGTCGATGTCTGATGTGATCTGAGTGGCCGAAATGCAGCGGTTGGAGCCTGTCGCCAGCGGCGAATGCACTCACTCTAACTGGCACCAAGCGGCAGCTGTGCCCAGCGACAGGCGACGGTCCGAACGGCAGTTGTAAAAGGCATTGCAGCACAGGAGGGGGCTAGGCAGACCGCGCGACACCGCCGACTGCTTCTTTTCCACCTGAACTTGCGGTGCCGACACTAAGCCGACACGCGCACAACCTGCCTAAAGCGGACGATCAACCTGTTACGGCCCAAGTACACGCTTGAAGAGTCGACTTCAAATATCGCTGATCGCACCATCCACCGTCGAGCTAAATGAATGTTGAATGCCATCTGCACTTCTATCAGCACGCTGAGCGCGAGTCGTTTATCAACGCTTGACCCTGCAGTCTCCGGACTTCTAAAGGTTCATCTCACTGAGCCCTCAATGCTCAAGGCAGAACAACCACCTGCCGGATCCCGAGCGAAAACCAGGATGTCACTGGCTCGCGTTGCACAGCCCAAAGAAGCGGCCGTCGGGTCTCGATCAAAGCGGCACAGACGCACCAATAACGCGCAGATGGCACGGCTTGAGCGGTTGATGGTTGGACAAGATGTCGCATTTTGGTGCGATTCAGCCGCGGGGACCGCAAAAGGTTGGAAGATCAGCCTGGCACGCTTTCTGCTCACATCATTGGGGCAAGAAGAGAGATCCGTGATTCGCACGGTTTCCTCAACCGCACAGGTGCACTAGGGTTCCGACTGTCTGCACGGCAGTGTCTGGTCCGAGAGTGTGCCGGCCTCATCGCAGGCTCCACGGAGGGACAAAAGCCCGGGAGAACGATCGCTGATCGATCTTCCTGCATGTCCTCACCAACCTCGGAGCCCCCATGAAAAAAGCTTGTCCCCCCACCTGCGTCAGCCCTTCTTCGCGGCGCAACCACTTCCTCAAGCCGGCTCTGGGCCTGGCACTCTCATTGGCGCTGGCACCCGCCATTGCGCAAACACCCGCGCAGCTCAAAATCGCCACCGTGGTGTGGATCGGGTACGGTCCTTTCTACGTTGCCGAAGCACTCGACCTCTATAAGAAATACAACCTCAAAGTCTCGCTGCAGGTCTTCAACGACCCAGCGCTGATCCCAGCAGCCATCTCGTCGGGCGCCGTGGATGGCGGCATGCTGACGTACGACCAAGTGGTAGGTCAGGTCGCGGCTGGTCGCAACATGAAAGTGGTCATGCCAATCGACTACTCCAATGGCGGTGACGCCATCGTGGCCGACGCCAGCATCAGCAAGGTCACCGACTTCAAGGGCAAAAAGGTGGGCTACAACCCGCTGTCACCCAGCGACTTTTTGCTCTCTTATGCGCTCAAGATCAATGGACTGGGCGAGAAAGACATCAGTCCTGTCAGCATGACGCCAGAGGCTGTTCCCGCCGCCATGGCATCGGGCCAGCTGCCTATTGGCGTGACCTACGAGCCGAGCTTGTCGCAGATCCTCAGCCAGGGTGGCGGTAAGAAATTCAAGGTGGTGTTTTCCTCCAAGGATGCGCCGGGGCTGATTGCCGATGTGCTGGTGTTCGACGACAAGGTCATCAAGGCCAAGCCAGCGGAAATCACCGGCATCATGAAGGCCTATCTGGATGGTCTTGCCTACATGAAGGCCAAGCCCGACGAGGCCAACAAGATCATCGGCAAGTTCATGGGTGTGTCGGCCGTCGAAGTGAAGGAACAGCTCTCCGGCGTCTACAACATCCCCAAGGCCGAGATGCCAAAGGCTTTCCTGCCCGCCAAGGAGACCACCTCCTACTACGCCAGCGGCGAGATCATTGCGCAACTGCTCAAGGCCAAGGGTCAGATCACCACAATCCCGGCGACCGAGGCGACCTTCGACGCCAGCCTGGTCAAGGCACTCAAGTAATCCTTGAGACAGGCGCACCGGTGCCCGCGCGGGCGCTGGTGCGCTGATGCGGTTTGCCGAAACCGGCATCGACAGCGATCACTACAGAAGGCATTTTCATGAAACCGGTTTTCCGATACGAGGACGGCGTGTGGCCGAATATCGCCGCCATCAGCCTCACCGTGCTAGGTTGGCCTGCGGGCATTGCCCTGCTGGGGCAGACGAGCTGGCTCCTAAACGCACTGGGTGTGCTGCTGGTGGCACAAACGCTGGTGTGGTCGGCCTACTTTATCCACGAATTCGCGCACAACGCCATCTTCCGCACGCCCCAGGCCAACGAGCGCTGGGGCACCCTCATGAGCTGGATCAACGGCAGCTGCTACGCCAGCTTTGCCGACATGCGCCGCAAACACATGCGCCACCATGTCGAACGAGCCGACGTCATCACCTTCGATTCTCAGGCTTTCCTGCGCGCCCACCCTCTCGTGCGCCGTGTGGTGCTCGCGCTGGAATGGGCCTACATCCCTGCGGTGGAGTTCGTCATGCGCGGCTACGTGATGGCCATGCCCTTCATAAGCGAGCAGAAGAAGTCAGCACGCTTGCGCGTCGTGGGTACCGCCGTGTTGCGCATCGCTGCCCTCGCCTTGCTCGGCTGGTGGTCGCTCAAGGCGCTTGTGCTGTATGGCGTGGCCTTCCTTGTCTTCATCACCGTACTGCGCTTTGCCGACTGCTTCCAGCACACCTACGACGCCTACCCCATCCTGGACGAAACGCCCATCCCCAAGGACAAAGTGCGTGACCGCGCCTACGAGCAGGCCAATACCTACAGCGACGTGGTGAGCCTGGACGCGAAGTGGTTCAACATGGTGTGGCTCAACTTCGGCTTCCACAACGCCCACCACGAGCGGCCCACCGCGCCGTGGTACCGCCTGCCCGCGTTCCACCGCGAGCTCTACCCCGACAACTACGCGCAGGTGATCACTGTGGGCGAACTGCTGCGCAGCTTCCACATCAACCGCGTCAAACGTGTGCTGGCCAGCAATTACGGCGAGGTGCAGCCACCCGGCACACCTCATCGCGCCGATGGTTTTCTGGGTGCTGTCGGCGTGTCGTTCCTCACCGCCGTCTGACATGTCCTCCGTAAGCTACGGCCTGCAAGACAAGACCGTGCTCATCACGGGCGCGGCGGGTGGAATTGGTGATGGCCTGGCGCGAGCCTTTGCCGCACAGGGCGCCCGGCTGATGCTGCTCGACCGCACCGGGAGCGCCCTGCAGGCACTGGCCAGCGAACTCGGCGCCAAGGCGGCCGAGTGCGACCTCGGCAACGCCGCACAGGTGGCCACCGTGGCCACGCAGGTGCGCGACCAATGGGGCACGCTCGACGTGCTGGTGAACAACGCCGGCACGGAGTACCCCACGCCGCTGATGGACGCCGCGCCCGATGCCATGGACCGCTGGGCTAGCTTGCTCGACAACAACGTCACCTCCATGGTTCGGCTCACGCAAGCGCTGTTGCCGCTGCTGCCCAGTGGCGCCAGCGTCATCAACCAGTCTTCCATCTGGGGCCGCATCGGCGTGTCCGGCTTTTCGGCCTATGTCGCCAGCAAGCACGCGGTGGTGGGCCTCACGCGTTCGCTGGCCCTGGAGCTGGGTCCACGCGGCATCCGCGTGAACGCGGTCTGCCCCGGCTGGGTCCGCACCGAGGCCGCGCTGCGCTCGCTCGCCGCCATGGCGCAGGAGCAAGGCCGCAGCGAGGCCGAAGTCGAGCGAGAGATCCTTTCGCGCCAGGCTCTGCCCGGCATGCTCTCCCCCGCTGACATTGCTGGCGTTTTCCTTTTTCTCGCCAGCAGCGGTGCCCGATCGCTGACAGGCCAATGCATCGTGGCGAGCCATGGCGAGGTGATGGCATGAGCGTTTCCCTGTCACTGGCGGGCCAGACCGCGCTGATCACCGGAGCGGCCACCGGCATCGGTCGGGCCACAGCCCTGCTGTTTGCGCAGGCGGGTGCGCGCGTGGTGGTCAACCACTGGAACCAGCCTGAAGATGCTGCCGCGGTGGTGCATGCCATCGAAGCCCTAGGCGGCCAGGCGCTGGCCATCAGCGCCGACGTGAGCGATCCGGTTGACGCGAAACGGCTGGTTATGGAAGCGCTGCAGAGCGTGGGCCACATCCATGTGCTGGTCAACAACGCCGGCATCCTGCAAGAGAAGCCCTTCCTCGACACAACCGACGCCGACTGGCAGCGCATGATAGCCACCGACCTCGGCTCGGTGTTTCTCATGTGCCGCGCCGTGCTGCCAGGTATGGTGGCGCAGGGCAGCGGGGTGATCGTCAACATCGCATCCGATCTCGGCATCACCGGGCGCGCGCAGTTCGCGCCCTACTGCACCGCCAAGGCCGGCGTGATCGGCCTGACCAAATCGCTGGCGCAGGAGTTCGCGCCCACCATTCGCGTCAATGCCATTGCACCCGGCGCCGTAGCCACGGCCATGGTGTCGTTGGAGCAGATGAGTCCTGAGTGGATGGAGAAAGAGCTGGACATCCCGCTGCACCGGCTGGGCGAGGCCCAGGAGATCGCTGCCACGGCGCTGTTCCTGGCATCGGACCTCTCGCGCTTTTACTGTGGGCAGGTGCTGGGCCCGAACGGCGGCTCGGTCATGCCCTGAAGAACAGCCCATGAACCTGCTGCCAGACAGCCCCACCGACCGCTTGGCAACTGGCGTTCTGCTGTTCTCCGCCACTCTCTGGGGCCTGACCTGGATACCGCTGAAGGGCTTCATCGCCCAGGGTCTTAGCGGTCCCCAAGTGTCCTTGCTGACATACGGTTCGGTGGGCGTGCTCGCGACAGCACTGCTCTGGCGAGATCGTGCCGCATGGCGCGCCCAGTGGGGTCTGGTGCTGACGCTCGTCGTGGTGGGCGGCTGGGCCAATACGTCCTTCGTCAACGCCATCATGCTGGGCGACGTGGCGCGGGTGATGTTCCTGTTCTACCTCTCGCCGGTGTGGTCGGTGCTCGGTGGCTGGTTGTTCCTGAAGGAGCGGATCCCACCCGCGCGCTGGGTGGCGGTGGCTGGCGCCATCGTGGGTCTGTGGCTGGTGCTGGGCGGACCGGGAATCGGCGGCGCTGAGGTGCTGGCCTTCACCTGGGTCGATGCACTCTCGCTATCGGCCGGCTTCGCGTTTGCCGCCAACAACGTCATTGCGCGCGCGGCCCACCGCGTGCCGCTGCGCACCAAGACCTTCGCTGTCTTCATCGGCTGCGGACTGCTCTCGGCAATTGCGACAGGGCTCACCGGCCGTGCGCTCCCGGATGTCCTGGCCAGCATCGGTCCGCTGCTGTGGCTGGCTCTTCTGGCTTACGGCTTTGGCTGGATGCTGCTCGCCACCGTGACCTGGCAATATGGCGTGAGCCACTTGGAGAGCAGCCGCGCCGGCGTGATCCTTCTGGCCGAACTCGTCGTCGCGGTGGGAAGCGCCATCGCCTTTGGTGGTGAGCGCCTCACGCCCCTCGGTTGGGCCGGCGGCGCGCTGATCGCCGTGGCCGCACTGGCCGAGGCCCTGCTCCCCCCAGCCAACGAACCCGTTCCCCCCCCCATTGCCGCCACCGGAACCCGCACGCCATGAGCACCACCCCCACCCTCTGGATGAACCAGCTGTCCTGGATCGACTACCAGCACCGAATCCGGACCGAGCAGCCGCCGGTGTTGCTGCCGGTCGGTGCGCTGGAGCAGCACGGTCCACACCTGCCCCTGGGCACCGACGGCCTACTGGCCAGCGCCGTGGCCGCCGACACCGCGGCCCAGGTCCGCGGGCTGGTCGCGCCGACCCTGAGCTACGGCTACAAGTCGCAACCCAAGTGCGGCGGAGGGCAGCACTTTTGCGGTACCACCAGTGTCGACGCGGCCACGCTGATCGGGCAGGTGCGAGACGCGGTCCGCGAGTTTGCACGCCATGGGGTGGACAAGCTCGTCGTGGTCAACGGCCACTACGAAAACCAGTGGTTCCTGATCGAAGGCATCGACCTCGGCCTGCGCGACGCCCGCGCAGCCGATGCCGCCTGTGTGCTGCAGGTGATGCGCCTGGAGTACTGGGACTTCATGACGCCCGAGACGCTGGGTGACGTGTTCCCCGATGGCTTTCCCGGCTTCGCGCTCGAGCACGCGGCGGTACTCGAGACCTCGATGATGCTGCATCACCACCCCAGTCTGGTGCGCATGGATCTGCTGCCGGGCGATGGTCCGGCCGAGTTCCCGCCCTACGACATGTACCCGCCACGCACCGACTGGGTACCTCCCTCGGGTGTGCTGTCGTCGGCGCGTGGCGCAGACGCCACCAAGGGGAAACTGCTAGCGAATGAAGTCGCACGCCGCATGGCAGAGGCCATCAGCACCGGGTTCAACCGCCCCGCGCCATGAGCGATCCGCTTCAGCTCGAACCCGCGACCACCGCGCTCGTCGTCATCGACATGCAGCGAGACTTCTGCAGCCCCGGCGGCTACGCGCACCAGGCTGGCCTGGACATCGCGCGAATGCAGGTCGTGGTGGGTCAGGTCCAGCGGTTGCTGGGTGCCGCCCGCGCAGCAGGCCTGCTGGTGATTCACACGCGGGAAGGCCACCTGCCCGACCTGTCGGACTGTCCGCCGGTCAAGATGGCCCGCAGCGTGAGTGCGGGAGCACCCATTGGCAGTGCCGGGCCACTGGGCCGTCTGCTGGTGCGCGGCGAACAAGGCCACGACTTCGTACCCGCGCTGCGCCCGTTAGCCGGTGAACACGTGATCGACAAACCGGGCTACAGCGCCTTCCATATGACCGCGCTCGCCCCCTTGCTCAACGCCTTCGGCATCCGTAGGCTCGTGCTCTGCGGCGTGACCACCGAAGTCTGTGTGCACTCGACCCTGCGCGAGGCGGTAGACCGGGGCTTCGAATGCATCACCATCGGCGATGCCACGGCGGCCAGCCAGGCTGAGCTGCAGGCGCCCGCGCTGGCGATGATCGCCGTGGAGGGCGGCATCTTCGGGCAGGTCTGGGACACCCATCGCTGCGTGAGTGCGATGGAAGTCCAGCAGCCGGTCGCACCCTAAGGAGCCTCACCGGACCATGACTTCGGCAACCCGACTGTGGCCGCTGCTGACCGCCACCCACCGCTACGACAAGTCGATCTCGACACGCCACCGCGGCGAGGGACAGATGATCGACGCGCCCATCCTGGCCTACCTGATCGAGACCCGCAACGGCCGAATTCTCTACGACGTCGGTTGCGACCACCGCAAGATTGCCGACCCGATCTTGCGCGCCAGGCACTACGACCCAGAGACCTTCATTTTTGGTGCGCCGGAGATGAGCGAGGACCAGCGCATCCCGTACCATCTGGCCCGCCTGGGCCTCACGCCCCAGGATGTGGACCTGATCTTCATCGGTCATCTGCATTTCGATCACGCTGGTGGCCTGCGCGATCTGCGCCGCTGCGGATGCGGTGCCGAGATCCATCTGCAACACGACGAACTGGCCGCGGCCAAGGCTGGCGACGACCCGGTGGTGTTCGCGGATGAACTGCTGGACGAAGACGGCACCCCCCTGCAGTTCCGTCTGCAACGCGGCGAATATGCGGTCGCACCCGGAGTCCAGGCGGTGACCACACCCGGCCACACCGCCGGGCACATGTCCTTGTGGGTAGAGCTGCCGCAGGGACGACCGATCTTGCTGGCCGGCGACGCGGCCGACCTGCAGGAGAACATCGACGACGAGATCGCACCGGGCGGCCTCTGGCAGAACCAGGAACAGCTCGCGGTGGAGAGCATACGCAAGCTCAAGGCGCTGGCGCGTGACACCGACGCTTGGCTCTGGCCCAACCACGACATGGCGTTCTACAGAAACCTTCCAGTGTTTCCGATCCCGATCACATGAGCACACCTGCGTTTGACCCGGTCCCAGACCGCTACCACGGCGTGTGGACCCGTACCTTGCTGGAAACGCCCGAAGGGCGGGACACCACCACCTGGGTGCGATGGCTTCAAACCAGCCAATGGCATGCCGACCTTCGCGTGCCCGTCAACCTCGACAGGGCCGAAGCCACCGGTCTGGCACAACAGCAAGGCTTCTGCGGGGTCACCGAAATCACGCCCGCCCTTGGCGACCAGCCCGAGATCTGCACCTGGCATCGGCAAGTCGACTTGCAGCCTGCTCGCTCCACACCGGACGCCGGCCACATGGTGTTCGAGGGATCGCACCGGGTCATCGAAACCGGGATTCATGGTCGGTATCTCGAAGTCTGGGAACGGTTGCCCGACTCAGTGGGGCGACAACTGGTGCTGCTGGGCCTGGATGCGGCGGGGGAACTGACAAACGAGCGTATCCTGATCTCCGGCAGCCACCTTGTGCGCGTACGTCCCCGGCGCACCGCATGGCCCGAAGACACCCTTCCTGACGAAGATCTCGCGACAGTGCTCGCCCGCCATCCGCTCCTGACCGGCCCACTGCTCGCGATGGAAATCAGCTTTGGGCGATTGAAAGATAGCATCTGGACCATTGAGTGCTCATCCCTGCCGCTGCTGGAACATCAGGTGTTTCCTTTCCACTTCGAATTGGGGGTTCAGGGGGAAGCCGTCGTTGCGTTTGGCGAGGAAATGCCCACCCCATGGCGGGTGGCCTCTCAGAGCGGGATCGAGCCATGAAGCATGCCTAGAAACCAGTTAAGGTCCGACCCCGGCCGGATTCGAGACACAGCGCCTGCGCGTGCGTCCGCTCACCATCCACGATCTGGTGAAAGACTACGACGCCGTCATGAGTAGCCGCACCGACCTGCTCGGCCTTTTCCCGGTAGCGACTGGCCGCGCGAGGACCCCATCCTTAAGCAGCACCTGATCGACGTTGCCTGGCACCAGAAGGGATTCCAGACCTGCAGCTGGTACACCTACACCGTGGTCAGCCTGGACTGATAACCAGGTACTGGTGTGCCTCTACCTGTTTCCCACCAGCCAGCCCGAGCACGAGGCCGATCTGATTTTCTGGGTCCGCACCGACGACCCGGCCAGCGGACTGAAAAATCACCTGGGTGAAGCGCTGGACAGCTGGTTGTCGACAACTTGGGCCTTCACCCGCCTGCATGTGCGCAAGTGACCACTGCAGTCCTTTGCCAACCGGCGCGACCGCATCTTTTCGGTGCACATTGAATCGAATCGCCCCATTTCGGGGCGCGAAAGATGTGCCCCCCCTCCAGCAGGACTGGCACTGATTTTGCTGAGCAAGGTACCAGAGAGAGGCGCTGTGAACATTTGCCGCGCTGGACTTGAAGACCGCTAGGGTTCCGGGTCTTGACCATCAGCGTCAAGACCGTCTGGTCCGAGAGCAGTCGGCCGCGATCGCGCGGTTCCACGGAGGGACAAAAGCCCGGGAGATGCCAGGTATGCACCTGCCTCTCCTTGCTTTTTTTCTCTGTTTTGGAACTCGCATGACACAACCTCTTGTGCCCACCGCTGCCCTCCCATCATCTGATGGTCGTGCTCCTGCGCCGAATCGTGCGTCGGGGACCAGAGCACCCGGCAAGGCACCCGCGAGTAAGTTGTTGAAATCCGTCCAGCGTCCCTCTCGCCTGTGGACGGTCAGGGCAGCCATTAGCCGGCGCACCTACTGGGTGCTCGCACTCACCGGCTTGATCACGCCCCTCGTGCTGTGGGCCATGCTCTCAGCTTGGGGCGGCATGGACTCCACGTTCCTGCCGGCGCCCCTGCAGGTTCTGCAAAAGGCATGGTTCTGGGCTACCGAGAACGACCTCCTGGGCGATGCAGGCATCAGCATCTACCGGGTGGTGACGGGCTTTCTGCTGTCGGCCGTGATCGCGCTGCCGCTGGGCCTGCTGATCGGCTCCTACCGCTCGGTTCAGGCCCTGCTGGAGCCACTCACCGACTTCATCCGCTACATGCCGGCGGTGGCGTTCATTCCCCTGGTGATGATCTGGGTCGGCATCGACGAAAGCGCCAAGATCGCCATCATCTTCATCGGCACATTCTTCCAGATGGTGCTGATGGTGGCCGAAGACGTGCGTCGGGTGCCGGCGGCCCAGGTAGAAGCCGCACAGACCATGGGCGCGAATCGCCGCGAGCTGATCGAGAAGGTGATCTTTCCGAGCGCTAAGCCAGCGCTGCTGGACACGCTGCGAATCACCATGGGCTGGGCCTGGACCTATCTGGTCGTGGCCGAACTGGTCGCGGCCAATTCGGGTCTGGGGTACGCCATCTTGCGTGCGCAGCGCTTCCTGCAGACCGACACCATCTTCGCCGGCATCATCATCATTGGCCTGATCGGACTGATCACCGACCAGCTCTTCCGCTGGGGCCACCGGCGCGCCTTCCCCTGGCTTTACCTGAAAGGCTGACACCATGACCACCCCGACCAAGATCAGCATCCGTGGCCTGACCAAGAACTTCGACGGCGCCGCCGTGAATGCCCTGGAGCACATCGACCTGGACATCCCCGCCAACGAGTTCGTCACGTTCGTCGGTGCCTCGGGCTGTGGCAAGTCCACGCTGCTGCGAACCATCGGCGGCCTGGAGGTTCAAAGCGCGGGCGAGCTCATCGTGGACGACCGCGCGGTGACTGGCCCCGGCATCGACCGCGCCATGGTATTCCAGCACTACAGCCTCTACCCGTGGATGACGGTGAGCGAGAACATCAAGTTTTGCCGCCAACTCGCCGCTCACACCAGGGACCGCACGTCCAGCGACGTGGAAGCGGCTTCGGGCCGTGCCGACGCCCTGCTGCGCCTCATGGGCCTGTCCGCCGTGGGTAGTGCCTGGCCCAATCAGCTCTCTGGCGGCATGCAGCAGCGCGTGGCGATCGCGCGCGCCCTCATGGGCAAGCCGGACATCGTGCTCATGGACGAGCCATTTGGCGCGCTGGACGCGCAGACGCGCGAGGTGATGCACGACCTCATCCGGTACGTGCACAAACTGGAAAAGGCCACCATCGTCTTCGTCACGCACGACGTCGAAGAAGCGATTTACCTGGGCGATCGCGTGGTGCTGATGGCACCAAGGCCCGGCCGCATCGACACGATCTACGAGGTGCCTTTCGGCGATCAGCGTACCCAGGACCTCAAGCATGCACCTGAGTTCGTTCGTTTGAAGCGCGAGATTCTCGACCGCATCCGAGAAACATCGGGCATGAAGACCGACCTTGAGCAACTGCAGCGTCTCTCGGGTGCGCAGGGCACCACCGATGAGCATCTTGAAGCCGTCTGATCCCTTCGAAGAACAGCAAATGACCACTTCGCGCGCCATGACCGTCAACGACCTGCCCGACCCCCTGACCACTGTCCTGCCCAATCCGCCAGAAGCAGCGCCCGTCGACGCTCCAGTCTTCTGGCAACGCTTTCCACAGGCTGCGCTGTCGGGCGTGGACACCGCCCGCACCCTGTGGAGCGAAGTCCTGCCGGGTGGAAGCCACTGGAGCTGGCGCATGCCACGCGGCAGTGCCATCCGCTTTGTGGGGCTGGACGCTGGCGCCAACCTAAGCCTGGTGATGTACTCGGCGTTGGAGAAGTTAGAGCGCTACAACATGCCCGACTCGCTCAAGGCGCAGCACACGGCTCACTACTCGAAGGGCCATGTGCTGATGAGCGACATGGGCCGCAGCATGGCGAGCTTCACCGCCGACAACCTTGGCTGGCACGACCCGCTGGGTTCGCTGCTTGATAACGAGCTGATGACCGAAAAATACGGTGAGAAGCGCTACGGCGAAGCACGCAATGCCATGCACCGCTCGGGCAAGGACGGCCTGCTGATCGAGATCGGCAAATACGGCCTTACCCGGCGCGACCTCGTCGCACCGGTGAACCTGTTCAGCAAAGTGAGCGTGGACGAGCAGGGCCGCTTCGCCTTTGCTGCCAACCACAGCCAGGCCGGTGACTTTGTCGAGCTGCGCTTCGACATGGACGTGATCCTGGCTGTTTCCAGCGCACCGCACGCACTAGACCCCAGTCCGGCCTACGCGCCGAAAAAAGTTGGCCTGCTGGCCTGGCGCTGCGGCGCTGCGCCGGCCAACGACGCCTGCCGCGCCTTCCGCCCCGAGAATGCGCGCGCCCTGCACAACACGGACATGCTGTACCTGTGAGGACCACCCCAATGAACACCGCCACCCTCACACCGGATCGCGTTACCGCAGGGGCTGCCGCCAGTGGCCCGGCGGCCATCCGCATCCAGGAAAGCCAACTCGATCCGGCCAGGGCCGTGAGCGACCAGCGCCACGCCGCGGGCGAGCCCATCCTCTTCCAGCTCGACAAGGGCCAGACGCTGCGCATCGTCGACCTGGAGGGTAACCAGGCTGCCGACGTGATCTTCTACAACCGCGATGATCCGGCCGAACACTACAGCGCCACCGACACCATCCAGCGCCAAGGTGGGATCTACCTCACAACCGGATCGGTGCTGCGCAGCAACGACGCGAGAGCCATGCTCACCATCGTGGCCGACACCTGCGGCCGACACGACACCCTGGGGGGGCATTGCGCGGCCGAAAGCAACACGGTGCGCTACGCATTGCAGAAAAAGTACATGCACAGCTGCCGTGACAACTACCTCATCGCTCTGCAACACGCCGATATTGGCCTGACCAAGCGCGACCTGGTCCCCAACATCAACTTTTTCATGAATGTGCCTGTGACCGCAGGCGGCGATCTGAAGTTCGATGACGGCGTGTCCGGGCCCGGCAAGTACGTGGAGATGCGCGCCGAGATGAACCTCTGGGTCCTGATCAGCAACTGCCCACAGCTCAACAATCCGTGTAACGCGTACAACCCGACTCCCACGCAATTGCTGATCTGGGATCCGATGTAGCCCCCGAACGAGAAAGCGCCTCTGGACGACCTTTGGCCATGAGACATCCCGGCAGGACGGCCTGCCGACTTTGATTTCCAAGGTTGACCATTCATGTTCAGCAAGGTCCTGATAGCCAATCGCGGCGCCATCGCCTGCCGCATCATCCGCACGCTCAAAAGCCTTGGCGTGAAGAGCGTGGCGGTGTACTCCGAGGCCGATGCCCAAGCGCGCCATGTGCGCGAGGCCGACGAAGCCTACCTGATCGGCCCGGCGCCTGCGGCGCAAAGCTACCTGCGCGCCGAGCGCATTCTGGAAATTGCCAAGCAATGCGGCGTCCAGGCCATTCATCCGGGCTACGGCTTTCTGTCAGAAAACCCGGCCTTTGCCGACGCCTGCGAGGCTGCAAACATTGCCTTCATTGGTCCCACCGCAGACCAGATGCGCGCTTTTGGCCTCAAGCACACGGCGCGTGACCTGGCCGAGCAGCGCGGCGTGCCGCTGCTGCCTGGCTCGGGCCTGCTGGCCGACGCGCAACAGGCGCGCGCCGAGGCGCTGCGCATTGGCTACCCGGTCATGCTCAAGAGCACGGCGGGCGGTGGCGGCATTGGCATGCGGCTGGTCTGGAGCGAAGACGAGCTCAGCGACGCCTTCGGCTCGGTGCAGCGCCTGGCCTCAGCCAATTTCAAGGACGCCGGTCTGTTTCTGGAGAAGTACGTCGAGCAGGCCCGTCACATCGAGGTGCAAGTCTTTGGCGACGGTACGGGCACGGTGCTGGCGCTGGGCGAGCGCGATTGCTCGGTGCAACGGCGCAACCAGAAGGTGATCGAGGAAACGCCAGCGCCCGGCCTTACAGACACGCAGCGCGTCGAGCTCCACGCCACCGCAGTGCGCCTGGCGCAGGCAGTCAACTACCGCTCGGCCGGCACGGTGGAATTCGTGTACGACGCGGCCACCGGCCAGTTCTATTTCCTCGAAGTCAACACACGCCTGCAGGTCGAACACGGCGTGACTGAGCAGGTCACCGGTGTCGATCTGGTCGGGTGGATGGTGCGCTTGGCCGCTGGCGAATTGCCGCCGCTGGCCTCGATCGCAGCTGTCGCACAGGGCGCGTCGATTCAGGTGCGGCTCTACGCCGAGGACCCCGCTAAGAACTTCCAGCCCAGCGCCGGCCTGCTGACCGAGGTGGTCTTCCCTACCGATGCACGCGTGGATAGTTGGGTCGAGCGCGGTACCGATGTGCCGGCCTGGTACGACCCCATGCTGGCTAAGCTGATCGTCACAGCACCCGACAGGGCGCAGGCGCTGGCAAAACTCGACGCGGCGCTGGCCGCCACGCGCCTGGCCGGCATCGAGACCAATCTCGATTACCTGCGCCAAGTGGTGCGCGATCCGGTGTTCCGCGAGGGCCGGCAGGTCACCCGCTTCCTCAACGGCTTTCACTATTTACCCGCGACAGTTGATGTGATCGAGCCCGGCGTGCAGACCAGCGTGCAGGACTGGCCCGGACGACTGGGTCACTGGGACGTGGGTGTGCCGCCGTCTGGGCCGATGGACGCCTACGCCCACCGCATGGCCAACCGCTTGGTGGGTAACGCCTCCAACGCGGCGGCGCTGGAGATCACGCTCTCGGGCCCCACGCTGCGTTTCAACGCCGACGCGGTGATCGCGGTCACCGGGGCCCCCGCGCCGCTCACGCTGGACGGCGAGCCGCTCGCGCTTTGGCAGAGTCACCGGGTGAGCGCCGGGGCCGTACTGGCCATCGGCCGCGCCGAGACCGGTGCGCGCCTGTGTCTGGCCGTCGGCGGCGGCTTCGAGGTGCCGCTCTACTTGGGCAGCCGCAGCACCTTCACACTGGGTCAGTTCGGCGGCCACGCCGGGCGCCACCTGCGCACTGGCGACGTGCTGCACCTGGCAGCGCCCGGCACCGGCACCGCGGGCGTGACGGTGACGAAGACGGCCGTTCCGGACTTCGGTCGGCACTGGGACGTAGGCGTGCTCTACGGCCCGCACGGCGCGCCCGACTTCTTCACGCCCGACGACATCGCCACCTTCTTCGCCACCGGCTGGGAGGTGCACTACAACTCCAGCCGCACCGGTGTACGCCTGATCGGCCCCAAGCCGCAGTGGGCGCGGCCCGACGGCGGCGAGGCCGGCCTGCACCCGTCGAACATCCACGACAACGCCTACGCCATCGGTGCCATCGACTTCACCGGCGACATGCCGGTCATCCTCGGCCCCGACGGCCCCAGCCTGGGCGGCTTCGTCTGTCCGGCCGTGGTGGTGGACGCCGAACTGTGGAAACTCGGCCAGCTGAGGCCTGGCGACACGGTCCGCTTCCACCGCCTCTCGCTCGATGAAGCGCTGGACCGCAGCACCACCATCGAGGCGGCGCTGGCGACTCTGAGGCAGGCCCTGCCCGCCGCGCCGGCCGACGATGCGAGCGCGCACCCCACGCCGGTGATCCTCGACGACCCGGCGCGTGTGGACGTATCCGTGCCCGCCATGGTGGTGCGCCAGGCCGGTGACCGCTATCTGCTGGTCGAGTTCGGTCCCCTGGTGCTGGACATCGAGCTGCGCCTGCGGGTGCACGTGCTCATGCAAGCCCTGCAGGCGCGCATCGACGCCGGGTCGCTACCCGGCATCATCGACATGACACCGGGCATCCGCTCGCTGCAACTGCACTACGACCCGGTGCAGATCTCGCGCGAATCGCTGCTCCGGCGGCTGGTCGAAGAGGAGGCCGCTCTGCCCGCCGTGGACGACATGGTCGTGCCCAGCCGCACCGTGTACCTGCCCCTGTCGTGGGACGACCCGCAGACCAGACTCGCGATCGAGAAGTACATGCAGTCGGTTCGACCCGACGCACCCTGGTGCCCAAGCAACATCGAGTTCATCCGCCGCATCAACGGCCTTGACAGCATCGACGACGTGTTCAAGGTGGTGTTCGATGCGAGCTATCTCGTGCTCGGCCTGGGTGACGTTTACCTGGGCGCACCAGTGGCTACGCCGATCGATCCGCGGCACCGCCTCGTCACCACCAAGTACAACCCGGCACGTACCTGGACGCCCGAGAACGCGGTGGGCATCGGCGGGGCCTACCTCTGCGTCTATGGCATGGAAGGCCCCGGCGGCTACCAGTTCGTCGGCCGCACCCTGCAGATGTGGAACCGCTGGCGGCACGGTGAGGCGGGGTCGGTGTTCGAGCAGCCCTGGCTGCTGCGCTTCTTCGACCGGATCCGCTTCGTGCCGGTGGACCAGGACGACCTGCTGCGCATCCGCGCCGCCTTCCCGCACGGCGGTTATTCGCTGCAGATCGAAGAGACCACTTTTAGCCTGCGCGACTACCGCCGCTTCCTAGCCGACAACGCCACCAGCATCGGCGCCTTCAAGGCACAGCAGCAGGCCGCTTTCGACGCCGAGCGCGAGCGCTGGGCTGCCAGCGGCCAGCTGAGTTACGCGGGTGACGCTGATGTCGCTGCAGCCGATGCCACGGTCGAGCTGGATCTGCCACCCGGTGGTCGATCACTGGCCAGCAGCGTGCCCGGCAGCGTGTGGAAGGTGCTAGTCAGCGAAGGGCAGCGTGTGGCGGCCGGCGACGTGTTGCTGGTCGTCGAGTCCATGAAGATGGAGTTCAGCGTGCTCGCTCCGCAGGACGCCACAGTGCACCGCCTCATGTGCCGCGAAGGCGCGCCCGTGGCCGCCGGCCAGGACGTGCTGGTCCTGGTCACCGATTAAATCCAACTCTCCCTGATCTGCCATGAACCTGAACGACCTCTCCTTCGACCTCGCCAGCCTGCGCACCGCCTACGCCACGGGAACCCCGGTGCGCGCCGTCATCGCCGAGGCCATACGCCGCTGCGCCAGCGACACGAACAACGCCTTCATCCACCGCCTCACCGAAGCCGAAATCGAGCCGTACCTGGCCCTCCTAGATGGTGTCGATCCAGCCAGCCGGCCGCTGTACGGGGTGCCGTTCGCGCTCAAGGACAACATCGATCTGGCCCACATCCCCACCACCGCCGGCTGCCCCGAATTTGCCTACACCCCCAGCGAGAGCGCGTTTCTTGTGCAACAACTCATCGCGGCTGGCGCGGTACCGCTGGGCAAGACCAACCTCGACCAGTTCGCGACCGGCCTGAACGGCACGCGCTCGCCCTACGGTGCCTGTCGCAATGCGATCAACCCCGACTTTATTTCTGGCGGCTCCAGTTCGGGCTCGGCGGTCTCGGCCGCCCGGGGCTGGGTGTCGTTCTCACTCGGCACCGATACCGCCGGCTCAGGCCGCGTGCCTGCGAGCTTTAACAACCTGATCGGTCTCAAGCCCACCATCGGCCTGCTCTCGGCCACCGGCGTGGTGCCGGCCTGCCGGTCGGTGGACACGGTGTCGGTGTTTGCGTTCACCGCAGCGGACGCGCAGGCCGTCCTGGCCGTGGCCGCGGTGCCGGACGAGGCCGATGCTTTCAGCCGCGCGGCCGAACCTTTCGGTGTGGATTTCTCGGTCGGCCCGTTCCGCTTTGGTGTGCCGCGCCCGCAAGACCTCGCCTTTTTCGGCAACGAGGCCGCAGCCGCGCTCTTCTCGCAGTCGGTCGATCGCCTGAAGGCAGTGGGCGGCGCACCGGTGGAAGTCGACCTCACGCCCTTCCTCGAAGCCGCTCGCCTGCTCTACGAAGGGCCCTGGGTGGCCGAGCGTTACGTCGCGATCAAGGACTTCATCGACGCGCAGCCCGATGCCGTCTTCCCTCCGGTTCGTACCATCATCGAAGGCGGGCGTGACAAGACCGCAGCCGATGCTTTCGCCGCGAGCTACCGCCTCAAGGCACTCAGGCGCGTGTGCGACGCCGTGTGGAAGGAGATCGACTGCCTGCTCACGCCCACCGCCGGCACCATTTACCGCATCGCCGACATGCAGATCGATCCGATCCGCCTCAACTCCAACTTGGGCTATTACACCAACTTCATGAATTTGCTGGACTACGCGGCCGTTGCGGTGCCAGCGGGTTTTCAGGCTGACGGAGATGCGAAGGGTCTGCCATGGGGGGTGACACTCGCCGCGCCGGCTTTCAAAGACGTACCGTTGCTGCGTCTGGCCGACCGCTTCCACCGGTCACAGCCGTTGAGGCTGGGCGCCACCTCCACATCGCTGACCACCACGCCCGCCATCGGGGAGCCTCCCAAGGGGTCGAACACCGCCGGCACGGTGAAAGTCGCGGTATGCGGCGCGCACCTGTCGGGCCTGCCACTGAACTGGCAACTGACGCAGCGGGGCGCGCGTCTCCTGGGAGCG
Organism: Hydrogenophaga sp.; assembly: GCF_011390835.1. Taxonomy (GTDB): domain Bacteria; phylum Pseudomonadota; class Gammaproteobacteria; order Burkholderiales; family Burkholderiaceae_C; genus Hydrogenophaga. The sequence goes on along the minus strand of NZ_JAABRQ010000020.1, from coordinate 16,424 downwards.
GTGTCGTCCGCGCCGGAATACAAGTTCTACGCGCTTGCCGGTGGGCCCGTGCAGCGACCTGGCATGGTTCGGGTGGCCGAGGGCGGAGGAGCGATCGACATGGAGGTCTGGGAAATGCCAACTGAACATTTCGGCAGCTTCGTCGACGGCATTCCCACACCGCTGGGCATCGGCAAGGTCAAACTGGCGGACGGAACTTGGGTCAGCGGATTTGTCTGCGAGGCCGTCGGTGCCGAGGACGGAACCGATATCACCCACCTAGGCAACTGGCGGGCCTGGCTGACGCACGCCAGTTCGACCGCCTGATTGACGACCACTGCCGAGTCGCGTTGAAATCTGAACACCGAGTTCAACTTGCCCGGCCCCGCGCCGGGCTTCTGTTTGGGAGTTTCAGCAGAGATGATTTATCGATCATTCGGCGCGCTGCTTCTTGCGCTGGTCCTGTCGCCGGCCTGGGCAGAGGTCCTGGTCGGTAAGGTGGTTGCCCTGGCCGATGGCGACACGATCACCGTCCTCGATGGTTCAAAGGTTCAGCACAAGATCCGCCTGGCGGGCATCGATGCCCCCGAGAGAAAGCAGCCGTTTGGCCAGCGGGCCAAAGAGCAGCTTTCACATCTGGTGTTTGGCAAGACTGTCCACGTCGAAACCGAGAAGATCGACCGGTACGGGCGTCAGATTGGCAAGGTGCTGATCGACGGGCGCGATGCCAACCTGGCGATGGTCACTGCAGGCCTGGCCTGGCACTACAAAAGTTACCAGGCGGAGCAGTCCTCGGCGGACCGACTTCTGTACGCGAGTGCGGAGGAGGATGCGCGCGCTGTTCGGGCGGGCTTGTGGCGGGAGCCGGCGCCGGTGGCGCCTTGGAACTGGAGAAGGGGGGAGCGGTAGATTGCTAGGGCAGCGCCATCATGATCGCCTATTGCATGGACCTCGCGGGTCTCTTTACAGATCGGTGCGTTGCTCTGGGCTGAATCAGAAATCCCAGCTCAGGCGTTGCGATCCTCGCGTGAACATGACGCTTGTACGGGTCGCCTTGCAGTGCCAGGTCTGTTTGGTGGCCTCCAGGCCAGCGGGCGGCTCTGACAGGCTGTTGGGATCAAATACGACAGCGCATTGCTGGCCAGCTGCGCGCACCGACTCGTACGTCAGCCAATGGACGCCTTGGCGTTGAGCTTCGGCAGCAACAGCATGAGTGGCGGCGTAGTCAGCGCCGCTAGTCCAAATTTCGCGCGAAGCGCTCCATGGCGTTGCCATCAGGTCGATAGAGCGCCCTGCGATGGCGCCCTGGAAGAAGGTGTGCTCGGTCAGCAATGTTTCGTTGGTCAGGCCCGCGCTGTCCAGAATGAACCGGTGGCGCCAGTACGCTACCTCGGCACAGGACGTGCCAATTTTCTGCGCTCCGTACCATTGCCCTTTTGCATGGGCGGGTCTGAAGCGGCTGGCGTGTGCAGGAATGTACCTGAAGGGCGTCGCGAGCAGATAGTGCTTGGGGTGTTGGGTCGTTGGCATGGCTGGCTTGCTGCCTTCGAGGAGGCGTTCGATCAGCTCCTGCTCATCTGGTGTGTCAACCAGGCGCATCGTCGAGATCACATGCTGAGCCTCCACACCGCGCCAAGCCACCAAGTTGCGGTTTTGGATCGAGCCCTCAAACCAGGTAACTTCCCAGCTCATGCTGGCGCGCGCATGCCATCGAGGTAGTTGAGGGTTGCCACCAACCCGGCCGCACTCTGCACGAGTTGCTGAGGCACTCCACCCAAGGCTTTGTTGTGCGTGGTCATCCAAAGCAGACGCTTCTGATCATCGGTACCTACGAGGGCGTCCAGCGAGCGAAACACGCGCACGAGCAAAAGCGCCAGTTCGCCTTCCTTGCTGTTTGGATCGAGCATCTTGTCGCCGTGCAAAAGGCGAGAGATCGTTGGCTCGCTCAATCCGATAGTGCGAGCCAGGGCTGCGCCTGAGAGACCCAGCATCTTGCTTGCGCGGGTAGTGGCCTTGGCCAGCACCATGCTTGCATCGAGCTTGGCAACGGCTTGTTCCATTTGCTTTCTCCTGAAGGGAAACTTGGTTTCCCCAGAAATATTATGGCAACAAAACCAAAAATATGCATATTCGGGCGCGCATTCTCTCTATTCAAATCCCGCCACATCCTCATCGCCCACCCACTCGCATGTCCATTCCTGGGCGACCCACGCCTGGTCCACGCACTCCATGCCGACGAAGAACATGCTATGGCTGGAGCAGCCCGAGAGCTTGGAGTCGCAGAGGTCTGGCAAGAGCGGACGGCCGTCCCGCCCGAGGAGCTGCAGCGAAACTGTTGTCCGAATGCCGGCATTGATCGTGCAGGCGAACCTCTTTGGTGCTCTTGAGATTGTCCAGATCTGGGGAGCGGCCTCATCGGCTCGCGGCGGGTTCAAGGTTGACCCGGTCAGCTCGACGAACCACTGCCACAAGCTCTTGGCCAGGATTCCCCCGGGCTGCCCGCTGGCGAAAAGGATACGTGCCTGTTGCAGAAGCAGGCCGTTCAACCGGTTGAACTGGCACATTGAGCGCGATGGATACCCACTGATTCTGTGGTCTAGGCTGTGGATATCTTCCGGCGATCGGCCGCTAGGGCTGGCCAACGTTGGGCTCTAGGAAGATGCCCGTTTTTTACGCAAGCGGCCCAGATTGATGGTCACTCCGCAGCCAGCCATAACTGGCTGGCCCCTTCTGCTCGCGACACGTCGTCGATCATCCACTTGAGCTGCTGCTCTGTGGGGTAGTGCCTCAGGGTTGCCCTGGCCTGTTGCTTCAGGTCATCAGGAACATCCTCTCGGACGAGCATCTCCCGCAACACCTCCCCCGCAAAGCGCAGCGCCCGCGCTCTTTCATCTGGCATCGTCATAGTGCTTCCCCTAGATCTCGATCAGAAGGCCAGGCTTAAACCGTTCGTTTTCATTACTCCCGTCCCGCCGGCCGTACCCCCTCGGGTTGCAAACTACGCGGGTGCCATTGACTCGATAGTCCGCGGAATCGTGCATGTGGCCGTGCACCCAAATCGCAGCTTGACCCATCAAATGCGACAGATCCGAAACGTAGGCTGCGCTCACCATGTCGCGCTCATACCGAGGATGCACCGATAGCCGGTGAGGTGCGTGGTGCGTAACCACCACGGTTTTTGCTGGGTCGCCGCGGGAAAGTTCACCCGCAAGCCAGGCTGAGCTCTCTTTGTGCATCCCAGCCGTGTCCTCCGCACGCAGCAGCCGTGCCTGGCGGTTCATCGCATCACCGGGACTCGCTACAAATGTCTTGATGCACTGGTAGTCGTTCAAGTACATCTCGGCCGCGCCCACGGCGCCCTGGCGATGCTGCGCTCCGAAGAAGTTGAAGTCTGTCCAGAGCGTCGTGCCAAGAAACCGCACGCCACCTAGCCCAATGGCATCATGCTCCAAGAGGTGCACACCCATGCGATTGGCCACATCGCGGGCGTGTTTCGTCAGGAACTGGATGTGCCCGCTGTAGAACTCGTGGTTGCCGAGCACGTAGACGATCTCCTTGGTGACGAACGTCTCCCGCGCCCAGCGGATGCCCTGCGTGCCCTCAGCGATGTCGCCCGCCAGCAGCACCACATCCACGCCGTCGTCGATGCGCTGGTCGTTCCAGACTGGCGAGAACCTGGCAAACTCTAGGTGCAGGTCGGATAGAACAAGCATCCTCATGACCAGCTCGCTTTCTCCGGCGGAGGTCCAGAGATGAACTCCCCCAGCCCGTTCTTGATGCAGCAGAAGTTCACCGCACGCGCGTCGAATCCAAGCTGATCGCGCTGCATGGCGTACTGCTCGCTCAAATCATCGTGCGTGTGACCATGGAAGGTCCTCACGACCCGCATGTCGCGGGCCAGCTGGTCCAGGGTCTCCCAGCCGTAGGGATGACAAGACGGCGCCTCGTGCGTGACCAGGATATCCGCACGCTGCTTGGCCAGCGCGGCCACATCGTCTCGGTAGATCGCGCCGTGCAGCTTCGGGCTGGGCTGCTGCCCATCACGCCAGGCGTAAGGCCCGCGCTTCATAGCCTGCGCCTTGCTCGCAAAAGTTGGTCCTGAAGGCGGGGCCCAGACACGTCCCATGAAGTTGCCGCCTAGGCCGGCCACCCGAATGCCAACCAGCTCCACCACCTGGCCATGAAGTGCCACCGCGTCAGCGCAGTCGTGCAGGCACGCCCAGTTCTCGTGCGTGTCGGCGTCGTGGTTGCCGTGGATAAAGGCAACCTTCACGCCTGGAAACTCCAGTCGCAAGGGCGCCAGGATCTCCCGTAAGATCGTGTCAAGCTCCACATCCCCAAGAGAGATCAACCAGCTGGGCAGGTTGCCAGCCTGCTCGGCTTGCCTCAGCGCCACACCGATGTGTCGGAACTCACCGTGGACATCCCCTAGGAACCAGAGCTTGCGCATGGCAGATGCGTTCTCCTGATCAAAGGCAGCCATGTCCCGCAGCGGAGCGGCCTTGCCGTAGTTTGCCGGTCTGTTCACAGCTCATCCTCCTCGAACCAGATCGAGCCCAGCGTGTCGTCCAGACGCGCCTGGTGATGCTTCTCGCACAGCGCCAGCATCCAGCCTGAGCGCTGGTCAATCCAGCCAGGACGGCCGCAGGCTGCGCACGTGGTCGCACTGGCCGCCTCGGCAGCGAACTTCTTCTCCGTTAGCCGCTGCGCCAGGTCCGGCTCCTGGTCCCGCACGCCTTCTGCCAGGCGGAAGTACACGCGCGCCGCGCCAAACTTCTCCTTGACCTGGACCCACTGAAAGCCGCGTTTGTCTTTACCCAGCGTCTCGTCGATGTCGGCGCACAGACGCGAGAAGAGGTGGAACCAGCCGCGCGAGTAGCTCATGCTGATGGCCTCGCCTTCGAACTGGTACGGGAAGCGAGCTTTGAGTTCTTTGGGGTTGTTCATGTTGAAAGTCTCCTCAGTACGGATTGAAGGTGGGCTGCGTTGGCCGGCGTGAAGCCGGTGCGGTGGTGGGTCAGCAGCAGATTCGGGCACCCAGGCTTGAACAGCCAGGGCACGTCATCGATCGCTATCCACGGGTGATCCGGGCGGTGGAACGTGAGCCAGGTCAGGCACTCGATGTAGCGAACGCCGGCAGGTCCGGGCCTGGCGCACTCTTCTGGCGCCACCGGGGTGCAGCCCACGACCCGCGGTGCGATGTCCTCAGCAAAGAACTCGCGCAGCTCGCTCAAGGGGTGGTGCTCGCGCCAGGAGCTGCTGATCACGATCTCTGCGTGCTCGTGGAGGCGCAATACGTCCTCAATCAGCGGCAGGCAGGTGAACAGCTGGTCCGTGGTGCAGAGCTCGGGATGGGTCACGCCGTCAAAGTCGAGGAAAACAATGGGTGCAAGGCGGCGGCCTTGCTGCAGCGTCTTGTCGATGCTCATCGCAGAATCCTCTGGTTCCAGTCAATGCAGAACGCGTCCATCAGCCGGCTCGCTGCCATCGTCCTGCAGCACCTCGGCTGGCAGGTCCTGGCGCATCAGGTGCCTGCGCCCGTTGACCAGCGCTGTCGCGTAGGCATGGTCCAGCGCCTGGATCTGCTGGCGCGGCGTGAGATGGGCCAGCAGCGTGACCAGGCGCCGGGGTGGCTCCGCAAAGCCGCTGTATCGAAGGTGCACCGATCCCGCGACCGACTGGGCCAGGTCAATGGACTGCTCCGCCGTGGGCTGCTCGATGTGAAACACCTGAAACCGCGACTGGATGGGCGGTGGAACGAGGCGCAGGTCGTTGGCCGTGGCGACGAAGAGCACGTGGCTGGCATCGAACTGCAGGCCGGCTGAGATGTCCGTCACGTTCGCTGAAGTCACCGGTTCGAGCAGGCTATGCAGCGGTGCCAGCGGACTACCGCCGTAGGTGTGCTCGGCCACCTTGTCCAGCTCGTCGAGCAGGATGACGGGGTCGGCCCGCTCGCCCAGGCACACCGCATCAAAGATCAGTCCGTAGCGTGTGTTTGCCCAGTTTCGGTCTGAACCCATGAGCGCAGAGGCCGTGTGCGCTGCATCGAAGCTGTGCCGGCGCACAGGACGCTCCATCAGTCGGGCGAGCTCCAGCGTGAAGTGGGTCTTCCCTACGCCAGGGGGGCCTGCAAGCAGAATCGGCGGAATGCACATGGGCTCATCGACCTCTTGCGCCAGGCGCACCCTCGCCTCGATGAGATCGATCACCCGGGCGAAGTGCGGCTGCGAGGCGCGCAAGTAGCGCAGCCCATCGAGCACGGTGTACATACGTTCCCAGGTGCACACCCGCCGGAAAGCACCGAGCTTCTGCAGTTGCCCAAACAGTTCCTTGTCCCGCTGCCTCAGTTCGTGGTCGGGCGTCGTCTTGCGGTCTTCGATGAGCTTGAGCGGAGCGTCCCAGGCGTAGACCTGGACCTGGTGCCGGTCTGACCCTTCGTCGGCTTTAACCATGTCGCGCACCAGCTCATAGTCGAGCTGCATCTGAGCGCGAGCGTCGATAGCTGCGAGGCGCTCATTGTCCTTCCGGGTGAGATAGACAGGCTCCTCCGGCGCCTTGTTCGGGCTCCTGGCGGCGGCCTGGGCGTCCAGCCGCTGGGCGCGCTCTTCGACCGCCCTTGCCTCGTCTTCGCGGGCAGCCCTGGCGCGCTGTTGCAAGAGGTCGTCGACTTCTGCCGTCGCGGGCAGCAGGAGCTTTACCCGGCTCGGCGTATCGCCCTCGATGTAGTCGATCGATCGCTCTGCGAAGTCGGGAAACTGCGCATCTGGCTCTGGCCTGAGGCTGGGTCGGTACTTGTTCATGTCGGGCTCCTGAACGGAGCCCGGCCGGTGCTGTGTGTTCTGCCCTGGCTCCTTGTTGATTCACTGGGTGAGTGACAAGGTGGGCTGAACGCAAAACGACTATTGACGCGGTCGCAGATGCCCACCCCACCTGGTGCTTATGCGCACGGTGGACTTGGCGTTCATCAGGGAGAAGTGCTGCGACATACTTGAAATAATGCGGGACAAACCGATAGTAGGCAAGTGGCAGCGCCCAGATGCAGTCGCAAAACTAATCAAGTTCGCATGGTTTCGCTGCACCGAGCTGCGCAGCAGGTCTCAGATCGCCCGATCTGGGTTGGTTCCGGCGGTTTGGTCGTGCAGTCGATGCGAGACAAACAGGTGATTTTCGACATACGCTGCGTCTTAAAAAGACCCGCGACGCCGAAGCGATCTTTGGCGCCAAGAACCTCAAACAGGCACAAAGTCTACGCTTTTGTATACGGCCCAGAAGGTCAAGACTGTATGCGGCGGCATTTTCTTTATTAATAACAACAACTTACGGTTGCCCGAGGGCGCGTTCAAGTTCAAAACTCACTGAGAAGCGACAAACAGGCTCCCATCCGCGGCATTCCGGGAACCAATGGGATTAGCACTCCCTCCTATAGAGTGCTAACATTTCTAGAAGATTACCCTTAGGAGGGAACACACCATGTCTGCTGCAACTCTTGCTTTCAACGCCGCACCGTCCACTACCCTAGCGGTGGCTAGTCCGTGGGCGAGTCGCTCGCTGACCTTGCCAGCGCTCGGCAACCTCGACGCCTACATTTCCGCCGTCAACCGCATGCCGCTGCTGACGCTGGAAGAAGAGCAGAGCGCCGCGCGCCGCCTGCGCGATGACAACGACATCGACGCAGCGGGCCAGTTGGTGATGTCTCACCTGCGGCTGGTGGTGTCGATCGCCCGCCAGTACCTGGGCTACGGCCTGCCCCACGGGGACCTGATTCAGGAAGGCAATGTGGGCCTGATGAAGGCGGTGAAGCGGTTCGACCCCGATCAGGGTGTGCGCTTGGTGAGCTACGCCATGCACTGGATCAAGGCCGAGATTCATGAATATGTGTTGAAAAACTGGCGCATGGTGAAAGTGGCCACCACCAAGGCCCAGCGCAAGCTGTTTTTCAACCTGCGCTCGCGAAAGCAAAATTTCCGCGCCGAAGCGCTGGACGGCGACACCCACCGCGAGGTGCTGTCTGACGGCGAGGTTGACGTGATGGCGCAGGAGCTGCGCGTCAAGCCGGAAGAGGTGCGTGAAATGGAAACCCGGCTGTCGGGCGGTGACGTGGTGCTGGACCCGTCGCCTGGCAACGACGGCGAAGAGAGCTACGGCCCGATCGCCTATTTGGCCGACGTGAACCACGAGCCCACTGCGGTGCTGGAGAGCGCCGAACGCGACGCGCTGGCGACCGAGGGTGTGGCGCGCGCCATGAACGAGCTGGACGACCGCTCGCGCCGCATCGTCACCGAGCGCTGGCTCAAGGTGAACGACGACGGGTCGGGCGGCATGACGCTGCACGAGCTGGCGGCCGAATACGGCGTGAGCGCCGAGCGGGTGCGCCAGATCGAGGTGGCGGCGATGAAGAAGATGCGCAAGGCTCTGATTGAATTCGCCTGACACCGCGCCACCCAGCCCGCCCGGTCAGACTTCGGTCTGCCCGGGCTTTTTTGCGCCAGATCAAGCCGGCGCCAGATCGGCTTGACGCGCTCAGCCCAGATCTGCACCATGAATTCGCAAGCTGGTTCATCCCGAGCCGGTCACACATAGTCCGAAGGCCTATCCATGACCCGCCAAAAAGCCTTCTGGGCAGCCCTCTACCTTTTGTTGATGCTGTTGCCGATGCTGGTCGGCGAGTGGGCAGCGCGCGCGTCGGGGCTGGAACGCAGGCCCTGGCTGGACGAATGGGCCTCCGGGCTGGGCATGATCGGGTTTGCCTTGGTCTTGCTGTCGTTCTTCCTGCTGGGGCGGTTCAAGCCCTTGTCGGGGTGGTTGGGCAGCGACTTGCTGATGCAGACGCACCAGCTGTTTGCGAGAACCGCCGTGCTGCTGCTGTTGCTGCATCCGTTCTTCTACAGCCTGTGGCATGCGCCACGCGGACCGGTGAGCGCCTCCACCGCGGAGGTGCTGCGCATTGACGGCAGCTCATGGGGCCTGATCACCGGCGTGCTCGCCCTGGGTTGTTTGCTGGTGCTGGTGGCCAGCGCGATCTGGCGGCAGCGCAGCGACACGCCCTACGAGCGCTGGCGGCTGATGCACAGCGCGCTGGCGCTGGCGGTGCTGGGCTTGGGTCTGCACCACACGCTGGTGTCGGGCCGCTACGCGCAGCTCGGCGCGGTGGCTGCCGTCTGGTGGGCGCTGGCCGGGCTGGCGCTGCTGTCGTGGGTGCGGGTCTACCTGGTGAGGCCGCTGTGGCAAGGGGCACACCCGTACCGCATCGAAAAACTCGAGCGCTGCGCCGACCGCATCTGGCTGCTGGAGATCGCACCACGCTCGCCAGAAGGCGCGCACTTTCGCGCGGGCCAGTTCGCCTGGCTCAAGCTGGGCCACCGCTGGCCGCACCGCGACAACCCGTTTTCCATCAGCAACGCGCCTGTCGCCGGGGGACGGGTGCAGTTCCTGATCAAGGAGGCGGGCGACATGACGCGTGGGCTCACCCAACACGCAGTGGGCGAGTCCGCCTACCTGGACGGGCCGCATGGCCGCTTTGAAATACCCGCCGACGCCACGGCCGTGGTGATGCACGCGGGCGGCATCGGCGTGGTGCCCTTTGTGAGTCTGCTGACCGATGCGGTAGCGCGGCAAGAACGCCGACCGCTGCGCCTGATTTACGCCGACAAGCATCGCGACCAGATGGTGGACGTGGTGGCACTCTCAGGCGCCAGTGCCCTGCCCGACTTCCAGTTGCTGCCCATGGTCGAGCAATCGGATGCCGCATGGGAAGGCCTTACCGGGCGACTCGATGCGAACGGCCTGGCGCAGGCACTGGCTCACCCAGCCGTGGCACCGGTGGCCGATACCGCATGCCACTTGGTCTGCGGGCCCGAGCCCATGATGGACGCGATAGAGACCGCGCTGGTGGCGCGTGGCGTGCCACCAGTGCGCGTCTTCTCCGAGCACTTCAAATACGACTTTTCCGGCCAGTCCCCCTTGGCCAAGCGCATGCGCCACGTCTGGTGGGGGCTGTCAGCAGCAAGCCTGCTGGGCCTGGTGCTGGCGCTGGCCTGGCGCTGAAGAGGCGCCGGGCTCAGGCCTCGCGGCGCAGGGCGGGGAACAGGATCACGTCGCGGATGCTGGGGCTGTCGGTGAGCAGCATCATGAGGCGGTCGATACCGATACCGCAGCCACCTGCTGGCGGCATGCCGTATTCGAGCGCTCGGATGAAGTCGGCGTCGAAGTGCATGGCTTCGTCGTCACCGTCGTCTTTGCTGGCCACCTGGGCATGGAAACGCGCGGCCTGGTCTTCGGCGTCGTTGAGCTCGGAAAAAGCGTTGCCAAATTCGCGACCCGTGATGTAGAGTTCAAATCGCTCGGTGATCTCGGGGTGCTGGTCGTTGGCGCGGGCCAGCGGCGAAATTTCGGTTGGGTGGTCCATGATGAAGGTGGGGTTCCACAGCTTCTCTTCCACCCGCTCCTCGAAGTACAACACCTGCAGGCTGGCCAGGCTGCGCTGGCTCAGCTGGTGCTTGGCTTCGCTCAGACCGAGTTTCTTGAGCTGCGGAATCAGCCACTCGGCCGAGTCGACCTGCTCACCCGCGTCGGTGTATTTCAGGATGGCCTGACGAATGGTCAGGCGCTCGAAAGGCGACATCACATCAACCGGCTGGCCGTTGTAGGTCAGCGGCGTGTCACCGTGCACCTGGCGCACCACATGGCGGATCAGCTGCTCGTTGAAGTCCATCAGGTCCTGGTAGTTCCAGTACGCCGCGTAGAACTCCATCATGGTGAACTCGGGGTTGTGACGGACGCTGATGCCTTCGTTGCGGAAGTTGCGGTTGATCTCGAACACGCGGTCGAAGCCGCCGACCAGCAGGCGCTTCAGATACAGTTCGGGCGCGATGCGCAGAAACATCTCCTGGTCAAGCGCGTTGTGGTGGGTCTTGAACGGCCGCGCGTTGGCGCCCCCGGGAATGGGGTGCAGCATGGGCGTTTCCACCTCCAGGAAGCCGTGGCTGACCATGAACTCGCGCATGCACGACAGCGCCTGGCTGCGCACGACAAACCGCCGACGCGTGGCCTCGTCCGTCATCAGATCCACATAACGCTGGCGGTACTTCACCTCTTGGTCGTGCAGACCGTGAAATTTGTCGGGCAGCGGGCGCAGGCTCTTGGTGAGCAGGCGAATGCTGTCCGCGTGGATGGTCAGTTCGCCCTTGCCGGTTCGGAACACCACGCCCTCGGCGGCCACGATGTCGCCCAGGTCCCAGTGCTTGAAGGAAGCGTGCACCGCCTCGCCCACGCTCTCGTTATTCAGGTAAATCTGGATGCGGCCACCGCTCTCGCCCAAAGACGCGTCCTGCAAGGTGGCGAAACTGGCTTTGCCCATCACCCGCTTGAGCATCATGCGACCGGCCACACTGGCGCGCACGGGCGCCGCTTCCAGCGCTTCCTTGCTGGTCTGTCCATGCGATGCGAACAGCTCGGCGGCTTTGTCGGCGGGTTTGAAATCGTTCGGAAACGCCACAGCGCCGCCCTGTCGCTGAATCTCACGCAAGGCATTGAGCTTGTCGCGGCGCTCGGCAATGAGCTGGTTTTCGTCGTGCGCGGGGGCCTCGATCGGGGTAGCGCTGGGATTGGGGGCTTGGGACATGGAAACGAACCGGTGGGCGCCAGAGCGGCGGGAACGCGCCAGCAAAACCGGCTGGCGCGAGGCACACGAGCGGACTCGGCACCAAACCCCTGATTTTAGTGGGCCGACCCCGGCCCGCTCGGCCGCACACGCCGCCCCGGATAATCCGGGCCATGTTCTTGCGCGCCGGTCTGGTGTCTCTCGCGTTGTTGCTGGCCAGCCGCCTGCTGGGGCTGCTGCGCGAGTCGGTGCAGGCCGCTGCCCTGGGCGCCACGGGCCTGGCCGACGTGGCCGTGCTCATGCTCACCCTGCCCGACTTGTTGACAGGCATCCTGGCAGCGGGTGCACTGAGCTATGTGCTGCTGCCCCTGTGGGCGCGCCAGCAAGCGCCTGAGCAGGCCGTGACCCAGGTTCGGCTGTTGCGCTGGCTGCTGGTGGCGGGCGTGGTGTCGGGCGCGGTGCTGGTGCTGGCGCCCGAGCTGGTGACGGCGGTGCTGGCCCCCGGCCTGACCGACATCGGCCGCGCCACCGCCCACGGCGCGCTGGTCTGGAGCGCGGCCGCCATGCCGCTGGCCCTGGTGGCCGCCCTCTGGACCACCCGCCTGCAACACGGACGCGACTTTTTGGGCATGTATGGCGCCAACCTGGTGGTCAACGCCTGCATCGTGGGCGCCTTGCTGCTGGTGGCCCTGAGTGGTTCCGTGTCAGCGCCCATCGGACTGGTGGGCGGCGGGTTGTTGCTGGGCATGGGTTTTCGACTGGTTTGGCTGCGCTGGCGCCAGCGCAGGGTGAATGAACCGCCAGCGCGACCAGCGCGCGACAGCGTCCCCCCTCGCGTCGGGGCCGTGGGGTTCCCCGCCGCCTCGGTCTGGCTCTGGGCCTTGGCCAGTGCGGGCTTGCCGCTGCTGCTGCCCTTGCTCGGCCGCAGCCTGGCGTCCACCTCCGGCGAAGGCGCGCTGACCACCTTCAACTACGCGTGGAAGCTGGTTGAACTGCCCCTGGTGCTGGCCATTCAGCTCGTGGCCGCGCTGGCCTTTCCCGGCATAGCGGCGGCCTTCGCAGCGGGTGACGCTGCTGTCGGCCCTGCCCGTCGCGAGCAACAGGTGAAAGCCTTACGTGACGCCTTGGTCCTGGCCTGGGTGCTGGCCTGCGCCGCTGCAGCAGCCATTGCCGGCATGGCACCGGCGCTGTCGCAGCTGCTGTTTGGCTGGGGCCGCATGACACCCGAGGCCGTGGCGCAAGTGGCTGCCTGGGGCCGCATCGGCGCTTGGTCGCTGTTGCCGCAAGCGCTGCTGGCGGTGCTGCTGACCCTCATGGCAAGTACAGGGCGGCTGCGCGGCGCGGTGGGAGCCTACCTCGGTGCGCTGGGCCTGTTGCTGCTGTTGGGTGGTCTGTCCTACGCAGCGGGCCAGCTCGATGGCGCGGGCGTGATGTGGACCCTGAACGCGGCGCTCAGTGCGGCGGCTGTGGCACTCCTGGTGCGAGAGCGTGACTTCCTGCGCGGTGTGCTGGTCTTTCGCGATCTGTTGCCGGCGCTGCTGGCGGCGGTGATCTTGGCCACGCTCGCCAGCAGCCTGCCCGCGCCGCAACGCCTGCCCGGTCTGGGGCTGGCCTTGGGGCTGGCGCTGTCGGTATTGCTCGTGGCCTGGGGGGTTTCCCCCGGGCTACGTCAAGCACTGCGTCGATAATTCCCCGCTAACATGATTGACCTGATCCAGATCACCAACGATCCCGAGATGGCCCGGCGCTGCGATGCGCTGCCGGGCATGCGGCTGTTTGTGGATCTGGAGCAGCATGGCAAGGCCGAACGCCAGGCAGGGCGCAACACCTTCATCAGCACGCACACCCTGTCTGATGTGGGCCGCGTCAAGGCGGTGCTGCAGCAAGCGCCCTTGATGGTGCGCGTCAACCCCTTGCACGAAGGCACCGCAGCCGAGGTGGACGCGGTGCTGGGCGAAGGCACAGACCTTTTGATGCTGCCGATGTTCAGCGAGGCGCATGAAATTCGCAGTTTCTGCGACCTCGTCGATGGGCGCGCGCCGGTGGTGGCCTTGCTGGAGACCGCGGGCGCGTTCGAGACACTGCCGATGTGGATAGGTGCACACGGTCTGCATGAGGTGTTCGTGGGGCTGAACGACCTGCACCTGTCGCTGGGTCTTCACTTCATGTTCGAGCCACTGGCCCTGGGTCTGCTCGACAGCGCCGCGCGCCTGGTTCGGGCGCAAGGGCTTCGCCTGGGCTTTGGCGGCATTGCCCGGCTGGACGAAGGCCTGTTGCCCGGGCGCGATGTGCTGGCCGAGCATCTGCGGCTTGGCTCGCAGTCGGTGATTCTCTCGCGCACGTTTCACGGCAGCGCCGCTGCAGGCAGCTTTGAGGACCAGGTGGCCGCGTTGCGCGAAGCCGAGCAGCAGCTGGCCCTGCGGGAGCCGGCTCACGTGCAAGCCGACCGCCAACGCATCGCGGAGGTCATTGGCCGCATCGCGATGCAGGCGGCCTCGCCCCCTGCGGCCGTGGCATGAAGCGTTTGATGGATGTGCTGCTTGCACTGATCGCGCTGCTGGTGCTGGCGCCAGTGATGCTGGTCGCAGCGGTGGCGATTGTTGTCGAATCGGGCATGCCGGTGCTGTTTCGCCAGACCCGCGTGGGCTGGCAAGGCCGCGAATTCGGCATGTTCAAGTTCCGCAGCATGGTGAAGAATGCGGCCAGCCTCGGCCCCTATTTCACTTCAGCCAACGATCCGCGCATCACGCACGTGGGCCGCTTCCTGCGCCGCACCAGCATTGATGAGCTGCCGCAGCTGATCAACGTGATCACAGGTGACATGAGCCTGGTTGGCCCTCGTCCCGATGTGCCGGCTCAGCGCAGTCTTTACACCGACGCCGACTGGGCGCAACGCTGCAGCGTGCGTCCCGGCATCACCGGCCTGGCACAGGCACTGTACCGCTCGGAGTCCAGCGAAGCACAACGGCTGGCTGCCGACCTGAGCTACACCCGCGAGCACTCGATCTGGCTCGATCTTAAGATCTGCTGGTGGACGGTGAAACGTCTCACAGGTCGGGGAGCCAATTGATGCCCCCACGCTATTCACCTCGCTTAATCGCTGCTCCCCAAGGGGATGCGATCGCCCTTGGGACGGCCCGGCGGGCGATCTGACCATGTGCGGCATTTTCGGCTACTGGGATCGCAGGCAGCGGGCGCTGGACGGCGATGCCTTGCGCGGCATGGCAAAGGCACTGGTGCACCGGGGGCCGGACGACGAAGGCATTCACCACCAGCCAGCGCAAGGTGTGGCGATCGGAAACCGGCGCCTGTCCATCATCGACCTTGGTCATGGTCACCAGCCTTTTGTAAGCGACGATGGGCAGATTGCGCTGGTGCAGAACGGCGAGATCTTCAACTATGTGGAGCTCGCTGCCGAACTGCGAGCCCAGGGCGTTCGGCTGGACACGCACTCCGACACCGAGGTCATTCTGCGGCTGTATGAGCGCGAAGGCATCGCTTGCCTGAAGCGACTCAACGGCATGTTCGCCATCGCCATTCACGACGCGCGGGAAGACGCACTCTACCTGGCGCGCGACCGCATCGGCGTCAAGCCGCTCTTCACGCTGGACGACGGCACGCGCCTGCTGTTTGGCTCGGAGCCCAAGGCGCTCTGGCCTGCGCTGGGTGGCCAGCGCCCGGCCATGGACCTGGAAGCCATCCACCACTACCTGAGCTTCAACTACATCCCGGCGCCTTGGACCGCCTACGAGGGTGTGCGCCATGTCATGCCGGGCACATGGCAGAAGTTCACGCGCGGCCAGCACGTGCGAACCGAGCGCTGGTGGAGTCTGGCAAACCAGCACGAGCAAGACCACACGTTCGAGCGCTGGTCGGAAGAATTCATGGCCTTGCTCGACGACGCCACCCGCATCCGCCTGCGCGCAGACGTACCGTTCGGCGCCTTTCTGTCGGGTGGCGTCGACTCCAGCACCATCGTCGGCTTGATGGCGCGGCATGTGAAGGATCCGGTCAAGACCTTTTGTATCGGCTTCGCCGACCCGCACTACGACGAGTCGGCTTTCGCCCAGGCAGCAGCGGACCGATTCGGATGTCAACACACCAGCGAATTGGCTGAACTCAACATGCTGTCGCGCTGGCCGCAGGTGCTTCACCAGCTCGACCAGCCGCACGGCGACGCGTCCTTCCTGCCCACGCTGAAGGTGAGTGAACTAGCCGCGAAGCACGTCAAGGTGGTGCTCACCGGCGACGGCGGCGACGAGCTGTTTGCCGGCTACGACAAATACGCCCAGTTCTTCAATCGGCCCGAATCGGCGACGCTGCCGAAGGCCAGCTTCGAGCGCGGCTATTTCGACAGCATCTCCCTGTTTTCCCCACAAGCGAAGGTAGCGCTGTACCGCCCAGAAGTTCGCACTCGCTTGAACGGCATCGACAGCTTTTTGGCTGCGGCCCAGCCCTGGTTCGCCGAGTCGCAGCACTTCGACCGCATCAACCAGGCGCTGTATCTCGACATGCAACTCCTGCTCAGCGGCAACAACTTGGTCAAGCCCGACCGCATGGGCATGGCGGTGAGCATCGAGGCGCGCACGCCGTTTCTCGACTGGCGCCTGATGGAGTTCGCCTTCCGCTCGCGCGGCATCACCAAGCTGTCCGCCCAGGGCGACAAAAAGCACTGGTTCAAGCGTGCTGCGGCTCCGCTGATCGGTGAAGACTTGGCGCATCGCAAAAAGCAGATGTTCACCGTGCCCGTGGGTGACTGGTTCAAAGGTGAACTGCACGGCTGGCTGCGCGAGACGCGGGCGGGCAGCGAGGTGATGGCACAGGTGTTTGAGCCAGCAGGTATTCA
>NZ_JAABRQ010000001.1 GCF_011390835.1 Hydrogenophaga sp. | reverse complement strand
GGCAAGTCCCGCGGTGGATGGAACACCAAGATTCATATGGTTGCCGCGGATGCTCGAACGGCCGTGACGTTCTGCCTATCGCCTGGACAAGCGCACGACGCGCCTGAAGGCCGCCGCCTGCTCAGCAGTCTTGGGCCGACCAGCAGGCCGGTGCATTTGTTGATGGACCGTGCCTACGAAGGCAACGAGACGCGGCAGCTGGCACTGGATCTGGGTTTCGTTCCGGTGGTGCCACCAATGAAGACGCGCATTGAGCCTTGGGAATACGACCGCGAGATGTACAAGCGTCGCAACGAGGTCGAGCGCTTGTTCCGTCGACTCAAGGGCTATCGCCGCATCTTCTCGCGGTTCGAGAAACTCGACCTGATGTTCCTGGGCTTCATCAGCTTCGTGCTCGTCGCCGATGGTCTTCGATTGTGTTAACAGGCCCTAGTCCTTAATGGTGTCACCCCGACCGGACTGTAGGGGCTGGCTGCCTTTCCGGATGCTCGACGAAATGTGGACGGTAGCCCACCGTGGGGCTGATGAGGGGAAAATCTTCATGTCTCACGGGGAGCTCCCGTAACGCTTTCTACTGCGGCTCTCATTCTCCTCAACTGCCGTCAGACGGTAGAACCCGGAAGCCGGGGCTTTCCTTCTGCGGGTTGGGTCCATGGTACTGCTGACAGGTGCCTCGGACGGCAGCTTCCAAAACGCAACGGTCAGTGAGCTTGTTTGCACGAAAGGCCGCAGGCTGGTTGCTGCCGGTGACATTGCACGCCGGAATGTCGGCAGCCGCGGTCACCTGTCGTTCAAGGATGCAAAGGTCGAACGACCGCTGCATTTCCGTCACCGGCCACTCAACACTGACCAGCCTGGTCGTGCTTCGAAACCATGCACCCAACTGTGGCGCAGTCTCCAGTGGCGACATCGCCAGATGCACGGTGCCATCGCGCCGTGCGGTGATCTGGGAGTTCGCGACTGGGCGACGATTTGCAGCGTATTGGCCATATCGGCAGCTGACTCAGTGGGACGCTACACGCCCGTCACGCCTGCGTCGAGCTGCACGCACAGGCAAACCGCACCAGTTTCGCGCTCTCAGTCCAGCACCTTGCACTCTCGGACAACCGAAGTAGTCTGGTGCGCCTAGACCAGCAAACGGACGCGGCAACCTGCCGCAAGTGCGTCGAAAAGGCTGCCCGGTGTGACTGCGGTCACGCGCAAGCGAAATCGCGGCGCCGGAATCAAACACGGCGAGCCGCATCAACTTGCAGGCTATGGCTTTGGGGTCGCTGCAGTCGGTCAGGAGAGTCGTTCACGACGAGCTCCACGCGCCAATTGGCGCAGGCCGAAGGTCTGTTCCAAACTGCCGAGGACACAAGCGCGCGAATCCGCACCTGAACTCAGAGCACGATCATTGACACGGCCGCGAAGTAGATCAGCAGGCTCAGGACATCCTGTACGATCGTCGCCAGCGGGCCGCTGCCGTAGGCCGGATCCGAGCCGAGCCTGGCCAGCAGCCAGGGCAGCAGAATCCCCAGCAACGATGCCAGTGTGCTGGCCCCTGCCAGCGCGATCGTTACCGCCGCAGCCAGCCGCAGCTCGCCAAACGCCAGCCACACCATCGGAAAGGCCAGCAGTGCGAGCACCAGGCCGATCAGCAACCCGGTGCGCAGTTCGCGGCCGATCAGCTTGGCCATGCCGACATGGCTGAGCGACAGCCCACGCACGGCAATCGCTTCGCTCTGGGTCCCGATGGCGTCGGCCAGATACACCAGGCCCGGCACAAAGAATGCCAGTGCCGGCTTGGCCGCCAGCGCCGACTCGAAACGCGCGACGATGAAGGTGGCGACCATGCTGCCGCCCAGCCCGACGATCAGCCAGGGCAGACGGTGACGCATGCGTCGCAGAGGTGGTTCCTCGATGGCCTGGCGCGCGTGGTCGGTCTCGCGCGAGATGCCGGCCAGGCGGTGCAGGTCTTCAACATGTTCGCGTCGCAGGATGGCCATAAGCTCCGTGGAGCCAACCACGCCCACCGGCCGGCCGGCCGGATCGACCACCGGCACGGCGGCGGCGCCATGGCGAAGCGCCGTCGAGGCCATGACCTCTTGGTCAGTGCCGGTTGGAATTCGTGGGCCGACACGTCGCAGGGCGGCCGCGCCGACCTGGGCTTCATCCGGCAGCGACAGCAGTTCCGTGGCAGTCAGCGTGCCGAGCAGGCGCCCTTGGTTGTCGACGACGCACAGCAGGTCCCAGTTCGGGCGATGAAGCGAGCGGATTCGGGTGCGAACAACCACTGCCGTCTCGCCAGGTTGCGCCAGCACCATCTGGTCGCCGACGTGGTCTATCGAGGTCTCTTGCGTCGGCTGGTGAGGTTTGCGCATCTGGGCTTGTGAAAGGAAGGAATCCGCCTGTGATGGCGCGGGCAACGCGTCAGCCTCGGATTTTGCGGTTTCCCGGAGTCTCTGGCTACAAGTCGTAGCGATTCGCTTTTCGTCATATGGTTGTCACGCTGAACAGCGAGTTTGGATATAGATTGCCCCCTGTGCCCCCTGTGCCCCCTGTGCCCCCTGTGCCCCCTGTGCCCCCTGTGCCCTCTGTGCCCTTCGCCGCCCACCATGCCGTCGTCACGTTCCGGAACGAGCGCTGGGCATCGCTTCGTGTGCGTGGTCTGCTGCGCAACGCAGCACTGGCAGGTCGGCTGGCATCCGCCGCCGGAGACTCGGTCGACATCCGGGTCGAGACCGGCTCTGTCCGTGTCCGATTGACACCCGGGCGCGACGAGGCGTTCTGGATCGATTGGGTGTCGGTCGTCGTCGGAACGCACTCCACGCATTCCACGCGTCCACCCGTGACCGCGCCTGCCGCCCCAGCCCCGGCGACACAGCCGGTGCGGGCTCGGGCACCGCAACTGCGCCGTCCCGGCGACGCCAAGGGCGTCGGCAGTGCGGCGCACATCGCCCACGCCATACCAATCGAACGCCTGCTGTCCGACCTCGGAGGATCCACGGCAATCGACATCGATCACGGCCTATCGACCGTCGAGGCCGGTGCGCGACTGTCCCGGGACGGACCCAACGAGATTCTGGACGTCACCGGCCGAAGCACCTCGGAGATCCTGCTCAGCCAGTTCAAGTCGGTTCCGGTGGCGCTGCTGGGCGGCTCGGCCGCGCTGGCGCTGGGCACGCGCGCTTACGTCGATGCGGGGGCCATCGGTGCCGTGCTGGCCGCAAATGCGACGCTGGGCTTCGTCACCGAGCGCCGCGCCGAGGAGACGGTGTCCAGCCTGCGCAAGCTCGGCCCGCGCCTGACGACGGTGCTGCGCGATGGCGTCGCGCTCTCCATCGACGCACGGGCGGTCGTCGTTGGCGACCTTCTGGTGCTCAAACCGGGCGAGCCGGTCGCGGCCGACGCCCGTGTCGTCCAGGCGCACCGCCTGGCCACCAACGAGGCGGCGCTCACCGGCGAGAGCCTGCCGGTGCGCAAGGAGCCCGCAAGTGCATTGACCGCGGACACCCCGCTCGGCGAACGCCGTAACATGGTTTTCATGGGGACTGTGGTGTCGGGGGGCGCCGGCCTCGCGGTAGTGGTCGCCACGGCCAAACACGCGGCGCTCGGGCGCATCCGGCAGCTTGCACAGGACGCCGAGGCGCCTCGCACGCAGTTGCAGCAAGAGCTCGACACGCTCGGCAAGCGGCTCGCGATCGGGGCCGCCACCCTGTGCGTCGGCGTCTTTGCCATCGGTGCGCTGCGTGGCCGACCCTTGCTGCCGCTGTTGCGCACAGCCGTCTCGCTGGGCGTCGCGGCGATCCCCGAGGGCCTGCCTACCGTGGCCACCAGCCTGCTCGCCGCAGGCGTGCGCTCGCTGCAAGAGCGCCAGGTCTACGCCCGCCGCCTCGACGCCATCGAGAACCTCGGCGCGGTCGACACCGTCTGCTTCGACAAGACCGGCACGTTGACGCAGAACCGGATGACCGTATCCTCGCTCACGGTGGGTCACCGGATGATCGTTCTCGAGGAGAATCAGCCGCCGCCGGTCCTGCACGAGGCCTGGCTGCGCGTGGCGATACTGTGCAACAGCGTCGAGCGAGCGAACGGTGGATCGTCGGCTCCTTGGCAGGGCTCGTCAACCGAGATCGCGCTGCTCGAGTTCGCCGTCGCGCGAGGTGTGGATGCCGAACGGATGCGCCGCGCCCATCCGCCGCTGAGCGTGCGTCACCGGTCGGAGCACCACCCTTACATGGTGACGCTGCACGAGTCGGCCGCGCGCGGCCTGCTGGTCGCCGTCAAGGGCCGTCCCGACGAGGTGATGGCACGCTGCGACACCTGGTTCGATGGCCAACGAACGCAGGCGCTGACGCCAGCGCTGCGGCGCCGGCTGCTAAAGTGCAACGACGAGATGGCCACGCGCGGCGACCGGGTGCTGGCGCTGGCCTTCCGCGAACACCCCGACCATCATTTCGGCGAGACCGCCGGGCTGTGCTGGCTCGGCCTGGTGGGCTTGGCCGATCCGTTGCGCCCTGATCTGCCGCAGATGGTGGCGCGCTTCCGGGCGGCCGGTATCCGTCCGTTGATGATCACCGGCGACCAGATCGGAACCGCCCAGTCGGTGGCCGCGCGCATCGGCCTGGATAGAGGCCAGGGCATGGTCGACGCTGCACAGCTGCCCGAGTCGGCAGAGCAAATCGGCGACGTCGCCGAGCAGGCCAGCGGCTTCGCTCGCACCAGCCCGGCGATGAAGCTGGAGATCGTTCGGGCGCTGCAGCAGCGCGGTCACGTGGTTGCGATGACGGGCGACGGCATCAACGACGGGCCGGCGCTGAAGATCGCGGACGTCGGCGTCGCGATGGGGGTCACCGGCACCGACTTCGCGCATGCGATGTCCGACCTCGTGCTGCGCGACGACCATCCGGCGGCGATGCTGCAGGCGAT
Source organism: Hydrogenophaga sp. (assembly GCF_011390835.1). Taxonomy (GTDB): domain Bacteria; phylum Pseudomonadota; class Gammaproteobacteria; order Burkholderiales; family Burkholderiaceae_C; genus Hydrogenophaga. The sequence goes on along the minus strand of NZ_JAABRQ010000001.1, from coordinate 403,436 downwards.
CGAGCAAGGGCGCACGGCCTTCGTCAACATCAAGAAGTCCGTGCGCTACCTGGTGGCCACCAATCTCAGCGAGTTGGCGGCCACGACGGTGGCCGTGGCCGCGGGTCTGCCCGAACCGTTCGACCCGCTGGCCCTCTTGTGGACCAACATCGCCACTGACATCTGGCCGGCCATCGCGCTGGGCCTGGAGCCGGTCGAGCCGGGCATCCTGCAGCGGCCGCCGGTGTCTCTGCGCGGCGGTCTGCTCGACCGCAGCGAGTGGGGCGCCGTGGCTACCGACGCCGGCGCGATGACGCTGGCCTCGCTTGCGAGCTTCGGCTACGGGCTCGCCCGCTATGGGGCTGGACCGCAGGCGCGCACAATGGCCTTCATGACGCTGACCTCGTCGCAGCTGCTCTACGCGCTGGCAATGCGCTCGTCACGCCCGCTGCGCAGCGGGGGCCTGCTTCCGAACCCGATACTCGGCCGTGCGGTTGGCTGGTCGCTGGCCGCGCAGGCCGGAACCGTGCTGCTGCCGTTCGCGCGGCGCATCCTGCGCACCGCGCCCATCGGCCCGGTCGACGCGTTCGTGGTCGCGGCCACGGCGGTGCTGCCGCTGCTGACACGAGAACTGCTGAAGGAGCGCGGCCCATGAGCAGCGTGACTGGAACGGCAGGCGGCCAGATTCTGCACGAAACCGCGCACCGGCTGCGGCTGGGCGTGGCTCTTGGCGTCGAGTTGGACCAGCTCGGAGCCAGCCTAGTGATGCTGAGCGGCGTGGCGTCGGTGCGCGTCAGTGCCCTGCTGCGCTGTGTCGTCGTGCAATACGACGGCACCACCGAAACCCGAGCCGCCGTGCTCGCGGGCCTGCATGGTGCGCCCGGACCGACCCGCCGCCGGGCTGCTGCGCCCGAGCCCGCAACCAGGCCGAAGCGGACTGTGGCGCGGCGGCGCGGGCCGACCGCCGAGGTGGCGGCGTGGGCCCCGGCCGTTCTGGCCTTGGCGGTGCCGGTGCTGCCGAAGGACTGGCGCTCCGGCGCGGCGCTCGGCACGGTGGCGGCGCGCGTACTGACACAGGCCGGCCGGCTGCGCCACGACCCGGCGGCCGTGCTGCTCGACGCCGCGTCGCTGGCATCGCTGGCCATCAGCGGCCAGCCGCTGGTTGTCTCAACCTCGGTGCTGCTGCGGCTGCTGGCCGAGCGCTTGTCCGGGCGCCTGGTGCGTCAGGCCGACGACCTGCTGGGCCATCTGCTGCCCACAGCGGCCGCGGAGTACCAGGTGTTGCGCGATCCCGAAGAACATGGGGACGGGACGGCGTGGCCGATGCGCTCGCTGCGCGCGGGCGACCGGGTGCGCCTGTACCCGGGCGACGTGGTGCCCGTGGACGGCTGCGTGCTCCACGGCTCGGCCATGCTTTTGCCGGCGGCGCGGCGCAGCACTCCGCACCCGGTGGGCCCGGGAGACCACGTGGCCGCCGGCGAGCGCCTGCATGAAGGCACGCTCGAGCTGCGTGCCGAGGCCGATGCGGCGGGATCGCGGCTGGAGCGGCTGCGTGCCCAGGTGCGACATGCCGTCGGTGCGCGCGATCCGGCGGGCCGGCTGGCGCCGGGCATCGAGCGGTTGCTGTCGTTGCCGTTGACTGCATCGGCGCTGGTGTTCGGCCTGACCGGCGACGCTGCTCGTGCAGCTGCGATGCTGCAGGCCGACCCGCAGCAGGGGCTGGACCTGGCCTTGCCGCTGGCGCGCGAAGCCGCGCTCTACGCGCTGGCGCGCCACGGCCTGTTGACTGCCGGGCTGGAGGCCATCGAGCGCCTGGCCGCAGCGCGCACGCTGGTGCTGCAGGACACCGGCGTGCTGTCCTGCGGGCGCTGGACCATCCAGTCCGTGCAGACCGAATCCGGCGGCGATGCCGAGCGGGTTCGTGGCTGGGTGGCCGCTCTGGCCGATACGCCGATCGAAGTGCTGGACCGCACGAGCTTCTCCGACCGCGTGGTGCGACTGTGGGTTTGCCACGGCGCGGTGCTGCGCGTCGGCGAACACGAGGTGCATCTGGCCAGCCGGCAGCGCCTGCGGCAGGTCTGGGGCCTCGCGCTCGACGCCGGGCCGCTGGCGTCTGCCGCCGGGCCGCTGCTTCGCGAACTGGCGGTGGTGGCCGCCGGCCGGGTGGTGGCGCGGGTGGTGCTGGCCAGCGCCTTGCGTCCCTGGGCACTCGAACGTCTGGGCGAACTGGCCACGCTGGGCTTCGAACGCATCGCGGTCTTCGAGGAAGCCGACGGCGGGCATGGCTTGGCGCCGCACCCGGAGACCTGGAGCGCCCTCGCGACGGAATGCGTCACCGACGATGCCGGCGTGCGTGGCGACTGGCTGGCCGACGCGGTGCGCGACGGCTCGGCGTTGGTGATGGTGCACACCGTGCTGCGCGATCTGGTGCCACCCGGCAGCCTGAGCCTGACACCGGCCGATGCCGATACCGGTTCGCACGGCGTGCTGCTCGGTGACCCATTGGCCAGCCTGGTGTCCGCGCGCGGCCTGGCGCAGCGAGTGCATCGGCAGCTGCGCCTGCAGCAGCGCTCCGCGACGGCCGCGAATGCGGTGCTGATGACGGCGGCGGCTCTGCGCTGGCTGCCGCCGATCGGCACGTCGCTGCTGCACCACGGGTTCGCGTTGCTGCTGCTGCTGGACAGCTTGCGGATCGAGTCCCTCGAAGCGACACAGGTCGACACCTCCGCCGCCATGCGGCAGACTGCTCAAACCCCACGACGGCGTCGAAGCGCCTTATCCCGAAACTCAAGGAGTGAACCTGCATGAAGATCGAAGACGTGGCCCGCCCGGGCCTTCTCGCACTCGGCGTCATGGGCGTTGCCGCCACCGCGCTATTGGGCTTTGCTGCCGGAGTCGCCGTGGCACGCGACCCCGAGGTGCTGCGCAGGACGGCGCGACGCCTGGCCCGCAGCCTGGAACGCGCGACGCTGACGGTCGCCCAGGCGCGAGAGCATGTTGGCGACCTGTGGGCCGAGGCGCGGGAGGACGCGCTGGCCGAGGTCGATGCCGCCGAATTTGAGCGCGCCGCAGCCAAGGCGTCGCCTGCCGCACCCGCCAGCGCCGCGGCCGCAGCGCCACGCAAGGCGGCGCGAAAGAGCGCACCGACTACGCGCAAGCCACGCGCACCGCGAAAGTCGTCGGCACAGGTCGACACTGGACAAGCCACCGACCCGACCTGAAGGGGGGCGCAGCCGAGCTCAGTCTGGCTCAGTGGTCGGAGTTCGTAAGCCGTTGGTCGATCTCGCGCTCGGCAGCTATCCAGTCATCAAATTCTTGGCTGGGTGTGAAGCCGCGCGCCTCGGCGATGAAGAAAGCTGCTTCTGCGATCATGAGGTAACGATGCGCCGGGTCAATCAATGCCCCACTTACCGTTGAAGGGTCTGCCTCGGTCGGCGGCAGGACGGCGTTCGCTTCAGTGCTGGCTTGCTTGGATACGGATGGGGTCATGATGATGTCTCCTGGCAATGGGCTTACCAAGGTATTCCCCGCATATTTCAAAGCTGTGACGCAGCAACTGTTCGTGAGCGTTCATTGATCGAGCTCAATCTGAAAACAGTGTCATAGACACCAGTTGCTGACGCCCCCCGCTCCCATAGGGGCGCGCGAGCAAGACCAAGTGCGCTCTTCGAAGTTTCCTTGACCGACATGTACATGCGTCGATGATGTCCTGCTGTGGCAGTGCCGTGGAGGGGCTGCACGCCAGGCGGTTCCGACGTGCGGCTGTCACAGTGGCGAGGTTGTAAATGTGCTCTACGATCTTGGCACGACCTTCGCTCTCCTGGTGCTCCACGGTCGCCAGCCCCGGCTCGGCGGCATGGGTGCCCTTGGCGGAGGTGGACTTCATAGGCAGTCTCCATTCTGCACGTCACGTGAGACAAGCCGGCCATATCGCTGGGGCACACGACCGCATGCGGCTCGATCAACTGGGCCGCTACATCATCCGCCAGTCAGGTGATGTTGAACCTCAAGACGTCATCACGCGCCTGGTGATGTCCGCTGGCGTTCATGCAGCGGCTTGCGGCGCCCATATCTCTGACTTGGCTGCACCCGCCGACGCCTGGCTCACGGCAGTCAATCTTGGCTTGACGGATGATCGGCTTGGGTCGCTATGCATTGCTTTCCATAGCGACCCGTTGCGGTCTATCGGTCCAACAAGCTGAATGTCCGGTCCTGCAGTGCGGTCGGTCGAGCTCAATCGATGAACTTACGGTATCAGTCACTCCAAGCCTGATTTTGGGCGCTCTGGGCGCAGTTTGCGCTTTTTGACTGGCTATGCTGCGTCAACCCATTCCAGCAGCGGCAACCAATCCTCCCTTTCGCGAGCCGAAATGGATGGCACGTCGAAAATTGTTGACCCTCGTGCTGCAACTCTTGAATACAGTTGAGCGGGGCGAATCATCGTCACGGTATGAAATCCTTGACAAGCCAAGAACTCACGCAGTTGGGTCGCACCCAAGGTGCGCGGATCCACTCGCATGCCGACAAGGGCAACATTAGCCTTACCCCTCGTAATTGCCTTGACCTCCGCCAGATACTGCAAGAATTGTTTGGTAGCCCACAGGTCAAACGGCGACGCCTGCACAGGAACAATGATCCGGGACGACACCTTGACGACTCTTTCCAGGGCTTTGCCCGACAGTCCCGCCGGTGTGTCCAGAATGGCGTGAGTGATTCCTTTGGGTGGGCGCGCCACCGCATCTGACCCGATTTGCCAGGTCTCGATGGAAGGGAGTTCTTTGGGCCGACTCCGAAGCCAGTGTCTGCAGGACTGCTGCTGGTCGATGTCTGGAGTTGGAGTTGGAGTTGGAGTTGGAGTTGGAGTTGCCGATGCTTTGGCGATAGCACTCACATTACCCGAATAGCTTGACACAAGCACAGCGGTGTCCGCTTTCCGGTAGCTCTGACCTGATGCCCGCTTAGGGTCGAGAGCGTGAGTTCGTTCGCAACGTGAGCGGCCATTCCCGCGCTTTGCACCTGTCGCCCCTGCCGAACGACCGGTCCAGGTGGTCGAGCGGTCGTTTGAGATCCTGACCGGTGAAAGACCGGTTGCGGTGCCGCCTTTCGCCTCAGCCGTCGAAACTGAGTGACAGCAACCAGCCTTAACTTCAGCGGTCAGCGCGCCCTCGTGACCTGCATCGAAATCAGCCACCCGTGGAGATCGCAACGGCCCTCGTACCCCAATCAATCCTGCGCATCTTCCGCGCTCGGCCGATCAAATCCGATGCGGTCTGAGGGTTGAGCGTACCGGCTCAAAGTCTCGTCCAGGGTCTGCCCTAAGCCCAGCGCCCAAAGAACCGTGAAATAAGCTCCTACTGGGGTACTCGAGCGACCGAGCTCGATGGGCTTGAGTGCACTGCGGCTAACCCCGTCCTAGTCTCCAAGTCAGCGAGCGAAATGTTTTTGCATGTTCGCACTGTCCGAATGTGTTGGCCAAGAACGACCAGACGATCAGCGACAAGCGCAGAGGGTACAAAGGCACTCACGGCATTGGCCTCTCATCTCTGTAGACGCGAACCATCACCAGAGCCTTGGATCGTCGAAGCCGGCGACGCAGGACGCGGGGGCTTTGAGCGGCGTCAGGGGGGCCTCCTGTAGCGACTGGCCCAGCCAGCCCTCGGGATGCTGCAAGCTGTGAGGTGCGGGGATGGTGCCCTCGGCCACAGGCACGAAGCCGACGCGTCTGTAGAAGGCAGGGTCGCCATAGGTCACCGCTATGTCGACGCCCTCGCTGCGCAGCAGGTCCAGGCCGTGGGTGATCAGCGCCTGCCCAATGCCCTCGCCCTGGCGATCCGTTGCCACGGCCACAGGCGCAAGCATGAAGGCCGTGCGGGGGTCGTCGAAGACAAGGCGTGTGAACAGGATCGCGCCGACCAGCGCGCCGCCGTCCCACGCGGTGAAGACGCGCAACGCGTCGGGCGGCGTCTCGGCCATCAAGCGGCGGGCGAGATCCCCGATCAGGGTCCCTTCCTCAGCCCCTTCCGAGGCCGTGAAGGTCGCCTTGAACATCGCTGCGATGGTCTCGGAGTGCGGCCTCAAATTCGAAGAAAAGTCCATGTTTCGATCCTCTATGGCGCCAGACGGGCACAAGGCCGTCGCATCACTAACATCTCGTAGCCAAATTGTCCGCGCCCGGCTTGTGGCATGGCAATCTCATCGCGCAGACCGTCGGGCACCCGGTCTCGGAGGTCCAGCAGTCATGTGGAGCGCAGCCGTTCCAATCACCGGTGATGAAGGCTGCTGTCGTTCAGGCTACGGCCGCGAGTGACCCAGATCAGCCTTCACCCGATATTGCCCGCGGTCGAGCGAACTGTTGCTCCTGGCCGCCAGCCTCAATACGAGGTGGCGCGATTGAGCTGACTTTCGCTGCGCTGGATGGCCTGCCAAGCGAAACCGATAGGGACAGGTTGTCTTCTCGACCAGGGAACTCCTGCGATCACCCGGGATGCAGCAGAGGGACCATCCAACAAAGGAGAATATCCAGGGCGCTGCAAAGCCCGGCGCAGCGCGCTGTACCGTTCGAGCGCGGCCTCCATCTCCACCATGGGCAGGTGTCCCGCCGCGGCAGCGGCCAGCACTGAAGCCTTGAGCTGCTGGTAGGCCTCTTCCATCGCTGCCGGATCCAGCGCCACTGGCGGCGCTCCGGGCGTTGGCGGCTGCTCGTGTGCGGCCAGCAACTGCCGCGCAGCAGACACCAGGCGCTGGTGGGCTTGCAGCGGCTGAGGGTCGGTGATGGCATAGGGTGCCAGCGGCGCCGCTGCCAGTGCCAGTTCGGCGCAGGTGGCGTAGTACCGCTGCACACGCAAGAGCTCGGCCAGGCGTTCGGCAGCCAGGCCCGACAGCGCCGAGCGGCCGATGCGCTCGACGAAGGTCTCCACTGCCGCATCCAGCTGCTTGATGACGATCTGTGCCTTGCCCAGGTCGGCGGGCGAGCTGCCCTCCAGCACCGCACCCGCCTGGCGCACACACAGCTGGCCGAAGCGCGTGACTTCCTGCGTCAGTGCGTCCAGCGCCAGCGTGGGCACAGCCAGCACGTTGTCGTCCAGGAAGCGGGGCCTGGCCTCGTCTTCCTCGCGCGCCCGGAAGCACTGCTGCAGCCAGCGCGTGAGACGGTCGGCCAGTGGCCACATGAGCAGCACGCCCAGGATGTTGAAGGTGGTGTGGAACAGCGCCAGCTTGGTGGCTGGATCGGGCGGCAGGCTCAGCGCCTCGCCCGCGCTGGTCAGGGCGCCGATGAGCCAGGGCAGCAGCAGCAGCGCCACCGCGCCGGTGAGCAGGTTGAACACCGCGTGCGCAGCGGCTGTGCGACGGGCGTTGGGTGTGGCGCCGATGCCGGCCAGGGCGGTGGTCACGGCGCTGCCGATGTTGGCGCCGATCACCACCGCAGCGGCGCCTTGTGGCCCGATCAGACCGCTCTGGGCCGCCGTGAGGGTGATGGTCAGGGCCGCGCTGGACGACTGCATCAGCACCGTCATCAGCAGACCAATGCCCAGCTGGGCCAGCACCGACAGCGCGTCCGTGCCCTGCGGCAGGCTGATCTCGGCGGCCAGACCCACAAATGCCTGCTGGAGCAGGCCGATGCCCATGAACAGAAGACCAAAGCCCGCCAGGGCGGTGCCCATGGCGCCACGCCGCTGGTGTTCGCCGGTCAGGTGCATCACCGCGCCCAGTCCCACCAGCGGCAGCGCCAGCAACTCCACCTTGAACTTCAGGCCCACCAGGGCCACGATCCAGCCGGTCATCGAGGTGCCGACATTCGCCCCGAACACCACCCACACCGCCGGTGCCAGCCCCAGCAGCCCGGCGTTGACGAAACCGATGGCGGCGATGCCGACCGCGGTGGACGACTGCACCATGGCCGTGACCAGGACACCCGTACCCAGTGCGTGCCATCGCGTGCGCGTGGCCTTGGTCAGGATGTTGTGCAGGGCTGGACCTGCCACCAGTTTGAGCCCGTCGGTCATCATGCCCATGCCGATCAGGAACAGGCCCAGACCACCGGCCAGCAAGCCCAGCGAGGTCCAGAGGTTCATTGCGACATCCAGACGGTGGCGGCCAGGGTGATGGCAGCGATGCAGACCAGGTTGAGCACGAAGCCGCAGCGCATCATGGTGGCCTGCGGCACCTGGTCGGTGGCGTACACGATGGCGTTGGGTGGCGTGGCCACCGGCAGCATGAAGGCGCACGAGGCCGACACCGCAATGGCCACGGCCAGTGGCGCGCTCGGCAGACCCAGTGACTGGGCCACGCCGAGAAAGATCGGAATCAGCAGGGCGGCGCTGGCGGTGTTGCTCACCAGTTCGGTGAGGAAGACGACAAACGCCACCACGCCGAGCACCAGCCAGAACGTGGAGGCGTCCTGCAAGGCGTCCACCAGCGCGGTGGCGAGAAAGCCGCTGGCGCCGCTGACCTGCATGCCCTGGCTCAGCGCCAGGCCGCCGCCGAACAACAGCAACACGCCCCAGTGCGTCTGATGCTCGATGGCCTCCCAGCTCAGTGTGCGGCTGGCCACCAGGGCAGCGACGGCGGCCAATGCCACCCAGCTGTCCATGTCGGCGGTGATGCCCAGTGCGCGGCCCAGCGGCGCGGCGCCGATCCAGCCTGCGGCGGTGAGCGCGAAGATCAGCAGCGTGAGGCGCCGCGCTGGCGTCCACTGAAACGGTGCCGAAGCCGTCAGCGCGATGCGTCCACCCAGGCGGGGCCGCAGCACCCCGTACAGCACGGCCACCATCACCGGCAACAGGAGCATCACCAGCGGGATGCCGAACCCCATCCATTCGGCAAAGCCGATCCCGGCCTGGGCCGCCGCGATGGCGTTGGGCGGACTGCCCACCAGTGTGCCGATGCCGCCGATGCTGGCGCTGTAGGCCACACCCAGCAACACGAACACCCGTTCGCGGGGACCGGTGTCACCGCCGTCACCCGCCGGGCCAGGGCTGCTCAGCAGGCCCAGCGCCATCGGCAGCACCATGGCCGCGGTGGCGGTGTTGCTGATCCACATGGACAGCAGGGCGGTAAGGCCGAACAGCAGCGCCACCGCCAGCGCCCGTCGTCCGTCGGCCAGGCGCAGCACGGCCTGGGCCAAGGCGCGGTCCAGGCCGTGCTGCTGCAAGGCCGCGGCCAGCGCAAAACCGCCGAGAAACAGGGAAATGATCGGGTGCGCGAACGCGCTCAGGGCGGTGCGCAGATCCATCAACCCGGCGCCGGTCGCCAGCAGCGGCACCAGCAGGGCGGTCACGCTCAGATGCAGGGCCTGGGTCATCCACAGCCCGCCGATCAGCGTGAACAAAGCCAGCCCAGCCCGCAAGGCGTTGGTCCCGGGCGCCATCTCGTGGACCCCGGCGGCAAGTGCCACGCACGCCAGTGCGCGCAGCAGGGGACCGGGTGCGCTCAGCGGCATGGGCAGGTCTCCACCGGAGCGCAGTGCGCCAACCCAGAAGCACCGCCGGGCCGGCTATGCCGGACGGCCAGTGCACCTTGCAGGCCGCGACTGCGCCAGAGTCGCAGCCTCTTCGTCCCGTCCAAGCCTGCGCAGGCAGGCTTGGAGCCGCGGTCCTCAGCCCCCTTGAGGGGGTCGCGCGCAGCGCGGCGGGGGTGTTTCTTCATCTCGCTGTGGACACCAGCACGTCGACGCTGCCCTCGGCCAGCACGTGTTTGGTCACGCTGCCGAGCAGCAGATCCTCCGTGGCGGAACGGCCGTGTTTGCCCAGCACCACCAGGTCGCAATCGCGTTCCTGTTCCTGCTCGACGATGCGCTGCGAGGCCTCCCCTTCGACCACACAGGCCTCCCACCTGCCCGGCAACAGGCCAGCCTGGGCAGCGAGAGCGTTCACGCGCTGTGTGGCGTCGGCGCGCGCCTGCACCCGATAGTGCTCGATGGTGGCTTCGTCCACGCCGGCGTAGCGCAGCTTGTCCCCGAACGGCACCTCGTAGGCGGTGAACAGCACACAGTGGGCTTGTGGTGCCACGTGCTGGGCGACCGCTACCGCCTGCGCCGACCAGGGCGAAAAGTCCAGCGCGACCAGCACCCGCCGGTAGGGCTCGTGCGGCGTCTGGCGCACCACCAGCACGGGGCGGGTGGTGCGACGCAGCAGGCGCTCCGAGGTGGAGCCCAGCACCAGCCGGCGCATGAAGCCAGCGCCCCGCGCGCCCACCACCAGCAAGGCTGCGTCGAGCGCATCGCCTTCGCGGCGGATTTCCTCCAGCACCGAGCCATTGGTTTGTACCGGCTTCGCAACGATGCATCGCGCAGTGCCGACGGCGTCCACCAGCTGCTGCAATTGCTGGCGATTGGCTTGAGCCAACTGGCTCTCGGAAGAATGGCCTGTACCGAGCCAGCGGCGCAGTTCGGCCAAGACCTCTCCGGGCGTCACGTGCATCACGCTCAGCGTGCTGCCGGTTTCGTGCGCCAGGTGGGCTGCGCGATCCACAGCGTGCCGCGCCGGGCCAGAAAAATCGGTGGTGGCAAGGATCGGTCCCCAGGCGGTCATGGCGTTTGCTCCTTGGTGCGGATGGTTTTCGCGAGGTGTTCAGCGGCGAAGTCGGCGGCATCGTCGAACGGGTTGAGGATCTGGCGCACACCGGCCTCGCGCAGGGCGCGCCCGTGGACGGCGTCGCGCACCGCGGCCACCACCTCACCCTCGAAGCGCGCCATTTTCAGCGCGTGAAGCAGCGCCCGGTTCGACTCCCATTGCGGAAAGGTCGTGACCACCCAGCGCAGCCTGGTCAGGGACAGCGATTCCAGGAAGTCGGGGTCCTCGCCATCGCCGAACTGCACAGGCAGACGCTGAGCCTGCAGCGCACGCACCGCCTCGGGGTCGAAGTCCACCCCGATGGCCTGCACACCGGCGCTGCGCAGTTGCTGCAGCAGCCGGCTGCCGTAGCGCCCCAACCCGAACACAATCACCTCGGCCGGGGCCTGCTCTGCCGGCGCCTGCTCTGCCGCCAGCTCGCGAAAGGGGTGCTGGCGCTCGAACCATTCCAGCCAGGGTGCCAGGCGTTCGTAGAGCGGCTGGGAGTAAAGGATCATGTAGGTGGACAGCGTGATGGTGATCACCCCGACGAGGGTTGTCAGGCCCAGCGCCTGCGGTCCCACATGGCCAAGCGTGATGCCCATGGCCATGAACACGATGGAGAACTCGCTGATCTGCGCCACCGTGAGCCCGGCCATGAAACCGGTTCGCTTGCGGTAGCCCATGGTGCCCATGATGGCCATCACGATCAGCGGGTTGCCGATTAGCACAAACAGCGACAGCAGCAGCGCCGGGCCGACTTCGGCGCCCAGGGTGGAGAAGTCGAGTTGGGCCCCGAGGTCGATGAAGAAGAACAGCAGCAGGAAGTCGCGGATACCGGTCAGGCGCGCGTTCATGGCTTCCCGGAACGGCGTGGACGCCAGTGAGAAGCCCGCCAGAAACGCGCCCGCTTCCTTGCTGAATCCGGCCCAGTCGCCCAGGGCCGCCAGCGCCACGCCCCAGGCGATGGCAAACACCAGCAGCAGCTCCTGCGAGCGCGCCATCGAGGCCACCACCACCGACAGCACCCAGCGCATCAGCACGTACATTGCCACCGCCGCCAGCGCCAGGCGCCACGACAGCGACAGCGCCACGTCGAGCAGCGTTGCCTCGCTGCCGTCGGCGCCGCCGGTGCCGCGCAGGGCACTCATGGTCATCATGGCGACCACCACCGCCAGATCCTGCACGATCAGGAAGCCCACCGCAATGCGCCCGTGCAGGCTGTCGAGTTCGCGTTTGTCCGACAGCAACTTGACGATGATGATGGTGCTGGAGAAGGTGAGCGCCACGGCGACGTACAACGCCTCCACCCAGTCGCGGCCCAGCGCCATGACGATGCCGAAACCGATCACGATGGTGAACGTCAGCTGACCCAGCCCGGTTGCCAGCGCCACCGGGCCGATGTGGCGGATGTGGTTCAGGTCCAGCTTCAGGCCCACGGCAAACAGCAACACCGCCACGCCCACCTGCGCCAGCAGGTCGATCTGGTCGTGTGCCGTGACTAGGCCCAGCACCGCCGGACCCACCACCACACCCACGGCGATGTAGGCGATCAGCACCGGCTGGCGCAGGCGCACGAATACAGCGCCAATCAGGGCGCAGATCAGCAGCAGCATCGCGATCTCGCTGAACGTGTCCTGCGCGATCATCGGCGCGTCATCCGGTGACCACGCCCAGTCGGCGCAGCAGCAACTTTTCGAGCTCGAGCACGACCAGCACCGTCAGCCCGACGCCGACGATCGCAATACCGGTGCGCAGCGGAAGCGCGGTGGTGGCGAACAGACCCTGCATGAAGGGCGTGTAGGTGAACACCAGTTGAAGCGCGAACACCGCCGCCACGGCCAGCAGCACCCTCGGCGTGCCCTTGACCCCCTGCAGCGTGAAAGACGGTGCCTTGAGGTATCGCACGCTGAACAGGTAGAAAACCTCCATGGCCACCAGCGTGTTGACTGCGACTGTGCGCGCCGTCTCCACCGATGCCCCGTGCCACAGCGCCCATTCGTACATGCCGAAGATGCCGGCCAGGAACAGCGTCGAGACGAAGCCGACGCGCCACAACACGAAGCGCGACAGCATCGGCTCGTCGGGCCGGCGCGGCGGGCGCCGCATGACGTCGGCCTCGGTCGGCTCGAACGCGAGCACCAGCGCCAGCGCGATCGAGCTGACCATGTTGACCCACAGGATCTGCGCTGGTGCGATCGGCAGCGCGACGCCGATCAGCACCGCCAGCAGCAGCGACAGCGACTCACCACCGTTGATCGGCAACAGGAAGGTGACGGTCTTCTTCAAGTTGTCGTAGACCGTGCGCCCTTCCTCCACCGCGTGCGCGATCGACGCGAAGTTGTCGTCCCCCAGCACGATCGAGCCGGCCTGCTTGGCCGCCTCGGTACCTTTGCGCCCCATGGCGATGCCGACGTCCGCCTGCTTGAGCGCCGGCGCGTCGTTGACCCCGTCGCCGGTCATCGCGACCACCTCGCCGTTGGCCTGCATGGCGCGGACTAGGCGCAGCTTGTGCTCCGGGCTGGCGCGCGCGAATACCCGCGTGTTGCGCACCAGCTCGCGCAGCTGGGCGTCGTTGGCAGCCTCGAGCTCAGGCCCTGTGATGGCCTGTAGGCCTTCGCCGAGGCCGAGCTGCCCGGCAATGGCGCTGGCGGTCACGCCGTGGTCGCCGGTGATCATCACGACCCGGATGCCCGCCGTGCAGCACTGTGCCACCGCCTCGATCGCCTCTTGGCGCGGCGGGTCGATGATGCCGACCAGGCCGAGCAGCGTGAGCCCGGCAGCAACGTCTGCGTGGTCGAGGTCCTCGGTGCCTGCGGGCAGGGCGCGGCGGGCCAGCGCCAGCACGCGACGTCCGGCTCGCGCTTGCGCCTCGACCTCGGCGTGCCAGTGCTCGTCGTCCAGCCGTTCGATGGTGCCGTCAGCACCGAGCTGGTTGGCGCACATCGCCAGCACGCGTTCAGGTGCGCCCTTGACGAGGACGACGCGCGCCTCGCCGCGTGTGCCGCCATCACCACCTTCGGAATGCAGCGTCGCCATGAAGCGGTGTTCGGACTCGAACGGGATTAGGTCCAGCCTTGGCCGCTCGACCTGCATCTCGGTCGGGTTGAGTCCAGCCTTCCCTGCGAGTGACAGCAGCGCGCCTTCGGTCGGGTCGCCGGCGAGTTGCCACTGGCCGGCACGCTCATGCAGCGCAGCGTCGTTGCACAGCGCCGCCACCTCGGCCAGCGCGTGCAGAGCCGGCAGGCGTACCTTGAGCGCCTCGGTCGCCACCACCTCGCCGTCGATGCGCAACGCGCCCTCAGGCGCATAGCCGGCGCCCTCGACCGCCATCACGGCGCCAGCGCACACAACTTCCTGCACCGTCATCTCGTTGCGTGTCAGGGTACCGGTTTTGTCCGAGCAGATCACCGTCACCGAGCCCAGCGTTTCGACCGCCGGCAGACGGCGGATCACCGCATGGCGCGTGGCCATGCGCTGCACGCCGATCGCCAGCGTGATCGTCATGATCGCCGGCAAGCCCTCGGGAATCGCCGATACCGCCAGACCGACAGCCGTCATGAACACCTCGGCGGCCCCCATGCCGCGCACCAGCAGGCCGAAGAGAAACAGCGCCGCCGCCGCGACCAGGATGACCAGCGTCAGCGTGCGGCTGAACGCCTCCATTTTGCGCAGGAGCGGCGTCGTTCCGGCTTCGACCGACTCGATCATCTTGCCGATACGGCCAATCTCGGTGGACGCACCGGTGGCCACCACCACCGCGCGCGCCTGGCCCTGTGTGACCAGGGTGCCGGCATAGCCCAGGCACAACCGGTCGCCGATCGGGGCATCGGCGACCACCGCCTCGACCCGCTTTTCAACCGGCACCGACTCGCCAGTCAGCGCCGACTCGTCGATGCGCAGGTTGCGCGCCAGCAGCAGGCGCACATCGGCCGGCAGGCTATCTCCGGAGGCCAGCAGCACAACGTCGCCAGGCACCAAATCAGCAGCGTCGACCTCGCGCTGGTGCCCGTCGCGCAGCACCACTGCGTGCGGCGACAGCAGGTGGCGGATCGCCTGCAGGGCCTTTTCGGCTTTTCCCTCCTGGACGAAGCCGATCACCGCGTTGAGGACGACCACGGCCATGATGACCACCGTGTCGATCCAGTGACCCATCAGCGCCATGACCAGGGCCGCGACCATCAGCACGTACAGCAGCAGGTTGTTGAACTGGCGCAGCAGCCGGGCCAACAAGCTTGGCGGCTCAACATCTGCCAACCGGTTTGGACCGTGGGTCTGGAGGCGAGCGTCGGCCTCAGCCTGGGTCAGCCCGCCTGCCGATGTGCGCGCCAACTCCAGCGCCGCCTCGGCAGCCAGCGCGTGCCAGGGGCCAAGTGGTGGTTTGTCCGGGGTTGAACGCACGATTCACACTTCAGTAGTAAGGGGGTTGATCTCTCCTTTTCACTGTATCGGCCTGGCATCGAATGACACTGACGTGCATCAACGTTCAGCCCGCTGCGCTGATCGCGGGGCTTGTCGGGTGGAGTCTGATGCCTGCAATGCGCTGACGCGATGAATCAGCGTTTGAAGCTGCGCAGTGACCTACCCAGCCAGACCGGCGTACACGTGCTGCACGTCTTCGTTGGCATCGAGCGCAGCCAGAAAGGCCTCGACCTCTTCGAGCTGCTCGGCCGTGAGGCTGGCTGGGTCCACCGGATTTTTGGGGCGGTAGGCGAGCTGGGTTGCGAGCACGGTGAAGCCGTGTTCGGGCAGGGCTCGGCTGACCAGATCGAGGTCGGCCGGGTCGGTGATGAAGCGGGTGCTGCCTTCGTCGTCTCCGGGCTCCAGGTCTTGTGCACCGGCTTCAATGGCGGCCACCTCCGGGTCGGCCCCCGGCGCGCTGGGCTCGGCCTCGATGTGACCCACGTGGTCAAAATCCCAGGCCACCGAGCCCGGAGCGCCTTGCTGCCCCTTGCGGAACAGCACACGCATGTCGGAGGCGGCACGGTTCACGTTGTCGGTCAGACACTCCACCATCACCGGCACGCGGTGCGGCGCAAAACCCTCGTACATCACGGCGTCAAACTGCACCGTCTCGCCGGTCAGGCCCGCGCCCTTTTTGATGGCGCGGTCCAGCGTGTCCTTGGGCATCGACACCTTGCGCGCCTGCTCCATCACCAGGCGCAGCCGCGCGTTGGCAGCCGGGTCGGCGCCGTGGCGCGCCGCGATCATGATGTCTTTGGCCAGCTTGCCAAACAAGCGCCCTTTGGCGTTGGCGGCGAGGTCTTTGTGCTTGGCTTTCCACTGTGCGCCCATGCAGATGCTTTCGTTGGCGATCCGGAGCGACGGCACCGGAGATATCGGGAGCCCAGTTTAGTGGACGTGGTGTGCCTCCCGGCGCGCTTCGGTCTCTCTGGGAAGCGGGGTGTCGCTGGGTGACGACCGTGCGCTTCACGCGCAGAATGGCCAAATGACCCATCAGGAGCCCCATGTGAATCAAGCGCTGAACCACCACCGCACCACCCTGGCTACGCTGGCAGGGTTGGCCATGTTCAGCCGCGGGCTGGAACCCGAGTTTTCCAGTGCCGTGCAGGAGCAGCTGGCCGGCCTAAAAGCGCCGGCGACGGACCAGGGCAGCGACGTTCGCGATCTCCGGTCTCGTGACTGGTTCTCGATTGACAACGACGATTCGCGCGATCTGGACCAGCTCTCGCTGAGCGAATCCCTGCCCAAGGGCGGCTTGCGGGTCTGGGTGGCCGTGGCCGATGTGGATGCACTGGTCAAGAAGGGCACACCCATTGATCAGCACGCCCAGTTCAATACCACCTCCGTCTACACCTCGGCGCGCATCTTCCCCATGCTGCCCGAGCAGTTGTCCACCGGGCTGACCTCACTCAATCCTGACGAGGACCGGCTTGCCATCGTCACCGAAATGGTGTTCACGGACGATGGGCTCCTGATCGAATCCGCCATTTACCGCGCTGCGGTGCGCAACAAGGCGCAGCTGGCCTATGACGCAGTGTCGGCCTGGATCGAAGGCGATCGCGAACTGCCTCAGCCCGCACGACAGGTTCATGGGTTGGACATGCAGCTGCGCGCCCAGGACGGTTTGGCGCAGAAGCTGCGGGTGCTGCGGCGCGCCGAAGGTTCGCTGGAGTTCGAGTCTTTCCAGCCGCGGGCACAGTTTGACGGCGAGCGCATCACCGACATCCGCCAGCAGCCTCAGAACCGGGCGCGGCAGCTGATCGAAGAGTTCATGATCGCCACCAACGGCTGCACCGCACGTTACCTGTCCGCGCATGGCGGGATGGCGCTGAGTCGCGTGGTGCGGTCGCCCGAACGCTGGCAGCGCATTGTCGATGTGGCGCACGGCTATGGGGTGAAGCTGCCCGGCCAGCCCGATGGCAAGGCGCTGGAGGCCTTTCTGGCGCGGCAGCACCGCGAGGATCCTTTGCGCTTTCCTGACCTGTCGCTGGTGATCGTGAAGCTTATGGGTTCTGGTGAGTACGTGGTGGAACGCTCTGGCGACGCACCCATTGGTCACTTCGGTCTGGCGGTGCAAGACTACATGCATTCGACCGCACCCAATCGCCGTTTCCCGGATCTGATCACACAGCGTCTGGTCAAGGCTTCGCTCGCGGGGGGGCGTTCGCCTTATTCGCAGGTTGAGCTGGTGGATCTCGCTGCCCATTGCACCGAGCAGGAGGATGCTGCGCAAAAGGTAGAGCGTCAGATGCGCAAGTCGGAAGCGGCCCTGCTGCTGCACTCGCGCATCGGACAGCGGTTCGATGGCCTGGTCACGGGTGTCAGCGACCGCGGGGTATGGGTACGCATCTTCGAGCCACCGGTCGAGGGCCGGTTGAACGGTGATTTGCCGGCGCTCAAGGTGGGCAAGTCGGTGCGCGTGCGGCTGATCTCGACCTCAGTGGAGCGCGGCTTCATCGACTTCGCGCTCGAGCATTGAGCGCGATGCCTCACGCTCAGTGGCAAGAAGGGATCGATCAATCACTCAGCAGCGCGAACGTCAGACCCGCCTTGGCCTGCAGGCGCCGCTGAAGTGTGAGCCCCATGGCCGCGCCCGGGGTCCAAACGCCGCCAGGCGTCATCTGGAGGTCCACCTCATTCGCCAAGCACAGCGCGCTCTCGGCGATCAGCTTGCAGGTGGAGCCATAGCCGGGGTCGCGGTCGCCCTTGACCGTGGCGCTCAGCGTTTGGCCGCCCGCGGTCTGGCCCACAAACAGCACTTCGTAGTGCCCGGTCTCGCGCTGATGCTTGTTCGGGCCTTCGCCTGGTTTGGGCAGAGCAAAGCGGCGAATCAGCGCCCGGGTCGGACCAATGGCGAGCAACACGTTTTGAATTTTGGTGTTGCGCGCCATCTTTTTGGCCCGCTGCTCGCCCTTGCTGCCCTTGCCGGTGAGCATGCGCTCGCTGTAGATGAAATCGGTGCCCCAGGGGTGACCGCGCAGGGCGTGGGTGCGGTGCACGTTTTTGGTGTTGATCGGCGCCATCACAAACGGTGCCGTCCAGGCCTTGGCCAGCTCGTCGTATTCGGCCACGCCATCGTTGGGCTGGCGCGGGCCTTTGAAGCCAGGCACGAGCGCGTAGGGGTTGCCCAGGGTCTTGATGAGCGAGCGGTCGCGACCGACGGCCTCCATGGTGGCCAGCAGGCTGGCGGCGGTGCCGCCGGAAAACGTGCCTTTCATGGTCTTGACCCGGCCATGCACCCGCACCAGCGGATCGCCCAGGCGCTGCATCGACTCGTGCTGCAGGAAGACCACGCCGAGGTCAAACGGGATCGAATCAAAGCCGCACGAGAAGACGATGCGCGCGCCGCTGGCAGCTGCGGGCTTTTGCAGCTGCGGGATCTTTTCTGCCATCCACCCTGGCTCGCCGCACAGGTCCACGTAGTCGGTGCCGGCTTCGGCGCAGGCCGCGACCAGTTCGTTGCCGTGCAGCTGGTACGGCCCTACCGTGGTGATGACCACCCGGGTCTGGGCGACCAGTTTTTTCAGCGCCGCGGTGTCGCTGGCGTCGGCCACCAGCAGGGGCAGGTCTTCGCTGATGCCGAGCTCGTCGCGCACCCGCCGAAGCTTGTCCAGGCTGCGCCCGGCCATGGCCCATTTCACCTCCTGGCCAACGCCGTAGGTGGTGTGCAGGTACTCGGCAACGAGACGGCCGGTAAAGCCGGTGGCGCCGAAAACAATCAGGTCGTGGGGTTTCTGGTTCATCGTTTCATGGTCGCACAGGCGCCGGGTTCCCGGTAGGCGCGTGCCCCTGAAAACCGTTCGCGTTGTCGGGCGCGGGACAGCGTCGTTTGATTTTTGCCAAGCAACTGCTTGCTGAAAATAGACCGGCCTGCTATCGTCCCGCTACATGACCAGCGCCAGCCCTGTTGACGAAATGCCCCCCGCGGCCTTGGTGCGACCGCGACCGCGCGGCCGACCGCGCAAGACCGCCGAAGAGCGCGACGATGGCAATCGCCGGCGCGAGGTGCTGGACGCCGCCGCCCGACTGTTTCGCCAGCGCGGCTTTGACGCCAGCAGCACGCGCGACATCGCCAGCGCCGCTGGCATGCGATCGGGCTCGCCTTTCTACCACTTCGAGAACAAACAGGCGCTGCTGGCCGCGGTGATGCAGGAAGGCATGCGCAGCGCCATTCAGCGCCAGAACACCGCGCTGGCGGCCCTGCCCGAAGGCGCCTCGCCGCGCGAACGGCTGGCCGCGCTGGTCCGCAACCACTTCGAGGTGCTGCTCGGCCCCGACAGCGATTTCATTCCCGTCATGCTGTACGAGTGGCGCCGGCTGGATGCAGACCAGGCGGTGGCCATCACCGCACTCAAAGATGCGTACGAAGCCGCGTGGGTACCGGTGTTGACCGCGCTGCACGCCGACGGCCAGCTCGCAGGCGATCCGGCGCTGGTGCGCCTGATGGTGTTTGGCGCGCTGAACTGGACTGTGCAGTGGTACCAGCCGCCGGGCGCGGGCAAGCGGCGGCGCCGCGCCACGCTCGATGACCTCACCCACACAGCCCTGCAACTGTTTCTGAAGGCGGCCTGATGAACGATGCTCTGTTGCCCGCGGCGCGCTACCGATCGGTGTTCGCTGCTGACCTGTTTGCGGGCCGGGTGATTGTCATCACCGGCGGCGGCTCGGGCATCGGGCGCTGCACGGCGCACGAGCTCGCCAGCCTGGGCGCAACCGTGGTGCTCGTGGGGCGCAACCCCGACAAACTGCAGACCACCCTGGCCGAAATCGAAGCGGATGGTGGGCGCGCGAGTGTGCAGGTGTGCGAAATCCGCCAGGAAGACACGGTGCGTGCCATGGTGGCGGCGGTGCTGGCCGCGCACGGCCGCATCGACGGCCTGGTGAACAACGCTGGCGGCCAGTTCATGACGCCGCTGGAAAAGATCAGCGCCAAAGGCTGGCAGGCGGTGATCGACACCAACCTCACCGGCGGCTTCCTGGTGGCGCGCGAGTGTTACCTGCAAACCATGCAGGCGCGAGGCGGTGTGGTGGTCAACATCGTGGCCGACATGTGGGGTTCCATGCCAGGCATGGGCCACAGCGGCGCTGCCCGTGCCGGCATGGTGAGCTTCACCGAAACTGCCGCGCTGGAGTGGGCCAAAAGTGGCGTGCGGGTGAACGCGGTGGCGCCGGGCTACATCGCGTCCAGCGGCATGGACCACTACCCCGCTGAAGCCGGCCCCCAGTTGCGCGCGATGCGCGACACCGTGCCGGCCGGGCGCTTCGGCAACGAGGCCGAAACATCGGCCGCCATCGTGTTCCTGCTCTCGCCCGCGGCCAGCTTTATCAGCGGCTCGGTGCTGCGGGTGGACGGCGCGCGGCCCCAGGTGCGCATGGGCTGGGGCCAGGTGCCGGCGAGCGCGGAGGCCCAGGCGCGCGACGCGGTGAAACCGTTTGACGGCTTCCATCGCGCGGTCACGCCCAAGGTGTTTTCATGAGCCGGTTCGAATCTGCGTTCAACGCCCAGAGTGCGGTGGCGGAGGAGCGCCGCGCAGCCATGCTGGCGCGCATTGCCCAGCTGCGCGCGCTGGAAGACCGCGCCGCCCAGGCCTCGGCCCGATCCAGGCCGGTGTTCGACAAGCGCGGCCAGTTGCTGCCGCGCGAGCGCATCGGCCTGTTGCTCGATCCCGGCGCGCCGTTTTTGCTGTTGTGTTCGCTGGCGGGGTATTTGCAGGACACGAAAGACCCTGAGCGCTCGGTGCCCGGTGGCGGCATCCTGGCGGGCATTGGTTTTGTCGCCGGTGTGCGTTGCATGGTGGTGGCCAGCGATTCGGGCATCGAGGCCGGCGCCATCCAGCCTCGCGGGCTGGAGAAGATTTTGCGGGTGCAGGAGATGGCGCTGGAAAACAAGCTGCCGTTCGTGCACCTGGTGGAAAGTGCGGGCGCCAACCTCACCAAATACCGGGTGGAGGGTTTTGTGCTCGGCGGCTCGCTGTTCCGGAACCTGGCGCGCCTGTCGGCCGCCGGCCTGCCGGTGATCACAGTGCAACACGGCTCGGGCACGGCGGGCGGTGCCTACATGCCGGGGCTTTCCGACGTGGTCATCATGGTGCGCAGCCGGTCCCGCGCTTTCCTCGCTGGCCCGCCGCTGCTGATGGCGGCCACGGGCGAGGTGGCCACCGAAGAGGAACTGGGTGGTGCCGAGATGCACACCAGCGTCTCGGGCCTGGGCGAGTACCTCGCCGAAGACGACCGGCAGGCGCTGGGCATCGCGCGCGAGGTGGTTCAACGCACCGGTTGGGCACTGCCCGCGCGCGCCGCCGCGCCATCGCCAGCGCTGCCTGCCGACGATCTGCTGGCTCTCATGCCACCCCACCACCGCGAGCCGGTGGACATGCGAGAAATCGTGGCGCGCCTGGTCGATGCTTCAGAGCTGCTCGAATTCAAGCCGCTGTATGGCGCAGCCACGCTGTGTGTGCAGGCGCGCATCGGCGGCCACGCGGTGGGCATTGTCAGCAACAACGGCCCGATCGATGTGGCCGGCGCCAACAAGGCCACGCACTTCATTCAGTGTATGTGCCAGCTGGGGCATCCGTTGATCTACCTGCAGAACACCACCGGCTACATGGTCGGCAAGGACAGCGAGCAGGCCGGCATGATCAAGCACGGCAGCAAGATGATCCAGGCCGTGACCAGCGCCAATGTGCCGCAGATCACCATCCAGTGCGGTGCCTCGTTTGGCGCAGGCAACTACGGCATGTGTGGGCGCGGTTACGCGCCGCGCTTCCTGTTCAGCTGGCCCAACGCCAAGACCGCGGTGATGGGCGGCGAACAGGCCGCGCGAACCATGCAGATCGTGGCCGAGGCGGGCATGAAGCGCAGAGGCATCACGCCCGATCCAGAGCAGAGGCAGGCGCAGTTTGACCAGATCGTGAAAGTATTTGACGACCAGTCCGACGCCTTTTTTACCAGCGGTCTGGTGCTGGACGACGGCGTGATCGATCCGCGCGACACCCGCGCGGTGCTCAGCCTGTGCCTCGACACCTGCGCTGAGGCCGCTGCGCGGCAACCGAGGTCGATGCAGTTTTCGGTCGCCCGCATGTAGCACCCTTCATTGGAGATCCAGATGCAATTCACGCACGAACACCGCGAAATCCAGAACACGCTCAAGCGCTTCATCGACGAGCAGATCAATCCCCATGTGGATGAATGGGAGGCGGCCGAAATCTTCCCGGCGCACGAAGTGTTCAAGCAGATGGGCCAGCTCGGCCTGCTCGGTCTGACCAAGCCCGAGGCCTATGGCGGCGCGGGGCTGGACTATTCCTACAGCGTGGCCATGGCCGAGGCGCTGGGTCATATCCACTGTGGTGGCATCCCCATGGCCATCGGTGTGCAGACCGACATGTGTTCGCCTGCACTCGCGCGCTTCGGCAGCCCTGAGCTGTGTGAGCAGTTCCTGGCGCCAGCCATCGCGGGCGACATGGTGGGCTGCATCGGGGTCTCCGAGCCCAGCGCCGGCAGCGATGTCTCGGGCATCAAGAGCGTGGCGCGCAAGGACGGCGATGACTATGTGATCTCGGGCCAGAAGATGTGGATCACCAACAGCCTGCAGGCCGACTGGATGTGCATGCTGGTCAACACCAGCGAAGGCCCGGCGCACAAAAACAAAAGCCTGGTCATGGTGCCGATGCGCGAAAACGGCCAGCTGCTCAAGGGCATCGAAGTGGGCCAGAAGATCCGCAAGATTGGTATGAACAGCAGCGATACCGGGCTAATCTATTTCGACGAGGTTCGGGTGCCGCAGCGCTACCGCATTGGGCAGGAAGGCGCAGGCTTCATCTACCAGATGCAGCAGTTCCAGGAAGAGCGGCTGTGGGCTGCGGCCAGCTGTATCCAGAGCCTCTCCAACTGCATCCAGTGGACGGTGGAGTGGGCGCAAGAGCGCAAGCTCTTTGGCGCGACGTTGGCCGACCAGCAGTGGGTGCAGTTCAAGTTGGCCGAGATGAAGACCGAGGTGGAGACGCTGCGCGCGCTCACCTACCAGGCCTGTGAGCACTACGTGGCGGGCGAAGATGTGACCGAGTGGGCCACCATGGCCAAGCTCAAGGCCGGCCGACTCAACCGCCTGGTGCCAGACACTTGCCTGCAGTTCTGGGGTGGCATGGGCTTCACCTGGGAAAACAAGGTCTCGCGCATGTTTCGGGATGGGCGCCTGGCTTCCATCGGCGGTGGGGCTGACGAGGTGATGCTGGGCATTTTGGCGAAGACGATGGGCATACAGAAGACCCACCTGCGCCGCTGACGCGCCTTCCTCCCAGGGGGACGTCGCCTGCGACCGGCGGAGCCGGATCGGCGGCGACCGCTGAAAAAGACGCCGCGCGCCGGTTACCTAACGCTGAAAGGGAAGAAGACATGGCTGAACTTTTGATCGAACGAACCGGCGACACCGAGCGCTGGACGCTCAGCGATCCGGCCACGCGCAACGCCTTGAGCGATGCGATGGTGGTGGCGCTGTTTGAAGCCTGCCTGCGCGCCAAGCAAGACGAGTCGCTGCGCCTGATCGTGCTCACCGGCGCGAGCGGTGCGTTTTGTGCGGGGGGCAGTCTGGGCCATTTTTCCAGCGCCATCGGCCAGCCCCTGGCCCCGGGCGAGAGCGATCCGCTGGTGGCGGCCAACCGGGCGTTTGGCGATGTGCTGCACACGCTGTGTGAGCTGCCCCAGTTGCTGGTGTGCGCTGTGGACGGCGCGGCGATGGGGGGCGGTTTTGGGCTGGTGTGCTGTGCCGACCATGTGATCGCCACCGAGCGTTCGGTGTTCGGCACGCCCGAGGTCACCCTGGGCCTGCCGCCAGCGCAGATCGCGCCCTTTGTGTCGGCGCGGCTGGGCGACCGGGTGGCGAGGCAGTGTCTGCTGCAAGGCCTGAGTTTCAAGGCCGAGGCGGCGCTGGTCTTGGGTCTGGTGGACGAGCTGACCGACGGCGATCTGGCCTCCGCGCTGGAAGACCGCTTGCAACGTCTGCGCCGCGCCGCGCCCGGTGCGGTGGCCAGCACCAAGCACCTTTTGCAGCGCCTGCGAGACCGCGCACCTGATCTGCGCGACGAAGCCGCCATCGCTTTTGCCGCCGCCTTGCGCAGCCCCGAGGCCAAGGATGGCCTGGCCGCGTTTGCCAGGAAGAAACCCGCGCCCTGGGTGGATGACGGCAAGCCATGAAGAAGCTGCTGATCGCGAACCGCTCGGAGATCGCCCGCCGCGTGATCCGAACCGCCCACGCCATGGGCATCGACACGGTGGCGGTGTACTCGGATGTGGACCTGGATGCCTTGCACGTGCGGGAAGCCGGATCAGCGGTGGCGCTGCAAGGCAACGCCTCAGCAGACACCTATCTGCGCATCGACAAGCTGCTCCACGCGGCGCGCGTGAGCGGAGCGGACGCGGTGCACCCGGGCTACGGCTTCCTGAGCGAGAGTGCCGACTTCGCTCAGGCGGTCACGGAAGCTGGCCTGATCTGGGTCGGTCCGCCGGCCTCGGCCATCCGGGCGCTGGGCAGCAAGGCCGCCGCCAAGCAATTGGCGCTGGCGCACGGCGTGCCCTGTCTGCCGGGTTACCACGGTGAGGCGCAAGACGATGACCGCCTGCAAGCCGAGGCGCAGCGCATCGGCCTGCCGCTGATGGTGAAGGCAGTGGCGGGTGGCGGTGGTCGCGGCATGCGGCTGGTGACCGAGTGGACGCAGTTGCTGCCTGCGCTCAAGAGCGCGCGGTCGGAAGCCCTTTCGGGTTTTGGCTGTGGCGAACTGCTGCTGGAGCGCGCGCTGCTGCGCCCGCGCCATGTGGAGGTGCAGGTGTTTGCCGACGCCCATGGCCATTGCATCCACCTGGGCGAGCGGGACTGCTCGGTGCAGCGGCGGCATCAGAAGATCATCGAAGAGTCGCCCAGCCCGGCGGTGTCGCCCGAGCTGCGCGCCGAGCTGGGCCGCTGCGCCGTGGCGCTGGCGCAGGCCGCGGGCTACGTGGGGGCAGGGACGGTGGAGTTTCTGCTTGACGAGGAAGGGCCAGGTTTCGCCGCCGGGCCGCCCCAAGGCGAAACGCACCCCCTCGGGGGGCAGCGACCCGCAGAGCGGCGGAGCGTGGGGGCGAGCTTTTATTTGATGGAGATGAACACGCGCCTTCAGGTCGAGCATCCTGTCACTGAAATGTTGACCGGGCTGGATCTGGTCGAGTGGCAGCTGCGCGTGGCGCGGGGCGAACCGCTGTCATGGGCGCAAGAGCAGGTGCAGTTCCATGGTCACGCCATCGAGGTACGCCTGTGCGCCGAAGACGATCATTTCACGCCGCACACCGGTGAGGTGCGTCAGCTGCATGCACCGGCCGAGAGCTACGGCCTGCGTTTTGATCACGCACTGGCCTCGGGCGCGTTGGTCACGCCGCATTACGACGCCATGCTGGGCAAGCTGATTGCCCACGCTGCCACACGGGAAGCGGCGATTGACCGCCTGCTGCAGGGCTTGCGCGACACCCGCGTGCTTGGGCTGCAAACCAACCGCGCCTTGCTCGCGGCCTGCCTGCAACACCCGGTTTTTCGCGCCGGCCACGCGCGCATCGACTTTCTCGCCCAACACGGTGACGAGCTGCGCGAAGGCCTGGCGCTGCGCGATCCAGCCTTGCGCGCGGCTGCTGCGCTGGCTGTGTGTTTTGACCACGCAAACCCAGCACCTGCATTGCCTTGCCCGTATCCGCGCTCGCTGCGCCTGGCCTGGGCCGATGGCGAGATCACGGTGGGGTCGGTGCTGGAGCTCGGTGCAGGCCAGGTGCGGCTCACCGCGGAAGACGGATCGGTGCATCTGGCCACGGTTCAGGCCGGCGGCGCGTCGGGCCGGCGCGTCACGCTGGATGGCGTGGACGTCTGGACCCATGCGGTGCTGGCGGACGATCGGCGCTGGCACGTGCAGCTTGCGGAGCGGGAGGTGTGGCTGACGGACCTGAGCCACGCGCCTGCCGTCGCGGGTGGTGCAGAGCATGCCCACCGGGAGCTGCGCGCGCCGTTCAACGGCAAGCTGCTCGCGGTGCACGCAGCCGCTGGTCAGCAGGTGGCGCGTGGCGAACCGCTGCTGGTGATCGAATCCATGAAGCTGGAGCACACCCTGGCCGCGCCGCGCGATGGCGTGGTGGCCGAGGTGTTGGTGGTCGCAGGCGCGCAGGTGGCGCCCGGGCAATTGCTGCTGCGACTCGACCACTGAGGCCGCTCCATGACCCCAACCGACACACCTGCATTCACCGCCGAAGACCAGCGCGCGCTGCTGGCGATGGTGGAGCGTTTTGCACGCGAGGTGGTGGCACCCCAAGTGCCCGCCTGGGAGGCCGCTGGCGAGTTCCCGCGGGACATCTACCGCCAGGCGGCGGACCTGGGCCTGCTGGGCCTGGGCTACCCGGAAGCGCTGGGCGGCACGCCGGCGCCCTGGTCGGTGCGCAACGCGGTGATGCAGACGCTGTCGCGCGTGGGAGGCAGCGGCGGCTTCATGGCCAGCCTGTTTTCGCACAACATCGGCTTGCCGCCGCTGATGGCGCATGGCACCGCCGAGCTGCAGGCCCGGGTGGTGCCGGCTGTGCTGCGCGGTGAAGCGATTGCGGCGCTGGGCATCACCGAGCCTGGTGGCGGATCGGATGTGGCCAGCCTGCGCACCACCGCCCGACTCGATGGCGACCATTACGTGGTGAATGGTGAAAAGGTGTTCATCACCTCCGGCATGCGCTGCGATTGGCTCACGCTCGCGGTGAGAACCGGTGAACAAAGCAAGGGCGCAACGGGTATCTCTTTGCTGCTCGTGCCCTGCGACACGCCGGGCATCTCGCGCACCCGGCTCGACAAGATGGGCTGGCTGTGCTCCGACACGGCCCACCTGCGGTTTGACAACGTGAGGGTGCCGGTTAGTCTGCGACTGGGCGAGGAGGGCGCGGGTTTTCGCATGATCATGGCCAACTTCAATGGCGAGCGCCTGGCCATGAGCGCGATCGCCCTGGGCTTCGCACAGGCCTGCTATGACGAGGCGCTGGACTGGGTGCGGCAGCGCCAGACCTTCGGTGCGCTATTGATCGAACGCCAGGTGGTCCGCCACAAGCTCATGGACATGCAGATGCGCATCCAGTCCACCCAGGCCTGGGTGGACGCGTTGGGTGCGCGCGTGGACGCCGGTGACACCAGCCCGGACTGGGTCGCCAACGTCTGCCTGCTGAAAAACTACGCCACCCAGACCATGCAGTTTTGCGCCGACGCGGCGGTACAGATGCTGGGCGGCATGGGCTTCATGCGCGGCACCGTGAGCGAGCGCGTGTACCGCGAGGTGAAGGTCATGATGATTGGTGGCGGCGCTGAAGAAATCATGAAAGAACTTGCCGCACGACAATGGAACCTATGACCCCAACCATCGCGACCACACCATCCAACCCCGACGCATTCGAGACCGAGTTTGTCGACGCGCTCAAACAGCTGTTTGAAGAAAAGATCGTGTTCAACCAGGTGCTGGGCCTGAAGATCACCGCTATCACGCCCGACAAGGTGACGGCCCGCATCAACATGAAGCCCGAGCTGGTTGGTCACTACAGCCACAACCGCATCCACGGCGGCGTCATCAGCGCCTGCCTGGACGCCATGGGTGGCCTGGCCTGCATGGCAGCGATCGGCGCGCGCCACATGAACGAACCCCCCCAGCAGCGCCTGCATCGCTTCGGCAAACTCGGCACCATCGACTTGCGCATCGACTACCTGCGCCCCGCCATCAGCGACCACTTCGAACTGCGCGCCGAGGTCATGCGCCTGGGCTCGCGCGTGGCCTCCACCCGCATGGAGTTCCTGGCCGCGGACGGCAAGCTGCTGTCCACCGGCTCGGGCGCTTACATCGTTTCCTGAGCGCGGCGATGGCTCGCACACCGGCTTCGCCGGCAAGCACGCCCCGCCTGGTGCGGGCACTGCGACTGGCCTGGGCGTCGCCCAACACCTTGCTGGGTCTGGTGCTGGGTTCGATCTGGTGGCTGGGTGGAGCTCGCCCGCGGCAGGTCGACGGTGTGCTGGAGCTTGCGCTGAAAGCGTCCGCCCAACCCACGCGCCTGAGTCCATGGCGGCTTCCGTTTGGCGCCATCACGCTGGGGCATGTAGTCCTGGCGGTCGATCAAGCATCGCTGGACCAGTGGCGGGTCCACGAGCGGGTGCACGTGGCGCAGTACGAGCGCTGGGGCCCCTTATTCTTGCCCGCCTACCTCGGCTCCAGCCTCTGGCAGTGGCTGTGTGGCCGCGATGCCTACTGGGACAACCCATTCGAGGTCGAGGCGCGGCGGGCTGATGGGCGTTGATTGGCCGGTTTCGACGCCCTAAGCGCCTTTCTTGCGTTTTCCGCAGTGCGGTCTGTCAGTCCCTCGACGGAGAAACGTTTTGGGAAGCCAGGGGACAAGGCCGGGACCGTGCGGTGATCTCGACTGCGCGCCATGCTGCCGAGAATGGCTGATCTTCCAGTTTTCGATGCAATCGTCTATCGCACGCACGTCCGCCAGTACCTCAACCGGACATTCGCAGAACTAGACCTCAAGCGACCGCTCGGCCACCTAGACCGGTTGCTCGACCGAGGCCGGTCAGCCTAGGTCATTGAAACGACTGCTCTTGCCGAAGATGACATGGTGCTTTCGGCCCAGAGCGGCATCTGGCCATGGCTGCGTAACCGTTCTACTTTCGTGGACTGGGGCAACTGGGGGGGCTACCCTTGAGCTTTGCCTCAGTACAGCGTCACTTGGAGACGTAACGGATGATCTCCCCGTCAGCCCGGCGAATGTGTATGACGCCTTCATGCATGCGCGCATCGGCGCAGGAGAAGTCTCTGTCTCTACCCGTCAATTTTGAGCACAGCTTGCCATCCTCAGAGTTCCATTCGCCTTTCCCATTGAACCCTGTACTCGTATCAATAAAGAAATAGCCATTCTTTTTGAAGTCCAACCGCCAAGTCTGCCCGTTTGCAAGTGCCACGGCGAAAACTTTGTCTGCTAGGTGTGCCTGGATCTCGCCTTTCTTTGGTGTGCTTGCTGCAGCAGGAAATTCCTGTGCAAATGCTCCAAGAGACAACATGAGGACTACGGCGCTGGTCAACAGGTGCTTGAACATTGCATCTCCTACAGTGGTGACATGAATGCACTCCAGAGCAATGAGTGCGCGTCTGTTTTCTTCAGTCAAACGAGTCGGGTGAGGCGACCAAGACCCGCCTCCGATCCGTCGGGCTGGAAAACCGGCTCGGATTCTCTCACTCCACCAGCTTTTGCGCATCCACCAGGTGGATGAGATTTCTTCTTCTTGGGGGCCCTACACGTCCAGATGCCAACCCCTAATTCCATCCGATGGCCTGCGGCTGAATTCATATCTTGAGCGACTGCTTTTCCTCTTGCGTACCAGCTGCTGTTGGCCGAAAGCAGTATTCGCTAGCCTCCGCCTTGTTCATCGCCTGGGCCTAACCCACCACCAGGCCGTCCCCACCAGCACCGCAAACCCCGTGTACGCCGCCACGAACACCCACCACGGTGCCTCCCAATACAGCAGGCGCGAGAGCCAGTGTTCGATGAAGCTTTCGCGGTAAGCCGTCTCGCCCGCGAGGCGGCGAAGGTCTTGTTCCCACAGGGTCAGAGGGCACAGCTGACCGAGCCAGGTCTGGGCGGCGATGAAGACCATCAGGGCCAGGTGGGTGAGGCGCAGGCCAACATGGCGCACCCAGCGCCAGCCCAGGGCACCACCGATCAGAATCAGCGGCAGCAAGCCGACCACGAACAGCACCACGCCCACATGCAAGGTGAGCAGGGCGTCGGCCAGGAAAGCGGCGGTGGCGGCGTTCATGGACGCATGTTGGCGCAGGTGGTGGCCCGGGTCAAAGAAAAAGCCGCCGTCGCACAGGGCGAGGCGGCTTGAGTGACAGGCCCGCAGAAGCAGGCCGCCCTTTACTTGCCGATGTGCATGTACTCCGATACGACTTTCCAACGCGTGTTCTGCAGTTGCGACATGCGAACTGAATCACTGCCCAAGCGTTTGGTCGGGCTGAAAGTCATCTCAGAGCTGCCGAAGATGTCGGGTGGGTACTTCATGGTGTCCATGACCTTGATGAAGCTGTCCGTCGTCAGGTTCTTGCCAGCTTTGCTGGCCGCTGTCAGGAAAGCGTCAATGGCGTTGTAGCCGTAGACCGAGAACACCGTGGGGTCTTCGTTGAACTTGGTCTGGTACTTGTTGGCCCAGAACCGGATCGGCTGCGTGGCCGAGTCGGTGTAGGGGTTCTCAACCGTCATGGTTGCGTACAGGCCATCCATGGCCGGGCCGCCCAGCTTGTGGATCAGGTCGGTGTAGGCCGCGCTCGAACCAAGGAAGGTGGGGTTAAACCCGAGGCGCTTGGCGGTGGCGATGCCGCCAATAGTTTCGCGGATGATGGTCCCGAGCACGACAAAATCGCACTTCTCGGACGCAAGCTTTTGCATCTGCGAGGAGAAGTCGGTGGCGCCGCGCTTGTAGGAGGTCTTCTCGGCCATTTCGATGCCCGCCGCCTTCAGCCCGTCCTCGGCACCGCGCAGCACCTCCAGGCCGAACTCGTCGTCCTGGTACATGGCACACACCTTCTTGGCACCCTTTTCCTTCACCAGCCTGGGTGCGGCGATCTTCATCTGATCGTAGTAGGTGGCAGCATAGGCGTACTTGAGTTTGTGAAACGGCTCGTACATCTGGCGCGCGGCCGTCACCGGGAAGAAGTTGATCACGTTCTTCTGGAACTGCACTGGCATGGCGGCCATGTTGGTGGCAGTACCGAGGTGGGCAATCATGGCGAAGATCTTGTCCTGGTTGACCAGCTTCTGCGCGGCCAGCACGGCATTGCGCGGGTCGTACTTGGAGTCTTCCACGATCAGCTTGATCTTGCGGCCGTTGACGCCGCCCTGCTCGTTGGCCTCGTCCACCCGCAGCATCATGCCCAGACGGATCTGCTTGCCAAAGCCCGCGATGGGGCCGGACAGGTCCTGGATCGAGCCCAGCACGATCTCGTCCTTGGTCACGCCCTGGGATTGGGCAAGGGCTGCGCCGGTGGTGAGCGCCAGGGCAGCGCCGATCAGGCTCAATGGGAATTTCATGGACTGTGTCTCCTGTGGTTGTGAAGGGAAAAGGTGCGCTGTACTCAGCGGTACATGGCGTCAATCTGTTCGGCGTATTTCTTTTGCACCAGCTGGCGTTTGAGTTTCATGGTGGGGGTGAGTTCTTCGTCTTCGGCCGAGAGCTGGGTGTCGAGCAGAAAGAACTTCTTGATCTGTTCGACCCGCGCAAACTTCTTGTTGGCCCGCTCGATCTCGCTCTGGATCAGCTCCTGCACCTCGGGCGCGCGGGTCAGGCTGGCGTAGTTGGAGAAGGGCACGTCGTTGTCTTGCGCGTATTTCTCCACGTTTTCCTGGTCAATCATGATGATCACGGTGAGGTAGGGGCGCTTGTCGCCGATCACGACCGCGTCGGTCACGTAGGGCGAGAACTTGAGTTCGTTCTCCAGCTCGCTGGGTGTGATGTTCTTGCCGCCTGCGGTGATGATGATGTCTTTCATGCGGTCGGTGATGCGGAAAAACCCTTCCTCATCGACCACGCCCACATCGCCCGTGTGCAGCCAGCCATCGGCACTGATGGTCTCGGCGGTTTTTTCCGGCAGGTTCAGGTAGCCCATGAACACGTTTTTGCCGCGCACCTGGATTTCACTGGTCACCGGGTCCAGCCGCACTTCGTTGTATTGCGCGGCCGGGCCAATGGAGCCCGGTTTGATGCGTTCAACCGGCACGCCCGTGGAGGCGCCACAGGTTTCTGTCATGCCCCAGACTTCCAGCATGGGCACTCCCAGCGCCAGGTACCAGCGAACCAGGTCTGGCGAAATCGGCGCTGCGCCGGTGACGAGAAAGCGCGCACGGTGGATGCCGATCAGCTTGCGCACGTTGTTGAGCACCAGCAGCCGCGCCACGTGAAACTGCAACTTGAGCGAGCCCGGCACCGGTTGCTGGGCCATCACCAGATCGGCCACGCGCTGCCCAATCCCGATGGACCAGGCATAGGCCGCCTGCTGCAGCGCACCTGCTTCCTTGAGCGTGATCATCACCCCCGAATAGAACTTCTCCCA
The DNA here is from genome assembly GCF_011390835.1 of Hydrogenophaga sp. Taxonomy (GTDB): domain Bacteria; phylum Pseudomonadota; class Gammaproteobacteria; order Burkholderiales; family Burkholderiaceae_C; genus Hydrogenophaga. The sequence continues at coordinate 371,314 of NZ_JAABRQ010000001.1, read as the reverse complement.
CACGCGCGGCACTGCGGTGAACACGGTGGGTGCGATTTCGCGCACGTTCTCGGGCACGGTCTCTGGGTTCTCCACGAAGTTGAGTTTGGCGCCGGTGTAGAGTGAAAAATACTCGCCGCCCATGCGCTCAGCGATGTGACACAAAGGTAGGAAACACATGCACTCATCATTTTCGTCGCGGGCAATCAGCGTGTTGTAGCCGCGCACCGTGTAGACCAGCCCTTGGTGGCTGTGCATCGCGCCCTTAGGTCGGCCGGTGGTCCCAGAGGTGTAAACGAGAATTGCCAGATCCTCCGGTCGGCTCGCTGCGATGCGCGCCTCCAGCGCCTGCGGGTGGGTGCGCGCATGCTCGCGGCCGAGCTCGCGCAGCGCGTCCAGGCTCATCACCTGCGGGTCATCGAGGTCGCGCAGGCCTTCCATGTTGCCCACAATGATCTTGCGCAGCTTCGGCAGCTGATCGCGCACAGTCAGCGCCTTGTCCAGCTGTTCGTCGTCTTCGACAAACAGCACGGTGGTGCCCGAGTCTTCGCACAGGTATTGCACCTGTTCCGCTGCGTCGGTGGGATAGATGCCATTGGAGACACCGTTGGCGCTGAGCACCGCCAGGTCGCACAGCACCCATTCGATGGTGGTGTTGGAGAGGATGGAAGCGGTTTCGCGCTCGGCGAATCCGAGGGCGATCAAGCCGTTGGCGATTTCCCGCACGGCGTCACCCGTCTGGTCCCAGCTCCAGGTGCGCCAGATGCCGTAGTCCTTCTGCCGCATCCACACCTGCGGTCCGCGCGCTTTCACGCCATTCCAGAACAAGGCAGGAATGGTCTCGCCAGGCAGGACGATCTCTGTTTTGGGCTGGATGCCGGAAAGATCCCAGAGAGTGCTCATGCTAGATGTCCAACGCCGAAGCCAAATGTGTTTCTCTTGAAGAGACGCGGTCCAAGGCACCGCGGAGCCGGCTTTGCCGGGCCGCAAGTGCCGCCCCCTGGGGGGTAGCGCGAAGTGCTGGGGGGGGAGTCACATCTACCTCCAGTTCTTCTTCTTTTTCCAGCGCCGGTCGGCGCGCACGCCTTCTTCCTTCATGCCGAGGTAGAACTCCTTGATGTCGTCCTTCTCGCGCAGGTGGGCGCAGGTGTCTTCCATGACGATGCGGCCGTTCTCCAGCACATAGCCATAGTCAGAAGCGTTCAGCGCCATGTTGGCGTTCTGCTCGACCAGCAGGATGGTGGTGCCGCGTTCGCGGTTGATGCGCACCACGATCTCGAAAATTTCCTTGGTCAGCTTGGGCGACAAACCCAGGCTGGGCTCATCCAGCAGGATCAGGTCGGGTTTGGCCATCAGCGCACGGCTGATCGACAACATCTGCTGCTGGCCCCCGGAGAGCAGACCGGCGTCCTGCGCGGCTCGCTCGCGCAGGATCGGGAAGTAGTCATAAACCGCTTCCATGTCACGCCCCACGCCATCGCGGTCCTTGCGCGTGTAGGCGCCCATCAGGAGGTTGTCTCGCACCGAGAGAAGCGGAAACACCTCGCGCCCTTCGGGCACGTGCGACAGGCCTTGCTGCACGATGAAGGCGGGATCCTTGGCGGTGATGTTCTCACCCTTGAAATCGATCGACCCTTTGCGCGGATCGATGATGCCACTGATGGTCTTGAGGATGGTGGTCTTGCCCGCGCCGTTGGAGCCCAGCACCGTGGCGATCTCGCCGCGGCGCACCTGCAGGCTCACGCCTCGTATGGCCTTGATGGGACCGTAGGCGCTCTCGACGTTGAGCAGCTTGAGCACCGGCTCGTCGGTGGTGGCCACGCTCATGATGCCCCCACGCTGTTGGCCGCGCCTAATGCGCAGTCCCCCAAGGGGGCGTTCAAAACTTGGGACGGCCCTGCGTTTCTCATGCCACCACCTTGTGGTTTTCGCGGCGCAGATTGGACACATCGTCCACCGAGCCGAGATAGGCTTCGATCACGCCCGGATGTGACTGCACTTCTGACGGTGACCCGGTGGCCAGCTCCTCGCCCATGCTCATGGCCAGCACCCGGTCGGAAACCTTGGACACCAGGCTCATGTCGTGCTCAACCATGAGCACCGTGATGCCAAGTTCGTTCTTGATGTCGGTGATCCAGAACGCCATGTCGTCGGTTTCCTCCACGTTCAAACCAGAAGACGGCTCGTCCAGCAGCAGCAGCTGGGGCTCGGTGCACAGCGCGCGCGCCAGCTCCACCACCTTGCGCACGCCGTAGGGCAGGCCGGCTACCATCGATTCGCGGTGGTGCTGCAGGTCGAGCAGCTCGATCACATGCTCCACCTTTTCCCGCGCCTCGATCTCCGCGGCGCGGGTCTTTGCGCTGAAGAAGATCTCACTCCACAGGCCGGTGCGGCGGTGGGTGTGGCGCCCGATCAGCAGGTTTTGCAGCACGGTGGCGTGTTCAAAGAGCTCGATGTTCTGGAAGGTGCGCGCAATGCCCAGTCCCGCGATCAGGTGGGGCGGTTGCTCGGTGAGTCGCAGCATGCCCTGCGGCCCAGCAAAGTCGATGCTGCCCGTGGTTGGCGTGTAGATGCGACTGATCAGGTTGAACACCGTGGTCTTGCCGGCGCCGTTGGGGCCGATCAGCGTGAACACCTCGCCGCGCTTCACATCGAAGCTCACGTTGTTCACCGCCAGCACGCCGCCGAAGCGCACGCTGATGTTTTTTGCTGAAAGAAGAATGTCCTGGGTCATTTCAGTCGGTCCGACTTCTGGAAGCTCTTTTGCCGCTTGAACATACCCTTGCGGTAGAACGGAAACAGCTGGAAATAGGTGCGGATCTTGAGCCAGCGGCCATACAAGCCCATTGGCTCAAACAGCACGAAGGCGATCAGCATGAGGCCGTACACCGTGCCTTGCAGACCAGCGGCCTGACCGATGGCCGTCGGCAAGAAGTCTTTCCCAATGGCGATCAGCTGCGGCATCACGATCAGGAAGATGGCGCCCAGGAACGCGCCGTGGATGGAGCCCAGCCCGCCGATCACCACCATCAGCAGCAGGTCGATGGACTGGATGATGCTGAACTGTTCGGGCGAGAGGAACTGGATCTTGTGCGCGTACAAGGCGCCGCCGATACCGGCCAGCGCCGCGGAGATGGCGAAGCTCAGGGTCTTGTACCAAGCCAGGTGAATGCCCATGCTCTGCGCCGAAATCTCCGAGTCGCGGATCGCCACAAACGCGCGCCCGGTGCTGGAGCGCATCAGATTGGCGATGCCCAGTGTGGCGCCGATGGCGATCACCAGACACAGAAAATAGAACTCGTTGGTGGTGTCCAGTGTCCAGCCGAACATGGCGGGGTAGTTCACCATCAGGCCGGCGTTGCCGCCGGTCACCGACTCCCATCGCGCCATGCCTTCTTCGACGATGAAGCCGAACGCCAGTGTTGCCATGCCGAGGTAAATGCCCTTGACGCGTAAGGCCGGCAGGCCGACCACCATGCCCACCGCCGCCGACAGCAGACCCGCACAAGCGATGGCAATCGGAAACGGGATGCCGGCATTGACCATGATGGCCTGGGTGTAGGCGCCCACGCCGAGAAAGGCCGCATGCCCCAGCGAAAACAGCCCGGTGAAGCCGGCGAGTAGCATCAGGCCCAGACCGACGATGGCGTAAATCAGCACAAAGGTGAGTTGCGCCAGCCAGTATTCCTGGATCAGCCAGGGCGCGGCCAGCAGGCCCAGCACCAGCAGCCCGTACCAGAACACATGGCCGCCGTGTTTGGCCAGCTTGATGTCCTGGTTGTAGTCAGTCTTGAAAATAAACCGCATGTGGTTCGATGCTTTTTGTCAGAAGCTGCAGCGCAGCTGGTTTTGCCGGCATGTTGTCCGGAGGGCGGGTTTGATTCCCGGGCCACCGCAGAACCGGCTTTGCCGGGCCGCCAGTGGCGCCCCCTTGAGGGGGTGACGCGCTGCAAGCGCGGCGCGGGGGTGGGCCGAGCTGGTCATACTTTCTTCCGGAGTTTTTCGCCAAACAGGCCGTTTGGCTTGAGCACCAACATGAGAAGCACCACGATATAGGGTGCAATGTCCTTGAAGCCTTCGGGCAAATAGAAGCCCGCCACCGACTCGACGATACCGATCACCAGGCCGCCGACGGTGGCGCCGGGCAGGCTGCCGAAGCCGCCGACCACCGCGGCCGGAAAGGCCTTGAGACCGATGAAACCCATATTGGCGTGCACGAAGGTGATGGGTGCGAGCAGCAGGCCAGCGATGGCCGCCACCGCCGCCGCCAGACCCCAAACGAGGCCGTTGATCCGCTGCACCGGGATGCCCATGTAGTACGCGGCGAGCTGGTTCTGCGAAGCCGCCTGCATCGCGATGCCTAGCTTGCTGTAGCGAAACATGGCGTAGAGGGCCGCGCAGAGGAGTGCGGTGGACGCGATCACCACCGTCTGCTCGGCCGAGATCACCAGACCACCGAAGCGCAGCACGCCGCCGGCATAGGGCACGGGCAGTGTGTGGGTGTCGGTTCCGACGTCGGGGATCATGGTGATCACGCCGCGCAGCACAAAGCCCACACCGATGGTGAGCATGACGATGGAGAACGCGGGCTGGCCCAGGATGGGACGGACCACCACCCGCTCTACGCCCACGCCAAACAAGGCCATGCCGATGATGGTGGCAGGCACCGCAATCCAGTAAGGAAGGCCCATGAAGGTCATCAGGGTCAGGCCGCCGAAAGCGCCGACCATCATCAGATCGCCCTGGGCGAAACTCACCGTTTCGGTGGCCTTGTAGATCAGCACGAAGCCCAGGGCGATGAGTCCGTAGATGCAGCCTTGGGAGATGCCGTCGATGAGCAGTTGCAGCAATTGCACGCGGGTGTCTCCTGTCGTTTTGTCTTTGTGGCGCCTGCCGTTCCTGCTGTAGACCGTGTAGCGCTAGTAACCCCCTGAATTTATAGCTGTCTTGTATGAGACTGGCGCTAGGGGTTGTCCCGATCGCGAGTCGCGCAGGTGCCAACGATAGTCCCAGACATGCAATCGGTACGCATTGGCGCTGGCCTGGGCTTTTACGGTGACAACTGGGAGCCGGTTGCGGCCAGCATCGAGCGCGGTGGCGTGCAGTTCATCGCCAGCGATCACCTGGCCGAACTCACGCTGGCCATCCTGCAAAAGGATCGGCAGCGCGATCCCGGCCTGGGGTATGCGCGCGATCTGGTGCCCATGCTGCTGCGGCTGTGGCCGCTGATGCGCGAGCGGGGCGTGCGCTTCGTCTGTAACGCGGGTGGACTCAACCCGGCTGGTGCGGCGCAGGCTTTGCTCGCGGCCTTCATGACCAAGGGTTGGCGCGCCCGGGTGGCGGTGGTGCGCGGCGACGACGTGTTGCCGCAGTTGCTGCAAGCCGATGCGCCCGCTACTGACTTTGCCCACCTGTTCACCGGCGAGCCGGTGGCGGGTGTGCGGGAGCAGCTGGTGTTCGCCAATGCCTACCTGGGCGCCGAACCCATCGTGCGTGCGCTGGATGCCGGGGCCGACATCGTGATCACCGGTCGGGTGGCTGATGCCGCCCTGTTCCTTGGCCCGATCGTGCACAGCCTGGGCTGGACGCTCGCGGGAGCGCGAACGCCCATTGACCTCGACCGCCTGGCGCAAGGTCTCACTGTTGGCCATCTGCTGGAGTGCTCCGGTCAGGGCAGTGGTGGCAATTTCGGCAGTCAGGGGGACTGGCAGCGCATTCCCGATCTGGCACACATCGGCTACCCGATTGCCGAGGTCTACCAGGACGGTACGGCGCTGATCACCAAGGCGCCGGCTACAGGTGGGCGGGTCAACTTCGACACCGTTCGCCAGCAACTGCTTTACGAGGTGCACAACCCGTACGCTTACCACTCGCCCGATGTGGTGCTCGACATGGGCTCCATCACCTTGCACGACGAGGGCCACGATCGCGTGCGCCTCACCGGGGCGCGCGGCCAGCCACCAGGTGAGCAGCTCAAGGTGGTGGCCGGGTTTCGGGACGGCTTCAAGGCGGAAGTCACCTGGGGTTTTTCCTGGCCCGACGCCTGGGACAAGGCGCAGGCCGCACAGGCCACGGTGCGCACGATGCTGCGCGACAAACACATCCCGCACGACGAGCTGTTCGTGGAGTACCCGGGTCTGAATTCGGCGCACGGCGCGCTGGCACCCTTGCCCGAAGTCGCCGCACTCAACGACCTGAACGAAGTCTGGACGCGCATGGTCTTGCGCACGCCGGTGAAAGCCGCGGCGGACGGCTTTGGCCGCCTGTTTCCCTGGCTCGCGCTCAGTGGCCCTGCCTACACCTGCGGTTTCAACGGCTTGCACAACACCAGCGAGCTGCTCGGCATCTGGCCCACGCTCGTTCCGTGCTCGGCGGTGGAGAGCAGTGTCCAGGTGGACATGATGGACGGCGTGGCGCCGACACCAGCATGAGCGCCCTTCGCATTCCTCTCGCCCGCCTGGCCCACGCCCGCAGCGGCGACAAGGCCGACTGGGTGGACTTCGGCCTGTTTGCCTGGAACGCCGAGGGTTACCGGCTCATGCAACGCGAAGTCACCGCTGCGCGCGTGCAGGCGCACTTCGCTCCCTGGCTGGCGGGTGAGGTCGAGCTCTGGGCCTTGCCCAATATCCTCGCGATCAAGCTCGTGCTCAAGGGCGCGCTGCAAGGCGGTGGCGCGCGCAACCTGCGGCTGGACAACCTGGGCAAGGCCATGGCCGGAGCGCTGCTGAGGATGGAGATCGAGGTGACGAAGACTGAGCTGGACCACGCCTTGAGCGGCCCGCGCGTGGGCTGGTGGCCCGAATGAATGCAGTCACCGTCGAGCGTCTGGATGGCATCCACGTGGTGACGCTGGCGCGGCCGGCCGTTCGCAACGCGGTCGATCGAGAAACCGCGTTGGCGCTGTATGCCGCCTTTCTGGCCTTTGAGGACGATGCAGAGGCGCGGGTCGCGGTGTTCCACGGCGCCCACGGGCATTTCTGTGCCGGGTGGGATTTGCAGCACGGCGCCCGCCTGGCGGTATCGGGCAATGACCAGGCTCTGAGGGGGCTGGACTTCGAAACCGACGATAGCCGTGCCCTGGGGCCCATGGGTCCGTCGCGCCTGCGTTTGAGCAAACCGGTGATCGCCGCCGTGAGTGGCGCTGCGGTGGCCGGCGGCATGGAGCTGGCCCTCTGGTGCGACCTGCGCGTGATGGAGGCCGATGCCTACTTCGGCATCTACTGCCGGCGCTTTGGTGTGCCGCTGATCGACGGCGGCACGGTGCGGTTGCCGCGCCTGATCGGCATGGGCCACGCGATGGACCTCATCCTGACCGGACGCAAGGTCGAGGCGGCCGAGGCGCTGCAGATGGGCCTGGCCAACCGAGTGGTACCCACCGGCCAGGGCCGAGAAGCGGCCGTGGCACTGGCCCGGCAGCTCGCCGGCTTTCCACAGGCCACCATGCTCGCCGACCGCGAAAGCGCGCACGCCCAATGGGATTTGCCGTTGGGCGATGCGCTGCAACAGGAGTGGCAGCGCGGTAAGTTGCGGATCTCCGATGCTCTCGAAGGCGCTGTGCGGTTCGCGGCCGGGCAGGGGCGCCACGGGCGCTTCTGAATCCCGAGCACGCTGCGCGCTCCTCTGGCGGCGGCGGCGGGTCCGGGCCAAGCGTGAGTGGGTGTCTGCAAGGTTTGAGCCAGATCGGGTCGGTACATCGACCGGTCGCCGGGCGCATTCCGGGCCTTCACCCCTTGTGCAAGGAGACACCCTGACCCGATCCCTCCTGATCCGACTCTTTTTCTCCGGCCTCGCCGTAATGGCACTGGCGGTCTGCGGCGCCACGCCCACCCGCGAAGGCAAGGGCGAGCACGTGGACGAATCCGCCATCACCACCCAGGTGAAGGCCGCCTTGCTCAAGGAGCCTGTGGTCAGCGGCTTCGTGAAAACCGGCGCCGAGCGCAGCCGCGCGGCGCAACTGGCCAGCGAAGTCATCGGTGTTCAGAAGGTCAAGAACGACATCTTGCTGCGATGATCCTGTGCGGGGCTGACACCCCCTCGTCGCCAAGCTGCCACAGCGCGCCTTCTTTCAGGAGGGTGCGCTCTGTTGCTTTGGGACCTCAATTGACGCGGGGCAGAGCGCCGACCGCGGTGTTGACCCCGGATCAGCGGCCACTCATGGACCGGTCGCCACCGGGTTGCCTTTGGGCACTGGGCGGGGTTTGCCCGAGTCGTCGATCGCCACGTAGGTCAGGCTGGCCTCGGTGACCTTGACGTACTGACCTTGGGCGCGGAAGCGTTCGGCGTACACCTCCACCTGCACCGTGATCGACGTGTTGCCGATGCGCTCGATGTGCGCGAAGAAGCTCAGGATGTCGCCCACGCGCACCGGGTGCTTGAACACGAACTGGTTCACCGCGACCGTTGCCATGCGCCCCTGCACGTAGCGCGCTGGGAGTACCGAGCCCGCGAGATCGACCTGTGCCATGACCCAGCCACCGAAGATGTCGCCGTTGGCGTTGCAGTCGGCGGGCATGGGAATGACCTTGAGCACCAGCTCCCGGTCGACGGGCAGGGTACTTTGGGAGGGGGAGCTTGATTCGACGGACATGGGCACAATCTCGATGCAAACTGCGATTGTCCTGCATGCGCCCGTCTTCCTCCTCTTCCGCCACCTCCCTACCCCACGCCACAGCTTCTGCCACCTCGCCCAACGGCCAGGCGGCCACTGCCCGTGGATCCGACTGGGCCACGCTGCGGCGCCTGCTTCCCTACCTGTGGCAATACAAATGGCGCGTGGTGATCGCGCTGAGTTTCATGGTCGCGGCCAAGATGGCCAACGTGAGTGTGCCGCTGCTGCTCAAGCAGCTGGTCGATGCGATGACCATCAAGCCTGGCAGTGTGGAAGCCTTGCTGGTGGTGCCGCTGGGCCTTTTGCTGGCCTACGGCGGCCTGCGCCTGTCCACCGCCATCTTCACCGAGCTGCGCGAGCTGGTGTTCGCCAAGGCCACCGAGGGCGCCACCCGCAGCATCGCGCTGGAGGTGTTTGGCCACCTGCACGCGTTGAGTCTGCGTTTTCACCTCGACCGACAGACTGGTGGCATGACGCGCGACATCGAGCGCGGCACGCGTGGCGTGCAGTCACTCATCTCGTATTCCCTTTACAGCATCGTTCCCACTCTGATCGAAGTCACCATGGTGCTGGCGCTGCTGGGCACGCAGTTCGACATGGGCTATGTCTGGATCACGCTGGTGGCGCTGGTGCTCTACGTCACCTTCACGGTGATCGTGACCGAGTGGCGCACCCGTTTCCGCCGCGAGATGAACGAGCTGGAGTCGGTGAGCCAGACCCGCGCCGTCGACTCGTTGCTGAACTACGAGACCGTCAAGTACTTCAACAACGAGACCTTCGAGGCGAGGCGCTACGACGAGGCGCTGGAAAAGCTGCGCCGCGCGCGCATCAAGAGTCAGACCACGCTATCCATGCTCAATGCCGGGCAACAGCTGGTGATCGCCACCGCCCTGGTGTTGATGCTCTGGCGCGCCACCCAGGGCGTGGTGGCCGGAGAGCTCACGCTGGGCGACCTGGTCATGATCAATGCCTTCATGATCCAGCTCTACATTCCGCTGGGCTTCCTCGGCGTGCTGTACCGCGAGATCAAGCAAAGCCTGACCGACCTGGACAAGATGTTCGTGCTGCTGGAAAAAGAGCGCGAAATCGCCGACCAGCCTGGCGCCAGCGATCTGGCGCTGGACGGGCCGCCCCCCGTGCGCTTCGAGAATGTGCACTTCGCCTACGAGCCCGCGCGCGAGATCCTGCACGGCGTGAGCTTCGAGATTCCGGCGGGCAAGACGGTGGCCGTGGTCGGGCCTTCTGGCTCGGGCAAATCGACGCTGGCTCGGCTGCTGTACCGCTTTTATGACGTGAGCAACCATGAGCAGGCGGGCGAAGCGGGTGGCCCTCACGGCACCGGGCGCATCACCATCGCCGGTCAGGACATCCGCCATGTCACGCAGGCCAGCGTGCGGCAGGCGATCGGCATCGTGCCGCAGGACACGGTGCTGTTCAACGACACCATCGAATACAACATCCTCTATGGCCGTCCCGATGCCGGGCACGATGCCGCCGTGGCGGCTGCCCAGGCCGCCCACATCCACAGCTTCATCGAGCGCCTGCCCAAGGGCTATGCCACCCCGGTGGGTGAGCGTGGACTCAAGCTCTCGGGCGGCGAGAAGCAGCGCGTGGCCATCGCGCGCACGTTGCTGAAAAACCCGCCGATCGTGATCTTCGATGAAGCCACCTCGGCACTGGACTCAGCCAACGAACGCGCGATTCAGGCCGAGCTGAAGAGCGCGGCGCGCAACAAGACCTCGCTGGTGATTGCGCACCGCCTCTCCACCGTGGTGGACGCGCACGAAATCCTGGTGTTGGTCAATGGCGAGATCGTCGAACGTGGGCGGCACTCGGAGCTGGTGTCGCGCGGCGGGGTCTATGCGGAGATGTGGGCTTTGCAGCAGTCGGCGTCCGACTGAATCCGGTTCAGACTCGGCGAATGCCAGGCTCTAGCGCAAAGTACTGCGGTTCAAGCGACGCCAGGGGCGTGCGCAGCTTGTCAAGTTCTGCCGCTGGCCCATGGACTTCAAGGCGCACGATCTTGGCGATTTTGAGGGCTTCGCCCAACAGCGCCCCCACGTTGTCCAGATGGGCCAGCACCGCTTGCGCGTCTTCATAGCCTTCCCGGCAGTGTGCGGTGTTGCCGTTGAATGAGAACGCGTAGTGCAGACAGCCTGCCTCGGTCTGGGTCCTGGCGACGAACTTGGGCCCCAGCGCCTTGAACGCGTCCAACTGGCCTTCCCGTATCTCGAAGTAGGGCACCAGTGTGCAGCAGGTATCGGGTTTGAACATCTTGTCTCCTTGAGTGGTGAAGGCCAGCTGGCCAAGAGCATTCTGGACCCGATTTTTGACCTTGGCGAGTCCGCCGGGTCGTGTCGTGAGTCGGCCAAGAAGTCCAATCGAATGGCGTACAGTGCAGCCATGGAGACCAAGTGGCTGGAAGACTTTGTGAGCCTGGCTGAGACGCGGAGTTTCAGCCGCTCGGCGCAGCTGCGTCACGTCACCCAGCCCGCGTTTTCGCGCCGCATCCAGTCGCTGGAAGCCTGGGCGGGCACCGATTTGGTGGACCGATCGTCTTACCCCACGCGCTTGACGCCCGCAGGCCAGACCCTGTACGAGCAGGCGCTGGAAATGCTGCAGGCCTTGCAGATCACCCGTGCCACGCTGCGTGCCCACACTGCGGCGGCGCAGGACGTGATCGAGTTCGCCGTGCCGCATTCGCTCGCGTTCACCTTTTTCCCGGCCTGGCTGTCGGGGCTGCGCGAGGTCTGCGGTCCGGTCAAGACAAGACTGATCGCGCTCAATGTGCACGACGCGGTGATGCGCCTGGTCGAAGGCAGCTGCGATCTGCTGATTGCCTACCACCACGCCGGTCAGCCGATTCAGTTGGACGCGGACCGATATGAGATGCTGCATCTGGGCCGGGAGTCGCTGGCGCCCTATGTGAAGCCCAATCCGCAGGGCGCACCCCTGTATGCCTTGCCCGGGCAGCCCGGGCACCCGGTGCCCTACTTGGCCTATGCACCCGGCGCCTACCTGGGGCGGGCGGTTGAACAGCTGGTCAAGCAGAGTGTGATTCCGGTGCACCTGGACCGCATTTACGAGACCGACATGGCCGAGGGCCTGAAGGCGATGGCGCTGGAAGGCCACGGCATCGCCTTTCTGCCCGGCACCGCGGTGCGCAAGGATGTTCGCGCCAAGAAGCTGGTGTCGGCCGGGGCCGGACTGGAGACCGACATGGACATCCGCATCTACCGCGAGCGACCGACGGCGCGGCGCGCCAAGCGTGCGCTGGAAAAATTCTGGCTCGATTTGCAGCAACACGTCGAAAGCAAGCCAGCACGCTGACCTTGCGCGAGCCTGCCGGCTCATTTGAGACAATCTGGGCATGAACGCTGCCGCCACCCCTGCCTCGATCACCATCATCCGTCCCGACGACTGGCACTTGCATGTGCGCGACGGAGAGGCCTTGCAGACCGTGGTGCCGCACACAGCCGCGCAGTTTGGCCGCGCGATCATCATGCCCAACCTCAAGCCACCGGTCACCACCGCGGCGCAGGCAATGGCCTACCGCGACCGTATCCGTGCCGCAGTGCCTGCGGGGATGGACTTCGAGCCGCTGATGACGCTCTACCTCACCGACAACCTGCCAGCCGAAGAAATCGCCCGCGCCAAGGACGCCGGCGTGGTCGCCGTGAAGCTCTACCCCGCCGGCGCCACCACCAACAGCGACGCTGGCGTGACCGACATCCGCAAGACCTACAAGACGCTGGAGGCCATGCAGCGCGCAGGTGTGTTGCTGCTGGTGCACGGCGAAGTCACCAGTCCCGATATTGACCTGTTCGACCGCGAGGCCGTGTTCATCGAGCAGCAGCTCCAGCCGCTGCGCAAGGACTTCCCGGAGCTCAAGATCGTGATGGAGCACATCACCACCCGCGAGGCGGCGCAGTACGTGTCCGGGGGTGACCGTTTCCTGGCGGCCACTATCACCGCCCACCACCTGCTGTACAACCGCAACGCCCTCTTCACCGGTGGCATCCGGCCGCACTACTACTGCCTGCCGGTGTTGAAGCGAGAAACCCACCGCCAGGCCCTGGTGGCGGCGGCCACCGGCGGCAGCCCGAAGTTTTTCCTGGGCACCGACAGCGCGCCGCATCCGGCGCATCTGAAGGAACACGCCACCGGCTGCGCCGGTTGCTACACCGCCCACGCCGCGTTGGAGATGTACGCCGAGGTATTCGATGCCGCTGGCGCGCTGGACAAGCTGGAAGGCTTTGCCAGTTTCTTTGGCGCTGACTTCTACGGCCTGCCGCGCAATGCCGGCACCGTCACCCTGCGGCGCGAGCGCTGGACACCGCCCGAGAGTTTTGCCTTCGGCGAAGCCCAGCTCAAACCGCTGCGCTCGGGTGAAGCGCTGCCCTGGAGGCTGGCGTGAAGCCGCGCGAGGCACTGCGGGCAGAGCCCCATATTGCCCTGCTTATTGACGCCGACAATTCGCCCGCCTCCAAAATCGACGTGATCCTGACCGAGCTGTCGACATTTGGCGTGACCAATGTCCGACGCGCTTATGGGAACTGGAAGAAGGCCGAGTTGAAGGGCTGGGAGGAAAAGTTGCATGAGCATGCCATCCGCCCGATGCAGCAGTTTGATTACTCGAAAGGCAAGAACGCCAGCGACATGGCCATGGTGATCGATGCCCTGGAGCTCCTGTACACCGATCAGCCCGATGCATTCGGTATCGTCTCATCGGATGCCGATTTCACGCCCTTGGTCATGCATTTGCGCGCCAAAGGCGCTGCGGTGTATGGGTTTGGTGCCCAGAAGACACCAGAGCCGTTTGTCAATGCTTGCTCGCGCTTCCTTTACTTGGACAAGCTGGGCGGGGACGCTGCATCCGAGACCCCTGATGCTTCGCCTGCAGCGCCGCTTCGCGTGCCGACAGCGCAGCTCAAACAGGACGCCAGGCTGGTAGGTCTGCTGCGAAACGCGGTCCAGGCGGCCGCCGACGAGGGAGGTTGGGCGCGCGTGGATGCGGTCGGGCAGCAAATCGGCAACCAAGCGTCGTTCGACTCGCGTAACTATGGGTACTCGACATTGAGCAAGCTGCTGGTGGCCTCCCAGCTGTTTGATTTCGCCAACGAAGGCACATCTCACGTGTCGGTGAGGGACAAGCGGCAGGCCAAGGGCGCACGACCTGGATGAGCGCGTCGCGCTGCGAGGTGGCCTGGGATTCGCCCTGGTTTGATCCGTTGGCGGAAATCGGCAGCGCACTGGCGCCCATCTTCTCCCGAGAAGCCTCTTTCGTTGCCGTGCTCAATGCACTAGGGCGCGCGCCGGTTCGCTTCGTGCCTCAGTCCGACCTGCCTGAAGGCGTGGCTTACGAGCAGCACATCTTCGACACCGGCCAGGTGCCCACGCGCGACAACCTGCACGACTTTTTCAACGGCCTGTGCTGGCACCGCTTCCCCGCCGCCAAGCGCCGTCTCAACCAGCTGCAGGCCGCGCAGATCGCACAGGTGGGCGTCGGCCAGGTGCGGGGGGCTGTTCGCGATGCGCTGACGCTGTTCGACGAAAACGCCGCGCTGCTGCAGGCGCCGGATGCGCTCTGGGATGCGCTCACCCAGCGCGACTGGCCCAAGTTGTTCATCGAGCTGCGCCCGCTTTGGAGTCAGGCGCGGCTGGTGCTGGTGGGCCACGCCTTGCTGGAAAAGCTGGTCACACCCTACAAGTCGATCACCGCCCATGTGTATGCGGTGCCGGTGCCGCTGGCGCTGAGCCACGAGCTGGCCCAGTGGGACACCTGGCTGGCCAGCCGGCTGGAAGCGAGCGAGCTGGCGGGCAAGCCGTTTACCCCGCTGCCAGTGCTGGGCGTGCCGGGCTGGTGGGCACCCAATGAAGATCCCGCGTTCTACGACGACTCCTCGGTGTTCCGGCCGCCGAGGCCAGCCGCAACCCCCTGAAACCCAAGGGTCTTGGCTTGAAACCGCAGGCGGAGTCCCCATAACGGTTTCTCGGTATCATCCGCGCAACTTGCAGATCCGGAAACGGCAGTGAATCCCTCGAGCGGGGAACCTTGAGTCGCCTGACGGGTCGCAAGCAGCGCGCCGGGTTCCGGCCAATTGCACCGATGGAGCACACATGAAACGCATCCTGTTGTTTGTTTTGACCAACTTCGCCGTGATGGCGGTCTTGCTGGTCACCACCCGCATCCTGGGGGTGGACCGCTTTCTCACCGCCAACGGGTTGAACATGACGGCATTGGCCGGGTTTTCGCTCGTCATCGGTTTTGGCGGCGCCATCATTTCCTTGCTGATGAGCAAGACGATGGCCAAGTTCAGCACCGGCGCGCGCATCATCAACCAGCCCCAGAATGCTGACGAGGCCTGGATCGTGCAGACGGTGCAGAAGTTCGCCGACAAGGCGGGCATCGGTATGCCCGACGTCGCCATTTTCGAGGGCGCACCCAATGCTTTCGCGACAGGGGCGTTCAAAAACTCGGCCCTGGTAGCAGTCTCCACCGGCCTGCTGCAAAGCATGACCAAGGAAGAGGTCGAGGCGGTGATCGGCCACGAAGTGGCCCACGTGGCCAACGGTGACATGGTGACCATGACCCTGATTCAGGGCGTGATGAATACCTTTGTGGTGTTCCTCAGCCGCGTGATCGGCTATGCGGTCGACAGCTTCCTGCGCCGTGGCAGCGACAGCAATTCGGGTCCGGGCATCGGGTACTGGGTCACCACCATCGTGATGGACATCGTGCTGGGTTTCCTGGCCGCCATCATCGTGGCCTGGTTCAGCCGCCAGCGCGAGTTCCGGGCCGATGCCGGTGCAGCCAACCTCATGGGCCGCAAGCAGCCCATGATCAACGCGCTGGCTCGTCTGGGCGGGCTCACGCCGGGCGAATTGCCGAAGACCATGCAGGCCCTGGGTATTGCCGGCGGTCTGGGCAAGCTGTTCTCCACCCACCCGCCGATGGAAGAGCGTATCGCCGCGCTGCAAAAGCTCTGATCGACTTGAGCTGACTCAAAGAAAAAGCGACCTTTGGGTCGCTTTTTCGTGGGTGGATACCACCGGCGGTCAGTGGCGCTGCCACTTGCGGTGGTCGTCGTTGTCGCGGCGCTCCTCGCGCCGATGCTGACGCTCGCGCCGGTTGTCCTCGCGCCAGTGGCGGGGCTGGCCGGCGTACCACTGGCCGGGGCGGTAGCCGTTCACCCACACCACCCGTGGCGCCACCGGGTAGGTCGGGATGTAATGGGTGCCAATGACCACCCGGGTCACCGGGGCACGGTCGTCTTCATATGGCACCTGGTACTCCGCACGCGCCTGGGGCGCATAGCGGGGCGCGGGTGGCGGCAGGGCATCGACCGGGGTCACGCTCAGACGCACAAAGCGGCCCGGATCCTTTGGCATCTGCACGTTGTATTGCTGTCCAGCGTATTCGTACACCACGTCGTAGGCCACGGTGCGGTTTTCGTAGAGGGTCTGCGTGCCGCAGTTGCGCACAGTCTCGGTGTACGACGGGCTACCGCCTTCAATGCGGTCCCCCAGAATGGCACCACCGAGCACGCCGATCACAGTCGCTGCGGCTCGACCACCGCCGTTGCCCACCGCGTTGCCGATGGCGCCGCCTGCGATACCGCCCATCAAGGCACCAGCGCCCGATTTGCGGCCTTGCACGCTGACCTGTTCGTTCTGGCAGACCTGACGCGGTACAGCCACTTGCTGCACCACAGGCGTGCTGCTGAGCACACGGCCTTGCGCTTCCTGCGCTTGCGCAGCGCCAGCGCCGCCAAGCGCCAGCAGGCCTGCCATCAGGGGCAGCAGCACAGGCTTGTTGACAGGTTTCATGAATCACTCCAGCCGATGAGGAGCTTGTAGTGTGCGCAGCCCATGTCAAGCGAATGTGGCGCCTGTGTAAAGTTGGGCGTCGACCCGATGGTCGGTATCAGGCGGCTGCGGTCTGGCCGAGCAGCTCGCGCGCCACGGCTTCGGCGACCTTGAGGCCGTCCACACCCGCCGAGAGGATGCCGCCGGCGTAGCCTGCGCCTTCGCCCGCCGGGTACAGGCCACGGGTGTTCAGGCTCTGGAAGTCGGCGCCGCGGGTGATGCGCAGCGGTGCCGAGGTGCGGGTTTCCACGCCGGTGAGCACCGCGCCCGCCATGTCGTAGCCCTTGATCTTGCGGCCGAACACCGGCAGCGCTTCGCGCATAGCCTCGATGGCGTAACCGGGCAACACCGCGGCCAGGTCGCCCAGCTTCACACCGGGCTGGTACGAGGGCTCCACCCCGGCCAGAGCGGTCGACGGCTGGCCAGCGACAAAGTCGCCCACCAGCTGGCCTGGCGCATCAAAATTGCCACCGCCGGCTTGAAACGCCCGCGCTTCGAGCTGGCGCTGCAGCACGATGCCAGCTAGCGGATGGGTCTGCCTCTGGGCCGCCATGGCCTGGGCCTGCGCGGCGTATCGCGCGCCGTCGGTCTCGCCGAAGGCCGCGACCCAGTGCGGTGTGTCGGCCGGGAACTGTTGCGGGAAATCGGCCGGCTCGATGCCGACCACGATGCCAGCGTTGGCGTTGCGCTCGTTGCGCGAATACTGGCTCATGCCGTTGGTGACCACGCGCCCCGGCTCAGAAGTGGCCGCCACCACGGTGCCGCCCGGGCACATGCAAAAGCTGTAGACCGTGCGCCCGTTCTGCGCGTGGTGCACCAGCTTGTAGTCGGCCGCGCCCAGCAGCGGGTGACCGGCATGGCGACCCCAGCGCGCCTGGTCGATCACGCCTTGGGGGTGCTCGATGCGAAAGCCGACCGAAAACGGCTTGGCTTCCATAAACACGCCAGCGTCAAACAGCATGGCAAACGCATCGCGTGCGCTGTGACCCAGCGCCAACACGGCGCGGCGCGTGCCCAGTTCGGTGGTCGCCCCAGTCACCAAGTTCTGCACCTGCAGGGTGGTGATTTGCTGCGAGCCGTCGGCATCGGGCGTTAGCGTGATGCCGACCACCTGTTGCCGGAACCGGATCTCTCCGCCAAGTGCGATGATTTTCTCGCGCATGGCCTCGACCACCTTCACCAGCTTGAAGGTGCCGATGTGCGGGTGCGCCATGTAGAGGATTTCGGGTGGTGCGCCGGCCGCCACGAACTCGCGCATCACTTGGCGACCGAGGTGGCGTGGGTCCTTGATCTGGCTGTAGAGCTTGCCATCGGAAAACAGGCCGGCGCCGCCTTCGCCGTACTGCACATTGCTTTGCGGATCGAGTTTCTGATGCCGCCACAGACGCCAGGTGTCCTGGGTGCGCTCGCGCACCGGCTTGCCGCGCTCAATGACGATGGGCTTGAAACCCATTTGCGCCAGCGCCAGCGCAGCAAACAGGCCACAAGGACCCAGCCCCACGACCACCGGGCGGTCGGCTTCGGCCGTTGGCCAATGATCAGGTGCATGCCCCGGCGGTTGCCAGGCCATGTCGGGCGTGGCCTGGATGTGAGGGTGGTTCTGAAACTGGACCAGCAGCGCAGCCTCCTGCGCGGCATCTGCCAGGGTCAGGTCCACGATATAGACCGCGAGCAGCTCGGCCTTGCGGGCGTCGAAGCTGCGTTTGAACACCTGTAACGAGCCAATGGCGGCGGGGTCCACGCCGAGGGCCTGCGCGGCGAGTCGGGTCAGGGCCTCGACCGGGTGAGGCGGCGGCTTGCGGTCGCGCTCGGTTTCAGCGGGCGCGTCGGCTGCGCGGCGGTGTTCGGTGGCGATCGCGGCCAGCGGCAGCTTGAGTTCGGAGACACGGATCATGGGCTTCTCGGTGGCTTGTGGTGATCAAGCAAGAGGGTGCGTCGATAATACCGGGGTGGAGCGCGCTAGGCCGTCGCTGGTGCAAGCGTCGAAAGACGGCACTGGAGGAACGTCCGGACTGCACAGGACAGCGTAGGAGGTAATACCTCTCCACCGACAAGCCCGGCGAGTTCGCTCAAAGGGCCCTAAGGTGAGGATCAGAGCAACAGAGACGAGCCGCTTCAGTGCGGGTGAAACGGGCAATCTCTACGCGCAGCAATACCAAATAGGCCAGCGTTGATGTGGTTCCGCGGAGCTGGCGGGTAGGTAGCATTGAGCCGTCTGGGTGACCAGCGGCCCAGAGGAATGACGGTCACGTCCCGGGCAACCGGGATGCACAAAATCCGGCGTATCGGCGCGCTTCACACTATTTTTTGGCTTGCCACCTCCAGGTGGCAAGTCCTCACTACAGGTTGAACCCGCCCAGGCTCTGGATGCGCTCCACATGCGCGAGTAGCGAGCGCTTGGCCACTGGCCACAGGCGTTCAGGTACGTCGTCGTAGGCGAGCTTCACCCAGTCGTCCATCGTGCCTTGTGGCTGTGCCTGCATGGCGCGGGCGACCTTGGCTTCGCGGGCAAGCCGGTGGGCTTTCAGGTGGGCGATGGCTGCGCGGGCACCACCATGTTCGGGCGCGCTCGGATTGTCCGCCATGCGCTTCAAATCGCCGAGCACATAGCCGTGGGCGGGCAGGATGAAGTCGACCCCGATCTGTTCGCAATGTTGGTCGAGCAGGTCGAGTGAATCAAGGTAGGCGCCCATATTCCCGTCAGGCGGATCGATCACGGTGGTGCTGCCGTTCAGGATGTGGTCGCCGCTGAACAGCAGCCCGTCTTCCTCCAGCAACAGGCACAGGTGGTTGGCCGCGTGGCCCGGCGTGTGCGCCACGCGCAGTGTATGCACGGTTTCGCCGCTCGCGTTCTGCAGCGTCAGGCGCTCGCCGTCGGCCAGCGCTCGATCGGGAGTGAAGCGGCTGTTTTCGCGCGAGGTCGGGGCGCTCGGCAGGCCCAGGATGGGTGGCGGGGTTTTCCCACCGGCGCTGCACAAGGCCTGCAGGCGGGCGGCGCCGGGAGAGTGGTCCGGGTGTGAGTGGGTGCAGACGATGGCGCGCAGGTCGCCACCGGCGGCGCGCCAAAGCCGCTCCAGATGCTCGGGCAAGTCAGGACCGGGGTCGATGGCGATGTGGCCCGTGTTCGGGTCGCCGACCAGATAGCTGTTGGTGCCGGGCCCCGTCATGTAGCCAGGGTTGGGTGCGGTCAGGCGCATCACGTTCTTCAACAGCGGCACGGGTAGCTCGGTCTGCCAGTCCAGTGCGTGGGTGATCTGGCCATCGGGGCAAACCAGGGCCAGCTCACCAAACGGCGCTTCGTGCTCCATGTGGCGCGACTCAGCGCCGCCCAGCAAGCCGGCTCGCGGGCAGCTTGTGAACAGCGGCTCATCGTTGACCGCACAGGCGCCCAACACCGACTCGACGCAGTCGTGGCTTTTGAGGCGCTCCAGCGTGCGGATGGTCGGGAAGATGATGAAGAACTTGCCGGCGGCATGACGTTCCAGTGCATCGGCCGGACGCACCCAGACCGGTTCAAACTGCTCGGACTCGTCTGCCACTGGCTCCTGACCGTCGGGCATGCGGGCCACCAGAAACGGCACGTCAAAGCGGCGAGGCAGGTCGCGATCGGTGATCCAGTGGGCCAGCACGAACACCTCCGCTGCGTCCAGCGTTAGACCTCGCGCCGCACACTGCGCGGCGAATGGCGCTTGCCGGTCCAGTGCGGCGATGTCATCAGCGCCCGCATGGGAACCGTTCGCGCTGCGAGCCAGCAACACGCCCAGTTCCTCGAAGCTTTCGCGAATGGCAGCGATCGCCTGTGTCAGGTGCAGGTCGCTCTGGGTGGCGCGACGCGTGGCCTGGGCGTGGCACAAGGCATCGGCGGCGTCGATGCCGCCACCGGGAAATACATAGGCGCCCGGTGCGAAGCTGGCCGTCATGGAGCGGCGCGTCATCAGGACCTCGATGCCTTGAGCGCCGTCGCGCAGCAGCAGGACGGTGGCGGCTGGGCGCAGCGGAGCCGGGTTGCGGGGGGTGCGGAGTAGTTGGGAGGAGCGTGCCATGGCCGCATTGTGCGGCAGGCTTGCGGTTGGAGCGGTCGCCTGAGGGCGGGTACTGTGGGCTTCTGGGAGCCCATCCTCACCGCGCTCAGCGCTGTGCCAGGCGGCCCAGCGCGACCGGGTGGGTCACGGCATCGGGGTGGTGCGCCACGTACTGTCGCAGCACGCTGGCGAAATCGGGATCAGCGCGCAGGCCCAGCGCGTTCGCCCGCGGGCTCTCGAAACGGGCCGGCCAGGCCGCGACGATGCGGGCCACGGTGGCGTCGGGCTCGTGACGGATCAGCGCCACGACTTCTGGCCCGGCCAGATCTTCCAGCGCCTGCAGCATGGCCCGCACACTCACCGTGAGCGCGGGCAGGTTGATGGCGGTGCGGCCGCCGATGGCTTCGCGGCTGGCTTCGGCCACCGCCAGGATGCCAGCCAGCGTGTTCGCTGGCGAGGCCAGGGCGACCTCGGTGTCGAGGCCCACAGGGCAGTTGCTGGGCTGGCCTGCGAGCGGCTCGCGGAACATGCCCGAGAGGAAGCCGGAGGCCGCGCCGTTGGATCGCCCCGGACGCACAGAGACCGTCATGAGCCGCGCGGCTCGACCATCGATGAAACCTTTTCGCGTGTAGTCGGCGACCAGCTGCTCGCACACGAATTTGTGGATGCCGTAACTGGACTGTGGCGTGGGCAAGGTGTCGTCGCGCACGACGGCGGGAAGCTTCACGGCGGCATCACTGCCATAGACGGCAACCGAGCTGGAGAAGAAAAACAGCGCCGGCGCGTGGCCTGCGACGGTCTGTGCGCGGCAGGCGTCGAGCAAGGCGCGCGTGCTGTCGAGGTTGGCGTGCAGGCCGAGGTCGAAGTTGGCCTCGCACTCACCCGAGACAGCCGAAGCGAGGTGGAACACCGCGTCCCAGGGGCCGGCGGTCATGAGCGCCGGCACGCTGGCCAGCAGGTCGCCGGTGAACACGCGCACGCGCGGGTCTCGCGTGAGCGCGGGGTCGGTGGGGGAGACCAGGTCGGCGAGTGCCAGGGTGGCGAGGGTGCTGCCGGCGAGCTGGCTGCGCTGCAACAGGGCGTGGGCCAGACCGCGGCCCAGGAAGCCGGCGCCGCCGGTGATGAGGATGTTCATGCGGCCGCTTGTCTAGCAGCTCGGTGGCGGCGCAGCCAGCCCAGGCCCTCGCTGGTGCCTGCCTTGGGCCGGTACTCGCAGCCGACCCAACCCGGGTAGCCCAGCGTGTCGAGCTGGGTGAACAGGTGTTCGTGGTTCACTTCACCGCCATCCGGTTCATGACGGTCGGGCACGCCGGCGATCTGGATGTGACCCACTCCGCCGAAGTGCTTCTTTAGACGCATGCTGAGATCACCCTCCATGATCTGACAGTGGTAAAAGTCCATTTGCACCTTCAGGTTGGGCGCACCCACCTCGGCCAGCACATCGTGGGCCTGTTGTTGCCAGTTGAGGTGGTAGCCCGGCATGTCGCGCGTGTTGATGGGCTCGATCAAGAGCGTGATGCCGTGGGGCGCGAGGCGATCGGCTGCCGCGCTCAAGTTGGCCACATAGGTGGCGCGGAGCTGCGCCTCGCTCGCGCCTGCAGGCTTGAGTCCAGCCATGGCGTGCAATCGTCGGCAACCTGTGGCCTGGGCGTAGGTCAGGGCCTTTGCGACGCTGGCGGCGAATTCGGCTTCGCGACCTGGGTGGCAGGCCATACCGCGCTCCCCGGCGGTCCAGTCGCCGGGCGGCAGGTTGAACAAGGCTTGCGTGAGGCCGTGCTCTTGCAGCCGGGCGTCGATCTCGGCTGGCTGAAAGTCATAGGGGAACAGGTACTCCACGGCGTCAAACCCGTCGGCGGCGGCGGCCGCGAACCGGTCGAGGAACGGAACCTCGGTGTACATCATGGACAGGTTGGCGGCAAAGCGAGGCATGGGGATCTAAATAGGTGGGTTGGCAGACTTACCAGGGGGCATTGAACTGCGCGCGCAGCTCTTCGATTTGCGCGTCGCTGAGGGGCGTCAGCGTGCGGCCGCCCAGCAACCACAGGCGGGCGGTTTCTTCGAGCTCTTCCAGCAGGGCCATCGCGGTGGCGGGACTGCTGTGCCAGACGGTGGGACCCAGGCGCTCCAGCATCACCGCGCGCAGCGGCCGCCGGGCGGCGGCGATCCGGGCCGCCACAGCGTCGGCCACCGCCGGGTCGCCCGGGCGCCGGTACGCGATCAGCGGTACATGGCCGACCTTCATCACCTGGTAGGGCGTGAGCGGCGGCAGGATATCGTCGGTTTGCCAGACGCCGTGCAGCGTGAGCGCGACCAGGTGGGTGGCGTGGGTGTGCAGCACACAGTGCGCTTCGGGCGCGCTGTCATAGATGCGCCGGTGCAGCGCCAGGGTCTTGCTGGCGCGCTCGCCGCTGCGCTGGGTGCCGCTGTCGTCCACCCATGCGAGCTGTGACGGGTCGAGAAAACCCAGGCAGGCGTCGGTCGGGGTGATGAGAAAGCCGCCGCCTTGCTCATTGGTGAGCCGCGCGCTGATGTTGCCCGCGCTCGAGTGCACATAGCCGCGCTGGAACAGCGAGGCGCCCACGCGCACGATCTCGGCGCGCAGCGCGTTTTGTTCACTCGGCCAGGTCGTTGTCACAGCGTGACCCCAGCGTCACGAAGCGCGTCGGCAAAAAAATCCACGCCACCAAAGTTGCCCGATTTGAGCGCCAGCCACATCGGTTCGCCCGAGCCGGGCAGGGCGGCTTCGGTCCAGGGCACACCGGGGCAGATCGGCGCGCCGATGTGCAGCTGCGGTACACCCAGCGCCTGCACCACGGCTCCGGAGGTTTCGCCGCCCGCCACCACCAGGCGGCGCGCGCCCGCCTCAACCAGACCCCGCGCCAGCGCAGCCAGCGTGTTTTCCACCAGCGCGCCGGCGGCCTCCACACCCAGCTCGGCCTGCACCGCTTTAACGCGTTCGGGTTCAGCGGTCGCGTACAGCAGCACCGGGCCTTGAGGCAGCAGCGGAAGAACCTGCGCCAGCAGCGTTTCCGCGCTTTGTTCGCCCCGGTGCAAGGCCAGCGGGTCGAGCGCAGTGGCGGTGCGGCCGTCGGCGATCCAGCGTGTCACCTGGGCGTTGGTGGCTTGCGAGCAGGAGCCCGACAGCACGGCGGCTGGCCCTTGCACGGCAGACAGGCTGGCCGCGTTGTCGCTTGGTGCCCACCAGCCGCGGCGCTGGTAGGCCGGTGGCAAGCCGAGGGCCACGCCTGAGCCGGCGGTGATCAGCGGCAGCTCGGCGCATACCTCGCCCAGGGCCAGCAGGTCGCTGTTGTCGATCGCGTCGGCTACCGCGATGCGCACGCCGTCGGCTCGCAGTTGGCCAATCCGGGTGGCTGCGTCGCTGCGCAGCGCGTCCACGCGAAGCAGGTCGACCTTTTGTGCGGTCTGCGCCTGCAACACGCGAACCAGGTTCGCGTCTGTCATGGGCGTCAGCGGGTGGTGCTTCATGCCCGAGTCGCTGAGCAGCTGGTCGCCCACAAACAGGTGGCCGCGGAACACGGTACGGCCGTTTTCGGGGAAGGCGGGACAGGCGATGGTGAAGTCGGTGCCCAGGGCCTGCATCAGCGCGTCGGTCACCGGGCCGATGTTGCCTTCGGCGGTGGAGTCGAAGGTCGAGCAGTATTTGAAGTAGATCTGCCGTGCGCCCGCGGCTCTCAGCGCAGCAAGCGCCTGCAGGCTTTGTGCAACGGCCTCATGCGAGGGGATGGTGCGCGTCTTCAGCGCGATCACCACCGCGTCGGCCGCCGGCAATCCACCCTCAGGTACGCCCAGCACCTGCACCGTGGGCATGCCGGCGCGCACCAGCATGCTGGCCACGTCGGTGGCGCCGGTGAAGTCGTCTGCGATGACGCCGAGGATCATGGGAGCTTTCCCTTGGGCGCGGGCAATTCCAGCCCGGCAAGGGCGGCATAGTACTTGACCACGGCAGAATCGTCTTCGGCCCCCAGGCCCATGGCGGCGGTAGACAGGTAGAGCTGGTGGGCAGCGGCGGCCAGCGGCAGCGGGAATTTCAGCGCGCGTGCCGAGTCGAGCACGATGCCCAAGTCTTTCACGAAGATGTTCACCGCCGACAGCGGCGTGTAGTCGCCGTCCAGGATGTGTGGTACGCGGTTCTCGAACATCCAGCTGTTGCCGGCGGCGTTCGTGATCACGTCGTACAGCTGGCGCGGGTCGGCCCCGGCCTTGATGCCCAGCGCCATGGCCTCGCAGGCGGTGGCGATGTGCACGCCCGCCAGGTGCTGGTTGACCATCTTCACGGTGGAGCCGATGCCGGCCTGGTTGCCCAGGCGGTACACCTTGCCAGCGAAGGTGTCGAGCAGGCTGTCTGCAGCGGTGAACGCCTCGGGCTTGCCCGAGGCCATCACCGTCATCTGGCCGGCTGCCGCCTTTTTCGCGCCACCCGAGACCGGGCCGTCGATCAGCCACAGGCCCTTTTCTTCCAGCCGCTGTTCCCACACAGGCGGCAGCGCTGGGTCGACCGTGGCCGAGGTGATCACCACGCTGCCGGGCTTGAGGTGGTTGGTCAGCCCCTGGTCGCTGAACAGCACCTGTTCGGTCTGGGCCGCGTTGACCACCAGCACCAGCACCACATCACATTTCGCAGCCAATTCGGCCACGCTGCCTGCGGGGTGGCCGCCGGCTTCACTGAAGGCGGCGAGCGCCTCCGGACGAGGGTCGAAGCCCCAGGTGGACGTGCCCTGGCGCACGGCCGAGCAGGCAGCCCCCATGCCCATGGAGCCAAGGCCGATGACGCCGAGTGTGCGAAAGGTGTGAGTGCTCATGTGGGCTGCGTTGGAAAATGAGGTTGAAGCGTGAAAAGGTGAGGCATCGAATCAACACTTGTGTGCTAGATTGGTATGGTCATCATACAACTTTGTCTCAGATCGTCGATGCAGGTAAACCCTGAAAACGGCTCTGAGCTTCCCGATTTTCATCGCCGGGACTGGGGCTCCGGCGGGTCGGTTCGAGAGGGGATAATCGGCCCGATGCAGATCCGGTTCACCAAGATGCAGGGCGCGGGCAACGATTTTGTGGTGCTCGACGAAACCCGTGCTCGGCTGAACCTCAGCCCGGCCCAGTACCGTTGGCTGGCCGACCGGCATCTTGGAGTCGGCGCCGACCAGATCCTAAGCGTGCGGCCCTCGCCTGGCGCGGGTCTGGACTTCGAATACGTGATCCACAACGCCGATGGGGGCGAGGTCGAACATTGCGGTAACGGCGCACGCTGTTTTGTGCGTTATGTGCACGAACAGAGATTGACCGATCGCAACCCGGTTCGGGTGAAGGTGAAGAACGGCGAACTGTCGCTGCAGTTGCATGCCGACGGTCGCGTCACAGTGGACATGGGCCCGCCAGTATTTGCGCTGTCGCGCGTGCCGTTTGATGGTACTGGCCTTGAGTCCCATCCCATGGGCGACTTCGAGCGCTGGCCACTGGACTTGCCCGAGGTGGGCGAGGTGCTGTTGTCTGTGCTGTCCATGGGCAACCCGCATGTGGTGTTGTTGGCTGGAGACGTTGACCAAGCGCCTGTTGAAAGCTGGGGACCGCTGATCGAGTCGCACGCCCGCTTTCCCGAGCATGTGAATGTAGGTTTTCTGCAGGTGGTCGATCGCCACACGGCGCGGTTGCGCGTGTACGAGCGCGGCGCTGGCGAAACCCTGGCCTGTGGCACGGGCGCCTGCGCGGCCGTCGTGGCCGGCATCCGCCTGGGCCTGCTGGACCAGCAAGTGGACCTGTACACGCGCGGCGGTGTGCTCAGCATCGAATGGGCTCTCACCGCGGCCCACGACGCACCGGTGTTCATGACCGGGCCTGCCACCACCGTGTTCGAGGGCACGGTCAATGTGCCCGATCTGCCCTGAAACCCTCCGACCCGCTCCGCTGTATCGTGTGCACACCATGATCGAACCAACCATTCCCCCCATCACCGAAGACGACATCGCCAATTACTTGGCCAACACGCCTGACTTTTTCGAGCGTCACGCTGGCCTGCTCGCGACGGTGCAGCTCACCAGCCCGCACAGCCACCGCGCGGTGAGTCTGCAGGAGCGCCAAGCGGAGATGTTGCGAGAGAAGATCAAGGCGCTGGAACTCAAGGCCGCCGGCATGATTCGCCATGGGCAGGAGAACACCGCCATTGCCGACCGCCTACAGCGATGGACCCGCGAACTCCTGCTGACCCGCGAGGCGCGTGAGCTGCCGCGTGTGGCGGCGCGCGAGATCGCCGCGCAGTTCCTAGTGCCCCAGGTGGCGATCAAGGTATGGGGGGTGGCTCCCGAATACGCCACCGAAGAATACGCCCAGGGCGCCAGCGACGACGTGCAGACCTTTGCCTCGTCGCTCACGCTACCCTACTGCGGCGCCAACCCGGGCCTGGAGGCTGCGCAGTGGCTGGAGGATGCGGCATCTGTCGCCTCGCTGGCCTTGGTCCCGATGCGCGCTGGCTTCGCGCCGCACGCCTTTGGCTTGTTGGTGCTTGCCTCCTCGGACAGACAGCGCTTTGCTGCCGATATGGGCACCGATTTCCTGGAACGCATCGGCGAAATCACCAGCGCCGCCCTCTCGCGGCTGCGCCCAGTGGTGCCCGCCGCGGTGTGACGCTCCGGTGAGGACCCGCACCGAATTGGAACAAGAGGCGATCGGCGCTGAAGACGCTGCGTTGGTACGGCGCTACCTGGACCATGTGCGGGTGGAAAAACGGCTGGCCGAGCGCACCGTCACCCTATACACCGGTGACCTGCAGCGCCTGGGCCAGCTGGCTTCAAAGGCCGGCTTGGACCTGCGGCAGGTGCACAACGCCCACATCCGGCGCTGGGTTGCTCAAATGCACAGCGCCGGGCGCAGCGGACGCGGCATTGCCCTCATCTTGTCGGGTTGGCGCGGTTTTTATGTCTGGCTGGGCCGGCAAGCTCTGATCGACCACAACCCGGTGCAAGATGTGCGCGCACCCAAGGCGAGCAAGCCCTTGCCCAAAGCGCTTGGGGTGGACGAATCGATTCAGCTGGCGAGCCACGTGCAGGCCGGCGACCCGCCGGCACTGGCCGCGCGAGATGCTTGCGTCACCGAGCTGCTGTACGGCTGCGGCCTGCGCATTGCCGAACTGGTGGGGCTGGATGTGGCGGCCGGTCCGCAGGCCGGTGGCTGGATCGATGCCAACGAGGGTGAGGCCCATGTGCTGGGCAAGGGCAGCAAGCGGCGCAGCGTGCCGGTCGGCCGGGCTGCCCTGAGCGCCCTGGCGGCCTGGCTGGACCAGCGTGCCGCCTGGGCAGGGGAAGACCCCGCGCTGTTCATCGGCGCACAAGGGCAACGGCTCACGCCCCAGCACATCCGGGTGCGTCTGAAACGGCGCTCTCTGCTCGCTGGCCTGAGCACGCCGGTGCATCCGCACATGCTGCGCCACTCCTTTGCCAGCCACGTGCTGCAGTCCAGCGGCGACCTGCGCGCCGTGCAAGAGCTGCTGGGTCACGCCAGCATCGGTACCACGCAGGTCTACACCCGTCTAGACTTCCAGCACTTGGCCCAGGTCTACGACGCTGCCCACCCGAGGGCCCAGTCGGTCCGCCGGCCCGCGGACCCAGCCGCGGCCGGTCAGGCTGGCGAGCCCTCCACCGTGGCCCCGAAACAACCCAAAGTCAAACCTGGATGAGCCAGGTTGAACACCCGCGCGCCGCCAGTGGCCGGGTGGGTGAACTACACTGCCCGCCTGCCTCTGTGTCCTGTTTTCTTGTCTTTGATCGCTTGCCATGCCCCTGATTCCCGCAACCATCCTCACCGGCTTCCTCGGATCGGGCAAAACCACGCTGCTCAAACGGGTGCTCAGCGAGGCCCATGGACAGAAGATCGCGGTGATCGAGAACGAATTTGGCGAAGAGAACATCGACAACGAGATCCTGGTGGCCGACACCACCGAAAACATCATCCAGATGAGCAATGGCTGCATCTGCTGCACCATCCGCGACGACTTGCGCGCCACTCTGCAGGATCTCGCCGCCAGGAAACGCAAGGGCGAGCTCGACTTCGATCGGGTAGTGATCGAAACCACTGGCCTGGCCGATCCCGGCCCGGTCGCGCAGACCTTTTTCATGGACGATGAAGTCGCCGAACAGTACCTACTGGACTCCATCCTGACCTTGGTCGACGCCAAACACGCTGCCCAGCAACTCAACGACCGGCAGGAAGCGCGGCGCCAGGTCGGCTTTGCCGACCAGATTTTCATCAGCAAGGCTGACTTGGTGGGTGCTGATGAGCTGGATGCGCTGATGCACCGCTTGAAGCACATGAACCCCCGCGCGCCAATGCGGCCGGTGCATTTTGGCGAGGTGGCGCTCAAAGAGGTGTTTGACCTGCGCGGCTTCAACCTCAACGCCAAGCTCGACATCGACCCTGACTTCCTCCAAGCGGATGATCACGATCACGATCACGCGCACCACGACCACGCGCCAGGCGAGTCATGTGACCACCCTTCGCATGCCCATGACCACGGCGGTCAGGGACATCACCACCACCATGACGACGACGTGAAAAGTTTCGTCTATCGCGCCACGCGACCCTTCAATCCGGCCAAGCTGGAAGACTTCCTGGGAGCGGTGGTGCAAGTCTACGGACCGCGCATGTTGCGCTATAAGGGTGTTCTGGCCATGGAAGGCACCGACCGCAAGGTCATTTTCCAGGGCGTGCACCAGCTCATGGGCAGTGATCTGGGCCCGGCCTGGGCCGAAGGTGAGCCGCGCGTGAGCAAAATGGTGTTCATTGGCCTGGACCTGCCCAAGGACATCCTGGTGCAGGGGCTGGACCAGTCGCTGGTCTGACGGCGCCGCAGACCGTCTGTTGTATCCGCGGAGTCTCAACGTGCTGTTTGTCTCGATTCTTCAACGGTTGGGCTTCCGTTCGGACCATGTGTCCGCCGCTCAGCGCCCACAGTCCTTACAATCGCGCGCCACCCATGCGCACTCGGTGCGGCCTGGATCGAACTCGAATCGAACCGCAGGCACCGATGCGAATGGGGGTATAACCATGGGTTTGCCGGTCACCGGTGACCCAGCGGGGACCAACACCCGCAGCGAGCCGACCGTTCCGCATTCCGCATCGTCAGGCACTGAGAGGAGACCCCTTGTGAAAGTCCCGGCCAAGAAGACCACCCAAGCAGCCAAATCCGCTGGGACGGGGGCCAAGGGGCGAGCGTCAGCCCCCGCCAAACCCGCCGCGAAGTCCAAGCCAGCGGCGAAATCCGTTAGCAAGCCCGTGGCCAAACCCACCAAGCCCGCCACATCCGCCAAGAAGGCGGTGCCTGTCAAATCGCCTAAGCCAGTGGCGAAAGCTGCACCAGTGAAGGCCACCAAACCCGCAGCCAAGCCCGTGACCAAAGCCGCTACCAAGCCCGCGCCGAAGGCGGTCGTGAAGCCCAGTGCCGCGGCTAAACCCGCAGCCAAGACGACCGCACCCGTGTTCGGCAAGCCGTTGACCGTGGCCCCACCCAAGAAACCCATCACCCTGCCGGTGGTGCAGCCCACGCCGAGGCCTCTGGGCAAACGTGCTGCCAAAAAGGTCATGATGGAGCAGATGACGCAGGCTGAGGTGGTGCCTACCCACGCGCCCGACGCCGCTAAAGCGACTTTTTCCACCATGAATGAACGTGTTGTCATGACGCCTCCCGTCCCCTCCGCCATCCGCAAGGATCCCAAGCGCGCCAACAATTGGAAGTCCCTGTCGGCTGAGCAACTTACAGACGAAGATATCCAGGCAATGCCTGACAGCGAATACATGGGCGATCTGCAGCTGGCCTACTTCCGCCGCAAGCTCAGCCAGCTGCGCGCCGACATGCTGGCCAACGCGGGCGAAACCACCGAGCACCTGCGTGAAGACACGGTGGTTGTGCCCGATCCGGCTGATCGCGCCACCATCGAAGAAGAGCATGCACTGGAGCTGCGAACCCGCGATCGTGAGCGCAAACTGCTCAAAAAGATCGAGCAGGCCATCGCCCGCATCGATTCAGGCGACTATGGATATTGCGAAGAAACCGGTGAGCCCATTGGCGTAGGTCGTCTGATGGCGCGCCCCACCGCGAGTCTGTCGCTGGAAGCCCAGCAGCGCCGCGAACTCAAGCAGAAGATGTTCGGCGACTAACCCGCATTTACTGCTTTGCACCCCAAACAGTTCCGGTAACCTCGCGGCATGTCCAAGGACGAATCGAACGGCGGCTTTCTGTCCAAGGTGGCGAAATTTGTTCGCCACCCGACCACCAGCTGGGCGGATCTGGACACTCGCACGGCAGACCGGGAAAGCGAGTACAGCAAGGCCGCGCTCAAGGAAATGATCGAGCGCAAGCGGCGCAACGACTTTGTGCGAAAGCGCGAGTTCGACATGCTGCGCAAGATCCGCAGCCGTGAAGCCAGCGGTGAAGGGGGACAGGGTATCCGTCCTTCGTTCTTCCAGAGCAGCCTGCCGTCCAAGCCGGACGACCGGGCCATGACGCTCAAGAAAATCGACGAGATCGAAGCCCAGATGTCCATGCAATGGTGGAAGACCAAGGGCCCGGACTCGTTGGTTACCGGCTCCAGCCAGCACAGCACGGGTGGCACGCCGCTGGAGAAAAAGCTGGATTCCCGTGAGCGGGATGGGTTGGACGAAGAAAAGTCCCGTGCGCGTGTCAAGCAGTACGGTGAAACCGAAGGCTCGCCGCTGGTGTCGGGGCACGAGGCCGCCGCTATGGGTGTCGATGACGCGCCCTCGCCTGAGCCGCGTCGCGCGGCGATGGCCAAGGAAAGCGCCGCCGCTGATCGCCTGTCAGCTCACTCTGCTTCGGCGACCAATCGCACCGGTCTGATGGCCATGTCTCAGTCGTCCCAGGGCACACCCAGCGGGCCCAGCTCCTCCTTTTCGCCCTCCCACTTTTTCGCGCTTGATGTGCAGGAAGTGGCCCAGGACCCCGAAGTCGAAGAGGCCGCAATCCGGTTTGCCAATGGCGACGATGCTGGTGCCGAGCAAGGCCTTCTGGAGGCCGTGGGCGAGGGGGGCACCCGCATCGAGCAGGAAGAGGACTGGCTGGCGCTGTTCGACCTGTATCGGGCGACCGGGCAGCTTGCCTCTTTCGAAGGCCGTGCGGTCGAGTTTGTGAACCGCTTCAGCCGCTCGGCCCCGCAGTGGTACGACATGCCTGAAATGATCGGGCAGATCACCGGTAAGACTTACCGACCGACCAGCGGCTCCAGCAGGGCGGTGTGGGTGTGTGAGCCGGACGTGGACGCACACGCCGTGGGCACCTTGCAGACTGTGCTGATGCGCGCGCCGCAGCCCTGGGTGCTTGACTGGTCGCCGCTAGAGTCGATCGACGTCAAGGCCGCGCGAGCACTGCTCGGCATGTTCACGCTCTGGGGCGATCAGGACGTGGAACTGCGTTGCCTGGGTGCCAATACCCTGCGCGACGTGCTCAAGAACTCGACGCCATCCGGCCGCCGCGACATCGAGCAGCTCTGGTGGGAGCTGCGCATGGCGGCGCTGCGCGTGATGAACCGCGCCGATGAGTTCGAGCTCACTGCACTGGACTTCTGCGTCACCTACGAGGTTTCGCCGCCGGGTTGGGAGAGGCCTCGCTGCCACTTCCAGAACATTTCGGCTGCGGCGTCAGCCGAGAGCGGGCAGTCGGTGCTCAGCGAGCCGGTCATGGAGTCTGTGCCCTCGCATTACCCCGGCGACTCGGTGGGGCCGGACAGCCAGTCTTCGGAGCTCAATCAGCTCGGCCTGGTGGAGCTGTCTGGCGAAATCCGGGGTGATCCCCAGCCCATCCTGGAGGCGCTGGAAAAGCGGCTGGAGGGCGCGGACGTGATGATCATTTCCTGCCGCAACCTGATCCGGGTCGACTTTTCCGCTGCAGGCACCTTGCTGAACTGGGTCTCGGGTCACCACGCCCAGGGCCGCAACGTGCAGTTTGTGGATGCTCACCGCCTCATAGCCGCCTTTTTCCACGTCATCGGTATCACCGAATACGCGCGCGTGGTTCAGCGCAACGACTGAGCCCGGTCACGGGCGGCCTCTACATGGAATCGCTTCACGGCACCACCATCCTTTGCGTCCGGCGCAACACGACAGAGGGCGTGCAGGTGGCCATCGGTGGAGATGGCCAGGTCACGCTGGGCAACATCGTGGTCAAGGGTACGGCGCGCAAGGTGCGCCGGTTGCACCACGATCAGGTGTTGGCGGGTTTTGCCGGCGCGACGGCCGACGCCTTCACCTTGTTTGAACGTTTCGAGGCGAAGCTGGAAAAGCACCAAGGGCACCTGGTGCGCGCCGCCATTGAGCTCACCAAAGACTGGCGCACCGACCGCGTGTTGCGTCGCCTGGAAGCGATGTTGGCGGTGGCCGACCGCAGTGCGTCGCTCATCATCACCGGCAATGGCGACGTGCTGGAGCCCGAGCACGGCATCGTCGCCATCGGCTCGGGCGGTGCCTATGCCCAGGCCGCCGCCAAAGGGCTGCTCGACCACACCGATCTGAGTGCCGAAGACATCGTTCGCAAGTCGCTGGCCATCGCCGGCGAGCTCTGCATCTACACCAACATGCACCACACGGTCGAGGTGCTGTGAGCGCGCGCGGCGCGTGACACCGATCGCCCCGCCCGCAAGGTCGAAAGACGGCAGCCGCGACATCGGTGATTCTTGATCAAGGTTTTTGCCCCATGTCTTCCATGACGCCCCAGGAAATCGTTTCCGAACTCGACCGCTTTATCATCGGCCAGCAGGGTGCCAAGCGTGCGGTGGCCATCGCCCTGCGCAACCGTTGGCGCCGCCAGCAGGTGGATGCTCAGCTGAGGCCCGAAATCACGCCCAAGAACATCCTTATGATCGGTCCTACCGGCGTGGGCAAGACCGAGATTGCGCGCCGCCTGGCGGCGCTGGCCGACGCACCTTTTATCAAGGTCGAGGCGACCAAGTACACCGAGGTCGGCTATGTGGGCAAGGATGTGGACGCCATCATCCGCGACCTGGTCGAGATCGCTATCAAGCAGACGCGCGATGCCGCTGTGCGCGAGCAACGCGCGCGGGCTGAAGATGCCGCCGAAGACCGTATTCTGGACGTGCTGATTCCACCACCCAGGCACGCAGCACCGGGCGCCGGTGATGTGGTCGCCAGCAGCGAGAGCACGGCGCGCCAGACCTTTCGGAAAAAGCTGCGCGAAGGCCAGCTGGCGGATCGCGAGATCGAGATCGAGCTGGCCGAGCCCCGTCCCACCGTGGACATCATGGGTCCGGCGGGTATGGAAGACATGGCCGAGCAGCTGCGCGGCATGTTCAGTCAGATGGGTCAGGATAAGCGGCGTACCCGGCGCCTGAAGATCGAAGAGGCTATGCCGCTGCTGATCGACGAAGAAGCGGGCAAACTGGTTAACGAAGAGGACATCAAGCAGCGCGCGCTGCAAAATACCGAGCAGAATGGCATTGTCTTCATCGACGAGATCGACAAGGTGGCTTCGCGCAACGAGTCGGGCAGCGCTGAGGTGTCGCGCCAGGGCGTGCAGCGCGATCTGCTGCCGCTGGTGGAGGGCACGACTGTGACCACCAAATACGGTCCGGTGAAGACCGATCACATTTTGTTTATCGCCAGTGGTGCGTTTCACCTCAGCAAACCCAGCGACCTTATCCCCGAGCTGCAGGGGCGCTTCCCGATCCGGGTGCAATTGCAGTCGCTATCGGTGAGCGACTTCGAAGCCATCCTCACCCAGACGCACGCCTCGCTGGTGCGTCAGTACCAGGCCTTGCTCGCCACCGAGGGCGTGACGCTGCAGTTCCAGTCCGAGGGCATTCTGCGGCTCGCCCAGATCGCCTGCGATGTCAACGAGCGCACCGAAAACATCGGCGCTCGTCGGCTGGCCACGGTGATGGAGCACCTGCTCGACGAGGTGAGCTTTGGTGCGACCACCTGGCAGGGCAAAACCCTGACCATCGACGCCGCCTATGTCGATGGCAGGCTGGCCGAGCTCAGCCGCAGCGAGGACCTTTCCCGCTACATCCTCTGAACTGCGACTCGATCGCGGTGCGGTGAGCCCGTCGCCGGGGCATCGGCGCTTGCCGAAATCGGCAGAGGCGATTTGTGCGCCTGTGTCGTCGGCCGGGCGCAGCGGACTTCCCGTGAGATTTTGCACAGGCTTCTGCAGCGCCTGGGTTTGAAGCATCACATGCACTGGGCGCTGTAAGTGCTTGCTTTTACTAAAGATTTCATACCGAAAGAGCCTCTCAAAACCGCTCTAAGTGGTTGATTTCATTGAAAAAATATGTAGCCACGCGCTTGCACTGCAGAATTTTGCTGCTACAGTGGGAAAAAGTGCAATTAAGTGGTGAAAAGTGTTTTTTCAGGACTGATCTAGGTGTTTCAGGGTATTTCTTCTCTCAATCTCGATGCCAAGGGGCGGCTGTCTGTGCCGACCCGGTACCGTGACGCCCTGATAGAGGACCAGAACCAGCTCACCATCACGCGCCACCCACACGGGTGTCTGATGATATTCCGTCGCACCGAGTGGAAGTCGTTCAGCGACCAGATTGCCAGTCTGCCCATGGATGCGATCTGGCACCGCCGCTATTTCCTCGGCAATGCCATGAATGTGGAGATGGATGCTGCGGGGCGGGTGCTGATCTCGCCCGAATTGCGCGCCAAAACCGGGATATCGAAGGAATCCGTGCTGCTAGGCATGGGCAGCTTTTTCGAGCTGTGGGACGCAGAGACCTACGCCGCCCAGGAGGCTGAGGCAATGAAGGGCGACATGCCGGAGGCGCTCAAGCGCCTCTCATTCTGAAGGCCCGCGGTGCAAGACCCATGGAGCCACCAGACCGTCCTGTTGAACGAAGCTGTGCAAGCCCTCGCCATCAACCCCGACGGACACTATGTCGATGCGACCTTCGGCCGCGGTGGGCATGCGCGCGCCATCCTGCAGCGGCTCTCACCTCAGGGGCGCCTGACTGTCATCGACAAGGACCCGCAGGCCATTGCTGCCGCCCAAGAATGGGCTGCCAGCGATCAGCGCATTGCCATCCGCCACGAGGGCTTTGCTCATCTGGGCGATCTGGGATCGGCCAGTGTCGATGGGGTTTTGATGGATCTGGGGGTGAGCTCACCGCAGATCGACAACCCCGAGCGGGGTTTTTCGTTTCGTCACGATGGTCCTCTGGATATGCGCATGGACACCACGCGCGGCCAGAGCGTGGCTCAGTGGCTGGAAACGGCCGACGTCCCTACCCTCACGGAGGTCATACGTGACTATGGCGAAGAACGGTTTGCTCAATCGGTTGCAAAGGCGATTGATCGTCGCCGACAGGAACGGGGCCCTCTTCGAACCACCCGTGAGCTGGCCGAAGTCGTGGCTGGCGCGGTCAAAACCCGCGAGCCGGGCAAGGACCCTGCAACGCGCACATTTCAGGCTCTTCGGATTTTCATCAACGCCGAGCTTGAAGAGCTGCAACAAGCGCTGAACGCGAGCTTGTCCGTGCTGCGAGCCCAGGGACGTTTGGTGGTGATCAGTTTTCACTCGCTGGAAGACCGCATGGTCAAGCAGTTCATGGCGCGCCAGTCCCGCACCGTAGTTGACCGCCGCGTGCCGTTCGCCGAACCCGCGCCCATGCCGCTGGCTGAAGTCTTTCGCATCATGCCAGGCGACGCAGAGGTTCAGGTCAATCCGCGCGCCCGTAGCGCCGTGATGCGAGTAGCCACGCGTACGGAAGTTGATGTGGGGGTCGGATCATGATTCGACTCAACCTCATGTTGCTGGCTGCGGTGATGGTCAGTGCGTTCTACCTGGTGCACACGCAGTACGAATCGCGTCGACTGTATGCGGCGCTGGACAAAGGGCATGCGCAAGCGCGCAAGTTCGACGCCGAGCATGAGCAGCTGGTGGTGCAAAAACGCGGTCAGGCTGCGTCGGCCCGGGTGCAGCAGCTCGCCACGCGCCAGCTGCAAATGCGCCCGGTCACCCCGGGCATCACGCAGTACGTGACGCTGCCTGCCGCCACCGCTCCGGAGCAGCGCCCATGAGCCGCCGCAACGACCGCGGCGGCAGCCGCAGCATCAACTACAGCGCGAGCCCCTTGCTGGCGAGCAAGACGCCCATGTGGCGCAGCAAGTTCATCGTGGCATCGCTGGCGATTGTCTTCGCAGGACTGGGTGCCCGCGCGGCGTATGTCCAGGTGTTCGGCAACGACTTTTTCCAGCGCCAGGGAGAGGTGCGCTTCGCCCGCACGCTGGAACTGCCGGCCAACCGCGGTCGCGTGCTGGATCGCAACGGTCTGATCCTGGCCTCCAGCGTGGTCGCCCAGAGCATCTGGGCGATTCCCGAGGACGTGGACAAGGCGCACCCCAAGATGCGCGAGCTGGCCAAGTTGCTGGAGATGCCGCTGGCCGACCTGAAGAAGCGTATGGCCAACGAAGACAAGACTTTTGTCTGGATCAAGCGCCAGGTCGACGAGCCGGTGGCCAAGCAGATTGCCGCGCTCGACATCAAGGGCATCTATCAGCGCCGCGAGTACAAGCGCGAGTACCCTGAAGGCGAAGCCGCAGCCCATGTGGTGGGCTTCACCAATGTGGAGGACCGCGGCCAGGAAGGCGTGGAGCTCGCGTTCAACAAACAGCTCTCGGGCAAGAACGGCTCTCGGCGTGTGATCAAGGACCGGCTGGGCCGGGTGGTGGAAGACGTGCGCGATGTGATCCCGCCCGTGGACGGTCCCGATCTTCAGCTCTCCATCGACAGCAAAGTGCAGTACTTTGCCTACCAGAAACTGAGGGAGGCGGTCCGGACCCACAAGGCACGCGCCGGCAGCGTGGTGGTGCTCGACGCCGTCACGGGTGAGGTGCTGGCACTGGCTAACTACCCGAGTTTTGACCCCAACCGCCGCCGCAACCTGAGCGGCGAGCAGCTGCGCAACCGCGCGCTCACGGACAGTTTTGAGCCCGGCTCAACCATGAAGCCCTTCATCGCCGCGCTGGCGCTGGAAAAAGGCATGGTCAAGCCGACCACGCCGATCCAGACCGCGCCCGGGCGCATCCAGATCGGAGGCTCCACCATTTCCGACTCGCACCCGCACGGCGTGCTCACCGTCAACGAGGTGATCCAGAAGTCAAGCAACGTCGGCACGGTCAAGCTGGCGATGCAGATGCAGCCGCGCGAAATGTGGGAGACCTATGCCCAGGCTGGCTTCGGGCAGAAGCCGCAGTTGCCGTTCCCGGGCTCGGTGAGCGGGCGCCTGCGGCCCTACAAGTCGTGGCGCCCGATCGAACAGGCGACTATGAGCTACGGCTACGGCCTGTCAGCCTCGCTGTTCCAGCTGGCGCAGGCCTACACCGTCTTCGCGCGAGACGGCGAGTTGATTCCGGTCAGCATGCTCAAGACCGACACACCCGCCACCGGCGTGCATGTGTTCAGCGCGCAGAACGCGCGCGCGGTACGCAAGATGCTGGAGATGGCGACCGCCTCTGGCGGCACCGCACCGCAGGCTCAGACTATGGGCTATTCGGTGGGGGGCAAGACCGGAACCGCGCGCAAGCAGGAAGGCAAGGGCTACGCCGACAAGAAATACCGTAGCTTTTTCGTGGGCCTGGCACCGGTAGACCAGCCGCGCATCATCGTCGCGGTGATGGTCGACGAGCCTACCAACGGCGTGTATTACGGCGGTCTCGTGGCGGCACCGGTGTTCAGCGAAACGGTACAGCAGACCTTGCGCATTCTGGGCGTGCAGCCCGATATGAATGTCAAACCGCAGATCGTCACCGAGCTGGTCGAGGAATCGTTCTGATGCGAACGTTGGACCAACCCACCGCCATCGCCGCCTGGCTCCAGGAACGCGTGCAAGGCACGCTGCAGAGCGACAGTCGCCGCTTGCAGTCGGGTGACGGCTTTGTGGCCTGGCCCGGCGCCGCGACCGATGGGAGGCGCTTTGTGGCCGGCGCGCTGGCAGCGGGCGCCGCTGCGGCGCTGGTGGAGCGCGAAGGCCTGGACGTGTTTGGGATAGCCGACGAACGTGTGCTCGTGGTGCCTGGCCTCAAGGCCCTTGCCGGTCCGATCGCCAGCGCCTTTTTTGGCGAGCCCAGTGCCGCGCTGGAGATGGTGGCCGTCACCGGCACCAACGGCAAAACCTCTTGCGCCTGGTGGACCGCGCAACTGCTCTCAGCCCTCGGGCGACCATGCGCCGTGGTGGGCACGCTTGGTATGGGTCAGCCGCCCACCGCACGCGCACCGGCTGCTCCGCTGGTTCCCGCCGGCCTGACCACACCCGACCCGGTCACACTGCAGGCCAACCTGCGCCAGATGGTCGACGGAGGCGTGAGCGCCTGCGCCATTGAAGCTTCGTCGATCGGTTTGGTCGAAGCGCGGCTGAATGCCACCCGCCTGCGCGTAGCCGTGTTCACCAACTTCACCCAGGATCACCTGGATTTCCACGGGAGCATGGACGCCTACTGGGCAGCCAAGGCCATGCTGTTCGATTGGCCGGGTCTTAGCTCGGCGGTGATCAACCTCGACGATGCCAAGGGCGAAGAGCTCGTTCAGCGGGTGCGCGCACGCGGCATCGACGTCTGGACGGTGGGTTTTGAAGGCGCCGCGGCGGTACCCCGCCTGAGCGCGGCCGGCGTGGCGGTCACCCGCCAGGGCATGCGTATGACAGTGGTCGAGCGCGATACCGCGGGCGTGGTGGTGGCGTCGCATCCGCTGAGCCTGCCGCTGGTGGGGCGATACAACCTGTCGAACCTGCTGTGTGTGCTGGGTGCCGCGCGCGCACTAGGCTGGCCGCTGGCCGATGCGGTGCACGCTTGCGGCCAGCTCACGCCGGTGCCGGGCCGCATGGAACAGGTGCCGGCTGGCGCCGAGCTGCCGCTGGTGCTGGTGGATTACGCCCACACGCCAGACGCGCTGGAAAAAGCGCTGCAGGCGCTGCAGCCACTGGCGCGTCAGCGCGGCGGTTCGCTGTGGGTGGTGATCGGTTGTGGTGGTGACCGAGATGCCGGCAAGCGGCCCCTCATAGCCGCTGTGGCCGAGCGGGATGCCGCTCAGGTGGTGCTCACCAGCGATAACCCGCGCAGCGAAGATCCGATGCTTATCCTGCAGCAGATGCAGGCGGGCCTCGCCCAGGCCGATCGGGCGCTGGTCGAGGTCGACCGAGCCCAAGCGATAGCGATCGCGATCCAGCGTGCATTGCCGGGTGACGTGGTGTTGATCGCGGGCAAGGGCCACGAAGACTATCAAGAGATCCAGGGCAGCAAGCGCCCTTTCTCCGACAGCGATAAAGCCGCTGCGGCGCTGGCCCGCCGTGCACAGCCGCAAGGAGCGGACGCATGATGACCCTGGCTCAAATACTCATTGAATTGCCGGGTGCTCGAGCGGTGGGGTCACCTGGCGAGCTCGCCATCACCCGCGTGCATACCGACACCCGCAGCCTGAGGCCGGGTGACTTGTTCGTGGCCCTACAGGGCGAGCGCTTCGACGCCCACGATTTCCTGCCGAAAGCTCAGGCGCAAGGCGCGGTCGCCGCCATCGCACATAACGGCCTGGCTGCAGCGGACCTGCCGGGTGTTGAGGTGCCCGACACGCGCCTGGCGCTCGGTCAGCTCGCGCAGCGCTGGCGAGCGCAGTTCACCCTGCCGCTGATCGCCGTGACCGGCAGCAACGGCAAGACCACGGTCACCCAGATGATCGCGTCCATCCTGCGAGCCGCTGTAGGCGATGCAGCGCATGCCACCCGCGGCAACTTCAACAACGACATCGGTGTGCCGCTCACACTGCTGACCCTTACCTCATCGCATCGGCTTTCCGTGGTTGAGCTAGGCATGAACCACCCGGGCGAGATCGCCACCCTGGCGGCCATGGCCCAGCCCACCGTGGCCCTGGTCAACAACGCCCAGCGCGAACACCAGGAGTTCATGTTGTCGGTGAAAGCGGTGGCGCGGGAGAACGGCGCCGTGATCGAGACCCTGGCTGCTGATGGTGTGGCCGTGTTCCCCAGCGACGACGACCACACGCCGGTCTGGCGCGAGCTCGCCGGCCCGCGCCGGGTGATCGACTTCAGCGACCGCGATACCTCGGCTGCCGTGCATGTGCTCAGCGCCGAGTGGCAGGGCGATGCCTGGGCAGTGCGGTTCGCCACGCCGCAGGGCGAATCGCACTGCCGCCTGCAGGTGGCCGGGCGCCACAACCTGCGCAACGCCATGGCCGCTGCAGCCTGCGCGCTGGCCGGCGGCGTGCCGCTGGCCGCCATCGCCCAGGGTTTGAATGCCTTCGAGTCCGTCGGCGGGCGCTCGCGCGCGCTAGCCGTGACGCTGACCGATCGCCGCCTGACCCTGATCGACGACAGCTACAACGCGAACCCGGACTCGGTGATCGCGGCCATCGACGTGCTGGCCGAGCTGCCGGCGCCGCGCCTGCTGGCCGTGGGCGACATGGGCGAAGTCGGCGAGCAAGGGCTGGCGTTCCATCTAGAGGTATTGCGCCACGCCCGTGCGCGCGGCATCGACGCTGTGCACTGCGCAGGCGACTGGATGGGCCAGGCCTGCGCCGTGCTGAAGGCCGCCAGCGAGGTGGCCCCCGAGCACTGGAGCGACGTAGACGCCTTGAGCGCGCACGTAGCCCGCCAAGTGGCCGCAACGGGTGATGCCGCGCCACGCAGCGTGCTGGTCAAGGGCTCGCGGTTCATGCGCATGGAGCGGGTGGTGCAGGCGCTGCAGGCGTTGGGTCCAAGTTCGCCAGAAGAACGGAAGGACGCGTCGCATGCTGCTTAGCTTCACTCTTTGGCTGCAATCGCTCGGGCCGGAGTTTGGATTCCTGCGGGTATTCCAGTACCTGACGTTCCGCGCGGTGATGGCGGCGATGACGGCGCTGATCCTGGGTCTGGTGGCCGGGCCGTATTTCATACGCCGGCTGGCTGCGCTCAAGATCGGCCAGCCGATTCGCGACTACGCGATGCAGACCCACCTCAGCAAGAGCGGCACGCCGACCATGGGGGGGGTGCTGATTCTGTTTTCGATCGCTTTGTCCACGCTGCTGTGGTTCGACCTGTCCAACCGCTTCGTCTGGATCGTGCTGCTGGTGACGCTGGGTTTTGGCGC
The DNA here is from genome assembly GCF_011390835.1 of Hydrogenophaga sp. GTDB lineage: Bacteria > Pseudomonadota > Gammaproteobacteria > Burkholderiales > Burkholderiaceae_C > Hydrogenophaga. Next base: position 329,728 of record NZ_JAABRQ010000001.1, on the reverse strand, counting down.
CATCGGCTGGGTAGACGACTGGCGTAAGGTTGTTCACAAAGATCCTGAGGGTATGCGCTCACGCGAGAAATATTTCTGGCAGTCGGTGATTGGCTTGGTCGCCGCCTTCTACCTGGTCTTCAGCGTGTCCGAGACCAACAACCTGCGCGTGCTGCAGCTGTTTTTCGAATGGGTCACCTCGGGCTTCACCGTGGACCTGCCGCCGCAGGCTGGTCTCATGGTGCCGTTCTTCAAGGAGATCAGCTACCCGCTGGGCGTATTCGGTTTTGTGGTCATGACCTATCTGGTCATCGTCGGCTCCAGCAACGCGGTCAACCTCACCGATGGCCTCGACGGGCTGGCCATCATGCCGGTGGTGATGGTCGGGTCGGCCCTGGGCGTGTTCGCCTATGTCACGGGCAATGCGGTGTTCGCGCGTTATCTGCTGGTGCCGCACATCCCGGGCGCGGGTGAGCTACTGATCTTCTGCTCCGCCATGGCCGGTGCGGGTCTGGCCTTCCTGTGGTTCAACACGCACCCAGCCCAGGTGTTCATGGGGGACGTTGGTGCGCTGGCACTGGGTGGCGCTCTAGGCACCATCGCGGTCATCGTGCGGCAGGAAATCGTGCTCGCCATCATGGGTGGCATCTTCGTGGTCGAAGCGCTCTCTGTGATGGCGCAGGTGGCCTACTTCAAGTACACGAAGCGCCGCTTTGGCCAGGGTCGCCGACTGTTCCAGATGGCACCTCTGCACCACCACTTCGAGAAAAAGGGCTGGAAAGAAACGCAGGTGGTGGTGCGCTTCTGGATCATCACCATGTTGTTGTGTCTGGTCGGCCTGTCGACCCTGAAGCTGCGATGAACGAGCTGAAGAACCAAACCGTTCTCATTCTGGGCCTGGGTGTCACCGGCCTGGCTATGGCGCGATGGTGTGTGCGCTGCGGTGCGCAGGTCACCGTGGCTGACACGCGCGTCACGCCGCCCCAGTTGGCCGCCCTGCGCGCCGAATGCCCCGATGTGCGATTCCGCTCAGGGCCGCTGGACGAGGCCTTGCTTGCTGAAGCAGCGTGGACCCTGATCGCCCGCAGCCCGGGTCTGCCGCCCCAGCCCCTGGCGCCACTGCGCGACTGGGCGCAGGCGAATGGCGCCGCCTGGGTTGGTGAGCTGGACCTGTTTGCGCAAGCCCTGCGCGACCTGGCGCAGCGCGAGCGCCTGCCTTACCTCCCCCAGGTTCTGGCCATCACTGGCACCAACGGCAAGACCACCGTGACCGCGCTCACCGGCTTGTTGCTGCAACGCGCTGGCGTGCACACCGCCGTGGCCGGCAACATCGGACCCGCCTTGCTCGACGTGTTGGCGCAGGTGCTGGATGCTGAAATTGAAGCGGAGCAAGCCGCCGCGCGCACCGAAGCAGAACAGGCGCCGGATCCCGTCTCCGCCTTAATGGATGCATCGGTGAGCGAGCCGGTTGCCGCCATGCCTGTCGTCAGCGCGGAAGAAGCGCAGACGCTAAAAGACGAAACGCAGACGGGTGAAGCCGGTGAGGCGGACCTTGACACCGATGACGAGAAAGGCGACCACGGTGAGCAGCCCATGCTGGTGCCGCCACCCGCAGGGCCTGCGCTGCCGCCTCACCTCCCCGCGGTCTGGGTTCTCGAAGTTTCCAGTTTCCAGCTCGACGGTGCGGCGGGCGGCGCTTGGGACAGCGTGCCCACCGCCGCTACCTTGCTTAACCTCAGCGAGGACCATCTCGACTGGCATGGCAGCCTGGATGCCTATGCACAGGCCAAGGCCGCGGTGTTCGGCGAGCAGGCGCTGATGCTGCTCAACCGTGATGATGAGCGCGTGATGGCCATGCAGCCTGGTCAGGTCACCGTCAAGGTGAGCGGACGCAACCGTCAGCAGCCATCGCGGCCCTGGGCCAGCTTCGGCCTTGACGCGCCGCAGCGTGTGGGGGACTGGGGAATCGAGTCAGTCGGCGGGATGGACTGGCTGGTGCGCGCGTTGGCGCTGGACGAAACGCGCAAGCCGGGTCGCGCAGCGAACGATACCGAAGACATCTACTTCCAGCGCCTGATGCCGGTCGACGCGCTGCGCATCCGCGGCCGCCACAATGCCGCTAACGCCCTGGCAGCGCTGGCGCTGGCCACCAGCTCCGGCGCAGCCTTGGGCGCCATGCTGCATGGTCTTCGCGAATACCGCGGTGAGCCCAACCGCGTCGAGCCGGTGGGCATCATCGAAGGCGTCGAGTACTTCAACGACAGCAAGGGCACCAACGTCGGCGCCACGCTGGCGGCGGTGAATGGGCTTGGCTCCGAGCGTCGGCTGGTGGTCATCCTCGGCGGTGATGGCAAGGGGCAGAACTTCCAGCCGTTGGCTGAGCCGCTGGCGCGCCATGCTCGCGCCGTGGTGCTGATCGGCCGCGATGCCAACCTCATCCGCAAGGCAGTGGCCGATTCGCTGGAACAGGTGCCGGTGCTGGATGCGCAGACCCTTCCCGAAGCGGTTCGTCTGGCCCAGCAACAGGCACAACCGGGCGATGCCGTGCTGATGTCGCCCGCCTGCGCCAGCTTCGACATGTTCGACAACTATCCGCACCGCGCAAGGGTGTTCGTCGAGACGGTGCAAAAACTCGCCGATGAGCGCGGTGTGGTGCTGGAGGGCGCGGCATGAACGCGACGATTCAGACAACCTGGGCCCGTCTTCGGGCTGCCCTGACTGGCGGCGGCGACGGGCTGCCGGTGCGCCTCTCCAGCCGCAGCTATGGCGGCACGCGCGGCCCGGCAGTGCGTGAAATGGGGTTTGACCAGCCTTTGCTTTGGGTCGTCGTGACCTTGCTAGCCTGGGGTTTGGTGATGGTGTATTCGGCCTCGATCGCGCTGCCTGACAACCCCCGGTTCGGCAATTACGCCCCCACCCATTTCGTCACTCGCCACGCGTTCTTCATGTCTATCGGGCTGGTGGCTGCGGTGGCGGCATTCCAGTTCCCTATGCGCGCCTGGGAAAAGCTCGCCCCCTGGTTGTTTGCACTGGCCCTCGTGTTACTGGCCCTGGTACTGATTCCGCAACTGGGTAAGGCGGTGAATGGCGCGCGGCGCTGGATTCCGCTGGGCGTGATGAACTTCCAGCCGTCCGAGCTGGCCAAGCTCGCGGTGCTGCTCTACGCAGCTGATTACATGGTGCGCAAGATGGAGGTCAAGGAGCGCTTCTTCCGCGCGGTGATGCCCATGGCGATTGCGGTGGGCGTGGTTGGCATGCTGCTGCTGGCCCAGCCCGATATGGGCGCATTCATGGTGATCGTGGTCATCGCAATGGGTATCCTTTTCCTGGGCGGCGTGAACGCACGCATGTTCTTTCTGATGGCGCTAGTGGTCATCGGCGCCTTTGCCCTCATGGTCATGACGAGCGAGTTCCGCCGGGCGCGGGTCTTTGCTTACCTCGATCCCTGGAGCGTGGAGCACGCGCTAGGCAAGGGCTACCAGCTCTCCCACTCGCTGATTGCCTTCGGGCGTGGAGAAATCTTTGGCGTCGGCCTGGGCGGTAGCGTGGAAAAGCTGCACTGGCTGCCAGAGGCTCACACCGACTTCCTGCTCGCGGTCATTGGCGAAGAGTTCGGCCTGATGGGTGTGTTGCTGCTGATTGGTCTGTTTCTCTGGCTCACGCGCCGCATCATGGATATCGGGCGCCAGGCCATCGCCCTGGATCAGGTGTTCTCCGGATTGGTTGCACAAGGCATCGGAGTCTGGATGGGTTTTCAGTCCTTCATCAACATCGGCGTCAACCTGGGAGCTCTGCCGACCAAGGGCCTGACCTTGCCCCTGATGAGCTACGGCGGCTCGGCGATCCTGATCAACCTTGTGGCCCTGGCCATCGTGCTGCGGATTGATTATGAAAACCGCCAGATGATGCGGGGAGGGCGCAAGTGATGGCGCAAACGACCTCCCACGCACCCTGCGCCCTCGTGATGGCTGGCGGCACCGGTGGCCACATCTTCCCGGGCCTCGCTGTGGCCGAGGCACTGCGTGAGCGCGGCTGGCGAGTGCACTGGTTGGGTGCACCCGACAGCATGGAAAGCCGGCTGGTACCGCCGCGAGGCTTCACCCTGGAAGCCATCGACTTCGGTGGCGTGCGCGGCAAAGGCCTCAAGACCCTATTTTTGCTGCCGTTGCGGTTGCAGCGCGCCTTCTGGCAAGCCCTGCAAGTAGTGCGCCGGGTGCAGCCCGACGTGCTGGTGGGTCTGGGTGGTTACATCACCTTCCCGGGCGGCATGATGGGCACGCTGCTGGGTAAGCCGCTGGTCCTGCACGAGCAGAACTCAGTCGCTGGCATGGCCAACAAGATCCTGGCCAGCATTGCCGACAGGGTGTTCACCGCCTTCCCCCACGTCATGAAAAAGGCGCAGTGGGTCGGCAACCCCTTGCGCGAAGGTTTCCTGAACCAGCCCGGCCCCGAACAGCGTTTCGCTGAGCGGCGTGGGCCGATGCGCCTCCTTGTGGTGGGTGGCAGCCTGGGTGCCAAGGCGCTCAACGAGACCGTGCCGCAGGCCCTTGCGCTGTTGCCCGAAGGCGAGCGCCCGACGGTGATTCACCAGAGCGGTGACAAGCAGATCGACGCGCTGCGCGCAGGCTACGCCGCCGCTGGCGTGCAAGCCGAACTGACCCCGTTCATCGAAGATACGGCGCAAGCCTTCGCCGATGCCGATCTCATCATCTGCAGGGCGGGTGCCAGCACCGTGACCGAGATCGCTGCCGTCGGCGCCGCTGCCCTGTTCGTGCCATTCCCGTTCGCCGTGGACGACCACCAGACCACAAACGCCCGTTTCCTCGCCGACCACGACGCAGCCTGGCTGGTACCCCAGCCCGAGCTCACACCCGAAGCGCTGGCGCGCACGTTACGCACGGTGCAACGTGACCAGCTGCAGGCGATGGCCACCAAGGCCAAGCAGATGCAAAAGACAGGTGCGGTGGCAGCGGTTGTCGCTGCCTGCGAACAACTTTCGAAAGTGAAAACGGCATGAAACATGCCATTCGCCATATCCATTTTGTCGGCATCGGCGGCGCGGGAATGAGCGGCATTGCCGAGGTGTTGCTCAACCAGGGCTTCCGCATTTCGGGCAGCGACCTGGCCGAGAGCGGCGCCACGCGCCGACTGGTTGCGATGGGCGCTGAGGTGTTCACCGGCCACGACGCGCGCCACATCGACGGCGCCGATGCCATCGTTACCTCCACCGCTGTGAAAGCCGACAATCCCGAAGTGGTCGCCGCCCACGCCAAATTGGTGCCGGTGGTGCCGCGAGCGGTGATGCTGGCTGAGTTGATGCGCATGAAAAAGGGCGTGGCGATTGCGGGCACCCACGGCAAGACCACAACCACCAGCCTGGTCGCCAGCGTGCTCGCTGCGGCCGACCTGGACCCGACCTTTGTGATCGGTGGCCGTCTCAACAGCGCGGGCGCCAACGCCCAGCTGGGTTCCGGTGAGTACATCGTAGTCGAGGCCGACGAATCCGATGCCTCCTTTCTCAATCTGCTACCCGTGCTCTCGGTCGTGACCAACATCGACGCCGACCACATGGACACCTACGGTCACGACTTCGGTCGTCTCAAGGCTGCGTTTGTCGAGTTCCTGCACCGCATGCCGTTCTACGGCGCGGCGGTGGTCTGTGTTGACGATGCCTCGATTCGCGAGATCCTGCCGCAGATCGCCCGACCCATCACCAGCTACGGCTTCTCCGAAGACGCTCAGGTACGCGCGGTTAACGTGAAGCCCGAGGCGGGGCAGATGCGCTTCACCGTGCAGCGGCGCAACGGCGTGTCGCTGCCCGATCTGGATGTGCTGCTCAACCTGCCTGGCGATCACAACGTGCTCAACGCCCTTGCCGCCATTGGTGTGGCAGTGGAGCTGGGCGTGCCCGATGCCGCCGTGGTCCGAGCACTGGCCGAGTTCAAGGGTGTGGGCCGGCGCTTCCAGCGCTATGGCGATGCCGCGCTGGCCAGCGGTGGCCAGTGCACGGTGGTGGATGACTATGGTCACCACCCGGTGGAGATGGCGGCCACGCTGGCGGCGGCGCGGGGCGCCTTCCCCGGCCGGCGCCTGGTGTTGGCCTTCCAGCCGCACCGCTACAGCCGTACCCGAGACTGTTTCGAGGATTTTGTGAAGGTGATCGGCCTGGCCGACGCGGTGCTGCTGGCCGAGGTGTACGCGGCTGGTGAAGCGCCCATCGTCGCGGCTGACGGCAGGTCGCTGACGCGCGCGCTGCGGGTGGCCGGCAAGGTGGAGCCGGTGTTTGTGGACGACGTCACCGCGATGCCGCAGGCGATTCTGGACAACGCGCGCGAAGGCGACGTAGTGCTCTGCATGGGCGCGGGCTCCATCGGTATGGTGGCCGCGCAGGTTATCGAACTGGCCGGTGAGGTCAAGGCATGAACAAGGGAGCTCCATTGACCCACATCGATGCACGATCAATGGGCAAGGTGGCGGTGCTGCTGGGTGGCCGCTCGGCCGAGCGCGAGGTCTCGCTGATGTCGGGCCAGGGCGTGCTGGCCGCGCTGAAGGCCAAAGGCGTCGATGCGCACGCTTTCGACCCCGCCGAGCGCGAACTGGGTGAGCTGAAGCGGGAAGGCTTTGGCCGCTGCTTCATTGCGCTGCACGGGCGCTATGGCGAAGACGGCACGGTGCAAGGCGCACTCGAGCTCATGGGCATCCCTTACACCGGTCCGGGCGTGATGGCCTCGGCGGTGGCGATGGACAAGCTCATGACCAAGCGCATCTGGATCGCCGAGGGCTTGTCGACACCGGCTTGGCAGCAGGTGCACAGCGTCGAGGAAACCCGCGCCGCGTTCGATGCGCTGGGCACACCCATGATCGTCAAGCCGGTGCGCGAGGGCTCGACCATTGGCCTCACCAAGGTGCTAAGCCGAGATCAGTGCGAGGCCGCCTACACGCTGGCGGCGCAGCAAGACCCGATGGTGATGTGTGAACAGTTCATCGCTGGCGACGAGGTGACCTGCCCAGTTCTGGGCACTGGTGAGGCGGCGCAAGCGCTGCCGGTGATCCGGATCGTGGCGCCCGATGGCAACTACGACTACCAGAACAAGTACTTCACCGACGATACGCAGTACCTCGTGCCCTGCGGCCTACCGGCAGGCGAAGAGGCGCGCATCCAGGCGCTTGTTCTGCAGGCCTACCGCACGCTGGACGGCCGTGGCTGGTCGCGCGCCGACGTGATGATCGATGCCACGACGCGCACGCCCTACCTGCTGGAGATCAACACCTCGCCCGGCATGACCAGCCATTCGCTCGTGCCCATGTCGGCGCGCGCTGCCGGCCTGTCATACGAAGACCTGTGTCTGACCCTGCTGGCCAGCGCTGCGCTGGACAACCCGGCTCCCGCAAGCACCTGAGACCGACCATGCCAGCCGCCGATCTGCCCCTGGACGTCAAGCTCATGACCGCCGCCACGCGCGCGCTGGCTGCGCTGTTCGCGTTCATGTGCCTCGGCGCATTCAGCCTGTGGGCAGTGCGCCACCCGGTGTGGTCGGTCAAGGGTATCTCGGTGCACGGCGATGTGGTGCATCAGAACGCGGTGACGTTTCGTGCTCAGCTCGCCACCCAGATGAAGACCAGCCTGTCCGGTAGTTTTCTCACGGTGGACCTGCAACAGGTGCGTCGCCTGTTTGAAACCGTACCCTGGGTACGGCAGGCGGTGGTGCAGCGCGAGTTTCCTAACCGCCTGCGCGTCACGCTGCAGGAGCACCAGGCGGTGGCCTGGTGGGGCGAGTCTGGCTCCGGCCAGCTCGTCAACGATGCTGGCGAGGTGTTTGAGGCGAACCCAGAAGACCTTGACGGCCTGCCCGAGCTCGCAGGACCGCGCGACCAGTCGGCCACAGTATGGGCGCTGTATCAGGCCTTGCTCACCGACCTGGCGCGACTTGACCTGGGGCTTGACCGCCTAGAGCTCAATGAGCGCGGCAGCTGGCGCGCCACGCTGGACAGCGGCGCCAAGGTGGAGCTCGGCCGCGGCTCGCCGGAAGATTTGCAGGCCCGGGTGCGGCGCTTCACCGCCACCCTCAGCCAGCTCACCCAGCGCTACCCCGGCGCGCTGGAGTCGGTTGATTTGCGATACCCCAACGGTTACGCGCTGCGCGTACACGGCGTGACCACGGTCTCCGACAGCGACGCCAAGCCCCAACCCAACACGAGATAACCCACGGATCATCATGGCCAAGGAATACAAGGACCTCGTCGTCGGACTCGACATCGGCACCGCCAAGATCATGGTGGTGGTAGCCGAGGTGCTGCCCAGTGGCCAGCTCAAGCTCGCCGGTCTGGGCGTGTCGGCCAGTCATGGACTCAAGCGCGGCGTGGTGGTCAACATCGACGCCACCGTGCAAAGCATCCAGGCGGCGCTCAAGGAAGCGGAGCTGATGGCCGACTGCCGAATTGCCCGTGTTTACACCGGTATCACTGGCAGCCACATTCGCGGTATCAACTCCAGCGGCATGGTGGCGATCAAGGACCGCGAAGTGACGGCTGCCGATGTGGCGCGCGTGATCGAGACCGCCAAAGCGATCAACATATCAACCGACCAACGCCTGCTGCTGGTCGAGCCACAAGAGTTCGTGATCGATGGCCAGGAGGTGCGCGAACCCATCGGCATGAGCGGCATCCGCCTAGAGGCCAAGATCCATATCGTGACCGGCGCGCAGAGTGCGGCGGAAAACATCATCAAATGCGTACGCCGCTGTGGCCTGGAAGTGGATCAGCTTATGCTCAATCCGCTGGCGTCCAGCCAGGCGGTGCTGACCGAGGACGAAAAAGAGCTGGGCGTGGCGCTGGTGGACATTGGAGCTGGCACCACCGATGTGGCTATCTTCGCCGGCGGTGCGATCCGCCACACCGCAGTGATTCCGATCGCCGGCGACCTCATCACCAGCGATATCGCCATGGCGCTGCGCACCCCGACCAAGGACGCTGAAGACATCAAGGTGGAGAGCGGTTGCGCCAAGCAGCTGCTGGCCGACCCGGACACCCAGGTCGAGGTGCCTGGTCTGGGCGACCGCGCACCGCGCATGCTCAGCCGCCAGGCGCTCGCCGGCGTGATCGAGCCCCGCGTGGAGGAAATCTTTGCGCTGGTTCAGCAAGTGGTGCGGGACTCGGGCCATGAAGAGGTGCTGTCCTCGGGCATCGTGCTCACTGGCGGCAGTGCGGTTATGCACGGCATGGTCGAACTTGGAGAAGACATCTTCCTGAAGCCAGTGCGCCGTGGCATGCCGAGCTACGCCAGCGCGCTCTCGGACATGGTGGCGCAGACCCGTGCGGCCACCGTCATGGGCCTGCTCGAAGAAGCGCGGCTGGCGCGGGTGCGCGGGCACAAGGTGGCACAGAAGGCGGGGTCCATGCATGGCGCATTGGATCGGGTGAAGAACTGGTTTGTGGGTACGTTCTAAATGAAGTACCCCCGCGCCGCTTCGCGTCACGCCCTGCAGGTGGCGGTACCTGTGGGCTGGCAAAGCCAGTTCCTCGGTGCCTCTGGACTAGATCCAGGCACGCGTTTTGGTTCGCCGCTTCGACCCCTGCATCGACGACGACGATGGCGATGCTCGGAGCACACCGGACCGCCTGGCTGAGGCAGACACAGCAAATATGTTTTGGATTTGAGTTCTGGTTTTTGACGAATCAACGCCTCGCGGCAGCGGGCACAACAGGAGAGAAAAAATGGGCATCGAAATGATTGAAGTGGAAGAGTTCAACCTGGGCACCCAGATCAAGGTGATCGGTGTGGGCGGCGGTGGTGGCAACGCGGTGGACCACATGATTTCGCGCACCGTGCAGGGCGTCGAATTCATTTGTGCCAACACCGATGCACAGGCCCTGGCTCGCAGCTCTGCACACAAGACCATCCAGCTCGGCGCTACCGGCCTGGGCGCTGGCAGCAAGCCCGAGAAGGGTCGAGACGCGGCCGAGCAGGCGATCGATGACATCCGCGCGGCCATCGACGGTGCGCACATGCTGTTCATCACCGCCGGCATGGGCGGTGGCACCGGCACCGGCGCCGCACCCGTGATCGCTCGCGTGGCCAAGGAAATGGGCATTCTCACCGTTGGAGTGGTTACCAAGCCGTTCGACTGGGAAGGCGGCCGCCGCATGACCAACGCCGACAACGGCCTGGCCGAGCTAGAGGCCAACGTCGACTCGCTGATCGTGGTGCTCAATGAGAAGCTGCTGGAAGTGCTGGGCGACGACGTGACGCAGGACGAGGCGTTCGCCCATGCCAACGACGTGCTTAAGAACGCTGTCGGCGGCATCGCGGAAATCATCAACGAATACGGTAACGTCAACGTCGACTTCGAAGATGTGCGCACTGTCATGGGAGAACCCGGCAAGGCCATGATGGGCACGGCCGTTGCCGCTGGCCCGGATCGCGCGCGCATCGCGGCCGAGCAGGCGGTGGCCTGCCCGCTGCTCGAAGGTATCGACCTCTCCGGCGCCAAGGGCGTGCTGGTGCTGGTGACCGCAGCCAAGGGCTCGCTCAAGCTGTCGGAGTCCAAGCTGGCGATGAACACCATTCGCGCCTACGCCTCGCCCGAAGCGCATGTGATCTATGGCGCCGCCTACGACGACAGCCTGGTCGACGAGATGCGCGTCACGGTGGTGGCCACCGGCCTGTCGCGCCAGGGTGCGCGCCGCACGGCGCCTCCATTGCAGGTGCTGCGCACCGGCACCGATAACGTGCCGTTCAATGCGCCGCCCACCCTCAGCTCGGTGGTGGCAGGTCCAGGTGGTACTGCGGGTTCTGCGCAGCCTGACTACAACGCGATGTCCACCCCCAGCGTGTGGCGCACCAATCGCACCCAGGCCGCAGCCAAAGTGGATGCGCTGTCGTCGGGCGGGATGGACGATTTTGAGATCCCGGCTTTCCTTCGCAAACAAGCCGATTGATCGACGCAAAGCTGTCGCGCCCTCCGATCTGACGCCTGCAGTGCTCGCCGTACGTGTGTGCGGCTCCGCGCTTCAGCGCCACCTCGGAGCGCTTGCGACGATTTTTGCCCAACCAATCGCGTTGGCGGAGCGCGCGGGCAATTGCCAGGATAGTTTTCTTTGTCAGCGCAATAGCGCCTGCAAAACTAAAATTAACGAATGCTCGCTCAGCGCACTCTCAAATCCCTGACCAAGGCGGTGGGCGTCGGCCTGCACAGCGGTCAGCGCGTGGAATTGACGCTGCGGCCTGCGGCGCCGGACACGGGCATCGTGTTCCGGCGGGTTGATCTGCCGGAGCCGGTGGAGATCGCGGTCAGCGCCGAATCGGTGACCGACACCCGCCTAGCTTCGACGATCTCCAATGGCGGCGTGAAGGTTCACACCATCGAACATCTGATGAGTGCCTGCGCCGGGCTGGGCCTGGATAACCTGATGGTGGACATCACCGCCGAAGAGGTGCCTATCCTCGACGGTTCGTCAGCGTCATTTGTCTATCTGCTCCAGAGCGCCGGGATCGTGATGCAGAAAGCGCCGAAGCGCTTCATCCGGGTGATCCAGTCGGTCGAGGTGCGCGACGGTGAGGGGGCCAGCCTGAAGTGGGCGCGGCTTGACCCGTTCCATGGCTACAAGCTGGCGTTCGAGATCGAGTTCGATCACCCGGCGGTCAACGCTACCGGCCAGCGGGTGGAGTTCGATTTTGGCAGTGGCACCTATGCGCGGGAAATCGCGCGTGCCCGCACCTTCGGTTTCACCAAGGACGTGGAGATGATGCGTTCCCATGGCCTGGCCATGGGCGGCGGGCTGGACAACGCCATCGTGATGGACGACGTGAAGGTGCTCAACGCCGACGGCCTGCGCTATCAGGACGAGTTCGTGAAACACAAGATCCTTGATGCGATGGGCGATCTCTACATTGTGGGCAAGCCGCTGCTCGCGGCTTACAGCGCGTTTCGCAGCGGCCACGCCATGAACAACCTGCTGCTTCGCGCTTTGCTGGCCCAGCCCGATGCCTATGAGGTAGTGACTTTCGATCAGGACGAGCAAGCGCCGCAGGGATTTACCCAGCTCGCGCCCGCCTGGTAAACACATCGCATGTTGCTCTTTCGTTTCGCCATATTTTTCCTGCTGCTCGCAGCCGGTGTGTGCTTCGCGCTGTACATCGGCACCAGCAAGCCGCATTACAAGCGCTGGGGGTTGATGATCCTCAAATGGACGGTGATCGCCGCGCTAGGATTTTTTGGTGTGCTGATCCTGGAGCGATTGCTTTAGGCGCCTGAAGCTCACGCTGCACGGCCTGGGCGCGCAGAGCACGTCCAGCTCGTTTACCCAACGCGCGGGTGTCTTGGCCGCGCTGGCCATGTGCCATGCCTCACCGCCTGTCGACCCGAAATGCCGCATGTCTGGCCGTCCCGCGGTTTCGCCGGTTGGTTGATGGCTGGCCGCCCGGACCCCCTGACAATGCGCCAAACCCGTTGGCTTTCGTCGCGGGCCGCGGTGCCGTTCGGGCACCAAATGCTGTGTTGCCTGGGGAGCCTTTCGCCGTGAACCTGTTTTTGACTTGGGAGCCCGCCTGCGCTGAAGGCGGCAAGCGACTGATGCAAGCTTTGGTGGCGGCCAGTGCCCTGGTGGTGCTCGTGGCCTGTGGTGGGGGTGGTGAGAGCGCCATCAACCTGACACCCGAGGTCGGCCAGCCGGGGCCGGCGCTAGGTTTGCCAGCGGCGCCCGCCACGGTGCCGACGATCACCGGCTTTGCGCCGGCGTCCGTGGCTGCGGGCAGCCAGGTGGTCATAACCGGCACGAACCTCGATCGGGTGACCAGCGTGCGCCTGGGGGGCGTCAACGCACCGAGCATCACAGTGCGCTCGGCCACCCGCATCGACGTGTTGGTGCCCAGCGGAGCGTTGAGCGGGGCCATCGAGGTCTCTGGTGCCAGCGGCGCTGCGCAATCGGGCACGCCGTTGACCATCCTTCAGGTAGTTACCGTGAGCAGGGTTGTGCCGACGTCGGTGGTCACGGGCGGAGAGCTCACCCTGAGCGGCACTCAGCTTGACCGCATCCGGCGGGTGACTCTGGGTGGCGTGACCTTGCCGCCTGTGGGTGTGGCGAATGCCACTAGCCTGCGGGTGGCGGTGCCGGTGGGAGCGTCGTCGGGCAACCTCACCGTGGTGGATGTCAACGATGTGGCCCAGGTGCTGCCACAGGCGATCACGGTATTGACCCCTGTGGTCATCGCCGGTTTTTCGCCCAGCGCGGCCCTGGTGGGTGGGCAGGTGTTCCTCAGCGGTCAGGGCCTGGATCGCGTTAGCACAGTGCTGTTCAGTGGCACCAGTACCGCCGCCACGATCACAGCGCGCAGCGCATCGGCGCTCACCGTGACGGTGCCAGTCGGCGCGGCCACCGGAGCGATCACGCTGCAGTATGGTGTCGGCGAATCCCTGCGTTCGAGCGCTGAATTCACGGTCATTCCCCGCATCGAAGTGGACAGCGCTGCCGTGTTCACGGTGAGCGCTGCAGGCAATCCGGTGACGCTCACCGGTCGCGGTCTGACCGAGGTGAGCGGGGTTCTGGTCGGAGGTAATCCGGTGAACATCAGCGGCCGCAGTGCCATCCAGATCGTCTTCCCTGCGCCCGCTGGCGTGGCCTGCGCCGCGATTGCCCTGACGTCCAGTTCGCAGCCAGGCGTGGCGGCGGGCAACCTGGTCGTTGGCTCGGGTTGTGTGAATCCGGTGCAGATCTCGGGCATTGAGTTCGCCCAAGTGCAGTCGCAAGCCGCCAATGCGAACTACCAGCGCCTAAACCCGGGTCAGGAGACCTGGGTGAGGGCCTATGTGAACGCCCCAACCGCCGGACGGCTTGCGCCGTCGGTGCGCTTGCGCGGCTTGAATGGCACCACCACCCTTGGCACCCTGGACATGACGGGCCCAGCGACCCTGCCGCAAGTACCCACTGGCCAGACACCCTCCGACAGCCAGCGCTATAGCCTGACGCATACGTTCCGGGTGCAGTTGCCGACTGCCTGGGTTGACCCCGGTTTGCGTGTGCGAGTGGAAGTCGACCCAAGCAATGCACTCGGTGCCCAGACCAGCCAGGAGGCCACGCCTGTGGTGGGCTCGGCGACGCGCCTGACGGTGGTGATCGTGCCGCTGGTGTCTGGCTCCAACCAGCCCACGCTGCCCAGCCAGGCTCAGGTGCTCAATGAACTGGCGCGCACCTTGCCGCTGGCGCGCAACGAGATCACCGTGAACTTCCGAGCGCCGTACACGCTCACCAGCGTGACCGACGGTGTGGACACCAATGATGAGTGGAGCAACGCACTGTTTGAGCTGGATCAACTGCGCCGCCGCGAAGCACCAAATGCCCTGTATTACGGCTTGGTGCGGCCTATGGTGAACGCAGGCATCGCGGGCATCGGCTACGTCAATTCCCAGACCTCGCGATCACCCAACCTGTCCAGCCTGGGCTGGGATGCCTCACGCAACAGCTGGAGCCGAACCATGGTGCACGAGTTGGGCCACAATTTCTCGCGTCGGCACACCGCTTGTGGCAACACCGCCTCGCCCGATGCGGCCTATCCTTACGCCAATGGCGCCATGCCGCCTGTGCCCCTGTTCGACAGCAACACGCGCACCATCGTGGCGCCGGGAGCGGGCTCGACCCAGGCCGATGTCATGGGTTACTGCAGTGGCAGCTGGTTCTCTGACTACAACTACAGCTTTGTGCAGGGATTCCTCGAAGCGCAGCGCGGCGCGGGCAACATCGGCTTGTTCGAGAGCGCGGCCGCAGAGATCTCGCTGCTGATGATCAGTGGCAGCATCGAAGGCAACAGCGCGCGCATTGACAAGGTTCTGCCCAGTCGAGGGCAGGTGCCTGCGGTGGAGGAAACTACCCACGAGGTCGAGGTCACCACCACCGATGGGCGCACGGTTCGTGTAGGGGTGATCGCCACCGAAGTGGACCATGCCGATCCGCCCGCGCAGCACTTCACCGGGGTGCTACCCGATCCCGGCCGCATCGCCAAGATCGCGGTGCTGAGCGGTGGTCGCGCCATTGGCGAGCGCAACGCCACGTTGCCCAAGGCCCGCGCGGCTAGCGCCAGTCCGCGCGACAACATGCCCTGGGCCAACCGGAGCGTGACGGGTGCCAGCACCTTGTTCACCTGGAACGCTTCGCTCTATCCACTGGCCACCATCGAGCATGTGTTGCCCAACAGCCAGCGCAGCGTGCTCGCGCTGCAGGCTCGAGGTGGTCAGGCTCAGTTGGGCACCGCTCATCTGCCAGCCGGTGGTGTGTTTGAGATCGGTCTGTCCGATGGCTTGAACGTGCAGACGCTGACGCTGCCGCGCTGAAGCTCAGGGCTGAGGCACCTGTCCCGGGCTCAGTAGTTGCGTCCGTTCTTGTAGGCCGAGTGTGTGCGTGCCTGCAGCGACGACACCCGGTTGATTGCCGCCACCGTGCGACTCACCTGCGCGTGGGTGATGCACAGACCCAGAGCATCGGCAGCGTCCTGACCTGGCAGGCCGGGCAGGCGAAGCAAGCGTTTCACCATTTCCTGCACCTGCGGCTTGGCGGCCTTGCCGTGGCCCACCACCGCCTTCTTCAGCTGCAGGGCAGTGTATTCGGCCACCGACAGGTCGTTGGACACCAGGGCGGTCAGGCAGGCCCCGCGAGCCTGGCCGAGCAGGAGTGTGGCCTGGGGGTTTACGTTGACGAACACGATCTCGCAGGCGGCAACGCCTGGCTGGTAGCGCGCCACCACCTCGTTGATGCCGTCGAACAGGATGCGCAGGCGAGCGGGCAGCAGAGCACCGTTTTTCGGACTGGTCTGGATGGTGCCGCTGGCCACGTAGTGCATGTCGGCGCCTTCAGTGTCGATGACACCAAAGCCGGTGCACTGCAGACCGGGGTCGATGCCCAGAATTCTCATAGGTCGAAGGTCCAGCGCACCGAGTGGAAAAACACCGGTGCAGCGAAGCACAGGGCGTCGACGCGGTCGAGCAGGCCGCTGGCGCCCGTGACCGACCGGCCGGCCGAGCCCCAGTGGGTCACGCCACGATCGCGCTTGATGGCTTTCATCACCAGGTGGCCCAGCGTACCGGCGGCGCAGGCAACCAGCGCCATGCCCAGCGCGGGCAGTGGCTTGAATGGCGTGATGCCCGACATGAGCACGCCCAGCAGCCCACCAGCCAGCAGGCCGTAGGCCCAGCTGCGCCAGTGAAAGCCGTCGCTCACCGCCGGGGCCACCGGGCGCTGCAAGCGGCGCGAGGTCAGGTGCTGCACCAGCATGCAGGTCTGCACCACCAGCACCAGGAAAAACACCAGAAAGGCGGTCTTGCCGTCGAAACCTGGGAAGTCAAGCATAAGCAGGGCGGGGACGTGGCTCATGCCGTACACGCAGACCATGATGCCCCACTGCAACTTGGCGTTGCGCTCCAGAAACCGCTCCGGGTCGTTGCCCAGCGCGCTCACGGCGGGCACCGCCAGGAACACATAGACCGGGATGAACACCGTGAAGAGGTCGAAGTGTTCGGTCCACACCAGCGCGTACTGCAGCGGCAGCACTATGAAAAACGCGAGCACCAGGCTGCGGTGGTCCCCCCGTCGTGTGGGCGACAGGCTGATGAACTCGCGCAGGATCAGGAATGAAATCAGGCCGAACAGCACGATAGCCACGCCATCGCCCGCCGCCCATCCGACCCAGAACACCAGCGCCATCAGCCAGGAGCTGCTCAGCAGGGACTGGTAGTCCTGCAGCTGCTGCGCGCGCGGGCTGGGCTCGGTGGCCGATGTCCGTTGCTCGCGCAAAGACAGCAGCACGCCCACCACGGTGGCAATCGCCAGCAGACCAAACAGACCCACGAACAGCAGGCCAACTTGCTGTTCCGGCGTGAGGCTGCGCAAGAAGGATCTCATCAAGTACTCACCGGGCACGACCCACCGCGTAGCGTTGGAGCGTGAGGACCACGGGCCAGCCGCTGGGCCGCTCCCAAGGCAGGCCCAACCCCCTTGGGGGCAGCGACCCGCGAAGCGGTGGAGCTTGGGGGTAGCTCATCTCAGACGTCCCGCAATGCCATCACGGCTTCCCGCGCGCGAACCAGAAACGCCGCACGGGGTTCGTCCGCGCCCAGCTGGATCGGCTCACCGAAGGTGACCGAGCACAGCACCGGCACCGGAACCACCTCACCCTTGGGGATCACCCGTTGAACGTTGTGAATCCAGGCCGGGATCAGGACCACCTCCGAAAAGCGCTGGGCCAGGTTGTACAGACCCGACTTGAACGGCTGTGGGTCTTCGGCGAAGCCTCGAGTGCCTTCGGGAAACAGGATCAGCGAGTCGCCGCTTTCCAGGGCATCGACCAGGGGTTGCAGCGGGTCTTCTTCACCTTTGCGCTCGCGCTCCACGTAGACCGCGTTGAACACCTCGGTGGTGATGAAGCGCTTGAGTTTGGAGGCGGTCCAGTAGTCGCGCGCCGCGATCGGTCGGGTAATGCTGCGCAGCTCTTTGGGCAGCGCCGCCCAGATCAGCACCAGATCGGCGTGGCTCTGGTGGTTGGCGAAATAAATGCGCTGCTCGGCCTTGGGCGGACAACCGTACCAGCGCGCCTGCGCGCCGGTGAGCAAGCGCACCAGCCCGAGCAAGAACAGACTCATGGCCTTGGCGCGCAGGTTCATGGCAGCTGAACAATGCCCATGCGTGCCACGATGGTGCTGGTGCGCCGGGCCAGATAGGCCGAGCCCTGGCGGGTCTCGAAAAACTTCGGGCTCGGCAGCATCACCGCCAGCCGCGCCGCCTCGTAGGCGTTCAGTTTCGCAGCCGGCTTGTTGAAGTAGCGCTGGGCTGCGGCCTCGGCACCAAAAACGCCCTCGCCCCATTCCACGCTGTTGAGGTAGATCTCCAGGATGCGCTGTTTGGACAGCAGGGCTTCCAGCATGAGTGTGAGCACCAGTTCCTGTCCTTTGCGCAACAGGCTGCGCTCGCCCGAGAGCAGCAGGTTTTTAGCCAACTGCTGGGTGATGGTCGAGCCGCCAATGATCTTGGGTGGCCGGATGGATTTGAGCGCGGCCTCGGCCGCATCGGGCTTCTTGGCCAGCCGGCGCTCGATCTGCTCGGCGCGCTTTTCGGCCTGTTCCTGACGGCGCTCGTTTTTTTGCCAGGCCGATTGCAGCGCGTCCCAGTCGACGCCACCGTGCTCGGCGAAGCCGGCATCTTCAGAGGCCATCACCGCACGCTTGAGCTGTGGGCTGATCTGGTCATGGTCCACCCAGCGGGCCGACCAGCGCCAATTTTTCTCGCTGGTCAGGCTTTGGTGCGCCACACGCCAAGCCTCCGAGCGCATGAAAGCGGTGCTCTGCGGATCGACCACCGTCATCAGCGCGATTCGCAGAAGAAAAAACAGCTGAAGCGCGATGCCAGCCAGCAGCATCCAGAGCAGCCAGCGGCCAAAGGCTCTCATTGGCCGGTCATCTGGGTTTGCAGCGTGGCGTCGCGCGTGAAGCGAAAGCGCGCAACCACGACGATCTGATCGGCCTGGCGGCGCATGGCATCACTGAATCGGTCAAAATTAAGACTGCGCACGATGGCCTGGGCACGGCGGTCGAGCACCGCCTGGCCAGAGGATTGCACGACCTCGGTGTGCAGCACATCGCCGGTGAAATTGACGGTGATGATCATGGTCAGCTCGCCGTACAGTTTGCGCCCGGCAGCCTCGGGGAAGTTGGTGGTTCCGCGGTCCTCGATGCGGCGGCGCAGGTCGTCGTAATAGATGGCGTAGACGGCTTCGCGCGTGGCCGGGCTGATGTAGCGCTTCTTGGGCCTGGCGTTTTCTTCGTTGATGCGCTTCTCGATCTCGGCCAGGATCTTCACCAGGGCTTTGCGGCGCGCCTCTCGCTCCACAAGCTGGGGGCTGGGGTTGACCGCCTCCAGGTCGGGTGGCGGCATCGTGGCCAGCTGTTTGCGCACCTGGGCCAGGATCTGGTTCTGTTGCTGCTTGAGGGCCTCGATCTGGCGCTCGTCTTCGTCTGCGGTGTCACCCAGGCGGGCATTGGGTGTGGGAGGCAGCGGCGAGGTGGCGCGGCCTTTGTCTGCCTCGCCGCCGCCGGCGAGCGAAGCCTGGGCGATGGCCATCGCCTTGTCGGGGCGCTCGTCGCTCTTGGCATTGACCAGGATCACCTCCAGCGGCGTGTCCTGGAACACCCGATTGAAGCCCTCCGGGTTCACAAAGCGCACCGTGAGCAGGGCGGCGTGCAGCGCCACCGAAATGCCCAGCGCGAGCTGCAGGGTGCTCAGGGCCTTCAGGTAAGCAAGGACGGACTTCACGGCGCCGATTATCCCTGCTGGTTCAGCCGCCCGCCGGGGCCGGCGACGTTGCGCCGGTCTGTGCCGTGTCGTCTGCCGATTCGTCGAGGTTGATCGCCAGCGCCAGCGGGCTGGCCAGCGTGTCGTCGTCCTCGCCGCTGTCGTCCTCGGTCGTGTCGTCCACCGGCTGGTCGAGCCGCTCGATCACAGTGCCCGAGATGTCCAGCGTGATCTCGTCGATGGCACCCAGGCGCACTCGCACATGCGCACCGCGCGGCAGGCCTTCGGCGCCCATCACCGGCAACACCAGCGGCAGCGTGTCGGCGCGCACCAGGTTGTCCTTGAACAAGGTGGCGGTAAGCTCGCCGATCTGGGCTTGCTGCAGGTGCTTGAGCGTCCAGTAGCGCTCCATGCCGTTCTGGAAGCCGTTGTAGGCGGTGTAGGCGGCGTCAAACGCGCTGATAACGGCAAACAGGTTGGCGTCTTTGGGCTTGAACGGCGCGGCCAGCGCCGCGGTGTTGCCGTGGCGCGCGCAGGCAATGATCTGCCACTGGTTGACCAGATCCACATAGCGGCGCAGCGGCGAGGTGCTCCAGGCGTAGGCTGGCACACCGATGCCCGCGTGCGGCTGTGCCTTGGTGCCCATGCGCACCTTGATGCCGGGCGCCAGACTCGCCTGGCTTCGGTAGATGCCGGGCACGCCGCACGCCGCCAGCCACTGGCCCCAGGTGCTGTTGGCCAGGATCATGGCCTCGGCCACCATCAGGTCGAGCGGGGCGCCGCGCTGGCGCGTGCTGATCACCACGGTTTCGCTGCCATCGGGCTCGTCGCCTGCCACGCCCACCAGCTTGAAGCTGTAGTCGGGCCGGTTGAAGGACTCTGGCTTGCCGCGAACCACTTCGCGCTGGGCCTTGAGGTGCCGCGCCAGGCGCCACAGAAAGGCCAGCTGCGGCTGCAGGGCGGCAATGTCGGGTGTGGCGGATTCCAGCGGTGCGGTGCCGGTCAGCCAGGCGTCGGTGATCACCGCATCCAGCTGGTCATGACGCAGGTTGAGCGCGATCGGCACCCGCTCGAGCAGGGTGCGGGTCTCGGTGATGTCCAGCGTGGCTTCGTCGAGCGTGACGTAGAGCGAGACTGCCGGACAGTCGCGCCCGGCCACCAGGGTGTAGGCCTGCACCACGGCGTCGGGCAGCATGGTGACCTTGTGCCCCGGCATGTAGACGGTGGACAGGCGGTGGCGCGCCACGCCATCGACTTCGCTGTTGGGCTGGATCGCCAGACCCGGTGCCGCGATGTGGATGCCCAGGGTGATCGTGCCGCTGCCCAGGCCTTGCACGGAGAGGGCGTCGTCGATCTCGGTGGTGTGGGAGTCGTCGATGGAAAACGCCTGAGCGCTCGCCAGCGGCAGCTCGTCGGCAATGGCGGGCGCCTGCAGCGGCGGGAAGCCCGTGCCCTTGGGAAACTGGTCGAACAAGAAGCGCTGCCAGTGGAACTGGTAGGCGCTGCTGATGGCACCCGACTTCTCCAGCAGGGCCAGTGGCGCGACATGGCTGCTGCGCGCGGCCTCGACCACCGCCTTGTACTCGGGTGCGTTTTTGTCGGGCTTGAAGAGAATCTTGTACAGCTGCTCGCGCACCGGCGCTGGGCACACGCCGGCCGCCAGCTCGGTCGCCCAGGCCTCGATCTGAGCCTGCACCTGCTGCTTCTTCTCGATTGCCGCCAGCGCCTGCGCCAGGATCTCGGGCGGCGCCTTCTTGTATCGGCCCTTGCCAGCGCGGCGGAAGTAATGCGGTGCACCTTGCAGGCAGAGCAGGGCAGCGACCTGTTCGGTGGTGGTGGCGTGATCGCTGAAGTACTCACGCGCCAGGTCGGCAAAACCAAATTCGTCTTCGGGCGCGAACTCGTAAGCCAGCTCCAGCTCCAGCGTGTCGGCCAGCGCGGTGGCAGCCGGCATCAGCTCGGCCGGGGCCGGCTTCTCAAAACGCAGCAAGGCGTTGGCGGACTTCACCTTCACCCGCTTGCCCGAATCCAGCTCGACCTGAAGGGAGCTCTCGGCTTCGGACATGAGGCGGCCGGTCAGCAATTTCCCGGCATCGTCAAACAGAATGTGCATAGACTGGATTGTCCCATGCGCCCCATGACGGCCCTGAAATCAGCCGGCCAGCGAAAGGAAATCGAACAAGGCGTCGATGTGCTCGTCGAAGTCGCTGATGGCGTGATCGCTCCCGGGCAGCAGCCGCAGTGCGCCGCCCTGGCAGAAAGCCTGCATTTCCCGCCAGTCCAGCACCTCGTCGCCCTGGGCCACGATGGCGAACAAGGAGGCCGCCGCGGCAGGTTGCCTGGCGGATTCGCGAGCGATATCGGCTTCCAGCGAGCGCAGCTGGTCGACGAACTCGGGGCGAAAGTGAAAGGTGTCGCTGGGGTCGTGCCAGCTGGTCTGCTCGCCGATGTACTTGACCAGGTCGCGGGCAGGAAGCACCGCCGGGTTGAGCAGGGCGGCGCGGCAACCTCGGCGCAGCGACAGCCAGCGAGCATAAAAGCCGCCCAGCGAAGAGCCCACGACAGTCATCCGCTCCCGTGGCCAGTCCCTGACGCCCTGCTCTAGCCGGACGATGGCCTCTGCCGGCGAAGGCGGCAGCTGAGGACACCACCAGGTCACCCCCGGGTGTAGCGCCGCCACCCGAGCCGCGACCTTCTGCGCCTTCATCGACTGGGGCGAAGACCGGAAACCATGCAGATACAGCAGGTGGGTGGTGGGGGACGAAGGGCGCTGGGACGATGGGGTGGACATGGGCGAAGGATAATTGCGCATGGCCGTCGTTTTTGACAAACCCACGCTGCTTCAGCGCGTTGCCCCGATCTTTCAGGGTTTTGACCTGCCGCTGTTCATCGCCGTGCTGCTGCTAGCGGGCATCGGCCTCATCACCATGTACTCGGTGGGCTTTGACCACGGCACCCGCTTCTCCAGCCATGGGCGCAACATGCTGCTGGCCGCCGGTGTGATGTTCATCGTGGCGCAGGTGCCGCCGCAGCGGCTGATGTCGCTGGCTGTGCCCACGTACACCGTGGGTGTCGCGCTGCTGATCGCGGTCTTTCTGTTTGGAATCGAAAAAAAGGGATCTCAGCGCTGGCTCAATGTGGGCTTGGTGATCCAGCCCAGCGAACTCATGAAGATCGCCATGCCGCTGATGCTGGCCTGGTGGTTCCAGCGCCGCGAGGGGCAGCTCGGTTCGCTTGATTTTGCGGTGGCGCTGCTGCTGCTGGCCGTGCCCGCCGCGCTGATCCTCAAACAGCCCGATCTAGGCACCACCCTGCTGGTGGTTGCGTCGGGCCTGTTTGTGATTTTTTTTGCTGGGTTGAGCTGGAAGATCATTGTGCCGCCGGTGCTGATCGGCGTGCTCGGCATTATCACGCTGATCATCATGGAGCCGAGTTGGTGCGCGCCCGATGTGGACTGGCACGTGCTGCGCGAGTACCAGCGCCAGCGCGTGTGCACCCTGCTTGATCCCTCCAAAGACCCGCTGGGCAAGGGTTTTCACATCATCCAGGGCATGATCGCAATCGGCTCGGGCGGCATCTGGGGCAAGGGCTTCATGCAGGGCACGCAGACGCATCTGGAGTTCATTCCTGAGCGCACCACCGACTTCATCTACGCGGCCTTTTCGGAAGAGTTTGGTCTGGTGGGCACCCTGGGCCTGATGCTGGCATTCATCTTCCTGGTGATGCGTGGCCTGGTGATCGCCCTGGATGCCCCTACGCTTTTTGCTCGCCTGTTGGCCGGCGCGCTCACGCTTAACGTGTTTGTCTATGCCTTCGTCAACATGGGCATGGTGAGCGGCATTCTTCCGGTGGTGGGTGTGCCCCTGCCGTTCGTGAGCTATGGCGGTACTGCCATGATTACGCTTGGGGTGGGGCTAGGCATGCTGATGTCGATTGCCAAGTCCAAGCGGCTCATGCAGTCATGAGCCAGGCTTCCTGCAGCGTTGCGATGGTCGGGGCGGGCAACATGGGGGGCGCCATGGTGGCCCGCCTGTGCTCGCAGGGCTGGACAGTGGTGGTGTGCGACATCGACCCGGCCCGTCGGCAGCAGGCGGCGGCTGTGGGTGCCCGGCTGGCCGACACACCCGGGGCAGCCGCGCGTGCGCTGCATGAAGGCGGCGTGTTGATTGTCTGCGTGGTCGATTCGGTGCAGACGCGTGACGTGCTCTTTGGCCCCCAGGGGGCGGCAGCAGACCTGTTGCCCGGTCACGCGGTCATGCTGTGTCCGACCATCGCTCCGCAGGAGACCGAGACGCTGGCAGCCGAGCTGGCGCAGCGGGACGTAGCGTGTATCGACGCGCCCATGTCGGGCGGCCCGGTGCGGGCCCGGGATGGCAGCATGAGCCTGATGGTGGCCAGCCCCAAGGCCGTTCTGGCACGGCACCAGAGGCTTCTGGCTGCCCTGTCGGGCAAGGTGTTTCAGATCGGCGATCGACCGGGTGACGGCGCACGCACCAAATTGGTCAACAACCTGCTCGCCGGCATCAACCTTGTGGGGGTGGCCGAAGCGCTGGCCTTGGCCGAGCGGCTGGGGCTCGATCTGGCCACCACGCTGGATGTGATCGAGCAGTCTAGCGGGCAGAGCTGGATCGGCTCTGACCGCATGCACCGCGCGCTGGCCGGGGACTTCGCGCCGCGAGCCCACGTCACCCTGCTGGAAAAGGACACCCGCCTGGCGGTCGAAGCTGCCGCGGCGGCCGGGTTTTCCGGTCCGCTGGGAGGTGCTGCGGCGCGCGTCTTCGCCCAGGTGCATGCGGCTGGCAAGGGCGATCTGGACGATGCGGCCCTGCTGCCCTGGCTTCAGGGTCTGTAGACCTCCCTGCGGCACGGTCGGCCCATCCCTGGCCGGCTGCCGCTTTCGTTGTTGGCCGGTAACGACATGCCCCTGACCACCGTGGCAAGATTCTCGGCAGCGCCGGAGCATTTCGTCAATCGTTCAGGGTAGGCATTGTCTTGGTGACAGAATGTCACACATGATCGGGGACATCGCATTCATGTCACGCAATGCCGGGGGCGCCAGACCGTTGCCCGACGCATCACTGTCCGGGCTTCAGGCGTGCTGGCTCGCGGCAGGCTGCTGCTTGCGCCGGTTTGAAGCTCGTCTGCGCTGGCTGCTGCTTGCAATGGCGAGCCTGACGGCACTGGCAGGCTGTCAACCACCCCCCCTCCCTCCGCTGATGGTGGGGTTGAATCCCTGGATCGGTTACGACCCCCTGGTGCTGGCGCGCGAGCAGGGCCAGACCAACCCCGCGCGGGTCAAGGTGGTGGAGCTGTCCACCAATGCCGAAAAGTTGCGGCATTTCCGCAATGGCCTGCTCGATGCCGTGGCCATGACGCTGGACCAGACCCTGCAGCTGGCCGAAGAGGGCATGGACCTGCGCATTGTGGCCGTGCTGGACACTTCGGCCGGGGCCGACGTGGTGATGGCGTCCCCCCAACTCTCGTCCCCCCAGGATCTGCGCGGCCGCCGGATTGCCGTCGAGCCGTCCAGCGTCGGTCAGCTGATGCTGCGGCGCATGCTGGATTCCGCGGGCATGACGCTGGCCGATGTGACTGTGTTGCCCATAGAGACTTCACACCAACTGGCCGCCCTGCAGGCCGGCCGTATTGCTGCTGCTGTCAGCTACGATCCCCCGGCCGCTCAGCTGCGCTCGGCCGGGTTCGTGCCGGTCTTCGACAGCGGTCAGATGGCGGGCGAGATCCTGGATGTGCTGGTGGTGCGGGCCGAGGTGCTCGCCAGCCGGCCCGCCGATGTCGAGGCGCTGCTCCGCGCCTGGAACGACGGCCTGGCCTCGCTGGAATCCGACGGCGCCGGGGCGGCAGCGAAGCTGGCCCCTTCGGTCGGCCTGTCCAGCAGCGACTATCTGCAGACCCTCTCCGGGCTGAGATTCTTTTCACCCGCCGACTCCCTGGCACATCTCTCGGGATCGCCAGCACCCCTGAGGGTCGAGGGCGAGCGCCTGGCGGCCGCTCTGCAGGCGATGCAGCTGCTGCACAGAACCCCCGACTGGGACCGTCTCCATGATGCCGGGCCGGCTGCCCGGGCGCTGCGGGCACAGAACACGCCATGAAGCTGCTGCACTTGTTGGTCCAGATGCCCGTCCGCTGGCTCGTGCCCTTGGTGCTGGTCCTGCTGGCGCTTCTGGCATCCGGTGTCAACTACGCCGTGCAGATCCAGGGTCAGCTGGACCAGCGCATCCAGGTCGAAGAGCGGCTCCTGCGCGAGCGCCTGAGCCTGGAGCAGACCCGGCTGGATGTGCAGACCGGAGCGGGCAACCTGCTGCTGGTGCGCCGGCTGGTGACGGGTCTCGGGCTGTTCCGCGGAATGGATCATGCCTATCTCATCCAGCCGGGGGGACGGGTCGTGGCCTCGCTTTCCCGTCTGGACATCGACCGCGCGCTGGCTGACGTGCAGGGTGCGTGGCCAGCGCAACTGTGGTCATGGCAGGGAGAGCACCTGCCCGCTGCCGGCATCCAGACGCGTCATCTGCCAGACCAGTCCCGACTGCTGGGGACTTTGCTCGTGCAGGACGGCTCGCGTCTGCTGGTCAGTGTGGACCTGTCCCAGGTGCTGGCCGAGCAGGTGCATGCGGCGCGGCAGGAACTGCTGCGCGAAGGTGTGGTGATCCTGGGGGTGGCTGCCGTGCTCGCGGCGCTGCTGCACCTGATCTGGTTTCGCCGAGCAGGCGAGCTTGCGGTCAGCTTGCACCGCATGGGATCTGGCGACCTGGCAGCGCGCTCCGGCCTGCAAGGCCGCGACGAACTGGCCCGGATCGGTGCTGCCGCCGATCGCATGGCCGAGCGCCTGCAGACGGAACAGATCGAGATCAGGCACCTGAACGATGTCGTCCGACGGTCGCCGCTGGTCGTGATCGAATGGCGCAACGCACCTGGCTGGCCGGTCTGCTTTGTCAGCGATGCCGTGGACCAGTGGGGCTACACGCCGGGTGACCTGATCGACGGCCAGCTCAGCTACAACGACCTGATCCATCCTGACGACGTGCAGCGCATCAATGACGACATTGCCCTTCATTTCGAGCGCGGACCGGACAACTACCGGCAGGAATACCGCCTGCGATGCAGGGACGGACGCTGGGTCTGGGTGGACGACCGGACTGCACTGACGCGTGGCCCGACAGGCGAGGTGACCGGCATCAGCGGCATCCTGCTCGACATCACGCTGCAGAAAGAGGCACAGCAGACCCAGCGCGAACAGGCCGAGCTGCTGCACATGTTCTACGAACTGCCATTCCTGGGCATGGCCATTTCCTCGCCTTCGGACAAGCGCTGGCTGCGGGTGAACGATCGTTTGTGCGAGATCCTCGGCTACTCCCGCGAGGAGCTGCTGCGGATGACCTGGGAACAGATGACGCTGCCGGGGGATCTGGAGCGCAACGTGCAGCTGTTTGACGAGCTGATGGCGGGCCGGCGCGCGGGCTACCAGTTGCAGAAGCGCTTGATTCGCAAGGATGGCGGCATCGTGCACGTTGAGCTCGACGTGCGCGCCGTGCGCGACAGCGAGGGTCATGTCAGCCAGCTGTTTACGACCATTCAAGATGTGACCGACCGCCTGCGGGTAGAGGCCGAGTTGCGCCAGCTGGGCGCCATGGCTGACAACGCCAGCGACGCCTTGCTGCTGACGGTCGATGGCCGGATCGAGGACTGCAACCCGGCGGCGCTGAGGCTGTTCGGTTACCCGGACCGGTCCACTTTTCTGGGGTGTTCCCCGGACGAGTTTTCCGCACCGGTACAGGCCGATGGCACACCCAGTGAGGTGGCCGCCCGCGAGCGTATCGGCGCCGCGTTGGCGGGCCAGCCACAGCAGTTCGAGTGGCTGCACCAGCGACGCGATGGCTTCGTGTTCGATGCGGAGGTCAGCCTCAACCGCCTCCAGATGGCCGATGGCCGCCATGCCATCATCGGAGTGGTGCGCGACATCTCGGAGCGCAAGCGACGGGATGCCCGCCTGCGCGAAAGCGAGGCTCGGTTGCGTGAAGCCCAGCGCATCGGCCACATGGGCAGCTGGGCTTTCGAGATCGACACGGGGCTCACGGTCTGGTCGGAAGAGGTGTACCGGATCCACGAGCTCGATCCGGTGCACTTCAGGCCGTCCTTCGAAACCTTCCTGGCCACGGTTCATCCGCAAGATCGGGAACGGGTGCGGGCGCTGTACGCGGCGTCTGTCGAAAAAGGCGGCCGGTATGAGGTGGACTACCGCATCTGCCTGTCAGGGGAACGGCTCAGGTACCTGAGGGTGCGGGGCGAGACCGAACGGCAGGACGGGCGCCCGGTGCGGACCGTGGGCACGGTGCAGGATGTGACCGAGCTGACCGAGGCGCATCTGGAGCGCGACCGCCTGGTTTCCATTCTGGAGACGACCACCGACATCGTGAGCATGGCCGACCCGCAGGGCAACATCCTGTATTTCAACCATGCGGGTTATGCCATGCTGGATTTGGAGCCTGGCTCATCGATAGCCGTTGCCGCATCCCGGCTGCACCCCCAGTGGGCGTCGGACAGGATCCTTCGTGACGGACTGCCCGCGGCCATCGAGCGGGGCGTCTGGAGTGGCGAGACGGCGGTCCTGAACCGAGCCGGTGAGGCAGTCCCGGTGTCTCAGGTCATCCTGAGCCACAGGGATGAGCAGGGCAACCTCGTCTACCTGTCGACCATCATGCGCGACATCTCCGAGCTCAAGCGGGCCGAAGCGGCTTTGCAGGACAAGGAGGCCTTGCTGGCCGAAGCGCAGGAGGTGGCCCACCTGGGCAACTGGACCCTGGACCTGCAAAGTGGCGAAGCCATCTGGTCGGCCGAGGAATACCGCCTGCTCGGCTATGAGCCCGATGCCGTGGAGCCGACGCTGGAGCATTTTATGCAGGCGGTTCATCCGGAAGACCGCGAGCGGGTGCAGGGCGCCATGCAGCTGGCCATGTCGCCAGCGGGCGATCGTGACTACCACGTCGAGCACCGAGTGGTGCAGGGCACCATTGTCCGCCATCTGGAGCAGCGCGGGCGTGTCAGCTTTGACGAGCAGGATGGTCCGGTCCGCATGTTCGGCACAACCATGGATGTGACGGAGCGCAAGGAGGCTGAGGCGGCGTTGCGCCACAGCGAGGGGCGTTACATGCTCGCGGCCCAGATCGGGCGTTCGGCAGCCTGGGAGATGTGGCCGCTGGAGGGCAAGGCCTTTTCTGATGCCAACCTCGCCCAACTGCTGGGCTACGAGCCCGAGGAACTGGGCGAAAACCTTGACCGATGGATGAGCACTGTCCCCGAGGATGCTCGCATGGAGGTGGTCGCCGCGATGCGGCCGGTCATCGAAGGTCTGGCCGACAGTTACGAAATCGAGCATCCGGTGCGGCGCAAGGACGGATCCACCGGATGGGTTCTGGTCCAGGGGCGGCGTGTCAGTGTCCCAGGCGAAGTGCCCCTGCGCCTGATAGGTTCGTCGCTGGACATCACCGAGCGCAAGCAGGCGTCGCAGATCCTGCTGGACCTCAAGGACATGCTGGAGAAAGCCGAGACGGTATCGCATCTGGGCAGCTGGGCCTTCGACAGCGACACGGGGCATCTTCGCTGGTCCCCCCAGATGTTCCGCAACATGGGAATGCCCTGGTCGGAGGTGCCTCCCAGCATCGATGCCTACTGCGAGCGCATCCATCCGGACGATGTGAAACCGGTGCGCGCAGCCATCGACCGGCTGGTTCGGGGCGAGGAGGTGCCCACGGTGGTGTTCCGCACGCATCCAGCTTACGGACCTGTGCGATGGATGCGGCGCACGGTGCAGCGCATGCCGCGCGAAGCCGAGGGCAAGGGTCCTCGCTACATCGGCGTTCTGCTGGACATCACCGAGGCGATGGAGGCCGACGAACGGCTGCGCCACATCAACGAAGAGCTGGAACGCCGCGTCGCTGAGCGCACCGAGCAACTCAGCGTGGCCAACCGCGAGCTCGAAGCCTTCTCCTACACCGTGTCGCACGATCTCAAGGCGCCGTTGCGCGGCATTGACGGCTACAGCCAGCTGCTGGTGGACGAGTACGGAGCCAGACTGGACGAGGAAGGACGCGAGTTCATCCTGCGGATCCGGCATGGCGTTCGGCAGATGGGGGAACTGATCAGCGACCTGCTCGAATACTCGCGCATGGAGCGCCGTGACATGGCTGCCGAGGAGGTCGCGCTGCAGCCTCTGGTCAGGACGATCCTGGACGGTTACCACGCTGACATCCAGAAGCAGGGTACCCAGGTGGATCTGAAGATGGAAGAGCTGATACTGCCGCTTGACCGCGAGGGTATGTCGGTGGTCCTTCGCAACCTGATCGGCAATGCACTTAAGTTCAGTCAGGAGAGCGCAGGGCCAGCCATCGAGATCGGCAGCCGCAGTGAGCCTGGTCGGCGTATTCTCTGGGTGCGTGACAACGGCGTCGGTTTCGACATGAAGTACCACGACCGCATCTTCGGCATCTTCCAGCGCCTGCACCGGTCCGAAGATTTTCCGGGTACCGGCGTCGGTCTGGCGCTGGTGGCCAAGGCTGTGCAGCGCATGGGCGGGCGCGTCTGGGCCGACAGCACACCCGGGGCCGGTGCCACCTTTTATTTGGAGTTCCCCGCATGAGCAGCTCAATCTCCATCGCCCCGATCCTGCTGGTCGAAGACAACCCCATGGATCTGGACCTGACGTTGCGCGCGTTCCGGAAAAAGCAGTTTGCCAACGAGATCCTGATCGCGCGCGACGGCGAGGAGGCGCTGGCTTATTTTCCGAGGTGGGAAGGTGGCGAGGCCCTGCCGGCGGTGATCCTGCTGGATATCAACCTGCCCAAGGTCAATGGCCTGGAGGTATTGCGGCAGCTCAAGGAGCATGAACGCTTCCGCCGCATACCGGTGGTGGTGCTGACTTCGTCGCGGGAAGACCGCGACCTCAAGGCGGCGTACGATCTGGGGGTGAACTCGTACATCGAAAAACCGGTGAACTTCAACAAGTTCATCGAGGTGGCCGAGCAGATCGAACTCTACTGGTGCGTGCTCAACGAACGCCCCCTCTGAAGATCCAGGAGACCCATGCTGAAAATTCTCATCCCCGTCGACGGCTCGGAGCAATCTTTGCTGGCCGTGCACCATGCCCTGCAACTGGTGGGCGCCGGCCTCAAGGCCCGCTTTGTGGTGGCCAATGTGCAGGAGACCGCCAACCTGTACGAAATGGTGGTTGCTCACGATCCCGGTGTGCTGCAAAAAGTGAACGATGAAGCGGGCCATGACCTGATGCGCTCGGCCGTTCAGCGCTTGCAGGCCGCGGGCCAGCAGGTGGTGCAGGACGTGAGCACCGGCGATCCGGCGCACATGCTGGTCGAGGCCATCGAGCGCCAGGGCTGCGACGCCGTGATCATGTCGGCGCGCGGCGGTGGCTTGCGCGCGGCGGTCATGGGCTCGGTGTCGCAGGAAATGGTGCAGATTTCGCCCGTGCCGGTCACCCTGGTGAAAGCTCCCCCCGAGTCGCCCACTCGCGACTGAGTGACCCCGCGCCGGCCAGGCCGCGCAGCCGCGGCCTGGCTTTTTTTCGTCGGTACGGGCGGCTCCGGCCTGTCGGGCTGGCTCAATTCGGCGTACTTTCGCTCTGCTTAAAAATTACGTTTAGAGAAACGAGTTTACTCATGCAGAATATTGAGCTACAGTGTGAGCCTGCTGCCGCAGCCACTGCCGCGGCTCGATACGCCGCTTTGGAGCCCAGCCCGTATGGCCACCTACCAGTACCCGACCTTTCCCTACCGAGCACCTCACGACCTCATGGCCGACGCGCCGCAGCGCCACCCGCTGGTGGTCATTGGCGCCGGCCCCGTGGGGCTGGCGGCCGCGATCGACGCGCGGCTGCAAGGCCTGGAGGTGATCGTGTTCGACGAGGACGACAGCGTG
Organism: Hydrogenophaga sp.; assembly: GCF_011390835.1. Classification (GTDB taxonomy): domain Bacteria; phylum Pseudomonadota; class Gammaproteobacteria; order Burkholderiales; family Burkholderiaceae_C; genus Hydrogenophaga. The sequence continues at coordinate 298,537 of NZ_JAABRQ010000001.1, read as the reverse complement.
TCCTTCGGCTCGCGCGCCGTCTGCTATGCCAAGCGCGCGCTGGAGATCCTGGACCGCCTGGGGGTCGGCGATGAGGTGGTGAACAAGGGTGTGAGCTGGAACGTGGGCCGCACCTTTCTGCGTGAGGAGGAGGTCTACCGCTTCAATCTCGTGCCCGATGCCGGTCACAAGCGTCCCGGCATGATCAATCTGCAGCAGTACCACCTGGAAGAGGCACTGGTGCGGCGCGCCGATGAACTCGGCGTGGACCTGCGCTGGAAATACAAGGTCGCGAGCGTGGCGCCGCTCGACGACGGTGCCCGCGTCAGCCTGGAGACGCCCGATGGTGCGTTCGACATCGAGGCCGACTGGCTGATCGTGGCCGACGGCGCGCGCTCGAATGTGCGCCGCCAGCTCGGGCTGGACATCGAAGGCCATGTGTTCAAAGACCGCTTTCTGATCGCCGACGTGGTCATGAAGGCCGAGTTTCCGGCCGAGCGCTGGTTCTGGTTCGATCCGCCATTCCACCCCAACCAGTCGGTGCTGCTGCACAAACAGAGTGACAACGTCTGGCGCATTGACTTCCAGCTTGGCTGGGATGCTGATCCGGAGGAAGAGAAGAAGCCCGAAAACATCCTGCCGCGTGTGAAGGCGATGTTGGGTGACGAGCGAGAATTTGAGCTGGAGTGGGCCAGCATCTACACCTTCCAGTGCCGGCGCATGACGCAGTTCCGCCACGGCCATCTGCTGTTTGCCGGAGACGCAGCGCACCAGGTGTCGCCGTTTGGCGCCCGCGGTGCCAACTCTGGCTTCCAGGACACCGACGACCTGGTGTGGAAACTCGCCCTGGTTATCAAAGGCCTGGCGCCAGCCGCGCTGCTCGACAGCTATGACACCGACCGTGTCTATGCGGCTGACGAAAATCTGCGCAACTCCACCCGCTCCACCGACTTCATCACGCCCAAGAGCGCGGTCAGCAAGTTGTTTCGCAACGCCGCACTGGAGCTGGCGCGAAGCCAACCGTTCGCGCGCAAGCTGGTGAATTCCGGGCGCCTGAGCATGCCATCGTTCCTGGTTCACTCTGCGCTCAATACGCCCGATTCCGATGCCTTCGCGGGCGACATGGTGCCGGGCGCACCACTGGACGACGCGCCGGTGCGCGTGGCTGGGCAAGACGCCTGGCTGCTCGACCAGCTGGGCAACCGCTTTGTGCTGCTCGCTTTTGCGGATCGGGTCGAAGCTATTGGCGGTGCGCTTGCCACGCTGCGTGAGCAGAGCGCTGCGCTGGCCGCGCAGGCCATTCCGGTGCAGGTGATCTGGGTCCTGGCGCACGCGGGCGAGGCTCCTGCCGACATGGTCACGCTGCAAGACCGCGATGGTCTCATCGCGCAGCGGCTCGACGCCCGCCCCAGCAGCGCCTACCTGATTCGACCCGACCAGCACGTGGCTGCGCGTTGGAGGGCCTTCGATGCCAACCGCCTGCAGGCGGCGTTGCGCCGAGCGACCGGTCAGGATATGCCTCCCAGGGCCGCCAGTCACCCGGCCAGCGAAGCCGTCACCGCCTGAACCCGGAGCACCCCATGCCTTTGCAACTTCAACCCAATCTCGCCGAGCCCGGCCAGCGCTATTTCCGCGACTTCACCCCCGGCGACGATTTTTACGAAGCGCTGATTGACACCCACCGAGACCTCAGCGACGAACAAAGCCAGCTGCTCAACGCCAAGCTGATCCTGCTGCTGGCCAACCAGGTGGGCGACATCGCCACCCTGAAAGAAGCCTTGGCGATCGCGCGAGAAAACTTCGTATGAGCCCTTTTGCTTTCCCAAGGGTGAGCGCACCCGTGGCGCGGCGAAGCGGGTTCCCTGGCGGGTGCTGATCAGCGCCCCATCTCTTTCCTTCAGGAGACTTCCTATGCTCAACATCCGCAAGATTCACCACGTCGCCTACCGCTGCCACGACGCCAAGGAAACCGTCGAGTGGTACCGCAAGCACCTCGACATGGACTTCGTGCTGGCGATCGCCGAAGACCATGTGCCGTCTACCCACGCACCCGACCCCTACATGCATTTGTTTATGGACGCGGGCGGTGGCAACGTGCTCGCGTTCTTCGAGCTGCCGAACTCACCCGAGATGGGGCGCGACCCCAACACGCCGGAGTGGGTGCAACATATCGCGCTGGAGGTCGAGTCGGTTGAGGTGCTGGAGACTGCCAAGGCGCGGCTGGAGGCCGCAGGCATCCCGGTGATCGGCATCACCGACCACACCATCTTCAAGAGCATCTATTTCTTCGATCCCAACGGTCACCGCCTGGAGCTTGCCGCCAACACCGCGACGCCCGAGATGATGAAGAAGCTTGACGAAGTGAAGTGGGACATGCTCGAAGAATGGTCCAAGACCAAGCGCGCGCCCAAGCACGCCGCCTGGATGCACGAACGCGAATTCACGGCGTAGCGAGGGGCTGGCAACGAGGCCCTGATGCGTGGCCAAGGCGGCATCAGGCGGAGCTAAGGCTTGAACAAGCGGCGAAAAACCCCTCAAGTTCGGGTTTAAGCAGCCGAAAACCCTGGGGAAGTCCTGGATTGTGTTGGTCCAGGGCCGGTGAAAAAGGGGTTTTGCATGATCAACGTTTCCACCCAGCTGCCGGCGGTCTGGATGCCGCCGGCTGCTCAAGCACCTTTGGCCGTTGCGGCCGTGGCCGCCATCCGCCCCTTGGAGGAAAGCGGCCGAAATGGCCAGTCAGGCGCTGGCGCCGACCCCGAGGCGCAGGCCGCTCTCCAGGGCCGTCGTCGACCCGAGTCCGAATCGGCGCCGATCCTGCCGCGCAGGCCGGCTCAGGGTGAAGCTGGCTTGGCTGAGGGCACGCGCAGTCCATCCCAGGCGGAGCGCTCGACGCAAGCCGATGGCGCGCAACGCGCTGAACAGGAAAGGGCAGAGCAGGCCGCAGAAGAAGCGCGCCGCGAGCAGAGGCAGTCCGTGCTGACCAATGTCTGGAAAGCGAGTGCGGCGGTGGTCGACCGGGTGCTGGGTCGAGACGAAGCCGTGCCGATCAGCGGTGAGGCGGGAGGCCCGGTGGAGCGTTCGCCCGTGCGCTCGCAGCCAGCGGAACAGCTCTCACTTCCGTGGCCGGTGCAGCCGCAGGAGCGCGCGGTGCCCGCGGCGATGAATGAAGGCCGTGTGCCCGTGGCCTACGACGAGCGGGGCAACAGCAGCCTGGCACCGCTGGAGCCTGGCGCCCTCATCAGCCGCCGGGTCTGAAGCCAGCCCTGGCGTGCAAGTACACTGGTCCAGGAAAAAATCCCCGAACGCGGTGACGCATTCGGGGACTTTTTTCGGACATCGCCGCTGGTGTGCGGGCGTTCAGCTCAGACCGCGCTCGCCGACTCGAATTGTCGCAAGGCGAGCTGTGTGGCCTCCATGTCCAGACCGGTTGGCAAGGGCGGACCTGCGTGGTCGGTGGCCAGTTGCTCAATCAGCTCCGCCGTCTTCACGATGGCACGAAAGCCCAGCAGCATCGCCCCGCCCTTGAGCTTGTGGGCGTTGTACTGAATCGGGTACAGGGTCACCCCATTGGACTCAAGACGGCGGCTTTGAGGCTTCTAAGGGTGGCAAGCCTTGCAGCACAATGCAGGTTTGGCCGAACCAAACTTGAACCCGCAGCGGTGTAGACCCATTGCGGATTCCCTTCACACAGGCAGACGGAACATGAAGATCCTCATCGTGGATGACGACGAAATTTCGCGATATCCCTTGGCATCGCTGGTTCGCCGCTTGCCGGGTGTTGACGAGATCGTTGAGGCGTCTGATGGTGAAGAAGCCTGGATGCTGCTTCAAAACGGGCTGCGCCCATCGCTGTGCTGCTGCGATCTGGTCATGCCGAACCTGGATGGCGCCGGTTTGTTGCAGCGCGTGAAAAGTGATCGCCGACTCAAATCCACACCCTTCGTGATGATTTCCTCGGCGGCGGACCGGCAGTCGGTGACTGGGGCCATTCAGGCGGGGGCAGTAGGGTTCATCGTCAAACCTTTCTCAATCGCGACGACTAGCCGGACGCTGGAGAAGGTTCTTCGGGAGAGCCGGGCCAGCCTCCTGGAGCCTGTTTCTCAGGTAGCGCGTCGCCTGTCCATCGGCAAATCCGAGGTGACCCAGCTGATGCGCAAGTTGCAAACCGATGTTTCCACTTGTGCGGATCTGCTGGAGAAGGACGGGGAAGCAGAATCGCACCTGCCCGAGATCCAGCGCATGCAGGCGAGCTGCAGCTTGCTGGGCTTAAAACACTGCGCCAGTCTGTTGATGTTCGACCCAGCACAGACAGCCTCGCTGGATGCAGAGTGCCTGTCGTCCCTGCGCGAGGTCGAACTGCAGATAACACTTGCACTGGACGCAGCCTTGCAGAAAGCCTAGCCCCGGTCGCCGGGTTGTTGGGCGCTCAGGCGCCGCTCGCTTGCTCCGAGGCTTGCCACTCACCCACCTCGAGCAGCAATTGGTCGAGGGCCTCGCCCACGCGTTCAACTGCCTCGAGAGGGCGGACCTCGCCCTCCTTCAGCGACTGCTCGAACTGGGTGGCCAACATGGCCAGCTGGTTGGCGCCCATGGTGCTGGCGCTTCCGCGCAGCTTGTGCAGGCTGGCGCACAGGTCCGAGTGGAGGGCGGGGTCGTTGGCGCTGGCCGCCGCGAGCCAGACCGAGGTCCAGTCGCCGTAATGCTTCTGCAGCAAGAGCAGCAACCTATTGAAGAGTCCCAGGCTGTCGCCGCAGCACGCCCGGGCTGCTGCCATGTCCATGCCGCGTAATGCCGGCCAGCGTTCAGCGGTCGACATCATCAAATGCGGTGGCGCACGCCAGCGGGCGCGCTGGCCAGGCGGTTGAGTACCGCTGATGCGATTTGTGAAAGGGGGAGCACTTCGTGCGCGGCGCCGTGCTGGATGGCCATGCGGGGCATGCCGAAGACCACGCAGCTGGCTTCGTCCTGCACGTAGTTGTAGCTGCCGGCGTCCTTCATCTCGCGCATGGCCTGGGCGCCGTCGGCACCCATGCCGGTGAGCATCACGCCCAGGGCGTTGGGTCCAAGCACGCGCGCGGCCGAACGAAACAGCACCTCGACCGAGGGCCGGTGCCGGTTCACTGGCTCGGTGTCTTCGACAACGGCGACGTAGTTGGAGCCGCTGCGGTCGATGCGCAGGTGGTGCCCGCCGGGCGCCAGGTAGGCGTGGCCCGGCAAAATGCGCTCGCCATGGCGGGCCTCGGCGACGCGGATGCGGCAGAGCGAATTGAGGCGGGCTGCGAAGCTGGTGGTGAAGCCGGGCGGCATGTGTTGCGTGATGACGATGGCGGGGGCGTCGGCCGGCATGGGCGTGAGCACCTCGCGGATCGCTTCGGTGCCGCCGGTGGAGGCGCCGATGCAGATCACTTTTTCGGTCGACAGGCGGGGCAGGGGCGCGCTGATCACAGGTGCCTCGGGCGGTGCGGCGGAAGTGCTGCTCGGCGAGCCGCTCACATGGCGGCCCACCTTCGCGCTGGCGGCGATGCGAATCTTCTCCACGATGTCGCCAGCGAGCTCGTTCAGGCCGCTGGTCACTCCGATGCGCGGCTTGGCCACGAAGTCCACCGCGCCGAGCTCCAGCGCGCGCAAGGTGACCTCGGCGCCCTGCTCGGTTAGGGTCGAGACCATCACCACCGGCATCGGCCGCAGGCGCATCAGGCGTGATAGGAATTCCAGGCCGTCCATGCGCGGCATTTCCACGTCGAGCGTAATCACGTCCGGATTGAGCTCACGGATCATTTCGCGCGCTACCAGAGGGTCGCTCGCTGCACCCACGCATACCATGTCGCGCTGTCGGTTGATGATTTCGCTCAGCAGGCTGCGCACCAGCGCCGAGTCGTCCACCACCACCACCGAAGTTTTTCTTGTCACGTTGATCCCCTAAACCATGGTTTCCTGTCGGTTCCCCGAGATGTCGCCTCAATGCACCGAAACGTGTGCGGCGCGCGATGCCTTGACCCAGAACACCGCGGAGCCGGCTTCGCCGGGCCGCAGATGTTGCCCCCTTGAGGGGGTCGAGCGCAGCGCGGCGGTGGTGTTCAGAAAAGGTCCACCGACCCTCCCACCGTTGCTTTGACCACCACCGAGGCAAGGCCCTTGCGCTCCTGGGTGGCCAAGGTCTCTGGGTGTGAGTGCGCCAGGCGCTTGACCATGGCCTTGCCAGTGGCAGGGAAGTAGCAGACCTTGCGTGGATGGATGTCGAGTACGTCCTTGGAGACGATGGCGATGCGTTCGGTATGCAGGTAGTCAAGCACGAACTCGGTGTTGCGCTCGCCCACGTTCATGGTGGTGAAGCTGTGCATCACCTGGCCGCCGCCAAAGACCTTGGCCTGCATCGCCTCGCGCCGAGCGCCGAGCTTGATCATCTCGTTGATCAGCAACTCCATCGCATAGGATCCGTAACGCCCGGAGGTGTCACCGCCGCCCTCGGGGAGCATGAAATGGTTCATGCCGCCGACCCGCGCCAGCGGGTCCCAGATGCAGGCCGCGATGCAAGAGCCGAGCACGGTCATGACCATCATGTCGTCTCGGGTCACGTAGTACTCTCCCGGCAGCACCTTGACGGTATCGACTCGGAAATGGTGGTCGTGATAGAAAAATGACGCCTCGCCCGGCTTGGGTTTTTGTTGCTTGAGCAGATCGACGCGTGAGCCCGCTGGAACACCCAGCCGGCTCGTTGGGCTGGTCGCGGGGCGGCTGGAGCGGGGTGGCTGGGCGGCCTGGCTGGTGTCAAACACGTTCGTACACCGTCTTCCCGCGCAGCACAAATAGCTGGCGCGCGTCACTGAAGTTCTCGGCGTGCCCGACAAACAGCTTGCCACCGGGCTTCATGACTCGGTGGATGCGCTCCAGTACCTGGCGCTGAGTGGGCGCGTCGAAATAGATCATCACATTGCGGCAGAACACGACGTCGAATGGTTCGCGAAACGGGAGTTCCTGGATCAGGTTGACGGTCTGGAAACTCATGGACTTGCGCAGCTCGGGCTTGACGCGCATCAGCCCGGCGTTGGTAACTTTGCCTCGCATGAAGAAGCGCTGGATGCGTTCCTGGCTCAGGCCCTTTACGCCGTCGGCCTTGTAGACGCCACGTTCGGCTGTGGCCAGCACCTGGGTGTCGATGTCGCTGTTGACCAGGTCAAACGAGCCGGAGGCACCCAGCGCCTCTTGGGCCGTCATGGCGATCGAATACGGCTCTTCGCCGGTGGAGGCAGCCGAACACCAGATGCGCCAGGGCCGCGAGCGTTCTGCGCGCAGCAAATCGGCCAGTACCTCGAAATGGTGCTGCTCGCGGAAAAAGGCGGTGAGGTTGGTGGTGAGCACGTTGATGAAGCTCTGCCACTCGTTGCCATCGTGCTGCTCCAGCCAGTCCAGGTAGCTGCTGAAGCTGGTGTGGCCGGTTTCGCGCAAGCGGCGCGAGACGCGGCTGTAGACCATGGCGTGTTTGCCTTCGTGCAGGCTGATGCCGGCCTTCTGGTAGATCAGTCGCTTGATGCGGTCGAAGTCGGCGTTGCTCCAGACGAACTCGCGGCTCTCCCCCGCGGATTCTTCTGAGCGAAAAGCTGGCTTAAAGGCCGCTCCCGCGGACTTGCCTTGCCGCAGGGAAGACGCCCGTGGGAGGCTCGCGCTAAGCGCGGTGGGAGTGATCATGGTCAGTGCCTTGAGCGGCGGACCAGACCGGAGGTGTCAAGAATCAGGGCGACCTTTCCGTCACCCAGGATGGTGGCACCCGAGATGTTGGGTACCTTTCGGTAGTTGGACTCCATGTTCTTGATCACCACCTGCTGCTGGCCGATCAGTTCGTCCACCATCAGCGCTGCGCGGGTACCCTCGGCTTCAACCACCACCATGATGGGGCTGCTGGCGTTGAACTCGAAACGGGGTACCTGGAACACTCGTTCCAGTTCGATCACCGGCATGTACTCGTCGCGCACCTTGACCAGCTGGGTGCCCTGGGCCACGGTGTTGATGTCGCTTGGCTTGATCTGAAACGATTCGATCACCGAGGCCAGTGGCAGGATATAGACCTCATCGCTCACCCGAACCGTCATGCCATCCATGATGGCCAGTGTGAGCGGCAGGCGAACCGAGACGCGCATGCCGTAGCCCTCGGCCGAGTCGATCTCGACCGTGCCACCCAGCGATGCGATGTTTTTCTTCACCACGTCCATGCCGACGCCGCGGCCCGACACGTCGGTTACCTGTTCGGCGGTGGAGAAGCCGGGTGCGAAGATCAGGCTCCAGACTTCGCTATCGGTCATGCTGTCAGGCGCGTCGATACCTTTTTCTCGCGCCTTGGCCAGCAGCTTGGGGCGCGACAGGCCTTTGCCATCGTCGCGTACCTCAATCAGGATCGAACCGCCCTGGTGCGAGGCTGACAGGGTGATGGTGCCGTGCTCAGCCTTGCCTTTCGCCCGGCGCTCGTCCGGCATCTCGATGCCGTGATCGCAGCTGTTACGGATCAGATGGGTCAGTGGATCGGTGATCTTCTCGATCAGGCCTTTGTCGAGTTCTGTGGACTCGCCGTGGGTGATGAGCTCGACCTTTTTGCCCAGCTTGCTGGCGAGGTCGCGAAGCATGCGCGGGAAGCGGTTGAACACCACCGACATCGGAATCATGCGGATCGACATCACCGCTTCCTGCAGATCGCGCGTGTTGCGGTCCAGATCGGCCAGTCCGGCCAGCAGAGGTTGGTTGGCGGCGCTGTCGAGCTCCTGGCTCTTCTGCGCCAGCATGGCCTGGGTGATGACGAGTTCGCCCACCAGGTTGATCAGCTGATCCACTTTGCTGACCGATACGCGCAGGGTACTGGACTCCATGTTGCTTGCGCTGGGCGCCCGCGCTTCGGCTCGCGGCGTCGCTTTCGCGCCAACCGGGCCGGGCGCGACGGCTGCATCCTTGCTGCTGCTGCTGCTGCTGCTGGCCGGCAGGCTGGGGGCTGACGGGGCGCCTGGGGCATCGGCAAAGAAACCGAAGTCGGCGCCCTGGTCGGCGTTGGCCACTGAGGCTGATGCCTGTGGCGCCGCCACCGCTGCAGGAGGAGCCACCATGTCAACGATGTTGATCTGCTCCTTGCTCACGTGGAAAGTGAACAGGTCCAGCAGGTCGGTGTCGCTGGCGGAGGTCTTGACGCAGTACACACGCTTGTCTGCCTGGTCGCAGGGTAGGGTCTCGATATCGCCCAGGCCGGGGATGTCGCGAAACAGCTCGGCAATGCCGTCGGCCTGGGTCGGGTGTTCCAGCGGGCCAATGTGCAGCTCCAGCAGGCGCAAGCCCGGGGCCAAGGGGGCGGCTGGTGCGACCGAGATCGAGGTGGGCTCTGGCGCGGCGGGAGCGACCGTGGTCGATTGAGGCGCGGCGGCACCGGGCGGCACCGGGCCACCCTGCGCCAGCGAGCTGATGCGGCTCACGAGGTCAGCGGTGGGAGGCGCCTCGACCTGCTTTCCTTGGTGCTTTGCCAGCAGCAGCCGCAAGGCGTCGGAGGATTCAAGCAGGACGTCGACCATGGCAGCCGTTGGCTGCAGTTCGTGGCGGCGCAGCTTGTCCAGCAGCGATTCCATCTGGTGTGTGAGCTCGGCCACATCGCCAAAGCCAAAGGTCGCTGCGCCACCTTTGATGGAGTGTGCACAGCGGAAGATCGCGTTGAGCTCCTCGTCGTCGGCCTGCTCAAGGTCCAGCTGCAGCAACATCTGCTCCATCTGGTCGAGGTTTTCGCCCGCTTCCTCAAAGAAGATTTGATAGAACTGCGTCAGGTCAAAGTTGCCATCCGAGCCCTGGCTTTCGTTGGTCATTTCACCCATGGGTGACTCCTCGTCTATGTATTGGTGGTGGAGCGCTTCGCTGAAGGCTTCAGCGAATGACCTTGTGGATGATCTCGATCAGCCGAGAAGGGTCAAACGGCTTGACCAGCCAGCCAGTGGCACCAGCGCTGCGCCCGGCATGCTTCATCTGGTCGCTGGACTCGGTGGTCAGGATCAGGATCGGCGTGGTTTTGAATTTGGGGTGGTCTCGCAACTTGCGCGTCAGGCCCAAGCCGTCGAGTCGTGGCATGTTCTGGTCGGTCAGGACGAGGTCAATGGCGTGGTGCTGTGCCTTCTCGAAGGCGTCCTGACCGTCCACCGCCTCCACCACGTGAAAGCCAGCACCGGTGAGGGTGAATGCGACCATTTTTCGCATGGAGGCCGAATCGTCTACGGCAAGAATGGATAGCATGGGAGAACTCCGTGGTTCGGTGAGGTATCGGCAGGTGGTGGGGGGGCTTGAGTCGCTGAGGGTCAGAACAGCTCGATGGCGCCAGCGTCCATCTCGCTCTGCGTGACCGGGCTGGGGCGCTCGGGAATGGGTTCGTAGGCCAGCGGGATCTCGCCCTCTTCGGGTTCCATCGTTTCTTCCGCCAGCTTCCAGGCGCAGCCCTCCAGCACCTTGCCGGTGTGCACGATGAGCTGGGTGGACATGTCGTGGAACTGCAGTTCGGTGACCGCCTGATGCAGACTCTCCCGCATCGTGGCGATGGCCTCGTGCTGGGTATTGGGCAGTTCGCCCAGCGCTCGATTGGCCGTGCCGAATCGATCCATCAAGTTGTCGGTCGCGTGATCCAGCAGACCTTCAAGGCGTTTTAGGTCCGTCATGGCCATCATCAGCGCGTCTTGCACATCGGCGATCAGGCTCACCGGCAAATTAACCGTTGGGGGTGCATGTGTCGTGCTCATGGATCCGTTCAATTTGAGTAGGGTGATGCGCTTGGATCGAGGCCGGGCAGTACAATTTTCGGTCTCTGACCTCATCGATATCGGCTGATAACCGGGTAAATGCAGCCCTAATTCCTTCACTAGCCCACTCCCACTGAACAGGCTCCTGAACGACTTGCCCGATCCCCTATGTCCTCACCGACCGACATCAAATCTCCCAAGCCGGTGGTGCGCATCCTGCACCTGGAGGATTCGCGGGTGGACCATGCGCTGGTCAAGTTCGCGCTGCAGCGCAGCCAGCTGGCATGCGAGCTGACGCTGGTGGACACGATGGAAGATTTTGAAGTCCAGCTAGGCTCCAGCGCTTTCGATGTCGTGCTGGCCGATTACCATCTGCCGGGCTTCACCGGGCTGGATGCCTGGGAGTTTGCGCGAGAGCTGCGGCCCGACCTGCCGTTTGTGGTGCTGTCGGGTGCCATCGGTGAAGCCGCTGCAGTCGATGCCATGCACCGAGGTGTGAGCGACTACCTGCTCAAGGACAACATGCACCGCCTGGCGCATGTGATCGAGCGTGCACTCGAGGTCAGTGAGACGCGCCGCGCCAAAGTGCTGGCCGATGCCGAGCTGGCCGAGTCGCGCCAGCGTCTGGCCGAGTTGGCCGAGCACCTGCAGACCGGTATCGAGCAGGAGAGGGCCGACATCGCGCGGGAAATCCACGACGACATTGGCGGTGCCCTTGCCGCCGTCAAGCTGGATCTGGCCTGGGTCGGTCGCCATGCCAAGGATGACGCCATGCAGCGCCACATCACTTCAGCGATGGAAATGCTGCAGCATGCGCTGGGCGCGAGCCAGCGCATCATGCTCAACCTGCGTCCACCCATCCTCGACCAGGGGTTGGTGGCAGCGGTGCAGTGGCTGGCGACCAGCTTCGAGCGACGCACCGGTACGCGCGTCCTGGTGCGTCGCTCGTCCGAGGTGATCGAGGTCTCGCGCGAACTGCAGCTGGTGGCCTACCGCACCGCTCAGGAAGCGCTTACCAACGTGTCCAAGCATGCCCAGGCCACCGCGGTCGACATCGATCTGAGCGACCGAGAAGGCGTGCTGACCCTGGAGGTCAACGACAATGGGCAGGGCTTGAGTGCCCAGGCCTTGCGCAAGGCCAAGTCCTTTGGGCTGCTCGGACTCAGGGAACGAGCCGCCAAGGTCGACGGCTGGCTCGACATCAGCAGCTCACCGCGGGGCACCTCGGTGATCCTGTCGGTACCGCTGAACACCGTGAGCCACCCGGCGGACGGCGACGTGAATGAGGAACAACAGCATGATCAAGGTGGTTTTGTGTGACGACCACGCGGTGGTGCGCCGCGGCATCCGCGACACCATCTCGGAGGCGGTGGACATCCAGGTGGTGGGTGAGGCGGGCAGCTATCCCGAGCTGCGCGAGCAGCTGAGAAAAACGCCCTGCGATGTGCTGGTGCTCGACCTGAACATGCCTGGGCGCGGGGGCCTGGAGGTGCTGGCGGCGCTGAGGGAGGAGGGCTCTTCAGTGAAAGCGCTGGTGGTGTCCATGTACCCTGAAGACCAATACGCCATTCGCTGTTTGCGGGCAGGTGCCCGTGGCTACCTCAACAAGGCCGGTGACCCCGCCGAGATGATCGAAGCGATCCGCACGGTGCAACAGGGACGCAAATACGTCACGCCCGAGGTCGCCCAGATGCTGGTCGACAACCTGAGCGCGCCCGAAAACGAAGAGCTGCACGCCAGCCTGTCCGAGCGCGAAATGCAGACCCTGCAGAAGATCGCATCGGGCAAGAAGCTCTCGGACATCGCCGAGGAGCTCATGCTCAGCCCCAAGACCGTGAGTGTGTACCGGGCGCGCGTGCTGGACAAGCTGCACCTGGCCAATAACGCCGAGCTCACGGTGTACGCGATCCGCAACAACCTGGTGTGAGCGAACTCTGCGTGACCGCTGGATTGACGGGATCGACTGGACAGCGCAAGACACAGAGGTAAGGCGAAGTAGCGACGGCGAAGCCTTCGGTTGAAAGCTCAAAGCTCTTGAGTGTTGCCCCTGCCCAGTCGATGCTGCAATCCCTCGATTGAGGGGCGATGGACGAGCTTGGGTGGCTGGGTTGCGCTAGATTTCGTGAATTCATCTTCAGCGGTGTTCATGTTCAAAGTGCTTCAACTGGCGGTGTCCGCCATGGTTCTGAGTTCCTCGTTCCTGGTCCACGCTGGCGACAAGGCTTTTTTGCTGGAGGGCAGCTTCCTCCTGATGAGCGAAAGGGTCGTGATCAAGGACTGCATGCAAGATGGGGGTATGCCGCAGGACGAGTTCGTGGAGATCTGCCAAGGCGCGTCCCAGGCCGCGGCATCCATGGGCGGTGCTCCAGCCAAAATCACCTACCTCGCTGCCTGCTCGACCGCTCACCGGTGTTTACTATTCAAGTGATGCACAGACTCTCAAGGACACCGAAGCGAGCCGCAAGGCAGGCAGGGGCAGTTGGAAATGGGGCTGATGCCATGACGCTGTGGCAGCGTCGAGTGTGGCTTCTTGCCGTCCCGCTGGCGTTGCTGGGCTGCGGCAAACGTGACGATCCCCAGGCTTCGCTGGAAGCGGCAGCCCAGCGATTGCAAGATGCCTTTGAAGCCAAGGACGCCAGCGACGTCTTGGGCATGCTGGACTCGCGCTTTCGCGCGCAGGATGAACTCGATGTCGAGTGGGCGCGCAAGACCATGGCGCTGGTTTTTCTGCGCTTCGAGCAGGTGCGGGTCATCACGGTGAGTCGCCAAAGCCGCATCGATGAGGGTAGTGCCGGGCGCGTTGGTCGAACGGTCACGCAGGTGTTGGTGACAGGCGCCCAGGGGTTGGTGCCTGAGCGCGCTGAGCCTTATGCGCTGGAGCTGGTGTGGTGGCGTGAGGGCGACGATTGGAAGCTGCGCGATCTGCGCTGGCGCTGAAGCGACCGATTCGGCCCGCGACCTCAGCCCGTGAACAGGCTGGTGGCGAGTCGAAGCAGCGAGACCACCGGTGCATCCAGCATCGGCAAGGTGGCTGCGATGCCAATCAGGCCAGCGCTGAGCGTGAGCGGGAAGCCAATGGCAAAGGCGTTCATCTGCGGCGCAATGCGCGAGACAAAGCCCAGCACGATGTTGATGAACAGCAGCATGCCGATCATGGGCAAGGCAATCCACAAGCCGTAGCGAAAGACCACCGCGCCCAGTTCATGCAGGCGCAGCCGGTTGATGGACTCGAACGCGCTGCCGTCCAGTGGAAAAGTGTTGAAGCTGGCGATCACCGCCTGCAGCAGCATGAGGTGGCCACCCAAAATGACGAACAGCAGCATGGTCATGTTGCCGAAAAATCGGCCGACTGTGCTTGACTGCGAATTGGTCGATGGATCGAAAAAACCCGCGAAGTTCAGGCCCATCTGCAGGCCGATCACCTCACCGGCAAGTTCAACCGAGGCGAAGACGATGCGAACCGCCAGCCCGATCGCTACCCCGATCACAACCTGCTGCAGCACCACAGAGAAAGCGCGCGGATCGGTGAGCGCGATCATCGGCTGCTCGCTCAGCCCGGCCTGCGCACAGACCGCGATCAGGAAAGCTAGCGCCACGCGGGTGCGCACAGGCACCGAACGGGAAGAAAAGATCGGGGCACTGGAAAAAACCGCCAGGATGCGCAGAAAAGGCCAGAACACGGGCGAAACCAGCGCCATGATGTCCGCTTCGGTGAAGGTCGGCATGTTCAGCGGCGAACGGTCGAATTCACGCCAGCGTGTCCGAAGCGAAGCGAGCGGTCCGCAGCTCGCACGAACCCGGAATGTCGCTGATCCGGCGCTGCCAGTCGGCCAGCGTTGCTCCCCGTGGTGAGGACGCCGGGGGCGGCTCAGGGGTTCTCATCTAAGCCGCGAAGCTGGGGATGGCCAGGATGGTGCTGCGGATGAACTCGACCATGGTGGTCAGCATCCACGGCCCGGCAATGGCAAATACCGCAATGGCTGCGATCAGCTTGGGTACGAACGACAGCGTAGCCTCGTGGATCTGCGTGATGGCCTGAAACAGGCTCACCAGCAGGCCCACGCCCAGCACCGTGGCCAGCACTGGCGCGGCCACCATGAGCAGCATGTATAGAGCGTTCTGACCGAAAGTCAGGGCAGCTTGGGCATCCATCGTCTCTCCTTATTGCGCAAAACTGGCCGCCAGCGAGCCCAGCAAAATGTTCCAGCCGTCGGCGAGCACAAACAGCATCAGCTTGAACGGAAGCGCCACCAGTACCGGTGAAAGCATCATCATGCCCAGCGACATGAGCACGCTGGCCACCACCATGTCGATCACCAGAAAGGGGATGAAGATCATGAAGCCAATCTGGAATGCAGTCTTGAGCTCGCTGGTCACAAACGCCGGTACGATGACGCGAAACGGCGCTGTCTCTGCGGTGACGTCGTTGGGCAGGTTGGCCAGGCGGGCGAACAGCTCGAAGTCGGATTGGCGTGTCTGCTTGAGCATGAAGGCCCGCATCGGAGCCTGGCCTCGGTCAAGGGCTTCCTCAAAGCTGATCTGGTTGGCGGTGTAGGGTGCGTAGGCTTCCTGGTAGACCTTGTCCAGCGTCGGCCCCATGACAAACAGAGTGAGAAACAGCGACAGGCCCACGATCACCTGGTTCGGAGGGGCTGACTGCGTGCCAAGCGCCTGACGCATCAGCGAGAGCACGATCACGATGCGGGTAAAACCCGTCATGAGTAGCAGCACTGCCGGCAGAAAGGACAGGGCTGTGAAGAACAGCAGCGTCTGAATCGGTACCGAGTAGCTGTTGCCCCCCGCTCCCTGGCCAATCACCAGCGGCAACGATGCGCCCGCACCTGGTAAGGCTGGCGGTCCTGATTGCGCCATCGCAGCGCCACCCCACGCGCTCAGCAACAGGCCGAGAGCCAGCGTGATGACGCGGCGCTGGCGAACAACATCAACGCGGTGCATGGGTGCCTTGGGTGGAGGGAGTGACCAGCAGAGCCAGGCGTGCAGCAAAACCACCGCTGGTCGGGACTGGAGCGCCGGGTGCGTTGTCTGACGGCGCACTGGCAGGCAATGACTGGGTGTGCAGATGGGTGACGCCACCGGGCGCCACACCCAGTACCAGGCACAGGCCGCTCTCGCCCTCACCCACCTGCACCGTGACCACGCGTTGCTGCGGTCCCAGCGAAAGGCTGTTCATCACCTGCAGACCGGGGCCACGCTGGCTGGCTGCACCGGGCAGATGGCGCCGGTAGCGCTGCAGCAACCAGGCGATGCCGACCATCACGGTCAGCAGCACCACAGCGGGCAAAGCGTTTTGCAACATGGACAAGGGTCTTTCGAAGGAATCAGGGAGTCGTCGAACGCCAGAGGCGCTGCCGAGGGCCATGCGCTGCCGGCCGCAGGGAGTTCAGCCCCTGCTGATGCGCCGCATGCGCTCCGACGGCGTCACGATGTCGGTGAGGCGGATGCCGAACTTCTCGTTGACCACCACCACCTCGCCCTGGGCGATCAGGTAGCCGTTGATCAGCACGTCCATCGGCTCGCCGGCCAGCGCATCGAGCTCGACCACGGAGCCCTGGGCCAGCTGCAGGATGTATTTGATGGGCACTTTGGTGCGACCCAGCTCCACCGAGAGCTGGACGGGAATGTCCAGCACCATCTGGATGTCCTGCATCGCGTTGGGCGCGCCGCTGTTGGGCGTGACCGGGGTGTTGACCCGATCGAACTCGGGTGCGCTATCTTCAGCGTTGTTTGCGCTTTCCGCGCTCGCCTGTTCCTCCAGGGCCTGGGCCCAGTCGTCGGCGACAGCGTCTTGGTTTGGTGTATCAGTTGCCATAGGAATCTCCCAGCCATGTCAGATCTGCTCCGCGCAACTTTCGCTCGATGCGCAGGGCGTACTTGCCCTTGTGTGTGCCGTACTGGCAATCGAAAAGCGGCACACTCTCCACTTTGGCCTGCACGCTGGGCGCGCGGTCCAGCTCGATGAAGTCGCCCACCTGCATGGCCAGCAGCTCTTCCACCGTGGCCTGGGTTTTGGCGAGCTCTGCCACCAGCGTGATTTCGGCTGCCTGGATCTCGTGGCTGAGCAGTCGCACCCAGCGCCGGTCAACCTCCATGGCGTCGCCCTGTACCGTCGAATACAGGACGTCGCGGATCGGCTCCAGCGTGGCGTAGGGGATGCAGATGTGCATCGAGCCCGTGATATCGCCGATCTCCAGCGTGAAGCTGGTGGACACCACGATTTCGCTGGGGGTGGCGATGGTGGCAAACTGCGGCTGCATTTCCGAGCGCTGGTACGACAGCTCCAGTGGGTACACACCCATCCAGGCTTTCTTGTATTCCTCGGCAACCACCTCCACCAGCCGCATGATCACGCGGTGCTCGGTGGGGGAGAAATCGCGTCCTTCGATGCGGGTGTGAAACTTGCCATTGCCGCCGTATAGGCTGTCGATCACACCGAACAGCAGCGTCGGTTCACACACCACTAGCCCATTGCCCCGCAAAGGGCGAACGGCCATGATGTTGAAGTTGGTCGGCACTACCAGATCGCGCAGGAAGGCGCTGTACTTCTGCACCTGGACCGCCCCCACCGACACCTCGGGGCTGCGCCGGATGAAGTTGAACAGGCCGAGGCGCAGGTTGCGGGAAAAGCGTTCGTTGACGATCTCCATGGTGGGCATGCGCCCACGCACAATGCGTTCCTGGTTGGACAGGTTGTATGAGCGGATGCCGTCGGTTGAGGCGACCTCTTTTTCGAGCTTCTGGCTCTCGCCAGTGACGCCTTCCAGGAGGGCATCGACCTCGTCCTGGGACAGAAAAGCTTCTGACATGCTGTGCTGCCTGTGGGGTTACTGGACGATGAAGCTGGAGAACAACACACCCTGCAGCGGATTGGGTGGTGCGCGGCGGCGCTTTTTCTTGCCCGAGTCGTCTTCAATCTCGGGCTCAGCGAGCTCGTAGCCCATGACCCCGGAAATGGTGGCGACGATGTCGCCAGCGAGCTTTTCCTTGCCGCTGAAACTCAGGATGTCTTCTGCCGTGCGCTGGGAGATCAGCAGCAGGACGTCGCTGCGGATGCTGGGCATGTAAGTCTTCATGTCGTCACTGGTCTTGCTGTCCTGCACCTGCAAGGTGATACCGACCTGCACAAACCGGTTGCCGCCTGCATCGGCCAGGTTCACCACCATGTTCTCCAGCGGCACGAACACGGGTGGCGTTTTCGGCGTGGCATGCTTGGACTCGACCACGTGGCTGTCCTCCTCGCCGTCTTCGTTGGCCGTGTTTTTCTTCAGCACAAACAGGGCGCCACCGGCGCCGAGCAGCGCCAGCACCACCACCCCAATGATGATGAAGAGCAGCTTCTTGCTCTTGGGCTTGGCTGGCGAGTCTGCGGTGGCTTGGGCTGCGGCGGACATGAGGTTCTCCAGAATTCAGTCCCGGGTGTCGGGAAAGGCGTGCAAGCGGGCTTGCTTCAGGAGAATTATTGAAGAGCCACGGTGCGCTCGTTCCACCGATAAGGGCCCGAAAAACCGGGCTTTCTCCAGATCGGTTCAGCGACGGGTATCAGGCCCGCTGGATGCGTCGCTCAGGCGAACACGTCCAGGCGGCTGCTGCCATCGACGCTCGGTCTGCGCGAGCCAGCCGTGAGCGCGTCGGATCCGCCAGCGGCGGTGGTGCCCACTTTCGCCACGCCAGGACGCCCCTCGCTTCGCTGGCGCGGCTGCTCGGCATCGGAGGACATGGCCTGTCCACCCACCGAAACGCCTCCAAGCTGCATGCCGCTGCGTTGCAGCAAGTCGCTCAGAACAGGTGCTGCGCTGTGTTGCAGGCTCTGGCGGGCTTCGGCGTTGTCGGTGAGGAAGCCCACCGATACCTCTTGCCCTTTCATGGCGAGCTGAATCTCGATGCTGCCTTCCTGCCCGTCGTCGACCCGCAGCGTCGCGTGGCGCAGTGCATGGGCGTCAACATGGCCGGCCGTTTCAGGCTCGGGGGCCAACGGGTCGGTCGGTCCCGCTTCTGTCGGCGAAGTGGCGCTGTCAGCAGCGGAATCGGTCCAGCCCGACTCACCTGGTCCGAAGGCCGTGGAATCGCTGGTGGGCGCTGAGCCGGCCAGCATCGCGGCCAGGCCCCGGTTGCCGTCGCGGCTGCCGCCGCCGGTTTCGCTGCTGTCGGTGGTCAGGCCAGGCACTTCGATCTGCGCGGCCAGGGGCAGCATCGC
This sequence comes from Hydrogenophaga sp., assembly GCF_011390835.1. Taxonomy (GTDB): domain Bacteria; phylum Pseudomonadota; class Gammaproteobacteria; order Burkholderiales; family Burkholderiaceae_C; genus Hydrogenophaga. The sequence continues at coordinate 279,601 of NZ_JAABRQ010000001.1, read as the reverse complement.
GCGGTTGCCCATGGCCCAGGTGCTTCGGCTGGTTTGTAGCGACCAGGGCTGCAGCCGCGCGGTGTCGATGCTGGTGGCCGCGGTGGACAGGGCGGTGGCGCTGGCCGCACCCCCGCCGATGGTCAGCTGGCTGCTTCGGTGATTGGTTGCCCGGTGGTCTGTGCCAAAGCGGTCGGTCACCGAGGCGGCTGTCTTTCGGCCGACGCCGAGTAGGGGCGGTGCTGCGAACGCAGGGCGCGCGTTGGCCAGGTTGGCGCCTAGCGTCAAGGCTTCCGAAGGATCCACCGCCACCATGCCCAGGCGCTGGATGTCGATGCCCGAGCCCGGTGCCGTCGGCCCTTCACCAGGCAGGGTCGTGGCCTTGGCCGAGGCCAGTGGGCTGAGCGCGTCGTGTAGCCCGGGTTCTCCCACGGCGGGGCTGCCGGTCGCGGCGGCCCCGCTTGACGCCGCGCGGCCCTGTCCCTGCACGCCCGAGGCCAGGCCGCTCGCGAGGGTGACACCCAGCAAGCTGGCCAGGAGGTTGTCCGGTGGTGCATCGATCGGATCGGTCTGACCTTCAGCAGCTGCATCGGCATCGCTGGCAGGCCCGGAGGGCTGCTCGGTCGGCGCATGGGTGTCCGCCACCAGCGCCAGCAGCCCGGCAAACACGTCGGCCCCACCGGCTACTGCGCCGGCCTTGCGCGTGCTGCCTGTGGCCTGGTTGGCGCTGGCCGGGCTGGCTGGATTGGCCGCCGCGGTGGAGTTCGTTGTTTGCATGGTCACATACCCTTGGTCATGGAGGACATCGTCCGGCTCTGGCGCAGGTGAATGGCCAAGGCCAGCTCGTCGGTCTGTTTCTGTTCCTGGCGCTGGGCTTGCAGCAGCAGGGCCTGCAATTTGCCGTCGGTGTATTTGCGCAGACCAGCCACGTCACGCTCGGCTGCCTGGACCTGCTTCACGGCCTGGTCGATCTGCGCCTGCCTCTGCGCGATCACGCTGCGCTGGAAATCCACCGCATGCTCGATCTTGTTCATGAACTGGCGGTGGTGCTGCATCATGTTGCCGTCCACGCCGGTGCTGCAGCGGGTGGCCCAGCGTTGCTGCGCTTCATCAGCGTAAGACTGGAGCTGCTGCAGCTGGTCCTGCGCCAGCTGCATTTCGCGATGCAGCTGAGCCTGGTGGGCGACGGCTTCGTCGCGCCGCTTGCTGGCGAGTTCAACCACTTTGTTCAGGGTCTGGATGGCGGTCATCAGGAAGTGCCTTCAGGTTGCGGTGTGTGGTGAGGTGATGCGGTGCGCTGGCTGGCCTGTCGGGTGTGGGGTCCGTCTTGCAAGGCCTTTCCCAGCAGGGCCAGGCTGTCGGGCAGGCTGGCAGACTCCCGCATGTCCTGGATCAGAAAGCGCTGCAGGTCGGGGTACAGCAGGATGGCTCGGTCGGTCTCGGGGTCGCTGCCGGCCACGTAGGCGCCGAGCTGAATGAGGTCACGGCTCTTCATGTAGCGCGAGTAGAGGTTGCGAAAGCGCCGAGCCAACTCCAGGTGCTGCGCATTCGCCACGTTGTGCATGACGCGCGATGCCGAGGCTTCGACATCGATGGCCGGAAAGTGACCGGACTCGGCCAGCGCACGCGAGAGCACGATGTGGCCGTCGAGAATGGCGCGCGCGGCATCTGCAATGGGGTCCTGCTGGTCGTCGCCTTCGGACAGCACGGTGTAGAAGGCGGTGATTGAGCCGACACCGTTGAGCCCGTTGCCGCTGCGCTCGACCAGTTGCGGCAGCTTGGCGAAGCACGACGGTGGATACCCCTTGGTGGCGGGGGGCTCGCCGATGGCCAGCGCGATTTCCCGCTGCGCCATGGCGTAGCGGGTGAGCGAATCCATGAGCAGCAGCACGTGCAAGCCATCGTCGCGAAACCGCTCGGCAATAGCGGTGGCGTAGGAGGCACCCTGCATGCGCACCAGCGGTGGCGCATCGGCTGGCGCGGCCACCACCACCGAGCGTTTGCGTCCTTCCTCGCCCAGGATGTCTTCGATGAATTCCTTCACCTCGCGGCCTCGCTCGCCGATCAGACCGACCACGATCACATCGGCCTGCGTGTAGCGCGCCATCATGCCCAGCAACACGCTCTTGCCCACGCCCGAGCCGGCAAACAGGCCGATTCGCTGGCCGCGACCCACTGTCAGCAGCGCGTTGATGGCGCGCACGCCGGTGTCCAGCGGCTCGCGAACCGGGTCGCGGTCCATGGCGTTGAGCGGGGCGCGATCCAGCGCCTCGACATCCACGTGCGTGATCGGTCCCATGTGGTCCATCGGCTGACCATGGGGATCCACAACCCGGCCCAGCAGACCGCCGCCAAGCGGCAAACGCAGCACACCGCGGTCGTTGGGCGAGGGCGGTCGATTCTCCTGGCCAATGCGCGGCACGGTCCGGTAAGGCGCCAGCGGCGTGACGGTGGCGCCGCTGGACAGACCGTGGGTGTCGCCCGCCGGCATGAGGAAGGCACGATCGTTGGAAAAGCCGACCACTTCGGCCAGCACCGGCGGCTTGGCACCGTTGGCAATCAAGCACTGCGAGCCGACCGGTACCCGCAGACCCACGGCCTCCAGCACCAGACCAGCCAGGCGGGTCAGTGTGCCGCGTACTTCAAGCGGGTTGGGTGCATCGGCGCAAGCACAGGCGTCGGCCATGAAGCGGGTCCAGCGGTTGACATCTTCAGCCATCGACGTTCTCCGTGGTCCACGACACGCTCAGGCCCAGGTTGCCCACCGCCCGCGCCCAGCGCTTCTCCACCGTGGCGTCGACCGCCATGGTGGGCGATTGCACCAGGCAGCCGCCAGGGGTGATGGCGGTATCGGCCACGAAATCCGGGGCGTTCTCGCCCAGCGTTTCGAGCAGCGCGTCCTTGAGCAAGGCCAGGTCCTGCGGGTGCATGCGGATGGTGGTGGGCAGCCCGTCGTCGACGATCATCTCCAGCGCTTCGCCGATCACCGTGCGCAGCTGGCGGGTGTTCACCTGAAGTTCCTGGCGCACCACCTGGCGCGCCAGGTCGCAAGCGAGTTCGAGCAGCTGGCGCGACATCTTCTGTTCGCTGGCCAGCAACTGATCAGACAGACTGTGAATCAGCCCGCCCATGCGAACGGCGTATTCGTCAGCGACCTTCTGCAGTTCAGCCTGCATGGTCTCCTGCACCTCGCGAATGCCAGCCTCCCGGCCCTGGGCATAGCCCTCGGTGTAGGCCTGCTCGCGAGCAGCCTGGACGGTGTCATCGTCGATGGCCGTGCTGGCGGTTTCTTCCGGCCCGATCAACGCGCCGAAGTTGGTGTCCATGGACGAAAAGGTCCACTGGGCCACCGCGTCGATCTCCTCGCGCGGAATGAAGCGCGAGTGACTGCTGGTTTTCTGAGGTGTTTTAGACGAATCCGTCATCGCCGCCTCCGCCCAGGACGATCTGGCCTTCGTCGGACAGGCGACGAACGATCTTCAGGATTTCCTTCTGCTGAGCTTCCACTTCCGAGAGGCGGACCGGCCCACGCGATTCCAGGTCTTCGCGCAAGCTCTCGGCTGCGCGCGACGACATGTTGGACAGGATGAGCTCGCGCAGCTCGGTGGTGGCGCCCTTGAGTGCGATCACCAGCGCATCCGACGAGACCTCCTTGAGCACCATCTGTACCGCCGGGTTGTCCAGCTTGGTGAGGTCTTCGAAGGTGAACATCTTGTCCATGATCTTCTGGGCCAGGTCGGCATCGTGCTCGCGAATCGCGTCGATCACCGTGGTCTCGATCTGCGTGCCCATCATGTTGATGATCTCGGCGGCGGTCTTCACGCCGCCCAGCGAGGCCTTGCGCACCTTGTCGCCACCCGCCAGCACCTTGAACAGTACCTCGTTGAGGTCTTTCAGCGCGGTGGGCTGGATGCCCTCCAGCGTGGCCACGCGCAGCATCACCTCGTTGCGCATGCGCGCTGGGAGGTTCTTGAGCACGCCCGCGACCTGCTCAAAGTCCAGGTGCACCAGAATGGCGGCCATGATCTGTGGGTGCTCGTTGCGCAGCAGCTCGGCCACGGAGAGCGGGTCCATCCACTTCAGGCTTTCGATGCCGGTGACATCGCCGCCCTGCAGGATGCGGTCGATCAGCAAGCCTGCCTTGTCTTCACCGAGTGCGCGCTTGAGCACAGCGCGCACGTAGTTGTCGGTGTCCGAGACCAGCAGGCTTTGCGAGGCGGCCTCCTGGGTGAACTTTTCGATCACACCGTCGACCCGCTCGCGCGATACCGACCGGGTTCTCGCGATCGTCTCGCCCAGCCGCTGCACTTCCTTGGGCGACAGGTGCTTGAACACCTCGGCGGCCTCTTCTTCGCCGAGCGACATCAAGAAGATCGCTGCGTCCTGAATACCGGTGTCTTCCATGGGGTGTTCTCTTTGCAGGTCCGGGGGGCGTCAGGCCGGCACTTCGCCGTTGACCCAGCTCTTCACGATGTTGGCCACCGCCATCGGGTTTTCCTTGGCCAGTCGCTTCGCGTCTTCCAGGCGCAGCGTTTCGGGTCCCATCACCTCGGTACCTGGGGCGCCCGCGCTGGCAGGCGCAGGCAGGCCGGCGCGCTCAGGCTGTTCGTCGAGCACGGTGCTGAGCTGCGACCTGGCTGGCGCAGGCAGGCCGGGAGGCGGTGACTTCATCAGTTTGAGGCCGGGTCGAACCAGACCCATGAGCACCAGCAGGCCCAGGCCCAGCATGGCCAGCGGCCAGGCCAGGCTGCGCGCCAGCGCCTGGTTCTCTGACTGCATCCACCAGGCCACGGGGTCCTGCTGCATCTCCGGGGATACGTTGAACACCGCATTGACCACATTCACCGAGTCACCGCGCGCCTGGCTGAAGCCCATGGTTTCGCGCACCAGGGCCGTCATCTGCTCCAGCTGCTCAGGGGGGATGGGCTGGGTGATGGTCTTGCCGGCGCGGTCGGTGCTGCTGCGGTGGTTGATGACCACAGCCGCGCTCAGTCGCCTGATGGTGCCGCTGGCCTCGCGCACCACCTTGACGGTTTTGTCGACCTCGTAGTTCACCACCGACTCCCGGCGCGAGCTGCCAGCGGTGCTGCCGTTGGCCGCCACGCCCAGCGGGGCAGCCGCTCCGTTGATGGGGGCGGTGCCGGTGGCGGGCGGCTGGTTGGTGGTGGCGCCAGGCACGCCAGCGGGCTGGTTCTGCGGTCCCGTGCCATCTTCCACCACTTGCTGGCTGCGCACCGCGCCGGACGCCGGCGTCTGGTTGGGCTTGTGTTCCTCGGAGGTGGACTCGACCAGCGAGAAGTCCACATCGGCGTTGACCTGAGCCTTGACGTTGCCCACGCCCACCAGCGGCTCAAGCATGTCGAGGATGCGCCGGGTGTAGGTCTGTTCGATTTGCTGGGTGTACTGCAGCTTTTGCGTATCAGCACCCTGGGCCTGGCCATCGGGCGATGCGGACAGCAGCGCGCCGGCGTCGTCGACCACGCTCACCGCTTTGGGGTTCATCTCGGGGACGCTGGAGGCCACCAGATGCACGATGCCGGCCACCTGGCCCTTGTCCAGCGTGCGGCCGGGGTACAAGGTGAGCAACACCGAGGCCGACGGCTTTTGCTGTTCACGAAAAAAGCCGTTCTGGTTCGGCAGGGCGAGGTGAACACGCGCCGCCTGCACCGAAGAGAGCGACTGGATGGAGCGCGTGAGCTCACCTTCCAGGCCACGCTGGAAGCTCAGCCGCTCCTGGAACTGGGTCATGCCGAAGCGGTTGTTTTCCATCAGCTCGAAGCCGGTGACCGAGCCCTTGGGCAGACCCTGGGAAGCCAGGCGCAGGCGGGTGTCGTGGACCTTGTCGGCTGGCACCATGATGGCCTGACCGCCCTCGCTGTATTTGTACGGGACGTTCATCTGCGCAAGCTGGGCCACCACCGCGCCGCCGTCCTTGTCGCTGAGGTTCGTGTAGAGCAGTCGCCAGTCGGGTTGACGACTCATGAAGAATAGTGACAGCGCAATGGCCAGCAAGCCCAGCACGCCCAGGCCCAGTTTGAGCTTCTGGCTCGCGTCCAGCCTCGACAGCCCAGCCCCCAGGGCATTCTGCGGGATGGGCTGAAGCGGCATTTCAACGACGGTGGAGGTCATGGGTCAGCGTGCAGGTGGAGCGGTTGCTGGCGGACAAAAATTGCCCGGTTCAGAGCGATTATTCGGGCCTGACCTTGCCCGCATAAGGCAGAAAAGGCCATGCTTTGGCCGCTTAATCCCGCCGTGCCAGGTGCGCCAGATGCCTAGCATGGAGACCTCATTCCCTTTCGAGGAAGGTCTCGGCCATGGATCTGCGAATTTCTCCCCTGAACAGCCAGGCGCTCAGCGGCCTGGGCGCGACCGCCAGCAAGCGTCCCGGTGCTGCCGAAGGCGTCGCTGGCGGCTTTGCGGGCAACTTCAAGACCGCCTTGAAATCGGTGAGCGAGTCTCAGAATGAGGCCTCTCGCCTGCAAACCCAGGTGCAGCTCGGCAATCCCAATGTGAGCCTGGAAGAAACCATGCTCGCCATGCAGAAAGCCCAGATCGGTTTTCAGGCCACCCTGCATGTGCGCAACCGCATGGTTCAGGCCTACACCGACATCATGAACATGTCCGTGTGATCCCCCGCGCTGGCGGCCTGGCAGAGCCAGTTCCGTGCCGCCCCGGGAACAGCCCCGCACTCCGACCCTGTTCTCGTTCGGGATCGCCGTGTGTGGATCATTTAGTGCATCGACGCGGGTGAGCTGTTGCGCAGCAGCACGTCGATGTCGTTCAGCCAGGGTTCGGCCAGTACGCGGATCTCAGCGTCGGTGCGCAAGATCCGCTGCATGATGCGCACCTTCTCCACCCGCTCGTCGGCCGTCAGCTTTCGGCTGCGTGCCTTGCTGCGCAGCTGCTCGATGAGCACGGCGCAGGTGCTTTCCATACGCACCACCTGATCCCAGTTTTCGGTCAGCGCGGCCTCCAGCATCTTCTGGCTCGCGCTCTCGATGGCCTTGTAGTAGTCCAGCAAAGTGTTCTCCATGATCAGGCTCCGGCGCCTGCGGTGGCAGGCGAAGCAGCGGCATCATTCCCCTTGATGCCTTTCCACGAATCGGCCACCGGCTCGATCAGGCTGATCACCTCGGCCAGCGCTTCGGCATCGTTGCGCAGGTTGGCCTGGGTCAGACGCACGATGCAGTAGTCGTACACGCCTCGCAGGTTTTGCGCCAGTTCGCCACCTTGGCTCATGTTCAAGCCCGCCTTCAAACCTTCTTCGAGGATGCGCACCGACTTGCCGATGGCGCCTCCCTTGGCTTCGATGTGACCTGCGCCCATCGCGCCCCTGGCCTGGTTGAGCGACTGGATCAGCGCATCGAACAGCATGCTCACCAACTGGTGAGGGTTGGCGGTCTGCACGCCGGTATCGGCGGCAACTCGCTTGTAGGCAGCGGCGGCGCGGTGGTTGACAGAGGTAAACATGGCGTGATTTCCTAAGGTCTGATAGCTTTTTGTATCGGCACCGAGCGTCGGTACTGTAGCCATCAGCTCATCAAACAGAGGTGAATCGCTCATCTTTTTCTCCGGTTGCCACTGGCTCAGACAAGCGGAAAAAATCCGGTCGCGCAGAGGACTGCGATCGACCGGACCTCTGGCTTGATCTACCTTCAATTGCTCTTGGTCTGATTCCACAGCGTGATCTGCTGACTCACGAACGCATTGAGCCCGCTCAGGCGGCCCACGGCGGCGTCCATCGCGTTGTACTGGGCGAGGTAGCGCGTTTCGGCTCGCGCGGCGCGGTCGTTCACCTTTTCCTGTTCGGTGGTGTTGCGCTTGATGGCGCCCTGCAGCGACTCGGTCTTGGTGCTCAGAGTGCCCGTGGCGCTCACCAGGCCGTCGGCAAAGGCCTTGATCTTCAAGCCGAAGCCTTGGGCGGTCGGGTCGGTGCTGGTAGAGGTGAAGAGGGCGCGCAGCCCGTCCAGGTTGCCGAGGGCAGCATCGAGCTTGTCGGCCTTGATCTCCAGCTTGCCGCCTTGCTGGGCCTCGATGCCCACATCGATCAGGCGCGAAAACGGACTGCTGGCGGTTACCGAGCGCATCATGCCGCGCAGCGCATTCTGCAGTCCCCGGGCGGTGCTGTCTCCCTGAAGCGAGCCCGCAACCTTGGTGTCGGGGTTGTATTTGGTGGTCTCGGTCAGCATGTTGTTGAGCGCGTTGTAGGCGTCCACAAAGGCCTGCACGTTCTTCTTCATCGCATCCTGGTCAGCGCGCACTTCGACTTCCACCGGTGCGGTTGTCACCTGCGCCAAGGTGAGCTTGAGACCGGGGATGGTGTCGTCCAGCGTGTTGCTGGCCGAGGAGATTGCCACGTTGTTGACGGTGGCGAGCGCGTTTGCACCCGCCTGAGTTTCCACCATGCCGCCCGTGGCGCCTGCACCAAAGGCCAGGCGCTCCAGTCCGCCCGGGCTGCCGCCCGTCACCCCGATGGTGAAGGTGTTGGACTCGCCTGTGTTGGTGGCGCGCATCAGCAGCCGCTCGCCGCTGGCATCGCGCAAGACGGTGGCTGAGACGCCGGCCTTGGCCTCGTTGATCTGGCGGGCAATGGCGCTCAGGCTGTCATCGCCGTCGGCAATCACCACCTCCACCGGGTCGCCGGTGCCCACTTGGAAGGTCAGCGTTCCGCCACCGAGCGCGGCACCAAGTGCAAATGGGGGCATTGGCGATGCCGCTGACTGCGCCTTGGCCAGTTGCTGGACTTCGATCGATAGGCTGGTGGCGCTGGCGCCGGCCGCTGCGGTGGCGCTGACTGCGGTGGCGTTGGAAGAAGAGGCCTTTACGCCGCTCCAGCCGCTGTCGGTGGAGAGCTTGGCAGCGGCATCACCTAGGGTGGACACCATGGACTTGAGGCTCCCGTAGACCGAGAGCTGACTCTGCAGCGAGCTGGCGGTTCTCTGCAGCGGCTGCAGCGGCGCGCGGTCCAGAGCGACCAGCTGGGAGACGATGCTCTTGATGTCGATGCCGCTGGCCAGGCCGGGGGACGAGATGGTGGACATGGGCGGTTTTCCTTCCCGAGATGGACGCACCACACGCAAGAGGCATGTGGTCTGTGCATCTCGCAAAGCCCGAAGCGGCGGGGTGGCTGTGTGCCACCGCCGCCGCCTGGAGCGGCCTCACCCGGGTGGGCGAGGCGCTTGCGGTTGAGCGACGCTGCGTGGATTAACGCAGCAGGCTCAGCACGCCCTGGGGCAGCTGGTTGGCCTGGGCCACCATGGCGGTACCGGCCTGTTGCAGGATCTGGGCGCGCGACAGGTTGGCGGTTTCCTTGGCGAAGTCGGCGTCCACGATTCGGCCACGGGCGGCGGAGATGTTCTCACTCTGGATCTGGATGTTGGCCACAGCGCTTTCAAAGCGGCTCTGCAAGGCACCGAGCGTGGCGCGCGAGCTGTTGATGGTGTCCAGCGCGCTGTCGATCTGGGACATTGCTGCTGTGGCGCCACCAGCCGTCGAAATATCCAACGTGTCCAGTGCACCCGTGGTGGTCGAGGTCGAGGCCGTTGCCGTGGTGGCAACTACGCCGGTGGTGCTTCCATCGTCGGTACCGCCGATCGAGAAGCTGCCGTCCCAGGTGGTGCCCTCTGCCGTAGAGGTGTAGGTAATGGCGTCGGTGGTGCTGCTGTAGCTGGCGCTTACACCAGTCTCGGCGGATTTGGCATTGATGGCGGACACCACTTGACTGACCCGGTTCTCAGCGCTGGAGGCAGCGGGAATGATCCCGATGTTCACGGCCACGCCACCCCGGCCCGTGATCGTGATGGCATCGGCGGCGGTGGCTGATGCAAAGCCGGTAGCCGCAGCGGCCGCGCCAGCGGTGCTTGCGGTACCTTGCGCCACGTCGCCCAATTGGGTCAACTGAGCGTTGGCAATCGATGCAACATCGATTCGCTCGCCAGCGTTGGCGCCGACCTGGAACGACTGGTTGGTGAAGCTGCCGTTGAGCAGTTTCTTGCCGTTGAAGCTGGTGGTGTCGGCCACGCGCTGGATCTCGCTCTTGAGCTGGCCAACTTCAGCTTGCAGAGCCGTGCGGTCCGAATCGCTGTTGGTTGCGTTGGCCGACTGAACAGCCAGTTCGCGCATGCGCTGCAGCATGTCGCCCACTTTGCCCAGCGAGCCTTCAGCGGTCTGCGCCAGCGAGATGCCATCGTTGGCATTGCGGGCCGCCACGTTCAGGCCCTTGACCTGGGCATTCATGCGCTCGGAAATGGCGAGGCCGGCGGCGTCGTCCTTGGCGCTGTTGACGCGCAGGCCGGAGGACAGGCGCTGCATGGAGGTGGACAGCGAGCTTTGCGAAGCAGAGAGGTTGCGCTGCGCATTCATCGACTGGATGTTGGTGTTGATGGTTGTCATAACTAACTCCTAAAAAATGGACAAAAAGTAATCCGGCATTGCTGCCAATCTCAACGCCAGCCAGGGGGCTGGCCGCCATGACCGGAGCTTCTGGCTGCCAGACGGCTCGGTCCCTGTGGACCACCTGCCATCTCGCCGCTGTCTGCTTGCCGGACGACGAACCTTTTTAGAAGTTCGTTGAGACTAATTTCGGTGGACCGGCCTCATTCTTTAGCGGCTTCTTGTAACTCGATGAAGAAATAAGCCAGCTTTGTCAAGTGCATTTTTCAGCTTCTGCAGATGCTTGCACTTGTGCGTGCTTCGGTGCGCTCACTGTTTCTCTGAATGCCTTCGTGCGTCGCCGCGTGGGACTTGTTGCCTCGTTGGCATGGCAACTTGACCATGAGACCTCCGGGCATCCATTTGAAAAATGTTTCAACAGTGACTCTGCATCCCGACGTTCTGCTACACAGGGCGCTGGTGTTTGCGTGGCGCTGTCGCCAACACTTATCGGTCTGCACCCGCTGCCCTGAAGAGGCACTGTGCAAGGCTCTTTCCTGCCCCACACGGGTGGCTCGGAAATGTGAACCTTGGTTGTAGGCGAAAGCCTGACACGGCCGGCGGCTGGGGATGACAACTCAAACAGGCATTCGCCGATTCAAGTTTCTGCTGGCCTCGACACAATTGCTCACAACAGGTCAGCAAACGTAAGCACACCGCTCACCGCGCCGACCTCAACTGAAGGAGCACACCATGGACAACGAACAACTCTTGGCTGAAATCCGCGAAGCCAACCTGACCTACCTCATGCTGGCTCAGAACCTGATTCGCAAGGACCGCGCAGAAGCCCTGTTCCGCCTGGGTCTTTCAGAAGAGGCTGCTGATCTGCTGGGCATGCTGTCCACGGCCCAGTTGCTCAAGATCGCTTCGAGCAACATGCTGCTCTGCCGTTTCCGGGTAGACGATGACCTGGTCTGGAGCCTGCTCACCAGCCACAACGTGAAGAAGGTCGACAACTCGACCACCACGCAGCTGCATGCCAGCATCCTGATGGCCGGCAAGTTTGCCGAGTCGATGACCACCACCCACTGATCCAGCCTGCCGCCGTGAGCGGCCCGGAAAGTTCCCGATTCCAGGGCGCTGCCCGGACCGCATCACGCCCACCACCTTCACCGGATTCAGACCATGGCCACCGCAAAAAGCATCCTGAACGAGTCGCGCGACATCGAGCGCGCCATCTCCCTGATCAACCTGGGCGCTCGCCTTCAGGTGCTGGAGTACGAGACCAGCTTGTCTTATGAGCGCTTGCTGCGTCTGTACAAGGAAGTGGCTGGCAAGTCGCCGTCGAAGGGCCAACTGCCGTTCTCCACCGACTGGTTCCTGACCTGGCAGCCCAATATCCACGCCTCGCTGTTTCTGAACATCCACGAGTACCTCTCGAAGACCAGCGAGCTGGAAGAGATCGATACGGTGATCAAGGCATTTCGCCTCTACAACGACCAGATGTCCGCCAGCCAGATCGAGCCTCTGCTCTCCGTGACCCGCGCCTGGCGCCTGGTAAAGTTTGTCGACAACGGCATGCTGACCCTGACCAAATGCTCATGCTGCGGCGGCCACTTCGTGACCGAACCCTACGAGAACGCGCGCCACTTCACCTGCGGCCTGTGCGCGCCACCGGCACGAGCCGGCAAGGGCAGCGGCGGTGGACTGCGGCTGCACTGAACACCGTTCCGCAACCCACGAAAAGAGCCCCGATGCGGGCTCTTTTCGCGTTCATGGGTGCCTTCAATCGCACCTAGAGTTGACCGATAGAAAACATCAGATCAAAAGCCGCGCCGGCATGGCGTGGCCCATCAGTGCTTAAGGGTTGCCAGTATGTTTGTCATCATCGGTTGGGGCGTCGCTTTGGTATGCGTCTTTGGCGTGTTCATTGCGCACGGCGGCAACATGGGGCCCATTCTCAAGGCGCTGCCCTGGGAGATGGGCATGATCGGTGGCGCCACCCTGGGAGCTTTTCTGGTCAACAACCAGATGACCGTGATCAAGGCGACGCTGGGGGGTGTGGGAAGCTGCTTCAAAGGCAGCAAGTACACCAAGGCGCGGTACCTCGAGCTACTGGCCCTGCAGTTCGACATCCTTCAGAAAGCGCGCAAGGAAGGCCTGATGGCGATCGAGCAGGACGTTGAGAACCCCGGCCAGTCCCCCTTGTTCAAGAAATACCCCACCATCGCGGCCGATCACCATGTGACCGAGTTCATCACCGACTACCTGCGCATGATGGTCTCGGGCAACCTGAACGCGCACGAGATCGAGTCGCTGATGGACGCCGAAATCGAAACCCATCACCAGGAAGCCCACGCACCGGTCGCCGCGCTTCAGCGAGTGGCCGGCGGCCTGCCGGCCTTCGGCATCGTGGCGGCGGTGCTGGGGGTGATCAAGACCATGGGCTCGGTCGGCTCGCCACCGGCGGTGCTGGGCGCCATGATTGGCTCTGCCCTGGTGGGCACCTTTCTGGGTATTTTTCTGGCCTATGCGTTTGCCGAGCCGCTGGCTGGCCTGCTGGAGCAAAAAGTGGAAGAAAACAGCAAGGAGTACCAGTGCATCAAGACCACGCTGCTGGCCTCCATGCAGGGATACGCCCCGTCCACCGCGATCGAATTCGGCCGCAAGGTATTGCTGTCGACCGTGCGCCCCAGCTTCGTCGAGCTTGAAGGCCACGTGAAAGGCAAGAAATGACGATGCCATGTCTAAGCTGGCTCGCGTCGCTGGCCCATTGCGGGCAAGGTGGTCACCGGCCTGCAGCCAAGTTACCCACCAAGCCGCGACGGTCAGCCCGTGGCGTGAAATCTCGCACGCAAGGCAAGAGCGCCTGCGCACCAGTGGTGCAGCTAAATCAGCTTCGCCGGGCCGAATGGCGCCGCTTCCCGGGACGGGTGACACCGCAGGCGGCGCGGAGGGAGGGCGATCATGGCTGACGGCAAGCATCTTCAACCCATCATCATCAAGCGCGTCAAGAAGGGTGGGCATTCGGCTCATGGCGGCGCCTGGAAGATTGCCTACGCCGACTTTGTGACGGCCATGATGGCGTTCTTCCTGCTGATGTGGCTACTGGGCTCCACCTCCGAAGGCGATCGCAAAGGGATTGCGGACTATTTCTCCGCCCCCGTCAAGGTCTCGCTCATGGGCGGGAACGGCACCGGCAACAGCGACAGCATCCTGCCCGGAGGCGGGCGCGATCTGAGCAAGTCGGCCGGCCAGGTTGACGGTGGTGATGCCGAGCGCGCCGCCAAGCTCATGGGCGCGCAGATGGTGAAAGCGGAGCTGTCGCGCCAGGACCGCATGCGGCTGGACGCCATGCAGGACAAGATCAAGGATGCAATCAAGAGCAATCCCAGCCTGTCCGAGTTCACCACGCAGATCAAGCTGGAGCGAACACCTGACGGTCTGCACATCCAGATCGTGGATGAGCAGAACCGGCCCATGTTCGACACCGGCAGCGCGCTGGTGAAACCCTATATGCGGGACATCCTACGCGCCATCGGTGGCGCGCTGGCCGATGTGGAAAACCGAATTTCGCTTGCCGGGCATACCGATGCTACACCCTATGGCAGCGGTTACCGCGGCTACAGCAACTGGGAGCTTTCGGCAGACCGTGCCAACGCCTCAAGACGCGACCTGGTGTCAGGGGGATTGCCAGACGGCAAGCTGCTGCGCGTGGAGGGCCTTTCGTCGAGCCAGCTGCTCTTCCCCGACCGACCTCAAGACCCCGCCAACCGCCGAATCAGCATTGTGGTCCTCACGCGCGAGGCCGAAGAGCGCATGCGACCGCGAAACGCCTCTGAAACCGCCAACAGCGAAACCGCCCTGGGGGCACCCGGTACGCCTGCGGTTGGGGCGGAATCAGGCCCCGTTTCCGTCGACGTCCGCACCGGCACCGTCGAGCTGCCCAGGCTACAGATCTCCAGCAATGTGCCGACATCTACGCAAGAGCCATCGCGTTAGTTCATCCGCCTTTTTTCCATTCTTTTTCATCCCCGCTCTCCGGAGGCCTTCATGTCCACGCCAATGAAATTTCTGATCGTTGACGACTTTTCAACCATGCGGCGCATCGTGCGCAACCTGCTCAAGGAAATCGGGCACGCCGATGCCGATGAGGCCGAGGATGGTGCCATTGCCCTGACCAAACTGCGCAACGGCAATTTCAACTTCGTCGTCAGCGACATCAACATGCCCAACATGAACGGCTTCGAGTTGCTGACCGAGATCAAGAAGGACGAGAAGCTCAAGCACCTGCCCGTGCTCATGGTCACGGCTGAAGCGCGCAAGGAGGACATCGTGATGGCGGCGCAAGGCGGTGCCGCTGGCTACATCGTCAAGCCGTTCACCAAGGCGACGCTGGAAGAAAAGATGGCCAACATTTTCAAGAAGCTGGGCATCTGAGCCTCACAAATGGAGCCTTTGGCCATGAGCGATCAAACCCCACCCAGCCCACCAAGTTCAGAGATCTTCAACAAGCTCGGCGGCATCACTCGCCAGCTTCACACGGCCCTCAACGAGCTGGGCTACACCCCCAAACTGCAGGGCGCTGTCGAGGAGCTGCCTGATGCCCGCAGCCGGCTGCAGTACATTGCCCGGCTGACGGGAGAAGCAGCCGACAAGGTGCTCAACCACGTGGATGCAGCGAAGACCGACCAGGAGACGATCACCGGGCAGGCGCGCATGCTGCACGACACCATCGCCCGGGTGCCCGGTCTGGCCAAGGCCATGCCGGAGCTGCTCGAAGGCGCGCAGGCCATCCTGGCGGCCAGCGGGCGCAATGATGAGCGGCTGACGGAAATCATGATGGCGCAAGACTTTCATGACCTCACAGGCCAGGTGATCGCTCGCGTGGTGGGGCTGGCCGCCACAATCGAAGAGCAGCTGTTGGCGCTGCTGCTGGAATCGGCGCCGCAGGGCAAGCCAGGACAAGATCATGTCCTGAGCCTCCAGGGTCCGGTTGTCGCCCCCGAGGGCCGCACCGACGTGGTAACGAACCAGGCACAGGTGGACGATCTGCTGGCCAGCCTGGGTTTCTGAGCGGTTCTGATCCTCGCGGCGACGTGCCGACGGGGACCCTTGACAGCTGGGTCGTTTCAGAGCCCCTGAAAAGCGCGGTTCCGCCACGGCTTATTGCCCTTTAGTTTTCCGACCTGACTTCCACAATCTGGCTCATCCCACCGATGAGCCCGTGCCATGGAATCCTCCAGTCAGGACAAAAACCTACCCGCCACAGCGCAGCGCCTGAAGAAGGCGCGCAGCGATGGACAGGTGCCGCATTCCAAGGACCTGTCCAACCTGGCGGTGCTGGGTGGCGGATCGTTCGCCCTGGTCGCC
This sequence comes from Hydrogenophaga sp., assembly GCF_011390835.1. Classification (GTDB taxonomy): domain Bacteria; phylum Pseudomonadota; class Gammaproteobacteria; order Burkholderiales; family Burkholderiaceae_C; genus Hydrogenophaga. The sequence goes on along the minus strand of NZ_JAABRQ010000001.1, from coordinate 263,878 downwards.
CTGCTGCCGACGGGTTTCGAAACCTTGCGCACGGCGCTGCGCGCGCAGCTGCTGTTTGACAGCACTACCCTCCTGAAACCGCAGCAGATGCTGGAGCGTCTGTCTGACGGGTCGGTGCGCGGCCTGCTGCTGGTGCTGCCACTGGGCTTGCTCGTGCTGGCGATCGCGCTGGGTGCCATCGTGGCCTCGGGAGGCTACGCCCTGAGCGCCAAGCCAATCACGCCTGACATCACCCGCCTCAGCCCTTTGGCGGGCATTGGCCGGCTGTTCTCCAAGAAGCAGCTGACGGACACCGCCAAACTCGCCTTCATCACAGCGGTGATCGGCGTCGTGGCCTGGCAGTTCCTGGGCGCGCATGTGGCCCCCTTCAGCACGCTGCTCATGATGCCGCTGGAAGGCGCGCTCGGTCAGCTCGGCGGCTGGATCACCAGCGGCGCCACCCTGCTGCTGGTGGTGGTCTTGCTTTTTGCGGTGATCGACGTGCCTTTGCAGAAGTATCTGCATGCCAGCCAGCTGAAGATGTCACTTGAAGAGGTCAAGCGCGAACACAAAGAGGCCGAGGGAGACCCCTTCATCAAGAGCAAGCGGCGAGCCCGCCAGCGCGAACTGGCCCAGCGCAACAGCGTCAATGCTGTGCCGCGCGCCGATCTGGTGGTGATGAACCCCACCCACTACGCGGTGGCCATCCGCTACGACGACGCCACCATGAATGCACCGCGAGTGATTGCCAAGGGCGCCGACCTGATGGCGCTGCGCATTCGCGATGTGGCCAAGGCCAGCGATGTACCGGTGCTGCAGTCGCCCATGCTTGCGCGTGCGCTCTACGCCCACGCTGAAATCGACAGCGAGATTCCTGCCGCCCTGTACACCGCCGTGGCGCAAGTGCTGGCCTATGTTTACCAGCTCAAGGCCGCGCTCAAGGGCCAGGGTGTCGCGCCCGGCGTGATGCCAGTGCCTGAGGTGCCGCCTGAGCTTGATCCGCACTTTGGAAAGTCCGCCCCATGAACGCTCTGATGCCTCTGCAGCAATGGATGCAGCGCAACGCTGCCTGGACCAGCGGCCTGGCCGCGCCCATGCTGATGGTGACCGTGATCTCCATGATGGTGCTGCCGCTGGCACCCTGGATGCTCGATACCTTCTTCACCCTGAACATCGCGCTCGCGCTGGTGGTGATGCTGGTGGCGGCCTACATGCGTCGTCCGCTGGACTTCTCGGTGTTTCCCACCGTGCTCCTGCTCACCACCTTGCTGCGGCTCTCGCTCAACGTGGCCTCCACCCGGGTGGTGCTGCTCGAAGGCCACACCGGCCCGGGGGCCGCCGGCGCGGTGATCGAAGCCTTTGGCAGTTTCCTCATCGGCGGCAACTTCGCGGTGGGCTTCATCGTGTTTGCCATCCTGGTGGTGATCAACTTTGTGGTGATCACCAAGGGCTCAGAGCGCATTGCTGAGGTCTCGGCGCGCTTCACCCTGGACGCCATGCCGGGCAAGCAGATGGCCATCGACGCAGACCTCAATGCCGGTCTGATCGACGAGAAAGAGGCCAAGCGCCGGCGCGCTGAAGTGGGTGAAGAGGCCGAATTCTTTGGCTCCATGGACGGCGCCTCGAAATTCGTGCGCGGTGACGCCATCGCCGGCATCCTCATCCTCATCATCAACATCATTGGCGGCTTCTCCATTGGCATGATGCAGCACGGCCTGTCGGCCGGTGAGGCGGCCGACAGCTACATCCTGCTCGCGGTGGGTGATGCGCTGGTGGCCCAGATTCCGGGTCTGCTGATCTCGGTGGCTGCCGCCATGGTGGTCTCGCGGGTCGGCAAAGACGCTGACCTGGGTGGCCAGGTGATGGAGCAGATGTTTCTCTCCAGCCGGGTGTTGGGCATCACGGCTGCGGTGCTGTTCCTGCTGGGTGTGGTGCCGGGTATGCCGCATGCGGTGTTCCTGGTGTTTGCCGCCATCATCGGTGCGCTGGCCTGGTGGCGCATGAGCCAGGAGAACCGGCCGGTGGCGGAGCCTGAGGCGCCGGCGCCGGTCAACGATGGCGAGGCCAGCTGGGACGACCTGCAGCCCGTCGATTTGCTGGGTTTGGAGCTGGGCTACCGCCTGATCGCCATGGTGGACAAAGAGCGTCAGGGTGACCTGCTCACCCGCATCAAGGGTGTTCGCAAGAAGTTCGCGCAGGAGGTGGGCTTCCTGCCGCCGGCGGTGCATGTGCGCGACAACCTGGAGCTGCGCCCCAGCGGCTACCGCATCACGCTGCGCGGCGTGGTGGTGGGCGAAGGCGAGGTTTTCCCCGGCATGCACCTGGCCATCAACCCCAGCGGCATCGGCACACCCCTGATCGGCACCCCCACCACCGACCCCGCGTTTGGGCTGCCGGCATTCTGGATCGAGGACAAGCAGCGGGAAAACGCGCAAATGGCCGGTTTCACGGTGGTTGATTCCGAGACCGTGCTGGCGACCCATCTTTCACACTTGATGCAAGTCCAGGCAGCCAGGTTGCTGAGCCGGACGGAGACCCAGGATCTGGTCGAACACGTGACCCGCCTGGCCCCCAAGCTGATCGAAGAAGTCGTGCCCAAGATGATCTCTATCGCCGCGTTCCAGAAAGTGCTGCAGCTGCTGCTGGAAGAGTCGGTGCACGTGCGCGACATCCGCACCATCATCGAAGCCATTGCCGAGCACGCCACCGCCACCACCGAGCCGGTCGAGCTGGCCCGTCGAGTCCGCATGGCGCTGGCGCCGGCCATCGTGCAGCAGATATACGGCCCGGTCAAAGAGCTCGAGGTGATCGCCATTGAACCCGGCCTGGAGCGCCTGCTGATGCAGGCCCTCAGCGGCAATGGCAATGGCGCGCTCGACCCCGGCGTGGCCGAGATGCTGAGCAAGTCTGCCACCGACATCGCCAACAGCCAGGAAGAAAAGGGTGTCCCTGCCTGCCTGCTGGTGCCGGACGCCATCCGCAACGCCATGGCGCGCCTGCTGCGCCGCGGAGCGCCGCGACTGCAGGTGCTCGCGCACAGCGAGATTCCTGACACCCACCTTATCCGCATCGGCCCGATCCTTGGAGAACTCGCATCATGAACATCCAGCGCTTCACCGCTCCCACTTCCCGCGAAGCCATGGCCAAGGCGCGCAACGCCTTTGGCGAGAGCGCGGTCATCCTTTCGACACGATCGACCGGCAATGGCTTTGAAGTCATGGCGGCGGCCGAGGAAAGCCTGGCCAACCTGGCCACCACCCCCCAGCCGGCCACCCGAGCTCCCGAGCCGATCCGCACCCGCCGTGCGCCGGCTGCAGAGCCTGAGACGACCTCGGTCGAGGCCGATACGGAGGCCCTGGCCATGAGCACGCTGTCGTTTCAGGAGTACGTGCGTGAGCGCATGCTTCGCAAGCGCCGCGGCCAGGCGGCCCAGGACGCTGGCCCCACGGAGCAGCCGGAGCTGACCGAGCCCGAGGCGCCATCAGCACCGCGCCGAGCAGCGGCCCGCGCCGAGCCCATTCAGGTGCCCGTGCAGCGCGTCAATGCGCCTGCTGCGCGGATGGTGTCGCCCATGCCGGCGCCGATCCGAACCCGTCCGGTGGTCCAGCCAAGCTGGGAAGACTCCATGCCGCCAGCGCACGATCGCAGCAGCGGTGACAGTCAGGTGGCGGTAGAGCTGTCCGCGCTCAAGGAAATGATCGAAGAACGCTTCAACACCCTGGCCTGGCTGGGCTCGTCGAAACAGAACCCGATCCAGTCGCAGCTCATGCTCAAGATGATTCGCGCGGGCTACTCCCCGTCGATGTCGCGCGCCGTGCTGGAGCGCATTCCTGCCGAGAGCAACGCCTCGGAAGCCATGCGCTGGCTCAGCGATGTGATCACCCGCAACCTCAAGGTGGCTGCGCCCGGCGCTGGCCTGTGTGAGGAGGGCGGGGTGGTGGCGCTGATTGGTGCCACCGGCGTGGGAAAGACCACCACCGCTGCCAAGCTGGCCGCCCAGTGCGTGCAGAAGTTCGGCGCCAGCAGCGTGGGTCTGATCACACTCGACAGCTACCGTGTTTCGGGCTACGAACAGCTGCGCGCCTATGGTCGCATGCTCGGTGTGGTAGCCCATCAGGCCCAGGATCGCGCTGCGCTCAAGGACTTGCTCAACCTGCTGGCCAGCAAGCGCATGGTCATCATCGACACCGCTGGCCTGGGTCAGCGGGATCAGCGCATCCAGGACATGCTGGATGTGTTGGATGTGCCCAAGGTCAAGAAGGTGCTGGTGGTCAACGCGGGTGCCCATGGCGACACGCTCGACGACGTGTTCGCCGCCTTCAAGACCGCCTCGCTGCACGGCGTGGTGCTCTCCAAGGTGGACGAAGCGGTCAAGCTTGGCCCGGCGCTGGACGCGCTGATCCGGCACCAGGTGCCGCTGCGGGGCGTGGCCAATGGTCAGCGCGTACCAGAAGACTGGCAGCACGGTGACGCCAGCGTGCTGGTGCGCATGTCCATGGGCACCGACGGCAAATCCGCCTACGACCCCCTGTCGGCTGACATGGGTTTCTACTTCTCGCAGGCCTCCACCCGCGGCATCGAACTGGGGTCGGCGCATGTTTGAGTTCGGTCACGACCAAGCTGCCGGTCTTCGGGCGCGTCAGCTGCCCGCACCTGACGTGCGCGTGATTCCGGTGGCCAGCCTGAGCCAGCCCGCCCAGACCTATGAACTGCTTTGCACCCTGGCAGCCCACCTCACGGCGCTGGGGCAGATGGTGGTGATTGCGGATGGCAGTGCCAACGAGCAGCCCAGCCGACAGCCTTCACCGGGTGCCCATCTTGGCTTGCTGCAAGTGCTGCAAAACCCCGATATCACCGGTCTGGAGCAGGCACCCTACGGACAGGAATGGCTGGTGATGCCCAGCGCGCTTGGTCTGCAGGCACTGATGCAAACCGCGCGTCTGGCCGGTGCTGGGGTAGCCCTCTCTCGCCTGGCCGCGCCTTTTGCACCCGGGGTGTGCGTGCTCGTGCTGGCCTCGGCTGCGGTGCACGCCAACCTTTTTGCTGGTCTGGGTGCCCGGGTGATGGTGCCTGTGATCGATCAGTCGCAGGCCACGCTCGACGCCTACAGCGCTGTCAAACAGCTGCACCAGAGCGGCGTGCAGCCGGTGCTGGCACCGCTTGCCGATGGCCCGGAGGCCACGCCGCCGTCAGCGGTGCATTCGGTGACTGCCTGTGCCCAGCGCCACCTGGGCCTGACCCTGGACGTCTGGACCGTGGATACCTGGGGCCAGCGCGCGCAGGTCTGTGCCCTCACGCCACCCGCCAGCCGGCCGGCCAGTGCCTGGCCCCGCCCCAACCCGATCGCCCCTTCGCTTTGGAACTGATGACCATGTACACCGCCAAAGGCACCTTGAACCGGGACGACCAGTTGCGCCAATACACCCCGCTGGTGCGCCGGCTGGCCCACCACATGATCGCCAAGCTGCCGCCCAGCGTCGAAGTCGACGACCTGATCCAGGTCGGCATGATCGGGCTCACCGAAGCCATCTCGCGTTTCGAGCCCTCACAGGGCGTGCAGTTCGAAACCTTCGCCAGTCAGCGCATCCGGGGCGCCATGATCGACGAGCTTCGCGAAGGCGACTGGATGTCGCGCGGCTCGCGCAAGAGCCAGAAAGACATTGAAAAAGCGGTGCACAGCCTGCAGCAAAAGCTGCACCGCGCACCCAAGGAGTCCGAGATTGCCAAGGAGCTGGGTCTGGAGCTGGCCGACTACCAGCATCTGCTGGCCAAGGTGCGCGGTACCCAGCTGGTCTACCTGGAAGACATCAGTGGTCACGGTGACGACGATGACGGATTTCTCGATCGCAACCTGGGTGAGAGCGATGCCGAGCCTTCAGCCGTGCTGCAAGACCATCGCATGCGCACCGCACTGGTGGCCGCCATCAAGCTGCTGCCCGAGCGCGAACAGCAGATCATGAGCATGTATTACGAACACGACATGAATCTGAAAGAGATTGCGGCGGTGCTAGGCGTGACAGAGTCGCGCATCTGCCAGCTGCACAGTCAGTCCATCGCCCGCCTGCGCACCCGGTTGCGCGAGCACTGAGCTGGGCTCCCACACCGCCAGCCGCGCTTGGCAGACTGACCCTTGATGAGCATGGTCTCACTGGCCATAGCCGCCTTTCTCCAGCCGCTTTTACTAGGGCGTGTTAACACTAATAGCAATCATGGTGATTGCTTTGGATAATCTCGGGCATGGAGATCACACCCGCACAATTCGCCACCATTGAGCACTGCCTGCCCAGGCAACGTGGCAACGTCAGCCTGAGCAACCTGCAGGTGGTCAATGCGATCCTCTATGTGGCCGAGCATGGCTGCAAGTGGCGCGGACTGCCCAAACGCTTCGGCAACTGGCACACGATTTACACGCGTATGAACCGCTGGACCAAAGCCGGCGTTCTTGATCGCATGTTCGAGGAGTTGCAGCGTGCACAGGTCGTGCGTATCAAGATCGAAGCGGTCTCGCTGGACTCCACCAGCATCAAGGTCCATCCCGACGGCACGGGGGCACTAAAAACAACGGCCCACAGTCCATCGGCAAGTCCCGCGGTGGATGGAACACCAAGATTCATATGGTTGCCGCGGATGCTCGAACGGCCGTGACGTTCTGCCTATCGCCTGGACAAGCGCACGACGCGCCTGAAGGCCGCCGCCTGCTCAGCAGTCTTGGGCCGCCCAGCAGGCCGGTGCATTTGTTGATGGACCGTGCCTACGAAGGCAACGAGACACGGCAACTTGCACTCGATCTTGGTTTCATTCCGGTAGTTCCGCCAATGAAGACGCGGATTGAGCCTTGGGAATACGACCGCGAGATGTACAAGCGTCGCAACGAGGTCGAGCGCTTGTTCCGTCGACTCAAGGGCTATCGCCGCATCTTCTCGCGGTTCGAGAAACTCGACCTGATGTTCCTGGGCTTCATCAGCTTCGTGCTCGTCGCCGATGGTCTTCGATTGTGTTAACAGGCCCTAGCTGGATTCGGGTAGCACCGTTCACGGTTATACCGCAGGCCGCGGACCGTGATCGCGTCCAAGCGGTCCTGCTTGGTGGCCAACAGGATCGCGCATGTCACAGGTCTCCGATGATGGGGTTTTCAGCTGCGCCGCTGACCTCATTCGCTTGTGCCACGCCCAGGTGCAAGCTAAAGGCGACCGCGAGGTCTGCGCTGGCGGGTTTGAGACCAGCCTGCAGATGCGTGATGCGAAAGCCGACACAATGAAGTGCCTATGACCTGATACCAAAAGACGCTGAGCGAAAGCCTGGACGTCCACATCGGGAACGTCGACGGCGACCTACTGCCCACCCGTTGCGGTCGCCCGCCTTCGTTGCTCACCGAGGCGCGCTCATCGCCTTCTGTGGAACGGGCAGCGCGTCCTGCACCTTGCGTGGCCTCGGTCGTGTGCCTTGCGCAAAGGCCTTCTCGATCAGCTGAAGCATCTCGGGGGCGTCCCATGCCTGCGCGCCGCGCACCCGGGTGATCACGCGGCCGTGTTCGTCGACCAGCACGGTAAGCGGGATGCGGCTGGCCCCCAGCATGTTTTCAAGCACCACTGCGCGATCGAGGTAGTGGTTCAGCGTGGCGTTCGACTGCTTCAGCCAGCGCTCGGCCGCTCGACGGTCGTCATCGGTGGAAATGCCGATCACCGCGTAGCGCGATCCCGCTTCACTCCAGGCAAAGCGCTCCAGCGAAGCGGCCTCGGCACGGCAGGGCGTGCACCAGCTGGCCCAGATGTTGATGATCAGCTTGCGCCCGCTGTAGCTTGCGAGCGACCGGTCGGGCCCATTCAGCCCGTTCATGAGCATGTCGGGCAACGTACGGCCTTCGGGTACTGGCTCGCCCGCCCCCGGCGAAGCGGCCACACCAGCGCACACGAGGGTCAGGCAAAGACCAGTCAGCAGGCGGCTGCGGAGCAGGGGGAACGCATCAGGCATGACCAAGGATCCTCCCTCATCGTGCCGAGTGACCACAGCCGACCGGGTCTGCACCGAGCGCTGGCCAGGGCCTGCTTCACGAGAGCGCGTCGAAACTCAGGGTCGTCGACCAGCTTCCCACCAAGGCTTTGTACAACGCGCCGCACCGGTTGATGGCGGCTGGCATTGCCACGGCGCCCATGAACGAGGACTCCCAGCCCGCATTGGCGGCCAGCTCTTTGTCATAGACCAGCTTACCGAAGCGCTTGACGGTTGGGCGGGCGGCGACCCGACCTGTACAGGTCCTGATCGCAGCGTCGTCTTTGCTGTCGGTGAGCTCACTTTCGATGACGTGGCGAGATGCCGGGTCGAACGAGCCCGCAGTGGTCAGCTCAACCACCAAGGTGTCTTTAAGCCGTTGCGACCAAGTTCCCTTGGCCGGGCTCAACGATTTGCCTCGCAGGCTGCTGAGCGTGGAACCCATGGCGGGATGTTTCCCGGAGGCCAGCTTGAACAAATCCGCCTGCGCAGGCGCAATGTTGGCCGTACGCAGCTTCTCGACGGCGGAGGGAGTGGCTCTGGTGGCGCCAAGCGTGACGTTGGCACAACCCGTGATGGCGACGGCAGTGGCGAGCGCGACTGACCGAATAAGCAGAGGGCTTATGAGAATGCGGCGTTCTGGGAAAGGTCATTGAGCGCGGCTGCTGAACTGGCGAAGCATCAAGGTGACTGCTTCTTCGACGCTCGTCAGTGTATGTGCACCAGGCGGTGGAGAGCCAGCGCCGATGCTGCTGCAGATCATGTGTTCGCCTGTGCGCTACAGGATCGTGGCACCGCTTCGCCGGGGTGTGTAGCGCAACGTGCACGCGTGGCCGTCACCCCCTTTCTTACCCGCAGTGCCAAAGGTCAGTCCCTCAACGAATCTTTTGCTGGCTGCGTCATCAAAAAGAGGGGCGTTGTTGACAAACACCTAAATCAACGCGCCGCCCGCTACGGGTAGGTCGCTGACCGACGTGAACAGGCCGCTGGCAGCCACCTGATCGCGAACACGGGTTTCGGAATGTCTGTTGCTCGGGCGTTGACGATGCCCCGGGTCTGGAATCTCCAGAGCAACTGCACAAGGGTTGGGGCAGCTGACTTCATGAATTGGGCGCTCGGTACTTCGAGGCCGTACGCACATCCCTTGCGCGTGCTGGAGGCGGGTTGAGAAATGGGGTGTGGGCTGCCCTCAGCCCTTGCCATCCAAGCTGCTAAGGCCTGAGGCCTTGCTCGTATTTGCGCGCCTGCACAGCGGCGCAGCGCTCTCGCGCGTTTTTCAGGCCGACAGGTAGGCCCGACCTGCACCGCCGGTGGAGGCGGTCTGACCCATGGCGCGGCCATAGGTGGCCGGGGCCTGCTGGGGCAGCAGGCTGTGCACCGCGCGCTGGCTCTGAGCGTGGGCGCGCAGCACAGCGTGCCGAAGCTGACCAAAGCGGTGTGCCGCCTGTTTGAAATCGGTCAGCACGGAGCTGCCAGGCTGCGACCATTCGCGCGTTTTAGGTGCATCTTGCAGGGCGACCTGCACCTCGGCGCTAGCGAGTTGCACCGCGTTGGCATCGCCTTGAAGCAAGGCGTATTCCAGTCCGTCCAGTCGGGACTGCAGAGCATCAATCCAGGTTTGGACCGCGCTGAGTGGTGCTTCGCTCATGGGTGCTCTGGCTCAAAAAAGGGGGTTAGCCGCGCGAACTGGTCAGCATTTCGGCTGCGTTGGACAACATCTTGTCGGCGATCGCTTCGGGGTTGACCTGGAAGGTGCCGTTGGAGATTGCCAGCTTCATGGCCTCGACCTTTTCGCTGTTGAACACCTCACCGCCCGCAGCGCTGCCGGTGGAGGCTGCCTGAGTGGCCGATGACAGGGTCACGGTCACGCCGGGCTGCGCCTTGGCAGGAGCGGTTGCGCCTGCGCCAGCTGCAGCGTTGGCCTGGTCAGCACTCGCCGGAGGTGTGGCCGCCGCTTTCTGCGGGCCACCCGCCACGGATCCAATGTAGGAATCCGGTGATGAATCGATTTTCATTTCACTCTCCAAACCCCGCCATTGGGGCCTTGTGAGGAGACTATCGGATTAAAAGCCGGGGGACTTGAGGCTTTTTTTGCCGACTGCGTCACAGAAACGCGGCCCTTGTGAGGGCCGAAGGCGGTGTCGGGTCTCACAGCGACAGCTCCACCGTCTGGCCATCGCGCACCAAGCCGGTCACCACCCGTCCATTGTCCAGGCGCACCCGCGTAGTTTGGCCGACCATGCCGGAGGACAGTGCCTTGCCGCTGACCACCACCTGGAATCCGGTCCCGCTCTGGGTCACACGCACCTGAGAGCCAGCGGCAAACGCCTGCACCGGGCGCACCATGTTCTGGCGCAGCGCCTGACCAGGCAGCAAGGTGTAAGCCGCCTGCTGACCGACCCACAGCGCCTGGTTGGCCAGGATCGATGCCGGATGCTCTGCCCAGTCCACTTCGGCCTGCTCGGCGTCTTCTTGAGTCAGCACCTCGCCAGCGTTGACAGGCCGCTTGAGCACCCAGGCTGGGCCCCAGGCCTTGACCGTGACCGGCAGGTATACATTCCAGCGCGTGGTGCCCTCGACGCAACGCAGACCGATGCGGGCGCGCCCCCACAGGCGGGTGTTGCCCGGGAGGTGTGGCTCGACCTGGCTGCAAGGCGCCAGGCGCAGGCGCTGGTCCAGCGAACCCACCACGACTTCGGCGCGCAGTGGCGACTCGGCGCTCTGGCCCATGGTCGCCTCGACCGAAGGCTGAAGAAAGTCACGCGCCACGCGTTCGAGCTGCGCGCTGCCTTCAGCGCCCGGCTCATTGGCCCTTGCCGGGCTCGCCATCAGAGTGCCGCCCACCAGGCCAAGGCACAGCCACAGCCGCCAGTCGATGCTGGGCGCGTGCAGTGAAATCGTGGACATCCAACGCATGAGGCTTCTCCTGATCTTGCCAGGGCTTGACCCTGGAGGAGGTAGGCCGATACACCGCGAACGGGTCAAAGGCCATACCGGCAGGCTCTCAATGTAGGGCGAGGGAAGGCTGAACTAAGGGCGGAATAAGGAGGCTTTGGGGTGTTTGTTCTCTTCATTGTCAGGCCTCAAGTTTTTCCATACTTGCCTCCAGCCCGGTGAAAACGGCTGCGATCCCGCCCGCTGATTCACCGCCCCGATTCGTCGCAGCCCAACCACTTGCCGAGGTGACCATGCTGGAACAGTTGACCGCCCGCCTGGACTTTCACAGCCAGTCGCTGCTGTTGCGCTCGCAGCGCCAGCAGGTATTGGCCAGCAACATTGCCAACACCGATACCCCCGGCTATGTGGCGCGAGACTTTGACTTCGGCAAGGCGCTGCAAAAGGCCACCGGCGGCGCAGGCGTCTCGGTGCCCAGCATGACCGATGCCGGTCACATGCGCCTGGGCAGTGTGGGCGGCAGCACCGCCGACCTCGCCTACACCGTACAGACGCAGCCCAGTCAGGACGGCAACTCGGTCGATCTGGACCGCGAGCGGGCCAATTTCGTGGACAACAGCATTCGCTACGAGTCCACGCTGCGCTTCATCAACGGGCATGTGAAGACCATGCTCAGTGCGATCACGGGGCAGTAGGGATGAACACCGCTTGCGCCGTCTTCGACGTCACCCCCCTGGGAGGGGGGCCATACCTGTGGCTTGGCCAAGCCAGTTCAACGGCACTCCTGGGTGTAGCCATCTCGCTCCACCCTGTTTGCCTGCTTTGAAAGGACCTTCTCATGTCCATGTTTTCCATTTTTGGTGTGTCGGGCAGTGCGATCAGCTCGCAGTCTCAGCGCCTCAACGTGGTGGCCAGCAACCTGGCCAATGCCGATGCGGTGGCCGGGCCTGACGGGCAGAGCTACAAGGCGCGCCAGGTGGTGTTCCAGACCGTGCCCATGGGAGGTGCTGGCAATGCCGGGGTGAAGGTACAGAACATCACTGAGAACGAGACGCCGGGTCGCCGAGTGCACAACCCCGGCCACCCCAGCGCTGATGCTGATGGCTATGTGACCCATTCCAACGTGAATCCGGTGGAGGAGATGGTCAACATGATGTCGGCCTCGCGCTCCTACCAGAACAACGTCGAGGTCATGAACACGGCCAAGACTCTGCTGATGAAAACGCTCCAGATGGGGCAGTAACCCGGGCTGAATCATGTACACCTCCGCACTCGATCTCAACAGCCTTGGCTCTGCCGTGGGAAGCACCACTGGCACGAACAAGGCCGACAGCAACACCGACCCGCAAGCGGCGCAGGACCGTTTTCTCACCCTGCTGGTGGCGCAGATCAACAGCCAGGATCCGCTCAATCCGATGGACAACGCGCAAATGACCACGCAGATGGCGCAGATCAACACGGTCAGCGGCATTCAGCAGCTCAATGCCACGCTCAAGGGCATGGCCGATCAGTTTGGCTCACTGCAAAGCCTGCAAGGCACCTCGCTGATCGGGCGCCAGGCCCTTCTGGAGGGCAACACGCTGAGCTTCGATGGCGAACAGGGCCGAGGCGCCCTGGCGCTGAGCGGCCCGGCAGATCAGGTCATGGTGGACGTGATGGGTACCAATGGCACCCTGCTGGACAGCGTGAACCTGGGGGCGCTGCCGGCTGGCCAGCACCCTTTCTCCTGGGACAGCGCCGGTCTCGACCCTGCCCGAGTGGGCGGCTTTTCGGTGCGCGCGACCCAGGGCGGACAGGCAGTGACCGCCACGCCCTTGACCCGCACACCCGTGGCCTCGGTGGGTTTTTCCGCGGGTGCCATGACGCTGCAGCTGCAGGATGGCCGCACGCTGGGCTACGACCAGATCAAGGCATTCATGTAAGGCGTGGCCTGAAGCCGCGTTACTCCTCCATTTTCTTTCAAGGACACCACCATGGCATTCCAGCAAGGTCTCTCAGGTTTGAACAGCGCCAGTCGCAACCTGGACGTCATCGGCAACAACATCGCCAACGCCAACACCGTGGGCATGAAGGCTTCGCGAGCAGAGTTCGCCGAAATCTATGCCAACTCCATCAACGCCTCGGGCAGCAGCACCACTGGCCTGGGCGTGTCGGTGGCGGCCGTCACCCAGTCGTTCACCCAGGGCAACATCACCATCACGGGCAATGGTCTCGATGTCGCGATCAACGGCAACGGCTTCTTTGAGCTGACCAACCCCGATGGCTCGCTTTCCTATTCGCGCGCCGGTCAGTTCAAGCTGGATCGGAATGGCGACATCGTGACCAACCAGGGCCGCCAGCTCATGGGCTACCCCACCGACCCTGACGGCAACCGTCTGAGTTTCGAGTCCACGCCGCTCTCGCTGCCCACGGGTGGCGCCATCCCGGCCCAGCAGACCGCTGAAATCAGCGCAGAGTTCAACCTGGATGCGCGTGCGGCCGTCGCGGCCACTGCCACCCCGCCCACCCCCATCACCACCTACGGCACCTCGCTGATCGCCTTCGATCCGCAGGGACTTGAGATTCCGGTGGCGCTGGCTTTCGAAAAAGCCGCGAACAACCAGTGGAACGTGTACACCAGCGTCAACGGCGCCGACCCGGCGCTCTCCACGCCCTTCACCATCAGCTTCCTGCAGGATGGCTCTCTGGACCCGGCGACGGTGGTACCACCCATCACGCTCACCTCGCCCAACGATCCGACCCTGACCTTCCCCGCCACCCTCAACTTCAGCAACGTGACGCAGTTCGGCAGCAACTTTGCGGTCACCAACCTGAGCCAGGATGGCTATCGGCCGGGCGAGCTAACCAGCCTGAAGATCGAAGATACCGGCGTGGTCACCGCCCGATACTCCAACGGCGAATCACGCGCAGCCGGCCAGATTTCCCTGGTGGATTTCCGCAATTCGCAAGGCCTGGCCCCCATGGGCGGCGGCGCTTGGTCCATGACGTTCGAGTCGGGTGATCCGGTGCGTGGCGGGCCGGGCGAAGGCAAGCTGGGCTTTCTGCGCTCCGGTGCGGTGGAGGACTCCAACGTGGACATCACCTTCGAACTGGTGAGCATGATGACCGCCCAGCGCTCCTACCAGGCCAACGCGCAAACCATCAAGACCCAAGATCAGGTGCTGAGCACGCTGTTGAACATGAGGTGATGGATGTCCCACATCTGCCGTGCTGCGTGCGACCTAATTAAAGGGTCGGCATTGGCGGCCCGGCCGAACCGGTACCGCGATGCCCTCGGACCCAAGCCGCGCGTTCGCTGCGTCCCGGAATAGACACCTCGCTCGCCAATCCCCTGGAGTACATCCCATGGACCGCCTGATCTACACCGCCATGACCGGCGCCAACGCGGCGCAGTACCGGCAGCAGTTGCTGGCCAACAACCTGGCCAATGCATCCACGCCAGGCTTTCGCGCCGAGCTCGCGACCTTTCGCGCGGTGCCGGTGCGCGGCGACGGGTCCAGTACCCGGGTGTTCGCGCTCGAGGCCACTGCGGGTCATTCGGATGCGCCGGGGTCAATCACCAACACTGGGCGAAACCTTGATGTGGCCGCGCGTGGGAGCAGCTACTTTGCGGTGCTTGGCCTGGACGGCACCGAGGCCTACACGCGGGCGGGCGCGCTGGAGGTCGACGCCAACGGCACCGTGGTCAACCCGCTGGGCCTGCCTATGCTGGGCGACGGTGGACCCATCGTGGCACCGGCCAATGCCCAGATCGACGTGGGTGAAGATGGCACGGTGACCGCGCGGGTGAGCGGCCAGGCGCCTCAGGCACTGGGGCGGCTCAAGCTGGTCACACCAGACCAGGAAAACCGCTTGCAGCGCGGCGAGGACGGTCTTTTCCGCGGTCCGCTCGGCGACCCGCTGCCGGCCGATGCCAACGCGCGGCTGCAAAGTGGCGCCCTCGAAGGCAGCAACGTGAACCCGATCGAGGCCATGGTCGGCATGATCGCCGTCGCCCGCCAGTTCGAGGTGCAGATGCGCATGCTGCAGAACGGCGAAACCAACGACAAGACCGCAGCCCAGCTGCTCAGCCTCAACGGCTGATTCACCCCTTCTCTCCTAGGAACACCCCATGATCAATTCGCTCTGGATTTCCAAGACCGGCATGCAGGCACAGCAAACCCAGCTGGACGTGATCGCCAACAACCTGGCCAACACCTCCACCAACGGTTTCAAGCGCGCCAACGCGGTGTTCGAAGACTTGATGTACCAGAACCTGCGTCAGGTCGGCGCCAACAGCTCGGAGCAGAGCGAGCTGCCCACCGGCCTGCAAATCGGCCTGGGTGTGCGCACCGTTGCGACTTCGCGCTCGTTTGCCCAGGGCAGCCTGCAGCAGTCGGGCAACAACCTCGATCTGGCCATCAGCGGCAATGGCTTTCTGCAGGTCTCTATGCCCGACGGAACGGTTGGCTACACCCGCGACGGCAGCCTGCAGCTCGACGCCCAGGGCCGCATGGTCACCTCCAGCGGCTTCCCGCTCACCGCAGGCATCACCATCCCGGCCGAGGCGCAAAGCATCACCGTCTCCAGCGACGGTGTGGTCTCGGTCAAGATGCCTGGTAGCGCGCAGCCCGCCGTGGTCGGCAACATCGAACTGGCCAACTTCATCAACCCGGCTGGCCTGGAGCCACGAGGCCAGAACCTCTACACCGAGAGCCTGGCATCAGGCAACCCGGTCAACGGCGCACCTGGCAGCGCCGGCATGGGCACGGTGATGCAGGGCTTTGTGGAGACCTCCAACGTCAACGTGGTGCAGGAGCTGGTCACCATGATTCAGACCCAGCGTGCGTATGAGATGAACTCCAAGGCCATCCAGACCAGTGACCAGATGCTGCAGCGCCTGGCGCAGCTGTGATGACCCGACCCAGCCACGCTGTGCACGAATCCCTTGCGGGCGCAGCACCTGCAGCATGGCGAAGCCAGTTCTGCAGCGTTCTGGGTTTGGAGTGTCTGCTTCGTAGGACGTTGGACGGTGGCTTCGAAAGGAAATTCATGAATCCCGTTTTTTCGTTTCGCCTTGCTCCACTCGCACTGCTTGCGTTGACCGGTTGCGCCACGCTTCAGAACACGCCCGAGGTCGATGTGGTACCAGTGACGGCGGTGCGTTATGCGGCTGCGCCGGCGGTTGCAGCTGTACCCACGGGGGGCATTTTTCAAGCCGTTAGCTACCGGCCCGCGTTTGAAGATCCGCGGGCCCGGATGCCGGGTGACAGCCTCACCATCCAGATCACCGAGCGAATCAACGCGAGCCAGAAGTCCTCCGCTTCGATTGACCGTTCGGGTGAGTTGTCGGCCAGCGTGTCAGCTCTGCCTTTCCTCAAAGCGCCGTTGCTGGACAAGTTTCAGACCGGAGCCCAGTCATCCAACAGCTTTGCCGGTACGGGGGGCACCGAAAGTGCCAACACCTTCTCCGGCTCCATCACCGCCACCGTGCTCGAGGTCCTGCCCAACGGC
Organism: Hydrogenophaga sp.; assembly: GCF_011390835.1. Classification (GTDB taxonomy): domain Bacteria; phylum Pseudomonadota; class Gammaproteobacteria; order Burkholderiales; family Burkholderiaceae_C; genus Hydrogenophaga. The sequence continues at coordinate 247,522 of NZ_JAABRQ010000001.1, read as the reverse complement.
CACCTGGTGGTGGCGGGCGAGAAACAGATCGGTGTGAACCAGAACGTGGACGTGCTGCGCTTCTCCGGCACGGTCGATCCGCGCCAGATCCAGCCCGGCAACATGGTGCCTTCCACCCAGGTAGCCAATGCGCGAATCGAGTCACGTGGGCGTGGTGCGCAGGGAGAAGCGCTTTCAATTGGCTGGCTTGCACGGTTCTTTTTGAGCGTTATCCCTTTCTGAGCCTGCCCAAAATAGGGCTCATGAAATCCCATTTTGTGCCGATGATGGCCTTGCCCAACCGCCCACTGCCGGCGAACGCAGCAGCCTCTTCCTGGCAGCGCCGTATGCTGGCGTTTGCGCTGATGCTGATGGGCCTGCCACTGTGGGCCATCGATCCCGCCGCCGCGCAAGGCATCCGGGTCAAGGAAATCGCTTCGGTGCAAGGCGTCCGCACCAACCAGCTGACCGGCTACGGCCTGGTGGTGGGACTGGACGGCACCGGCGACCAGACCACGCAGATGCCCTACACCGCACAGAGCCTTCAGAACCAGTTGCAGCAGCTCGGTCTCTCCCTGCCGCCGGGCGCCAACCTGCAGATCAAGAACGTGGCGGCGGTCATGGTCACAGGCCAACTGCCCGCGTTTGCACAGCCTGGCCAGATGATGGATGTGACCGTGTCCTCCATCGGCAATTCGAAATCGCTGCGTGGCGGCACCCTGATCACCACACCTCTCAAGGGCGCGGACGGCCAGATCTACGCGCTGGCCCAGGGCAACCTGCTGGTGGGCGGAGCAGGCGCGTCGGCTGGCGGCAGCAAGGTGCAGATCAACCACCTGAGTGCCGGTCGCATTCCGGGCGGTGCCCAGATCGAGCGTGCGGTGGCCACGCCGTTTGCGCTCGGTGAAACCATCGATCTCGGGCTGGACAGCAGCGATTTTCAGACCGCCCTGCGCGTGACGGACGCCATCAACAAGAAGCTGGGCAGCGGCACCGCCAATGCGTTGGACGGGCGCGTGATCCGGCTTCGTGCGCCGGCCGACCCGAACGCCCGCGTGGGTTTTCTGGCTGCGGTGGAAGAGGTCCGGCTGGACGCACCCATCCCCGTGGCCAAGGTCATCATCAACTCGCGAACCGGCTCCATCGTGATGAACCAGGCGGTGACGCTGGCGGCATGCGCCGTGTCTCACGGCAACCTGTCGGTCAGCATCAGCTCCACGCCGGTGATCAGCCAGCCTAACCCGCTGTCCACTGGCGGCCAGACCGTGGTCAGTGAAAAGGCCAACATCCAGATCAGCCAGGACACCGGTTCGCTGATCGAGGTCCCTGCCGCGGCCCAGCTGGCCGATGTGGTGCGCGTGCTCAATGCGCTGGGCGCCACACCGCAAGACCTGCTGGCCATTCTGCAGGCGATCAAGGCTTCGGGCGCGCTCAATGCGGAGCTGGAGGTGATATGAACGCCCCCCTGCGCCGTTTCGCGTCGCCCGCCTTCGGAGGGGCAACACCTGCGGTCTGGCAAAGCCAGTCCCGAGGTGTTCTCGGACGGGTCATTTCGCGCCGGGTGTCTCCTCGCCGCCATCTGGCCAGCACCACCGGCATGTTGCGCGTCGAGGCCATGGCCAGCCGGCGGCAGGAAATGCTGGCCTGGAGGTGGTCGTGAACAGCTCACCCCTGTCCATCCAGGGCCTGGCGGCCGATCCGAGTGCGCTCAATGCCTTGCGCTACAGCGCGGGGTCGGGCAAGGACGACAAGGCGGCACTGCAGGAGGCGGCCAAGCAGTTCGAGTCGCTGTTCATGCGCGAGCTCATCAAGAGCATGCGCGAGGCGACACAGAAATCGGGGCTGATGGACGGTGAGGGCAGCGATCTGGGTACCGATTTGCTCGACCAGCAGTTTGCGGTGCAGCTCTCGGGTCTGCCTGGCGGACTGTCAGAGGCGATTCAGCGCCAGCTCGGACAACAGATCGTCTCTGGGGACCCCAGCAAGAGTAATTCGCCGCTGCCCGCCTTGGGCGGTGCCAGCACGGTCAGCCGCGCAAGCGCCGGGCCGCGTCAGGCCAACTTTGTGGCCCAGCACAGCGAAGCGGCGGCTGCCGTGGCGCGAGAATCAGGCATTCCGGCGAGCTTCATGATTGGCCAGGCGGGGCATGAGACCGGCTGGGGCCGCAGCGAGATCCGTCATGCCGACGGGTCCAATGCCCACAACCTGTTCGGCATCAAGGCCACCGGTGGCTGGAAAGGGAAAGTGGCCGAGATCACCACCACCGAATATGTCGATGGCGAACCGCGCAAAGTCACCGCCCGCTTTCGCGCCTACGACTCCTACGCTGATTCGTTCCGAGACTATGCCCAACTGATCAGCCAGAGCCCGCGCTACGAGCCGGTGATGGAACAGCTCCATTCGGCACAGGGCTTCGCCAGTGGCTTGCAGCGTGCTGGCTACGCCACCGATCCGCAATACGCTGCCAAGCTCAGCCGCGCGATCAACGCCACGCTCAGCCTGCAACGCGGCGTGCCGGTTAACGGTTCGGGAGACGTCTGACATGACCGCCGCTCTCAGCATCGCCAGCCGCGCGCTCACCACTAACCTGTCTGCGCTACAAGTCATTGGCAACAACATTGCCAATGTCAACACCGAGGGCTATTCACGCCAGAACGTGATCCTGCAGTCCTCGGGTTACCAGGAATTTGGCAACGGCTTTTTCGGCAAAGGTGTGGAGATCACCACGGTCACCCGCTCGCACGACGCCTATCTCACGCGCGAGGCCAGCCTGGCTAAATCGGTGGCCTCTGCCGACAATTTGCGGCTGACCAAGCTCAAGCAACTGGAAGACGCTTTTCCTACTGGTGAATCGGGCTTGGGCGCTTCGATGAACAGCATGCTCAACGCCTGGTCCGATGTGGCCTCAGCGCCCAACAACCTCACCGCGCGGGTGGTGGTGATCGCAAGGGGTGAGGAGTTGGCCGCCCGCTTTCGCAACACTGCCAGCCAGCTCGATCAGCAAAAGCAGAGCGCCGAGTTGCAGGCAGGTGGCAGCGTGAACGCCGTCAACCGACTTGCCCAAGACCTGGCCTCGGTGAACCAGCGCATCATCGAAACGCAGGGCAGTACCCACACGCCCAACGACCTGTTTGACCAGCGCGATAACCTCATCAGCCAGCTCAACCAGTACATCCAGACCTCCACCATCCCAAATAGTGATGGCACCGTCAGCGTGTTCGTGGCGGGCAGTCAGCCCTTGGTGCTGGGGCAAACCGCGAACAAGCTGGCGTTGACTTCGGACGCCGCCGACCCTTCCAGGAAAGGGCTGTCGTTTGTGCAGGGCGGCGTCACCACTCCGATAGACGATGCGGTGCTCGGTGGTGGTGAATTGGCGGGCCTGATGAATTTTCTGCATCAGGACCTGACCGATGTGCAAAACCAGCTCGGCCGCATGGCGCTCGCGCTGGCCAGTGAAATGAACGAACAGCACCGGCTGGGGGTGGACCTCACCGGCACGGCGGGTGCCGACTTCTTCGTTGCTCCAGCCGCTGCGGCGGGCCTGCCCGCGCCGACCAACACCGGTAGCGCCACCGCCAGCGCCACCGTCAGCGACCCGACCTCGCTGCGGGCTTCCGACTACGAGCTGCGGGTGACTGGTACCGGTATCGACATCATCCGCCTGAGCGATGGTCAGAGCGCATCCTTTGCCGGCGCGCCGGCTACCATGGACGGGCTGAGCTTCGATCTGCCCACGGGTGCCGCCGCAGCCGGCGACCGCTTTGTGCTGCGTCCCTACGCCAATGCCGCACGCAACCTCAGCATGTCGCTTGCCTCACCTGACCGCCTAGCTGCAGCCAGCCCGGTGCTGGTCACGCCCGCTGCGGCCAACAGCAGCGGGCTGAGCGTGGAGCAGCTGTCGGCGGTGAGCAACTCGGCCAGCCTCACCAGTCCGGTCACGCTGACCTTCCTCGCCAGCGGTGGCTTCACCGCCACCGGTCTGGGTCCAGGCAATCCAGCACCGGACAACCCTGGTCCACCCGCCAGCTACAACTTCGCACCCGGTCAAGCGATCAGCTTCAACGGCTGGAGCCTGACGCTGCGCGGGAGCCCGGTCGCGGGCGACAGCTTCACCGTGGCCGCTGCTCCCCCGGGCTCCACCAACCAGAATGGAGGCAACGCCGGTGCCGTGCTAGCCCTGCGCGAGCAGCCCACCTTTGAAGGCGTGCCCCTGGCCGACGGCTACACCAGCCTTTTCTCTTCTCTCGGCACCAAGGTGCAGTCGGCCAGGTTTGCAGCTGATTTCACCGCGCAAGTGGCCACCAGCACCGAAAGCGCACGCGCCGGTGTGGCCGGCGTGAATCTCGACGAAGAGGCTGCGCGGCTGCTGCAGTACCAGCAGTCCTATCAGGCGGCGGCCAAGATGCTGCAGGTCGCACAGAGTACGTTTGACACCCTGCTGCAGACCGTCGGCCGATGACGCTTTGAAAGATACGCCATGACCATGCGAGTCTCTACCGCCAACAGCTTTGACACCACCGTGAGCAATCTGGCGCGCCGCCAGGCGGAACTGGCCGCTCAGCAAGAACGTCTGTCCACCGGCAAGCGCGTGCTGCGAGGCAGCGACGATCCGGTGGCCGCCACCCTGGCTGAGGCCGCGCAAAACCGGCTCTCTCGGGTCCAGGGTGACCTGCGTGCGCTGGAGTCTTCACGCGCCAGTCTGTCACAGGCCGAGAGCGGCCTGGGGGAGTCGGGTGATTTGATTCAGCGCGCGCGCGACCTCATTGTCTCCGCCGGCAATGGTACTTTCGGTCCTAGCGAGCGCGAAGATATCGCGCGCCAGCTCGTTGGTCTGCGCGAGCAGATGGTTGCCGTGGCCAACCGCACCGACAACGCGGGTCGCACGCTCTACGGGGGCCTCGGCGGCTCCAGCAAGCCGTTTGTGGATCTGTACGGTGCCACCGGCGCAGCTGTTCAGTTTGAAGGTCAGCGCGGCCAGCAGGCAGCGGGCGATACTTCGCTGCCCCAGTCGCTCGACGGTGATGCGATCTGGATGCGCATTCCTCAAGGCAACGGCAGCTTTACCCTGTCACTGCCAGACACCAACGCCGGCGCTGTGCGCACAGGCATGGGCCAGGTGACCAACCCATCGGCACTGACCGGCCAGCGTTACGACATCACCTTCGCCGATGTGGGCGGCGTCATGCAGTACAGCGTGACCAACCTGGACACCGGCTTGCCGGTGCCGGGTCAGACCAACTTGCCGTACCAACCCGGGGCCACCATCGAATTTGATGGCTTGTCCTTCGACATGTTCAACCCAGCGGCTGATGGCGATCGCATCGAGCTGCGTCCAGCCACTGGACCTACCGACATTTTCAAGGTGATGCAAGACACGGTGGACGCGCTGAGGTATGCCGGCAGCAACAGCGACGCGCGCCGCACCCAGGCGCTCGCGCGCACCCTCACCGAGCTCGACGCCGGGCACGACCGGGTGCTGCTCGCTCGAGGCCGTGCAGGGGAATGGCTGAACCGCGCCGACTCGCTCGAGAGCATGCTCGATACCCGGTCGGTGGCGTATGAGACCGAGAAGTCCCAGTTGGAGGACCTGGACCTCATCCAGGGCATCTCGGATTTCCAGAATCAGCAGGTGGGCCTGGAAGCGGCACTCAAGTCCTATGCCCAGGTGCAGCGCCTGTCGCTCTTTCAGTTCGTGAACTGAACGTCCTCGCCCCATGAGTCACACTGTTCTCGACAGCATTGCGCTCGGTTACCAACCGGTGTGGAATCGGGCTCGCCAGCTGGCAGCGGTGCGCCTGCGGGTGCAGGTGGTGCAGCCCGACTCGGTCGATGCCGAGCACCTGTTGCGCGTCGTAGGGAACGACTGGCCGGCGGCAGCACCGACGCTCATCCTCTCGTCCGACCATACCGAGCTGATCCTGCAGGCACTTCAATGCGCGCCAGCGCGCAACACCTGGCTGGAATTGCCAGGCGCCTTTTTCGAAGTGCCCGAGCACCTGGTTCAGCTCAGCGCTGCCGTGCGGGCTGGCCATCAGTTGCTGCGCCAGGCCGATCTCTCCGACCTGCGCGGTGAGGTGATCACTCCGCTGGACGTGCGCAGCCTGCTCACACTCGGTCCTGAAGATGTGCTGCAAGCCCTGCGCCACGCCGGTGATCCGGATCGTCCGGGCGGGTTGCCTCCGGGGCAGATCTTTGCCGGCATCGCCGATCGCCAGCTGGCGGGCGTCTGTCTTGACGGCGCTGGGGCCTGGGGCCTGCTCGGCTGGCCCGACGTCGATGTGCTGCACGCACACCGCCAGCAGCCAATGAACAGCTCGGCGCGTGTGATCGCGCAAATGCTGGCAGCCATGGATCAGGATTGTTCGCTCGATCGCCTTGAGCGACTGGTGCGCCAGGACCCGGTGCTGGTTTACCGCCTGCTCACGAAAGTGAACTCCGCTGCCTCGGGCGGCCGGCGAGAAATCGAATCGCTGCGCCATTCGCTGATGATGATGGGATTTGGCGCGCTCGCTCGCTGGTTACAGGAACAGCAGGTCGGGAGCGAGCGTGATGTGGACCTGCACCCGGTGCGCTACGCCATGGTCATGCGCGCACGGCTGGCGCAGCATCTGCTCGACCCAGGCTCGGCGCCCGATCTGCGCGGCGAGGTCTACACTACCGCGCTTTTTGCCCAGCTCGACCGCCTGTTGTACCAGCCGCTGGGCACGCTGATCAACAAGCTGCCCCTCTCCGAGCGCCTGTTCGACGCCTTGCTGCGCGGGACCGGTCCTTACCACCCGTTGCTCGATGTGGCGCGGGTGCAGGGCGATCCGGACACCCTGCACCAGCTGCCCGCGGTCTGCGAGCGCCACGAGATGAACCTGGAACACGCCAACCGCAGCCTGTTGCGCATGCTCGCCAGCAGCCGCGACCACGCGCACGCCCTGGCACCCACCTGAACGCGCTGCTGCGCGGCTTTTGGTTTGGTGTGCAGGCGCGCCTCACAGCGCCGTCTGTACACTGCGCGCGCCAAACTGGACGCTCAGGCGGCGGCCGACGCCGGCATCCAACGGGCCGGCAGCGCCAGCCGCTTCGCCTTCGACAGCCCCAGCGCCCGAAACGCCGAAAGGTCCTTGGCGAGATGAAACGCGGATCACTCTGCAGCCCGGTGAGGGCATCGAGATCAAGCTCAGCATGAATAATGGCGCCAAGGCGCTGTTCGCCTGGGTGGTGCAGGGCGGGGCGGTCGACTTCGACAGCCATGGCGATGCGCTGGGTCGTTCGATCAGCTGCGAAAAGGGCCGGGGCGTGGCCTTGGACGACGGTGAGCTGGTGGCAGCCTTCGACGGCCAACACGGCTGGTTCTGGCGCAACCGAGGCGATTCGGCGGTCACGCTGCTGGTGCAGACCGGCGGCGAGTATTTGCGAATCCACCGCTGACATCCCGCCGTGCGGCAGATCGCCGAACACCATGGTCATGCCTTGGCATTGAAGGCATGATCCACACTTGAAACGGCGCAGCGAGCGGTTGTCTCGCTCGCTGCGTCAGTTGGGAAAGCCTGTCCATGAGTTCCGTGTTGCATTCGAAAGTGCCTGCCGCGCGGGGCGCGGGACTGGCGCTGGCTTCAGCCGTTCTGTTTGGTTTGAGCACGCCTTTGGTCCAGCGATTCGGCGTGGCCATCGGCCCATTTTCCACCGCTGCGCTGCTGTACCTGGGCGCGGCGGTCGTCGCGGTCCTGACTATGAAGCCCGCCAGCCAGGAGGCGGCACTCGGGCGACGCGATCTGCCCCGCCTCGTGGGCATGGCGGCCATGGGTGCGGTACTGGGCCCTGTGGCCTTGGCTTGGGGCTTGCAGCGCACCAGCGGCGCCAGCGCATCGCTCATGCTCACCCTGGAGGCGGTGTTCACCGCACTGCTGGCCTGGGTCTGGTACGGCGAGTCCATGGACAAGCGCGTGATGCTGGCCATGCTGTTGCTGCTGGCGGGTGGCGCCACCCTGGTGTTGGACCAGGGCACGGCCGGGCAGGGTGCCACCCTGGGTCTGCTGGCGGTGCTGCTGGCCACCGCAGCCTGGGGGGTGGACAACGCGCTGTCCCGCGGCGTGGCCGACCGCGACCCCGGGCAGGTGGTTGGAGTCAAATCGGTCCTGGGGGTGACGGCCACGCTGATCCTGGCGGCACTCGCCGGCGAGGGGCTGCCGCCCTGGGGCGCTGCGCTGGCGCTGATGGCAGTGGGTGCCACGGGTTATGGGTTGAGCCTGCGGCTGTATGTGCTGGCCCAGCGCGCTTTTGGCGCTTCGCGCACCGGCTCGGTGTACGCCTTTGCGCCCTTTGCAGGTTTGCTCGGCGCCTTTGCGCTTGGCAACCGCTCGCTTTCTCTTATGGTGTTGGTGGCGGGTGTGCTCATGGTGTGTGGCGTGTGGCTGCATGTCAGTGAATCGCACGACCACGAACATGGGCACACTGCCTTGGTCCACGAGCATGCGCACGTGCACGGCAGCACCGATGACGATGGTCATCACGATCATCCGCATGATTCATTACCCACCGGCGCGCACAGCCATTGGCATCGGCACGAGCCGATTCGACACAGCCATCCCCATGTGCCCGACGCGCACCACCTGCACCGCCACTGAGCCCGCAACCTTCACCGTCTCTCGTAAAAAAGTACCCTTGACATGACCCATTCAACACCCCGTCACACCAGCGCCCTGGTGCTATTTTCTGGCGGCCAGGATTCCACCACCTGCCTGGCCCAGGCGCTTGCACGCTACCCGCGTGTAGAAACGCTGGGCTTCGACTACGGCCAGCGACACCACGTGGAGTTGCAAGCTCGCATCCAGGTGCTGAACGAGTTGCGCGAACGCTTCCCGACCTGGGGCGCGCGACTTGGCGAAGACCATTTGCTCGACCTCGGTGTGCTTGGCCAGGTCAGCGACACCTCGCTCACCCGAGAGACTGCGTTTCACATGGAAGCCAGCGGCCTGCCCAACACCTTCGTGCCCGGGCGCAACCTGCTGTTTCTCACCTTTGCCGCCGCGTTGGCCTACCGGCGCGGCATCGACGTGATCGTCACCGGCGTCTGCGAGACTGATTTTTCTGGCTACCCCGATTGCCGCGACGACACCATGAAGGCGCTGCAGGTCGCGCTCTCGCTGGGCATGGACCACCGTTTTCTCATTGACACACCGCTGATGTGGATCGACAAGACCGCCACCTGGCAGCTGGCCCACGACATCGGCGAAGCCTCGGGCGTCGCGCAGGGGGGCCCGCAGCTGGTGGACCTGATCGTCGAGCACACCCACACCTGCTACCTCGGCGACCGCACACACCGCCACGCCTGGGGTTATGGCTGCGGTGTCTGCCCTGCCTGCGAGCTGCGGGCCAAGGGCTGGGTCGGGTTTGCGGCATCACGCACGCATACCGGCCTGCCTTGACCTGGGACTCGTCGCAAGGCCGAACCATGCGCTGATTGCCGAGCAGGCAAGTCGATGTGAAGGCGACCTGCCATCAACGCCCCACCATCTTGGCCGGCACCACCCAGCGGTCAAACTGCTCGGCCGTCACATGGCCCGAGGCGATCGCCGCCTCGCGCAGGTTGAGGCCTTGAGCATGTGCGCGCTCGGCAATCTCGGCGGCTTTGTCATAGCCGATGTGCGGATTCAGCGCTGTCACCAGCATCAGCGACTGGTCCAGCAGCGCCTGGATGCGCGAACGGTTCGGCTCAATCCCCTGCGCGCAGTGGTGGTCGAAGCTGCGCATGCCGTCGGCCAGCAGGCGCACACTTTGCAGAAAATTGTGTGCCACCAGCGGCCGGAATACGTTGAGCTCGAAGTTGCCCGAGGCGCCACCGATACCGATGGCCACATCGTTGCCCATCACCTGCGCGCATAGCATGGTCAACGCCTCGCACTGCGTCGGATTCACCTTGCCCGGCATGATGGACGAGCCTGGCTCGTTGCCAGGGATGCTCAGTTCACCCAGGCCGCTGCGCGGGCCACTCGCGAGCCAGCGCACGTCGTTGGCGATTTTCATCAGGCTCACAGCCAGGGTCTTGAGCGCGCCGTGGGCGTGCACCAGCGCGTCGCAACTGGCCAGCGCCTCGAACTTGTTGGGCGCGCTAACCAGCGGCAGACCGGTGCGCTTTGCCAACTCGGCCGCGGCTTGTTCGGCAAAGCCCGCTGGTGCGTTCAGGCCGGTGCCTACTGCGGTCCCGCCCAGCGCGAGCTCGCACAGGTGGGGCAGCGCCGCGCGCAGGTGCGCCTCCCCGTGCGTGAGTTGCGCCGCATAGCCGGAGAACTCCTGGCCCAGTGTGAGCGGCGTGGCGTCCTGCAAATGGGTGCGCCCGATCTTCATGATGCCTGCGAAGTCACGGGCCTTGGCGGCCAGCGTGTTGCGCAGTGCGCCCAGCACCGGCAACAGCTGTTGGCTGATGGCTGCCACCGCTGCCAGGTGCATGGCGGTGGGGAAGACGTCGTTGCTCGACTGGCTGCGGTTCACCTCGTCGTTCGGGTGCACCAGGCGCTGCTCGCCACGCGCGCCGCCCAGCAGCTCGCTGGCGCGGTTGGCCAGCACCTCGTTGAGGTTCATGTGGGTCTGGGTGCCCGAGCCGGTCTGCCAGACCACCAGCGGAAATTCCTCCGCGTGCTGGCCGGCGATCACCTCGTCGGCTGCGGCCAGGATGGCGCGCGCCTTGGCATGGTCCAGCAGGCCGAGCCGCTGGTTCACCACCGCCGCCGCTCGCTTCACCTGCGCCAGCGCCTGTATCAGCTCAAGCGGCATGCGTTCGCCGGAGATGTCGAAGTGCTGCAGCGAGCGCTGGGTCTGTGCGCCCCAAAGCCGATCGGCCGGCACGGCGATGGCGCCAAAGCTGTCGTGTTCGGTGCGGGTGGTGGGCGGGGTGGTGTGGGGCACATGGGTCATGGGGATTCCTGGCGGGCGGGTCGCAGTCCGGGTACAAACCATTCTGCGACTTCACGTACCCGCTGTCATCCCAGCCAGGTCAGCCCGGCGCGATCCGCCAGCGGTGGCTTCCGCTGGCGTCAAGCTCCAGCGCCCACTGTCGGTCGTGAAACCCGGCCACGGTGGAGCGGTGGGCGATCGACACCATGGCGCCATCAGACGCTTTCACCATGGCACCCAAGCGCCCGTACAGCTCGGCCTCGGCTTGCTCGTCAAGCGCGCTGGTGGCTTCGTCCACAAAAAGCCAGCGCGGTTGTTTCAGGAAGGCGCGCGCGATCGCCAGGCGCTGCTGTTCACCACCCGATAGCTTTTGGCCCCAACTGTCCTTCTCGTCGAGCCGGTCCGCCAGATCGGGCAGCAGCGCAGCGCGCAGCGCCTGCTGCAGGGCGGCATCGGGATAGCGGTCGGCTGGTTCGGGATAGGCCAGCGCGGTGCGCAGGCTGTCGTTGGGGAAGTAGGGCCGCTGCGGCAGGAACATCACCCGCGCATCGAAGTCGGCCGGCAGCTGCAGCCGCCCTTTGGCCCATGGCCAGATGCCGGCCAGCGCCCGGAACAGCGTGGACTTGCCGCTGCCCGATGGCCCTTTGAGCAGCAGCGAATCGCCGGCCTTCAGCGAAAGGCTTGAGGCACCCAGTAGCGCAACACCACCGGGCAAGGCCAGATCCAGGCTGTCCACCATAATCTGGTCGTCATTCGCCGTGTTGCGCTCGCGGGCCATCTCGGCGCTGTGCAAGGCGGCAAAACTTTCTTCGAAACTGGTGATGCGGTCGGTGGTGGCGCGCCAGGCGGCCAGGCTGTCGTAGTTGTCGACGAACCACGAGAGCGAGTCCTGTACCCTGCCGAAGGCAGAAGAAATTTGCATCAGCTCGCCGAGCTGGATGGCGCCGCTGAAAAAGCGCGGCGCGGCCACGATGAAAGGGAACACCACAGCCGCCTGGCCAAAGCCCACGGTGAACCAGGTCAGCCGCTTCTGCGCGCGGATCAGGTCGAGGTAGTTGGCCAGTACCTGACCGAAACGCCCGCCCAGGCGCTGGCGCTCCACCGGCTCGCCGCGGTCCAGGGCGATCGACTCGCTGTATTCGCGCACGCGGATCAGGTGGTGCCGGTAGTCGGCCTCGAAGCGCTGTTGACGGAAATTCAGGCCGATCAGCGGACGGCCGATGTAGTGGGTGAGCACGCTGCCGACCACGCAATACACCACCGCCATCCAGACCATAAAGCCGGGGATGGTGTAGTCGCTGCCGTTGAAGCTGAAGCCAAAACTGCCTGAGAGCACCCACAGGATGCCGACAAAGCTCACCAGCGTGACCACGGCGTTGAGCAGCCCCATGGACAGGCTCACCGTGTAGCTGGTGAAGAGGTTCATGTCTTCGGCGATGCGCTGGTCAGGGTTGTCCGGCGGCGCATCGCTGCCTTTGGCGAAGCGCGAAATCTCCAGCTGGTAGAAGGCCTTGTTGGCCAGCCAGCGGTCCATGTACTGCCCGGTCATCCAGCCGCGCCAGCGCATTTGCAGCAGCTGGGTGAGGTAGAAGCGGTAGACAGCAATGATGATGAAGCCGAACGCCAGGTAGGTGAAGCGACCCAGCTGGTGCCAGAAGGCGGGCTGGTCTTTGTTCTGCAGCGCGTCGTAGAAAAACCGGTTCCACTCGTTGATCTGTACCAGCATGTAGACCGCGCCCAGGTTGAGCAGCACGATGGCCAGCAACAGACCGCGCGCCTGCCACTTCTGATCCGATGTCATGAAGTAGGGCGCGGCCAGCCGCCAGACCTTGGTTGAGAAAACCTTGAAGCTCTGGAATTTGGACATCGATGGGGTCATGGCAGGAGCTGTCTTCTAGAAGGTTCGCGTCGTGGCAATTTGGCAGTCAGAAGGGCCGTCCAACCCAGGATGCCGAGGAACTGGCTTTGCCAGGCTGCGGACATCGCCCCTGGGGTGTGACGGCGCAGCCGGCGGCAGGTATTAATGGTTCGAAATACCACTGGCCACATGCCCAGAGGGCACATGCAGCGCGGCGTGTTCGATGTGGCCGGTCTGATCGTCAAAGAAGAAGTCAGGTTCAAATTCACGCAGGAATTCGCCCTTGGGCAGACCGCCGAGGAACATGGCCTCGTCCACTTCGATGTTCCAGTTCATCAGGGTACGGATCGCGCGCTCGTGGGCGGGTGCGCTGCGCGCCGTCACCAGCGCAGTTCGGATGCGCATCTGCGAAGTACCTTCGGCCTGCAGCCGGTGCAGTGCTTCGAGCAGCGGCTTGAAGGGACCTCCGGCCAGCGGTAGCGCCGCTTTACTGGCTTCGTGGGCCTGAAACGCCGACAGGCCTTGCGCCTGGAACACCTGCTCGGCTTCGTCGGAAAACAGCACCGCATCGCCGTCGAAAGCAATGCGCACTTCGTGCGGGTGGGCGTCGCTGGCGTGCACAGACAAGGGGTAGACCTGCGCGGCGGGAACGGCTGCGTCTAGCGCCGCGCGCACGTCGGCCAGGTGGGTGGAGAGAAACAGGTTGGCACGTAACGGCCGCAGGTAGCGCCACGGCGGCTGCCCGCGCGTGAAGCTGCCGCGCTGGATCGGCAAGCCGTAGTGCTGCGCCGAGCGGAACACCCGCATGCCCGAGACCGGGTCGTTGCGCGAGAGGATCACCACCTCGACTCGCTGCGCCTGAGTGTCATTGAACGCGAGCAACTTCTGCACCAGAGAAAAGGCCACCCCTGGCTTGGCCGGCTGGTCCAGGCGGTCCAGCTGCAGCTTCATGTAGGCGCGGTCATCTCCGGTTTCAAACACCCGGTTCTCCTCTTCGAAATCGAACAGGGCGCGGGAAGAAATGGCAACAACAAGTTGCCCATCAAGTGTGGCTGGCATGGCGCGAACTCTATACCGAGAACAACAAGCGGAGACCAAGAGGGGAAGTCGACCTCAGGATGCCGCGGACATGGCTTTGCCAGGCCGCAGGCCTCGCCCCCTTGAGGGGGTGAGGCGCTGAAAGCGCGGCGCGGGGGCGGATCAAGTGACCAGTTGATTCAGCTGAATGATCGGCATCAGCACCGCAAGCACGATCAACATCACCACCAGGCCCATGCCGACGATCAGCAGCGGCTCCAGGATGGTGGCCAGGTGCATGGCGCGGCGCGTCACTTCGGCGCTCAGCTGCTCCGCCGCACGTGCCAGCATGGCCGGCAGCTTGCCAGTCTGCTCGCCCAGGCGGGCGAACATGCTCACCAGCGGCGGAAAGCGCTTCTTGCTGGCCAGCGCGGAAGCAAGCGGCGCACCTTCGCGCACCAGCACCAGCGCATCCAGTGCGTCGGCCCGCATGGCCTGGTTGTTCAGGGTTTCGGCTGCGGTCTGCAGGGCGCGCAGGATGGGCACGCCGGCACCCGCCAGCATGGCCAGCGTTCCAGCGAATCGCGCTGCGTTGTAGCCGCGCGCCAGCTTGCCCACCAGCGGCAGCTGCAGCCAGGCCGCGTCCATGGTCAGCCGCAAGGTCTCGACCCGCCGCGCCATCACCAGCCCCACGCCGCCGAGCACGGTGAGCGCCAGCATGAACCAGCCGTAGCTGCGCACGAAGTCGCTCAAGGCCAGCATGGCCACGGTCAGAAACGGCAGTGCGCGCTTGCTGCCGGCAAACACGCCCGCCACCTGCGGCACCACATACGACACCAGAAACACCACGATGACGATGGCCACCAGCGTCACGATGGCAGGGTAGAGTGAGGCGGCAATCAGCTTGTTCTTGAGCGCCTCGCGGGTTTCCAGGTCGTCGGCCAGCCGCTCGAGCACGGTGCCGAGCTGGCCGCTCTGTTCACCAGCGGCGATGACACCGGTGTAGATGGGCGAAAACTCTTTGGGGTGCTGCGACAGCGCGCGCGCAAAGGGCGAGCCGCCGTTGACCTCGGAGCGCAACGAAGCCATCAGGTTGCGCTGCTTGTCTTCTTCGGCCTCTTCGGTCAGGGCAGATAGCGCACGCTCCAGCGGCAAGCCAGCAGACACCAGGCCCGCGAGCTGGCGCGTCCACACCGCCAGCGTGGTGGTGTTGAACACGTGACCGCCCCACAGAGTGGTGTTGAGACCGCTCCCCGCCGCCGACGAGCCGCTGCCGGTGGCCGGCTCCACCACGATCGGTACCAGCGAGCGCGAGCGCAACATGCCGCGCGCGGCGCGCGCCGTGTCGGCATCGATCAGCCCCTTCTGGGTCGCACCCTGCGCATCCAGGGCTTCAAAGGTGTAGGCGGGCATGAAGCTATGAGTTCGGGAAACGTGGTTGGACTACTGGTTCAGGGCACAAGGCATGGCGCAAATCGAGCGCCCAGGATGCCGGGGAACTGGCTTTGCCAGGCCGCAGGCATCGCCCCCTTGGGGGGTGACGCACCGCAGGTGCGGCGCGGTGAGATCATCAGTCCCGCGTGACCGACATCACCTCGGCCATCGAGGTCACACCCGAATCAATCAGGCGCTGACCATCTTCGCGCATCGAGCGCAAGCCGGCGGCCTCGGCGGCCACGAACAGCTGGCTTTCGGCGGCGCGGTTGTGGATCAGCGAGCGCACCTTGTCGTCGGCCACCATGAGCTCGTAGACGCCGGTGCGGCCCTTGTAGCCGGTCTGGTTGCAGTGGCTGCAGCCCAACGGCTGCCAGCGGCCCTTGTCGTCCTGTTGGCGGCAGTGCACACACAGCTTGCGAACCAGCCGCTGTGCCAGCACGCCGAGCAGCGAGGAGCTGAGCAGAAACGGCTCGATGCCCATGTCAGTCAGGCGGGTGACGGCGCTAGGCGCGTCGTTGGTGTGCAGCGTGGCCAGCACGAGGTGGCCGGTCAGACTGGCCTGGATGGCGATCTGGGCGGTTTCAAAATCGCGGATCTCGCCAATCATGATCACGTCGGGGTCTTGCCGCAGGATGGCACGCAAGGCCTTGGCAAAGTCCAGATCGATCTTGGCGTTGACCTGTGTCTGGCCCACGCCCGGCAGCTCGTACTCGATCGGGTCTTCCACCGTCATGATGTTGAGCGAGCTGGCGTCGAGCTTTTGCAGCGCCGAGTACAGCGTGGTGGTCTTGCCCGAGCCGGTCGGACCGGTCACCAGGATGATGCCGTGGGGTTGTTCGATCAGCCGCTTGAAGCGCTTGAGCACATCGCCCTGCATACCCACGGCCTCAAGCGTGAGCTTGCTCTCGCTCTTGTCGAGCAGGCGTAGCACGGCGCGTTCGCCGTGCGCGCTGGGCAAGGTGGACACGCGCACATCCACCGCCCGCGTGCCAATGCGCAGGCTGATGCGGCCGTCCTGCGGCAGGCGTTTTTCGGAGATGTCGAGCTCGGCCATGATCTTCAGGCGCGAGATCAGGGCGGCGTGCAGGGCGCGGTTGGGTTGCACCACCTCGCGCAGCGTGCCGTCGACCCGAAAGCGCACGCTGGAGTGCCGCTCATAGGGTTCGATGTGGATGTCGCTGGCGCCGTCGCGCGCGGCCTGCGTGAGCAAGGCGTTGAGCATGCGGATGATGGGCGCGTCATCGGCCGCTTCCAGCAGGTCTTCGATTGCTGGCAGGTCCTGCATCATGCGGCTCAGGTCCACATCGCTCTGCACCTCGCTGACCACCGCCGCCGCGCTCGACTCGCCCTGCGCGTAGGCAGCGCTGATGCGCTGGGTCACCGACTCACCAGGCTCCCAGACCATGTGGCGCACTTCGTGACGGCGCAGGATTTCTGACAGCGCCGAGAGGCGCCGGGCCTGCTGAGTGCCATCGGCCGCGGGTGTGCTGCTACCGAGCAGGGTCAGGCTGTCACCCTCGTCCTCTAGCAGCCACAGGTGCTCACGCGCAAAACCGTAGGGCAGCGGGTACTTCATGAGACGGTATCGCGGATGAGGTTCACTGACCCGGGGCGGGCATCGGCGGGGCGGTGAGCGGTGCGCCCAGCGGGGGCAGCAAGGCGCCTGGTGCGCGTTCGGGTGGCATGACTGGTGCCTCGTTCACTCCCAGCACGCTGCTCGGCTTGGGCTGGTTGTCTTTCTGGATGGCACGCATGAGCTCATAGCGGTCGAGCGCCAAGTTGCTGGTTTCCCGACCGTCGCGCATCACCACCGGACGCAGGAAGACCATCAGATTGGTCTTCTTGCGGCT
Organism: Hydrogenophaga sp.; assembly: GCF_011390835.1. Lineage (GTDB taxonomy): Bacteria > Pseudomonadota > Gammaproteobacteria > Burkholderiales > Burkholderiaceae_C > Hydrogenophaga. The sequence continues at coordinate 230,500 of NZ_JAABRQ010000001.1, read as the reverse complement.
GCGGCTCTGGCTCTTGAAGAGGTTGCCGAACAAGGGCACATCGCCCAGACCAGGCACCTTGTCTTCATTGCCCGAATACTCGTCCTGCAGCAGACCGCCGAGCACAACAATGGCACCATCATCCACCAGCACGGTCGATTCAATGGTGCGCTTGTTGGTGATGAGTCCGGTACTGGAGTTGACCGACGAGGCCTGCACGCTGCTGACCTCCTGGAAGATCGTCATCTTGATGGTGCCGTTTTCGCTGATCTGCGGCTTGACCCGCAGCGTGATGCCGACGTCCTTGCGTTCGATGGTCTGGAACGGGTTGACCGAGCCTTCGTTGCTGCCGGTGTTGGTGAACTGGCCGGTCACGAAGGGCACGTTCTGTCCGATCACGATCTTGGCTTCCTCGTTGTCCAACGTGAGCAGATTGGGCGTCGAGAGCACATTGCCCTCGCCCGTCGATTGCAGAAAGCGCGCCAGGAAACCGAGGAAGTACACCCCATTTTTCTGCGCCGCCACGCCCAGATTCAGGCCCGCACCAGGTGCCACGGTACCCGGTGAGGCGGCGGCGAGGTTGAAGATGTTGTTGCCGCCGGAGCCGAAGTTGGTGCCCAGCAGGCCGATCAGGCTGTTGCCCGAGTTGCCGAGTGGTCCTTGCCACTGGATGCCGAACTCGGCCGCCTTGTCGGCATTCACTTCAGCGATCAGGCTTTCCACATAGACCTGCGCCCGGCGCGAGTCGAGTTGGTCGATCACGGCGCGCAACTGCCGGTATTGCGGCTCGGGGGCGGTGATGATGAGTGCGTTGGTCGCCGGGTCGGCCTGGATCTGGCCGCCGGTGGAAGGTGAAGCGCTGGCCGCGACCGGCGAGGTTGCAGGGTTGGCGCCTGCGGCGATGGTGACCGGACGGGCGCCACCACCGCTGGACGAAGCCGCGCCGCTTGCTTCGCCCGCCAATGCTGCGCGCAGCGTGGTGGCCAGGGCCACCGCGTTGGCATTTTTCAGATAAACCACATAGATATTGCCGCTGGCGACCTGTGAGCTGGGCTGGTCGAGCCGGGTCACGATGGAGCGCACCAGGGCAACCCGCGCCGGGTTGGCTGCTCGCAGGATCAGGCTGTTGCTGCGCGGCTCGGCCACCAGTGTGGTCCTGAAGGAGGTGTCGGCCTGGCCGGGCGCCGCGGCGCCACCGCTGCTACCTTCGATCAGGCGCGAAACCAAGGGCACGAGATCGATCGCCAGCGCGTGCTGCAGCGGAATGATGTCCACATCGGTGGCGCCGGAGACGTCCAGCGCGCTGATGATGCGGCCGATTCGCTGCAGGTTGTCGGAGTAGTCGGTGATCACCAGCGAGTTGTTGCCGGGATTCACATTGATGGTGTTGTTGGGGCCGATCAGCGGTCGCAGCACTGGCACCAGGTTGTTGGCCGATTCGTGGTTCAGACGAAAGATCTGCGTCACCACGGTGTTGGAAGCCGGCAGCCGCGAGGCCGGGCCGGCATTGACCACGTTGCCTTGCAGCTTGGCGTCGGCCTCGGGCACGATCTTGTACAGACCGCCGGTGTCGACCAGCGAAAACCCCTGCAGGCGCAGCACGGCGGCGAACTGGTTGAGCGCGGCAGCCGGCGAGACCGGTCGTTCAGTCGACAGGTTGATCAGTCCTTTGACGCGCGGGTCCACCACTACGTTGCGCCCGGTGATGTTGGCCATGGTGCGGGCCACCGCCTCGATTTCGGCGCCGACGAAGTTGAGCACCACCGGCTCGCTGGCGCGGCTCTGCGCGTGCAGGGGCACGACGGTAGTCAGCGCCAGGCACAGGCCCAGTGCGGTCAAAGCAAACAGGCCCCGCCGTCCGGAACCCGGGCCGGAAGGCGCGCTGAGATGTGGGGTCGATTTCATAGGGTTTCCTGTCACTGCCGATCCTATCGCGAAGCGCGGCGGGCGGGTCTTTTCATTCGTGAGGGCATGTTGGCAGGTCGCGGGGGAGGGTGATCGACGGAAATGGCGGTCAACCGATGCTAAATACCGAGCGCGTGCCTTGGCGTTTGCCCATGATGTTGAGCAGGTTGGTCAGTGCCACCTCGCGGCCGGGTGCGGCTTCTGCCTCGCCGCGGAACCGCAGTCGCCCACCCACCCATTGACCCGATCCCTGCAGCAGCAGGTCGCCGCTGAGCGTGTTGAGGTTCAGGGTGGCGGTGTGACCATCGGGCGCGGCGCGCAGTTCCATGCGGTAGCTGCCCAGGGGGCGCAGCGTCGACAGGCGCGAAGCGATGTCGAGCGCGTCCACCGTCAGCACGCCTTGCAGGTTGGCCCGGCCGCGATCCACGCGCAGCGTGAGGCCAGGGCTTTGCAGGGCCAGCTGGCCTTCCATGCGCAAGGTATTCCATGGTGTGCCCAGACCGCTTAGCAGCTCAGCTGGCCAGCGGCTGGTGAACGAGGCCAGCGTGAGCGCCATCCCGCCCCAGCGAGGCACCACGGTGAAGTCGAGCGGGGCAGGTGTGCAGCAAGGTGCGCTCAGCGCCACTTTCATGGCGGGCATGGTCCCGGCAAGGGTGGGCCGCAGCTGCCACGCCACGCCCTGGGGCAGGCCGGTCAGGGTGCGGCTGCCTTCGCCGCCGGTGAACAGCACGTCGGCCCGGCCTTGCCACACCGTGCCGCGGGCATTGACCAATTGCAGCTGGCCGTTGGTGGCCGAGCCGATGCCATCGGCCAGCCAGCGCGCTGGTGCAAAAACGAGCAAGGCCACCAGCAGGCCGAGGCCAGCACCCAGCCAGGCCATGCGACGGGCCCAGGGTCCAGCCACCGTCACTGCCCGGCCGCCAGACCCGGGCCACCGACCACCAGGGTGCCGGTCCAGCCGGGGGGATTACCGGGCCGGTTCAGCTTGGCTTCCACCGGCACCAGGCGGGCGTTGATGCGGACCTGCGTCAGCCATTGGGCCAAGGCTTCAGGCGCAGTGTTGTTGAGCGTGAGCGTGGCGCGTTCACCCTGCACCGCCAGCTGGGCTGTGGCGCCCAGCGCCGCCGAGGCCTGCTCCAGCGCGCGCAAGACGTCATCGCGCGCCGGTGGTTGCGCCGTGGTCTGGGCGCGCAAGGCCTGAGCAGTGGCCGCCATGCCGCGCATCTGGCCGAGCTGGGCATCTAGGCTGGCATGGCGCTCCGGCGCCTGGCGCAGGGTGGTCAGGGCTGGCGCAATGGCCAGCCACCACAGCAGCCCCAGGCCTACTACCCACACCGCCAGCGTGACCGCGCGGCGCTCGCGCGGCTGCATGCCTGCCAGCGCCTGCCGCATGGGGGCCAGAACGCCCGACAAGGCGGGCATGGGTTTCTTTTTGATCCCGCTCATGCCGGACCTCCGCCCTGACGGCTGCAGTGTGAACGCCTTGGGAGCGGCCCGGCGGCGTTCATGGCCGACTCCCAGGCTGCAAGGTGAGCTCGGCTCCATCGCTGCGCACCCGCCAGCCATTGCGCTCCAGCGCGTCCTGCACCGTGCGCAGGCTGTCTTCGCCGCCCGGCCAGCGGCCGAGGCGGGCTTCGCCTGGCGTGTAGGCGATGGCAGTGGCGGCCAAGCCGTCACCCGGGAGAACCTGGGCTACTGCGCCGAGCATGGTTTCCATATCGCCAGCGGCGAGCTGGCCGCTGGCCTGCTGCAAGCGTGAGAGCTCGCGCTGCATCTGCGCGGGCGCATCCAGAACCAGCGTCACGTTGGGAAACGTTTGTTTCAAAGTCTGGGTCACGGCTTGTTGCTTGGTACTCAGGCTGTTGCGCTCAGACCACGCAGCTACGTTCAAGCCCAGCAGCTGCACCGCCACCAGCGCACCGAAACCCCAGCGCGCCGGCTTCCAGGCGGGGGCGCTGCGCAGCCGGCGAAAAGTCTGTCGCAGCCGCTGACCGCGCCGGGCGCCAGCCGACAGGCTAAGGTCGAACTGCGCCAGGTTCCAGTCGGACTGCGCGCACTGCAACAGCCAGGAAGGCCGTGGCACGAGCTCAAAACGCTGGTTGAAGGCGCGCTCGGCGCGCGATGCCACGGCTGGGTCGGCCAGCAAGCGGGTGGTATCGGGGTCGGAATTGAGCAGCTCGTTGGAGACACTGCCGGCGGTGGTCGACAGGCCGCTGAAGGCAGAGTCGCCAAATGCGCTGTTGCCGCCGTCGGGCAAGGGCGTGGAGCGCACGCCCAGCGGGCTGGCACTCGACAGCCAGACCTGGTTGCCTTCGTCATGCGCCCAGTGCAGGGTGGGCGCGGGTGTCAGGTCTTTGCCGGGTGAGGCGGGTCCGTCGAGCGGGGCCAGCGGCCAGATCGAGGGCACGATGCGCGAGACCGGGCGGCCTGCGGTCTCAAGCGCTTGCAACCAGCTGCGCAGCCACACGCGCTCACAGGCCGCCACCCAAACCGTCTGCCCAGAGCGTCCACCGGGCTCCAGCGCGAAGTGCATTTCGATGGTGTCGGTCAGGAGCCGGTCTTCCAGCAGACCGTCGAGCACCGCGCGCAGCCGGGCGCTGCTGACCTTGGGCAGGGCCAGCCGATGCCAGGACACGGCACGGGGTGGCAGCACCAGAACCACATCGTCGTCGCGCGGCAACAGGGAGGCCGCGCTCTGGCCGTAGTCGAGTACCGACTGGCCGGTGGTCGAGGTAGCCCAGTCGACCTGCGCGGTGGAACCGGTGGCAGGCGCGATCGAGAAGTCGGAGGGCGTGAGGACGAGCAAGGTGGAATGAGGGTTCAGGCGCAAGGCGCAAAAGGACATTCTAGAGAGCTGGCCGCGCCGTGGGCAAAAACGGTTGTTCAGGTGGTCATGGCCAGCCGCCGGGTTGCACGCACCGGGCTCAGCGCGCGGCCAGCCGCTCGCGCCATCGCACGCTCACGTTGAGGTCTTGCCTCTCGACCAGAGAGCGCTCTTCGATCACCGTGTTATCCAGCCGCAGGCGTCCGCGCACTTCGAAAAACTGGCTGCGCGTGCCGTGGTGCAAATCCGACAGTTGCAGGCCGCTGTTGTTGAGCAACTGTGCCGGCTCGGCCAGGGTCTTGAATGGATTGCGCTCGCGCTCGGCCACCAGCCGCTGCGCCTGCGCCATGTCCAGGCCGGGAATGGCGGACACCAGCGCCTCAGGGCTGGCGGTGTTGAGGTTGAGCGTGGTGCGCACCGGCAGGACGGTCAGGTGGGGTTCCAGGGCTGCGAGGCTGGCCGCTCCGATGCCCAGCCACCCCAGCTGGGCGAACTTGACCGGCGTGAGTGCGGTGGCCGACGGCAGCGGATCGGTCAAGGCGAGGTTGGTGGTGTTGACCAGCTCGTTGATGGCGGCGGTCAGCTCGCTCGCAGGCAGGCCCAGCTCCTGGTAGAGATTGACCATGGCGTCGCGGTCGGGCTCTGACACTTCGGCCTTGGCCTGTGCTCCCTGGCCGCTCAGGCGCACGACATTCATGAAGTTGATGCGCGATTGCAGGTCGATCACCTCGCCGGAGAGAAAGGCGTCCATGGTGTTGTCGGTGTTGTTGTCCTTGTCGGCGGCGAGAAAGCTGGACAACCGGGCCTCCTCCAGCGGCGTGGCCCAGGGCTCGCCCAGGTGATCGGCGTTGCCGCTGTTGCGGTTGCCGCGCGCGTCTTCGCGCAGGATGAGTCGAGCCCAGTCGAGTGCGCCAGTGAGGATCCAGCCGGCCTGCGCCCGCTGTCGCTCGGCCGACTCGATTTCGGTGGCGCGCCACTGCTGCCAAAGCGCGGCCGAAGCCAGCGTGGCCACCAGCGTCACTACCAGCATGGCTAGCAGCAGGGCGGCGCCTCGCTGCTGCGCACGCACGCGGCCGTGCGACGGACTTGGCCAGGGTCTGCGCGCGCTCACGGCCGGCCCGCCTGCAGCGTCGGGCGCACCCAGTCGCGCACCACATCGCCGCCCAGGGTCGGCCCGCCGGGCATGCTGAGCACCACCCGCACCCCGTTCGGCACCGCGCCCTCGTCGCCACCCACCACGCTTCCGGTGCCGCCTTCGGCCGAGGTGCCGACGGACGACAAAGGGTTGCCCCAGGTGTCGCCCCGGTGATAAAAAAGTTGCCAGTTTTCCAGGCCGATCAGCGCGATGGCGCTGTCCGAGCCAGGAGACTCACCGCCGATGGGCAAGGCTTCGCGGCTCCAGTCGGCAGCGCGCTGCCAGGCGCGCGCCAGCTCGTCGCGCCGCAAGAGTGGCGGCGACTGCCAGCGCACCCACTGGCCCGAGCCGTCCAGTGCGCTTGGAGGGGGTGTGGCATCGCCAGAGGGGGGCAAGGCTCCGGCACGACGTGTCCACGCCACCACCCGCACACCCGCGCTTTCCAGCCCCGCTTCGGCTGGGTCTCGCCGGGTCAGGCGCAGCAGCCGGCCGTCAAAGACCAGCGGCGTGACCTCGCGCGTGTCGACGATGGCGTCCAGATCGGCGGTCCACTGGCCCAGCGCCGCCTGAAAACGCAACAGATCATCGGCCCGCTGCTGGGTCTGTGCCTGTGTGCGCGTCATGCCATCGAGCGAGCGCCAGCTGAGCAAGGCCAGCATCGACATGATCGTGATCGCGACCAGCAGCTCGATCAGCGTGAAGCCTGTTGCGCGCGAATGGCTGACCCGAGCAACGGGGAAGCGTGGGGGCACCATCAATACCGCCCCAACACGGTGGACAAGGTGAGCAGTCGTACTTCGTTGCCGTCCACCTGCCCCCGCACGGTCGCGTCAATGCGCCGGAAGTTGGGGTTGGGTGTGGGCAGCACCGACAGACCGACCTGCAAGCTGCGTCCCGCCTGTTCGCAGGCCACGGTGCTGTCGCCCACGCCCGGCAGCTGGCGGGCCAGCCGCAGGCGGGTGAGTTCGTTCTCGGCGCACAGCTGAGCCAGCCACTGATCGGTCTGCCGCGTCGCCGCCCGGGTGAGGGCGCCGGTGGCCTGCAGACCGGCAGACAGCGTGATGGCCACCACCGCCAGTGCGACCAGCACCTCGATCAGCGTGAACCCCCGGTTTGGGCGCCGGGGCGAGTGGCGTCGCATAGGCCCGGCAGCGCTCATGGTGGCACCACCGCAAAGGGCGCCAGGCCATCGGTGGCCAGAGTGAGCTGGCGTTCACCCAGCAACAGGGTCAGGCGCTGCGAGGCGATCAGCGGCTCAGGTCCGAGCACCAGGGTCTGGGCATTGGCCGGGCGAACGATATGTGCCTGAGTTTGCGGGTCCAGCCAGTCGCGAGGACCGGCCAGCGAGTCCGGATCTTCTTCCCGGGGTCTCAAGCCTAGGAATTCAAAACCCTGTGGCAGGGCGCGCCACACCACCGGGATGCCGCTGGTGCGTGACTGAGCTCGGGCGGATTCGAGCATGGCCGAGAGCCGCAAGGCTTCGCGTTCGAGCCGGGTGGTGCTGCTGTCTCGCAAGGCCAGTGTGGCGCCCGCCGTGGCCAGCGCCACAATGGCCAGCACCACCAGCAGTTCCAGCAGGGTGAAGCCGCGTGCGCGCGTCCACATCACATCAGATCAGCGCGCTATCGGCCGCCTGTGCACGCAGCGCCGCAGCCCATCGGCGTACTCCGCCAATCGAAGTGGCTCCCCAAGCGGCGCGCGGGAGGGCAGAAAGTCACTGCCAGCTGCCCACGTCCGCGTCCTTGCCTTCACCACCGGGCTGACCGTCGGCGCCGAGTGATAGCACATCCACCTCGCCGTGCACGCCGGGGTTCAGGTACTGGTAGGGGCGGCTCCACGGGTCGGCCGGCAGCTTCTCCAGGTACGGGCGCCAGTTGGGCGGCACCGGACTTGCCGCCGGTTTGGCGATCAGTGCGTTGAGCCCTTGCTCGCCGGTGGGGTAGCGCTGGTTGTCCAGCCGGTACAGCTTGAGCGCCTGCATCAGGTTGTTGACGTCGGTCTTGGCCGCGGTCACCCGCGCATCGTCGGCGCGGTCCAGCACATTGGGCACGATCAAGGCCGCGAGCACGCCGATGATGACGAGCACGACCATCAGTTCGATCAGGGTGAAGCCGCGTTGCAGCGCGCGAACGAAGGCGCGGCGAGACGGCTGGGCAGGAAGGGGTGAGTGGTTCAACGCAAGGACTCCCGCTGACAAGGGGTTGCAAATGGCGACGAACGTGCGGTGGTGGCCCGCCTCACAGTCGCTTCGGTCCATCATAATGCGGCGATGAACAAGGTGCCTTCCTTCGCGCACTCCGCCTACCCCGGTGAAGGCGTAGCCACGCATGCGCCCGGGCGCAAGCCCTGGCCGGCGGTGGCCGCCGGGCTGTTGTGGCTGGCGGCTGGACTGAGTGCCGGTTATTGGGTGCTGCAGGCCTGGGGTCGCTCGCCGGTGACGCCCGTGCCCGCTGCCAGCAGTGGACCTCCCGTGGTGGAGACCGCGCAAGTGGCTCGGGCGCTGGGGGCATTGCCGGCCGCCATGCCTCGGGCCAATGCGCCCGTGGTCGCGGCCAGCCGCTATGCGCTGCAAGGTGTGGTGGCGGTGGGCACCGACCGGGGTGCGGCGCTGATCGTTGTGGATGCCCAGCCATCTCGACCATTCCGGGTCGGTGCTGAGGTCGAAGCGGGAATTTTCCTGCAAGCCGTGACCGCCAAGGAAGTGAGGCTTGGACCTTCGGTGGATGGTCCTGCCTCGGTCACGTTGGCGATGCCAGCCCTGCCAGAGCAATAACCTTGAGGGATCGGGCTTCCGGCGCAAGCGCGCGGCTGGGCCTCAGCAGGGTGGCGAAGACTCAGTGTTCCAGCAGCGCTTGCGCCGTCTGCAGTATCGGCCAGGCCACGAGGGCACCCACGCCTTGCCCCACGCGCAGCTCCATGTCCATCAACGGTTGCACCTGCAGGTGGATGAGCATGAGCCGGTGACCGGGGTCAATGGTCCGATGAGTAAACACGAGGTAGTCGGCCACAGGCGGGCACAGGCCGCGCGCCACCAGGGCAGCCGCACCCGCCACAAACCCGTCCACCAGCACCACCCGACGCTCGCTCGCTGCCTGCAGCATGGCCCCGGCCATCATGGCGATCTCGAAGCCGCCGAGTGCGGCCAATGCGTCCAGCGGCTTGACCGCCTTGCGGTGGCGGCTGGCGGCGGCGGACAGCTTTTCCAGCTTGTTCTGCAACTGGGTGTTGTCGAGTCCGCCCGGGATGGGGTGGTCTCTGCCGCAGGCGTCTGCCAGCGGCACACCGCACAGGCGCGACAACAGCAACGCGGCACACGATGTGTTGCCCACGCCCACATCGCCCAGCGCCAGTACATTGCCCGGCAGGTGGCGCACCACGTCCATCCCGGCCTGCAAGGCAGATATCGCCTGGGCCAGGGACATGGCGGGGCCGAGCACCATGTTGCGCGTGCCGTAGCCGATCTTGCGCACCAGCAGGGGCACCGAGGGGGCCGCGGCGCCGGCCTCCACCACATGGCTGGCCACGCCCGCGTCCACCACCGTGAGATCAAAGCCCATGGTTTCAGCCAAGGTGTTGATCGGTGCGCGTCCCTGCAGGATCTGCTGCACCCGCTCGCGGGTGGCCTGCTGCGGCACCGCGGACACGCCTTCATCAGAAATACCGTGATCGGCGGCAAACACCAGAACCTGAGGCGAGTCGAACACCAGCAGGTCCAGCGGCAAATGGCCTGCGCTCTGCACCCGGGCCAGCTGCAGCACCAAATCTTCCAGCCGACCCAGCGCGTGCGGCGAGAAGGCTTCGGGCTGGATACGCTTGAGCATGGCCGCGTCCAGCAACGCGTCGGCTGTGGCTGCAATCGCGGGCAGCTTGGGCGCGGGTGCCTCGACGTCCGTCGGGGTGTCGGCTTCGGCCGAATGATGCTGGATCAGCATGGGTTGTGGCCTGCTCAGCTTTGGAGAAATAGACGGTACACCGGATTCAGGGTTTCTTCGACATACGGGTAGCCGAGCGTATCCAGAAAGCGGACGAACGCCTTGTTATCTTTGGGCGGCACCTGCAGGCCAACCAGAATGCGTCCGTAGTCGGCACCCTGGTTGCGATAGTGGAACAGGCTGATGTTCCAGCCCGGGCGCATCAGGCTCAGGAACTTGAGCAGTGCGCCCGGGCGCTCCGGGAACACAAAACGCAGCAGGCGCTCGTCGTGCGCCAGCGGCGAGTGGCCGCCCACCATGTGGCGGATGTGCTCTTTGGCCAGTTCGTCGTGTGTCAGGTCCAGCGTCTTGAAACCCTGTTTGTTCAGGTTGGCCGCGATCTTGGTGGACTCGCCCTTGCCCTGGGTGGCCAGGCCGACAAACACGTGGGCCTTGCTGCCGTCGTGGATGCGGTAGTTGAATTCGGTCACGTTGCGAGGCCCACCGGGGAGGTCGCCAATCAGCTCGCAAAAACGCCGGAAGCTGCCGCGCTCCTCAGGAATCGTCACGGCAAACAGCGCTTCGCGCTCCTCACCCACTTCGGCGCGTTCGGCGACGAAGCGCAGGCGGTCGAAATTCATGTTGGCGCCACAAAGGATGGCGGCGTAGGTCTGGCCTTTGGTCTTGTGTTGCGCCACATACTGCTTGATCGCCGCCACCGCCAGCGCGCCAGCGGGCTCGACGATGCTGCGTGTGTCCACGAACACATCCTTGATCGCCGCGCACACCGCGTCGGTGTCCACCGTCATGAACTCGTCCACCAGCCCGCTGGCGATGCGGAAGGTTTCTTCTCCCACCAGCTTGACCGCCGTGCCGTCTGAAAACAGACCCACATCGGGCAGCGTGATGCGCTCACCCGCGCGCACCGAGCGGATCATCGCGTCCGAGTCGCTCATCTGCACGCCAATGACCTTGATTTCGGGCCGCACTGCCTTGATGTAGTTGGCCACGCCCGAAATGAGTCCACCCCCGCCAATGGCCACGAACACGGCATCCAGGTGATCCGACCCCAGGCCCTGCACCTGACGCAGGATTTCCATGGCGATGGTGCCCTGGCCAGCGATCACATCCGGGTCGTCGAACGGATGCACAAAAGTCAGCCCTTGCTGCTTCTGCAGGGTCAGCGCGTGCCCATGGGCGTCCGAGTAGCTTTCTCCGTGCAAGATCACCTCGCCACCCAGGGCACGCACCGCATCGATCTTCACTTGCGGAGTGGTGGTGGGCATCACGATCACGGCGCGCGTGCCCAGCTTGTGCCCCCCCAGAGCAACCCCCTGCGCATGGTTGCCTGCTGAAGCGCAGATCACGCCCTTGGCCAGTTGTTCGGCGCTCAGTTGCGCCATCTTGTTGTAGGCCCCGCGCAGTTTGAAGCTGTGCACCGGTTGCTGGTCTTCGCGTTTGAGCAAGACCCGGTTGTGCAGGCGCCGGCTGAGGTTGCGAGCCGGCTCCAGCGCGGTTTCCTGCGCCACGTCGTAAACCCGTGCGGTCAAGATCTTCTTGAGGTAGTCGGCCGGCCCGAGTGCGGCCGGAATCGGCGGAGTCGCCCGCTTGCGGGCGGGGCGCGGCGTTGAGGTGGCGTTGGCAGAGCGGGGCGGCATGAGGAATTCCTTCGCGGTCATCATAGCCAGCCTGCCTGCGGCGAAAAAAAGCCCGGAAAGGCAGAACCAATCCGGGCTTGAAATCCACCCGAGGAGGGTAGAGGAGACAACCGTCAAAATACAATGATGTCAGTATAGCGGCCGGATGCTGCAACGCAACATGTGTTGTGGCGTTTTTGCTAGCGTTTAGAGAGCTGCCCCCAGCTTCGTCTGATTTTTCACACCTGGACCCACCATGGAATGCACCGTCACCTGGACCGGCGCCGCTGGCACCCGCTCACACATGGGGTTTGTGGCCGAGACCGGCAGCGGCCATGTGCTCGCCATGGACGGCGCGCCCGACGCGGCCAAACCAGAAAACGGCGGGTCCAACCTGGCCGCACGACCGATGGAAACTGTGCTGGCCGGCACCGGTGGCTGCACCGCCTACGACGTGGTGCTCATTCTCAAGCGCGGTCGCCACGACGTGCGTGGCTGCAGCGTCAAGCTCACCACCGAGCGCGCCGAGACCGACCCCAAGGTTTTTACCCAGATCCACATGCATTTCACCGTGACCGGTCGCAGCATGCCAGCCGCCGCCGTGGAACGCGCCATTGCCATGAGCCACGAGAAGTACTGTTCGGCCAGCATCATGCTGGCCAAGACCGCAGTCATAACCACGAGCTTCGAGTTGACCGAGGCCTGAAGGCTTTCAGGGAAAGGCTCGCGCTGCAGCGAGCGTACGGCTAACAGGCCAGCAGCTGGTTCGCTTTAAAGAGGGACGACCCCTGAAGCGCCGGGGAAGCCCGTTTTTCTCAGCGCCTAGGGCCGCTGTTCTAGATCCGGTGCGCCACCGTCGTCATCACCTTGGCCGCCATGCTCATCAGGCCCTTGACGGGCAAGGGCAGCTCCACCGCCCCAGCGTGCTGCGCTTCGCGGGCGTGGCGCGCTTCGTCATCCTTCATCTGCGCCACGATGGCGCGAGAGGCGTGGTCGTTGGCGGGCAGCCGGTCCATGTGGCTGGCCAGGTGGGCCTCCACCTGGCGCTCCGTCTCCACCACAAAGCCCAGGCTCACGCCGGTACCCAGCCGACCGGCCAGCAGGCCAAGACCGAATGCGCCGGCATACCAGACGGGGTTCAACCACGATGGTCGAGCACCCAGCTCGCCCAGCCGCGTCTGCGTCCAGGCCAGGTGGTCGGTTTCCTCCCGGCCCGCGGCTTCGAGCTGTCGAGCCAGGGATTCGTTGTGTTGCGCACCGGCGCGGCGCGCAGCCAGCGCCTGTGATGCATAAAGCGCCTGGGCGCACACTTCGCCCACGTGGTTCACCCTCATCAAAGCCCCGGACAGCGCCCTGTCCGGTTCGCTCAGCGTCGTGTTGCTGTCCTCCGGCACGGTCGGGCAAGGTCGCGAGGCGCGAGGCGCCACGAACAGGGCGCGCAAGGCGGAATCGGCGGCGTTGATGAGAGCGTCCATATCGTTTTCCTGAGTCCGGGGGAGGGCAGCATGAGAGCAGTTGAAGCGTGCTTGATTCTGGATCAGTCTGGTGGTAGCTGCCTTGACGCCGGGCAATGCCTGTCACCATGGTTTCGCACCAATACGGTGCGATGTTGTCCTAGTGCCACAAAATGGGCGCGTTTACCTCGAAAGCTTTGCGTCCCAGGGTCCCTTCTGGTGCAATTGAAACAACTTCCAACACAGGAGGTTGGCTCGGGGGCTCAGACCCACGGCCCTTTTTTCAACCTTGGAGATACTCTCAATGAAAAAGACCCTGATTGCTCTGGCTGCCGTGGCAGCCACCAGCGCAGCTTTCGCACAGTCCAGCGTGACCATGTTCGGTATTGTCGACCTCGGCATCACCAGCATCGACCAAGGCGACGTGCGCACGACCTCCGTGTCCAACGAAGGCCAGGCCTCCAACCGCCTCGGTTTCCGTGGCGTGGAAGACCTGGGCGGCGGCATGAAGGCCTCGTTCTGGCTGGAAGGTGGATTCTTGGCTGACACCGGCGTGGGCGCTGGCGGCGGCGGCGGTTTCGCTTTCAATCGTAAGGCGACCCTGGGCCTGAGCGGTGGCTTCGGTGAGATTCGCCTGGGCCGTGATTACACCCCGACCTTCTACAACCACTCTGCCTACACCGTGTTCGGCACCAACGGCCTGGGCAACTCGGTGAACACCTTCACCACGCTGGGCAGCGGTTCCACCACCACCGTGCGTGCAGACAATGCCGTGAGCTATTTCACGCCCAACTTCGGTGGCTTCCAAGCCCAGGTGATGGTGTCGGCGAAAGAAAGCTCTGCATCCAACACGCCTAATGAGTACGCAGGCGTTCGAGTCGTTTACAACGCAGGCCCGCTGAGCGCATCCCTGGCGACCGCTTCCGAAGGCTCGAGCATCCAAACCGAGAGCTACAAGCGAACCAACCTCGGCGCGACCTATGACTTCGGCATGGCCAAGCTCTGGCTGTTCTACGTCAACGGCAAGTTTGGCGCTCTGAAGAGCAACCAGTACGCTCTGGGTGTCACCGCGCCTGTGGGCCCGGGCACGGTCAAGGCTTCTTACTTGAAGTCTGACTTCGACAACACGGCCAACGGCGCCACCCACGTCACCATCGGCTACGACTACCCGCTGTCCAAGCGCACGGTTGTGTACGGTGTGTTCTCTCGTGTGGCCAACGATGGCGCGAGCACCTTCAGCGTCAACGGCCTCAGCGGCACCGGCACCCTTGGTACCGTCACTGCCGGTGGCAACTCGACCGGTTACGGTGTGGGCATCCGCCACTCGTTCTGATCTGACAACCTGGCTGTAGGCCAGGCGTCTTAGGAACCCCCAAGGCCCGCCGTGGATTCACGGCGGGCTTTTTTTATGTTGAGGTTTCGCGCGTCAACGCCGCCTTGCGACAAAAGACCCTGTTTCAAAAAACCGACACATCGAGTCCTTTCGCAGCATTTTTGCGGGTTATCCCTTAACTTGGGTCACGCCTCGCGATAACATCAATTTCGTTAATTTTCTATCTCACCCCGGGCTGTCAAGCCTTTCAACCTAGGAAAAACTCATGAAAAAGTCTCTGATTGCTCTGGCCGTGCTGGCCGCTACTGGCGCTGCCTCCGCTCAGTCCTCCGTGACCCTATACGGTATTGTTGACGTTTGGGTTGGCTCCCAAGAGACCGGCTTGAATGCCGATTCGGTGACCAAAGTCGGCTCCGGCGGCTTCAGCAGCAGCCGTGTTGGTTTTCAGGGCTCTGAAGACCTGGGTGGCGGTCTGAACGCGATCTTCAAGCTGGAAGGCAATTTCGCTGCTGACACCGGTGTGGGTTCTTCTACCGGCGGCGGTTTCAACTTCAACCGTCAAGCTTACCTCGGTCTGAGCGGTGGCTTCGGTACCGTGACCATCGGCAAGGTGTGGACTGCCATGGACGACGTGTTGTTCAACAACGACTACGCTTTTGATTCGGCCTTCTTCGCTGGCAACATTCTCCAGGTCAATGCCAACTACGAAGGCAACCCTGGCAACACCATCAAGTACGCCAACTCCTTCGGCGCGTTCAGCGGCGCTGTGTCGTACTCCCTGGACGAAGACAACGCTGTCAAAGAGGACATCGTCGACTTCAGCATCGGCTACGGCGCCGGCCCCATCACCGCCAACTTCGCTTACCAGCTCCAGAACGGCGCTACCGACGAGAAGCTGACGGCTTTCAATGGTTCGTACGACTTCGGCGTGGTCAAGCTGTTGGGCGGCCTGGGTCAGTACAAAGTGGGTGCCAGCAAGTCCACCGACTACCACCTTGGCCTTGATGTGCCGCTGTCTTCGGCCATGACCCTGTCGGGCGGCTACTCAGCGTCCACCGACAACGCTGCCGCCGGCGACAACGAGCGTTCCGGCTTCGGCATTGCGTTGAACTACGCTCTGTCCAAGCGAACCAACGCGTACGTGGGCTACACCCAAGACAAGACCGAAAACGCCGCTGGTGCGAAAACCGACGAAAACAGCCTGATGGCGGTTGGTATCCGCCACACCTTCTGATCCTTCCCCTAAGGAAACTGATCATCCAAAAGCCACCCGGCGTGCCGGGTGGCTTTTTTCATGTTCGGTCTTTTTCGATCACTTGGAGGTTGAAGCGGGTTTCTGCTCCGCCGTCTTCACGCTCGATTTTTTCTTTGCCAAAGGCTTGGCTGTGGGTTTGAACGCGTTGCCGTACACCGTCAGCCCCTCCGCAGAAAGCTGGGCAGCCCGCTTGTCACCTATGCCGGGCACGCGTTCGATGAAGTCGCCCCAATCCTTGAACTTGGCGCTCTTGCGGGCGCCGAGGATCTTGGCTGAGGTGCCGGGACCGATGCCCTTGATGCTGTCCAGATCCGCGACGCTGGCGTTGTTGACGTCGACGGCGGCCAATACGACGGTGGTGGCCAGGGCCAGCACAGCAGCGAACAAACGTTTGATGACTTTCATGGAGTTCTCCTTGCGGTTGATTGGGTTGACGTTGGACCAGCCGTCGGTGCAGACCTGAGGCCAGGCGCTGGACAGGGGCGCCAGCGAGACGAAATGTAGGGGCACAATCGAGGCTCTCGCTTCCCTCAAAAAGGTGAAAATCCGGGGTGCGTCTACTCACGCTGGGATGTTCTTGATGCGATGGGCCATCGTTCTCTTGTCGTGGCGCCAGGCGGCCGCGACGCGTGTGCGCTGGGCCTTGCTGCCATTGGTTTGTGTCGCGCTTGCGGCTTGTGCAAATCTGGGCGGCGGCGCCACAGCGCAACGCTCGCCAGAGGCAGACTTGCAGCCGTTTGCCAACCGTTTGCTGAGCACGCCTGAGCCCGTGCCGGGCTGGGAGGTGTTTGCGCTGCCGGGCAAGAGACAGGAGCCTTTCGTGCCTACGCAGGTGATTGGGCGCGATGCGCTTCAGGTGCGCGCCAACAAGTCGGTGAGCATTCTTCGGCAGCGGTTTTCCCAGCCGTCTGCGGCGGTTGGGGCGCTGTCGTTTTCCTGGAAGGTTGACGCCTTGCCCGCTGGCGCCGACCTTCGTGATGCGCAGGCGGAAGATTCGCCGGTGCGGGTGGTGCTGGCCTTTGGTGGCGATCGCGCGCGGCTCTCACCCCGCGCGCATCGCCTGTCCGAACTCAGCCGCCTGATCACAGGCGAAGACCTGCCGTTCGCCACACTGTCCTACGTCTGGAGCGCGAACGAGCCCCTGGAGACGGTGGTCCACAACCCGCGCACCGACCGCATCCGCAAGCTGGTCGTGGCTTCAGGCCCAGCTCAGCTCGGCCAATGGTTGGATTACCGGCGTGATGTGCGCGCCGATTTTGTGCGCGCCTTTGGCGAAGAGCCGGGTCCGCTGCTGGCCATCGCACTCATGACCGACACCGACAACACCGAAAGCGCTTTGCAGGCTTGGTATGGCGCGTTGCACCTGAAGCCCGCCTCCGGCGAGCAATGAGTGCTGCTTGCGCTGCATGGGGTGCCTTTGACAATACCTCAGTCAAAGGCAGGACATCCGGGTTAGCCCCGTGCTGGAACAGGAACAGTTATTGCATAGTCCCGCATCTGTCATTTATCTGAGGTGTGAGTCAATGAAATACGCTGTCGCGATTTTGAGTGCGGCCCTGTCTGTGAGTACTGCAGGCGTGCAAGCCAAGACCTTCAAGTGGACGAGCGCAAGCGACATCCCGACTTGGGACATTCATTCGCAGAACAACGCTTTGTCCAACGGTGTGCATGCGTCGGTTTATGAGTCGCTGGTGTACTACAACAGCCGCACCTTCAAGGCTGAGCCGGTGTTGGCCACGGCCTGGAAACAGGTGAGCCCGACCCAGTTGCGCCTGACGCTGCGCACCGGCGTGAAGTTCCATGACGGCAGCACTTTCTCTGCCGATGACGCGGTGTTCTCCATCGAGCGCGCCATGACCAAGACATCGAACTTCGCGGTCTACACCGCTGGCATCGATCGGGTGGTGAAGGTGGACGCCAACACCATCGACATCTTTACCAAAGACCCCAACCCGGTGCTGCTCAACCAGCTCACCGAGCTGCGCATGATGAACAAGGCCTGGGCAGAAAAGAACAACTCCACCGCGCCCAAAGACATCAAGACCCAGGACGAAAACTTTGCCCACCGCAATGCGATGGGCACCGGGCCGTTCATGCTCAAGGAGTGGCAGCCTGACCAGAAGCTGGTGCTCAGCCGCAACCCCGCCTGGTGGGGTAAGGCCGAAGGCAACGTGACCGAAGTGATCTACACCCCGGTGAAGAACGTGTCCACCCGCATGGCGGCACTGCTGTCGGGCGAGGTGGATTTTGTGCTCGACCCCAGCCCTCAAGACCTGGGCCGTGTGCGTTCATCGCCAGACCTGAAGGTGGTGGACGGAATTGAGAACCGCACCATTTTCTTCGGCATGGACCAGTTCCGTAACGAACTGCCCGGCAGCGATATCAAGGGCAAGAACCCGCTCAAGGACCAGCGTGTGCGCAAGGCGCTGTACCAGGCGATCGACATCAACACCATCGCCCGCGTGACCTTGCGTGGCCTGGGTCAGCCCACCGGCGCGCTGGTGGCGCCGCAAGTCAACGGCTGGAACGAGGCGGTGCATAAGCGCTTCGCGTTTGACGTGGCGGCAGCTCAGAAGCTGCTAGCGGATGCCGGCTATCCCAACGGTTTTGAGGTCGACTTTGCGTGCCCGAACAACCGCTATATCAACGATGAGGCCATCTGCCAGGCGGTCACCGCCATGTGGGCCCGGATCGGTGTCAAAGCCAAGCTGCGCACGCTGCCGCTGGTGACCTACTTTCCCATGATCCAGCGCTATGAAGCTAGCATCTACATGCTGGGCTGGGGCGTGCCGACCTTCGATGCGATGTACTCGCTGCAGTCGCTGGTGCGCACCGTCGGTGCCCAGGGTGACGGCAACTACAACGTGGGCCGCTACAGCAACCCGCAGATGGACGGCCTGATCGAGCGCGCCAAGAAGGAGACCGACCTCAAGCTGCGCACCGAGCTGCTCAACAAGGCGCTGATGCTACAAAACCAGGATGTGGCCCACATCCCGCTGCACAACCAGGTGATCCCCTGGGCGATGAAGAAAAACATCGATGTGGTGCACCGCGCGGACAACCGGCTGGACTGGCGCCTCATCAAGGTAAACTGATTCCGAGCCAGTACCCCAGGGGGGCCGCTCACCGTGTGGGCAGGCCCCCTTTTCTTGCCATAAACGATGTTTGCTTTCATTCTTCGCCGGCTGGCCCAGGCCGTTGTCGTCATGGTCAGCGTGGCGCTGATCGCGTTCATGCTGTTTCAGTATGTTGGCGACCCGGTCGTGTTCCTGCTTGGGCAGGACGCGACGCCCGAGCAAGTGCGAGAGCTGCGCGCCGGTCTGGGACTGGACCAGCCCTTTGTGGTGCAGTTCTGGCACTTTCTCGCCAACGCGGTGCAGGGCGAGTTCGGCATCAGCCTGCGTCAAGGCGCCAAGGTGTCTCGCCTGATCGGCGAGCGCCTGCCGGCCACGCTGGAGCTGGCACTGGTGGCCGGCGTGCTGGCGCTGGTGGTCGGCATTCCGATGGGGGTGTACGCTGCCCTCAAGCGCGGCACCTTCGTGAGCCAGCTGTTCATGACGATCTCGTTGCTGGGTGTGTCGCTGCCGACCTTTCTGATCGGCATTCTGCTGATCCTGGTGTTCGCCGTGCAGCTGGGCTGGTTCCCGAGTTTTGGTCGCGGTGATGTGGTGCAGGTCGGCTGGTGGACCACCGGGCTGCTCACACCCAAAGGCTGGCTTCACATCACGTTGCCAGCGATCACCTTGGCTATTTTCCAGCTCACGCTCATCATGCGTCTGGTGCGCGCCGAGATGTTGGAGGTGCTGCGCACCGACTACATCAAGTTCGCCCGCGCCCGGGGCCTGACCAATCGCGCCGTGCACTTCGGGCACGCGCTCAAGAACACGCTGGTGCCGGTGATGACGATCACAGGCCTGCAGCTCGGGGGACTGATCGCCTTTGCCATCATTACCGAGACCGTGTTCCAGTGGCCGGGAATGGGGCTGCTGTTCATCCAGGCGGTCACGTTTGCGGACATCCCTGTGATGGCCGCCTACCTGTGTCTGATCGCGCTGATTTTCGTGATCATCAACCTGATCGTGGACCTGCTGTATTTCGCCGTCGACCCGCGGTTGCGCGTCGAAAAGGCAGGAGGGCATTGAACATGCTCGCCCCCTGCATCAAGGCCCACGGTCGCGCGTTCTCGCACATCGCGGCGTTTCACCCCGAGCTCACCGCGTTGCGCCGGGATCTGCACGCGCACCCGGAGATTGGGTTCGAGGAGCACTACACCGTTCAGCGCGTGGTGGAGGCGCTCAAGGTCTGCGGGGTGGACGAAATCCACACCGGCATCGGCAAGACCGGTGTGGTCGCCCTGATTCACGGGCAGCAACGCGGCAGCGGCCAGATGATGGGCCTGCGGGCCGACATGGACGCGCTGCCGATCACCGAAACCAACGACTTCGCCTGGAAGTCGACCCGGCAGGGCATGATGCACGGCTGCGGTCATGATGGCCACACGGCCATGTTGGTGGGCGCTGCACGCTACCTGGCCGAGA
The DNA here is from genome assembly GCF_011390835.1 of Hydrogenophaga sp. Taxonomy (GTDB): domain Bacteria; phylum Pseudomonadota; class Gammaproteobacteria; order Burkholderiales; family Burkholderiaceae_C; genus Hydrogenophaga. The sequence continues at coordinate 210,529 of NZ_JAABRQ010000001.1, read as the reverse complement.
CGCGACAGTTCGACGGCACGGCCGTGCTGATCTTCCAGCCGGGCGAAGAAGGTTTCGCTGGCGCCAAGGCCATGATCGAGGACGGGCTGTTTGAGCGCTTCCCGGTGAAGTCGGTGTACGGCATGCACAACTGGCCGCAGATGAAGCCGGGCACCGTGGGCGTGAACCCCGGGGCCATGATGGCTGCCGCCGACCGCATCACCATCGAAATCAGCGGCAAGGGCGGGCACGGCGCCCATCCCTACCTGGCGGTGGACCCGGTGCTGGTGTCGGCACACATCATCACCGCGGTGCAAAGTATCGTCTCGCGCAATGTGCGTGCCATCGACAGCGCGGTGATCAGCCTGTGTGCCATGCAGGCGGGTGACATGGGTGCGTTCAGCGTCGTGCCGGGCAAGGCCACGCTGGTGGGCACCGTGCGCAGCTTCAGCCCTGAGGTACAGGATCTGGTGGAAAAGCGGCTGAACGAAGTGTGTTCGGGCGTGGCGCTGGGCCTGGGCGCTTCGGCACACGTGCACTACGAACGCATCTACCCTGCCACCATCAACACGCCCCCCGAGGCGCGTTTCGCCGGCGATGTGGCGCAGAGGCTGGTCGGCCATGAGCATGTGGACCGCCAGATGGACCCGAGCATGGGAGCCGAAGACTTCTCTTTCATGCTGCAGGTCAAGCCTGGCGCCTACCTGCGTCTGGGCCAGGGCGGCGAAGGCAGCTGCTTCCTGCACAACACGCGCTACGATTTCAACGACGATGTGCTGCCCCTCGGCGCTGCGCTCCACGCCAGCCTGATCGAGCATGGCATGCCTTTGCACAATTCTCCCTAGGCTGGTCCACTGGCCAACCTCATTCGAACAACACCTATTTCAATCAGGAGCGAACCATGAAACTTCAACATGCATTGACCACCTCACTGGTGCTCGCCACCTTCTCAGGCGCGGCGCTGGCCCAGACCGTGCGCATCGGCAACCAGGGCGATGCCTTGTCTATGGACCCTCATTCGCTGAACGAGACTACGCAGCTCAGCGTGACCGGCAACGTGTACGAGCCGCTGGTGGGGCGTGACAAGAACCTGGCGCTGACACCCGCGCTGGCCACGGCCTGGAAGCAGGTGTCGCCCACCGTGTGGCGTTTTGAGCTGCGCAAGGGCGTGAAATTTCACGATGGCACGCCCTTTACCGCCGACGACGTGGTGTTCAGCTTCGCGCGCGGCTCGGGTGAGGGCTCCGACATGCGCAGCTACACCAACGACATCAAGGAAGTGCGCAAGGTCGACAGCCACACGGTGGAATTTGAGACCAAGGCGCCGTTTCCCATCCTGCCCGACGTGTTCTCCTTCTTCTACATCATGAGCAAGGATTGGTCGGAGAAAAACAGCGCGACCAAGCCGGTCGACCGCCGCAAGGGCGTTGAAAACACCGCATCCTTCAAAGCCAACGGCACCGGGCCTTTCCGGCTACGCGAACGCCAGCCCAGCGTCAAGACCACCTTTGTGCGCAATGGCGCCTACTGGGGCAAGATCGAAGGCAACGTGATCAACGTCGAGTACACGCCAATTGGCAACGATGCCACCCGCGTGGCCGCGCTGCTGTCGGGCCAGGTGGACGTGATCGAGCCGGTGCCACTGCAGGACGTTGCGCGCATCACCGCCAGCGGCAAGGCGCGCGTTCTGCAAGGCCCTGAGCTGCGCACCATCTTCCTGGGCATGGACCAGAAGCGCGACGAGTTGCTGTACTCCAATGTCAAAGGCAAGAACCCGTTCAAAGACAAGCGTGTGCGTCAGGCTTTCTACCAGGCGATCGATATCAATGGCATTCAGAGAACGGTGATGCGCGGTGCGTCGCGGCCGACTGGCTTGATGGTGGGCCCTGGTATCAACGGATTTGACGAGGCCATGGACAAGCGCCTGCCGTACGACCCGGATGCGGCCAAGAAGCTACTGGCCGACGCGGGCTACCCCAACGGTTTTGAGGTCAGCATGAACTGCCCGAACGACCGGTATGTCAACGACAGCAACATCTGTCAGGCCGTGGCGGCGAATCTGGCGCGTGTGGGTGTGAAGATCAACCTGCAAGCCGAGACCAAGGGCACCTACTTCCCCAAGATCCTGAAGCGCGACACCAGCTTCTATCTGCTGGGCTGGACCCCGAGCACCTATGACTCCCACAACCCGCTCAATGCCTTGATGCGTTGCGTGGACGACAAGGGCGCTGGCCAGTTCAACCTGGGCGCTTACTGCAACCCCAAGGTGGATGAGCTCACGCTGAAAATCCAGTCGGAAACCGACAAGGTCAAGCGCAACGCCCTCATCAAGGAGGCGTTCACCCTGCATGCGGATGACATCGGCCATCTGCCGCTGCACCAGCAGGCGCTGGCATGGGGCGTGGCCAACAATGTGGAGCTGGTGCAAATGGCCGACAACGTGATGCCGTTCCGCTTCATGGCTGTGAAGTAGGCTCCTCCCGAGCCACCCGCGGCGTCACCCCCCAGAGGGCAGCGACTGTGGACCGGCGGAGCCGGTTCCACGGCATTCTGAGATGGGGCGGTGCTCGCGGCCCGCGGTGCAGTCAGCTCCGTGCTGGCTCTCGTGAACCTTTCTGCCGGTCTTCTTGCCACACGGCTTGCCTGAATCGAAAGTCATCTCTTGATCTCCGCTCTTCACCGCTGGTTCGATGGCGATATTGGACACAGTTTTCGCAGCTCTCCCACCGCCATCGTCGCGGCGCTGATCGCTTTCGTGTGCGTTTTCTGTGCGGTGTTTGCGCCGTGGGTGGCGCCGCACAACCCGTTTGACCTGGCCACGCTGGAGCTCTCCAACGCCCGGCTGCCGCCCGCCTGGAGCGCCGGTGGCAGCTCCAGCTTTCTGTTGGGTACCGACGACCAGGGGCGCGACATTCTGTCGGCGCTGATGTACGGCGCGCGCATCTCGCTGGCCGTGGGTTTCGCCTCGGTGGTGCTCTCTGTAATCGTGGGTGTGGGCCTGGGTTTGCTGGCCGGCTTCCTCGGCGGCTGGATCGACGCGGTGCTGATGCGGCTGTGCGACGTGATGCTGTCGTTCCCGGCCATCCTGGTCGCACTGCTGATCGCGGGTGTGGGCCGAGCTCTGTTTCCGAACGCACACGACACGCTGGCGTTTGGCGTTCTGATCATCTCGATTTCGCTTACCGGCTGGGTGCAGTACGCACGCACCGTGCGCGGCTCCACGCTGGTGGAGCGCAACAAAGAATATGTACAGGCTGCGCGCGTGACCGGTGTGGCGCCGCTGCGCATCATGCGTGGCCATGTGCTGCCCAATGTGATGGGTCCGGTGCTGGTGCTGGCGACCATCCAGGTGGCCACCGCCATCATCACCGAGGCCACGCTGTCGTTCCTGGGGGTTGGCGCGCCACCCACCTCGCCCTCGCTGGGCACGTTGATCCGCGTGGGCAATGACTACCTGTTCTCCGGCGAGTGGTGGATCACCATCTTCCCCGGCCTGATGCTGGTGCTGATCGCGCTGTCGGTCAACCTGCTGGGCGACTGGCTGCGCGACGCACTGAATCCAAGACTGCAATGAACCTGCTTGAAGTCAACAACCTCGTCGTCGAGTTCCCACACCGGCGTGGCACGCTGCGTGCGCTGGACGACATTTCGTTTGCCATCGCGCCGGGTGAAATCCTGGGCGTGGTCGGCGAATCGGGGGCTGGCAAGTCGCTCACCGGTGCGTCCATCATCGGTCTGCTGGAGCCACCCGGCCGTGTGGCCTCGGGTCAGATCCTGCTGCACGGCGAGCGCATCGACAACCTGCCTTACGAGGAGATGCGCAAGATACGCGGCCGCAAGATCGGCGCCATTTTTCAGGATCCGCTGACCTCGCTCAACCCGCTGTATTCAGTCGGACGCCAGCTGATCGAAACCATCACCACCCACCTGCCGGTGAACCATATGGAAGCACGCCAGCGTGCCATCCAGCTGCTCAGGGACACCGGCATTCCGGCGGCCGAGCAGCGCATCGACCACTATCCGCACCAGTTCTCTGGCGGCATGCGCCAGCGGGTGGTGATCGCGCTGGCCCTGGCTGCCGAGCCGCAGCTCATCGTGGCCGACGAGCCGACCACCGCGCTGGATGTATCGATCCAGGCGCAGATCATCACCCTGCTCAAGACCATCTGCAAGGATCGCGGTGCCGCCGTGATGCTGATCACGCACGACATGGGCGTGATCGCCGAAACCTGCGACCGCGTGGCGGTCATGTACGCCGGGCGTATCGCCGAAGTGGGTCCGGTGCACGAGGTGATCAACCACCCGGCTCACCCCTACACCGCCGGCCTCATGGCGTGCATTCCCGACATGAGTGTTGACCGCGAGCGCTTACACCAGATCGACGGAGCCATGCCGCGGCTGAACGCCATCCCCACGGGGTGCGCCTACAACCCACGCTGCGATCGTGTGTTTGACCGGTGTCATCGGGATAGGCCTGATCTGCTCGGTGCGGGCGCCACGCGAGCCGCCTGCTGGCTGCATGCTCAAGAGGCTGTGGTCACGCCGGAGGTGAAGGCATGAGCGCCGCAGTGCTGTACCTAAGGGGCTCACGCCGCTGCCCGCAGGGCGAAGGAACCCGATGAAGTCCATCGAAAAAGCCATGGCGCTTCACGCTCGGCGCAGCCAAGGTCCCTCCCCCGAACCTGCTCAGGAGGAGCCTCCTGCTGAGACAGCCATGGTTGAACCTCAAGTCAGCGAGCCTCTCGTGACCGAGGCTGCACCTCTGGTGCGCGCCACCGATTTGGCCAAGACTTTCGACGTGTCTGCCCCGTGGCTCAACCGCGTGCTGGAGCGCCAGCCGCGGCTGCTGCTGCGCGCGGTTGATGGTGTCTCGTTCGACATTGCGCGCGGTGAAACGCTGGCGCTGGTGGGTGAATCGGGCTGTGGCAAGAGCACGGTCGCGCGCTTGTTGGTGGGGTTGTACGAGCCCACGCGCGGAGGCTTTGAATTTTACGGGCAGGATGCCCACGCGGCCTTCAAGACGCCGCAGGGCAGGCACCTGCGCCGGCGCATCCAGATGATTTTCCAGGATCCCTATGCCAGCTTGAATCCCCGCTGGATTGTGGAGGACATCATCGCCGAGCCGCTGCGTGAGCACGCCATCGAAACCGATCCCGAGGCGCTGCATGCGCGGGTGGATGATTTGCTGCGCTCGGTCGGCCTATCGCCGCAAGACCGGGTGAAGTACCCGCACCAGTTTTCGGGCGGGCAGCGCCAGCGCATATCGATTGCGCGCGCGCTGGCCACTCAGCCGGAGTTTCTGGTGTGTGATGAGCCCACCTCCGCGCTCGACGTTAGCGTTCAGGCGCAAGTACTCAACATCATGAAAGACCTGCAGCGCGAGCGCGGTCTGACCTATTTGTTCATCAGCCACAACCTGGCCGTGGTGCGCCACGTGAGCGACCAGGTGGGAGTGATGTACCTTGGGCGGCTGGTGGAACTGGCGCCTAAACACTCGCTGTTCGACAGCCCGAGGCACCCTTACACGCGAATGCTGCTCGATGCCATTCCCAAGATGCACGACACGGGTCGGGCGCGCACGCCCGTGAGTGGCGAAGTGCCGAACCCGCTCAACCCACCCGCCGGCTGCGCCTTCAACCCGCGCTGTCCCCATGCCAACGACCGCTGCCGCAAGGAGCGCCCGGTGCTGCAAAGCATTGGCGGTGTTCGCGTGGCGTGTCATGCCGTACAAGAAGACAGGATTTGAGTTGAGTGTTTCCCCCAGTGTCAAGGCGTCTGGCGCACATTAATCTGCCCGGCGTTGTATGAACGGTTTCCTTGGTCCGCAGTGGGCTAGTGCCGTGCATGCACATCTGCAGGAGAGCTTCATGTTCAAGACTTTGTTGTGTTTGGTTGCGGCGTGGGTTTCTACCAGTGTGTTGGCGCAGGCCGATGGCGTAAGCATGCCCGTAGTCAAGGCTGGAGAGGTCGCGGTGTTCACGGTTAACGACAAGGCCAGCAATCGAATTTCGGAGCAAATCTTGACGATCACTGCGGTTGACGACGCCCTGATCAAGTTCAAGACCGTACGCCCAGACCGGACGCCAGCGGAAATGGATGGAATCGCCACTCTGGAGTGGCATTCGGTTCAGTCGGGGTCCAGTGGCACCCGATACGATCCGCCATATCCGAATCTCAAGTTTCCGCTGACTGTCGGCAGTACCTGGCAAGGCGTTTACGAGGCCACCACCTTAAAGGGTGACCGCTCAAAAGGCGAAATCGACTTCAAAGTGGTGGCTGCTGAAAAGCTGATGACACCTGCCGGTGAGTTTGAAACCTTCAAGATTGAATCGGGTGGCTGGCTCACTGGGGTCAGCTGGCAAGGCTCTTTCCGCATGACCCAGGTGCAGTGGTACGCACCAGCGATCAGTCGCATCGTCAAAACCGAGTACAAGGATTACCGAAACGGACGACTCCGGAACGACAGGGTGACTGAGCTCAAGTCTTTCAAGCCCGCGCCCTGATACGGGAAAGAAACAAAAGCTTATGCGTACCGCTTGCTCCGCAGGTTGTTCTTCATTTCTTTCAGCAGCGGCTGCAGTTTCGTGCCGCCGATGCGCAGCGCCAGGCAGGTGGCCACCACGTCGATAACCATCAGGTGCATCAGGCGCGAGGTCATGGGGCTGTAGCGGTCGTAGCCTTCCGGGTGGTCAGCGGCCAGGTGGATGTGGCCGGAGAGGGCCAGCGGCGAGCCGCTGGTGGTGATCACGATCACCGTGGCGCCGTGTTTGCGGGCGATGTCAGCCGCGTCCATGAGATCGCGGGTGCGCCCGGAGTTGGACACGATGACCAGGCAGTCACCCGGGCTCAGTAGCGAAGCGCCCATCACCTGCATGTGACCGTCGCTGTAGGCGATGGCGTTGATGCCCAGGCGGAAGAATTTGTGCTGTGCGTCTTGAGCCACGATGCCCGAGTTGCCAGCGCCGTAAAACTCGATGCGGCCGCGGTTCTTGTAGGTGGCGTACAGAGCATCAACCGCCTTTTCCACCGCGTGCGCCGACGCGTCGTTGCGGTATTTCAGGAAAGCCGCCACTGTGTTGTCGATCACCTTCACCAGCACGTCACCCACCTTGTCGTCGGCGTCTACGCTGCGGTGGATGAAGGGTACGCCTTCGCTTACTGTGCCGGCCAGCTTGAGCTTGAAGTCCGACAGGCCGTCATAGCCCATGCTGCGGCAAAACCGCACCACGGTGGGCTTGCTCACGTGCGCGCGCAGCGCGAGCTCAGTCACCGGCAGGCTGGCAAAGGTGCGCGGGTCGAGCAACACCAGTTTGCCCACCCGCTGTTCGGCGGGTGCCAGTGAAGGGAGGGAGGCTTTAATTCGGTCGAGCATGCCAAATGGTAACTTGGTTACAAAACTTGCGCGATTCGGTGAAACCCGAGGCGTCGATAATCGAGCGATGAACCAGCTTGAAGCACTCAAACAACTGACCACGGTCGTGGCCGATACCGGCGACTTCCACCAGATGGCCGCCTTCACGCCGAAGGACGCAACCACCAATCCTTCGCTCATCCTTAAGGCGGTGCAAAAGCCCGAATACGCGCACCTGCTGCACGAGGCGGTGACGCGTTACGGGGCCCAGGGTCTGGACGAGACTATGAACAGGCTGCTGGTGCGCTTCGGCGGAGAGATCCTCAAGATCATTCCCGGTCGGGTCTCAACCGAGGTCGATGCCCGGCTGAGTTTCGATACCGAGGCTACCGTCACCCGGGCGAGGCGAATCATCGACCTCTACCAGGGTGAGGGGGTGCATGTGGACCGCGTGCTGATCAAGATCGCCTCCACCTGGGAAGGTATCCAGGCGGCCGAACGCCTGGAGCGCGACGGCATCCACACCAACCTCACCCTGCTGTTCTCCTTTGCCCAGGCGGTGGCCTGCGGCCAGGCCAAGGTGCAGCTGATCTCGCCGTTTGTGGGTCGCATCTACGACTGGTTCAAGAAAAGTGCCGGCGCCGCCTGGGACGAAGAAGCCATGGCCGGGGCCAACGACCCCGGAGTGAAGTCGGTACGCGCGATCTACAACTTCTACAAGAAGCACGGTATCGCCACCGAGGTCATGGGAGCGAGCTTCCGCAATGCGGGCCAGATCACTGCACTCGCCGGCTGCGATCTGCTGACCATCAGCCCCGAGCTGCTTGCGCAACTGGCGACCAGCGAAGCGCCCCTGCCCAAGGCGCTGGACGCCGGAGCCGCCCAGGCCATGGACATCCCATTCGTCTCCCTGAACGAGGCTAGTTTCCGTTTTGCCATGAACGAGGACGCCATGGCCACCGAGAAGCTGGCCGAGGGCATTCGTGCGTTCGTGGCCGACACCTACAAGCTCGAAGCCATGATGAAGTAGTCGCAAAACGGCGCGAAGAAAAGCCCTGTGAGTTGCCTCTCGGGGCTTTTTCTTTGGGGCTCGATAAAGCGAATGGATGCAGTCCGACGCAGCGTGATGCGCCTGGTCAAGGCGCAAGCCAAAGCAGCTCACCGCCTCAGACGCTCATGGTGCTCCCTGGGCTATTGGCTGTCCCGTTCCCGGTCTGGAGTGGTTGCCTCCGGCGCCCCTTCCTGCCATTGCCGGGGCGTGAGGCCGGTAGCGTCGCGGAAGCTTCGGTAAAGGCCGGTCACCGAACGAAAGCCGAGCGCCAGTGCCAGATCTGCGATCGACTGCTGCCGGAACAGCTGCGGGTTTCTGAGCGCGTGTTGAACACGGGCACGCCCAAGATAGCGGTAGAAGGTCTGGTCCAGTGCGTGGTTCAATGCGTAGGAAATCTGATTGCGGGTGTAGCCGGTGTCGCTGGCCACTTGGTTCAGGGACAGGCCCGGCTGGAGGAAGGCTTGCCCCTGGTCAAAGTAAGTCTGCAGATCCCGCAGCAGAAAGCCCATCGCTCGCGGTGACAGGCCGATCCGGCTGGCTTCGTGTCGGTGCGGGTTGTTCTGGCGGCCAGCCGATGTGTGCTGCAGGACGGCGTATTCGTGGATTTCAACGATTTGCCCGTCGCTCACCCGCACACAGTCGCAGGCCGAGAGGCTGAGCCACTCGTCGCCTTCGGGTGCGCGCACGGTTTCGCGGTAGCGCAGGAACACGGTGTCGCCTTCCACACGTGGCCTGTCTAGGTACACCAGCGTGTGGAGCGACGAGCGCTGAATGACCGAGCGCACGTGCTCGCGCAGCGCAGGTCCTTCGTGGCGGGTGCTGGCGGCGTGGTCGTAGAAGACCATGTCGGGGTGGTACAAGGCCAGAACCTGGTCAACATCGCCCCGGCGCCAGGCGTCGTTGTGGGCGTTCACCGTGTGCAGGGCATCCTGGTCGGGAGGCATGGCGTGATGTTGGACCGGGACAAGGCCTGAACGCTTACCGGCTGGCCTGCGCAGCGGCCAGCTGTACCGACTCCGCCTCGACCGGAGGCCGTTCAGCCACTTCCGCCACGGCCTCGTGCAGATGCCGGCAGCTGGCGCGGAACACGGATTCAGGCATGGTCAGCGCCGGCTGCAGGCGATGGTGCCATTTGCCGCGCTGCGAAATACCCAGCACGCCCCGGCGCAACGCGGCCTGGTGCACGGCGAACTGGAAGGCGGGCGCAGGTTCGTGGGTCTGCTTGTTGCGCACGAATTCGATGGCAGCCATGGCGCCCACCGCGCGCACATCGCCCACCTGCTCGATACGTCCGATCAGTGGTCGCATCTCCTGCAGAAAAATGCTCTCCAGTCGACGGGCATTTTCCAGCACGCCCCCCGCCTCGATGAGTTCGATGCCCGCCAGAGCGCCGGCGCAGGCGGCAGGTACGAAACCGTAGGTGCTGCCCAAATGCAGGTCGGTGTCCTGCATCACGGCGTCGGTGCCCAGAATCGCTGCAATCGGTTGCCCACCCGCCGCGAAGGCCTTGCCAAGCAGCAGCAGGTCGGGGTCGATACCCTGCCAGCGCTGCATCGCAAACATCTCGCCGGTGCGGCCCATGCAGGTCTGCACCTCGTCCAGACACAAGAGCCAGCCCCAGCGCCGGCACATGTCGCCGAGGCGGTCCCAGAATGCCTGGGAGGGCGCGTGGATACCCCCTTCACCCAGCACCGGCTCGATCAGCACGCCGGCCACCTGGTCCGGGTGGATCTGCTGTACCAGCAGGTAGTCAAGGTAGTCCAGGACCTCGGTGTCGTCGTAAGGTCCGGGCCCTTTGCGGAAGGGGGAGCGGAAACGATTGGGGTAGGGCACCATGACTAGTCCAGCCACGTATTGCGTGCGGCCCGACGACACGTTGGACAGATCGCTCGATGCGCCGGCGCTCATGTAGGTCGATTCGCCGTGGTACTGGCCGCCGAAAGTGATGATCAGCGGGCGGCCGCGCGCCTCGCGCATGAATTTGACAGCTCCCTCGACCGCCAGCGTGCCCGAGACCGAATATTCCACTCGGTTGAGCCGACCCGGCGCGATGGCCGCGAGTTTTTCCACCAGTGCGTAGGCGGCGGTGTTGGGCATCCAGCCGCTGATCTGCATGCCGTGGCGGGCCCAGGCATCATCCATTGCGGACTTGACGGCGGGAGGCGTCGGTCCGAAGGGCGAGGCCCCCCAGGCCGAAAGATGGTCGGCGAAGGTGTTGCCGTCTGCGTCCACGACCAGGTGGCCGCGCCGCGCGGCCTGCGCCAGGGGATAGACCTCATGGTCTGCGTTGCTGCCAGTGGCGTTGCGGTTGTGCCTGCTGAACAGGGCCTGGCTGCATGGCCCAGGCAAAGGGGTGTTGACCTCGGGCAGTTCCAGGTCGGCGGGGGCGTGCGTCCATTCGCGGTGTGTTTGCAGCGTCATGGTCTGGATTGTGTCCACAAACAGGTACGCCGAGCCAGTGAGCGATTGCCTGCGGTCCCGCGAAAAAGCGAAAAAGCCCCGCGAGGTAACTCGCGGGGCTTCTTGTTGGAAGCTTGCCAGAAAGCAAGAATGCATTCCGACGCGGCATGAGGGTGCAGGGCAAGGCGCAGTCGCGCTGACAGTGGCCTCGCCACGGCAAGCGGCTGCAACACCGCCTTGCGCCCTCAGGCAAGTGGCACTTACATGCCCATACCGCCCATGTCGCCCATGCCACCCATGCCGCCGCCCATGCCGCCAGCAGGTGCTTCGTCTTTGGCCGACTCGGCCACCATGCACTCGGTCGTCAGCATCAGGCTGGAGACCGATGCAGCGTTTTGCAGCGCGGTGCGGGTCACTTTCGTTGGGTCCAGGATACCCATTTCGATCATGTCACCGTAGGTGTCGTTGGCAGCGTTGAAGCCGTGGTTGCCCTTGCCGGCCAGGATGGCGTTGACCACCACCGATGGCTCGCCACCGGCGTTGGCCACGATCTCGCGCAGGGGCGCTTCGACCGCTTTCATCACCAGCTTGATGCCGGCGTCCTGGTCGGGGTTGTCGCCCTTGACCTTGCCAGCCGCCTGGCGTGCGCGCAGCAGCGCCACACCACCACCGGCCACGATGCCTTCTTCCACTGCCGCGCGGGTGGCGTGCAGGGCGTCTTCGACGCGGGCTTTCTTCTCCTTCATCTCGACTTCGGTGGCAGCGCCGACCTTGATCACGGCCACGCCGCCAGCCAGCTTGGCCACGCGCTCTTGCAGCTTCTCGCGGTCGTAGTCGCTGGTGGCTTCTTCGATCTGAACACGAACCTGCTTCACGCGGGCTTCGATGTCAGCCGAGGCGCCGGCGCCGTCGATAATGGTGGTGTTTTCCTTGCCCACTTCGATGCTCTTGGCAGAGCCCAGGTCAGCCAGGGTCACTTTTTCCAGCGTCAGGCCGACTTCTTCGGCGATGACCTTGCCACCGGTCAGGATGGCGATGTCTTCCAGCATGGCCTTGCGGCGGTCGCCAAAGCCAGGGGCCTTCACAGCCACAACTTTCAGGATGCCGCGAATGGTGTTGACCACCAGCGTCGCCAGGGCTTCGCCTTCGACGTCTTCGGCAATGATCAGCAGCGGACGGCCAGCCTTGGCGACTTGCTCCAGCACGGGCAGCAGGTCACGAATGTTGGACACTTTCTTGTCGTACAGCAGCACGAAAGGGTTGTCCAGCAGGGCGGCCTGCTTCTCGGGGTTGTTGATGAAGTAGGGGCTGAGGTAGCCACGGTCGAACTGCATGCCCTCGACCACGTCGAGCTCGGACTCCAGCGACTTGCCGTCTTCCACGGTAATCACGCCTTCTTTGCCGACCTTGTCCATGGCATCCGCAATGATCTTGCCGATGGTCTCGTCCGAGTTGGCGGAGATGGAGCCCACCTGGGCAATTTCCTTGCTGGTGGTGGTGGCCTTGGAGGCCTTCTTCAGCTCCTCAACCAGTGCCGTCACAGCCTTGTCGATGCCGCGCTTGAGGTCCATCGGGTTCATGCCGGCGGCCACGTACTTCATGCCTTCGCGAACGATGGCCTGGGCCAGCACGGTGGCGGTGGTGGTGCCGTCGCCAGCGATGTCAGAGGTCTTGGAAGCGACTTCCTTGACCATCTGGGCGCCCATGTTCTGGAGCTTGTCTTTCAGCTCGATTTCCTTGGCCACGGACACACCGTCCTTGGTCACGGTGGGGGCGCCGAAGGAGCGCTCCAGCACCACATTGCGGCCCTTGGGGCCCAGGGTAACTTTGACCGCGTTGGCCAGGATGTTCACACCCTCGACCATGCGTGCGCGGGCTTCGCCGCCGAAAATGACGTCTTTTGCTGCCATGTTGATTTCTCCGGATTCAGTAAATGGGGTGGTGAGAATGACTTCTGTCTTCGGCCGGGGCTGCGCCCCTTAGCTTCGCTGTGCGAAGTGAGCCTGCGACGAAAGCAAATCGCGGAGCGATTTACTTTTCAACGACTGCGAACAGGTCGTCTTCTTTCATGACCAGCAGTTCATTGCCGTCGACCTTGACGGTCTGGCCGCTGTACTTGCCGAACAGAACGCGGTCACCGACCTTGACGTTCATGGCGGCGAGTTCGCCTTTGTCGTTTTTCTTGCCGGGACCAACGGCCATGATTTCACCCTGGTCGGGCTTTTCGGCGGCCGCGTCGGGGATAACGATGCCCGAGGCGGTTTTGGTTTCGCTGTCAATGCGCTTGACGATCACGCGATCGGCGAGAGGACGAAGGTTCATTGCATCTCCTGAGATAGAACGGTTGGTATGGACTCACATCGGTTCGCCGCACCCACATGGGGTGGCCGAGACCGTTGATCGACTTGGAGCGGGGTGTTAGCACTCATCTCCAGCGAGTGCTAATGATAAGGGCAGGATGGCGGCTTTTCAAGAGCGAGAGGCGTTTTTTGCTGCTGCTGCGGAACGCCACTCGACTTTCAACTATGCGCCACTCAACATTCAACTGTGCCCTGTCCGCCTAAGGGTGGAGCCCAGCTCCGTGGCCAGTGGCGCATCGGTCTAGCCTCATCGCGTGAGTAGGGACCGCAGCCGGACAGTTACAAATAGTTTCAATCTCGGCGGTCGTGGTAGCCATCTCCTGAAACAGGTTGCCTGTTGGCTGTTTGCCTTTGTCCGTTTCGAAGTCGAAGGCATTGGAGGTCCAAAGGCTTCGGCCCGCATGTAAAACTGGCTGGTTCAAGACCAATGTCCTGAGGCTGGTGAAGACTGACGACAGGACTTTGATCGTGGCGTTTTGATCCGTAGCACGGTCCGCTAGGCATCGGACCATTCCGCGTCGAGCCACGCTATCGGGCGGGCGCCAGAGGCCAGGCCAACACTGATCCAGACTATGCTGCGGAGGCACCAGATGGCTTGTCGGCGCGGGTGTAAAGCTCATCAAGGAGCTTGCCCATGTCTTCTTCGGAGATGGATTTGGCCCCTCTCAGCTTGGAATTGGTGCCAGCAGGCTTTCGAGCATGACTGTTGCCTGGAGTGAGGCTTGCTCCTTAGCGACCTTGTCCGACTTGATGAACCACAGGAGTGCGGATCTGGGCACGAGTAGGGTTTCCCGCGTCAGATCTTCTCTGTGAATCAGATATTGCACGACCTCTTTCATCTTGACAATTACAGGATATTCCCAGTCGGTGTTTCTTTTAGCCTGGGAGTATCTGTGGGCGGCATGACCGATTTCATGTATCCCATTTCCGTGGATTCTTTGATCGGGGCTGCCTGAAGGTCTGCTGGACTGTTCATGGTCTTTTTTCGTGACTGGGTAAATATACCGATCAGGTATTGGTCTTGGTATAAGGAATAGAGCGGTTTGCCGATGTCGCTTGTTTGTCTCGGATCCCGGTATAAGAATTAGTGCTAGCAAGGGGGTGTCGTGGAATAAGAAATAGTGCGAAGTCCGCGCAGAAGGTGCCCAGGCTCTTCGTCGACCGAGGTGCATTGCTTGCAAGCTACCGATGCTCGAAGGTCGAGGGCAAAGTTGGTATGTTGCCTCCCACGCTGGAAAATCCATTGCCTCTTGGGCGCAGATCCACCTCAGAAATGCGCTAGGTAGCCGCCGTCGACCACGATCACCTGCCCGGTGACGTAGCTGCCCGCCGGACTAGCCAGGAAGACAGCAGCGCCGGCAATCTCTTCGGGTTGGCCCCAGCGGCCCAGGGAGCTGCGCTGGTGCAACCAGGTCTGCGTCTGCGGGTCTTGCACCATGGTGGCATTCGCCTCGGTAGCGAAATAGCCTGGGGCAATGGCGTTGACGGTGATGCCGTGCGGACCGAGTTCGGCGGCCAGCGAACGGGTCATGGCCTCCAGTCCGCCCTTGGCCGTGGTGTAGGCGGCGTCACCGGCTCGGGCGATAGGGCCAGCGATAGAGGAGATGTTGATAATGCGACCGCTGCCTTGAGCACGCATGGTGACGGCGGCTTCGCGGCTGAGCTGCCAGGCGGAAACGAGGTTGGTTTCGAGCATCTCGCGCAAAGCTTGTGCGGGTAATTCGGCAATGGGCTGTCGGCGGCGCTGGCCAACGTTGTTGATCAACACGTCGAGCCGACCGTCAGTGGACAGCAGCTGGGTGAGCGCCGCTTTAGAAGCGGCTTCGTCGCTAACGTCAAACGGCAGCGCGTGGCCACTGCCGCCAGCGGCAAGGCCTGCGACGTTCACCTGGCTCACCGCACCCATCAGCGTGGGTTGATCGCGGCCATTGACCCACACCTTTGCTCCGTGCGCAGCAAGGCCGCAGGCCATGGCCAAGCCCAGCCCGCGGCTGGCTCCGGTGACCAGGATGGTCTGACCCACCAGCGAAAAAAGCTGAGAAGAGAAAGGGGAGGAAGCGGGAGCCACGCACGATTATGTCCGCGAGACCCCGTAGCCCCTCAGGCTGACTGACCTCAGAGTGAGAGCTCTGCCATGGCGGAGCGGGGGAAGTCCAGCTCGGGTTCCAGGCCCTCGAAAGGCAGGGTGAAGAAGAAGGTGCAGCCTTCGTCGAGCGATGTCTCGGCCCAGATTCGGCCGTTGTGGCGTTCGATGATGCGCTGCGCCAGTGCCAGGCCGGTGCCGGTGCCTTCGAAGTCCATCGAGTGGTGCTGCCGCTGAAACATCACGAACAGGTTGTGCGCCTTGGCCAAGTCGAAGCCGACGCCGTTGTCGCGCACATAGAAGGTGCGCCCGCCCACCGGGTTGACTTTCCAGCCAACCTCGATGCGCGCCTGTTCACGCGGGCGGGTGTACTTCACCGAATTGCCCAGCAGGTTGCTCCAGGCCTGGGCCAGCAGCATTGCGTCACCACGCACCACGGGCAGGTCTTCTTCGATCACCCACTCGATTGAGCGCTCGGGGTTTTCCTGCTTGAGGTGTGCCATGACGCTCTCAAGCAGCGGCGCCAGGGGCACGGGCTGCGCTTCCACTGCCACCCGGCCGAGGCGCGCGTATTCGAGCAGGCCTTCGATCATGTGGCTCATGCGCTTGCTCGACTTGGCGATGCTGCTGAGGTACTGCATCGCCAGCTTGTCGGTGGTTTCGCCCATGTGTTCAATCAGCAGGCTGACGAAGCTGGCGATGTGGCGCAGCGGCGCGCGCAGGTCGTGCGACACCATGTGCGAAAACACATCGAGGTCCTTGTTGGCGGCCACCAGCTGCTGCGTGCGTTCGGCCACGCGCTTTTCCAGCTCGCGGTTGAGGTCGTTCATCACGTCTTCCAGGCTCTTGGCTGCCGTCATGTCGCGGGTGATGGCCGACAGGCCCTGCAGCTCGCCAGCTTCGTTGCGCAGCGCGGTCAGCACCGTGTGGGCCCAGAAGCGCGAGCCATCGTCGCGAAGCCGCCAGCCGCGCGTTTCCCACTGACCATGGGCCTGGGCCAGGCGCATCACCTGGGCCGCGTCGACCTCGTCCTCGCCGCCGTTGCCGGCGGCCAGAAGCTGGGTGTACGGTTTGCCCAGCATCTGCGAGCGCCGGTGGCCGTGCAGGCGTTGGGCACTTTCGGTCCAGTCGGAAACAATACCGTCGGCGTCGACGAAGTAGATGCAGTAGTCCTGGATCGCGTCGACCATCAGGCGGTAGCGCTGCTCGCTCTGGAACAGCTCGGCGCTGCGTTCACGCACTCGCTCTTCCAGATCGCGGTTGGCCTCCAGCACAAAATCTTCGGTGCGCTTGCGGTCGGTGATGTCGTGCAGCTCGATGAATATGCCTTCCACCACACCGTTCTGGAAATCCGGTATGTAATGAATCTGGTAGTGGGCTCGTGCCCCATCAGAAGCTTCTCGCTCGGCGTCAAACGTCTGCCATTCGCCGTTGAGCGCGCCCGCCACCCGCGGCATGATCTCTGGCAAGAGTTCAGGGCGAACCACGTCGCACAAGTGCGACCCGACCATTTCGGACGCCAGCTTTCCATATCGGTTGGCATGGGCTGAATTGGAGAATCGGCAGATCAGGTCCTTGTCGTAGTAGGCGAGCCGAGCGGGGATGCGGTCGGTGATTGTCTGCAGGAAGCCGTCGTGAGCGGCCAGCTGTCGTTCGACGGCGCGCCGGGCGCCAATGTCCTGCACCATGGTGTTGCAGTAGAGAAAGTTGCCAGACTCGTCCCAAACCGGCGTCGAACTAAACAGGGCGTGCAGGGGAGAGCCGTCGCGCCGGCGAATGGTCAGCTCCAGGGCCGTGCTCTCCCCTTGTTCGCTGAGCTCGGCCATGCGCGTGCGGATGGCGGGGTGCCACTCGGGATCGACGAAGCTGAGAACCTGCGGCTGACCCGAGAGGTCAACCTTGGAAAAACCGAGCCAGCCCATCAGGGTCTGGTTGATGTTGACCACTCGCAGATCGGCGTCGATCGACAGATAGCCGCAGGGCGCCTGCTCGTACAGCGACTGGGCGCGGGCAAGGGCCTGCTCCAGTTCCTTGATGCGCGCGTCGGCCGAGAGCGTGGTGTCGGCGACGGCAGAGGTGGTCTGGTCCGGGCAGTCAGAGGTTTGCATGGTTCAGGGCTCCAGATCGTGAGGGGGTCTGCGGACCAAGTCCGTACAAGCCATATCGGAAGCCTGACCAGAAAATTCAGGGTTTCTTGCCCTTTGTTGCCCCGCTGAATGTCACGGGCAGAAAAAAAGCCCCTGGCGAGCGCCAGGGGCTTGGGCAAAGTGACTGCCTTTGAACTACAGGGGCTACTTTGGTCCCGAGGCTTTACAGGCCCGCAGCCGCCCTCAGGGCCGCTGCCTTGTCTGTTCGTTCCCAGGTGAACTCCGGTTCTTCGCGGCCGAAGTGGCCGTAGGCGGCGGTCTTTTCGTAGATCGGACGCAGCAGATCCAGCATCTGGACGATGCCCTTGGGGCGCAGGTCGAAGTGCTCGTTAACCAGCGCGGCGATTTTTTCGTCAGAGATGACACCGGTGCCTTCGGTGTAAACCGTGATGTTCATCGGGCGGGCGACGCCGATGGCGTAGGCCACCTGCACCTGGCACTGTCGCGCCAGGCCAGCGGCCACCACGTTTTTGGCTACGTAGCGGGCGGCATAGGCCGCGCTGCGGTCGACCTTGCTCGGGTCCTTGCCGCTGAACGCGCCGCCGCCGTGTGGGCAGGCGCCGCCGTAGGTGTCGACAATGATCTTGCGCCCGGTCAGGCCGCAGTCACCCTGCGGTCCACCGACGACGAAACGGCCGGTGGGGTTGATCAGGTACTTGGTGTCTTTCAGCCACTCGTTGGGCAGCACCGGCTTGATGATTTCTTCGATCACCGCCTCTATGAAGGACGCCTTCATCTTGTGGGACGTTTCGCTCTGATCGGGGCTGTGTTGGGTGGATAGCACCACGGTGTCGATACTGTGTGGCTTGCCGTCCACATAGCGCATCGTCACTTGGCTTTTGGCGTCGGGACGCAGAAACGGAAGGCGGCCATCTTTGCGCAGCTGGGCCTGGCGCTCCACCAGGCGGTGGGCGTAGTAGATCGGTGCGGGCATCAACTCTGGCGTCTCGTCGCAGGCGTAGCCAAACATCAGGCCCTGGTCGCCAGCACCGGTGTTGAGGTGGTCGTCTGACGCATGGTCCACGCCCTGGGCGATATCGTTGCTCTGCTTGTCGTAGCAGACCATGACCGCACAGCCCTTGTAGTCGATGCCGTACTCGGTGTTGTCGTAGCCGATGCGTTGGATCGTGTCGCGCGCAACCTGGATGTAGTCGACCTGGGCGTTGGTGGTGATTTCGCCCGCGAGCACGACGAGGCCGGTGTTGGTCAGCGTCTCGGCGGCCACGCGGCTTAGAGGGTCTTGCTTGAAGATTGCGTCAAGGATTGCATCCGAGATTTGGTCAGCCACCTTGTCGGGGTGGCCTTCGGAGACAGATTCGGACGTGAAGAGAAAGTCGTTCGCCATGTAGATAAACTCCAGTTAGGTTGATCGGCGTTGCCGGCCTGTCGGAGTTCGGCGAACGCTTTAGCGGAATTTATGAATCGCCCCGCAATTAGTTCAGTAACTCGGCGATGGTCCTATTTTAGAGCAATCTCTTCGACCCTTGCCCATGGCCGGGTGACGCCGCTGGCTGACCTGTCTTGTTCCCCTTCCCGATGGATTAATTTAGGACACCGTGCTGCGCAGTCTGTTTGTCGCTTTGAGTCACCTGCCTCTGCCGGTTTTGCATGGTCTGGGCTGGTGGCTCGGCTGGTCCAGCTTCTTGCTGTCGCCGCGCTACCGGCGCCGACTGTTTGCCCATGCACAGCAGGCGGGCTTTTCGCGCCGCGTGGCGCTGTCTTCGGTGGGTGAATCCGGCAAGCTGGTGGCTGAGTTGCCGCGCTTGTGGCTCGGTCGCCCGGTGAGGGTCGGCTGGGAGGGTGCAGCGTGCATCGAGGCTGCTCAGGCGCATGGCGCAGGCGTGTTGTTTCTGACACCGCACCTGGGATGCTTTGAGATTACTGCCCAGGCTTATGCCCAGCGTTTCGGCGCTGCGCAGCCAGTGACTGTGCTTTACAGGCCAGCGCGCCAAGCCTGGCTGAGCGAGCTCATGACCACAGCGCGCAACCGGCCTGGGCTGCACACCGCGCCCACCACGCTGGCAGGTGTAAAACAGCTGATCAAAGCCTTGAAGACAGGACAGGCGGTGGGCTTGCTGCCCGACCAGGTGCCACCACAAGGCCAAGGCGTGTGGGCCCCGTTCTTTGGCCGGGATGCGTACACGATGACGCTGTCAGCCCGGTTGGCGCAGACCGCTGGCGCGCAGCTGGTGCTGATCTGGGGTGAGCGCCTGAGCTGGGGCCGTGGCTACCTGGTCCATGTGCGCGCGTTCGACGCGGCGCATGAAGCGCCACTGGCCACCGATCCGGCCCTGGCCGCGCGCCAGATCAACGCGGCTATGGAGCGCCTGGTGAGAGAATGCCCGCGGCAGTACCTCTGGTCTTACGACCGTTACAAGACACCCAAAGGGGCTGAGGCCGCGCCGCCGGGTCCATGACGGTCTCGAGCCCAAACAACGCTCCAAGCACTTGCCGGATTTGACGCCTGATTCTTTTTCCCCGGATGTCCCTGTGCGCTGGAGCAACCGGCTGGTGCTGGGCCTCATGCGCGCGCTGGCGAACCTTCCGCTGCCCTGGGTGCGCGGACTTGGCTGGTTGCTGGGGCAGTGCTTGCACCTGGTGGCCGCCAGGCGGCGGCGCATAGCGCGCACCAACTGGGCCCTGTGTTTCCCGGCGTCCAGCGAGCGCGATACCCGCCGCGCGGTGCGGCGGCATTTTGTGCTTTTTGCGCAAGCCTGGATGGACCGCAGCTGGCTCTGGGAGGCGCGTCCTGAGTTGGTCCGCCGTCGCGTCCACCTGACCGGAAAGCTCGCTGCCCTGGCCGGCACCGCTCCGACAGTGCTGTTTGCACCGCATTTTGTAGGCATGGATGCCGGCTGGACCGGACTAACGGCCCACCTTGACCGCCGTTGTTGCGGGATTTATGCCGCTCAACTCAACCCTGATGTGGACCGCTGGATGGCCCAAGGTCGTCAGCGCTTTGGCAATCCGCACATCGTGGCCATGCGCCAGGGGCTCAAGCCGCTGGTGGCGGCCTTGCGGGCTGGCGAGCCCTTGTACCTGCTGCCCGACATGGACTATGGCGCGCGAGATTCGGTGTTTGTGCCTTTTTTCGGTGTGCCGGCCGCCACGATCACCTCGCTATCCCGCTTCGCCCGGCTGGCTGGTGCCCAGGTGGTGCCGATCGTCACCCGCCTCACCCCTTCAGGCTACGAGGTCATGGTCATGCCCCCCTGGGTCGACTACCCGACGCGCGACGCTACCACCGACACGGCCGAGATGAACCGCCGGCTCGAGGCCTTCATCGCCACCATGCCCGAGCAGTACTACTGGGTGCACAAGCGTTTCAAGACCCGCCCGCCTGGCGAGCCCGGGGTGTACGGCACGGACTGAACCTGGTGGGTGTCAGTCCAGCGCTGGCGGCTCAGCGTCTCCGGACGTCACACCATCTTGGTGTGCCCAGTCCCACAGCAGCGTGGCCACCTCATCCAGCCCCTGCTTCTTGAGTGCCGAAAACAGGCGCGCCTCTCCACCACCGCATTGCAGCCGCGCGATCGACAAGGCCTTGTTGGCTTCGGTACGGGTGAGCTTGTCGGCCTTGGTGAGCAGGATCAGAAACTTCATTCCCTGCTCCACCCGAGGGCGGATGACTTCCAGCAAGATTTCGTCGAGCTCTGTCAGGCCCAGGCGCGGATCGCACAGCAGCACCACCGCTTTCAGGTTCTTTCGGGTGATCAGGTAGTTGCCCATCACCCGCTGCCAGCGCAGCTTGGCTTCTCGCGGCACAGCGGCGTAGCCATAACCCGGCAGGTCGGCCAGCACGGCGTCGGTCACACCTTGCTTACCGAGCGAAAACAGGTTGATGCTCTGGGTGCGGCCGGGCGTCTTGGAGGCAAAAGCCAGCCGTTTTTGCTGCGTGAGCGTGTTGATGCAGGTTGACTTGCCTGCGTTGGACCGGCCGACGAATGCGATTTCCGGCAGGTCCAGTGCCGGCAAGTGCTCCAACTGGGGCGCCGTGGTGAGAAAGCGAGCGGTGTGCAGCCAGCCGTGCGCAATCTTGGCCTCAGGGCTTATTACAAGGGGCTTTGCCGCGGCTCCCCCTCGGGGCGACTTCCGGGCAGGTCCGGCAGGGCGGGTGGAGGCAGAGGTTTGCGTCATAGTGGGTTATCCCGGGAAAGCCGGGCCTGCCATTGTAAAATTGTTTGTCTGCGGCGAAGAGTGCCGCTTTTTTGTGCAATCCGATTCCGCCACGACCCAAGCCAGCCCGTCATGAAATTGTCCGCCTCGCTTCTTTGCGCCGCTGCCGCTGCAGCCCTGTCTTTTAGTGCTTACGCGCAGACGATCAAGCCCGACCTGGTCAAGGGGTCGGCTCTGTTCGGCGGTGTGTGTATTGCCTGCCACGCGGCAGATGGCAACTCCAATACCCCGGTCAATCCGAAGCTGGCGCAGCAGCACCCGGAGTACTTGGTCAAGCAATTGCAGGAATACAAATCCGGCAAGCGCGACAATGCCATCATGAAGGGTTTTGCCTCAGCCCTGTCCGATGAAGACATGACCAATATCGCCTACTGGCTTGCCAGCCAGAAGGGGGCACCCGGGTTCGCTCAGGAAAAAGACAGCGTGCGCTTGGGCGAGCGCATCTATCGCGGAGGCATCGCCGACCGCCAGATCGCCGCTTGCGCCTCCTGTCACAGCCCCAACGGTGCTGGGCTGCCCGCCCAGTACCCGCGCCTGTCGGGCCAACACGCAGAATACACCGCTACCCAGCTCAAGGCCTTCCGCAGCGGCGCGCGCGCCAACAACGCGGCCATGACCGGCGTGGCCGCCAAGATGAACGACAAGGAAATTGCCGCAGTGTCGGACTACATTGCAGGCCTGCGCTGACGGCGGCAGGCCATAGCCCCGCACCAATCGGGGGGATATAAGCCACCGGCAATATTCATGGGCAAAATCGGGATCGGTTCGATCAGGTTGAACCACCGGCTCGATTTCCCATCCCAACAGGGCGAGTTCTGGAGTCTCCGGGATCGCCCTTTTTCATTGCAGCCCATCAGCTTTTCGCATTCATGACCGTTTCCACCCAAGGCATGCAAGTCAACATCGGCTCGCGCGCGCTCAGCGCGTTGGTCGAACTGCTGTCGTCCATGCGGTTTGCGATTTCGCTGCTGACGGTGATCTGCATCGCTTCGGTCATTGGCACCGTGATCAAGCAGCACGAGCCGTTCAACAACTACGTGAACCAGTTTGGCCCGTTCTGGGCCGATGTGTTCGCCAGCGCCCACCTCTACTCGGTCTACAGCGCCTGGTGGTTTTTGCTGATTCTGGCGTTCCTGGTCACCAGCACCAGCCTGTGCATTGCCCGCAACACGCCCAAGATTTTTGCTGACTTCAAGACCTTCAAGGAAAACGTCCGCGAGCAAAGCCTCAAGGCCTTTCCCAACCGGGCAGAACAGGCGCTTAACGAGACAGCAGAAGGCGCTGCGAACCGCATCGGCCAGACCCTGCTGGGTGCGGGCTGGAAGGTCAAGCTGCAGTCCAGGCCATCCGCGGGTGGTACCGGCTGGATGGTGGCCGCCAAGAAGGGCACGGCCAACAAGATCGGTTACCTCGCTGCGCACAGCGCCATCGTGCTGGTCTGTATCGGCGGACTTCTTGATGGTGACCTCATGGTGCGTGGACAGACCTGGTTCAACGGCAAGACGCCGTTCACCGGGGGGGGGCTGATTGCCGATGTGCCGGCGCAGCACCGGCTTTCCCCCAGCAACCCTACCTTCCGCGGCAATCTGCTGGTGACCGAGGGCACCACCGCGGGCACGGCCATCCTGGCGCAGCCCGAAGGCGTGTTGCTACAAGACCTGCCGTTTTCGGTTGAGCTGAAGAAATTCGTCGTCGAGTACTACGAAACCGGCATGCCCAAGCTGTTCGCCAGTGATATCGTGATTCACGATCACGAGACCGGCGAGGCGAAAGAGGCGCGAGTCGAGGTGAACCACCCCGCCAGCCACCGCGGGATCAACATCTACCAGTCCAGCTTCGACGACGGTGGCTCCAAGGTCACCTTGCAGGCCCTGCCGCTCAACAGCCCGACCAAACCCTTTGAGGTCACCGGCACCATCGGCAGCTCAGCGCCACTGAGCAACGGCGACGAGCAGCTCACGCTGGAATTCACCGGCCTGCGGGTGATCAACGTCGAGAACTTCTCCGGCACCGACCTGGGCTCGGGCACCGATGTGCGCAAGGTCGATTTGCGCACCGCCATCGAGAGCCGCCTGGGCTCGGGCCACAAGACCGTGACCGAGAAAGTGTTGCGAAACGTCGGCCCCAGCATCACTTACAAGTTGCGCGACGGAGCGGGTCAGGCGGTCGAGTACCACAACTACATGCTACCGGTGGAAATCGACGGCGCACGCGTCTATCTGCTGGGCCTGCGCGAGACGCCAGCCGAGCCCATCCGGTACCTGCGCGTGCCGGCCGATCGCGAGGACAGCCTGCAGGACTTTGTGCGCCTGAGGGCCGCACTGGACGATCCCGCCATGCGCGAGCTGGCGGTGCAACGGTATGCGTTGTCGGCGGTGGAGGGTGGGCGTGTGGAGCTGGCGGATGCGCTGCAAGGCTCAGCCGCGCGGGCTATGGCCTTGTTTGCGGGCGCTGAGCGTATTGACATCCTGGGCAATGCCGACCTGCCGCCGCAGACGGCCAAGGGCGGACTGCCCGCCGTCTCTGCGTTTCTGGAGGCGAATGTGCCGGCCGCGGAACGCGAGCGGGCCAGCGATGTACTGGTGCGCATCTTGAACGGCAGCCTGTTTGAGCTGATGCAGATCAGCCGCGAGCGTGCTGGCCTGGCGCCCTTGCCGCGCGATGAGGTGACGCAGACGTTCATGACCAATGCCGTGCTCAGCCTCAGCGACGCCTTCTATTACCCTGCTCCCATGACCTTCCAGCTCAAGGACTTCGAGCATGTGCAGGCCAGCGTGTTTCAGGTGGCGCGCGCGCCAGGCCAGAACATCGTATATCTGGGCTGCCTCTTGCTGATCGTGGGCGTTTTTGCGATGCTCTACGTGCGCGAGCGCCGCGTCTGGGTCTGGCTGGCGCCTGCGGGTGAAGGAAGCTCTCAGGCCAGCATGGCGCTGTCGTCCAACCGAAAGACGATGGAAGCCGACGAGGAATTCGAGACATTGAAGCGACAACTGCTGAAGGTACAAGCATGAACACAGCCACCGCCACCCAAACCATCAAGCTCAAGAACAATGGTTCTGAGCGCAGTCCGGGCTACTTCGCCCGCCGCGACGTGTGGGACTGGTTGTTTGCCGGCCTGGTGATCGCGGGCGCCGCTTGGGCGTTTGTGCAGTACGGCGGCTCGATGGACTTTTACGAAGAAGCCATTTTGGTCGGAACGGTGCCTAGCCTGATCTGGCTGGGCTGGTTCTGGCGCCCGCTGCGCCTGCTGTCAGTGGTGGTGGCGGCCCTTTCGCTGCTGGCGATCTGGCTCTACCAGACTCCGGCGGGCGGCGCCGATCTGGCGCGCGCCGATCAGGTGTTCATGCTGAAGTACTTCATCTCCAGCCAGTCGGCGATTCTGTGGATGAGCGTGCTCTTCTTCATGAGTACGGCGTTTTACTGGGCGGGAATGCTGACCCGGGCGGGCGATGCCTTTGAGGCACTGGGATCCCGGCTGGCCTGGGTGGCGGTGACGCTGGCCTTGGTGGGCACCATGGTGCGCTGGTACGAGAGCCATCAAATCGGACCCGATATCGGCCACATCCCGGTCAGCAACCTCTATGAAGTGTTTGTGCTGTTTTGCTGGATGACCACGGCGTTTTACCTGTATTACGAAGACCAGTACAAGACCCGTTCCATGGGCGCTTTTAGCATGCTGGTGGTGAGCGCTGCAGTGGGTTTCCTGCTTTGGTACACCGTGGTCCGCGAAGCCCATGCGATTCAGCCACTGGTGCCCGCGCTGCAGAGCTGGTGGATGAAGATTCATGTGCCAGCCAACTTCGTGGGTTACGGCACCTTCGCCATCGCGGCGATGTTGGCCTTTGCCTACCTGATCAAACAGAGTGCCACCGAGACCCGTTGGTACAAGCTCGCGCCTTTGTGGATCCTGGGTCTGGTGTTGTGTCTGGAGCCCATCGTGTTCCGCCAGGCGGCAGCCGAAAGGGGCGGCAGTTACTGGTTTGTCTACTTTGGCGTCTCGTTGCTGATCGTGGGCTCCATCATGTTCGGTCGGCGCCGCATCGCCGAACGCCTGCCTAGCTTCGAGGTGCTGGACGACGTGATGTACAAGGCGATCGCGGTGGGCTTTGCCTTCTTCACCATCGCCACCGTGCTGGGTGCCTTGTGGGCGGCCGATGCCTGGGGCGGCTACTGGAGCTGGGACCCTAAGGAGACCTGGGCCTTGATCGTCTGGCTGAACTACGCAGCCTGGCTGCACATGCGCCTGATGAAGGGCCTGCGGGGTACCGTCGCAGCTTGGTGGGCGCTGGTGGGTCTGGCTATCACGACGTTTGCCTTCCTCGGTGTGAACATGTTCCTCTCCGGGCTGCACAGCTACGGTGAGTTGTGATCAGCGGCCCTGCGCGGGCTGCTGACATCGGAACTTTGTAAGAAAGGGGCGGTTCTGACGACCCACCGGTCATAAAGGAGTGCCCCATGATTGTTCGCACCGCCGCCAGCGGCTTCACCCATCCCACGTCTAGCGACATCACATCGCAAGCCGCTTACCAGAGTCGGCGCGAATGGATGCAGCGCTTGGCCTTGGGCGCAGGCGGGGCCTCGCTGGCCGCATGGGCCGGTGGCGATGCATTGGCTCAGCCAGCGACCGCTCGCCCGGGCAAGCTCGCGGCCTTGAGCGGCGCACGATCCAGCGTGGCGGGCGCCGCGACGCCAGAGGCCCTGACGCGCTACGAGCACGCGTCAGCTTACAACAACTTCTACGAGTTCGGAACCGACAAGGCCGAGCCCGCGGTGAATGCCAAGTCATTGCCGACGCGCCCATGGACGGTGGCCGTCGAAGGCCTAGTGAGCAAGCCACGCAGCTTCGATATCGACGCACTACTCAAGCTGAGCGCCATGGAAGAGCGCATTTACCGGCTGCGTTGCGTGGAGGGCTGGTCGATGGTGATCCCCTGGGTTGGATACTCGCTGGCGGCGCTGATTAAACAGGTGCAGCCGCTGGGCAGCGCGAAATACGTGGAGCTCGTGACCTTGGCTGATCCCAAGTCCATGCCGGGGCTGCGGTCCAATGTGCTCGACTGGCCTTATGTGGAAGGGCTGCGCCTGGACGAGGCCCTGCACCCGCTGACGCTGCTTGCGTTCGGTATGTACGGCGAGGTGCTGCCGAATCAAAACGGCGCTCCCCTGCGGCTGGTGGTGCCGTGGAAATATGGCTTCAAGAGCGGCAAGTCGCTGGTCAAGATCCGATTTACCGACAAGGAGCCGCGCACCGCCTGGAACGTGGCAGCACCCCAAGAGTACGGCTTTTACTCCAACGTCAATCCGGGCGTTGCGCATCCTCGCTGGAGCCAGGCGACCGAGCGGCGCATCGGTGAAGAGGGTGGTTTGCTGGCCAAGCGCCGCAAGACCTTGATGTTCAATGGTTACGAACCGCAGGTCGGCCAGCTCTACGCTGGCATGGACTTGAGCAAGTTCTTCTGACGTGGCGCAGGGCACTTCGCCAACCGCTCCGGGTCAGGTCATCGTTTCCTCGCCCCGAGCCTTGCTGAACCGCTGGCTGGGTCATGCAGCGGTCAAGCCAGCGCTATTTCTGTTGTGCCTGCTGCCCGCCGCCTGGTTGCTGTGGGCCGCGGTGAACGACCAGCTCGGCGCTAACCCGGCCGAGGCGCTGATCCGTTCGCTGGGCGACTGGACCTTGCGGTTTCTGGTGGTGGTGCTGGCGGTAACCCCACTGCGGGTGACCACGGGCCTGAGCGTGCTGGCACGCTGGCGGCGCATGCTGGGGCTGTTTGTGTTTTTATACGCCTGTCTGCACCTGCTGGCCTACGCCTGGTTTGACCAGGGGCTCGTGTTTGCTGCGGTGGTGGACGATGTGATCAAGCGCCCGTTCATCTTTGTGGGTATGCTGGCCTGGGTTCTGCTCCTGGTGATGGCCAGCACCTCATTCAACGCCGCCATTCGGACCATCGGTGCCAAACGCTGGCAGCTCATTCACCGCGTGGTCTATGTCATCGCCGGGTTGGCTGTGCTGCACTTCCTCTGGATGCGCAGCGGCAAGAACGATTACGCCGAGGTCGCGGTCTATGCTGCCATTCTGGGGAGCTTGCTGGCCTGGCGCGCCTGGCGCTGGCTTCAGGGCAGCAGGCTTTCCAGTCGAAGCTGATCGGCCGCTGTTTCGCGCTGACGGATCACGGTCACCTGTTCGCCCTGGACCAGCAACTCGGCTGCGCGGCCGCGTGTGTTGTAGTTGCTCGCCATGCTCATGCAGTAGGCGCCAGCCGAGAGAACAGCCAGCAGGTCGCCTGCTTGCACGGCCAGCGTCCGATCCCGACCCAGCCAATCACCGCTTTCACAGACTGGCCCGACCACGTCCCATGTCGCGGGCGCGTCTTGGCGCGGCGCAACCGGCACAATGCGGTGAAACGCTTCGTACATGGCCGGGCGGGGCAGGTCATTCATGGCCGCGTCCACGATCAAGAAATTCTTCTGTTCACCCGGCTTTAGGTACAGCACTTCGGTCACGCAGACACCGGCGTTGCCCACCAGCGAGCGTCCGGGTTCGAGCAGGATCTTGCGATCGCCAAAACCGCGTGTTTCCAGCTTGTCCAGCAAAGCCTGCCAAAGCTGGTCGGCCGCTGGTGGCGTGTCCCCGTTGTAGTCGATGCCTAGCCCACCGCCAAAGTCAATGTGGGCGATCGGCACGCCCGCGGACTCGATCGCCTGCACCAAATCGAGGATGCGGTCCATGGCGTCGAGATACGGGCCGGTCTGCGTGATCTGCGAGCCGATGTGGCAGTCGATACCGACCACCCGCAAGCCGCGGCATTGCGCCGCGTGCCGGTAGGTGGCCACCACGTCCTCGTGGGCGATGCCGAACTTGTTGCCCTTGAGACCCGTGGATATGTAGGGGTGGGTCTTGGCGTCCACATTGGGGTTCACGCGGATACTGACCGGCGCGCGTGTGTCTGCCTCCTGCGCCACGGAGTCCAGCACGTCGAGCTCGGCCCGGCTTTCCACGTTGAAGCAGCCGATGCCCACCGCCAGCGCCCGGCGCATCTCATGGCGGGTCTTGCCAACACCGGAGAAAATGATGCGTTCAGGGGCGACGCCAGCGGCCAGCGCTCGCTCCAGCTCCCCCCCAGACACGATGTCCAGCCCGCAGCCGGCACGCACCAACGTCTGCAGGATGCCAAGAGTGGAGTTCGCCTTCATCGCATAGCAAATCAGGTGTTCGCGCCCGGCGAGTGAACGCTGGTAGCTGCCCAGGGCGTTCAGCATCGCGGCCTGGCTGTACACAAACAGGGGCGTGCCGTGCTCGCGTGCCAGCGCCTCCAGCGAACACTCCTCCATGCAAAGGTGCCCATTCAGGTAGTGGATGTGAGGAGGTAGCGGGTGGACGGACGCGATGTTCATGAGCGATGACAGGGCGGCGGCAGACCCGACAGGACAGGCCGAGATGCAGCTGGTTCAGCGGGTGGATTTGACAGGAAGGGTGGCATCTGCAGCCTCGGCGGAGGCGGGTGGTGGTGCGGGCGTGGCTGTCTTTGCGGTCGAGCTAGGCGGCAGGAACAAGGGGCCTTTCTGGCCGCAGGCGACGAGCAGCAACCCGGTCACCAGCAGGGCGGCGCGCAACAACGATCCGACCGAGGGAGGGGCAGCGCCTAAAATTTGTGAAGCACATCGCCTATTCATTCACGGATTGTAATGACCGACCTAGAGTACCTCGACCATGCCGAACGGCTGCTGCGTGCGGTGGAGCTGGGCTGCGATCGCATCAACGACGCCACCGACGCGGATATCGACAACCAGCGCACAGGCGGCATGGTGACCCTCAGCTTTGCCAGCGGCAGTCAGATCATCATCAACTTGCAAAAGCCCTTGCAGGAAGTCTGGATGGCGGCGCGCGCGGGTGGGTTCCACTACCGCTTTGACGGGCAGCACTGGATGGACACCAAAGGCCAGGGGGAGTTTTTTGAGCAGCTGACCCAAAGCGCCAGCGAACAGTCCGGCCTGGCGCTGCGGTTCAGTTCCTGAACAGGTCGAGGATGCCGCGGCGCACATCCGAGGGAATGGGCACAGGCGGCAGTTGCTCGCCTTCGGTAGCCGGCATGCCGCCGTCAGGCATGCCCGGCCAGGGGTCGTTGAGCCCCAGACCCCGCACACCTCTGCCAGGACCGTACTCTTCGTAGTACCACTCGCCGCCCACGTTGATCACCCCCGCCGGCGGGTTGTACTGCATGACTGGCACACCGTCTAGAGCCTGCTTCATGTAGTCGATCCAGATCGGCAGGCTGAGCCCTCCACCGGTCTCCCGGCTGCCCAAGTTGCGAGGCGTGTCGTAGCCCACCCAGGCCGCAGCGACAAGCGTGGGCTGATAACCCACAAACCAGGCGTCGACCGAATCGTTGGTAGTGCCGGTTTTGCCGTACAGGTCGGGACGTTTGAGCGATGCTTGCGCGCGAGCCGCCGTGCCGGAGCGCGTGATCTCCTGCAGGAGGCTGTTCATGATGAAGGCATTGCGGGGCTCGATGACGCGCTGGTCTTCGCTGGGCCCGCTCGGTTCGCCCGCATAGAGGACCCGCCCCTTGTTATCAGTGACCTGCGTGATCAGCGTGGGTTGGATCCGGTAGCCGCCGTTGGCGAACACGGCATAGCCGGCTGCCATCTGCATTGGCGTGACCGAACCCGCGCCCAGGGCCATGGTCAAGTAAGGCGGGTGGCGCGCAGCGTCAAAGCCAAACCGCGTCACCCACTCCTGTGCACTCTGGGTACCGACCAGCTGCAAAACCCGTATGGACACCATGTTTTTGGACTTGGCCAGGGCGCGGCGCACCGACATCGGACCATCAAACTTGCCATCGTAGTTCTTCGGTTCCCAGGGCTTACCGCCGGTCTCAACTGCGGTGTAGAACAGCGGAGCATCGTTGACCACGGTCATCGGAGACAAGCCCTTTTCCAGGGCTGCCGAGTAAATGAAAGGCTTGAAACTCGAGCCGGGCTGGCGCCAGGCCTGCGTGACGTGGTTGAATTTGTTTTTCTGGAAATCGAAGCCGCCCACCAATGCGCGTACCGCACCCGATTTGGGGTCCATGGCCACGAAAGCAGCCTCGACTTCGGGCAGTTGAGTGATGCGCCAGTCTTTGTCGCCCACCTTGATCACGCGCACCACCGCACCGGGTCGAATTTTCACGTTGGGCCCAGCCTTGTCGGAGAGTCCCGATTGCACTGCACGAAGGCCCTCACCCGTGATTTCAAACGGCACCCCATCCTGGCGCACGGCCACCACCTTGCGCGCGCTGGCCTCTAGCACCACCGCCGACATCAGATCATCGTTGTCGGGTCGCTCGTTGAGAGCGTCGTCGATGGCCTCATCCCTGGCCGCGGGTTCGGCGGGCAGGGTCACAAACAACTCTGGTCCCCGGTAGAACTGGCGACGCTCGTAGTCCAGGACGCCGTCGCGCAGGGCGCGATAGGCGACCTGCTGGTCGTCCGAGCGCAGGCTAGTTGTGACGATCAGGCCCCGGGTGTAGGCCTCATCGCCGTACTGCGCCACGATGGCTTGGCGCACCATCTCGGCGGCAAACTCAGCGTGCACCCGGACTTGCAGGCCTGCAGGGCGCAGCTTGAGCTCTTCCGCACGCGCCTGCTCGGCTTCAGCCTCCGTGATGAAGCCGTTTTCCACCATGCGGTCGATGATGTGCAGCTGGCGAATGCGAGCCCGCTTTGGGTTGCTGATCGGGTTGTAGGCCGATGGTGCTTTGGGCAAACCGGCCAGCATCGCCGCCTCAGCAACGCTCACGTCCTTGAGCGGTTTGCCGAAATAAGTCTGTGATGCGGTGGAGAAGCCGTAGGCTCGCTGCCCCAGAAAGATCTGGTTCATGTAGATCTCCAGGATCTGCTCCTTGGTCAGCAAGTGTTCCAGCTTAAATGTCAGCAGCACCTCGTAGATCTTGCGGGTGTAGCTCTTCTCCGCCGAGAGGTACACGTTGCGAGCTACCTGCATGGTGATGGTTGAGGCGCCCTGGCTTTTGGCCCGACCCAGATTGGCCAGGGCGGCACGCATCATGCCCCGGTAGTCCACCCCGCTGTGCTCGAAAAATCGCGCATCCTCAATAGCGAGAACGGCATTTTTCATGACATCGGGAATTTCCCTGATCGTTAGCAGGTTGCGGCGTTCTTCGCCAAATTCACCCATGAGTTGGCCGTCGGCCGTGAGGACTCGCAGGGGGAGCTTGGGCCGATAGTCGGCGAGGTCGGCCACGTCGGGCAGGTTGGGGTAAGCGACCGCCAGCGCAATGCCCACGGCGATAAGGATGCCTGACACTCCAGCCACCGCCAGTCCGACCAGGCCGACCGCAAGGCGACCCACCCACACCACTACGGAACGGCCCGAAGATACTGTGTTCGCGGGAGTGTCGGTCTTTCGTTCGTTGTGTTTAGGCATGCGGGCTATCGTCGGGCAGAACGTAGATTATAAAAAGTGCCGCTGTTGCGCGGATGCCAGTGGTCGCTTGCTTATCTGCAAGAGTTGTGGATTTCTTGTCGAGACGGGTCGTTGAATGCGTTGCAAACTGAAATAACTGCGTATGCTTTTGACAACGTTTCGAGATGTCGCAAAGGCAAAAAATCTTTGCGGCACAAGGGGCTTACTGCTAGCATTCAAGTGATTTCTTAAGTTTGGTGCCCGCTGGCGCCATCATTTTCTGGGGCTTGCCTTGATCTCATTGGGGTCCTTATTCAGCCGCGAAGCGGCACCGTTGTTGGGCATAGATGTCAGTTCGTCCAGCGTTAAGCTGGTTGAGCTGGGCCGCAACAGCTCGGGCGATCTCGTCTTGCAGCGCTGCGCGATCGAGCCGCTGGAGCGGGGCTGGATCACCGACGGCAACATCGAAAAGTTCGATGAGGTGGCCGAAGCTGTGCGCCGCGTGGTGCGCAAAAGTGGCAGTAAGACCAAGAACGTGGCGATGGCACTGCCTACCTCGGCGGTGATCACCAAGAAGATCATCTTGCCTGGCGGTCTGTCAGACAAAGAGCTCGAAGCCCAGGTGGAGTCCGAAGCCAACCAGTACATCCCTTTTTCGCTGGACGAAGTGAGTCTGGACTTCTGTGTCATCGGGCCCAGCGCGAACTCGGTGGGCGATGTGGAAGTGTTGATTGCCGCCTCGCGCAAGGAAAAAGTGTCTGACCGGCAAGGTTTGGCCGAAGCGGCCGGTCTCAAGCCCGTGGTGATGGATGTCGAATCCTATGCATCGCGCATGGCAGCTGGCCGCGTGATCGAAACCTTGCCCAACCAAGGCCTTGATTCGTTGGTGGCGCTCTTCGAAGTGGGTGCACTCACTACCAGCCTGCAGGTGATGCGCAACGACGAGGTTCTCTATGAGCGGGACCAGGCTTTTGGTGGCGCCCAGCTTACCCAGCTCATCGTGCGGCAGTACGGTTTTTCGGCCGACGAAGCCGAAGCCAAGAAGCGCTCGGGCGACCTGCCAGACGACTACAAGACCGCGGTGCTGGACCCGTTTATTGAATCCATGTCGCAGGAGGTGGGTAGGGCGCTGCAGTTTTTCTTCACCAGCACGCCTTACAACAAGGTTGACCACATTCTGCTGGCCGGTGGCAGCGCAGCATTGCCCGGTCTGACCGACTCGGTGACGCAGCAGACTTCATTTGCCTGCATGGTGATCAACCCGTTCGACGCGATGGAGATGGCGTCGACCGTTCACGCGAGAAAGATTGCGCGCGAAGCGCCGTCGTATCTCACGTCGACGGGCTTGGCGCTGCGGAGGTTTCACCAATGATTTTGATCAACCTACTGCCGCACCGAGAGGCAGCGCGCAAGAAGCAAAAAGAGCAATTTTTCACCCAATTGGGCCTTTCTGCGCTGCTCGGCGGCATTGTCTGCGGCGCGGTATTCACCTGGTACCAAGGGCAGATTTCTTCCCAGCAGGGACGTAACAGTTTTCTGCAGGCAGAAATCACCAAACTGGAAAACGAGATAAAGGATATCAAGTCCTTGCAAGCTGAAATCGCCTCGCTACGCGCCCGCCAGACGGCGGTCGAAGACTTGCAGGGAGACCGAAATCTGCCCGTCCACATGTTGGATGAATTGGTGAAGCAATTGCCCGACGGCATCTACCTGCGCACCATGAAGCAAGAAAACCAGAGTGTGTTGTTGACCGGGACCGCGCAATCCCAGGAGCGAGTGTCCGAACTGCTGCGCAACCTGGCCAACAACAGCCCCTGGCTGACACGGCCTGAACTCGTCGAGATCGTCTCTTCCAGCGTGTCGATATCCAACCGTGAACAGCGGCGGGTATCGAATTTCACCATCCGTGCCACTCTCACGCGGCCGACGGCAGCAGCCTCCGGCGCTGGCGGTACCGCAACGGTCGCCCCCGCGGCTGTGCCCGGCAAAGTCTGACAAGGTACTGACCCACCATGGCCACCATGCCCGCCGTCAACCTGGACTTCAAGCAAATCCAGGCCAAACTCCAGAGCCAGTTTTCAGGCTTGGATCCCAATGATCCGTCTCAGTGGCCTACCTTGCCGCGCAACCTGCTTTACCTCGCGGTGTGTGCGGCAGTGATTGCTGCTTTGTGGTTTACCTGGCTCAAGTCGTCCGACGAAGAGCTGATCGCCGAAAAGGCCAAGGAAGTGCAGCTGCGCGATGACTACCGCAAGAAGCTGGTGCAGGCCGTGAACTTGGACGCCCTCAAGAAACAGCTGGAGCAGGTCAAGCAGTACGTGGCTCAACTTGAAAAGCAGCTGCCCAGCAAGGCCGAAATGGATGCACTGCTCTCCGACATCAACCAGGCAGGCCTGGGACGCAGTCTCCAGTTCGAGCTGTTCCGGCCAGGTCAAGTATTGGTCAAAGAGTACTACGCGGAGCTTCCCATCGCGATCAAGGTCACCGGGACCTATCACGACATGGGACTGTTCGCGGCCGATATCGCCAACCTGTCCCGCATCGTCACCTTGAACAACCTTTCCTTGACGCCAGTGCAAGGACGCGAAGGCGTGCTCACCATGGATGGAACAGCTAAGACCTTCCGTTACCTAGATCTGGACGAGGTGGCGGCGCAGCAGAAAGCGAAACCGGCTGGAGCCAAGCCATGATGCAGCGCCAAAGTTTTGCCCTCGGGTTGGTTTTGACGGGATTGGCAACAATCGCTGGCTGCACGGCGTCCGGAGAAGACGAATTGCAGCAATGGATGCAGGAAGAGCGTAATGGCATCAGGCCACAAATCACAGCCATCCCTGAGCCCAGCAAGTTTGAACCCCAGGCCTACCTGAGCGAGCGAATCACCGAGCCATTCAGCAGTGAAAAACTTGCCAGCGTCATGCGTGGCAGTCTGGCTGCGACGGTCATCAACTCGGCCCTGCTGGAGCCCGAACTCAACCGGCGCAAGCAACCGCTTGAAGCTTACCCGCTGGACATCATGCGCATGGTAGGCAGCTTGACGCGGGACGGTCAGTTAGTGGCTTTGGTCAAGGTAGACCGCCTGCTGTATCAGGTGCGTACTGGGAGCTACCTTGGACAAAACTATGGTCGGGTGAACCGGATCACCGAGACCGACATCACCTTGCGAGAAATCGTGCAAGACCCATCGGGGGAATGGACCGAAAGGCCGGCTGCGCTGCAGCTACAAGAGGACGCTTCGAAATGATCAAACATAAAAAGGCCAAGGGCTCGGATTCCATGCTGCGCATCATTGGGCAATCTTTGCTCTTATCCGGACTGCTTTTGTCGTCAGTGTGGGCTCAGGCCCAAAATGCAATCCAGTCCGTGACCGGTGGTTTGCAGGGTGGCGTGGAAGTTATTCGCATCGAGACATCTGAACCTCTGCTTGCTGTGCCCACCGGGTTCACCATCCAGTCGCCAGCTCGCATCGCGCTCGACTTCCCTGGCGTCGTGAATAACGTCGGACGAAGCGCCGTCGAGATCAATCAAGGCAATCTCCGTTCGGCCAATGTGGTGCAAGCGGGAGACCGAACCCGCGTGGTGATCAACCTCAAGCAGGCGGCGTCTTACCAGGCAAGAACCGAGGGCAAGGCCCTGATCGTGGTGCTGGATCGTACCGAAGCAGTCGCACAGACCCAGTCGACACCGCCCGCGTTTGCTGAAAGCCGCAACCGTGACGTGGCTGCGCTCCGTGACATCGATTTCCGCATGGGCTCCGGCAATACCGGCCGTGTTGTGGTGGAGCTTGCGAACAATCAAGTGGGCGTCGATATCCGGCAGCAGGGCCAGAGCTTGGTGGTTGATTTCCTCAAGACTTCGCTGCCAGAAGGCTTGCGCCGTCGTCTGGACGTCACCGATTTCGGCACACCCGTGCAAACCATTGAGACTTCCCAAAGTGGAGACCGGGTGCGCATGTTGGTCACACCCAAAGGCAATTGGGAGCACTCCGCCTATCAAAGTGACAACCAGTTTGTGCTGGAGGTTCGTGAGCGCGTGATCGACCCCAACAAGCTGTCTCAAGGGGTGGGCTTCACCGGTGAGAAGCTCTCGTTGAACTTCCAAAATATCGAAGTGCGCTCGTTGCTTCAGGTGATCGCCGACTTCACCAATTTCAACGTGGTGACCTCCGACTCGGTCACCGGTGCTGTCACTCTTCGGCTGAAGGACGTTCCTTGGGATCAGGCGCTGGATATCATTTTGCAGGCCAAAGGCTTGGGTGTCCGTAAGAGCGGAAACGTGCTCTGGATCGCACCGAAAGATGAAATTTCGGCGCGTGAGAAGCAGGAGCTGGAATCCAGGGTATCTATTGAAAACCTGGAATCTGTGAGGACACAAGGCTTCCAGATGAACTACGCCAAGGCGGCAGATATCGCGACACAGTTGACGTCGGGTTCTACTGGATCGGGTTCCGGTGGAGCCAATGCGCGTATCCTGTCGAGTCGCGGCAGCGTGATCTCCGAGCCCCGCACCAACCAGCTTTTCGTGACCGACATTCCGTCCAAACTTGAGCAGGTGCAAGACCTGATCGCAAAGTTGGATATCCCCATCCGTCAGGTGCTGATAGAAGCGCGCATAGTTGAGGCTGATGATCGCTTCGGTAAATCACTCGGCGTGCGTCTTGGCGGCAGCAACCTCGGAGCGCTCGGCGGCGGTCGCAACCAAGTGGGTTTTGGCAGTAGCTACAGCGCTACGGCTCCCGGTGTGGGCAACGGCACCTTCGTGAACCTTCCCTCAAGCGGAGCTGGCGGTTTTTCACCAGCCACGTTCGCGGTGTCATTGTTTGACTCTCTGAATACGAGCCGTTTCCTGAATTTGGAGATCTCTGCGCTGGAAGCAGACGGGCGTGGAAAGATCGTTTCCAGCCCACGGGTGGTGACGGCTGACCAAGTCAAGGCGCTGATCGAGCAAGGTACAGAGTTTCCTTACCAGACCGCGACTTCGAGTGGCGCCACTGCGGTTGCCTTCCGCAAGGCCAATTTGAAGCTGGAAGTGACTCCGCAGATCACGCCAGAAGGCAACATCATTCTGGACGTGGATGTCACCAAAGATAGCCGTGGCGAAACCACTGCGCAAGGTATCGCTATCAACACCAAACGGGTTCAAACCCAAGTGCTGGTTGAAAATGGCGGCACTGTGGTCATCGGCGGCATCTTTGAGTTGCTGGAGTCGGAAGATACATCCAAGGTGCCTGTATTGGGCGATCTTCCATATGTCGGCAACCTGTTCAAGAACAGGAATCGCACAACCAACCGCTCAGAGCTGCTGATCTTCCTCACACCCCGTGTGATTTCGGATCGCGGTGTGTCGCGTTGAACTTGTTGACCAGGTCGGTCGCGGCGGAATAGTTCCTTCGTGAAGAGACTGGTTCTCGTGGGTCTGCCGGGTTCCGGCAAATCCACCGTTGGAAGGCAGCTATCGCGGCGTTTGCAGCTGCCCTTCCTGGACTCGGATCATGTGATCGAGCAGAGACTAGGCTGCTCAATCCGTGAGTATTTCGAACACGCGGGAGAAGAGCGCTTTCGCGAGATCGAGTCCAGTGTGCTGGATGAAATCAGCCGGGGAGAGCCTGCAGTCATCTCAACGGGTGGTGGCTCGGTTTTGCGCCCCATGAACCGGCAGCGCCTGCGCGAACGGGGGCAGGTGGTCTATCTTCGATCCACTCCAGAAGAGTTGTTCCGCCGGTTGCGCCACGACCGAAAGCGTCCGCTGCTGCAGGTAGAGGACCCCTTGCAACGGCTGCGCGATCTGTACGAAGAGCGCGATCCTTTGTATCGCGAAACCGCGCACTTCGTGATCGAAACGGGGCGGCCTTCGGTGGCGACCTTGGTCAACATGATCTTGATGCAGCTCGAAATGGCCGGGCTTGTTGCTCCCTCTCAGCCGGCGGTAACGCCGAAAACCTGATTTCACGCTTGGGCTTTGAGCCCGGCGTGCCGCCGAATTCATGTTGCCTGGATCGGGCCATCTGCTTGCTACGTCTGGCCAGGAGTTGCCTTGCGTGCGGGTCACGGAGCAGTACCACGCGCCGCAGCAGTGCCTGTCGCATGGGCCTGCCCTAAACTCGGAGGGATGACGCCTCAATCCATTCCCGCCGGAGCGACCACCGGTCCGCAACAGGTCGACATCGATTTGGCCGACCGCAGCTATCCCATCCTGATTGGAACCGGTCTGCTGGATGCCAACACCAGCTACGCCGGCCTGCCGAGGGCTGCCACCGCGCTGATCGTGACCAACACCACCGTCGCTCCGCTGTATGCGCAGCGTCTGCAAGCCGCGCTGGCTGGCCGGTACGAACGGGTGCACACGGTCGAACTGCCCGATGGAGAGAGCTTCAAGACCTGGGAGACTCTCAACCGGATTTTTGACGAGCTGCTCTCTCACGCCTGTGACCGCAAGACGGTGCTGTTCGCGCTCGGTGGCGGTGTCGTCGGCGACATGACTGGATTTGCAGCCTCTAGCTACATGCGCGGCGTGCCGTTTGTGCAGGTGCCGACCACATTGCTGGCTCAGGTGGATTCTTCCGTGGGTGGCAAAACAGCCATCAACCACCCGCTGGGCAAGAACATGATCGGCGCCTTTTATCAGCCGCTGCGCGTCATCTGCGATCTGGATACGCTCAAGACCTTGCCAGCGCGTGAACTGAGCGCCGGTTTGGCCGAGGTGATCAAGTACGGCCCCATCGCTGACATGGCGTTCTTCGAGTGGATCGAATCGCATCTGGACGAACTGCTCATGCAAGAGTCCCATGCGATGGCCTACGCGGTGCGCCGAAGCTGCGAGATCAAGGCCTGGGTGGTGGGCCAGGACGAACGGGAGTCCGGCTTGCGCGCCATCCTCAATTTTGGCCACACCTTCGGTCATGCCATCGAGGCTGGCCTGGGCTACGGCCAGTGGCTGCATGGCGAAGCAGTGGGTTGCGGTCTGGTCATGGCCGCGCGCCTGTCAGAGGCCCTGGGACTGGTCGACGCGGCTTTTGTCGAGCGGTTGACGTCGCTGGTGCGCCGCGCGGGTTTGCCGGTGGTGGCGCCGGTGCTTGATGCGGCTGACAACTCCAACCGCTACTTGTCGTTGATGCGCGTGGACAAAAAGGCCGAGGCCGGCGAGATCAAGTTTGTGCTGATCGACGGGCCGGGTCTGGCCACGGTGCGCAGCGCGCCCGACGCTTTGGTGGCGAAGGTGATCGACGCCAGCTGCATCCCGGCATGAGCGCTGCAAGTGAGGCCGGCTTGACAGGCCTCGCCCCTTACGCCAGCGACTCCGCCCGCAGCCGCGGCCGTCGTTTCCCTCAGCCCGAGGCGCCCACGCGAACAGCGTATCAGCGCGATCGCGATCGCGTCATCCATTCCACCGCGTTTCGTCGCTTGGTCTACAAGACCCAGGTGTTCCTGAATCATGAGGGCGATTTGTTTCGCACCCGCCTCACCCACTCGCTGGAAGTGGCTCAGCTCGCTCGCAGCATCGCGCGCTCACTGCGGCTCAACGAAGACCTGGTGGAGGCCATCGCGCTGGCGCACGATCTGGGCCACACACCCTTCGGTCACGCGGGCCAAGACGCCCTGCACGCCAGCCTGCAAGCGCTGGCCGACCCCGATTCAGACGGTGATGCACTCGGCTGGGGGTTTGAACACAACCTGCAAAGCCTGCGCGTAGTCGATCAGCTAGAAGAGCGCTACCCCAGCTTCGATGGACTCAACCTCTGCTTTGAAACCCGGGAAGGCATTCTCAAACACTGCTCGCGCGCCAACGCGCAGCGCCTGGAGGTGCAAGAGCCGGGTGGCGTGGCCGCTCGTTTTCTGAACGGCGGCTCGCCATCTATCGAAGCCCAGCTCTGCAACCTGGCTGACGAGATTGCCTACAACGCGCACGACATAGACGACGGTGTGCGCTCCGGCCTGTTGTCTCTGGAGCAGCTCGCCGAGGTGCCGCTGTTCGAGCGTTTCCGCGCGCAGGCCCTAACCGATCACCCAAAGCTGGAAGGTCGCCGCCTGCTGTTTGAGTCCATCCGCCTGATGCTCAGCGAGCAGGTCTACGACGTGATCCGCACCACCCAAGCGGCCATCGATGTGCTCAACCTCCCCGACGCCGACGCGGTACGCCGAGCGCCGCCGCTGGTGGCGTTTTCGCCTGCCATGCGCGCCGAGAGCCAGGTACTCAAGTCCTTCCTCTTGCGCAACTTGTACCGGCATCCGCAGGTCATGGAAACCACGGACCGCGCACGCCGCGTGGTGAGCGATCTGTTCACGCGTTATCTCGACGCGCCTGAGGAGATGCCCGATTCCCACGTGTTGCCCCACGCCTCGCCGCGACAACGCGCGCGTGCCGTGGCCGACTACATCGCCGGCATGACCGACCGGTTCGCCATCCGCGAGCATGAGCGTTTGTTCGGTCGCGTGCTGTTTCCCTGAAACCCTTGGCTGCCGAGCTTCAGGCTCCACCGGACGCGTCAGCACGCTCAGCGCAGCGCCTGGCCTGGCTGGTGTTTGGCGTGGGCGTCACCGCCGCGCTGCACATCGGCAAGCTGCCGGTGGCCATCCCAGTGCTCCAGATCGCGCTGGACCTGAGCCTGATTCAGGCCGGTTTTTTGCTCTCGCTGGTTCAACTCGCGGGTATGACGCTGGGCCTGTTCGTCGGCCTGCTGGCCGATCGGGTCGGGCCGCGGCGCGTCATGCAGGTGGGCCTGTTGCTGCTGGCGGCGGGCAGCGCGCTGGGTGCGCTGGCGCCCGGCGTAGGCTGGTTGCTGGCCTCGCGGGTGGTTGAGGGTCTGGGCTTCTTGCTGGCGGTGCTGCCCGCCCCTGGACTGCTGCGCCAACGCGTGATGCACGCGCCCACCTTGGCGCGCGCGCTGGGCTGGTGGGGCGCCTACATGCCGCTCGGTACCGCGCTGGCGCTCTTGCTCGGCGCGGCGCTTATCGGTGGTGTCGGATGGCGTGGCACCTGGCTGATCCTGAGCGCGCTGGCCTTGCTGGCTTGCGCGGTGTTCAGCTGGCGGGTGTCGCCGCCTGCGGCGCTGGCTGCGTCGGGTGGTGTGGCCGCGCTTGGCCCGCGACTGCAGCGCACGCTGCATTCACCAGGTCCCTGGTTGGTTGGCTTGGCGTTTTTTCTCTACTCTGGCCAGTGGCTGGCGGTGATCGGTTTCCTGCCTACGCTTTACCACCAGGCGGGATACAGCGGGGCTGTCCTGGGTGCGCTCACCGCACTGGCCGCCGGCGTCAACATGCTGGGCAATGTGGCTGCCGGCCGCCTGCTAGCCAGTGGTGCCCGACCGGGCCGGGTGCTGCAGGCGGCCTACATCAGCATGGCGCTGGGTGCGGCAATGGCCTTCGGCGACGTGGGTCCGTTGTGGTTGCAATACTTGGCCGTGCTGGTGTTCTCTGCCGTCGGCGGCCTCATTCCTGGCACCCTGTTTGGCGTCGCCGTGCACCTCGCGCCCGATGCCGACACCGTCTCCACAACCGTGGGCTGGATGCAGCAACTCTCCGCCCTGGGCCAGTTCGTGGGCCCACCAACCGTGGCCTGGCTGGCGGTGCAGGTGGGCGGCTGGCACTGGACTTGGATGGCCACGGGCGCGTGTTCGTTGTTGGGGGTGGGGGTGGCCCTTCAATTGCAGCGGGTGTGGGCGGGGCATGGAAGGCCTGGGAAGTCGCCTGCTGTCTGAGGGTTGCGAAGCCACTGGTGCGATATTGCCCTGAGTTCGGCCAGAAGGTTCATACCGGGGCGTACCCACACGCAGCCTCTCCCCTTGCTCGCGTATGGCCCCAGGGTGAGGGCTCCATGGCCCAGGGCAGCCAGTACCCTCTAGCGCCCCAATAATTTTGATTTGGGATGCGAGACAGGCGTCTGTGCAGACTCTCATGCATACTGCCGCCATCCCGTGCGGAGTGCCCTGAAACATGTTGACCACCCACAGCTTGATGCTGCTTGCGCTGATTTTCCTGCTGGGGGGGCTGGTCAAAGGTACCGTCGGGTTCGGGCTGCCGACCATTGGCATTGGCTTGGGTGCACTGGTGGTGGACATCCCAACGGCTATGCTGCTCATTGCCCTTCCGACCATCGCGACCAACGTGTGGCAGATGTGGGTCAATGGTGATTGGCGTCGCATCGCCCGCCGGCTCTGGGTATTCATGTTGGCGGCGGTGTGGTTGATCCCACTGGGTGTAGCTGCCATTGTCTATGTGCCTGCAATGCCTTACCAGCGCTTGTTGGGCCTCATCATCTTGATTTACAGCGTGTGGACACTGTGGGGCAAAGACCGGGTTTTCCCCTGGGCGCAGAACCCGACCGTCGCGTTCGTGGCCGGCTCGCTGAACGCGGTGCTCACAGGAATGACAGGCTGTTTTTCGGTACCGGGCGTGATGTATTTGCGCGCTGTCGGACTGTCCAAGGCAGACTTGCTCGGTGCCATGGGCATGCTCTATTTGCTGTCTGCCGTTGGCATGCTGGGCTCGCTCTGGTTGATGGGCAAGACCACCATGGCGCTGAGCCAGGCATCACTGGCTGCGTGTGTGCCGGTGGCCTTGGGCCTGGTGCTGGGCACCCTGATTCAGAAAAGGTTGTCTGAAGCCCTGTTCAAACGCCTTTTTCTGGCATCGTTTGCGGTTTTGGGTTTGGTACTGATGGCTACGGGCTGACAGGGCCAGTACGCATGAGTGGCGTCAGAACCCAGTTCAAAGTTTCGTGCTCAATAGTCCCACCAATAGCCTCGATCGACAATGAATCGACTGTCAGATTTGCCCGACTCGTCAACCAAAGAGTGTCAGCGATGGCGCAAAATTAGCACGGGTACATCAATATTATTGGCGGTATTGCCGGTTCGTTGAGTCATCTCGGTATCGCGATTCACAACCAGCGTACACATGTGCTTTCTTTGGCGCTCTTGGTTATCTCTGCTCTACTTTTCCCTTTTGCTCCAAGGCCTTTGGCTAGCATAATGATGCAAGATTGCTTTTTGGCTGGGGTGAGTTCATTTTCGATAGTGTTTATTCTGGTTTCTGTTTATTTGAAGTTAAGGATGGGGCGGTCGGAATTCGATATCAATCTGCCATAATCTATTACATTCTTAAAGGTCATCAAAATATGGTAGCACCCGGAGGGCCAAATAAAGAGACTTGGGATCGGATGTCTCGGTTTGAAAAGGCAATCTATTGGATTTTTGTGGTTTGCGTATTCACTCTAATTGGATGGGCGCTTTTTGCAAAAGTTTTGCAGAATGGTGATTGATAAGGTGGTTCATGCACCGGAAGTATTTAGAGAAAATAAGGGTCAGATTCCAATTATCATGTGCTGACTACCCTGAACGCCAAACACCCATCCACCCATGGCCCGTCTTCCCCGCCTCATCATTCCGGGTTACCCGCACCATGTGATTCAGCGGGGCAATAACCGCCAGGCCATTTTCGCCAGCGATGCAGACCGGCACGCACTGCTCGCGCTCTGGGCCGAGTACGCAGAGAAGTTCCAGGTGGCAGTGCATGCCTATGTGCTCATGAGCAACCACTTTCATCTGTTGGTCACACCGGGGACCGACAGCAGCTTGCCGCAGATGATGCAGGCGGTGGGGCGGCGCTATGTGCGCCATTTCAACGACGCGCATGGTCGCAGCGGCACGCTGTGGGAGGGGCGCTACCGTTCCACACTGATCGAACCCGACCGCTACCTGCTGGCCTGCATGGCCTACATCGACCTCAACCCGGTGCGCGCTGGCCTGGTGGCGCAGGCGCGGGACTACCCGTGGTCCAGCCACGGGCACAACATTGGCTTGCAGCACGACAAACTCATCACGCCGCACCCCTTGTTCTGGGTGCTGGGCAACACGCCGTTTGCCCGCGAGGCGGCCTATGCAGAACTGGTGCAGGGCGGCCTGAGCGCTG
This sequence comes from Hydrogenophaga sp., assembly GCF_011390835.1. Taxonomy (GTDB): domain Bacteria; phylum Pseudomonadota; class Gammaproteobacteria; order Burkholderiales; family Burkholderiaceae_C; genus Hydrogenophaga. Next base: position 166,677 of record NZ_JAABRQ010000001.1, on the reverse strand, counting down.
CCGACCAGCAGGCCTTGACCGACGCCACGCTCAAGGGCTGGGCGTTAGGAAGTGCTGACTTTCTGGCTGATCTTCAGCGCCGCACCGAGCGCCGTGCGACACGCTTGAAGGCGGGGCGCCCGTTCTCGGTGCCGCGCGAAGCCTGAGCCTCGCCCCCCCCCGGGCAACGCCGAACCTTTAATATGTCCCCAATTAAATGCTTCATGCTGTGATCCCAAAGTAATTGGAATCTGACCCCAATTATTGAGGTTGGCATTTTTGTTGCGTTGCACTATCCTCCCCTGCTTGCAAATTTTTTGCGACACACACCCAACCCAGAAGGATGCGCCATGACCACGGCAGCCGAGCAGCAATACCTCCAGCAACACGGTCTGTACGACCCGGCACATGAGCATGACGCCTGTGGCGTGGGCTTTGTGGCACACATCCGGGGCGAGAAAAGTCATGCCATCGTGGGCCAGGCCCTCAAGATTCTGGAAAATCTGGACCATCGGGGTGCGGTGGGTGCCGACAAGCTCATGGGCGACGGTGCTGGTCTGCTGATCCAGTTGCCTGACGCCCTTTACCGCGAAGAGTTCGCGTCCCAGGGCATCACGCTGCCGCCGCCCGGCGAATACGGCGTGGGCATGTTGTTTTTGCCCAAGGAGCACGCTTCGCGCATGGCCTGCGAGCAGGAAATGGAGCGCGCCATTGCTGCTGAAGGCCAGGTGCTGCTGGGCTGGCGCGATGTGCCAGTCAATCGCGACATGCCCATGTCGCCCACGGTGCGGGCGAAAGAGCCGGTGATGCGCCAAGTGTTCATTGGCCGCGGGACGGACGTGATCGTGCAGGACGCGCTGGAGCGCAAGTTGTATGTGATTCGCAAGACCTGTAGCGGCAACATCCAGCGCCTGAAGCTCACGCACAGCAAAGAGTATTACGTGGTGAGCATGAGCAGCCGCACCGTGGTCTATAAGGGCCTGTTGCTGGCCGACCAGGTGGGCACCTATTTCAATGACCTTCGAGACCCGCGCTGCGTCTCGGCCCTGGGTCTGGTGCACCAGCGTTTCTCCACCAACACCTTCCCCGAGTGGCCGCTGGCCCACCCCTACCGCTACGTAGCGCACAACGGCGAGATCAACACCGTCAAGGGCAACTACAACTGGATGAAGGCGCGTGAAGGGGTGATGAGCTCGCCGGTGCTGGGCGACGACCTGAAGAAGCTCTACCCCATTAGCTTTCCCAGCCAGTCCGACACCGCCACGTTTGACAACGTGCTCGAACTCATGACCATGGCCGGCTACCCACTGGCGCAGGCTGTCATGATGATGATTCCTGAACCTTGGGAACAGCACACCAGCATGGACCCGCGCCGCAAGGCCTTTTACGAGTACCACGCCGCCATGATGGAGCCCTGGGACGGCCCGGCCTCCATTGTGTTCACCGACGGACGCCAGATTGGCGCCACGCTGGACCGTAACGGCCTGCGCCCCTCGCGCTACTGCATCACCGACGATGACTTCGTGATCATGGGCTCCGAATCCGGTGTGTTGCCGGTGCCGGAAAACAAGATCGTGCGCAAGTGGCGCCTGCAGCCCGGCAAGATGTTCCTGATCGATCTAGAGCAGGGCCGCATGATCGACGACGAGGAGCTCAAGTCAAACCTCGCTAACACCAAGCCCTACAAGCAGTGGATCGAAAACCTTCGCATCAAGCTCGATGACGTGGAAGGCCCCGCCACCGCCGAGCCACTGCCCAGTGATGTCTCGCTCCTCGACCGCCAGCAGGCCTTTGGTACCACCCAGGAAGACGTGAAATTCCTGCTCGCGCCGATGGCCCGCGCGGGTGAAGAGGCGATTGGCTCCATGGGCAACGACAGCCCGCTGGCCGTGCTCTCCAGCAAAAACAAACCCCTCTACAACTACTTCAAACAGTTGTTTGCGCAGGTGACTAATCCGCCCATCGACCCGATACGCGAGGCCATCGTGATGTCGTTGGTGTCGTTCATCGGTCCCAAGCCCAACCTGCTGGACATCAACCAGATCAACCCGCCCATGCGGCTGGAGGTCAGCCAGCCGGTGCTTGACTTCGCCGACATGGCCAAGCTGCGCAACATCGACGCCTTCACCCAAGGCAAGTTCCGCAGCCACGTGCTCGACATCACCTACCCCGCGGCCTGGGGCCATGAAGGGGTAGAGGCCAAACTGGCTTCATTGTGTGCTTCGGCGGTGGACGCGATCAAGGGTGGCAAGAACATCCTGATCGTCAGCGATCGTGCTGTCAGCGCCACGCAAATCGCCATCCCCGCGCTGCTGGCCCTCTCGGCCATCCACCAGCATCTGGTGCGCGAAGGCCTGCGCACCACCGCCGGTCTGGTGGTGGAAACCGGCACCGCGCGCGAAGTGCACCACTTTGCTGTTCTCGCGGGCTACGGCGCCGAAGCCGTTCATCCCTACCTGGCCATGGAAGCGCTGGCAACCCTGCACAAGGACTTGCCCGGCGATCTCAGTCCCGAAAAGGCCATTGCCAACTATGTGAAGGCGATTGGCAAAGGCCTGTCGAAGATCATGTCCAAGATGGGTGTCAGCACCTACATGAGCTACTGCGGTGCCCAGCTCTTCGAGGCGATTGGCCTGAGCAGCGACACCATCAAGAAGTACTTCACCGGCACCTCCAGCCGGGTCGAAGGCATTGGCGTGTTTGAAATCGCCGAAGAAGCCATCCGCATGCACAAGGCCGCATTTGGCGAGGACCCGGTGCTCGCCACCTTGCTCGACGCCGGCGGTGAATACGCTTGGCGCGTGCGTGGCGAGGAGCACATGTGGACGCCTGATGCCATCGCCAAGCTTCAGCACAGCACGCGCGCCAACAACTGGAACACCTACAAGGAATACGCCGAGATCATCAACGACCAGAGCCGCCGCCACATGACGCTGCGCGGCCTGTTCGAATTCAAGCTGGATCCGGCCAAGGCCATTGCGCTCGACGAAGTGGAACCGGCCAGCGAGATCGTCAAGCGCTTCGCCACCGGCGCCATGTCACTGGGCTCGATTTCCACGGAGGCTCACGCTACCCTGGCAGTGGCGATGAACCGCATTGGCGGCAAGAGCAACACGGGCGAAGGCGGTGAAGACGCGCTGCGCTACCGCAACGAACTCAAGGGCATCCCGATCAAGCAGGGCCAGACCATGTCTGACCTGCTGGGCAAGGACGTGTTCGAAGTCGACTACACGCTGCAGGATGGCGACTCGATGCGCTCGAAGATCAAGCAGGTGGCTTCGGGCCGTTTCGGTGTCACCGCCGAGTACCTCAACAGCGCCGACCAGATCCAGATCAAGATGGCCCAGGGCGCCAAGCCCGGTGAGGGCGGCCAGCTGCCCGGCGGAAAGGTGTCGGACTACATCGGCAAGCTGCGCCACAGCGTGCCCGGCGTGGGCCTCATCAGCCCGCCGCCACACCACGATATCTACTCCATCGAAGACCTGGCGCAGCTGATTCACGATCTGAAAAACGTGGCACCCCACAGCTCGATCAGCGTCAAGCTGGTGTCGGAAATCGGTGTCGGCACCATCGCCACCGGTGTGGCCAAGTGCAAGGCCGACCACCTGGTGATCGCCGGACACGACGGTGGCACGGGCGCTTCGCCCTGGTCGTCCATCAAGCACGCCGGCAGCCCCTGGGAAATCGGGCTGGCCGAAACCCAGCAGACCCTGGTGCTCAACCGCCTGCGCAGCCGCATACGCGTGCAGGCCGACGGCCAGATGAAGACCGGGCGCGACGTGGTCATTGGCGGCCTGCTTGGTGCAGACGAGTTCGGCTTCGCCACCGCACCGCTGGTGGTCGAAGGCTGCATCATGATGCGCAAATGCCACCTCAACACCTGCCCGGTGGGCGTGGCCACGCAGGACCCGGTCCTGCGCAAGAAGTTCTCGGGCAAGCCCGAGCACGTGGTGAACTATTTCTTCTTCATCGCCGAGGAGGCTCGCCAGATCATGGCGCAGCTGGGTATTCGCAAGTTTGACGATCTGATCGGCCGCGCCGACTTGCTCGACATGAAGCAGGGCCTGGATCACTGGAAAGCCCGTGGCCTGGACTTCACCCGCTTGCTCGCCATGCCCGATGTGCCGGCCGATGTGCCACGCCTGCACACCGAAGGGCAGGAGCACGGCCTGGAAAAGGCCCTGGATCAGAAGCTCATTGCCAAATCGCGTGCCGCTATCGACAAGGGCGAGAAGGTCAAATTCATGGAAGTGGCGCGCAACGTCAACCGCTCGGTGGGCGCCATGCTGTCGGGCGCAGTCACGCAAGTGCACCCTGAAGGGTTGCCCGACGACACCATCCACATCCAGTTGGAAGGCACGGGCGGGCAGTCATTCGGCGCTTTCCTCACCAATGGCATCACGCTCTACCTGATCGGCGACGCCAACGACTACACCGGAAAAGGCCTTTCGGGCGGCCGTGTGGTCGTGCGCCCCAGCGTGGATTTCCGCGGCGACCCCGTCAAGAACATCATCGTGGGTAACACCGTGATGTACGGCGCCACCACCGGCGAAGCCTTCTTCAATGGTGTGGCGGGTGAGCGATTCGCGGTGCGACTTTCGGGTGCCACCGCAGTGGTGGAGGGTACGGGCGACCATGGTTGCGAGTACATGACGGGCGGCACCGTGGCCGTGCTGGGCAAGACCGGGCGCAACTTTGCCGCCGGCATGAGCGGTGGCGTGGCCTATGTCTACGACGAAGACGGCCAGTTCGCCCAGCGTTGCAACACCGCGATGGTGAGCCTGGACAAGGTGCTGACCGCCACCGAGCAGACCGCCACTATGGAGCCCGCCATCTGGCACCGAGGTCAGAACGATGAAGCGCAGTTGCGCAAGTTGCTCGAAGACCACAACCGCTGGACCGGCAGCCGCCGTGCCCGCGAACTGCTGGACAACTGGAGTGAAGCGCGCAGCAAGTTCGTGAAGGTGTTCCCGAACGAATACCGGCGCGCGCTGGGCGAAATCCATGCCCGCAAGTCGGCGGCTGAGGCGACCCACAAAGCCAAAGGCTCGGCCAAGCAGGCCTTGGCCACTGGCAAGTAAGCACCGACGGTCTGCAACCACACACGAACAAGGCAAGCATCATGGGAAAAGTCACCGGCTTCATGGAATACGAGCGTCTGGAAGAAGGCTACAAGCCTGTGCCCGAGCGATTGAAAAACTACAAGGAATTCGTGATCGGTCTCGATGATGGGCAGGCCAAGGTTCAGGCAGCGCGCTGCATGGACTGCGGCACACCGTTCTGCAACAGCGGTTGCCCGGTCAACAACATCATTCCCGACTTCAACGACCTGGTCTTCCAGGGCGACTGGCACAACGCCATCACGGTGCTGCACAGCACCAACAATTTCCCCGAGTTCACCGGGCGCATCTGTCCCGCGCCTTGCGAGGCCGCCTGCACGCTCAACGTGAACGACGACGCGGTCGGCATCAAAAGCATTGAGCACGCCATCATCGACCGTGCCTGGGCTGAAGGATGGGTCAAGCCCCAGCCGCCCCAGCACAAGACCGGCAAGAAGGTGGCCGTGGTCGGCTCCGGCCCGGCCGGCATGGCAGCCGCCCAGCAGCTAGCCCGAGTGGGCCACGATGTGACGGTGTTCGAGAAGAACGACCGCGTGGGCGGCCTGCTTCGCTACGGCATCCCCGATTTCAAGATGGAGAAGAGCCATATCGACCGCCGCGTGGCGCAGATGGAGGCTGAAGGTGTGGTATTCCGCACCGGCGTCGTGGTAGGCGATTGGCCCAAGGACAGCAAGGTCACCAACTGGGCCAAGTCATCGATTTCGCCTGCCGAGCTGCAGAAGGATTTCGACGCCGTGGTACTCACCGGTGGCTCGGAGCAAAGCCGCGACTTGCCGGTGCCCGGCCGTGAACTCAAAGGCATCCATTTCGCCATGGAGTTTCTGCCCCAGCAGAACAAGGTCAATGCAGGCGACAAGCTCAAAGGCCAGATCATGGCCACAGGTAAGCACGTGATCGTTATCGGTGGCGGCGACACCGGCAGCGACTGCGTGGGCACGAGCAACCGCCACGGCGCGGCCAGCGTGACGCAGTTTGAAGTGATGCCGCAGCCGCCCGAAGAGGAGAACAAGCCGCTGGTGTGGCCCTACTGGCCGCTCAAGCTGCGCACCAGTTCCAGCCACGAAGAAGGGTGCGTGCGCGAGTTCGCGATTTCGACCAAGGCGTTTCTGGGTGAAAAGGGCCAGGTCACGGGCCTGCAGACGGTGCACGTTGAGTTCAAGGACGGCAAGCTGGTCGAAATCCCGGGCACCGAGAAGACCTACCAGGCTGACCTTGTGTTGTTGGCCATGGGCTTCGTGAACCCGGTGTCGAGCGTGCTCGACAGTTTTGGCGTCGACAAAGACGCTCGCGGCAACGCGAAGGCCACCACAGAGTTCAGCGGTGGCTATGCGACCAGCCTGCCCAAAGTGTTCGCCGCAGGCGACATGCGCCGCGGCCAGAGCCTGGTTGTGTGGGCGATCCGAGAAGGCCGCCAGGCTGCTCGCTCGGTGGACGAGTTTCTCATGGGCTTCTCCGACCTGCCGCGGTAGATCGGCCCCCTCCCGCCGCGCTGCGCGCGACCCCCCGAGGGGGCGATACGAGTGGCCCGGCGGAGCCGGTTCCACCGCCTCCAGGGTTCGCGCCTCGCGCCCAAGCCGTCTCACCATGGCCCTGCGGTGCTCGCCCTAGATAGGAGAGGTCGCTTGATCGCCGAGCCGAGCTTGGCTCGGCACTGTCCTGTGCGCGAGTATCCGCTGACCACCTAGGATTTACCCTCATGCGACAATGCCAAAAGTTTTTTCTGGCCCCATGAGCGACGCCCCTTTCATCGAAATCGATCGTGTGACCTTCGGCTATGACAGCCGTCGCACCATCCTCAACGACATCTCGCTGAAGTTCGCGCGCGGCAAGATCACGGCCGTGCTGGGCGGTTCTGGTTGTGGCAAGACCACGCTCTTGCGCCTCATCGGCGGCGTGCACGCGGCCAACAGCGGGCGCGTGGTGTTCGACGGTGAGGTGGTCGACACACGCGACAAAGCACAGTTGTTCCGCCTACGCCGCCGTCTCGGCATGCTGTTCCAGTTCGGTGCCCTGTTCACCGACTTGTCGGCGTTCGATAACGTCGCTTTCCCGCTGCGCGAGATGACCGATCTGCCCGAGGTGCTGATCCGCGATATCGTGTTGATGAAGCTCAACGCGGTGGGTTTGCGCGGCGCCGCCGGGCTGCGCATCAGCGAAGTGTCGGGCGGCATGGCGCGACGCATCGCGCTGGCGCGCGCGATTGCGCTGGACCCCGAACTCATCATGTACGACGAGCCATTTGCTGGCCTGGATCTGGTGTCCATGGGCGTGGCCGGCAAGCTGATCCGCACGCTGACCGACGTTACCGGCGCCACCGCCTTGCTGATTTCGCACGACGTGCCCCAGTGCATGGCCATCAGCGACTGGGTGGTGCTCATGGCCACCGGTGGCCGGATCGTGGCCCAGGGCACGCCGAAGGAACTCATGGACAGCACCGACGCCGAGGTGCGGCAGTTTGTGCGCGGAGAACCCGACGGACCGATCAAGTTCCACTACCCCGCGCCCCCGGTGGCCGAAGACTTTGGTGTGAGGCCCTCGGCATGAACGCGCTGCAACGACTGGGCCAGATCGCCTTGAATCTGCTGGAGCGCTGGGGCCATGGCGCGATCTTTTTCCTGGAATTGCTGCAGGCTGTGCCGGCGTCGTTGCGCCGCTTCGGTCTGGTGGTGCAGCAGATTCACGCCATCGGCAACCGCTCGCTGGTGATTATTCTCGCCTCGGGCCTGTCGGTGGGCTTTGTTTTGGCGCTTCAGATGTACTACGCGCTCACTACCTATGGTGCGGCCGAGTCGCTGGGTCTCATCGTCAACCTAGCCCTGGTGCGTGAACTGGGCCCGGTGGTCGCGGCCTTGCTGTTTGCCGGTCGTGCCGGTACCTCGCTCACGGCCGAAATCGGCCTCATGAAAGCGGGCGAACAGATCGCGGCGATGGAACTCATGGCTATCGACCCCCGTGCCCGCGTGCTGGCCCCGCGTTTTCTCGCGGGCATCATTTCCATGCCGATTCTGGCTGCGCTGTTTTCGGCCATCGGCATCCTGGGTGCTTACGTGGTGGCGGTGCTGCTGATCGGCATCGATGCCGGCAATTTCTGGTCCATCCAGCAAAGCGGCGTGGATGTGTGGCGCGACGTGGGCAATGGTGTGGTCAAGAGCATGGTGTTCGGCGTCATTTGCACCGCGGTGGCGCTGTACCAGGGATATGAAACCGAGGCCACGCCCGAGGGTGTGGCCTACGCCACCACGCGCACCGTGGTGACGGCGTCGCTGGGCGTGCTGGCCATGGACTTCATCCTGACTGCCCTGATGTTTTCGACCCCCTGATTCTCCGTAGGAGTGCACATGAACAAAAAAAGCATAGAAATTCTGGTTGGTCTGTTTGTCGCGATGGGCGCGCTGGCCCTGCTGTTCCTGGCCCTCAAGGCCGCCAACCTCACCAGCTTCACCGGCACCGGGCAGACCTACTCGGTACAGGCTCGGTTTGACAACATCGGCGGCCTCAAGGCTCGCGCGCCGGTGCGCTCGGCCGGGGTCAACGTGGGCCGCATCACTGGCATCTCGCTCGATCGCACCACGTTCCAAGGCGTGGTCAGCATGGAGCTCAGCGCCGACGTGGCCTTTCCCAAGGATTCTTCGGCCAAGATTCTGACCGCCGGTCTGCTTGGCGACCAGTACATCGGCCTAGTGCCGGGCGGCTCCGAGCAGAACCTGGCCGCCGGTGACGTGATCACTCAGACGCAATCGGCTGTCGTGCTGGAAAACCTGATCGGCCAGTTCCTCTTCAACCGCGCTGCCGATAGCGGATCGGGCGCCGCGCAGTGAGCGTCTACCCCTCGCTTGAGGGGTCTACTGCCAGCCGCACGGGCAGTGGGTGCGTAACGCAGTCAGAATGGCGACGCCACCATTTCCGGGAGTGTTCATGTCGATTTGGTCTTTGATCTGCAAAAGGGGTAGTGCGGTGCTCCTTGGTGCGGTCCTGGCCGGCTGTGCCTCCGGGCCCAACGCCAGCCCGCGCGACCCGTTGGAGCCATTCAACCGCGGCGTCTCGGAGTTCAACGATGTCGTGGACGGCGCGGTGCTCAAACCCGTGGCCACGGTGTACCGCGACGTGACGCCCGACTTGGTGCGCACCGGTGTGAGCAATTTTTTCGGCAACCTTCGCGATGTCTGGTCAGGTGCCAACGCCACGCTGCAGCTGCGCCCGCGCGAGGCCACCGAAAATTTCCTGCGTTTTGGTGTGAACACCCTGTTGGGTTTGGGCGGTCTGCTCGATATCGCATCGGAAATGGGCATCGACCGCACCCAACTCGATTTCGGCCAGACATTGGGCCGCTGGGGCGTGCCACCTGGTGCTTACCTGGTGCTGCCGATCTTTGGGCCCTCTTCGATCCGCGATGCGGCGGGGTTCGGCATCGAAACCCGCGGTGATCTGGTGAACAATGTGAGCGACGTGGCAACCCGCAACAGCCTGACCGCCTTGCGCGCGGTGGAGACGCGGGCCAACCTGCTGCGGGCCACCTCCATGCTGGAAGGCGCCGCGCTGGACAAATACAGCTTCACGCGAGACATCTACCTACAGCGCCGCCAGAACCAGATCGACTCGATCCGAGAGCTGGGCATCGGCGTGCGCTATGGCACGCAAGATACAGAATCCAGCAATTGAACACCGGGTGTTCACGTGAAGTTCCGGTGAAGATGGGAACCGGGCTCGGTGGGGGCCCTCCAAAACGTTAAGCTGCGGGTCATACGCAGCGACAGGACCCACGAGGTCCGGAAAGGCAATCAAGTGTTCAATCGACGCAACTGGCTGGGCGCACTGGCGCTGTCTGCCCTGAGCCTGGCACCTTGGGTGGCCCAGGCGGCTGAAGAAGCACCGGACGCGCTGATCAAACGCATTTCGGGCGATGTCATGGCCGCCGTGAAGGCAGACCCCGCCATCCAGGCCGGCGACATCAACCGCATCGTGACGCTGGTGGACGGCAAGATCATGCCCAACGTGAATTTTTCGCGCATGACCTCATCGGCTGTTGGCCGCTACTGGCGCCAGGCCACGCCGGCCCAGCAAAAGCAGCTCCAGGATGAGTTCAAAACCCTGCTCGTGCGCACCTACTCTGGCGCGCTGGGCGAGGTCAAGGACCAGACGGTGAGCTTCAAGCCCTTCCGGGCCCGTGCTGAAGACACCGAGGTGGTGGTGCGCTCCGAGGTGCGTGGCCGAGGTGAGCCGATCCAGCTCGACTACCGCCTGGAGAAGACGCCAGACGGCTGGAAGATCTACGACCTGAATGTGTTGGGTATCTGGCTGGTCGAGACCTACCGCACCCAGTTCGCGCAGGAGATAAGCTCCAAAGGTTTGGACGGGCTGATCGAAACCCTTAGCCAGCGCAACAAGAGCAACAGCAGCGCCAAGGCGAGTTGAGCCGATCACCATGGTCGCTGACTCCACCCGCTTTACCCTGCCTGAGCAGCTGACCATGCAAGGCGCAGCTCAGGCGCTGCTGCAGCTTCGGCAAAGCCTGGCTCAGCAGGCCGGGCCGGCGGTGACACTCGACGCCCAAGGCCTGCAGGTCCTGGACAGCTCGGCGGTGGCGGTGCTGCTGGAATTGCGCCGCGAACTCCAGCAGCAGGGCCGCTCCCTGGCCTTGAGCAACCCGCCTCAGCGACTGAGCGACCTGATGGCACTCTACGGTGTGAGCGAGCTGCTGCCGACCTGAGCGCCGTCGGTAATTCCAGCGCGGCTCAGCACCTGACGGGCATGGCGCTTAAAATGGAAGGCTGGCCTGAGGGGCGCGGATGTCCCGTGCGCCGCCGCCATCCCTGGGGTCTCTCCCCGCCGCCATGCCCGCCGTTTCTTTTCAGCACGTCTCCAAGATCTACTCGTCTCCCCGCGGCGACCTGCACGCGTTGCAGGATGTGTCGTTCGACATTGAGCCTGGCGAGTTCTTTGGCCTGCTCGGGCCCAATGGCGCGGGCAAGACCACGCTGATCAGCATCCTCGCCGGTCTGTCCCGCGCCACCAGCGGCCAAGTCCGGGTACACGGCCACGATGTGCAGTCCGACTACCAGGCTGCACGCCGTCAGCTCGGCGTGGTGCCGCAGGAACTGGTGTTCGACCCCTTCTTCAATGTGCGCGAGGCGCTGCGTTTTCAGTCGGGCTACTTCGGCATCCGTCACAACGACGCCTGGATCAATGAGCTGCTCGACGGCCTCGGACTGGCCGACAAAGCGGGCGCCAACATGCGCCAGCTCTCGGGCGGCATGAAGCGCCGCGTGCTGATTGCGCAGGCGCTGGTGCACAAGCCGCCTGTCATCGTGCTTGATGAACCCACTGCCGGCGTGGATGTGGAGCTGCGCCAGACGCTGTGGCACTTCATCTCCGATCTCAACAAGCGCCTGGGCAGCACGGTGCTGCTGACCACCCACTATCTGGAAGAGGCTGAGGCGCTGTGCGGGCGCATTGCGATGCTCAAGCAGGGCAGGGTCGTGGCGCTGGAGAAAACCTCGGCACTGCTTGCGCGCGCCGCGTCCAACGTGCTGCGCTTCAAGACCGACGCGACCTTACCCGCCGATCTGGCTGCGCAGGCCCGTGTGACCGGCCGCGTGGTGCAGCTGCCGGCCATCGATGCGCTGGCGGTCGAGCACACCCTCGCGCGCTTGCGTGAGGCGGGCGTGGCGCCCGAGGACATCGAGATCCGCAAGGCCGACCTGGAAGATGTGTTCCTCGACCTCACCAGCGCCACCCCGCGCCCGGCCAAGTCTGCCGAGGTGCTGCCATGAGAGGCTGGCAAGCCCTGTTCTACAAGGAAATCCTGCGCTTCTGGAAGGTTGGTTTTCAGACGGTGGCCGCCCCCGTCATCACCGCCATCCTTTACCTCGTGATCTTTGGCCACGTGATGGAAGACCGGGTGCAGGTGTACGACTCGGTCAGCTACACGGCGTTTCTTCTGCCTGGCCTGGTGATGATGAGCGTGTTGCAGAACGCGTTTGCCAACAGCAGCAGCTCGATGGTGCAAAGCAAGGTCATGGGCAATCTCGTGTTTCTCATGCTCACGCCTCTGTCCCACCGCGCCTGGTTTTTTGCCTACGTGGGCTCATCGGTGGTGCGAGGCTTGGCGGTGGGTGCTGGGGTGCTGCTGGCCACGTGGTGGTTTGCCCAGCCCTCTCTGGTCGCGCCGCTGTGGGTGCTGGCGTTCGCCATCCTGGGTGCTGCGCTGCTGGGCGCACTCGGCCTGATCGCTGGTCTGTGGGCCGAGAAGTTTGACCAGATGGCGGTTTTCCAGAACTTCATCATCATGCCCATGACCTTTCTTTCGGGCGTGTTCTACTCCATCCATTCCCTGCCCGAATTCTGGCGACAGGTGAGTCACCTCAACCCGTTTTTCTACATGATCGATGGCTTCCGCTATGGCTTTTTTGGCGTCAGCGACACCTCTCCCTGGCTTAGCCTGTTGCTGGTGGGAGGGGCTTTGCTGGGGGTGAGCGCGCTGGCGCTGCACCTGCTGCGCATCGGTTACAAGATCCGTCACTGACACCATTCAACATGACAGCTGAACAATTGCAACAACTGATCACCGCCGGACTGCCCTGCGAGCACATCGAGGTGTCGGGTGATGGCCGCCACTGGTCGGCCGTGATCGTTTCATCGGCCTTCGAAGGCCTGCGCCTGATTGCGCGCCACAAACGGGTCTACGACACGCTGGGTGCGCGCATCCAGAACGACGAGGTGCACGCCTTGTCGATGAAGACGCACACGCCTGCCGAATGGAAAGCACGATGACCCCCCTGCGCCGCTGCGCGCCTTCCCCCCACGGGGGACCCCACCTGCAGCCCGGCCAAGCCGGTTCTGCGGTGGGCGCTGCTTAGAGACACCGCGCGCCGGCTGCTGAACAGGACACTTCAACACAAGAGCTTTATGGACAAATTGCGAATCACCGGTGGCCGTGCCCTCAAAGGCGAAGTCACGATTTCGGGCGCCAAGAACGCGGCGCTGCCTGAAATGTGCGCAGCGCTGCTGACCGATGAGCCGGTACGTCTGCTCAATATGCCTCGCCTGCACGATGTGGCCACCATGCGCCGGCTGCTCGACAACATGGGTGTGAAGACCGAGACCCATGGCGATCGCGGCGGCATGTCATTCCACGCGGCCGACCCGATCCAGCCCGAGGCGCCTTACGAGCTGGTCAAGACCATGCGCGCCTCGGTGCTGGCGCTGGGTCCGCTGCTGGCGCGTTTTGGCCATGCCAAGGTGTCGCTGCCTGGCGGATGCGCGATTGGTTCCCGTCCGGTGGACCAGCACATCAAGGGCTTGCAGGCCATGGGCGCCGAGATCGTGGTCGAACATGGCTACATGGTGGCGCGCCTGCCGCAGGGGCGCAGCCGGTTGCATGGCGCGCGCATTGCCACCGACATGGTGACCGTGACCGGTACCGAGAACTTCCTCATGGCGGCCGCGCTGGCGGAGGGCGAAACGCTGCTGGAGAACGCCGCTCAGGAGCCGGAGATTCCCGACCTGTGCGAGATGCTCATCGCCATGGGCGCCAAGATCGAAGGCCACGGCACCAGTCGCATCCATATCCAGGGCGTGGAGCGGTTGCACGGCTGCACCCACCAGGTGGTGGCCGACCGCATTGAGGCCGGCACCTTCCTCTGCGCGGTGGCAGCCACTGGCGGCGATGTGGTGCTGCGCCACGCGCGCGCACACCACATGGACGCGGTCATCGACAAATTGCTGGAAGCAGGGGCCGAGATCGAAGCGGGCGAGGAGGCGGCGGGCGTTTTCATCCGCATCCGGTCGACCGGCCGGCTCAAGGCACAAAGCTTCCGCACCACCGAGTACCCAGGCTTTCCCACGGACATGCAGGCGCAGTTTATGGCGCTCAATTGCATCGCCGAGGGCACAGCCAAGGTGACCGAGACGATCTTCGAAAACCGCTTCATGCACGTCAACGAGCTGGTGCGCCTGGGCGCACGCATCCAGACCGATGGCAAGGTGGCCGTGGTCGAGGGTATCGAGCGGCTCTCGGGCGCCACCGTCATGGCCACCGACCTGCGCGCCTCGGCCAGCTTGGTGATCGCTGGGCTGGTGGCCGAGGGACAGACCGTGGTCGACCGCATCTACCACCTGGATCGGGGCTACGACCAGATGGAAGAAAAGCTGCGTGGCATCGGTGCGGATATTGTCCGTTTCAAGTGAAGCACAGACGCCAATGATCACCCTCGCTCTTTCCAAAGGCCGCATCTTCGACGAGACGCTGCCGCTGCTGGCCGCCGCCGGCATTCAGGTGCTCGAAGACCCAGAAACCTCTCGCAAGCTTATCCTGCCGACCAGCCATGCCGATGTGCGCGTGGTGCTGGTGCGCGCCTCGGACGTGCCGACCTATGTGGAGTACGGCGGCGCCGACCTGGGGGTGACCGGCAAGGACACGCTGATCGAGCATGGCGGCCAGGGCCTGTATCAGCCGCTGGACCTGAAGATCGCCCAATGCCGCATGAGCGTGGCTGTGCCGGCGCACTTTGACTACGCCTCTGCTGTGCGTCAGGGTTCTCGCCTGCGCGTGGCCACCAAATACACAGCAATAGCGCGCGAGTTTTTCGCGGGCAAAGGTGTGCACGTGGACCTGATCAAGCTCTACGGCAGCATGGAGCTCGCGCCGCTCACCGGCTTGGCCGATGCCATTGTCGACCTGGTGTCCACTGGCAAGACCCTGCAGGCCAACCAGCTGGTCGAGGTCGAGCACATCATGGACATCAGCTCGCGGCTTGTGGTCAACCAGGCCGCGCTCAAGCTCAAGCAGGCCAGCATCCGCCCCATCATCGACGCTTTCGCCCAGGCCATCGCCAAGACCGCCGATCCGACACCATGAGCCTTGCTGCCCAACCCGTCCGCCTGTCCACGGCCGACGCCGATTTTGAAACCCGGTTCGCCGCCCGCCTGCACTGGTCCGCCGAAACCGACGGCGCGATCGAGCATCGCGTGGCCGATATCCTGGCCGATGTGCAACTGCGCGGCGATGCGGCGGTCCTGGAATACACCGCGCGCTTTGACGGTCTGGAGCGTTCCAGCGTGCACGAGCTGGAGCTGACCCAGGCCGAGCTCAAGATTGCATTCGACCGCCTGCCCACGGCCCAGCGAGCCGCCCTGGAGGCCGCTGCACACCGCGTGCGCCAGTACCACGTGGCCCAGAAGAAGGCCAGCGGCGAAAGCTGGAGCTACCGTGACGACGACGGCACCTTGCTGGGCCAGAAGGTCACGCCGCTGGACCGTGTGGGCATTTACGTGCCGGGTGGCAAGGCGGCCTACCCGTCGAGCGTTTTGATGAACGCCATTCCGGCGCATGTGGCGGGCGTAGCCGAAATCGTCATGGTCGTACCGACGCCGCGCGGCGAGAAAAACGCCCTGGTGCTGGCGGCCGCTTATGTGGCCGGTGTTACCCGCGCCTTCACCATCGGTGGCGCGCAAGCCGTGGCGGCGCTGGCCTACGGTACCGCGACCGTGCCCAAGGTGGACAAGATCACAGGCCCGGGCAACGCCTACGTGGCCAGTGCCAAGAAGCGCGTGTTCGGCACCGTGGGCATCGACATGATCGCCGGACCGAGCGAAATCCTGGTGCTGGCCGACGGTAGCACGCCCGCCGAGTGGATTGCCATGGACCTGTTCAGCCAGGCCGAGCACGATGAATTGGCGCAAAGCATTCTGCTGTGCCCCGATGCGGCCTATATCGACTTGGTGCAGGCCGAGATTGACCGCCTGCTGCCGACCATGCCGCGAGCAGCCATCATCGCCAAAAGTCTGAGCGACCGCGGCGCGCTGATCCACACCCGCAGCATGGAAGAGGCCTGCGCCATCAGCAACCGTATCGCGCCCGAGCACCTGGAGGTGTCCAGCACCGACCCGCACCGCTGGGAGCCATTGCTCAAGCACGCGGGCGCGATCTTCCTCGGCGCGTACACCAGCGAAAGCCTGGGCGACTACTGCGCTGGTCCCAACCACGTGCTGCCCACCAGCGGCACAGCGCGGTTTTCGTCGCCTCTGGGTGTGTACGACTTCCAGAAGCGCAGCAGCCTGATCGAGGTCAGCGCTGCGGGCGCGCAGGCGCTGGGCGTCATCGCCGCCGAACTGGCCTACGGCGAAGGCCTGCAGGCGCACGCGCGGGCAGCCGAATTGCGGCTGACGGACGTACCTCCGATGCGAAAGGCCACATGACAA
Organism: Hydrogenophaga sp.; assembly: GCF_011390835.1. Taxonomy (GTDB): domain Bacteria; phylum Pseudomonadota; class Gammaproteobacteria; order Burkholderiales; family Burkholderiaceae_C; genus Hydrogenophaga. Next base: position 150,379 of record NZ_JAABRQ010000001.1, on the reverse strand, counting down.
GCCACTTGCGCTTCATCCGTCAGGACGTCCAGTCCATGCACGCCTACGCTGTCCAGGATGCGGCGGGCATGGTCAAGCTCGATGCGATGGAAAACCCGTTCTCCCTGCCAGCCGAGCTCCAAAAGCAATTGGGCGAGCGGCTGGGGGCGGTGGCCATCAACCGCTACCCCGGCGCCCGCGTGGACGATCTGAGGCGCGCCCTGTGTGCCTATGTGGACCTGCCGCCAGGTCATGCCCTGATGGTGGGCAACGGGTCCGATGAGCTGATCTCGCTGCTCGCCATGGCCTGCGACACCCCGGGCGCCTCCATCCTGGCGCCGCTACCCGGCTTCGTGATGTATGCCATGAGTGCGCAGCTGCAGGGGCTGGCCTTTCACGGTGTGCCCCTCACCGCCGACTTCGAGCTGGATGAGTCCGCCATGGTGGAGGCACTCCGGCAGCACCAGCCAGCCATCACTTACCTGGCCTACCCGAACAACCCCACCGCCAACCTGTGGGATGCCGCGGTGATCCGCAGCCTGATTGCAGAGGTCGCGACCTTCGGCGGTCTGGTGGTGATGGATGAGGCCTACCAGCCGTTTTCCAGCCGCAGCTGGCTGACCGAGATGCGCTCCCAGCCAGGGGCAAATGCCAACGTGTTGCTGATGCGCACACTGTCCAAGTTGGGCCTCGCTGGCGTGCGCCTGGGCTACCTGCTCGGCCCCAAGGCGCTGGTGGACGAGGTGGACAAGCTGCGACCGCCCTACAACGTGAGCGTGCTCAATGCCGAGTGCGCCCTGTTTGCGCTGGAGCATGCTGAGGTTTTCGCCGCTCAGGCGCGCCAGATTTGCGAGCAGCGCGAAGTCCTGATCAACGCGCTGGCGGCCATGCCCGGTGTGACGCCGTTCCCCAGCGACGCCAACATGGTGCTGGCGCGTGTGCCCGATGCGCAACGCTGCTTCGATGGTCTGAAGGCGCGTGGCTTGCTGGTGAAGAATGTTTCTAAAATGCACCCATTGCTGGGCCAGTGTCTGCGTCTGACGGTCGGTACCCCAGCCGAAAACGCCTCGCTCATCAGCGCCTTGCCAGACTGTTTATGACCACCCCCACCCCCGCCGCCACCGACCGCATCGCCGACGTCCAGCGCGACACCAGCGAGACGCAGATCCGTGTGCGCGTCAACCTCGACGGTACCGGCACGGCCAAGCTGTCCACGGGCATCGGTTTTTTTGACCATATGCTCGACCAGATCGCACGCCACGGGCTGATCGATCTGGACATCCAGGCCCAAGGCGACCTGCACATTGACGGCCACCACACGGTGGAAGATGTGGGCATCACGCTTGGCCAGGCCTTTGCCCAGGCGGTGGGCGACAAAAAAGGCATCCGCCGCTATGGTCACGCCTACGTGCCGCTGGACGAAGCGCTGTCGCGCGTGGTGATCGATTTTTCGGGCCGTCCAGGGCTGCACATGCGCGTGCCATTCAAGAGCGGCATGGTCGGTGGTTTTGACACCCAGCTCGCCTTCGAGTTTTTCCAGGGTTTTGTGAACCATGCCAGCGTCACCCTTCACATCGACAACCTGCACGGTGAAAACGCCCACCACCAGGCTGAAACGGTGTTCAAGGCCTTCGCCCGTGCGCTGCGCATGGCGCTGGAGCGGGACCCGCGCATGGGCCAGATGATCCCCTCCACCAAAGGTTCGTTGTAAACCCTGCCGTCTCATGACACGCAAGACAGTGGCAGTAGTTGATTACGGCAGCGGCAATTTGCGCTCAGTGTCGCAGGCTGTGGCCCATGTCGCGGCCGGCAGCGGGCTGGAGGTGACCGTCACATCCGACCCCCGGGCAGTGCTGGATGCGGAGCGCATCGTGCTGCCTGGCCAAGGCCACATGGCGGACTGTACCCGTGGCCTGGCGACGTCCGGCTTGCTGGACGCGGTCTTGCACGCCACCGCCAACAAGCCTCTGTTTGGGGTCTGCGTCGGCATGCAGATGCTGCTTGATCACAGCGAGGAGGGCGACACCCCCGGCCTGGGCCTAATCCCGGGCGAGGTGCGGCAGTTTCGCCTGCAAGGGCGGCTGCAGGCCGATGGCAGCCGGTTCAAGGTGCCGCAAATGGGCTGGAACCAGGTGTTCCACGACCTCGGCCGAGGCCCTGCGCACGCGCTGTGGGATGGCATTGATGACGGCGCCTATTTTTATTTCGTGCACAGCTACTACGCCCAGCCCGTCAGCGCCCAGCACAACGTGGGCGAAGCAGACTATGGTGGGCGCTTTGCAGCGGCCGTGGCACGCGATAACATTTTCGCCACCCAGTTCCATCCCGAAAAAAGCGCCGACCAGGGCCTGGCGCTGTACCGCAACTTTCTGACCTGGAACCCCTGAGCCCACCAGGCTCGTTTTGTACGCCTTCCGTTCAACCACCACACCATCATGCTGCTGATCCCTGCCATCGATCTCAAAGACGGCCAGTGCGTGCGCCTCAAACAGGGCGACATGGACCAATCCACCGTGTTCGGTGAAGACCCGGCCGCCATGGCGCGCAGCTGGGTCGACAAGGGTGCGCGCCGGGTGCACCTGGTGGACCTCAATGGCGCCTTTGCTGGCAAGCCCAAGAATGAGCAGGCGATTCGCGCCATCCTGAAGGAAATCGGTGCTGAGGTGGATGTGCAGCTCGGCGGCGGCATCCGCGACATGGACACCATCGAGCGTTACCTGGACGCCGGCCTGCGCTACGTGATCATCGGCACCGCGGCGGTGAAGAACCCGGGCTTCCTTCAAGACGCCTGCACCGCCTTTGGCGGCCACATCATCGTCGGCTTGGACGCCAAGGACGGCAAGGTCGCTACCGATGGCTGGAGCAAGTTGACTGGTCACGAGGTGATCGACCTGGGCAAAAAATTTGAAGACTACGGCGTCGAAGGCATCATCTACACCGACATCGGCCGCGATGGCATGCTCAGCGGCATCAACATTGAGGCCACGGTGAAGCTGGCCCAGGCATTGACCATCCCTGTGATCGCCTCAGGCGGCCTGTCGAACCTGGACGACATCCGCCGCCTCTGTGAGGTGGAAGAGGAGGGGGTCGAGGGCGTGATCTGCGGCCGCTCCATCTATAGCGGCGACCTCGATTTCGAAGCCGCCCAGCAGTTGGCCGACGAACTCAACGGATGAATGAGCTTCCCCCTGCGGTGTCACTCCCCAAAAGGACGTTCAGCCGCGGACTGGTAGAGCCAGATCCTTGCTGACCTGGTTTGATGCCTCTCACGCCTCGCAACCGCTCGATTAGGACATTTTTCTGTGCTCGCCAAACGCATCATCCCCTGCCTCGACGTGACCGGTGGCCGTGTCGTGAAGGGCGTCAACTTTGTTGAGCTGCGTGACGCGGGTGACCCTGTAGAGATCGCGGCGCGCTACAACGAGCAGGGCGCCGACGAGCTGACTTTCCTCGACATCACCGCTACCAGCGACGGGCGCGACCTCATCCTGCACATCATTGAAGCGGTTGCTTCCCAGGTGTTCATCCCGCTCACGGTGGGCGGCGGGGTGCGCACGGTGGAGGATGTGCGACGCCTGCTCAACGCGGGTGCCGACAAGACCAGTTTCAACTCGGCAGCGATCGCCAACCCGGGTGTCATCCGTGAAGTGTCCGATAAGTATGGTTCGCAATGCATCGTGGTTGCCATCGACGCCAAGCGCCGCTTCGGCAACGACATGCTGGACCGTGGTGAAGGCTGGGACGTCTACAGCCATGGCGGCCGCCAGAACACGGGCCTGGACGCGGTGGCCTGGGCCCGGCAGATGGCTGAGCACGGGGCTGGCGAAATCCTGCTCACCAGCATGGATCGCGACGGCACCAAGGCCGGTTTTGATCTGGAGCTCACCCGCACCGTAGCCGATGCGGTGAGCGTGCCGGTGATCGCCTCGGGTGGCGTGGGTAATCTCGACCACCTAGCCGATGGGGTGCAGCTGGGCAGGGCAGATGCTGTGCTGGCCGCCAGCATCTTTCATTACGGTGAGTACACCGTGGCTCAAGCCAAGCAGCGCATGGCCGAGCGCGGCATTCCAGTACGACGCTGAAACTATCCGAGGGGAAGGGCGCTACACCGCCCCTCAGCGCATCAGCTTCGGTCGGAGGAAGGGGGGAACTGGCGCACGAAACGGTCTTCCAGTTCGCCCAAGCTGGCGCCCAGCCCGTTGCCGGTGAGTTCGATGGTCTCGGCCAGACCCGCGCGCACCGCATCTATTTTCTGCATCAGCTGATTCGACTGCTCGGCGTCACGCGTGGCGGTGGCCTGCATCTCGGTGCGCAGGAATTCACGCAACTCGGTGAAGCGCGATGCCTCGGCCTTGTCGGCCAGCTGGCGTTGCTCGCTGGCTTCGCGGGTGATGCGGCGCACCTCCATGAGGTGGCTGGTCTGGAAATACACCAGGGCCAACAAAAACACCACCAGCACCGCCACCACCATGCCCAGCATCACCAGGCCCAGCGGCGCCTGGATTTCCGAGAAACCCAGGTTGAGGCTGGTGGGTTGCACGATGGCCTCGAAGTTGAGTGCGACAAAGCCCGCGATCAGCAAGATCAGGGCAACCAGCAGCAGGGTGCGCAGACTCATGTTTTCTCCTCGGTGCATGTGGCTCTGGCTCGAAGAAAGCTGGCCGACGATGATGCGATGCTAACCGCGTTTCCAACCCGCTCCCCGGCACGATCAAAGGCCATGTTAGATTCCCGATATGAATTGGCTTGACGCGGTGAAGTGGGATGCGCAGGGCTTGGTACCCGTGATCGCGCAGGAGGCGTCCAGCGGCGACGTGCTCATGTTCGCCTGGATGAACCGCGAGGCGCTGGGCAAAACTGCCGAGCTCGGTCGTGCGGTCTATTTCAGCCGCTCGCGCGGTAAGCTTTGGTTCAAGGGTGAAGAGTCTGGCCACGTGCAGACGGTGCACGAAATCCGCCTGGATTGCGACAACGATGTGGTCTTGCTCAAGGTCACCCAGCAGGGACATGAGCCCGGTATCGCCTGCCACACCGGTCGCCACAGCTGCTTCTACCAACAACATGACAATGGGCAGTGGCGTGCTGTGGAGCCGGTGCTCAAAGACCCAGAATCGATCTACAAATGACAGCGTCGCCCCTCTCCCAAGATGATCTTGCCCGCCTTGCCGAGGTGATCGAAAGCCGCAAGCCAGCGCGCGGCGGAGATCCGGAAAAGAGTTACGTGGCTCGCTTGTTGCACAAGGGACCGGACGCGTTTCTCAAGAAGATCGGTGAAGAGGCCACCGAAGTGGTCATGGCCGCCAAGGATTGTGACCGAGATGGGGATGCCCAAAAGCTGGTCAACGAAGTGGCCGATCTCTGGTTCCACTGCATGATCGCGCTGGCTCATTACGGCAAGGAGCCCGCTGATGTGGTGGCCGAACTGGTGCGGCGCGAAGGTCTGAGCGGACTCGAAGAGAAGGCCTTGCGCAAGGCCGTGGAGCGTGAATCGGGCGCATGAGCCCAAGCGAACAACAGGAAAACACCATGAACGACATTATTGACGTGCCCTCGATAGACAGCGAAAAGGCCCAGTCGCTCAAGACGGTGGGCTGGATCAGCTACTTGCTGCACCTGATCGTGGCGGTGGCTGCGGTGATCCCGGGCGCTCAGGTCGGTGCGGGCCTGCTCGTGGTGGCCTTGATCATTGATCTGGTGAAAAAGTCCGATGCCGAGGGGACCTGGCAGGCCAGCCATTTTTCCTGGCGCATCCGCACGGTGTTGTGGGCCGGCTTCTTTTATGTGGTGACGGTGCCGTTGTACTTCCTGCTCTATCTGCCCGGCGCGATCGCCTGGGCCATCATCTCTATCTGGTTCCTTTACCGCATCGTCAAAGGCATGGTGCGCATGAACGCCAGCCAGTCGCTGCCGACCTGACCTCTCCCGCATGAGAAACATGAGCGATCACGATCCCAACTGCCTTTTCTGCAAGATCATCGCGGGCCAGATCCCGTCGCAGAAAGTGTACGAAGACGACGAACTGTTCGCCTTTCACGACATCCACCCATGGGCGCCGGTCCACTTTCTCCTTGTGCCCAAACGCCACATCGCGTCGATGGCGCAGCTCACCCCGCAAGATGCAGGTCTTATGGGGCGCATGATGGTGCTGGTGCCTCAACTGGCCGCTGAGGCGGGCTGCAATCCGTATCCTGAGGGTGGCTTCCGCATGGTGTGCAACACCGGCATGGAAGGCGGGCAGGAAGTGCACCACCTGCACGTGCACATCATGGGTGGTCCGAGGCCCTGGCAACGCGGCTGAGGCCGCATCGACTGCATCTGTGGGCCTCGCTCGGACCCAACCTTTGATCGGTGCGGGTTTTTGCCGACCTTGCCCGAGACGGTGAACTCCGCTCCGGGCTTAGAATCGAATGCAAGGCGCCAAGCGCTTCTTACCTACCTCTGGAGTAAATCATGGGTTCTTTTTCGATTTGGCACTGGCTCATCGTGCTGCTGATTGTGGTGATGGTCTTTGGCACCAAGAAGCTCAAGAACATCGGCTCGGACCTGGGCGGTGCAGTCAAGGGTTTCAAAGACGGTATCAAAGAAGGCGGGCAGTCGGCTGAATCGGGTGCGGAAACTCCTGCACCCAGCGCCTCTGCAAAGGTGGCGCATGAAAATGGCGTCGACAAGAACACCATCGACGTCGAGGCCAAACAGAAGAGTTGACCAGCGAGCCGGTCTCCGGGGCCCTCCCGCGCTTCGGGTATGGCCCGTTGCTCAGCCCTGTACTGTCTGATTTTCGAATGGCCGACACATGATTGATCTGGGCATCTCCAAGCTCGCCCTCATTGGGGCGGTGGCGCTCATCGTCATCGGTCCCGAAAAGCTGCCGCGGGTGGCGCGCACCGTGGGCGCTTTGCTGGGCAAGGCGCAGCGTTACGTGTCGGATGTGAAGGCCGAGGTCAACCGCTCGATGGAGCTCGAAGAGCTCAAGAAAATGAAGGACTCGGTGGAGTCTGCCGCACGCGATGTGCAAGGTTCAATGCAGAGCAGCGCCAACGATTTCGAGAAATCGTGGTCCGAGGCTACTGCGGGCCTGGAAGGCAACGAATACGGCGCCGACGCGATGAACAGCATCGGCAGCGACGCCCACCCGGTCTACAAGCATCCCAAGAAAAACTGGCGCATCAAGCAAAAGGCCATGCCTCAGTGGTTCAAGGCGCGTGCCGGCGTGCGCACCCGTACCCAATCGGGAGCGGCCCGGGTGGCGCGCTTCCGGCCCCGTTCCTCTTCCGCCCCTCGCTGATGTCCGACCCCAAAGAATCGACCGACGAACTCGCCGGTAGCGAGCAGCCTTTTGTGCAGCACCTGATGGAGCTGCGCGACCGGCTTCTATATGGCGTCATCGGTCTGGCCATCTGCATGGCTGCCCTGGCTTTCTGGCCAGGCCCGAGTGGTTTGATCGACCTTATCGCTGTGCCGATCCGGGCCCACATGCCACCGGACGCCAAGCTGATCGCAGTGGGCGTATTTTCGCCCTTTTTTGTACCCATCAAGGTGCTGGCCATGGCGGCGTTGTTGCTTTCGCTGCCTTGGTGGATGTACCAGGTCTGGGCCTTTGTGGCGCCAGGCCTCTATAGCCACGAAAAAAAGTTCGCTATCCCTCTGATCACGCTGGGCAGCCTGCTAGCTTATGTGGGCATAGCCTTTGTGCAGTTCTTCGTGCTGGACAAGATGTTTGGCTTCATCCAGAAGTTCACCCCGGCCAGCGTGGCGGCGACGCCCGACATCGCCTCGTACGTGGAAGCTATTCTGTCGCTCTATCTGGCCTTTGGCCTAGCGTTTCAGGTGCCCATTGTGGTGGTACTGCTGGTGAAAATGAACATGGTGTCGGTCAAGCAGCTGAAGGAATTCCGAGGCTACTTCATTGTGGTCGCGTTTGTGATTGCTGCCATCGTCACGCCGCCCGACGTTATTTCGCAGCTTGCGCTAGCCGTGCCGATGTGCCTGCTCTATGAAGTGGGCATCTGGGGCGCGCAGTGGTTCGTGAAAAACACCGCCGCACCCCCGGCTGATACCGACGAGTAGCCCAAATAGCCCCGGCGTGGTTCAGCGGGCTTGAGTCTGATTCGGTAGGGTGCGCCGACCCGGGATCACGTCCAGCACCGTGTTGCCATCACGGCGCGTGATGGCCAGGCTGGCTGCCTCACCGGGTTTCAGGGCCGCTACCGCGGTAAGCAACTGGGCCACATTGGCCACCTGGCGCCCCGCCACCTGCGTAATCACGTCGCCCGGACGGATGCCGGCCTGGGCGGCTGGCCCGTTCTGCAACACCCCTGTGATGATCACGCCCTGACCGTTGGCAATGCCAAAACTCTCGGCCAGTTCCGGTGTGAGGTCTTGCGGCTCCACCCCGATCCAGCCGCGGGTGACCTGGCCGTCGCGCACGATGGCTTCCAGCACGCTGCGCGCGGTGGAGGTGGGGATGGCAAAACCGATGCCCATGGAGCCGCCCGAGCGCGAGTAGATCGCGGTGTTGATGCCCATCAGCCGGCCCTGGATGTCCACCAGGGCACCACCCGAGTTGCCGGGGTTGATAGCGGCGTCGGTCTGGATGAAGTTCTCAAACGTGTTGATACCCAGCTGGGTGCGGCCGAGCGCACTCACGATGCCGCTGGTGACGGTCTGCCCGACGCCAAACGGGTTGCCGATGGCCAGCACCAGGTCTCCAATCGCCAGGCTGTCCGAATCGCCCAGGGTGATCACCGGCAGGTCACCCAACTCCACCTTCAAGATGGCCAGGTCAGTTTCCGGATCGGTGCCGATCACCTTGGCCACGCCTTTGCGGCCGTCGTTGAGGATCACCTCAATCTCGTCGGCCTCTTCAATCACGTGGTTGTTGGTCAGGATGTAGCCCGCCGGGCTCACGATCACGCCCGAGCCCAGACCGGCCTGCTGCTGCGATGGACCTTGCTCGCCAAAAAAGAACCGGAACCAGGGGTCTGCCGCGGCCGGGTTGTTGACCGCCGCCTTGCTGGTGTTGATGCTGACCACCGCGGGCGAAGCCAGCCTGGCGGCCGCGCTGAAGCTTTGCAGGCCATTGCCAGTGAACGGAATGGCAGGTCCGTTGGATTCCAGCACCGGTACCACCGAAGCCACCACCGGCTTGCGGTTGAGCCACTCGGGCTTGAGCGTAGCGACCACAAAAAAAGCCGCAAGCAGCACAGTCACGGTTTGCGCAAATACCAGCCAGAGTCGTTTCATGATCGTTTGATGTCGTGTCGGGCAGGGCTGACGCTATGCCAAATCCCCATTGTCCTGCATATGGTCGCGGTAGGCGGGGGTTCAAGGCGCTTGATGCATGTCAAGGCACTCAAGCCTTGGTTGCGGTCCAATGAGAGTCTCGCAAACAGACGACAACAATGGAGTAGGCCATGAAAGCCGTTGTGGATCTCTTCTCGACCGATTACGGTTTGTTCAGCATCGGCGTGATCGCATTCATGCTGGGCATGGTAGTGTGGTTCTACCGCTTCTTCACCCGCAAGATGGACGAGTCGCAGCGCAATCAGGGCTGAGTTGCTGAAACGCGGTGGATATGGGTCTGATGACCCGCCGCTTCTGGTTGTGCTCGCTGTCAGAATGGCAGGTTGCTGAGTTTCGCAGTGTGCGGAACTGGATTAGTTCACGCCGCCGCCATGACGTCTCCCACCATCTCGCCTCTTTCGACCGCGCCCAAAGTTTCGCGTGAAGCCGTATTGGGCGCGCTGGATGACCTGCTGCAGCCCGCAGGCTTCAAGGACTACGGGCCCAATGGTCTGCAGGTGGAAGGACGACCTGAGGTCCGCAAGCTCGTAACCGGGGTCACCGCCAGCTTGGCGTTGATCGACGCGGCCATCGACGCCGGTGCCGACGCCATTCTGGTGCACCACGGCCTCTTCTGGCGCGGCCAGGATGGAAGGGTGACCGGCTGGATGAAGCAGCGCCTCTCGCGCCTGCTTTCGCATGAGATCAACTTGTTTGCTTACCACCTGCCGCTGGATGCGCACCCGACGCTGGGCAACAACGCCCAGCTGGCCCGGGTACTCGATATTGATTTGCTACCGCCCGACCAAGGACGGTTTGGCGACCAGTTACTGGGTTTTCTTGGGCACCGTACCGCATCTACCGCCCAGGCGCTGGCCGACCGGGTGCAAGCAGCGCTGGGTCGGAACGTCACCCTGGTGGCCGAGCCAGGCCGGTCGGTGCAGCGCATTGCCCTTTGCACCGGGGGCGCACAGAGCTACTTTGAGGCCGCCATCGCCGCCGGGGCCGACGTGTTCATCACAGGCGAAATCTCGGAGCCCCAGGCCCACTACGCCCGCGAGAGCGGCGTGGCCTATATCGCCTGCGGCCACCATGCGTCGGAGCGTTATGGCGCACCGGCCGTGGGGACTCTGGTGGCGGGCCGGCTGGGCCTAGAGCACCAGTTTATCGACATCCCCAACCCGGCTTGAGGTGAAGGTGTTCGAGATCACACGAGCACCGCCAGCGCAGGACATGCTCCCGCTGGTCGTGACCATGGGGGATCCAGCAGGCATTGGTCCCGAGATCGTGCTGCGGGCTTTGCAAACCCGTCCGGAGTTGCTGAAGCGCCTGGTGGTGGTGGGCGATCTGGCAACCCTGAGGCGTGCGGCGGGTTGGGTCGGGCTGGATCCGTCGTTGCTCGTCCCCATCGCCGGGGGCGGCTTGGCGCAGGCGCTGGCCAACGCCCTGCCTGGCAGGGTGACTGTGGTGCCGTGCAGCACCATGCTGGAGCCAGCGCCACTGGGCCAGGTAAGCGCGCTGGCCGGGCAGGCGGCGGCCGACTGCATTCAATTGGGCGCCCGCGCGGTTTTGTCCGGGCAGGCTGCCGCCCTGGTGACCGCGCCCATTCACAAGGAATCCCTGGCTGCAGCTGGTGTGCCTCATCCGGGGCATACCGAAATGCTGCAAGCGCTGGCCGCCGAGTTTCAGGGCTTGCCGGTCGCCCACATGCCGGTGCGCATGATGCTCAGCGCACCGAGGCTGCACACGGTGCTGGTGAGCATCCATGTGGCCCTGCGCGATGCAATCGAGGCTGTCACCACCGAGCGCGTGCTGGAAACCATCCGCATCACCGCACGGCATTTCGAGCGCTGCGGCCTGCCTCAGGCCCGCATTGCTGTGGCTGGCCTCAATCCCCATGCGGGGGAGGGCGGGTTATTTGGATATGAAGAAATCGATGCCATTGCACCGGCTGTCGCGCTGGCGCAGGCCGAGGGGCTGATGGCCAGCGGCCCGCACGCCCCCGACACGGTGTTTATGCGGGCGCGGCAGGGCGCGTTTGACGTGGTGGTGGCGATGTACCACGACCAGGGCCTGATCCCGGTCAAGCTGCTGGGCCTGGAGCACGGCGTGAACACCACACTGGGATTGCCGCTGATCCGCACCAGCCCCGACCACGGCACGGCCTTCGATCTAGCCGGGACTGGGCGGGCGGGCGAGGAAAGCCTGCTTGCCGCGATCGATGCCGCGATCCAGATGGCGGACCGGAGCCTCAGCACGGCACAATGAAAAAAGCCGCTGCCCGGTGACGGTGCAGCGGTTGCCTCGCCCGATGGCCGCGTGGCTTACTTGCGCAGGCTGTCGCGAATCTCGCGCAGCAGTACCACGTCTTCCGGTGGCGCGGCGGGCGCGGCGGGTGGGGTCTCGCGCTTGAGCCGGTTCACCTGTTTGACCATCATGAAGATGATGAAGGCCAGTATGATGAAATTGATGGCCACGGTGATGAAGTTGCCATACGCTAGTGTAGGCACACCTGCTTCCTTCAGCGCAGCGAGCGTGGGCGCCGTGCCCTCGGGCACGCTCCCCAGGGTCACGTACAGGCTAGAGAAATCCAGGCTACCGAAGATGGCTCCAGCGATGGGCATGATGACATCCTCGACGAGGGAGCCCACGATCTTGCCAAAGGCGCCACCGATGATCACACCGACCGCCAGGTCGATCACATTGCCTTTGACGGCAAATTCCTTGAACTCTTGCATCATTCCCATGGGAGGCCTCCGGGTGTTTTGGGATGGACAGTCGGCGCTGGATGGTGGCGGGCAGATTCGGCGCACCTAAGCGCTGGCGAGGATTGTCACACGGTTCTAAAGTATTACAGGAGCCTGACACGCGGTGGTGAAGGTGCGGCTTTGCCCGCGGGTTGTCGTGAGCGCGCTCGCATATCCCAAAAGCCCAGTCGATTGCTCCGTCAAGCGCATGTGAGCCTTGCACCCTCCGGTAGAATTCAGGGTTGCCCCAAGTAATGATCCGTTTCTGAAAGTTCCCCCATGAGTGAAGCAACCGTCGATAGCAAGGTCGACAGCAGCCGTCGCACCTGGCTGATCACCTCTGCCGCCATGGGCGGCGTCGGCGCCGCTGCGGTGGCCGTGCCGTTCGTGAGCAGTTTCCAGCCCTCCGAAAAGGCCAAGGCCGCAGGTGCTGCGGTTGAGGTGGATATTTCAACCCTGCAGCCCGGTGAAAAACGCGTGGTGGAATGGCGCGGCAAGCCTGTGTGGATCATGCGCCGCACGCCCGAGCAACTGGCCGAGTTGCCCAAGCACGACGCGGAACTTGCCGACCCTAAGTCCGACCGCACCGCCTATCCGACGCCCGCATACGCCAAGAACACACACCGTTCGATCAAGCCCGACGTGTTGGTGGCTGTGGGTATTTGCACCCATCTGGGCTGCTCTCCTGGCGACAAGTTCACCCCCGGTGCCCAGCCGTCGTTGCCAGATGACTGGCCAGGTGGTTTCCTTTGCGCCTGTCACGGCTCCACGTTTGATCTGGCAGGCCGCGTTTTTAAGAACAAGCCGGCGCCTGACAACCTTGAAGTGCCCCCACATGTGTACCTGTCTGACACCACCTTGCTGGTGGGCGAAGACAAGGCCTGATCATTCCGACCCGAGGCATCCCTCCCATGGCTCAATTCAAAGAAGTTTCGCCCGACGCGCCCGTGGCAGAGAAAGCGCTGAACTGGATCGACAATCGGTTCCCGCTCTCCAAGCTCTACAACGAACACCTGGCTGAGTACTACGCCCCCAAGAACTTCAACTTCTGGTATTTTTTCGGTTCGTTGGCCCTTCTGGTGCTGGTGATCCAGATTGTGACCGGCATTTTCCTGGTCATGCACTACAAGCCTGACGCCAACCTCAACGCTGCTGGCGTGCCGGTGGCGTTTGCGTCTGTCGAGTACATCATGCGCGATGTGCCCTGGGGCTGGTTGATCCGTTACATGCACTCCACCGGTGCTTCCGCGTTCTTCGTGGTGGTCTACCTGCATATGTTCCGGGGCCTGATCTACGGGTCCTACCGCAAGCCGCGTGAGCTGGTCTGGGTCTTTGGTTGCGCCATTTTCCTGGTGTTGATGGCCGAAGCCTTTATGGGATATCTGTTGCCGTGGGGCCAGATGTCTTATTGGGGTGCGCAGGTGATCGTGAACCTGTTTTCAGCGATTCCCTTCGTGGGCCCGGATCTGGCTCTGCTGATCCGAGGCGACTTCGTGGTGGGTGATGCAACGCTCAACCGCTTTTTCAGCTTCCATGTGATAGCCGTGCCGCTGGTGCTGCTGGGTCTGGTGGTGGCCCACATCATCGCCCTGCACGAAGTGGGCTCCAACAACCCCGATGGCGTGGAAATCAAGGCGCTCAAGGACGACAAGGGCATTCCGCTTGACGGCATCCCGTTTCACCCCTATTACAGCGTGCACGACATCCTCGGGGTTTCTGTGTTCCTGATGGTGTTCTCGGCGATCGTGTTCTTTGCGCCCGAGTTCGGCGGTTTCTTCCTCGAATACAACAACTTCATCCCGGCCGATCCGCTGGTCACGCCGCTGCACATCGCACCGGTCTGGTACTTCACGCCGTTCTATTCGATTCTGCGTGCGGTCACTGGCGAGATGATGTATGCGCTGATTGCCTGCGTGGTATTGGCCGCGTTCCTGGGCGTGATCAAAACCCAGCTGAGTGCCTTGATGAAGGGCGCGGTGGTGGGCGGTGCGCTGGCGCTGGTGGCCATGATGCTGAGCATCGATCCCAAATTCTGGGGTGTGGTGGCCATGGGTGGTGGTGTGGTCATCCTGTTCTTCCTGCCTTGGCTTGACAACAGCCCGGTGAAGTCGATCCGCTACCGCCCGAGCTGGAACAAATGGCTTTATGCGCTGTTTGTTATCAACTTCCTGATCCTGGGCTACCTGGGCGTGCTGCCGCCGTCGCCGATTGGCGAGCGGGTTTCGCAGGTCGGTACCCTGTTCTATTTCGGGTTCTTCCTGTTGATGCCGTGGTGGAGCCGTCTGGGCGAATTCAAGACTGTGCCCACCCGCGTCACCTTCCAGCCGCACTGAGCGCGCCAGAGCCAATCCGAGAGAGTCATCGCAATGAAAAAAATGATTTTGGGCCTCGCGCTGGCCTTTGGCCTGTCGGGCACGGCCTGGGCAGCGGGCGCCAGCATTCCCATGGACAAGGCGCCGCAGCGCACGAACGACATGTCGGCGCTGCAAAACGGTGCCAAGCTGTTCGTGAATTACTGTCTGAATTGCCACTCGGCGTCGTTCATGCGCTTCAACCGCCTGCGCGACATCGGCCTGACCGACAAGCAGATCGCCGAGAACCTCACCTTCACCACCGACAAGATTGGCGACACGATGAAGGTGGCCATGAGCCCGACCGACGCCAAGGCCTACTTCGGCAAGAACCCACCTGACCTGACCCTGGTGGCGCGTTCCCGCGCCGCCATTGGCAGCCATTCGGGACCTGACTACCTCTACACCTTCCTGCGCACCTACTACCGCGATGCGACCACCCCCACTGGCTGGAACAACAAGGCCTTCCCGCTGACGGCCATGCCCAACCCGCTGTGGGAACTGCAGGGCGAGCAGCGCCCGCTGTACAACAAGGTGGAGAGCCATGGGCACGAGGTTGAGGTTTTGCGGGGCTGGGAGCAAGTGAAGCCGGGTACCATGACACCTGCCCAGTACGACCAGAACGTGGGCGATCTTGTCGCCTTCATGCAGTGGATGAGCGAGCCTGCGCAGAACAGTCGGGTGCGCCTTGGCGTCTGGGTCATGCTCTTTCTGGCCGCGTTCACCTTGGTCGCCTGGCGCCTGAACGCTGCGTTCTGGAAAGACATCAAGTAACCGACTGGCGTCGGCCGGGGAACATGGCCCCCGGCTAACGGCCGTCGATTCCACAGTGGATGGCAGCACCGACCCGGTGTGACAGTCATCCACTGTTTTTGCATTCAAGGAGACCCTTTCATGATGGTTTTGTACTCGGGTACCACCTGCCCATATTCGCATCGCTGCCGCTTCGTGCTGTTTGAAAAAGGCATGGATTTTGAAATCCGCGATGTGGACCTCTACAACAAGCCCGAGGACATCAGCGTGATGAATCCCTACGGCCAGGTGCCGATCCTGGTTGAGCGCGATCTGATCCTGTATGAGTCCAACATCATCAACGAGTACATCGACGAGCGTTTCCCGCATCCGCAGCTGATGCCCGGTGACCCGGTGGATCGGGCTCGCGTGCGGCTGTTTCTGCTCAATTTCGAAAAAGAGCTGTTTGCCCACGTCTCGCTGCTGGAGGCGCGGAGCGCCAAGGGCAATGAGAAGGCGTTGGAGAAGGCCCGTTCGCACATCCGCGACCGCCTGACCCAGCTCGCCCCGGTGTTCCTGAAGAACAAGTTCATGCTGGGCGACAACTTCTCCATGCTGGACGTGGCGATCGCCCCCTTGCTCTGGCGCCTGGACTTCTACGGCATTGAGCTCAGCAAGAACGCAGCTCCTCTGCTCAAGTACGCCGAGCGCATCTTCTCTCGTCCGGCCTACATCGAAGCGCTCACACCCTCGGAAAAGGTGATGCGCAAGTGAGGTCCCGGCCCGGCACCGAATGCTGGGCCTCGTGTTCAGAGCTTGTTCGACCATGACCCCAGCGATGCAAGACGCTCCCTCCACCCGCCCTTATCTGGTGAGGGCTCTGCACGAGTGGTGTTCGGATAACGGCTTTTCGCCCTACATCGCCGTGCAGGTGGACAGCTCGGTACAGGTGCCAATGGAGTTCGTCAAGAACGGTGAAATCGTGCTCAACGTGAGTTTCGATGCCACCACCTCGCTGCGCTTGGGCAACGACTTCATCGAATTCAAGGCCCGTTTTGGTGGGGTGTCGCGCGACATCGTGGTCCCGATCGATCATGTGATCGCGATCTACGCTCGTGAGAATGGTCAGGGCATGGCGTTCCCGGCGCCCGCTGCGACCGGCGCGACAGCACCTGTCGTCGATGCGGCGCCTACAGCTCCTGACGCCTCATCCACCGAGGCCCCCGAGCGCGGTGGCCTGCACGCAGTACCCAACGACCCCACATCCGAGGCTCCGCCCCACAACCCCGATGAGCCACCGCCCCCAGGGGGGCCGCCGCGCGGTGGTCGTCGGCCTCAGCTGAGGCGGGTCAAGTAAAATTTGGGTCGAAGCGCGCCGCTTTAGCTCAGTTGGTAGAGCAATCGCCTTGTAAGCGATAGGTCATCTGTTCGAGTCAGATAAGCGGCACCAAGGGCTTTTGATGAGCATTTGGCCTGTTTCCGGGCATCTCCTGAGGCGTCCGCTCATCGCCCTTTGGCTTGGACTTTGATCCGAATTGAGCTAACCTGCGCTCCGTTTTGGGTCAAAACCTGCTGCAAGCTGGGAACAAGCTGCCGCAGCTTGGTCGACGCTGCTGCGCTGGCCACCAGCAGGCACCATTCGGTGTCATGTACCGGGCCCGCGTGGACGTGTGGGCGCATTGAAACCGGTAGCAGATGCTTGACCAGATCCAGATAGCGCTGGGAATCTCGAATGCGCTGCTGCAAGGCAGCCAGCGACGGCGCCGCATCCACCGCCTGCTCCAGGCTGAGCATGAGGGGTGGGCGGGATGCTGTGCTCATGAATGCAGTGCTCGGCCGACAAGCCGGGCCAACAGGAAAGGTCAATCGTGCACATTATTATCACGGATGCTTGGCTCGCACGAAGCCAGGCGCTGCACCTCAACGGGTGGAAGCTGATCGGCGCCGGCTTGTTGGGCTCGGTGTTGCTGATGTTCGGCTCGGTGGCGACCTACCACTGGGTGTTTCTCGAAGGTGTGCGACAGGGCTGGCCTGGCTTCAGCTCGGTGGCGCGCATTGTCACTCAGGGGGATGTGGACTCCAAAGAGCTCTACATGCGGGAGAACCTGGATGCCATGGCGCGCAAACTGGGTGAGATGCAGGCGCGCATGATGCAGATCGATTCGCTCGGAGAGCGGGTCGGTGGCCTCGCCGGTTTGAAGCCAGAGCAGATGAAGGCTCCCGAGGCGCCCGGATCTGGCGGTGTGCTGGTGGGGGACCGAACCCTCAGCATGGCTGAACTGCAGGGTGAGATGGATGCACTGGACCTGAGCACCCACTCCCGCGTGGACTGGCTAACCGCCGTAGAGTCACGCCTGTTTGACCAAAAAATCCGCAGCAGCCTGGTGCCCACTGAGGAGCCGGTGCAGGGAGGGCGCATCGGCTCGCCATTCGGCTTTCGCATCGATCCCATCACCGGCCGCTCGGCTCTGCACACCGGGCTGGACTTTCCGGCCGATACCGGGACCCCTATCTTGGCCGCTGCAGGGGGCGTCGTGGTCATTCAGGAGTACCACCATGCCTATGGCAACCTGGTCGAAGTCGACCACGGCAACGACCTAATCACCCGGTATGCCCATGCGTCGGAGGTGCTGGTCAAGACCGGCGACATTGTCAAGCGGGGGCAGAAAATCGCCAAAGTTGGCTCTACTGGGAGATCCACCGGCCCCCACCTGCACTTCGAGGTGTTGGTCTCCGGCGTGCCGCAAGATCCGCGACCTTTCCTCGCCGCGGGCGAAGCGCTGACGGCCGCCGCGGTCACTCGCAAGCGCTGAGCTGACGCGGCTCGAATTTGGACGTTGCCCGGCGGGTAAAATGTCGGCTTTGCTCTTGAGTGCTGAGCAAACGTCCGCACGTGCCGGCTGACCGCCTGCTAGCGGGTTTGTTTCGTGCGCTGGCGCACTCCACCTTATCTGTCTGTCCGACGCTTGTTGCGCCCGGCTCAGGCCCGACCGCATGGCCACAAACATACTCACCAAGATTTTCGGTAGCAGCAACGATCGTTTGCTCAAAACCTACCGCAAGACCGTCGAGCGCATCAATTCCCTTGAAGCCAAGTTTGAGATGCTCAGCGATGACGAGCTGAGAGGGCAGACTGAGGCATTCAAACGCCGCATCGCCGACGGCGAGACGCTCGATGCTTTGCTGCCAGAAGCTTTTGCGGTGGTGCGCGAAGGCAGCAAGCGCGTGATGAAAATGCGCCACTTCGACGTGCAGCTCGTAGGTGGTCTGGCGTTGCACAACGGCAAAGTGGCCGAAATGCGCACTGGCGAGGGCAAGACGCTCACAGCGACGCTGCCGGTCTACCTTAATGCGCTGACGGGTCAGGGTGTGCATGTGGTGACAGTCAACGACTACCTTGCCAGCCGAGACGCGCAGTGGATGGGCCGGCTTTACAACTTTTTGGGTCTCACTGTCGGCATCAACCTGCCACAGGCCCCCCGCGAGGAAAAACAAGCTGCTTACCAAGCCGACATCACCTACGGCACCAACAACGAATACGGCTTCGACTACCTGCGCGACAACATGGTTTACGAGGCAGGCGACCGGGTGCAGCGCGGACTGAACTTCGCCATCGTCGACGAAGTCGACTCGATCCTGATCGATGAAGCGCGCACGCCGCTCATCATCAGCGGGCAGGCCGAAGACCAGACACAGGTCTACATGGCGATCAAGGCCTTGATTCCCAATCTGGTGCGGCAGGAAGGCGAGGCTGACCCGCGCACTGGCGAGGGCGTGATCAAAGCAGGCGATTTCACGGTGGACGAGAAGGCGCACACCATTCACATGACCGAACAAGGCCATGAAAAGGCGGAGGCGCTGCTTGCACAGGCAGGGCTGCTGCCCGAAGGCGCGTCGCTCTACGACCCGGCCAATATCGCGCTGATGCACCACCTCGTGACCTCGCTCAAGGCGCACCACCTCTACCATCGAGACCAGCACTATGTGAATCAGGGTGGCGAGATCGTGATCGTTGACGAATTTACCGGGCGCCTGATGACGGGTCGCCGCTGGAGCGATGGCCTGCATCAGGCCGTCGAAGCCAAGGAAGGTGTGGCGATCCAGCCCGAGAACCAGACGCTGGCTTCCATCACGTTCCAGAACTACTTCCGCCTTTATAAGAAGCTCTCGGGCATGACCGGCACGGCCGATACCGAGGCCTACGAGTTCCAGGAAATCTACGGTCTGCAGACGGTGGTGATCCCGCCCAACCGACCGAGCAAGCGCACCGACCAGCTCGATCGCGTCTACAAGACCACCAAAGAAAAATACGCCGCGGCCATCGAGGACATCCGAGAATGCCAGGAGCGCGGTCAACCCGTGCTGGTGGGTACCTCGTCGATCGAAAACTCCGAAATCATTGCCGAGCTACTGACAGCCGAGAAGTTGCCGCATGAGGTGCTCAACGCGAAGCAGCATGCGCGCGAGGCCGACATCATCGTGCAGGCTGGCCGACCTGGAGCCATCACCATCGCGACCAACATGGCGGGTCGCGGCACCGACATCGTACTGGGTGGCAACCTGGAAAAGATGCTGGCTGCGATTGAGAGTGACGTGTCGATCGACGACGTCACCCGTGCCCGGCGCGCCGATGAGTTGCGCCACCAGTGGCAGCAGGATCACGACAAGGTCAAGGCCCTGGGTGGCCTGCGCATCATCGCGACCGAGCGCCACGAAAGTCGGCGCATCGACAACCAGCTGCGAGGTCGCTCAGGGCGCCAGGGTGACCCTGGCTCCTCTCGCTTTTATCTGAGCCTGGACGACTCGCTGATGCGCATCTTCGCGGGCGACAAAGTGCGCGCCATCATGGAGCGGCTGAAGATGCCCGAGGGCGAGGCCATCGAGGCAGGCATCGTCACGCGCAGCATCGAAAGTGCCCAGCGCAAGGTGGAGGCCCGCAATTTTGATGTGCGCAAACAGCTGCTGGAGTACGACGATGTGTCGAACGATCAGCGCAAGGTGATCTACCAGCAGCGCAACGACATTCTGGACGCGCAAAGCCTGCGGGCGCAGATCGATGCGCTGCGCGAAGGCTGCTTTTTAGACCTTGTGCACCAGTTTGTGCCAGAGGGCAGTGTGGAAGAGCAATGGGATCTGCCTGGGCTTGAAAAGGTGCTGCGCGAAGAGTGGGCGGTCGACGTGCCGGTGGCCTCCTGGGTGTCCGATGCCGAGTCCATCGACGCCGAAGAGATCGCCGAGCGCGTGATCGCAGCGGCCAAGGTGGTCTTCGATGCGAAGGTCGCCCAAGTGGGCGAAGACAACTTTACTAACTTCGAGCGCGTCGTGCTGTTGCAGACCATCGACGGCCAGTGGCGTGAGCACCTGTCTGCGCTCGATTACCTGCGCCAGGGTATTCACCTTCGCGGCTATGCGCAGAAGCAGCCCAAGCAGGAGTACAAGCGCGAAGCCTTTGTGCTGTTTGGTCAGTTGCTCGACAGCGTCAAAAACGACGTGACGCGCATTCTGATGAATGTGCGCGTGCAGTCTCCCGAGCAGGTGAGCGAGGCCGCTCAGCAGCTGGAGGACCGGGCGGAGAAAATCGCTAACGTGACCTACTCCGCACCCAATGAGACCGGCGACGCAGAGTTGGTGCGCGAGGGTGGTGCCGCGGTGGTCGAAGTGCCGCGAGTCGGCCGCAACGACCCCTGTCCTTGTGGCAGTGGCAAGAAATACAAGCACTGCCACGGCAAGCTCGATTGAGTTAAGCCCCGAGTCGGGCCAATTTTTCCGGAAGTTCAACATGCCCGTATCGTTACCGATGCCCCAGGCCTCCGATCTGCATGCCATCGCCGGTGTTCGCATCGGTGTGACTGAAGCTGGCATTCGAAAAGCCAATCGCAAGGATCTCACGGTTTTTCTACTCGACGAGGGCAGTGCGGTCGGCGCCGTGTTTACGCAGAATCGCTACGCCGCCGCGCCGGTGCAAGTCTGCCGCCAGCACCTGACCTCGAAGCTGGGCATCCGGGCTCTGGTCATCAACACCGGCAACGCTAACGCCGGTACCGGTGAGCCAGGACTGGCGGATGCGCAGAAGACTTGCAGCGCCTTGGCCCGCGCCCTGAATCTGGCTCATGAGCAGGTGTTGCCGTTCTCCACCGGCGTGATCATGGAGCCCCTGCCGGTGGACCGGCTGATTGCCGGCTTGCCCGCGGCAGTGACCTCGGCTGCACAAGGCCCGATGGCCACAGGTGAACGCTGGCTGGATGCCGCCACCGGCATCATGACGACCGACACGGTGCCCAAAGCGGTGAGCCATTCGTTCGAGATTGGCGGGCGCACCGTGCACGCCACGGGCATCGCCAAAGGCGCTGGCATGATTCGGCCCAACATGGCCACCATGCTCGGCTTTCTGGCGACCGACGCCTGCGTCGCACCTGAACTGATGAGCACACTTGCGCGCCGCCTGGCCGATGTGTCGTTCAACCGCGTGACGGTCGATGGTGACACCAGCACCAACGACTGCTTCGTGGTCATTGCCACAGGCCGCGCTGGCCATCCGACTGTGACTGATCTCGACAGCGCTGTGGGACGGGCCTTGCTGAATGCGCTGGCGCCGGTGGCCCAGCGGCTGGCGCATGCCATCGTGCGTGACGGTGAGGGCGCCACCAAGTTCATCACCGTTCGTGTGGAAGGCGGGCGTGACAGCGCCGAGTGTCTGTTGGCGGCTTATGCAGTGGCGCAGTCGCCGCTGGTCAAAACGGCCTTCTTCGCCAGCGATCCGAACCTGGGGCGCATTCTGGCGGCGGTCGGCTACGCCGGCATCACCGATCTGGATGTGAACGGGATTGACTTGCACCTGGGCGATGTGCATGTGGTCACCCGCGGTGGACGTCACCCTGACTACCGCGAAGAAGACGGCCAACGCGTGATGAAGCAAGCCGAGATCCTGGTGTGCATCGGCCTGGGCCGCGGCAAGGCGGTCGAGACCGTTTGGACCTGCGATTTCAGCCACGATTACGTGACCATCAACGCAGACTACCGATCATGAGTGCTGCGCTGGAGCGATTGCTGGCTCGTGCTGAGCAACTGATCGATCGCATTGAAGCCGTGCTGCCTCAGGCGCTGGGTGCGCCCGACTGGTCGGCCTCGGTGGCGTTTCGCTACCGCAAGCGCAGCAGCGGTCACGGCGTGCTGGAGCCGGTGCGCCATGTGGCGCCAATGCGGCTCATCGACCTGCAGGAAATCGATGGCCAGAAGGAAAAGATTCAGCGCAACACGCAGCAATTTGTGCAAGGCCTGCCGGCCAACAACGTGCTGCTGACCGGCGCGCGAGGCACTGGCAAATCGTCTTTGATCAAGGCCTGCCTGCACGAGTACAGCGCCCTTGGTCTGCGGCTGATCGAGGTCGACAAGGCCGACTTGGTGGACCTGCCTGACATCGTCGATGTGGTGGCTGATCGGCCCGAGCGTTTCATAGTCTTTTGTGACGACTTGAGTTTCGAAGACGGTGAATCGGGCTACAAGGCGCTGAAGTCGGTGCTCGATGGATCGGTTTCGGCCGCCGGGCACAACGTGCTGATTTGTGCTACCAGCAACCGGCGCCACTTGCTGCCCGAGTACATGAAGGAAAACCTCAGCTATACCCACACCGCCGATGGCGAGGTGCATCCTGGTGAGGTGGTGGAGGAGAAAATTTCGCTGTCCGAGCGCTTCGGCTTGTGGGTCAGCTTTTACCCCTTCAGCCAGGACGAGTACCTGGCGATCGTGGCGAAGTGGCTGGAGTCGTTCGCGATGCCAGCCGCTGACATCGAGCGCGCAAGACCGCAGGCGCTGGTGTGGGCGCTGGAGCGCGGCTCACGCAGCGGGCGTGTGGCTTATCAGTTTGCACGCGACTACGCGGGCACCCACGCCATCCGCGCTTGAATGAACAGCCCAGTGCTGGTGGTCGATGCCGACCAAGCGCGGCAGTCCCCGCAAGACCGCCCGGTGGTCGATGTGGCCGTCGGTGTGTTGATCGCCAGAGATGGCTCGTTTCTGCTGACCTCTCGCCCGCCTGGCAAGGTCTACGCGGGCTACTGGGAGTTCCCCGGCGGCAAGTTGGAGGCTGGCGAAAATGTGGAGCAGGCCTTGCGCCGGGAGCTGCAGGAAGAAATCGGTGTGACCATCGGACCTGTTCACCCTTGGCGCGACGAGCTGGTGGACTATCCACATGCGCTGGTGCGCCTGCATTTTTGCAAAGTTCTGGACTGGCAGGGCGAGCTGCAGATGCGGGAGGGGCAGGCCTTCCGCTGGGAGTGTCTGCCGGTGCAATGTGAACCGGTATTGCCGGGGACTGTGCCCGTGCTGGCCTGGCTCGCTGAAGAAGCGGTTTAAGTCCGCTCGAGTTCCGGATCGGTGTCGGGCGTCTGCTCGGGCAAGGCAAAGCGTTCGCTAGCCCAGGCACCCAGATCGTGCTGCTTGCATCGTTCGCCGCAGAACGGCCGGTAGGGGTTGTCGGGTGCGTAACGGCTGGGGCCGCCGCAGGCCGGGCAACGAACCGTCCTTGCAGGTACAGAGCCAGGCTTCTGGTCAGGCACGCAGACCTCAGGCGCAGAGCGTCAGCTCAAACGCGGCGTCTTCCTGTGCTGGATGCAGGCGGTCGTCTTCGCCGTGGCGCATCAGGCGCACTGACATCATCAGGCGGTTGCCACTGATCTCGGGGATCCAGCCGGCCTGCGGATCGATGCGCAGGCGCAGCAACTGAAACGTACGGCCCTGCGGCAGGTTCTGCTGGTACTGGCCGGCGGGTGCCACCACTTTTTGCGGCGATCCGGAGTCGCGCAGCATCTTGAGCAGGAGCACGATGGACTCGGCCAGCGGTGACAAAGGGGCAATCCAGCGCTCCAGATCGGCTTGACGCTGTTCGACCTGGTGGTGCTGCCAGTCGAAGTACGCCGGGAGATCGAATTCGCAGGTGCCGCCCGGAATGCCAATGCGGCTGCGGATGCTCATGAGCCAGTCGTTTTCGGTCAGCGACTGACCGGTCTTGCCGTTGAGCTGGTTGAGCTGCGAGAAGCAGTCGTCCAGCTGGGCAATGATCTCGTCCAGAGCCTGCTCGGAAATGGCTGGGTTGCCGCGGTAGCTGTTGAGCTGGGCCTTCTGGCGGTCGATGTCCTTGAGCACGTCGGACTTCATGTCGGCGCGTGAGGCTACGTCCATGATCTCAAAGATAGTCTGGATAGCGTAGTGGTGATCGAGCGGATGGTTACGCGGAACCAGTTCACCCAGCCGTCGAAACAACTGCTCGAGTCGGAGGTAGGTGCGTATGCGCTCGTTGAACGGGTATTCGTAAAGGATCACAGGGCGGCGTGGACTAACGGTAGGGGGACAAAGCAACAGGCAAGACTTTCATCATAGCCCGAACCTGCGCGCCATCTGGGTCACGAGCCGTTGCAGCTGATCCAGGCTCACGCCATCGTTGAAGATGAATGCGTCGGCCGCGGCCAGCCGTCGCTCGCGTGAGCACTGGCTGCGCATAGCCGCTTCGACCGTCTCGATGGCCCAGCCGCTGCGGGTCTGCACGCGGGCGATTTGGGTGGCAGGCAGGCAGTCGACCACCACCACTCGGTCGAGTTGAATCCGCCATCGGGGCGATTCGACGAGCAGCGGGATGTCGAACACGATGCAGGGAGCAACCGCAGCGGCAGCCTGCCGGCGAATCTCCTCGGCCACCAGCGGATGCACGATGGACTCCAGCGCCTGTCTGAGTTCGGGTTGCTCGAAGATGCGCGAGCGCATGCGTTCGCGGTCCAGGGCGCCGTCAGGCGCCAGGGCATCCGGCCCGAAGCGCTGTGCAATCGCCGCAAGGCCCGTGCCGCCGGGTTCAGTGCAGGCGCGCGCGATGGCGTCGGCATCAATGAGGGCAGTGCCCAGATCCTGCAGCATGCGGGCGACGGTACTCTTGCCGCTGCCGATGCCGCCGGTGAGACCGAGCCGCATCTTGTGACAGCGGGCCGGCGAGGGACTCACAGGCCGATGACCGCCAGGATCGAGGAGGCGCCAAAAACCATGGCGGTAAGGCCTGCCAAGGCCAGGAACGGGCCGAAAGGCACGTAGCCACCCTCGCGCAGACTGCCGAAAACCTTGATGGCAATACCGACCACGGCCCCGATGACCGATGCCATGAGGATCACCGGAATCAGGGCCTGCCAACCCAGCCAAGCGCCCAGGGCCGCAAACAGTTTGAAGTCACCATAGCCCATGCCTTCCTTGCCGGTCACCAGCTTGAAGGCCCAGTACACGAGCCAGAGCGAGAGGTAGCCGGCCACAGCACCCCAAAGCGAGCTGGTGAGCAGCGTATCGATCAGCCCGAGGCCAGCTGCGCACAAGCCGGCCCAGAGCAGGGGCAGCGTGATGTCATCTGGTAGCAGGGTGGTGTCCCAGTCGATGCAGGCCAGCGTCAGCAGGGCGGCGGCGAATCCGCTCCAAATCAGCGCCTCCCAGTCCAGTCCCCAGTGCCATCCGCACCAGGCAAACAGCGCGGCGCAGATCAGTTCCACCGCTGGGTATCGCAGGCTGATGGGCGCGGCACAACCGTGGCAACGCCCGCGGAGTACTGCATAGCTGATTGCAGGGATGTTTTCGAACCATCGAATCTGGTGGCCGCAGTGGGGGCAACG
Source organism: Hydrogenophaga sp. (assembly GCF_011390835.1). GTDB lineage: Bacteria > Pseudomonadota > Gammaproteobacteria > Burkholderiales > Burkholderiaceae_C > Hydrogenophaga. The sequence goes on along the minus strand of NZ_JAABRQ010000001.1, from coordinate 124,651 downwards.
AGAACGCGGCACCAGCAGGTTGAAGCGCTCAGCGGGTACCTCCGGCGCAGGGGCATCGCCAGCACGGCTGAACTCGGCACATTCGGCAGCCCAGCGTTGCTCCATCATCTTGGGTAGCCGGTGAATCACGACATTGAGAAAACTGCCCACCAGTAGTCCCAGCAGACCCAGCAACGCTGCGTCCACCACCTCAGGTGAGGGCATCAGACGACCTGACCCAGTTTGAAGATAGGCAGGTACATCGAGACCACGATGCCACCGATGATGGTGCCCAGGATAACGATGATGATGGGCTCCATCAGGCTCGAGATGCCAGCCACCATGTCATCGACCTCGGCTTCGTAGAAATCCGCAGCTTTGCCCAGCATGTGATCGATGGAGCCCGATTCTTCGCCGATGGCGCACATCTGCAGCACCATCGACGGGAAAATATTGGCGTTGGTCATCGCATTGGTCAGGCTGGTGCCAGTGGACACTTCCTGCTGAATCTTTTCGGTGGCAATCGCATAGACCGAGTTACCGGAAGCACCCCCCACAGAGTCCAGCGCTTCCACCAAAGGCACACCTGCCGCAAACATGGTAGCCAAGGTGCGCGTCCAGCGGGCGATCACCGACTTCTCCACCAAGGTACCGAAAATCGGCATCTTGAGCATCAACCTGTCCATGAAGCGCTGCACCTTTTCGTTGCGCCTCCAGGCCTGCAGAAAAAAGTACAGGCCACCACCGATGCCGCCGAAGATCAGATACCAGTACTCGGTAAAGAACTCGCTCATGGCGATCACGAACAGCGTGGGCCCTGGCAGATCGGCACCGAAGGAGGTGAACACTTCCTTGAAAGAGGGGATCACAAAAATCATGATCACGGCCACCACCACGAAGGCGACGATGATCACCGATATGGGATACATCAAGGCCGACTTGATCTTGGACTTGATCGCCTCGGTTTTTTCCATGTAGACCGCCAGCCGGTCCAACAACTCTTCCAAGATACCGGCAGCCTCACCTGCCTCGACCAGGTTGCAGTACAGGCTATCGAAGTACAGCGGATTTTTGCGAAAAGCCGCACTGAGTGAGGTGCCGGTTTCAACGTCTGCCCGGATGTCGTTGAGCAATTTGGACACGCTGGGATTTGGGTTGCCGCGGCCCACGATGTCGAACGCCTGAAGCAGGGGCACGCCTGCCTTCATCATGGTTGCGAGCTGGCGTGTGAAGATGGCAATGTCTTTCGGCTTGATTCGCTTGCCCGAAGACATGCGGCGCTTCTTCACCTTGCCCGGGATGATGCCCTGGCGGCGCAGGGCCGCCAGCACCTGGTTCTCGCCTACCGCCCGAGTCTCTCCCCTGACCTGTTTGCCGCTGCGGTCCTTGCCTTCCCACTCGAAGACAAAGTCCTTGACGCTTTTGGATGCTGCAGTGGCCATGGTTTCCCCGAATTCGTAACTTTGCTTCAGGTCACTCGTTGGTGACGCTGAGCACCTCTTCCAATGACGTCATGCCCTGCCGTACCTTGATCAGGCCCGACTCGCGCAAGCTCCTCACCCCTTCGGCGCTGGCCTGCTGGGCAATATCGAGCGCGCTGCCACCCCGCAAGATGATGCGCTGGATCTCCTCTGAGATCGGCATGACCTGGTAAATGCCGACGCGGCCCTTGTAGCCGTTGTTGCATGCAGAGCAGCCGACCGGCTTGTAGGGCGTCCAGCTGCCATCCAGGTCCTCGGCCTTGTAGCCAGCATCCAGCAGCGCTTTTCGCGGCACATCTAATGGTGACTTGCAAGTCGCACAAAGTCGACGGGCCAGCCGCTGAGCGGTGATCAGGATGACACTGGAGGCAATGTTGAACGTGGGAACACCCATATTCATCATGCGGGTCAGCGTGGTCGGGGCGTCGTTCGTGTGCAGGGTTGACAGCACCATGTGTCCCGTTTGCGCCGCCTTGATCGAGATATCGGCCGTCTCCAGGTCGCGAATCTCACCCACCATGATGATGTCCGGATCCTGGCGCAAGAAAGCCTTGAGCGCCGCGGCAAAGGTCAAACCCGCCTTTTCGTTCACGTTAACCTGGTTCACGCCAGGCAAATTGATCTCCGACGGGTCTTCGGCGGTGGAGATGTTGATGCCTGGCTTGTTCAGGATGTTGAGGCAGGTGTAGAGCGACACCGTCTTGCCCGAGCCTGTCGGGCCGGTGACCAGCACCATGCCATAGGGCCGGGAAATGGCCTCCAGCAAGCGCTCTTTTTCCTCCGGCTCATAGCCGAGCGCATCGATGCCCACCTTGGCACTGCTCGGATCCAGGATCCGGATCACGATCTTTTCGCCAAACAATGTGGGTAACGAGCTGACCCGGAAATCGATCACCCGGTCAGGCCCCACCTTGAGCTTCATGCGCCCGTCCTGGGGGATGCGCTTCTCCGAGATGTCCATGCGCGAGATCACTTTGATGCGCGAGGCCAGCTTGTCCTTGATGGCGATCGGTGGTGAAGCGATTTCGCGCAGCTCGCCATCGATGCGAAAGCGCACGCGGTAGGTGTGTTCGTACGGCTCAAAATGCAGGTCGGACGCGCGCATGTTGAAGGCGTCAATCAGCATCTTGTGCAGGAACTTGACCACTGGCGCGTCGTCAACTTCCGAGGACTTGTCCGGCGCATCGGTGGTGATCGCTTCAGTGGCCAGTTCGTCAAACTCGAAGTCGCCGCCGATGATGTTGTCCATCGTCTCGTTGGCGCTGGTGTTCTGGAGGTCAACCAGCTTGTTGAGCTTGTCGAACTCGGTGATCACCCAGTCCACGCCCATCTGGGTGGCGAACTTGATTTTTTCTGCAGCCTGCTGGTCCGCCGGATCGGCGGTGGCCACCATCAAGCGGTTATTTCGCTTGCTCAGAACCACGATGCGGTAGTCCGAGCAGATCTTGCTATCGAGTAAGCCCTTGGGCAGCCGCTCGACGTCGATCGCGTCCAGGTCCAGCAGGGGGGCGGCGTAGGCGGCTGCCATGGTGTGCGCCATGTCATAGGCCGACACAGCGCCCGAACTGGTCAGCTCAGCGATGAAGCTTGTTCGGCCGACCTGGGCCTTTTTGTACAAGTCCTCAGCTGCTTTCTGGCCCAGCTTGCCAGCGGACACCAAGGCGCGGCCCAAGCCTGGCAAGGCCATGGAAGCACTATCCTGAATCACTGTATCGACGGACGCCATAAGCTCGTAATCTACCGTAAATCAACGACTTGGCCGTCACAATTGAGGCGACTTGTGTTGAATTTGCGGATTGTCGCGCTCTTGGCGTTGCGAGAAGGTCTCGAAAAGCGGGACCAAAAGCACGCAAATCGCGCGCTGGACGCTCAGCTCTAGCAAATCGGGAGGTATGGTCGGGGTGAGAGGATTCGAACCTCCGGCCTCTACGTCCCGAACGTAGCGCTCTACCTGGCTAAGCTACACCCCGAAAACAGCACCATTTGCCTGTCGGACCAAGGCGAGCTGGTGTCGTTCAGACCCTAGGAGCGGCGCTCCAGCAAGTCAGCAGCCAATTGTAGCAAGGCGTTGCTGTGCGCATTGGCCGGCAAGGCCCGGGCGGCATCCACGGCGCGCTGGGCTTCGGCCATGGCGCTGGCCCGTGCTGCTTCGAGTGCGCCCGAGTCGGAGATGACGCGCAGAATTTCAGGCAAATGGGTCAGATCGCCTTGCTCGATGGCTGCCCGGATCAAAATCTGTTCAGCGGGCGTGGCGCGTTGAAGCGCGCAGATGATGGGCAGGGTGACCTTGCCCTCGCGCAGGTCATCGCCGAGGTTCTTGCCCAAGTCCTCAGGACTGCCTTCGTAGTCCAGCACGTCGTCAATGACCTGAAATGCGGTACCCACCGCCTGGCCGTAGGTGGCGCACAGTGCTTCGGTCGCCGCATCCGCGCCGGCCAGGATGGGGGCAAGACGGGCGCTGGCTTCAAATAGCTTGGCGGTTTTCGACCGGATCACCCGAAGGTAGGTCGCCTCGTTCACCGTGGCGTCATGCATGTTCATCAACTGCAAAACTTCGCCTTCGGCGATCACGTTGGTGGCGTCAGAGAGCACCTGCATCACCCGCATCTGGTTCACATCAACCATCATCTGAAACGCCCGCGAGTACAGGAAGTCGCCCACCAGCACACTGGCTGCGTTGCCAAACTGCTCGTTAGCGGTCGGCCGGCCACGGCGCAGCGTGGACTCGTCCACCACGTCGTCGTGCAGCAGGGTGGCTGTGTGAATGAACTCGATCACAGCCGCCAGGGTGTGGCGGTGAGGGTGCATTGAGCCGATAGCGCCGCTCATCAGTAGCAGCAAGGCAGGCCTCAGGCGCTTGCCGCCAGCCCGGATGATGTACTGCGCGACATCCCGGACCAGCGGCACATCGGTGGTCAATCGCTCGTGGATCACCTGGTCCACCCGCTGCATGTCCTGGGCGATCAGGTCCAGCGGATGAGACGCCTGGGAGGGAAGGGGGATCAAGATGGGGGTCCGTCGGGAGAAGAGGCCGGGGATCGCCAGCCTGTAAACAGGAATTATAGGAAGAGGGCAGGTGCCGATCGACAGGGCGGTCACTGAGCGCCATGTTTTCGTGCCTGCGTGCCCTGTGCGCCTACGTACTTGAGAACAAAACTCTTGCGTGCTAAAATCGCAGGTTCGGCGGAACTTCGTCCGTCGAACATCCATTCGTGGATATTTTCAAGAGGTTCATATGTACGCGGTCATAAAAACCGGTGGCAAACAGTATCGTGTTGCTGCTGGCGAAAAAATTAAAGTAGAACAGATTGCTGCGGATGTGGGCCAAGAGATCGTGATTGACCAGGTTCTGGCTGTCGGCAACGGCAGCGAGCTCAAGGTTGGCACTCCCTTGGTTTCCGGCGCAACGGTCACGGTCACGGTGTTGGCCCATGGCAGGCACGACAAGGTGCACATCTTCAAGATGCGCCGTCGCAAGCACTACCAGAAGCGCCAGGGTCACCGGCAGAATTTCACCGAACTGCAGATTGCGTCGATCGCAGGCTGAGAGGAGTAAGAGAAAATGGCACAGAAAAAAGGCGGCGGCTCTACGCGAAACGGGCGCGATTCCAAGCCCAAGATGCTCGGCGTGAAGGCCTTTGGTGGTGAACTCGTGAGCGCGGGCGCCATCATCGTGCGTCAGCGTGGCACCAAGTTTCACCCCGGCAGCAACGTCGGCCTGGGGAAAGATCACACCCTGTTTGCCACGGCAGACGGTCACGTGAGCTTCGCCGTCAAGGGCGCGCTGAATCGCCACGTGGTGAGCATCACTCCCGTCTGAGCGACGCGGTGCTGTCGCGCGCCGGGCTTTGCCCGGTGAGGGCAGGATGCAGCTGAGGGCCCGCGCAAGCGGGCCTTTTTCGTATGGGTATTTCCCGGAAGCAATGACATGAAATTTGTGGACGAAGCCACCATCGACGTCGCCGCGGGCGACGGCGGGAACGGCTGCGCCTCGTTCCGGCACGAAAAGTACAAAGAATTTGGAGGCCCAGATGGCGGCGACGGCGGGCGCGGAGGCCACGTGTTGGCGGTGGCCGATGCCAGCCTCAACACCTTGGTGGACTTCCGCTTCACACGTCGCTTTGAAGCGCACCGCGGTGAGCACGGCAAAGGCTCGGACATGTTCGGCGTCAAGGGCGACGACATCGTGCTCAAAATGCCGGTAGGCACCATCATTGCCGATGCAGAGACGGGCGAGGTGCTGCACGAACTGCTGGTGCCTGGTGAGCAGATCACGCTCGCTAAGGGTGGCGACGGTGGCTTCGGCAACATGCACTACAAGAGTTCGACCAACCGCTCGCCTAGACAGAAGACGCCTGGCTGGGCTGGCGAACGCCATACGCTCAAGCTGGAGCTCAAGGTGCTGGCCGATGTAGGCCTGCTGGGCATGCCGAATGCAGGAAAGTCCACCCTGATTGCGGCGGTGTCGAATGCGCGCCCCAAAATTGCAGACTACCCGTTCACCACGCTGCACCCCAATCTGGGTGTCGTGCGGGTGGCGCCGGAAAAGAGTTTTGTGGTGGCCGATGTGCCGGGGCTGATCGAGGGCGCTTCGGAGGGCGCAGGCCTCGGGCATCAGTTCCTGCGGCATTTGCAGCGAACCCGCGTGTTGTTGCACATGGTGGACGCCGCGCCGTTCGACGCGGATGTCGACCCGGTGGCGCAGGCAAAGGCCATCGTGGCTGAGCTTAAGAAGTTTGATCAGGCCTTGTACGACAAACCCCGCTGGCTGGTGCTCAACAAGTTGGACATGGTGCCGCTGGATGAGCGCGAAGCGCGCGTCAAAGACATCGTCAAGCGGCTGCGCTTCAAAGGGCCGGTATTCGAGATCTCCGCGCTTACCCGGGAAGGCTGTGAGCGACTGGTGCAATCGGTTTATGAATTCCTGGCCAAGGAGTTTCGCTCGACCCAGCCCGAGACAGAAATTGACCCGCGCTTCGACGCCGACCCCCGCGGCCTCTGATTCATCGCCGTTCTCACCTTTTGTGATCGTCCCCGCATGAGCGACATGTTGACCGGTTCCGCGGCCCCTTCAGGCCACCACAGCGTCTTGAAGAGCGCCAAGCGCATTGTGGTCAAAGTGGGCTCCAGTTTGGTCACCAACGAAGGTCGGGGCCTGGATGAACAAGCCATTGGTCAGTGGAGCGAGGAGTTGGCCGCGCTCGTCAAGCAAGGGCGCGAGCTGATCATGGTGAGCAGCGGCGCGGTGGCCGAAGGCATGAAGCGCCTGGGGTGGGCGGTGCGGCCCAAAGAGATCAACGAGTTGCAGGCCGCCGCCGCGGTGGGGCAAATGGGCCTGGTGCAGATGTACGAGAGCAAGCTGCGCGCTTGTGGCGTCGGCAGTGCCCAGGTGCTGCTCACCCACGCCGACTTGGCCGACCGCGAGCGCTACCTCAACGCTCGCTCGACGCTGATGACCCTGCTTCACCTCCGCGTGGTGCCGGTCATCAACGAAAACGACACCGTGGTCAACGACGAGATCAAGTTTGGCGACAACGACACCCTGGGTGCGCTAGTGGCCAACTTGGTCGAGGCCGATGTGCTGGTCATCCTGACTGACCAGAAGGGGCTGTACACCGCTGACCCGCGCCATGATCCTGCCGCCGAATTCGTGCACCAGGCGCGGGCCGGCGACCCTCAACTTGAAACGATGGCGGGTGGCGTGGGGTCAAGCATTGGCCGCGGCGGTATGCTCACCAAGATTCTCGCGGCCAAACGCGCGGCGGGTTCGGGCGCGTCAACGGTCATTGCCTGGGGGCGTGAACCGCGGGTGTTGCAGCGACTGTGTGAAGGCGAAGCCATTGGCACCAGCCTGCTGGCCAACACACCCAAAAGCCAGGCCCGCAAGCGCTGGATGGCTGATCACCTGCAGTTGCGTGGCGCGGTGGTGGTCGACGACGGCGCCATCGGCAAGATCGTGGGCGAGGGCAAGAGCCTGCTGCCGATCGGCATGACCGCGGTCGAAGGCGATTTTTCCCGTGGGGATGTGATCGCGGTGCGCAGTTCGGCCGGCAAGGAAGTGGCTCGAGGGTTGGCCAACTACGCCAGTTCCGAGGCGCGCATGTTGTGTCGCAAGTCCTCAGCCGATTTCGAGCGGCTGCTGGGTTACATGGCCGAGCCTGAGATGATTCACCGCGACAACCTGGTGCTAACGCGCGGGTGACCCGCCCGGACCCTTCACGCCAACTTGTTGAAGCTCGTCTGGGGCTCGGCGAACGGTGGGGATCCTTGGGGATGCGGGTCGAAGGTGGCGCCGGGCGGCAACTCCATCTGGTGCTGGCCAACATGCGAAGGCATTTCACCATCGTCCCAGGCACGCGTGCGGGTGTTGCCGCGCAGGTAGCGGTTGCGGTGATCGTTGCGCGGAAGGTAGCGGGCCAGCTCGGTCAGCGCGAGTTCGTACACGCCACGTTTGAACTCCACCACTACGTCCAGCGGCACCCAGTAGTCGTGCCAGCGCCAAGCATCGAACTCGGGATGGGTGGAGGCGCGCAGATTCAGGTTCCAGTCTTGCGCAACCAAGCGCAACAGGTACCAGATCTGCTTCTGACCCTTGTAGTGTCCACGTGCGTCGCGTCGGATGTAGCGGTCGGGCACTTCATAGCGCAACCAGTCCCTCGTACGGGCCACGATGTTCACGTGTTCGGGCATGAGACCCACTTCCTCGTGCAGCTCTCGGTACATCGCCTGCTCGGGCGTTTCGCCTCGGTCGATACCACCTTGCGGAAACTGCCAGGAATGGGAGCGAATGCGCTTACCCCAGAACACCTGGTTTCGCTGGTTGAGCAGAATGATGCCGACATTGGGCCTGAAGCCTTCCCTGTCAAGCATAATCAACCTCAAATTTTTGAACTGTCTGGATTATGCATCGAGCATGACAGATTGCGAGGTTTTGCCCACCCGGATCGGGACCAACGCCGGGTAAACACCGATTGGCGGCGCCACCCTGGCTTGGCGCGGTCCACCCCCGCCCGTTTTCACCACCCTTTGATCGGGCTGACCGCCCCGCGCCTTCATGAAAGCCTCTCAGTTCTTCATCTCTACCCTCAAGGAAGCCCCCGCCGACGCCGAGGTGGTCAGCCACCGGCTTATGACACGCGCCGGCATGATCAAGAAGTTGGGCGCAGGCATCTACACCTACATGCCCATGGGCCTTCGGGTGATCCAGAAGGTGGAGCGCATCGTACGCGAGGAAATGAACCGTTCAGGTGCGGTGGAGCTCACCATGCCCGTGGTGCAACCGGCGGAATACTGGCAGGAAACCGGTCGCTTCGACAAGATGGGCCCGGAGCTGCTGCGCATCCAGGACCGGCACGGGCGCGACTTCATCGTTCAGCCCACCAGCGAAGAGGTCGTGACCGACATCGCGCGCCAGGAACTGCGCAGCTACAAGCAATTGCCGAAGAATTTTTACCAGATCCAGACCAAATTTCGCGATGAGCGCCGGCCTCGCTTCGGATTGATGCGTGGACGTGAGTTCATCATGAAGGATGCCTACAGCTTCGACCGTGATGAGGCCGCCGCCAAAGCCAGCTACCAGGTGATGGCCGCGGCGTATCGCCGCATCTTTGACCGCTTTGGTCTGCGCTACCGCGCCGTGGCCGCGGACAGCGGCGCCATTGGCGGCGACCTGAGCGAAGAGTTCCAGGTGATCGCGGCCACCGGCGAAGACGCCATCGTCTACTGCCCGGACAGCGACTACGCGGCCAACATAGAGAAGGCCGAAGCGCTGGCCCCTTCGGGAAGCCGACCCGCACCGGCCAACCTCATGGTCAAGACACCTACGCCGGGTAAGAGCACCTGCGCCGATGTGGCCGAGCTGCTGGGGGTGCCGCTGGCCACCACGGTGAAGTCGCTGGTGCTGGCCACCGACGAGCTGAACGAAGCGGGCGAAGTTGTGAGGAGCCAGGTCTGGCTGCTGCTGCTGCGCGGTGATCACGACATGAATGAAGTCAAGGTCAGCAAGGTGCCCGGTTTGGATGCGAGCTTCCGTTTCGCCACCGTACCCGAGATCGAAGCGCACTTTGGCAGCAAGCCAGGTTACCTCGGCCCCATTGGCATGAAGCGACCGGTGAAGCTGGTGGCTGACCGCGAGGTGGCGGCAATGGCCGACTGGATCTGCGGGGCCAACGAGGTCGACTTCCACTTCACCGGCGTGAACTGGGGTCGTGACTTGCCCGAGCCCGATCTGGTGGCTGACATCCGCAATGTGGTGGAAGGCGACGCCTCGCCCGATGGCAAGGGCCCGCTCGCCATCGAGCGCGGCATTGAGGTGGGCCATGTGTTCTACCTCGGCACCAAATACAGCCGGGCGATGAACGCCACGTTCCTGGCCGAGGACGGCAAACCCGCGCCATTCGAGATGGGCTGCTACGGCATCGGCATCACCCGCCTGCCTGCCGCCGCGATCGAACAAAACCACGATGAGCGCGGCATCATCTGGCCCGATGCGATCGCGCCGTTCACCGTGGTGATCTGCCCGATCGGCATGGACCGCAGCGCCGACGTGAAGACCGCGGCCGAACAGCTGTACGAACAACTGCTGGCCGCTGGTGTCGACGTGCTGCTCGACGACCGCGGCGAACGGCCTGGCGCCATGTTCGCCGACTGGGAGCTCATTGGCATACCGCACCGCGTGACGATTGGCGACAAGGGGTTGAAGGATGGGCAGGTGGAGTACCAGCATCGGCGAGATGCGGCAGCGACCAAGGTCGCGCTGGTCGAGGCGCTGGCCTTCGTGAAAGGCCGTCTCGCCGCATGACCACGGCAGCGCTGTTCCCCGAGGGGCTGCTGAGCCGCCGTGCCTGCCTGGCGGCGACCGGGGCGGGTGCGTGGTCGCTGCTGGCGTGGCCAAGCTCAGTAATCGCGGGCGGACAGTTGGAAGAGCCGCTCGCCGACTCTGTTCGGTTAGCTCTCAGAGCAGCAATTGCTAGCGATGAACCTCCAGAGCCAGTGTTTAGAGAGACTAAAGACATGCTGGCGCACTTACGCTGGAAAACTGCGATGAGCGATCGATTGAGAAGGCGCAAATCGAATTTTCAGGAGCGTACAGAGTTCTTGACGACCGTATGGTACGAGTCCAAGCGCGCCGGACTGGATACCACCCTGGTCATGGGTCTGATCCAGGTGGAGAGTGCGTTCCGCAGATTCGCCATCTCAAGTGTGGGCGCGCGCGGCTACATGCAGATCATGCCGTTCTGGACCCGAGTGATCGGCGACGGCGATGCGGGCAAGCTCTTCAAGATGCGGATCAACCTGCGATATGGCTGCGTGATCCTGCGGCACTACTTGGACCGCGAGCGCGGCGATACTTTCATGGCGCTCGGGCGATACAACGGCAGTCGGGGGCGCGACACTTACCCCAACGCGGTCTACCGCGCAGCGAAGAACTGGGCTCATGCCGACGCTTGACCCGGGACCTGATTAGAGCGCTGTCACTGAAGGAAACCGATGCGGGTCTTACCCGGCCCGTTGCGCGGCAAGTCGTCGGGCTCGATGCGGTAGCGGTTATCCAGCCTGGCATTGCCGAAGGCGGTGACCAGAGCCCGGCGCATTTCACGCGGCGCCTGCGTGGCCAGCAGGTCCAGCACATCGTTGGCGGGTTCGGGCTCGAAGCGCTGTCCCCAGTCGTGCTCACCGCGAATGCCACGGTACAGGTGGGCCGCGATCTTTCGCGCTGCATCGGGCGACGGCGGCGCGATCTCGAACACGTTCATGCGGTTGCGGATCGGATCCGGAATCGCGCGCTCGTCGTTGGCCGTTGTGACCCAGATGACCTGGCTGGCGTCGATCGGCACTTCGGCGAATTCGTCTACGAAGCTTTGTGCGGTGTCGTGTTCCAATAAGCTGTAGAGTGAGCCCAGAGGGTCGTATTGCGCCTCAGCTGCGGCCTTGTCGATCTCGTCAATCACGATGACGGGGTTGGCGTACTGGCCGTCTACCAGGGCTTCGAACACCTTGCCCGGTTTGGATCCTTTCCACTGGGAAGACGAGCCAGAGAGCAGCCAGCCAGCGGTCATGGAACTCATTGACACCAGGCTCATGCTGGTGCCCAGCAGGTCGGCAATCTGGCGCGCGAAATGCGTTTTGCCGACGCCCGGCGGCCCCAGCAGCAGGATGGGCGTGACTTCGAGGCTGTCGCGGCTGTCCTGGCTGAGCGCCACGTGGCGCTTCACGTCGTCTAGCACCTCACCAAAATTGGGCAGCAAATCGTACAGTGGTGCCATGTCGGGCACACCCGAGGGCTTGACCGCGAAGCGCTCGGGTCCCCGTTCCAGCATCCGTTGCCATGTGTTGCGCAACACCTCATGCTCGCGCTCGTTGCCGCTGGATTGCAGCCTGGCCAGCTTGCGCTCGACATCGTCGGCGCTGAACACGCTGCGCATCTGGGCGATGGGCAGTCCCAGAGAGGGTGAAGCGACCAGGCTGTGTGAGCTCATGCGGTTCTCCTGAGGGGGGTTCATCAACAACTTCATTCAAGCACAGGCCATGCCTGATCTCAAGGCAGAAAAAGACCGATCAAAGCTCGCCATTTGAGGCAATCGCCGCTGGCGTGAAAAAAAGCGCGACCGGATCCAGCGATCAGACGCAAAAAAGCCGCCCGCAGGCGGCTAATTGAGCAGGCAGGTTGGTTCAGGTCTGCCCGTTGATGACCTGCTGCAGTTCGCCCGACTCGTACATCTCCATCATGATGTCGGAGCCGCCGACAAATTCGCCTTTGACATACAGCTGGGGAATGGTGGGCCACTTGCTGTAGTCCTTTATGCCCTGGCGCACGACGTCGTCTTCCAGCACGTTCACCGTCTTGACGCTCTTGGGGTCAACGCCACAGGCCTTCAGAATCTGGATCGCGCGGCCGGAGAAGCCGCACATGGGGAAACTCGCGTTGCCCTTCATGAAGAGCACGATGTCGTTGGATTTGACCAGCTGGTCGATCTGGGTGTGGGCGTCGCTCATGGTTCAGGCTTTCTCAAGGGCGTTGAAGCGGAAATGACCCGCAAGATTGGTCAATTATCGCTGGCCCGGCCAGCGCCCGCCAGTGCAGCGCGCAATGCCCGCAAGGTCGGTGCGGCTGGTGACCGCTTCGAAGCCCCGTTCGATCAAGAGGGCATTGACCCGGTTGGCCTGGTCGTAGCCGTGTTCCAGCAACAGCCAGCCGCCGGGGTGCAGGGCCGCGGGAGCGCCGATGATCAACGACCGGATGTCGTCCAGCCCATCCGCGCCTGCCGTGAGCGCGCCCAGGGGCTCGTGAGTCAGCGCCGCCAGGTGGGCGTCGCCTTCGGCGATGTACGGTGGGTTACTGACGATGAGGTGGAAGTGCTGGCCGGGCACGGCGTCCAGCCAGCTGCCTGTAGCGAAATCGATGGTGAGTCGGAGACGCTGGGCGTTGGCTCGCGCGACCGCCAGTGCGTTCTCGCTCACGTCAGTGGCGCAGACATGGAGCGTCGGTTGTTGAGATTTCAGTGCCAGCGCCACAGCCCCACTACCCGTGCCCAGGTCCAGCACCTGCGCTGGGGCTGGGACTGGGGCTGGCCAATCGGCCAAGAGCGTCAGTGCCCACTCGACCAGGGTTTCGGTGTCGGGCCGGGGCACCAGCACCCGCCGGTCCACCCGCAGCGTTAGACCAAAAAACGCCTGCTCGCCGGTGAGGTAAGCCATCGGCATGCCGCTCAGGCGCTCTTGCACCGCGGTGCTGAAGCGCGAGGCAACCTCTGGCGGCAAAAGGTCGCCGTCGTGGGCCAGCAGCCAGGCGCGGTCATGCGGGTCGTACGACAGCGCCTTCAGCAACAGCATTTGCGCGTCCAGCCTCGCCACACCCTGGGTCTGGGCGTTGCGCAGGGCGTCGCTCAGCGTGGTAGCAGGCGCGGCCTTCATGGCGCGTGGCGGTGTTCGAGCTCGGCCATCAGCTCGGCGCCCCGGGCTACCTGCAGCGCGTGGATCACATCGCCCAGATCGCCCTCCATCACCTGCAGCAGCTTGTACAGGGTGAGGTTGATCCGGTGGTCGGTCAGGCGGCCCTGCGGGAAGTTGTAGGTGCGGATGCGGTCGCTGCGGTCGCCGCTGCCGATCAGGTCCTTGCGGGTGGCGGCCTCCTTGGCGGCGCGCTCGCTGCGGTCTTTTTCCTGCAGGCGCGCAGTGAGCACCTGCAAGGCCTTGGCCTTGTTGCTGTGCTGGCTGCGGCCATCCTGACACTCAGCGGTGATTCCGGTGGGCAAGTGGGTGACACGCACCGCCGAGTCGGTCTTGTTGATGTGTTGCCCGCCGGCCCCGCTGGCGCGGTAGGTGTCGATGCGCAGTTCGCTCGGGTTGAGCTTGACCGCCTCGGTTTCGTCCGGCTCGGGCATCACGGCCACGGTGGCAGCGCTGGTGTGGATACGGCCTTGGGTTTCGGTAGCCGGCACGCGTTGCACGCGGTGCCCACCCGATTCGAACCGCAGTTTGCCATAGGCGCCCGCGCCTACGATGCGCAGCACAAGCTCCTTGTAGCCGCCCAGCTCTCCTGGCGACTCACTCACCACCTCTACCACCCAGCGCTGGCTCTCGGCGTAGCGCGTGATCATGCGGGCCAGGTCGCCGGCAAACAGGGCCGACTCGTCGCCGCCAGTGCCGGCGCGGATTTCCACGAAGGCATTGCGCTCGTCTTCCGGGTCTTTGGGCAGAAGCAGATGCTGCAGCTCGGTGTCCAGCGCGGCCAGCTCGGTGTCGGCGCTGTCCAGCTCTTCCTGCGCCATCTCGGCCATTTCCGGGTCTTGCAGCATGTCTTGGGCCGCAGCGCGGTCGGCTTCGCGCTGCAGAAAGCGGTTGAACACCTCGACCACCGCGCCGGCCTCGGCGTGTTCGCGGCTCAGGTTGCGAAAACGCTGCAAGTCGTCAACCACGTCGGGCGCCGCGAGCAAGGCGTCCAGCTCGTGCAGGCGGGCGCGCTGGCGCAGCAGGGTGTCACGGACAAACGGTTTCATGCGGTGGGGAAGTGAGATGGGAGCGATCGGCGGAACGGCAGACCCGCGCGCCAACCGGGCGCGCGCCTGCTGGTTGGTCGACAGTCGCTAGGACTTGTCGCGCAGAAACAGGCGGGAGACGGTGTGCGCCGTGGCGGCGCGGCTATCGGCGTCGGTAGACCGCAGCTCGGCGAGGGTGCCGTGTAGCATTTTTTGTGTCAGTCCCTTGGACAGGGCTTCGAGCACCGCTTCAACCGGTTCGCCCTTGGCGAGCAGTTTGCGGGCTCGCACCAGTTCGGCGCTGCGCCACTCGTCGGCCTGGGCGTGGATTTGCTGGATCAGCGGCACCATGCCGGTGGCGGGGTCGCGCTGCTGCAGCCAGTGCATGAAGCTGAGCACGCCCGCGTCGATGATGACCTCGGCCTGGGCTACGGCGGCTTGCCGGTTGTCCTTGCCGGTTTGCACCACGCTGGCCAGGTCGTCGACGGTGTAAAGGTAGACGTCGTCCAGTGCCTTGACCTCGGCCTCGATGTCGCGCGGCACCGCGAGATCGACCATGAACATCGGGCGGTGGCGGCGCTTCTTCAGCGCTCGCTCGACTGCACCCAGGCCGATGATGGGCAGGGTGCTGGCAGTGCAGCTGATCACAGCGTCAAACTCGTGCAGGCGATCGGGGATTTCGGCAAGGCGCATGACTTCGGCGCCGAAACGTCCGGCCAGCTTTTCGCCACGCTCCAGCGTGCGGTTGGCAATCGACATGCTCTTGGGCGTCTTGGCCGCGAAGTGCGTGGCCGCCAGCTCGATCATGTCGCCGGCGCCGACGAACAGCACCCGGATGTCCTTGATGTCTTCGAACAGCTGCGTTGCCAGGCGTACTGCGGCGGCCGTCATGCTGATGGAGTGAGCCCCGATTTCGGTGGAGCTGCGCACTTGCTTGGCCACCGCGAAAGAGCGCTGGAACAGCTGGTGCAGAGTTGTGCCCAGGGCGCCGGCTTCTTCGGCGGCGCGCACCGCATCCTTCATCTGACCGAGGATTTGCGCCTCGCCCAGCACCATGCTGTCCAGCCCACTGGCGACCCGGAAAGCGTGGCGCGCGGCATCGTTCTCGCGCAGGATGTAGGCGTGGTCACGCAGCACGTGGGTACTCACGCCACCGGTCTGGGCCAACCAGTCCAGCGTGGGCTCCACCGCCGCTTGGTCACCGGCGGCGTAGAGCTCGGTGCGGTTGCAGGTGGACAGCAGCGTGGCCTCGGGCTGGCGCGGCAGGCTCTGGCGGTAACCGTTCAAAGTCGGCTGGATCTGGTCGAGCGCAAACGCAAAACGGCCCCGCAGATCGAGCGGAGCCGTTTGATGGTTGATACCGAGTGCCCAGACAGACATAGCTAGATTATAAAATTGTGCGGTTACGTCCGTACCTTGCACTGCAATATGACATTTTTCGACCCGCTGCTTCACCTCGCCGGGTTTCTGGCGCCTGCGATGGGGGTGGCGGTGTTGCTCTGGCTGGCCCTGCTGCTGCGACGGGGGCAGCGCAAATCGGGCGGTAGGCCCGGGCGTGAGCTGGCTTGGCTGTTTGTTGCGGGTGTAGCGGTCTTGCTGGCTGGACTGGTGTATTTCGGCCGCGACGGCAAGATGGCCACTTACGCTGGCCTGGTGTTCGTGCAGGGCACGCTGGCTTGGCGCCTGCGAGGTCGCTGAGCTCCCCGGTCAAGGTCACGCGCCCGGCGCGAAACGGTCTACAGCGTCGGTGATGATGCCGTCAACCCCCAGGGTCAGTAGCCGCTGCGCGGTAGCTTCATCGTTGACGGTGTAGGACAGGGTTCGCAGGCCCGCGCCTTGGACGGCTGCCACGGTGGTGGCGTCCAACAACCGGTGGTGGCAGACGATGGCGCAGCAACCCAGCGACACTGCAGCTTCCAGCCAACCCGTCCACAAGCTGTCGAGCAGCAGTCCGCGCGGCAAGTCGTCGGCACCTTCGCGGGCTCCAGCCAGGGATTCGGGCTGGAACGAGGTGAGCAGCGGCGCAGCTCCCGCCGCGTTTGCTGGCCAGAGGCGGCGCGCTTCGCGAGCGACCGCGAGGCCGGTGGTATGTTCCAGGCCCGGCGTGGGTTTGATTTCGATATTGATCAAGTAGGCATTGGCCTCGCAAAAGCCGATCATGTTAGCCAGCGTGGGCAGCGGCTCGCCCGCCCACGCTCTTGAATGCCAGCTGCCGGCATCGAGCTGGCTGATCACGGCCCACGGCTGTTCGCCGGCGATGCCTTGGCCGTTGCTGGTGCGCTCCAGCGTGTCGTCGTGCAGCAAGAAGAGCACGCCGTCAGCGCTCAGCTTTGCGTCGCACTCGAACATGCGGTATCCATATGAGGCGCCAAGGCGAAAAGCAGCCAGGGTATTTTCCGGCGCGAGCTTGCCAGCGCCGCGGTGCGCGATCCACCGCGGGTAATTCCAACGGTCGTTGAACGCGTTGCTCATTGCCGCTGTCCGGTGTCCGCGCTAAACCAGTGCATCCGGTCTTCTCGGGGTTGGGCGCGGATGGTGCTGCCCACGGCAGGCGCGGGCTGGTCTTCGTTGGTTCGGATGATGAGACCTTCGTCGCCCAGCCGGGCGTGCACCAGGCGCTCGGCGCCTAGCAGCTCCACCGTTTCCACTTGCAGCGCCCATCCGGTGTCACCGATGTCCAGGTGTTCGGGGCGAATGCCGAGGATGCTGCCTGGCTTGCCACCTGGTGCGTTTTTCATCAGGTTCATTGGTGGCGAGCCCATGAAGCTGGCGACGAAGGTGGTGGCCGGGCGGGAGTAGACCTCTTCAGGGGTACCAAACTGCTCCATCTTGCCGGCGTTCATCACGATCATGCGCTGCGCCAGCGTCATGGCTTCCACTTGGTCGTGGGTGACAAACATCGAGGTGATGCCCAGCTCGCGGTGTAGCTTCTGGATCTCCAGCCGGGTCTGCGCGCGCAGTTTGGCGTCGAGGTTGGACAATGGCTCGTCGAACAGGAATACCTGCGGCTGGCGGACGATGGCGCGGCCCATGGCGACGCGCTGTCGCTGGCCACCCGAGAGCTCTCGTGGCTTGCGCTGCAGCAAATGACCCAGCTCCAAGATGGCCGCTGCCTTGTCTACCCGCTGGCGGATCTCGTCGACAGGCATCTTCTTGATCTTCAGGCCATAGGCCATGTTGTCGAACACGCTCATGTGCGGATACAGAGCGTAGTTCTGAAACACCATCGCGATGTCGCGCTCTGCTGGCTCCAATGTGTTGACCACGCGCGGACCGATGGCGATCTCGCCACCGCTGATGTCTTCCAGCCCGGCGACCATGCGCAGCAGGGTGGACTTGCCGCAGCCAGAGGGACCGACGATAACGATGAATTCGCCCTGGGCGATCTCGGCGTTGACGCCGTGGATGACTTGCAGTTCAGTTTTACCAGTGCGGTAGCGCTTGACGATGTTGCGGAGAGAAATGGAGGACATGGTGCTTCTTTTGATCGGGGAAATCGGGCAGGTCGGCGCTTACTTTTCAGTGTCCACCAGGCCCTTGACAAACCAGCGCTGCATCAGCATCACCACCAGGGCAGGCGGTAGCATGGCGAGTATGGCGGTGGCCATCACCACATTCCACTCTGTGTACGACTCACCGGAAATCAGCCGCTTGATGCCCATGACCACCGGATACATGGATTCGTCGGTGGTCACCAGCAGCGGCCACAGGTATTGATTCCAGCCATAGATGAACTGGATCACGAACAGCGCGGCGATCGAGGTGCGCGACAGCGGCAGAAGCACGTCTTTGAAGAAGCGCATCGGTCCGGCGCCATCCATGCGTGCGGCCTCCACCAACTCGTCGGGCACGGTCAGGAAAAATTGCCGGAACAAAAAGGTAGCGGTTGCGCTGGCAATGAGCGGCACAGTCAGGCCGGCATAGGTGTTGAGCATGCCCAGGTTCGCTACCACCTCGTAGGTGGGGCCGATACGGACTTCCACCGGCAGCATCAGGGTGACGAAGATCATCCAGAACACCAGGTTGCGCATCGGAAAGCGGAAATACACGATGGCAAATGCGGACAGCAGCGAGATGGCTATCTTGCCCACGGTGATGATCAGCGCGCTCACCAGGCTGACCCACATCATGGGTGCCGCCGCCGGAATCGTGCTACCGGCGCTGGTGAAGCCACCGAACAGCGCGGTGCGGTAGGTCTCCAAGGCGTTGGTACCGGGCAGCAGCGTCATCGGAAACGATTGTGCAATCTGCTCGGCCGTCTGGGTGGAGCCCACCAGGGTGATGTAGAGCGGAAAGCCGACGATGAGCACACCTAGCAGCAAGACCACATGGGACAGGACCGTGAGGCCCGGGCGTTTTTCGATCATGGTCAGTAGTTCACTTTCTTTTCGACAAAGCGGAACTGGATCACCGTGAGCGTGATCACCACCACCATGAGCACCACCGACTGCGCGGCCGAGCCGCCCATGTCCAGTGCCTTGAAGCCGTCGTAATACACCTTGTAGACCAGGATGGCGGTGTCTTTGCCAGGGCCGCCCTGCGTGGTCGCGTCCACGATACCGAAGGTGTCAAAGAAGGCGTAGACGATGTTGATCACCAGCAGGAAAAACGTGGTGGGCGAGAGCAGCGGAAAGACGATGGTCCAGAACCGGTGCCAGGGACTGGCGCCATCAATGGCAGCTGCCTCGATCAGCGACTTGGGGATGGATTGCAGGCCGGCGAGGAAAAACAGGAAGTTGTACGAAATTTGCTTCCAGACTGCCGCTGCCACGATCAGCGTCATGGCGTGGTTGGAGTCCAGCAGGTGGTTCCATTCGATACCGACGGAACGCAGGTAGTAGGCGACTACCCCCATCGGCGAGGCGAACATGAACAGCCACAGCACGCCAGCTACAACTGGCGCTACGGCATACGGCCAAATCAGCAAGGTCTTGTAAACCGACGCGCCCTTGAGTACGCGATCCGCCATCACTGCCAACAGCAGGGCGATGGCCAGACCGATCACCGCCACCAGCACCGAGAACACTGCCGTGGTCTTGAACGAGGCAAGGTAGCTGCCGTCATTCCACAGACGCTCAAAGTTCTCCATTCCCACGAACTGGGTTGACAGGCCGAACGGATCCTGGGTCAGCAGGCTCTGGTAGATCGCCTGGCCTGCCGGCCAGAAAAAGAACACCAGCACGATCACCATTTGAGGCGCGATCAGAAGCCAGGGCAGCCAGGCCGATTGGAAGCGAACGCGTTTTTCCATGAAAGCTCTAGAAACGGAAATGAATGGGCAGCAGCAACGAAAAACCCGCCCCGGGCACTAGCTAGCCCGGGGCGGGTGATTCGCTCATACGATATCAGCGCTTGTTGGCTTTCTCGAAGCGTTCCAGCTGGTCATTGCCTCGCTTCACCGCGGTGTCGAGCGCTTCTTTTGGGGCCTTTTTGCCCGACCACACGCCTTCGAGCTCCTCGTCGATGATGGTGCGGATCTGCACGAAGTTGCCCAGTCGGATGCCGCGCGACTTGTCGGTGGTCTTGCGGATCATCTGATTCACGGCCACATCGGTGCCCGGGTTTTTCTTGTAGTAGCCGCTGTCATCGGTCATCTTGAACGAGGCCAGGGTGACCGGCAGGTAGCCGGTGCGCTGGTGACTGGCTGCCGCCACATCGGGCCGGCCGAGGTAGCTGAAGAACTTGGCCACCCCCTTGTACTCGTCGGCTTTTTTGCCCGACATCACCCATAGGCTGGCGCCACCAATCACGGTGTTTTGCGGCGCGCCGGGCACATCGGGGTAGTAGGGCAGGGTGGAGGTGCCAGCGGCAAACTTGGCGTTGCGCTTGACGTTGCCGTACAGGCCTGATGACCCAGTGATCATGGCGCACTCGCCCGAGACGAAGGTCGCATCTGCCGCATTGCCGCGGCCTTTGTAGACGAACAAACCAGTCTTGGCCATGTTGGCCAGGTTTTCGATGTGCCGCACATGCAGGGGGGAGTTGAAGTTCAGGCGTGCGTCCATGCCGCGCATGCCGTTGCCCTTGGTGGCGAACTCGGTGTTGTGCCAGGCCGAGAAACTCTCCAGCTGCGTCCAGCTGATCCAGCTGGTGGTGAAGGGGCACTTGTGGCCGGCCGCCTTGAGCTTGCCGGCGGCCAGCGCCACTTCAGGCCAGGTGGTCGGTGGCTTCTCGGGGTCCATGCCCGCGGCCTTGAAGGCGTCTTTGCTGTAGTGGAACACCGGCGTGGAGCTGTTGAACGGCATGCTCAACATCTGACCGCTGGGCGCGGTGTAGTAACCGGCCACCGCAGGCACATAGGCCGCGGGGTCGAATTTTTCGCCGGCGTCGGCCATGACCTTGCCCACGGGCACGATCGCGCCCTTGCTGGCCATCATCGTGGCGGTGCCGACTTCGAACACCTGCAGCACGTGAGGCGCATTGCCGGAACGGAAGGCGGCGATGGCGGCGGTCATGGACTCGTCGTAGCTGCCTTTGAAGGTAGGCACGACCTTGTACTGTGTCTGACTGGCGTTGAATTCCTTGGCCAGATCATTGACCCACTCGCCCAGGGCACCACCCATGGAGTGCCACCACTGCACTTCGGTCTGTGCGTGAACGGGGCTGCTGGCCAGGGCGGCCAGCGCCAGGGCGGCGGCGGCGGGATGGATGCGCGGGATCATGGATGAAGTCTCCTTGGGGTGTGAACGAGTCGAAAGCTTAGGCTTGTCATGTGACGGTTGCATTGCACGGGCGTTTCGAAAAGATGACAACAGGGGTTTCCATGAGCAGGGTGTGTGTATGGTGCGCTGCGGTACCATCCTCAGGCTCAGCATCTTCTGATGCCCTAGGCTGTCCCCATGAACGCTCCCACGCCGCTTTTGCTGCTCGAAACCGCCACCACCGACACGCCGCGCCTGCGCGAAATCCCCTACAACTACACGTCGTTTTCAGATCGTGAAATTGTGCTGCGCTTGTTGGGCGAGCGGGCGTGGTCGCTGCTGGAGGTGTTGCGGGGTGAGCGGCGCACCGGGCGCTCGGCACGCATGCTGTACGAGGTGTTGGGCGATGTCTGGGTGGTGCAACGCAACCCCTACCTGCAAGACGACCTGCTCGACAACCCCAAGCGACGCAGTGCCCTGGTCGATGCCTTGCACCACCGCCTGGGCGAGGTGCAGAAGCGGCGCACGCCGCAAGATGACGCCGAGCGCGATGCGCTCGTGGTCGAGCTGCTGGCTGCGGCCAGTCAGTCGGTGGATGCCTTCGCCCGCTCCTTCGACCAGATGGCGGCCCTGCGCCAGCGGGCCCAGAAGCTGCTCAAGCGTCTGACCGCCAAAGACAACATCAAGTTCGACGGCCTCTCGCGCGTGTCGCACGTGACCGACGCGACTGACTGGCGCGTGGAATACCCGTTTGTGGTGCTCACGCCCGACACCGAGGTCGAGATGGCGGGCCTGGTGCAGGGTTGTGTTGAGCTGGATTTGACCATCATTCCGCGCGGTGGCGGCACCGGCTACACGGGCGGCGCCATTCCGCTGACCTGGAAAAGCGCGGTGATCAACACCGAAAAGCTCGAAGCCATGACCGAAGTGGAGTGGGTCCAGGTGCCTGGCCACGACCAGAAGCTGCCCACCGTCTGGACCGAAGCGGGTGTCGTCACCCAGCGTGTGGCCGATGCGGCCGAGCGCGCCGGCCATGTGTTTGCGGTCGACCCGACCAGCGCAGAAGCCTCTTGCATCGGCGGCAACATCGCGATGAATGCGGGCGGCAAGAAGGCCGTGCTCTGGGGCACGGCGCTGGACAACCTGGTGAGCTGGCGCATGGTGACGCCGCAGGCGCAGTGGCTGGAAGTCACGCGGCTGGACCACAACCTGGGCAAGATCCACGACGCTGAGGTCGCCACCTTCGAGCTCAAGACGTTTGAGGCCGATGGCAAAACGGTGGTACGCACCGAGCAGCTCGCGATCCCGGGCAAGAGCTTCCGCAAGGAAGGCTTGGGCAAGGACGTGACCGACAAGTTCCTGAGCGGCCTGCCGGGCATTCAGAAAGAAGGCTGCGACGGCCTGATCACAAGCGCACGCTGGGTGGTTCATCGCATGCCGGCGCATGTGCGCACCGTTTGCCTGGAGTTCTTCGGCAATCCGAAGGACGGCGTGCCCAGCATTGTCGAAATCAAGGACTTCATGTTCGCTGAGCAAAAGCGCTCTGGGGTGCTGCTTGCTGGCCTGGAACACCTTGACGACCGCTATTTGAAGGCGGTGGGCTACACCACCAAGAGCAAAAAGGGCAATGGCGGCCTGCCCAAAATGGTGCTGGTGGGGGATATCGTGGGCGACGATGCCGACGCGGTGGCACGCGCCACCAGCGAGGTGATTCGCATCGCCAATTCGCGAAGCGGTGAGGGCTTTACCGCCATCAGCCCGGAAGCGCGAAAAAAATTCTGGCTCGACCGCAAACGTACCGCCGCCATCAGCAAGCACACCAACGCCTTCAAGATCAACGAAGACGTGGTCATCCCGTTGCCGCGTATGGGCGAGTACACCGAGGGCATCGAGCGCATCAACATCGAGCTCTCGCTGCGCAACAAACTGAAGCTGTGCGTCGCGCTGGAAGAATTTCTGACCCGCGGCAACCTGCCGCTAGGCAAGACAGATGACGCCAGCGACATCCCCAGCGCCGAGCTGCTGGGGGACCGGGTGCAGCAGGCGCTGGCCGTGGTGCGCGAGGTCAAGGCCCAATGGGCCCTGTGGCTGCGCGACATCGAGACGCTGTTTCCGCAACTGCAGGACCACACCTTGCGTGCCAGCTGGAAGTTGCAGCTTCGCGCGCCCTTGCAGCAAATCTTCAACGGAGGTGCTTTTGCGCCGCTGCTGGTCGAGTGCCAGGCGATTCACCAGCGGGTGCTCAAGGGGCGTGTCTGGGCGGCACTGCACATGCACGCGGGCGACGGCAACGTGCACACCAACCTGCCGGTCAACAGCGACGATTACGAGATGCTGCAGACGGCGCACGAAGCCGTGGCCCGCATCATGGTGTTGGCGCGCAGCCTGGACGGCGTGATCTCGGGCGAACATGGCATTGGCATCACCAAGCTGGAGTTCCTGACCGACGCCGAGCTGCAGCCGTTTGCGGACTACAAGGCCAAGGTGGATCCGGAGGGTCGTTTCAACAAAGGCAAGCTGTTGCGGGCACCGAAAGCTGGGCAGGGTGATGCAGACGTGCGCGCTGCCGACCTGTCTCATGCCTACACGCCCAGCTTTGGCCTGATGGGCCACGAGTCGCTCATCATGCAGCAGAGTGACATCGGCGCCATCGCCGACAGCGTGAAAGACTGCCTGCGCTGTGGCAAATGCAAGCCGGTGTGCGCCACCCATGTGCCGCGCGCCAACCTGCTATACAGCCCGCGCAACAAAATCCTGGCCACCTCGCTGCTAGTCGAGGCGTTTCTGTACGAAGAGCAGACGCGCCGCGGTGTCAGCATCAAACATTGGGAGGAGTTCGAGGATGTGGCCGACCACTGCACGGTCTGCCACAAGTGCCTGAGCCCTTGCCCGGTGAATATCGACTTCGGCGATGTGACCATGAACATGCGCAACCTGTTGCGCAAGATGGGGCAGAAGAGCTTCCGACCGGGCAACGCCGCGGCCATGTTTTTCCTCAACGCGACCAACCCACAGACCATCAAGCTCATGCGCAGCGGCATGGTCGACATCGGCTTCAAGGCTCAACGCATTGCCAACAAGCTGCTGCAACGCTTGGCGCGCAAGCAGACCGACGCCCCCCCGGCCACGCTCGGCTCAGCGCCGATCAAAGAGCAGGTGATCCACTTCATCAACAAGAAGATGCCGGGAGGACTGCCCAAGAAAACCGCGCGCGCCTTGCTGGACATAGAAGACAAGGACTACGTGCCCATCATCCGCAACCCGGTGGCCACCACGGCCGAGACCGAGGCGGTGTTCTATTTCCCGGGTTGTGGCTCTGAGCGTCTGTTCAGCCAGGTCGGCTTGGCCACCCAGGCCATGCTCTGGCACGCAGGCGTGCAGACGGTGCTGCCGCCAGGCTACCTGTGCTGCGGCTACCCGCAGCGCGGCTCGGGGCAGTTCGACAAGGCGGAAAAAATCATCACCGACAACCGGGTGCTGTTTCACCGCGTGGCCAACACGCTGAACTACCTCGACATCAAGACGGTGGTGGTGAGTTGCGGCACTTGTTACGACCAGCTGCAGGGTTACGAATTCGACCAGATTTTCCCTGGCTGCCGCATCATCGACATCCACGAATACCTGCTGGAAAAAGGCATCACCCTGCCCGCGGGCCAGCCTGGCTATCTGTACCACGAACCTTGTCACAACCCCATGAAGCTGGGGGACTCAATGAAGACGGTGAAGGCCCTGGTGGGCGATCAGGTGATGAAGTCCGAGCGTTGCTGCGGCGAGTCCGGCACCCTGGGCGTGACCCGGCCCGATATTTCGACTCAGGTGCGCTTTCGAAAGGAAGAAGAAATCCAGAAGGGCGAAGCCGCGTTGCGCGCCTCGGGCGCGGTGGGTCAACAGGACAACATCAAGATCCTGACCTCCTGCCCCAGCTGCCTGCAGGGCTTGACCCGCTATGGCGACGACCTGAACAACGGCCTGCTCGAAGCCGACTACATCGTGGTGGAAATGGCCAACCAGATTCTGGGCAAAGATTGGTTGCCTGAGTACGTGGCGCTGGCCAACCAGGGCGGTATTGAACGCGTGCTGGTTTGAAGCACCTCCGCGCCGCCTGCAGCGTCACCCCCTCGAGGGGGCGACACCAGCCGTCCGGCAAGTCGGCTTGACGGTGTCTGCTGGCGGCGCGCTTTCTTGCTGACCGCAAGCAGTTCCTTCGACAGTTTTTCTCTGAGCAAACTCAAAATGGCAGGCTTGAACAAAACCACCCCCACCCCGCAAGACATCACCCTGCACAGCCAGTCGCGTGTGCTGGAAATCGGTTTTTCTGACGGCCAGACGTTTCGCCTGCCGTTCGAACTGATGCGGGTGTATTCGCCTTCGGCCGAGGTGCAGGGCCATGGCCCGGGTCAGGAGGTGCTGCAGACGGGCAAGCGCGAGGTCGGCATTGTGGCGCTGGAGCCAGTGGGCAACTACGCGGTGCAGCCGACCTTCAGCGACGGTCACAGCAGCGGCATCTTTTCCTGGGACTACCTGTATTTCCTGGGCAGCCAGCAGACCGAATTGTGGGCTGATTACAACGCCCGCCTGCTTGCAGCGGGCATGGAGCGCGATGCGTCCATGCCGGAGAAGGCGGGATCGTCCTGCGGTAGCCACTAGCGCCTAACATCGGCGGTATGGGCTCGACACACTTCGGATTCAAGACAGTAGACGAACGCGAAAAGGCGAAGCGCGTGCGCAGCGTGTTTGATTCGGTGGCGCCCAAATACGACGTCATGAACGACCTGATGTCGGTGGGCCTGCACCGCGTCTGGAAGCGCTACACCCTCACGGTGGCCAACCCCCAGCCGGGCGATCAGGTGCTCGACATCGCCGGTGGCACGGGCGACCTGGCCCTGGCCTTTGCCCGCAAGGTCGGCCCGACGGGCCGCGTGGTGCATACCGACATCAACGAGGCCATGCTTCGCGAAGGGCGTAATCGCCTGCTTGATCTGGGTGTGGTCCTGCCCACCAGCGTCTGCGACGCTGAAAAACTGCCGTTTGCCAGCGACAGCTTCCACTTTGTCTGCGTGGCCTTTGGCCTGCGCAACATGACCCACAAAGAGTTGGCACTGGCCGAGATGTGCCGCGTGCTCAAGCCGGGCGGCAAGCTGCTGGTGCTTGAGTTCTCACACGTGGCCCAGCCGCTGACCAAAGCCTACGACTGGTACTCGTTCAACATCCTGCCGCGCCTGGGGCAGTGGGTCGCCGGTGATGCCGAGAGCTACCGCTACCTGGCTGAATCGATTCGCATGCATCCCGACCAGGAGACCCTGCGCCAGATGATGAAGGTCGCCGGTTTTGGACATGTGGATGTTCACAACCTCAGCGGCGGGGTGGTGGCGCTTCACATGGGCATCAAGTGCTGAGCGGGCCGGGTGCACAGACGAAGGAAGGCATGACGTGGTGACGAGCAGCAAGCTGATGGGGTCCATGGTGCTGGCCTGCGCGCTGAGCCTGGGCGCGCAAGCTTCCTGGGCCATGCCACTCGGCAACGGGCTGTCGGTCGGCCAGGTCTCGCCGGTTGGGATCCAGCGCGTGGCGGCCGCACCCGCAGCGCCGGGGGTGGCCCAGTCGGTCCAGCGTTCCACCTCGTCTGCGCCGGCGGCAGCCCCACCGCGAACCGGGGGTGGCCTGCTGGGTGGACTGGCGGCAGGCCTGGGCCTGGCCTGGCTGGCGACGGCGTTGGGTTTCGGAGAGATATTTGGTCAGTTGTTGCTGCTGGCCTTGGTGGCGGTGGTGGTGCTGGCGGCGCTGGGCCTGTTCTGGCGCCGCCGCGCTGCGACTGCGCCGCCCGGCTTGGCCTACCAAGCGGCTGGCGGTGCGGCTGGCAGTTCGCAGTTCGATCCAGCCACGCCGCGCGGCTATAACGCCAAGAACGTCGGCAACGATGCCTCTGCCCGGCCATGGGAGCACCAAGACGGGGCCGCAGACGCGAGCGCCGGCTTCGACTCCACCGTGAGCGACGACCCGTCCTGGGGGGTGCCCGAAGGCTTCGACAGCGCGGGCTTTCTCAAGGCCTCCAAGGCCAATTTCGTGAGCCTTCAGGAAGCCTGGGACCGGTCCGACATTCCCGCCTTGCGCGCCATGATGACCGACGGCATGCTGGACCAGATCAAGGTGCAGCTGGCCGAGCGCGAACAGGCGCAGGGCGGCTCGGTGAACCGCACCGACGTGGTCATGCTCGAAGCCCGGCTGCTGGGCATCGAGGAGTTCCCCGAAGGCTACATGGCCAGCGTGGAGTTCTCCGGCTTGATCCGCGAGGATGTGTCCTCGGGTCCCAACCCGTTTCGCGAGGTCTGGAGCATCACCCGGCCTCGGTCAGGGCCGGGCGGCTGGCTGGTGGCGGGCGTTCAGGCCCTGCAATAGGCGAATCTGCGGGGACCCATGCCCTGCGGGCCGCGAGGCCGACGGTTTATCCGTCAAAATCGACGGTCATGAACACCGATGCCCCCGAGTCCTCATCCGGCGCCAACGCCGACCCTCGTTCACCACGCGACTTTCTGCAGTCGCTGCTGAGCAAACTGCAGCCACCCGGCTGGGTGGTCGATGAGCTGCAAAACCGCCTTGTCATCCTGCTCAACCACGTGCTGATGCAGGAACCGCAGGCACAGGAGCGCCTCAGGCGCCAGCAGGGCAAGCCGGTGCGCGTGCAATGGGGCGATTTTCACCTCACGCTGGCCGCTACCGCGGCCGGTCTGCTGGAGCGCCCGGTGGGCGTGCCCACCCCCGAGCTGACCATGACACTGACCCAGACCTCGCCCCTGGCGCTGGCTCAAACGGCGCTGCTGGGTGACAAACCCGAGGTGGATGTGAAGGGTGACGTGCAGCTGGCGTCCGAGGTGGCCTGGCTGGTCGACAACGTGCGGTGGGATGTGGAGGAAGACCTCTCGCGCGTGGTCGGTGACGCCACCGCCCACCGCATCGGCCAGTTTGCCCGCAGTGCCACGCAGGCGGTGCGCCGCTTCGTGGACCGGGTGCCCAAGCCACCGTTTGCCCAGCCGACTGAGGCACCGGGTCAGGCGCCTGACCCAGGCGCTGGCGGCGGAAACCCGGCATGACGCGTTTCTACCGCGGCGCCTTCATCATCTGGGTGGTGTTGCGTTACGGGCTGGACGAGCTGGTGCTCTCCAGCTTCCAGCATCCGTGGCTGCGCCGGCTCACCCGCATTGTTCGCTTCGGTCGAAAGTTGGATGCGCCGCGCGGCGTGCGCCTGCGCCAGGCGCTGGAGCGACTGGGCCCGATTTTCGTCAAGTTTGGCCAGGTGCTCTCCACCCGGCGCGACCTGCTGCCACCCGATATCGCCGACGAGCTGGCGCTGCTGCAAGACCGCGTGCCGCCGTTCCCGAGCGAGGTGGCAGTGGCCACCATCGAGCGGGCGTTTGGCAAACCGCTGGATGCCGTGTTCACCCAGTTCGACCAGGTGCCGGTGGCCAGTGCCTCGATCGCGCAGGTGCATTTCGCCACCCTCAGGACGGGTCGCCATCGCGGTCGCGAGGTGGCGGTCAAGGTGCTGCGGCCCAACATGCTGCCGGCGATCGAGAAAGACCTGAGCCTGATGCGCATGATGGCTGGCTGGGTGGAAAAGCTGTCGGCTGATGGCAAACGCTTGAAGCCGCGCGAGGTGGTCGGCGAGTTCGACAAGTACCTGCACGAAGAGCTGGACCTGCTGCGCGAGGCGTCCAACGCCGCCCAGCTGCGCCGCAACATGGCGGGGCTGGACTTGGTGCTCATTCCCGAGATGTTCTGGGACTACTGCCACACCGAGGTGATGGTGATGGAGCGCATGCACGGGCTGCCGATCAACAAGGTGGCCGAGCTGCGCCGACGTGGTGTGGACATCCCGAGGTTGGCGCGCGACGGAGTGACGATTTTTTTCACCCAGGTGTTTCGCGACGGCTTCTTCCATGCCGACATGCACCCGGGCAACATCCAGGTCAGCGTGGATCCGGCCACGTTCGGGCGCTACATCTCGCTGGACTTCGGCATTGTGGGCACGCTCACTGAGTTCGACAAAGAGTACCTGGCGCAGAACTTCACAGCCTTTTTTCGGCGCGACTACAAACGCGTGGCCGAGCTGCACGTGGAGAGCGGCTGGGTGCCGGCCGAGACCCGCATCGATGAGTTGGAAGGCGCCATTCGCGCCGTCTGCGAGCCTTATTTCGACCGCCCACTCAAGGAAATTTCGCTCGGCATGGTGCTGATGCGCCTGTTCCAGACCTCGCGCCGCTTCCAGGTGGAAATCCAGCCTCAGCTGGTACTGCTGCAGAAAACCCTGCTCAACATCGAAGGCTTGGGCCGCGAGCTGGATCCCGATCTCGACCTCTGGAACACTGCCAAGCCATTTTTGGAGAAATGGATGCTGGAGCAGGTCGGACCCCAGAAGCTACTGCAGCAGCTCAAGTCCGAGGCGCCGCAATACGCCAAACTGCTGCCAGCGTTGCCTCGCCTGCTGCACGACTTCCTGCAGCACAAGCCGCATGAGCTGCGGCGCGAGCTCGATAGCCTGCTGGCCGAGCAACGACGCACCAACCGCCTGCTGCAGGCGGTGATCTGGGGCGGAGTGGGGTTTTTGCTCGGCCTGATGCTGATGCAGGTGTTCATGCGCCTTCGCCTCTGGTAGGGCGCCGCTGCCGATTGGCGCCAAGGGGCCCGATCGGCAACCGCTGGCGGCACCCCCAATTTATAATGGCGGGTTTCGCTCCCTCCGGGAGCCTGCGGGCCGGCTGTGCCCAAGCGCCGAGCCTCCTCATTCCTCCACGGGTTTCACCATGCCGATCTACGCCTACAAGTGCACGTCCTGCGGTCATGCCAAAGATGCTTTGCAGAAAGTGTCCGATGCGCCTTTGACCGTGTGCCCCGCATGCGGCGAGGCCCATTTCCAGAAGCAGCTCACCGCCGCCGGCTTCCAGCTCAAAGGCTCGGGCTGGTACGTGACCGATTTCCGCAACGGCCAGACCGCGGCCTCGGCGCCCGCCAACGCCAAGGCCAGCGGCGATACAGCCCCGAAATCGGGTGATGCTGCTCCCGCCGCACCGGCGCCGACCGCCGCGCCGGCGGTTGCACCCGCGCCCGCTGCGTCGGCGCCGGCGCCGGCGCCGGCCGCCGTATCGTCCGCGCCCAGCCCTCGCAAAGCAGACTGAGCCTCCTTCCCATGGTGTCTGTGCGCAAATGGTTGCTGTCCGGCCTGCTGGTGCTGGTGCCGCTCATCATCACCCTCTGGGTACTCGATTGGGTGGTGTCCACGCTGGACCAGACCCTGAACATCCTGCCGGTGCGCTGGCAGCCGGACCAGCTGTTCGGCGTGCACATTCCTGGCCTGGGCGTGGCGTTTGCGTTTCTCGTCGTGCTCTCCATCGGGGCGCTGGCATCCAACATCATCGGCAACCGGCTGGTTCACTGGTGGCACGCGCTGCTGCACCGCATCCCGGTGGTTCGCTCGATCTATTCCGGCGTCAAGCAGGTGTCGGACACGCTGTTTTCGGAGAAAGGCAATGCCTTTCGCAAGGCGCTGCTGGTGCAGTGGCCACACGATGGCATGTGGACCATCGCCTTCCTCACCGGCTCGCCGGGCGGCGAAGTGCTGCAGCGCTTGCAGTCCACCAGCACCTTTGCCCGCGAGGACGATGAGTTCTACAGCGTGTTTGTGCCCACCACACCCAACCCCACGGGTGGCTATTTCGTAATGGTTCGCAAGACCCATTGTGTGGAGCTGAAGATGAGCGTGGACGAAGCACTCACCTACATCATTTCCATGGGCGTGATCGTGCCCGGTGGCCCGCGCAACGCGGCCGTCGAAACGGTGCTAGCCCGGCAGCCAGCTGCGGACTCGCCAAACTGAAGTATTCCTGCGCAGCCCTACGGCTGCGAAACCGTTGAAAGAAGAATTGACATGGCCATGCGCTCCACCTACTGCGGTCTTGTGACCGAAGCCCATCTGGGCGAAACCGTTTCCCTGTGCGGCTGGGTGAACCGCCGCCGCGACCACGGCGGCGTGATTTTCGTCGACCTGCGCGACCGCGAAGGGTACGTGCAGGTGGTCTGTGACCCCGATCGCGCCGAGATGTTCGCCACCGCCGAAGACGTACGCAATGAGTACTGTGTGCAGGTTACTGGCCTGGTGCGCTCCCGCCCGGCTGGCACCACCAACGACAAGCTCAAAAGTGGCCAGATCGAGGTGCTTTGCCACGAACTCAAGGTGCTCAACGCTTCGGTCACGCCGCCGTTTCAGCTCGATGACGAGAACCTCTCCGAGACCACGCGCCTGACCCACCGCGTGCTCGACCTGCGCCGCCCCTACATGCAGAACAATCTCATGCTGCGCTACCGCGTGGCCATGGAAGTACGCAAATTTCTGGACGCCAACGGTTTCATCGACATCGAAACTCCGATGCTCACCAAGAGCACGCCCGAGGGCGCTCGCGACTATCTGGTGCCCAGCCGCGTGCACGATGGCCATTTTTTCGCTTTGCCGCAGTCACCCCAGCTGTTCAAGCAGCTGCTCATGGTGGCCGGCTTTGATCGCTACTACCAGATCACCAAGTGCTTCCGCGACGAAGACCTGCGCGCAGATCGCCAGCCCGAGTTCACCCAGATCGATATCGAGACCTCTTTCCTCGGCGAAGAAGAAATCCGGGATATGTTCCAGGGCATGATCAAAACGGTGTTCCAAAACACCCTGGGTGTCGACCTGGGCGACTTCCCGGTGATGCCCTACGCCGAAGCCATGCACCGCTTTGGTTCCGACAAGCCCGATCTGCGCGTGAAGATGGAGTTGACCGAGCTCACCAACGTCATGGGTGACGTGGACTTCAAGGTGTTCAGCGCACCGGCTCAGATGAAGGGTGGCCGTGTGGTGGCCCTGTGTGTGCGCGGCGGTGCCGAAATGCCACGCAGTGAGATCGACGCTTACACCGAGTTCGTCAAGATCTACGGTGCCAAGGGCCTGGCCTGGATCAAGGTCAACGAAGTGGCCAAGGGCCGCGATGGCTTGCAGTCGCCCATCGTGAAGAACATCCACGATGTCGCCATCGCGGAGATCCTGCAGCGCACGGCAGCCCAGGACGGCGACATCATCTTCTTCGGTGCCGACAAGGCCAAGGTGGTGAACGACGCCATCGGCGCGCTGCGCCTGAAGATCGGCCACAGCCCGCTGGGTAAGAAAAACGGCCTGTTCGAAGACCGCTGGGCACCGATGTGGGTGGTGGACTTCCCCATGTTTGAACACGACGAAGAAGCCGACCGCTGGACCGCCGTGCACCACCCCTTCACCGCGCCCAAGGATGGCCACGAAGACTGGATGGTCACCGCTCCCGAGAAATGCATCGCCAAGGGCTACGACATGGTGTTGAACGGCTGGGAAATCGGTGGCGGCTCGGTGCGTATCCACACCGCTGCCGTTCAGCAAAAGGTCTTCGACGCCCTCAAGATCACGCCAGAAGAGGCTCAGGTCAAGTTCGGCTTCCTGCTGGATGCGCTGCAGTACGGCGCGCCGCCCCACGGTGGCCTGGCCTTTGGTCTGGACCGCATCGTGACGCTCATGGCCGGCGCCGAGTCGATCCGCGACGTGATCGCCTTCCCCAAGACCCAGCGCGCCCAGTGTCTGCTGACCCAGGCACCCAGCCTGGTGGACGAAAAGCAGCTGCGCGAGCTGCACATCCGGCTGCGCAATGCGGACCTGGTCAAGCCAGCCTGATTGGCGCTTGCGGCAGAATAAAAGGGCGCTGGTTCAGCGCCCTTTTTTCATGACCACTTCGTTCAAAATTCCTCAGTCTGTGCTGGTGGTGATCCACACCCCAGCCCTCGACGTGTTGCTGATTGAACGTGCCGATGCGCCTGGCTTCTGGCAGTCGGTGACTGGATCCAAAGACGCGGAGCACGAGTCGTTTGTGGAGACG
This sequence comes from Hydrogenophaga sp., assembly GCF_011390835.1. Taxonomy (GTDB): domain Bacteria; phylum Pseudomonadota; class Gammaproteobacteria; order Burkholderiales; family Burkholderiaceae_C; genus Hydrogenophaga. The sequence continues at coordinate 91,649 of NZ_JAABRQ010000001.1, read as the reverse complement.
GCGGTGCGTGAGGTGAGCGAAGAAACCGGGCTGGACGCTCGTGGCTATGGTCATGTGCTGAGCGACTGGGGCCTGGAGAACGTCTACGAGATCTACCCGCAGTGGTTGCCTCGTTATGGTCCTGGCATCACCCACAACACCGAACATGTGTTTGGCCTGTGCATTCCGCGCGCCATGCCGGTGCGTTTGAGCGCGCGTGAACACCGCAGCCAGATTTGGCTGCCTTGGGCGCAGGCGGCAGATCGCTGTTTTTCACCGTCCAACGCCGAGGCGATCGCCTGGCTGCCCAGGCTGGGCGCGCTGGCCTCCCGCTCCCTTGACGGTACCGCAGGGCATTGAAGGGAAGGCCGCCCCGTTGGTGGCATGATTTGCCCATGAGCATTCTGCGTGTCGCCACCTACAACATCCACAAGGGCGTACAGGGCATGGGCCCGTCGCGGCGGCTGGAGATCCACAACCTGGTGCACGCGGTGGAGCAGTTCGACGCCGACATCATCTGCCTGCAAGAGGTGCGGCGCCACCACCGCAAGCTGGAAAAGCAGTTCACCCGCTGGCCCGATCTGGATCAGGCCAACTACCTCACGCCGGATGGCTACGAGGCGGTGTACCGCACCAACGCCATCACCCGCCACGGCGAGCACGGCAACGCCTTGCTCTCGCGCTGGCCAGTGCTCGACAGCAAACACTCCGATGTGTCGGACCACCGCTTCGAGCAGCGTGGCCTGCTGCATGCGCAGCTGTTGGTCGAAGGCCTGGATGTGCACGTGGTGGTGGTGCACTTTGGCCTGATCCACGCCAGCCGCGAGCGCCAGGTGCAGCGGCTGGGTGAATACATCCGGCGCGAGTTGCCCGAGACCGCGCCGCTGATCGTGGCCGGCGACTTCAACGACTGGGGTGCGAAGCTGCACAAGCCCATGGCCGATCTGGACCTGCGCACCTTCGACAGTCTGCGCCTGCCCACCTACCCCTCGCGCCTGCCGCTGCTCCACCTGGACCGCATCTACGTGCGGGGCCTGCGCCCGGTCATGGCCCATGTGCCGCATGGCAAGGCCTGGACACGCATGTCGGACCACCTGCCCCTGATTGCGGAGCTCGAGCTGTAGTGCCCACCCGACCTCAGCCCGAGGACACGCCTCGCGTCCGGCGGGGCCAGCTGCGCAGCGGCCACCAGCTGTTGCTGCTTGAGAATGGTGCGGCATTTTTCCCGGCGCTGGTCGAGGCGATGGACGCGGCGCGCTCGGTGGTACATCTGGAGACCTACATTTTTGAGTTCGCTGGCTCGGCGCTGAGCGTGGCGCAGGCGCTGGAGCGGGCGGCACAGCGCGGCGTGCGTGTGCGGCTGGTGGTGGATGGCGTGGGTACACCCCACATACCGGTGGAGTGGCAGCGGCGATTTGCCGCCGCCGGGGTGCGCTGGCGGGTCTATGCACCGCTCGGGCGTCTCGGTCTGCTGATCCCCAGCCGCTGGCGCCGGCTGCACCGAAAGCTGTGTGTGATCGACGGCACGGTGGGATTTTGCGGCGGCATCAACATCATCGATGACCAGGACGATGTGGCGTTGGGCCGGCTCAGTGCGCCGCGGCTTGATTTTTCGCTGCGCGTGGCCGGGCCGCTGGTGGCCGACATGACTGAGACCATGGAGCAGCTCTGGTGGCGCCTGCAGGCGGTGCGCAAGGCACGCCAGCGTGAGTTTCGGGCTGCCTGGGAGGCCTTGCGTGAGACCAGTCCGGTAGGGGACTTCTCGCGCCTGCTTGGCAAGCTGGAAGCGCGCACCGGCCTGGGCCGGGTCAACGCGGACGCCGAAGGTGGCGCCGAGGACGCCTTCACCGATGGCCCACTGGGTGTGGACGATGCGCGGGCCGAGCTGCAGTTGCGCGACAACGTCAGCCACCGTCACGACATTGAGCGCGCATACCTGAAGGCCATCGGCGCGTCGCGCCAGGACATCGTGATCGCCAACGCCTATTTCGTCCCTGGACGCAAACTGCGCCGCGCGCTGACGCTGGCGGCACAGCGTGGCGTGCGCGTGCGCCTGCTGTTGCAGGGCAAGTACGAACACTTCATGCAGTACCGCGCCGCGCGGCCGGTGTACCAGACACTGCTGGACGCCGGCATCGAGATCCACGAATACGGGCCGAGCGCCCTGCATGCCAAGGTGGCGGTGGTGGACCGGCGCTGGGCCACGGTCGGGTCGACCAACCTCGATCCGCTGTCGCTGCTTTTGGCGCGCGAGGCCAACGTGAGCACGACCGACCGGCGCTTTGCCTCGCTGCTGCACGATTGTCTGGATGCCATCTTGCAGCATGGATCCAACCAGATCGAGATCGAGCAGTTGCGCCGCCGCCCCTGGCAGCAGCGCGCGCTGGATCGCCTGGCCTTTGCGGTGATGCGCACCACGCTGTTCCTGACCGGGTACCGGTACTAGCGATCGCGCTCAAGACCCCTGTGCGTGGCCCGGTATTCAGGGCGCTGCAGCCCGGTGTTAGCATGCGCCATGCTCATGAAGAACGAACCCGCCATGACACCTGAGACCTCCCCGGATGACGACGTGGGCGTGCCCGTTTCGGTCAAGATCCGCGAGCGCATCAAGGCATCTCGCCAGCGCTTCCATTCCAATGACAACATCGCGGAATTCATCCGTCCCGGCGAACTCGACCTGCTGCTGGATGAGGTCACGGGGAAGATGCAGGGCGTGCTTGACAGCCTGGTAATAGACCTGGAAAACGACCACAACACCGGCGATACCGCGCGCCGGGTCGCCAAGATGTACATCCGCGAGGTGTTCAACGGCCGTTACGTCAAGGGCCCGGCGGTGACGGAGTTCCCCAACGCCGAGCACCTGAACGAGCTGCTCATCGTCGGCCCGATCACGGTGCGCAGTGCCTGCAGCCACCATTTCTGCCCGGTCATCGGCAAGATCTGGATTGGCGTCATGCCCAATGAGCACACCAATGTGATCGGACTCTCGAAGTACGCTCGCCTGGCCGAATGGATCATGGGCCGGCCGCAGATTCAGGAAGAGGCCGTGGTGCAGCTGGCGGACCTGATCCAGGAAAAGACCCAGCCCGATGGCCTGGCCATCGTGATGGAGGCCAGCCACTACTGCATGGCCTGGCGCGGCGTGAAGGACATGGACAGCAAGATGATCAATTCGGTCATGCGCGGCGTGTTCCTCAAGGACCCCAACCTGCGGCGTGAATTCCTCTCGCTGATTCCTCGCAAGAACTGAATCCGATCACCAACCCGAGTCACCCATGCTTGTCCGTCTGCTCTATGTCAGTCGCGCCGTCAGCAAAGACAGCGCCCAAGTCATCGAATCCATCCTAGATTCATCCCGCTCGCACAACCTGGGCAACGGCATCACAGGGGTGCTGTGCTACGGCGGGGGTGTGTTCCTGCAGGCCATCGAAGGCGGCCGCACCGCGGTGAACGCCTTGTACAACCACATCGCAGCCGACGAGCGTCACACCGACGTGGTGTTGCTGCATTACGAAGAGATCGCCGAGCGCCGGTTCGGGGGCTGGACCATGGGCCAAGTCAACCTGTCCAAACTCAACACCTCGATCGTGCTGAAGTACTCGGAGAAGCCGGAGTTTGATCCGTACAGCGTGTCGGGCCGCGTGTCGCTGGCCCTGCTCGAAGAGCTGATGGCCACCGCCAGCATCATCGGACGAGCCTGATCGGCTTTTGCTCCTCGCCGCACTGCAGACCGCAGCCTCTCTGATGAGGGCTGCGGTTTTTTGTTTCCGTCTTCATGTCACCCACCGCCTTCGCCTTGATCGTGCTCGCCGGCCTGATTCATGCTGGCTGGAACATCGTGGCCAAGCAGGCTGGTGGCGATGCGCGCTTTGCGTTTTTCATCTCGGTACTCGCCATGCTCATCTGGGCGCCGCTGGGCTGGTGGCTGGGGCGTGCCGAGGTGCCCCGCTGGGGCCTGACAGAATGGGGTTTTGTGCTGGCCAGTGGCTTGCTGCACGTGGTTTATTTTGTGGTGCTGCTGCGCGGCTACCGCAAGTCCGATCTGACCGTGGTCTATCCGCTGGCGCGGGGTTTCGGCCCGCTGCTGTCGTCGATGGTGGCCATCGTGTTCCTGGGCGAGCAGGTGTCTGCCCTGGCAGCGGCCGGCATTGCCGGCGTGGTCAGCGGTGTTTTCCTGATCGCGGGTGGCCCGCGCCTGCTGCGTGCAGCGCGCGATCCGGTGGCGCGGCAGCGGGTGCACACCGGGGTGGCCTATGGGCTGCTCACTGGTGCGTTCATCGCGGCCTACACCGTGGTGGACGGCTACGCGGTGAAGTGGCTGCTGATGTCACCCATTCTGGTGGATTACATGGGCAACTTCGTTCGGGTGGCCTTGCTCGCGCCCAATGCCATGCGCGACCGCCCTGCCGCCTGGGCACTCTGGCGCCATCAATGGCGGCCGGCGCTGGCCGTGGCGCTGTTCAGTCCCGTGGCCTACGTGCTGGTGCTGTATGCGATGAAAGAGGCACCGCTGTCGCATGTGGCGCCAGCGCGTGAGGTCTCCATGTTGTTCGCCGCGCTGATTGGTGGCCACTTGCTGGGCGAGGGTGACCGCGGTTTGCGGGTGCTCGGTGCTGCGTGCATTGCCGGCGGCGTCGTGGCGCTGGGGCTGGGATGAGCGACAACGCTGAGCACACCGTGCTGCTGGGCTGTGATTTCACCAGCGCGCCCACCCGCCGCAAGCCCATCACGCTGGCGGTCGGACGCATCGATCGTGGCCGCGTGTTGCTGGAAAACGTGTTGTCTTTTGACAGCCTGGACGCCTGGGCCGAGCACCTGGCGCGACCCGATGTCTCGCCCTGGGTGGGCGGCTTCGATCTGCCGTTTGGTTTGCCGCGAGAGCTGGTCACCGCATTGGGCTGGCCCACCGAGTGGCTGCCCTGTCTGCGGCATTACGCCAGTCTGAGCCGCGAGCAGATCCGCGCCGCGTTTTCCGGCTTTTGCGACGCTCGACCCGCGGGCGGCAAGTTTGCGCATCGCGCCACCGATGGCCCGGCTGGCTCCAGCCCGAGCATGAAGTGGGTCAATCCGCCGGTGGCCTACATGCTGCATGCCGGCGTGCCTCGGCTGGTGGACGCGGGCGTGAGTTTGCCAGGGTTGTGTCTGGGCGACCCACAGCGCGTGGCGCTGGAGGCCTACCCCGGCTTGCTGGCGCGCAGCGTGCTCGGCAACACCTCATACAAGAGCGACGACAAGGCCAAGCAGACGGCTGATCGCCTGATTGCCCGCAAGACCCTGGTAAACGCGCTGGAGAATGGGCTGGTGCCGCTGCTGCAAGCCGCAGGGCTGCGCCTGAAACTCAGCCATGCCCAGCGCGATGCCCTGGCCGACGATCCACGGGGCGACGCGCTCGACGCCGTCCTGTGCCTGCTTCAGGCGGCTTGGGCGCTGAGCCAGCGCGCCGGCGGCCATCCGCAATGGGGTCTGCCTGCCTTCGACCCCCTGGAAGGCTGGATCGTCACCGCCTGATGGCCTGGTGACAAGCGGTGCCCGGCACCGCTGCCACAATTCCCAACAACGTCAACGCCCGATTGCTGGAGCCTCCATGAGTCCGACCCCGAACCCCATCGACCCCACGCTGCCCGCCGATCTGCGATTTGCGTTTGTCGAGGCCTCCTGGCATGCCGACATCGTGCATCAGGCGCGCGACGCATTTTTTGAAGCCATGGCAGGGGCTGGGGTGGCCGCGGATCGCATCGACGTGTTTGATGTGGCAGGCGCTTTCGAGATCCCGCTGCACGCCCAGCGACTGGCGCGCTCGGGCCGGTACGCGGCCATTGTCGGCAGCGCACTGGTGGCCGACGATGGCATCTACCGCCACGACATCATTTCCACCACTGTGGTGCGCGCCTTGATGGACGTGCAGCTCGACACTGGGGTGCCGGTGATCTGTGCGGTGCTCACGCCGCACCATTTCCACGAGCATGTGGAGCACCGCAAGTACTTCCTGCGCCACTTTGCGGTGAAGGGCTCGGAGGCGGCCGAGGCCTGTCTCAAGACGGTTGCAGGGCTTCGCGTTCTGGCCTGACCCATGCGGCGGGTGTGCACTGCGCACAACGGCCAGTCTGTCCCTGTGGCTGCTGGGCGGCGCTGGTAGCGAAAAACCGGGTCAAAATCAGCGCCATGGTGATCCGTTTGCTTCTGGTGTCGGGCGGTCGATGCGACCGATCGACCGCCTGCGATCGTGCGTTATGCGCTGCGGGGCGGTTGTGACGGCCCAACGCCCGGCGTTTTTCCTGCATGCCGAAACCCCGGCCGATGTGACGGCGGTGGATGCCCTGACGCACGCTGCGTTCGAGCAGCAACCCCACAGCCGCCAGACCGAGGGCGAGATCATCCGCCGATTGCGGGATGCCGGTGCGCTCACCCTGTCGCTGGTGGCGCGGGCGGGCGCCCCTGCCTCTCCCGGAAGCCTGGTGGGCCAGATCACATTTTCCCCGGTGGCCATCAGCGGCGATGCGCCGAGCTGGTACGGTCTGGGGCCCTTATCGGTCGTGCCCGCATGGCAGGGGGTGGGGGTGGGCAGTACGTTGGTTTCGCAGGGTTTGCGCGCCATGCGGCAGCTGGGGGCGGCGGGCTGCGTGGTCCTGGGTGAGCCCGCTTATTACGGTCGGTTCGGTTTTCGCTCGACGCCCGCGCTCACCCTGCACGGTGCGCCGGCAGGCTGCTTTCTGGTGCGGCCGTTCGCCCCCATCGTTCCGATGGGCGAGGTCACCCTGCATCCCGCGTTCGACCTGCTCGAACCGACCGACTGGACGTTTCCTTGAGCCGCGCAAGCACGGTCCGGCGGCTGATCGCCGCGGGGATGCTCGTCGCGCTAGCGATGCCATTGCTGGCGGCCGAGCGGGCCTACGAAGCCCGGGTCACCCGCGTGTTCGACGGCGACACGGTGTGGGTACAGCCGCTGCCCGAGGGGCGCTACCGCAAGCTGAGGTTGGACGGGTTGGATGCGCCCGAGATCTGCCAGACGGGTGGCGAAGCGGCGCGCGATGCGCTGGCGCAGCGCGTGTTGCGGCAGGTGGTCCGGGTGAGCGAGCGCGCCATCGACGACTGTGGCCGCGGTCTGGCGCGGCTTCAGCACCAGGGCGAAGACGTCGGTGGCTGGCTGGTCGGCATTGGTCATGCCTGGTCGTACCGCTGGCGCAAAAGCGTGGGCCCCTATCAGCGCGAGGAAGCGCGGGCCCGTGTGGCTGGTCTTGGGCTGTTCGCCGACCCCCAGGCCGAGCTGCCGCGCAGGTTCCGGCAGCGCCGCGGCCCCTGCGTGTTCCCTTAGCCAGGCGCCTGGGTCGGCGGGTGGACGTGTCCGCAAACCGGGCACTGCGGGTTGACTGGTAGCTGGATCGCGTTGAAAGCCATGTCGCGGCCATCGATCATCAGCAACTGTCCGGTGAGACGTGAGCCAATGCCACTGAGCAGCTTGAGCGCCTCGGCCGCCTGCATGGTGCCCACGATGCCAACCAGCGGCGCGAACACACCCATCGTGGCGCAGCGGGTTTCCTCCACGCCCGAGTCTTCCGGGAACACGCAGGCGTAGCAGGGATTGCCGGGGGTGCGCAGATCGAACACGCTGAGCTGGCCGTCCATGCGGATCGCCGCGCCAGACACCAGGGGTTTGCTGTGCGCGACGCAGGCACGGTTGATCTCGTGTCGGGTGGTGAAGTTGTCGGTGCAGTCGAGCACCACGTCAGCCTGGGCCACCAGGGTGTCGAGCAGGGCGGCATCGGCGCGGATCACGATGGGCGTGACCTGCGGGTCGGGGTTGATGGCGGCGATCGCCTCCGCTACCGATTCGGCCTTGGGCGTGCCGACTCGGGCCAGCGTGTGGGCGATCTGGCGCTGCAGGTTGGTCTCGTCGACCACGTCGTGGTCCACCACCGTGATACGGCCGACGCCCGCGCTACCCAGGTAGAGGCAGACCGGTGAACCCAGCCCGCCCGCGCCGATCACCAGCGCATGTGCGGCGAGCAACCTTTCCTGGCCTTCGATGCCGAGCTCGTTGAGCAGAATGTGGCGCGAATAGCGCAGCAGCTGGGCGTCGTTCACAGCAGAGGCCTGGCGCTGGGCCAGGCGAGGGTCACTGTTCTTTCTTTTCTTCGGTGCGCGCGGTCAGGGTCTTGCTCACCAGCACAGGCTTGCCTTTGAGGTGGTTCAGCGCCTGCTGGAGCTGGAAGTCTTTTTCGCTGCCGAACTCGGGGACCAACCGTTGGCCCGGGTTCTTGCGAGCTTCTTCTTCCAGCCGCTTGCGGGCCTCTTCGCGGTCCAAGTCGCGTTGCTGCTCGGCGGCGCGCTGCGCGTCGGTCATGGGCACGCCGTTGCGTTTGGCCTCGTCCGTACCTTCGAGGTGCTTTTGCAGGTCAGCTTCACGGGTGCGCAGCGCGGCAAATACGTTGCCCTCCAGCGTTTCGTCGACCATCACCTCGGGCACGATGCCCTTGGCCTGGATCGAGTTGCCCGAAGGCGTGTAGTAACGCGCCGTGGTGAGCTTCAGGCCGGTGTCGGGTCCCAGCGGGCGCACCGTCTGTACCGAGCCCTTGCCAAAGGTCTGGCTACCCATGATGGTGGCGCGCTTGTGGTCCTGCAGGGCGCCGGCCACGATCTCGCTGGCCGAGGCCGAGCCTTCGTTGACCAGTACCACCAGCGGGACTTTGCGCAGGGCGCCGTTGGTGGCGTCAGTCAGGCGCTTGATAGGGTCGCTGCCGCCGCGGCGCAGGTAGTGCTGCGGAATGGCCTTGTAGACGAACTTGCTGTCTTCCAGCTGGCCGTTGGTGGAGACCACCGTGGTGCCCTCTGGCAGGAAAGCAGCGGAGAGCGCCACCGCAGCGTCCAGCAGGCCGCCCGGATCGTTGCGCAGGTCCAGCACCATGCCTTTGAGGTTGGGGTTGGTTTTGTAGATTTCTTCGACCTTGCGCGAAAAATCTTCGATGGTGCGTTCCTGGAACTGCGACACGCGCACCCATGCATAGCCCGGCTCAACCACCCGAGACTTCACGCTCTGGGTCTTGATCTCCTCACGGGTGATGGTCACCGGGAAGCTGCGGTTTTCGTCCTTGCGGAAAATGGTGAGCAGCACCTTGGTGCGTGGCTCGCCGCGCATGAGCTTGACCGCGTCGTTGATGGTCAGGCCCTTGACCATGGTGTCGTCGATCTTGGTGATCAGGTCGCCCGACTTCAGGCCAGCCCGGAACGCTGGCGAATCTTCAATCGGGGACACCACCTTCACCAGGCCGTCTTCCATGCTGATTTCGATGCCCACACCCACAAAGCGGCCGCTGGTGCCCTCACGAAAGGCTTTGAAATCTTTCTTATCGAAGTACTGGGAATGCGGGTCGAGGCTGGCGACCATGCCCGAAATGGCCTCGGAAATGAGTTTTTTCTCGTCTACCGGCTCCACATAGTCGGTCTTGACCATGCCGAAGACGGCTGCGAGTTGTTGCAGCTCTTCCAGCGGCAACGGGGCCAGAGTGCCGCGCGCCACGGCCTGGAACTGCACTGTGGTCAAGGCACCGGCCACGGCACCCACGGCCAACCAGCCCGCAATCTTCAATTTACGACCCACTTCTTTACCCATCGCGATACCCCAACAAAAAAGCCAGCAGGACTCAAACGCCCCGCTGGCGAGTCAATATACACCTTGGAGCATCGCGACGGCATTCGGTTCCGCAAGTACCCTAGCGGCTCACACAGTGGATACAGCGGCCACCGGCTACCAATCAGCTCTTGCCTTGTGCGGCGACCGCTGCCGCTGCCTTGGCGGCTGCCTCGGCATCGCCCAGGTAGTAGCGTTTCAGCGGCTTCAGATCGGCATCGAGCTCGTACACCAGCGGAATGCCATTCGGGATGTTCAAGCCCACGATGTCCTGCTCTGAGATGTTGTCCAGGTACTTGACCATGGCCCGGATCGAATTGCCGTGGGCCGACACCAGCACGCGCTGGCCGCTGTGGATGGCCGGCGCCAGGGCCTCGTTCCAAAACGGCATGACGCGCGCCACCGTGTCCTTGAGGCATTCGGTGAGCGGCACCGCGTCGAGTGGCAGCCCGGCATAGCGCCGATCGCTGCGTTCGCTGCGCGGGTCGCTGGCTTCCAGCGCTGGCGGAGGCGTGTCGTAGCTGCGTCGCCAGACCAGCACCTGCTCGTCGCCGTACTGCTTGGCCATGTCGCCTTTGTTCAGGCCCTGCAGGGCACCGTAGTGACGCTCATTCAGCCGCCAGGTCTTGACCACTGGCAGCCAGGTGCGGTCCATCTGGTCCAGCGTGTGCCACAGCGTGTGGATGGCGCGCTTGAGTACGCTGGTGTAGGTGATATCGAAGTCCCAGCCCTCGTCGCGCAGCAGCTTGCCGGCCGAGATGGCCTGCGAGACGCCGGTGGGGGTCAGGTCAACATCGGTCCAGCCGGTGAATCGGTTTTCCAGGTTCCAGGTGGACTCGCCGTGGCGAATCAGGACAAGTTTGTGCATGGCAGAGGGGTTGGGGCTGGGGTGAGACAAAGAGGCGAGAAAGAGGCTTGCACCGTGCTGAGGGGACCGGTATTCAGCGCAGGTCAGCCATACATTCTAAAATCACGGGCTTGACTCAAAAAAGGTGTCTCCGTGAGCTTTGTGATTGAAAACTGGGTGCTGCTGTCCGTGGCGCTGACCTCTGGCGGCATGCTGCTATGGCCCGTGCTGTCTTCCGGCGGTGGTGCCGACAGCCTCAACCCCAATGAAGTGGTGCAGCTGATGAACCGCGACAAGGCGGTTGTCGTGGATGTCTGCGGCGCTGACGAATTCGCCGCTGGCCACGTGGTGGGCGCGAAAAACGTGCCCCTGGAGCAGCTCGAAGCCAAGCTGACCGGTGTGGTGAAGAACAAGGCGACCCCCGTGGTGCTGGTGTGTGCCTCGGGCATGCGCTCCAAGCGGGCGCTCGCTGTGGCCAAGAAGCTTGGATACGAGAACGTGCGATCGCTCTCGGGCGGCATGGGAGCCTGGCGCTCGGCCAGCCTGCCGGTCGACAAAGCCTGAAACGAACTGGAGACGATACCCATGGCCGCTGTGAAGATGTACACGAGCAATTACTGCCCTTTCTGCAGCCGCGCCAAGGCGCTGCTGCTGCAACGCGGCGTCACCAACCTCGAAGAGATCGTGGTGGACGGCGAGCCGGCTCTGCGGGCCAAAATGACCCAGATTACCGGTCGCACCAGCGTGCCGCAGATTTTCATCGACGACGCCCACATTGGCGGGTGCGACGATTTGCACGCGCTGGACGGCCGCGGCGGCCTCACGCCATTGCTGCAGCCCTGAGCCCAGCCGGCGGCGACGCACTGGCGCTGGCGCCAGCAGGCCCTTCAAGGGCCGCCTGAGATAATTTGACATATTGCTCGCTCTGCGGCGCCTGCGCCCGCAAGCGTTTCTTTTCACGATCCAACGAAAGCACTTCATGGCCGATCAAGACCCCACCTTCCAGATCCAGCGCATCTACCTCAAGGAGGCTTCGCTGGAGCAGCCGAATTCGCCGGCCATCCTGCTTGAGCAGGAGCAGCCTTCGGTTGACATCCAGTTGGGCGTGGAAGCCAATCCCGTGGCCGAAGGCGTGTACGAGATATGCGTGACCGCCACGGTCCAGACCAAGATCAAGGACAAGACGGTGTTCCTGGTGGAAGCCAAACAGGCCGGCATCTTCGAGATCCGCAACCTGCCCGAAGACCAGATGGGCCCGATCATGGGCATCGCGTGCCCGCAGATCGTCTACCCTTACCTGCGCGGCAACGTGGCCGACATCATCCAGCGAGGCGGCTTCCCGCCGGTACACCTGGCCGAGATCAATTTCCAGGCCATGTACGAGCAGCAGCAGGCGCAGGCGCAAGCCGACGACGACAAGCCACGCATCGTCACCCAGTAAACACGCAGGTTGCTGGCGAAAGGCGTCATGAACATCGCCATGCTGGGCGCTGGCGCCTGGGGTACCGCACTGGCGATCAGCGCCGCCAAGTGTGGGCATCGGGTCACCTTGTGGGCCCGTGACCCCCAGCAGATCGCCCAGATGCAGGCCGCGCGCGAGAACGGCCGCTATCTGCCCGGTGTGGCACTGCCTGAGCCTTTGCAGCTGGTTCATGGTCCGCTGCATGCAGGCGCTGCGTGGCTGACCGACGCCGATCTGGTGGTCATCGCCGCGCCGATGGCCGCTTTGCGCGGTCTGCTGACCACTTTGAGCGGCCTGCGCATGCCCGTCGCCTGGCTGTGCAAGGGTTTTGAAGCGTCTCTCGATGCGCAGGTGCCAGGTCTGCTGGGCCATGAAATTCGCGCCCAGGTGGCGCCTGCGATGTCTTCCGGCGTGCTCAGTGGCCCCAGTTTTGCGCAAGAGGTGGCCCTCGCTCAGCCCACAGCGCTGGTCGCGGCCAGTGAACATGCCCACGTGCGCGAAGCGCTGGTGGCGGCTTTTCACAGCCCGTCGCTTCGCGTGTACGCCAACGATGACATCGTGGGCGTGGAGGTGGGCGGCGCGGTGAAAAACGTGCTGGCCATCGCCACCGGCCTGTGCGATGGCCTGAACCTGGGCCTCAATGCCCGAGCCGCCCTGGTCACCCGTGGCCTGGCCGAAATGACGCGCCTAGGCCTGGCGCTAGGCGCCAAGGCCGAAACCTTCATGGGGCTCTCGGGCCTGGGCGATCTGGTGCTCACCGCCACCGGCGACCTGTCCCGCAACCGCAAGGTGGGGCAGCTGCTGGCCAGCGGCATGACCCTGCAGCAGGCAGTGGATTCGCTCGGCCATGTGGCCGAAGGTGTCTACAGCGCCCGCACCGTCGTGCAACGCGCCAAGGCGCTTGGTGTGGATATGCCGATCAGCGAAGGCGTGGTGGCGCTCCTGGAAGGCCAGATGTTGCCGGCACAGGCTGTGGCCGCCTTGATGGGGCGAGACGCCAAAGACGAACACAGCTGATTGAGGTAGTCGCCACACCGCTCTCCGGCGTGTAATGCCCCATACCAGAAATGCCGAGGAACTGGCTTTGCCATGCCACAGTCATTGCCCCGTTGAGGGGCGCGCGCGCAGCGCGGCGGGGGCGTTCTCTACACTTCGAAATTGTCGATCAGCCGCGTGCTGCCCAGGCGAGCCGCACCCAGCACCACCAGCGACCCCGGCGTGGTTGCGTCGCGGGTTCTGGGTGTCAGCAGATCGGAGCGTCGACGCACCGTCAGGTAGTCGGGCTGCCAGCCGCGCGCGGCCAGGGCATGCATGGCGCGGGATTCCAAGGCGGGCAGTTGCTGGGGCATGGCCTCGGCAGTGGCCAGTGCCTCGCGGGCCAGCGTGCGCAGCGCCAGCGAGAGTTGAATGGCTTCGGCTCGCTCACGCTCGTTTAGGTAGCCATTGCGCGAGCTCAGAGCCAGGCCATCGGATGCTCGCTGGGTCTCACCGGCGATCACCGTGATGGGCATGGCGTACTGCTGCACCATGCGCTTGATCACCATCTGCTGCTGGTAGTCCTTCTTGCCGAACAGGGCGTAGCGCGGGCCCTTGGCCTCGGAGAACACGCACTGAAAAAGCTTCATCACCACCGTGCTTACGCCAATGAAAAAGCCTGGTCGGAAGTGACCTTCCAGGATGTCGGCCAGTTCCCCGGGCGGGTGAACCTTGAACTGCTGCGGCACCGGGTACAGCTCCTTCTCCAGCGGCGCAAACACCACGTCGCAACCGGCCTGCTCCAGCCGCTCGCAATCGGCCTTCAGGGTGCGCGGGTAGGAGTCGAAGTCCTCATTGGGCGCGAACTGTAAGCGGTTCACGAAGATGCTGGACACCACCACATCGCCCAGCGGCTTGGCGCTGCGCACCAGGTTCAGGTGCCCGTCGTGCAGATTGCCCATGGTCGGTACAAAGGCCGGGGAATTGAAGGGGCGCAGCGCTGTGCGCAGGTCTTCAATGGTGTGGACGAGTTGCATAGGCTAGAGGTGTCTTGTCAAGGGGCGCGGCGGGGGGGAGGGCCCGCTACCAGGCATGCAGGCCGTCATCCGGAAAGCTGCCATCCTTCACAGCGGCCACATAGGCGGCCATGGCTTCGCGCACGCTGGCGGCTCCTTCCATGAAGTTGCGCACAAACTTGGGGTTCTTGCCCAGATTGATGCCCAGCATGTCGTGCATCACCAGCACCTGGCCAGCCGTGCCCCGACCAGCGCCGATGCCGATGGTGTGGCAGGTCTTGAGCTCGATGGTGATCTCGGCCGACAGCACAGCAGGCACCATCTCCAGCACCAGCATGGAGGCGCCAGCGTCCTGCAGTTCGATCGCCTGGCGGCGCAGCTGAAGTGCAGCGGCATCACCGCGTCCCTGGACGCGGTAGCCGCCCAGTGCGTGCACTGTCTGTGGCGTGAGGCCGAGGTGGGCGCAGACCGGGATGCCGCGTTCGACCAGGAAGCGCACCGTCTCGGTGGTCCAGCCACCTCCTTCCAGCTTGACCATGTGGGCGCCCGCCTGCATGAGCTCGCTGGCACTGCGCAGGGCTTGTTCTTTGCTTTCGTGGTAACTGCCAAAGGGCAGGTCACCGATGAGCCACGCGGTGCCTTGCACGCGCTGCAGGCCCCGCGCCACACTGGCGGTGTGGTAACGCATGGTATCCAAGGAGACGCCCACGGTACTGGAGAGTCCCTGGCACACCATGCCCAGCGAATCGCCGACCAGGATGCACTCGACGCCCGCGGCGTCTGCCACTGCCGCGAACGTGGCGTCGTAGGCGGTGAGCATGGTGATCTTTTCGCCGCGCTCGCGCATCTCCTGCAGCCGCGGCATGCTCACGGGTTTTCGCTGCGGCAGCGGTGAGGCCGAGGGCAGGGTGCCGTAGGGCGTGCCGGTGGGTGGGGTGGGCGATGCTGGGTTCATGTCACGTCTCCTCGGGCATGGACTTCTGATGCAGGGCACTATATTCGATAGCGCTATGCTTGCTCTCCATGAAACACCTCTCGGAATTCTCCGCAGCCGATCTTGCTGAACTGGCGCAGGCCGATGTGGCGCGCGCACTGGCGGAAGATGTGGGCGCGGGTGACCTCACCGCCGCGCTGGTCGCTCCCACCCGCCGCGCCAAAGCCCGCATCGTGGCGCGTGAGTCTGCAGTGATCTGTGGCGTGCCCTGGGTCGAGGCCGCGTTGGCGGCCTGCGATGCCCAGGCGAAGCTGACCTGGCACGTGCTGGAGGGCCAGCGCTGCGAGGCCGAGCAGGTGGTGCTGGAAATCGAAGGCAACGCCCAGGCGCTGCTGACCGCCGAGCGCACCGCGCTCAATTTTCTGCAGCTGCTGTCGGCGGTAGCCACCAAGACCGCCACTTTCGTGGCCGCAGTGACCGGCACGCGAGCGCAGATCGTGGACACGCGCAAGACATTGCCTGGCCTGCGGCTGGCGCAGAAACACGCGGTCAAGACCGGCGGCGGGGTGAACCACCGCATCGGCTTGTATGACGCGGTGCTGATCAAGGAAAACCATATTGCCGCGGCCGGTGGTGTGCCTGCCGTGCTGCGGCGCGTCGCTGAAACCGCGCCTCAGGCGCGCTTCGTCGAAATTGAAGTGGAGACCCTGGTACAGCTCGACGAAGCGCTGGCCAGCGGCGCGACGATGGTCCTGCTGGACAACATGGACATCCACACGCTGCAGGAAGCGGTGCGCCGCAACGCCGGTCGCGCCGTGCTCGAGATTTCTGGTGGAGTGAGCCTGGAGACGGTACGCGCCCTGGCAGACACCGGGGTCGACCGCATTTCAATTGGTGCCCTCACCAAAGACGTGAAGGCGATCGACTTTTCGATGAGATTCGACGCGTTCTGATAGACCGCTGAAAGGCCCCTGAGCATGAACATCGCCACCACCGACAGCGCCGTCATTGACGTCGAATACGAGCAGCCCGCCTGCCCCACGAAACACGCCTGGGCGCGTGTGCCGGTGGAGCCGGGGCCCAAACAACGCGCCGAGCTCAAGGAGCGCATCCGCCAACTGCTCAAGGAACGCAATGCGGTGATGGTGTCGCACTACTACGTGCACCCCGACCTGCAGGACCTGGCAATCGAGACCGGTGGCATCGTCAGCGACTCGCTGGAAATGGCGCGCTTTGGCCGAGACCACGCCGCGCAGACGCTGGTGGTCTCAGGCGTGCGCTTCATGGGCGAGACGGCCAAAATCCTGAGCCCGGAGAAGACGGTGCTCATGCCCGATCTGGACGCCAACTGCTCGCTGGACTTGGGCTGCCCCATCGAAGCGTTCAGCGCCTTTTGCGATGCAAACCCCGACCGCACCGTGGTGGTTTACGCTAACACCAGCGCGGCGGTCAAGGCTCGCTCGGATTGGCTGGTGACGAGCAGCTGCGCTCTCGACATCGTGCGCACGCTGAAAGACAAGGGCCACAAGATTCTGTGGGCACCCGACAAGCACCTGGGTGGCTACATCCAGCGTGAAACTGGCGCCGACATGCTGATGTGGACTGGCTCCTGCATCGTGCACGACGAGTTCAAGGCCTTCGAGCTCGAGGCGCTGAAGAAAGAACACCCTCAGGCCAAGGTGCTGGTGCACCCGGAGAGCCCGGCCGATGTGATCGCGCTGGCCGACGCGGTGGGCTCCACCTCGGCCATCCTGAAAGCCGCGCGCGAGATGGACGCACCCGAGTTCATCGTCGCCACCGACAACGGCATGATGCACATGCTGCGCCAGCAGAACCCCGGCAAGCGGTTCATCGAAGCCCCTACCGCGGGCAACAGCGCCACCTGCAAGAGCTGCGCGCACTGTCCCTGGATGGCGATGAACGGCCTGGCCGGCGTGGCCCAGGTACTGGAAAAAGGCCTCAACCGCATCGAGGTTGACGCGGCCCTGATCGAGCGCGCCCGCTTGCCCATCGACCGCATGCTGGCCTTCACCGCCGCGCAGCGCGGGGGGCAGGACGCAGGTGCCCTGGTGCCTAACATCGGCGCGGCCTGAGCCCGGGAACCGGCTCGGTCCGCGTGCTCACAATACGGAGTCGACCGCCACGAACGGCAGGCCGTGGGCCCGGGCGACCGCTTCGTGGCACACCTGGCCCGCCGCCACATTCAGGCCATTGCGCAGGCCAGGGTCGTCGCGCATCGCCTGCTGCCATCCTTTGTCCGCCAGCGACACCACATAGGGAAGGGTTGCGTTGTTCAGGGCGAAGCTTGAGCTTCGCGGCACATTGCCGGGCATGTTGGTGACGCCGTAGTGGACAACGCCGTCGACCACAAAGGTGGGCTGTTCGTGTGTCGTTGGGCGCGAGGTTTCGAAGCAGCCACCCTGGTCGATCGCCACGTCCACCACCGCCGCTGCAGTCCTCATGCGCGACACCAGTTCGCGCGGCACCAGCCTCGGCGCTGACGCACCCGGCACCAGCACAGCGCCGATCACCAGGTCGGCGCTGAGCACCGCCGACTCGATCTGGTATTTCGTTGCGCAGAGCGTGACGAGGCGGTTGCCGTACAGCGCGTCGAGCGCACGCAGTCGGTCGAGGTTGCGGTCAAGCACCGTGACCCGGGCACCCATGCCGACCGCGATGCGGATAGCGCTGGCGCCGACGGTACCGGCGCCCAATACCACCACATGGGCCGGCGCCACACCGGGCACGCCACCGAGCAGCAGACCCATGCCGCCCTGCGATTTCTCCAGCAGATGTGCACCCACTTGAACCGACATACGGCCCGCCACCTCGCTCATAGGCGCCAGCAGCGGGAGGCTACCACCCGGGCCAGTGACGGTTTCGTAGGCGATGCCCACCACGCCGGCACGCAGAAGTCCGCCGGTGAGTGCCGCGTCGGGCGCCAGATGCAGAAAGGTGAACAGCACCTGGCCGGCGCGCAGCAGGGTGATTTCCGGCGGCTGGGGTTCCTTGACCTTGACGATCAGATCGGCCTGCGCAAAGACCGCCGCGGCATCGGGCAGCAGCGTGGCGCCGACTGCCTGGTAGGCCGCATCGTCCTGAGCGGCGCCCTCGCCAGCGCCGGACTGCACCAGCACTTCGTGGCCGTGCGCCACCAGCTCTTGCACACTGGCCGGTGTCAGACCGACGCGGTATTCATGGCTCTTGATTTCCCGGGGTACGCCAATGCGCATGCTGCACTCCTGAGTCGTGATGCCCTCAGCATGGCATGGCGGTTCGCCAAAGGTCAACCGGTCGCGGTGTGAACGCTGGCCCGGCGCGTATTCAGCGCGCTGGGGGAACCAGAATGGTCGGTTTGGCTTCGGGCAGCAGGCCGGGATGATCGCGGCTGAAATGCAGGCCCCGGCTCTCGTGGCGCATCATGGCCGACATCACGATCAGATCGGCCACCTGCACCAGATTGCGGAGCTCCAGCAGGTCGCGTGTCACGTGGAACTGGGCGTAGAACTCCTGGATCTCCCGCTGCAGCAGCGTGATGCGGTGGGCTGCGCGTTCCAGGCGCTTGTCGGTGCGCACGATACCCACGTAGTCCCACATAAAGCGGCGTAGCTCGTCCCAGTTGTGCGATATCACCACCATCTCGTCGGCGTCGGTCACGCGGCTGTCGTCCCACAGCGGCAGCGCGGGCGCCGTGTCCACCGGTGCTTCGGCAATCGCCTTCACAGCGGCCTGCGCAAATACCATGCATTCCACCAGCGAGTTGCTGGCGAGCCGGTTGGCGCCGTGCAGGCCGGTGCAGGTGGTCTCACCCACGGCGTACAGGCCTGCCAGATCGGTGCGGCCGGCCAGATCGGTCACCACGCCGCCGCAGGTGTAGTGGGCGGCGGGTACCACCGGGATCGGCTCTTTCGTGATGTCGATGCCGAGTTCGGCGCAGCGCGCCAGGATGTTGGGGAAGTGCTCTTGAATGAACTCGGCCGGCTGGTGCGAGATGTCGAGGTACACGCAGTCCAGACCGTGTTTCTTCATTTCGAAGTCAATGGCGCGGGCCACCACGTCGCGCGGTGCCAGCTCGGCGCGCGCATCGTGGTCGGGCATGAAGCGGTGACTGTCCAGCCGAGCCGGCAGTTTCAATTGTCCACCTTCGCCGCGCACCGCTTCGGTGATGAGAAAGCTCTTGGCGTGCGGGTGATACAGGCAGGTGGGATGGAACTGGATGAACTCCATGTTGCCCACCCGGCAGCCAGCGCGCCAGGCGGCGGCAATGCCGTCGCCGGTGGCGGTGTCGGGGTTGGTGGTGTAGAGGTATACCTTGCCTGCGCCGCCCGTGGCGAGGATGGTGTGTGGCGCCTGGAAGGTCTCGATCACGTCCTGGTCCACATCGAGGACGTAGGCGCCGTGGCAGTGTCCGGCACCGTGGGCGGTCTGCTGGCCAGAGAGCTTGGCATCGGTGATCAGGTCCACCAGCATGTGGTTTTCGAAAAAGTGGATGTTGGGCGTGGCCCGGGCGCGCTCGCTCAAAGTCTTTTGCACCGCAGCGCCCGTGGCGTCGGTGGCGTGCACGATGCGGCGGTGGCTGTGGCCGCCTTCGCGTGTGAGGTGCAGCGCGCCGTTTTCCTGAGAGAAAGGTACGCCCAGCTCCTGCAGCCAGGCGATGGCTGCCGGGGCGTTTTCCACCGTGAACCGGGTGGCTTCGAGGTCACACAGGCCAGCGCCGGCCACCAGCGTGTCATCCACATGCGAGGCATAGCTGTCGCCTTCGGCCAGCACGGCTGCAATGCCGCCCTGCGCCCAGTTGCTCGATCCGTCGGAGATACCGCGTTTGGTGACCACCGCCACGCGGTGGGTGGGCGCGAGCTTGAGGGCCGCGGTGAGTCCGGCCAGGCCGCTGCCAATGATGAGGACGTCGAACGAATGGATGGCGGTCATGTCGGCAAGAAAGTGGTGAAGCGGCTTACCCGCATGACATCACATCCGCGGGGTGTCTGCCAGCGCAGGGCTTCAGTTGGGGGTGTAGGCCAGGCGCACGTAGATCGGCGCAAATGCCTCGGCCTGGGTCAGCTCGATCAGCGTTTCTTTCGCCAGCTCCAGCATGGCGATGAAGGTCACCACCAGCACCTGCGAGCCCCGCGACGGGTCGAACAGCTCGCCGAACTCCACGAAGCGGCGACCCTGCAGCTTGCGCAGCACGATGCTCATGTGTTCACGCACCGACAACTGTTCTCGGCTGATCTTGTGGTGCTGCACCAGCTTGGCCCGCTTGAGGATGTCGCGCCAGGCGCTTTGCAGGTCCACCGCGTGGACGTCTGGAAAGCGGGGTGCCAGCGCCTGCTCCACATAGACCTGAGCGCGCAGGAAATCGCGGCCGTACTGCGGCAGGTCGCCCAGACGGTGGGCTGCTAGCTTCATCTGCTCGTATTCCAGCAGGCGGCGCACCAGCTCGGCGCGCGGGTCTTCGGCTTCTTCGCCTTCGGCCGTTTTCTTGGGCGGCAGCAGCATGCGCGATTTGATCTCGATCAGCATCGCGGCCATGAGCAGGTACTCGGCGGCCAGTTCCAGGTTGCTGGCGCGGATCTCGTCGACATAGCTCAGGTACTGCCGCGTCACCGCCGCCATCGGGATGTCGAGGATGTTGAAGTTCTGCTTGCGGATCAGGTAGAGCAGCAGGTCCAGCGGGCCTTCGAAGGCTTCCAGAAACACCTGCAGAGCATCGGGGGGGATGTACAGGTCGCGCGGCATCGCGAACAGCGGCTCCCCGTATAGCCGCGCCAGCGCCACCTGATCGACCACCCCGGGCAGCATCGCATCGAGGCCGTCGGGCGCCTGCTCCAGCGTGGTGGCGTCGTTGCTCATGGTTCAGATCGCCTGCACACCCGTGGAGGGTGATCAGCTCGGCTGGGTGCCGGTCTGGTAGACGTAGGGCTTCTGGGCCACTTGGGCCGACTGGGCGCCAGCCTGGAAGTTGCGGTCGATCTGCTTGTCCCACAGCAGGGCGCGGCCCTGGCGCTGCTCCTGCTCCAGCGTGGGCTTGTCGGCCTTGAGCTTCGCGATGAAGTCGGTCGCGTCGGAGGTGTAGTGGGGGCGGGCGAAGATGGACATGGTGCAATCGGCTGGGGGAAAGACCCCCATTTTAGCGAGGCGGGTGGGTGAAGCGCGCGCCTGGGGTCCCCGGCGCCTTGGCCCCACCTCCAGGAATCGTCTGGACGCGCCTCAAGCCGGCGGGGCCAGTGGCTCCACAGTGCGGCTGTGCCAGTTGAGCACCGTCTTGCGCACCTGCATCAGCGGCGCCAGGTCGGCAAACTCTCGCTGCAGCACCTCGGCGGCAAAATCGGCCAGGAAGTTGGATTTCAGCGTGGCCCTGGCCCGGTCCACGCCAATGTCTTCATATGGCACCGATGACAGAAGCAGGAAACCGTCGTCGGGAATGCGCCCGGCCTGCATGTTGGAGCGGATGATGCGCGCCGCCTGGCGGATGGGGTCGGCCAGGTCCGGGCTGTAGGGGCCGATGATCAGCGCCAGGTTGGGCAGGTGCAGCCAGTCGAACCCGCGGCCCACGCACAGCATCCATTCGCGGTGCTCGATGTCCAGCGCGCGCTCGGTCTGTCGCAGGGCGGCGATGTGGCGCAGGTTGCCCAGCAGCAGCGGCAGCAGGTCGGCGCGGATCTGGGTCGGCATGTCGGGCAGCAGGTCCAGCAGCCGCGCCGGCAGGCCGGCCACATCGGCTTCGCTCAGGTCGGCCATGTTCAGGCTGCGGCCCTGCTGGCCGTGCACGACCAGGGCTTCTTCGTCGGTCTCGAAGCCGCACACCAGCGGATACACCGTGCCGTGGCCGGCGCCGAACACGGTGGCGATTTCGCGCCGGATTTCGAAGGTGTGGGCCCGTGCATCATCGGTGCGGAAGTGGAAGCCGGCGCAGCCACGCCGCTCGTCGCCGCGGGAGTAGTGGTAGGTGGTCATCACCAGCGCCTGGCGCCCGCTGCGCACGATCTTCTCCATGGCGGCGGTCAATGTCTCGCCCAGGTGCGGCCAGCCCAGGTTGAAAATGCCGCCCAGGTTGCGAAAAGGCTGGATGATGCCCTTGGGCGTCTGGGTCGCGATCGGGATGTTGATGCGGCCATCCATGCACTTCATCACCAGGATGGCGGTGGGGTGGCGGGCCAGGTGGTGCTGGCGAGCCAGCCAGGCCTCGGGGCTGGCGTACTCCAGGGCGTGGCGCCGAGCGAGGTCAAACAGCCAGTCGATGCGTTCGTTGATCGGGCTGTTCAGTGGCGCAGGGCTGTGGGGCATGAGGTAGCTCGATCAGGCGGGTTCGCGCAGGCGCTCGGCAAAACCGGAACGCTCCATTAGCGAGCGCGGCTGCTCGTTCAGGCCCACAAATTCGAGGCGACCCCCGCGTTTCGTGATCGCTTTGTGAAGACTCTCCAGCGCGTCGAGGCCACTGGTATCTAGCGAAATCAGGCGGGTGGCGTCGAGCACCACGTTCACCGGCCCGCTCGCCTGCTCGACCTGCGACACGATGGGGTCGATCTTGGCCACTGCACCGAAGAACAGCGAGCCATAGAGCTGGAAGGTGATCTGTTGATCGGCCTCGGCGACGACGTCGGCGCGGAAGATTTCACTCTGGCGCCGAACGAACAACACCACCGCCATCACCAGCCCGAGTTCCACTGCCACCGTGAGGTCGAACACGATGGTGACCAGAAAGGTCGCGACCATCATCAGCCGGTAGTGGTTGCTGAACTGCCTCATGCGGTTGAACTCGCGCCACTCTCCCATGTTCCAGGCCACGAACATGAGCACCCCCGCGAGCACCGCCAGCGGGATGTGCTGGGCCAGCGGCGCGGCCAGCAGCACCACCACTGCCAGGGAAGCCGCGTGCACCATGCCGGCCACGGGCGAGGTGGCACCGGCGCGGATGTTGGTCACGGTGCGGGCGATGGTGCCGGTAGCAGGCATGCCACCAAAAAAGGGCACCACCGCATTGGCAATGCCCTGGGCCATCAGTTCCTGGTTGGGGTCGTGCTTGGGCGTGTCGCTGAGCTGGTCGGCCACCCGCGCGCAGAGCAGGGATTCGATGGCGCCGAGCAGGGCGATGGTGAGGGTGGGCGTGACCAGCAGCTTGGCCGTTTCCCAGGAGAATTCGGGCAGCGCGAACGCTGGCAGGTTCTGCGGAATGCCACCGAAGCGGGTGCCGATGGTTTCCACCGGCATCTGCAGGCTCCAGGCCAGCAGCGACAGCGTGATCAGCGCCACCACGGGGGCGGGTAGCCGAGAGGTGGCTCTGAGCGCACTCACAGTCTGGATCTGGTCCAGCTGTCGGCGAAACTGGGAGTCCACCGCCCACAGGCGGGGCCAGGCGAACAGGCCCACGATGCACACCACCCCGAGCCCCAAGGCATAGGGATTGAAGCTCTGGAGGTGGCCGGCGAGGGTGCCAATCTGCGCGAAGAAATCGGCTGGCATCTTGGCGATCTCCAGTCCCAGCAGGTCGCGTACCTGCGACAGCGCGATCAGCACCGCGATGCCGTTGGTGAAGCCGATCACCACACTCACTGGCACATAACGCACCAGCGTGCCCAGGCGGAACAGGCCGAGCAGGAACAGCAGCACCCCGGCGCTGGCGGTGGAGATCAGCAGGTTGGCCACGCCGTAGCGCTCGACGATGCCGTAGACGATGACGATGAAGGCGCCAGCCGGGCCGCCGATCTGCACCGAGGTGCCGCCCAGTGCCGAGATGATGAAGCCGGCGATGATCGCCGTCCACAGGCCGGCTTCGGGCTTGAGTCCGCTGGCAATCGCAAACGCCATGGCCAGCGGCAGCGCCACGATACCCACGGTGGCGCCGGCACCCACATCCTTGAACAGCCGATCACGGTCGTACCCTTTCAGGTCGTGCATCAGGCGTGGGCGGAAGGAGGCCAGGGCAGGTAGCTGGAGCATGGTGCTGCGATGTTACCGATGGCAACGCTCGCGTTGGCTGACGCGCCGGTACTCGCGGAGTCGGGGTTTACACTGAGTTTCCCGGGTCCATCCTCCAACGCCATGACCGCTCTCAATTCCCCGTGCCCACCCGCCCTTCTTCGATGGGCCATGGCTCTGCTGGCCGCCTTCACGCTGGCGGCCTGCGATCCGCAGGCCATCAGCGAGTTGGAGGAGGGTGTGTCCACCGAGGCCGATGTGCGTGAGAGATTCGGCACACCCGAGGCGATATGGGACGGACCGGACGGCGCGCAGATCTATGAGTACAACCGCCAGCCCGCTGGCCACGTCAACTACATGATCACCATCGGTGCCGACGGCAAGATGGCGGCGTTGCGCCAGGTGCTCAGGCCCGAGAACTTCGCGCGCATCGAGGTCGGTATGCCGATGGAGGCGGTGCGCCAGATGCTGGGCAAGCCGATGAAGATCACGCCGTATGAGCTCAAGCGCGAAACGCATTACGACTGGCGCTACCTCGATGGTCCGAACACCAGCGACTCCAGAATCTTCACGGTGGTGTTCGACCGCGACTTCAAGGTGCTGTCGACCGGGTCGGTGATCGACCCTGACCTGCAGCCCAACTGAGTGATTCAGGCTCGCCGCAGGCGCTGCCAGTCGTCCAGCAGGGGGCGCAGCACCAGCAGTAGCAACAGGGCCGCCAGCGGCACGGTGCTCAGGTAGCCCAGGTACTTGAAGCCCAGCGCACCCATCACGCCGCCACCAAGAAAGCAGCCGATGAGCTGCAGGTGGACCCTCAGGCGTTGCCGGTTTGCGCGCACCGGCTGCATGCCAGCGTTGCGGTTCACATACAGCAGTTTTCCCAGCTCGATGCCCAGATCGGTGACCAGACCGGTGACGTGCGTGGTGCGGATGCGTGCATGCGAAATTTTGGTGATGACCGCGTTTTGCAGGCCCATGATGAAGCACAACAGCAGCACGGTCAGCGGCAGGAACACCGCGTGCACCAGGCCGATCGCGGCACCGAACAGGCCAAACACCAGCAGCAGCGCCGCTTCCACCACGAGTGGCAGGCCGTAGGCGCTGAGCAGCTGCAGTCGCATGCCCCAGTTCACCAGCCAGGCGGTGCACATGGCGCCCAGCAAAAATGCCAGCAGCGCCACCAGACCGGAAAAAGCCAGCACAAACTGACCGAGCACCAGGTGGTCTGCCACGGTCGACACGATGCCGGTCATGTGCGAGGTGTACTGCCCCACCGCCAGGAACCCCCCCGCGTTGATCGCACCAGCCACGAAGGCGAGCACCGAGCCGAGCTTCAGGTCGGTCTGAGGCGTGCGCCGGAGGCCAGTGAAGCCACGGATGGGTGCGAACATCGGGCGCGCAGGCCTCAGCGCACCCGCATGCCCGGTTGGGCGCCTGGCCAGGGGTTGAGGATGTAGATGCCAGGCTCGGCCTTCTCGTCGCCATGGCTGGCGGCGAGCACCATGCCTTCGCTCAGTCCAAACTTCATCTTGCGCGGCGCGAGGTTGGCCACCATCACCGTGAGCTTGCCGACCAGATCTTGCGGCTGGTAGGCGCTGGCGATGCCACTGAACACATTGCGCGTCTGGCCTTCACCCACGTCCAGCGTGAGGCGCAGCAACTTGGTCGAACCCTCGACTGCTTCGCAGTTGACGATCTGCGCGATGCGTAGGTCGATCTTGGCGAAGTCGTCGATGCTGATGGTCTCGGCGATGGCTTCGCCACCGGGCAAGGCCTTGGGCTCGTCGGCTGCCGGTGGAGGCTCGAACAGTGCGTCGAGCTGCTTCACGTCGACGCGCTGTATGAGGTGCTGATATGCGCCAATGCTGTGCCCCGCGCCCAGTAAGCGACCCGCGTCGGCGAAGCTCAGCGGCTCCACCTTCAAGAAGGCCTCAACCTGTGAGGCCAGCGCTGGTAGCACCGGCTTCAGGTAGAGCGAGAGCAGGCGGAACGCTTCAATGCAGGCACTGCACACGTCTTGCAGCCGGCCGTCCATGCCGGCCTGCTTGGCAAGCTCCCAGGGCTTGTTTTGGTCCACGTAGGCGTTCACCCGGTCGGCCAGGGCCATCACCTCGCGCAGCGCCTTGGCGTATTCGCGCTCGGCGTACAGCTCGGCGATCTGCGGCGCGGCGCTTTGCAGATGGTCGAGCAAGGCATCACCGTCGGCCGAAACGGCGCCGAGCTGGCCACCAAACCGCTTGGCGATGAAGCCCGCTGCGCGCGAAGCGATGTTGATGTACTTGCCCACCAGATCGGCGTTGACGCGCAACATGAAGTCTTCGGCGTTGAAATCCACGTCTTCGTTCTTCGCCGTGAGCTTGGCCGCGAGGTAGTAGCGCAGCCACTCGGGGTTCATGCCCAGGCTCAGGTACTTCAGCGGGTCCAGCCCGGTGCCCCGGCTCTTGCTCATCTTCTCGCCGTTGTTGATGGTGAGAAAGCCGTGTACGAACACGGCGTTGGGCACCTTGCGCCCGCTGAAGTGCAGCGTGGCAGGCCAGAACAGGGTGTGGAAGGTGATGATGTCCTTGCCGATGAAGTGGTACTGCTCGGTGGCCGGATCGGCCATGAATTCCTCGTAGGACCGCGTTTCGCCACAGGCTGCCTTGGCGCCGCCCTTGTCGAAATAGTTTTTCAGCGAAGCCAGATAGCCAATGGGCGCGTCCAGCCACACATAGAAATACTTCCCCGGCGCGTCAGGGATCTCGATGCCGAAGTAAGGCGCGTCGCGGCTGATGTCCCAGTCGCCCATCTTGGGCTTGCCGTCCGGGCCCGGCTCGATCCACTCCGCAATCTTGTTGAGTACCTCGGGCTGCACCGCGCCGCTTTGCGTCCACTGGTCCAGGAAGGCCAGGCAGCGCGGGTCGGACAGCTTGAAGAAAAAGTGCTCCGAAGTCCGCAGGATCGGCTTGGCGCCCGAGAGGGCCGAGTAGGGGTTGATCAGATCGGTGGGGCTGTAGACCTTGCCGCAGACCTCGCAGTTGTCGCCGTACTGGTCCTTGGCGTGGCAGTTCGGGCACTCCCCCTTGATGAAGCGGTCGGGCAGGAACATGTTCTTCTCGGGGTCGAAAAACTGTTCGATACTGCGGGTCTCGATCAGGTCGTTGGCCTTGAGCGCGCGGTAGATGTCTTGCGCCAGGTCGTGGTTCTCGGGCGCGTCGGTGCTGTGCCAGTTGTCGAAGGCAATGTGAAAACCGTCCAGGTAGGGCTTGCGCCCGGCCGCGATGTCGGCCACGAATTGCTGCGGCGTCTTGCCCGCCTTGTCGGCTGCGATCATGATCGGCGCGCCATGGGCGTCGTCTGCGCAGACGAAGTGCACCTGGTGCCCCTGCATGCGCTGGAACCGCACCCAGATGTCAGCCTGGATGTATTCCATGATGTGGCCGATGTGGAAATGGCCGTTGGCGTAGGGCAGGGCGGTGGTGACGAACAGGCGTCGCGGCTGACTCATGGGGGTGGCTCTCGTGCGGGGGAACCGTTCATTTTAGGGCGCGGGCCAGCGCACCGCCCCTTGACCGGAGCGCGGACGGCCCCGTGGCGGCCCCCATGCCCACATGCCGGCCGGGTTTATGCGAGGCGGCGGGCGGGCGGGTAGACTTCTCGGTTGCCCTACCGCGGCACCCCGCCACCGATCCCGATTTTCCGCACAGGAGACAAGCCCCTATGGCCGTAGACCAACAAGCGCTGCTGAACGCCCTGCAGGCCGTAACCGACCCCAACACCGGCCGCGACTTCGTGAGCACTAAGGCGGTCAAGAACCTGCAAATCACCGAGGGCGATGTGGCTTTCGACGTCGAGCTGGGCTACCCCGCCAAGAGCCAGATCCCGGCGCTGCGCCGGGCCCTGATCTCAGCTGCCAAGGCGGTGCCGGGCGTGGACAACGTCTCGACCAACCTGGTGGTGAAGATCGCCGCGCATGCGGTGCAGCGCGGCGTGCAGTTGCTGCCGCAGGTGAAAAACATCGTCGCCGTGGCCTCGGGCAAGGGCGGCGTGGGAAAGAGCACCACCGCCGTCAACCTCGCGCTGGCGCTGGCCGCCGAAGGCGCCAAGGTCGGCATCCTGGACGCCGACATATATGGCCCCAGTCAGCCCATGATGATGGGCTTGGAGGGCCGGCCCGAAAGCAGCGACGGCCAGAGCATGGAGCCGCTGGAGAACTACGGGGTGCAGGTGATCTCGATCGGCTTCCTGATCGACCGCGACGAAGCCATGATCTGGCGCGGCCCCATGGCCACCCAGGCACTGGAGCAGCTGCTGCGCCAGACCAACTGGAAAGACCTCGACTACCTGATTGTCGATATGCCCCCCGGCACTGGCGACATCCAGCTCACCCTGTCGCAGCGCGTGCCGCTGACCGGCGCGGTGATCGTGACCACGCCGCAGGACATCGCCCTGCTCGACGCGCGCAAGGGCATCAAGATGTTCGAGAAGGTGGGCGTGCCCATCCTGGGCATCGTCGAAAACATGGCGGTGCACGTGTGCGAGAAGTGTGGCCACACCGAGCACATCTTCGGCGCCGATGGCGGCAAGAACATGGCTGCCGAGTACGGCATGGACTACCTGGGCGCCCTGCCGCTGAACATGAGCATCCGTGTCCAGGCCGACAGCGGCATGCCCAGCGTGGTGGCCGATCCCGATGGCGAAATCGCCGGCATCTACAAGACAGTGGCGCGCCAGCTCGCGATCAAGATCGCAGCCAAGTCCAAGGACTTCTCCAGCAAGTTCCCCAGCATCAAGGTGTCCAAGGACACCTGAGGGCTTAGAGATCGTCTCAGGTCTCAGGTAGCCGGCATCACCTCACGCGCTGTGCTGGCTTAGGGCTGATACGGACTTTGCGCCGTGAGTGCTTGGCGTACAGTGAGTGTTTACATGGATATTGATCCCTCCCCTTCTACGTTGCGATCCGGACGACCCGTACTGGACGTCGATGTGGTCATGCGGCGTGAGCCCGTGGTCGGTCCGATGGCGCGCTGGCAACCCTGGCGCTGGGTGCTGAGCGATGTGCTGCTGACCGGCGAGCCCGCTTGGTCGGGCGCCGACGCCGAGGCGCCACCTGCCGAGACGCGTGAGGTGTCGCCGCTGGAAGGCACTGCGGCGGTGGCCGGTGCGTCGTACTGGCTGTACCCCGGGCGGCGCGTCACGCTGTTTCGCGATGACGCCGAAGGCTACTTCCTCAATCTCTCCAGCCCCAAGCCGTGTTTCTGGGTCTTCTGGCGCCTCGACGAAGCCCGCCTGATCGATGGTGAGCCGGTGGCCGTACCCCAGGTCGTCACGCTGAGCTACCACGATGCAGGCCGCTGGCTCGATGCCCAGGAGCGGGTCGATCAGGTAGCCGCGCCGGCTCCCGTGGTGGACTGGCTGCGCGGTTTTGTGGCCGAGCATTACCAGGCCGAGCCCAAACGCCGAAAGCGGCCCGACAGTTTCAAACCGCTGACAGATCGCTTTGGCCAGCCGGTTCGCATTTCCACCGAGAAGGTGCATGGGCCTCGCCCGCCCGGGAGCGGTGCATGACGCTGCGCATCGGCATCAGCGCACGCCTGTTGCACGACCCACCCCCGGGTCTGGGTCTGCCGCAAAAGCGGCTGCAGTTTCTGGAGAGCTCGATGGCGCACTGGATCATGGCGCACCGGGCGATCGCGCTTATGGTGCCCTTCATCGACGAAGAAAGTCCGCTGTCTGTGAACCGCGCGCCGGTCTCCGACATCGTGGACCTGCTCGATGGCCTGGTGCTGCAGGGCGGTATCGATATCTGTCCCGAAAGCTACGGCGGCACGTTGGCCGACCCGGCCTGGGCTGGCGACGCCATTCGCGACCGGTACGAACTGGCCTTGCTGCGCGCCTTCATCGAAGCTGGCAAGCCCGTACTCGGCATCTGTCGGGGCGCACAGCTCATCAATGTGTGCTTCGGCGGCACGCTGGTGCAGGACATCCCCAGCATGCGCGCTGGTGCCCTGGTGCACCAGGACACCCAGCGATACGACCGCCTGATGCACGAGGTGCAGTTTGTTGCCGGGTCGTCGCTGGCGCAGCTGTATGGCGATGATCGCCCGCACCAGGTCACCAGCATCCATCATCAGTGTGTGGACCGGCTGGGTGACGGTCTGGACGTGGAGGCGCGCTCGCCGGTGGATGGGATCGTGGAGGCCATCCGCCACCGAGGCCCGTCATTCGTGCTCGGCGTGCAATGGCACCCGGAGTTCCACCTCACTCCAGGCGAAGAAACGCAGGGCCTGCTTGACAGCGGCCCGATGATGAGCGCCTTCCTGCAAGCGGCCCGCGGCCGAGCCGATCGCCACCGCACCAAGACAATGCCGGCTCACACGACATCCCACTGATATGGTGATCGAAGACGACGACAACTTTTTCAGCCGCTGGTCGCGGCGCAAGGTGCAGGTGCGCAGCGGCGATCCGCTGCCTGCCGAGCCGGCGCCGCCGGTCCCGCGCGTGGCACCGCCTGTCGCTCCTTCAGGCGTGCAGGCCGCGGTGCCCGTCGAGTCGCCTGCGGAGGCTGAGCAGCCAGCTCCCCCGCCACCCACGCTGGAAGACGTGGCCGAGCTCACACCACAGTCCGACTTCAAGCGCTTCGTGGGACGCAGCGTGTCGCCCGAGGTGCGTAACGCCGCGGTGAGAAAGCTGTTTACCGACCCCCACTACAACGTGATGGATGGCCTGGACATCTACATTGACGATTATTCCCAGCCCAGCCCGCTGTCGGCCGCCATGATGGCCAAGATGGTGGGTGCCCAGTTCCTCAAGTTGGTCGACGATCCGAACGAAGTGAAGGTAGCGCCTGCCATTGCTTCGCCTGCGTCAGACGCGGCGCAAGTGGCCGCAACGCCCGAGACACGCGAACTTTCCCCCACCGCCGAATCGACGGAGCCGCCAGCTGACACCGTCGCCGCCGCGAGCGAATCACCACAGACCCCACCCAATGACCACGTTGATCTGCAATTGCAACCAGACCATGCCCCTGAACGCGAAGGCGCTGGGCGAAGCACTGGATGAAGACCTGACGCTGCACACCACGCTGTGCCGGCGCGACGCGCCCGCCTTTCAGAAGGCCGCGCGCAACCCCGACGATCTGGTGGTCGCCTGCACCCAGGAAAGCCGGCTTTTCACCGAACTGGCAGGCGAGACCGAAGGCGCGGTGTCGCTGGACGTGCGCCCGATCCGTTTTGTCAACATCCGCGAGACCGGGGGCTGGAGTCGCGATGCGGCCAAGGCTACGCCCAAGATGGCGGCGCTGCTGGCGCTGGCGCGGCTGCCCGACGCCGAGCCGGTTGGCACGGTGGGCTACGAGAGCGCCGGGCGTCTGCTCATCATCGGCCCGCTGGAGGCTGCCGAGCGCGCAGCCGCCCAGGTAAGCGACGTGCTGGATGTGACGCTGCTGGCCACCGGCGGCTCGGGCTCGCAGGCACGGCGCTACCCGGTGCTGGCCGGCGAGGTCACCAGTCTGCGTGGCTGGCTGGGCGCATTCACCCTGGTGCGCAGCACCAGCAACCCGATCGACCTTGATCTCTGCACGCGCTGCAACGCCTGCGTGGCCGCCTGCCCGGAAGGCGCCATTGGTCTGGACTACCAGATCGACATGAACCGCTGCCGCTCGCACCGCGCCTGTGTCACCGCGTGCGAGGCGGTGGGCGCGATCCAGTTTGGTCGCGATCCCCAGTCCCACGAAGACAGTTTTGATCTCGTGCTCGACCTGCGGGAAACCCCCGCCTTCAGCCAGCACGCGGTGCCCCAGGGCTATTTCCATCTGCCCGCCGGGCTCGACAGTGCGCCGGCGCTCGGCGCTCTGATCAAGCTGCGCGACCTGGTGGGCGAATTCGAGAAGCCGCGCTTCTTCAACTACAAGCAGAAGATCTGCGCCCATGGCCGCAACGAGCAGGTGGGCTGCAACGCCTGCGTCGACATCTGTTCTGCGTCGGCCATCACCAGCGACCTCAAGAAGAACCAGATCGTCGTCAACCCCAATCTGTGCGTCGGCTGCGGCGCCTGCACCACCGTCTGCCCCACCGGCGCACTCACTTATGCCTACCCGCGTGCCAGCGAACAAGGCGTGAAGCTGCGCACCCTGCTGGCCACCTACCAGAAGGCTGGTGGCCAGGATGCGGCGCTGCTGCTGCACAGCCAGGAAGCAGGGTCGGATCTGGTGAACGACCTGGGCCGCATGGCCGTGCTCGACAAAGCGGTGCGCGGCGTGCCGGCGCGGGTGATCCCGCTGCCGTTGTGGCACACCGCCTCGGTGGGCGTGGATCTCTGGCTGACCGCGTTTGCCTACGGTGCGTCGCAGGTCTGGGTGCTGATGACGGGCGAAGAAGCGCCGCAGTACCGCGATGCGGTGCGCGAGCAGATGGCGGTGGCCCAGGCCATCGTCAGCGGGCTGGGTTACAGCGGCGAACATTTCCGCGTGATCGAGGTGCGCGATGCGCGCGAGCTGCCGGCCCTGGACGCGACCCTGGCTGCGCCGCCCGCCCAAGGCGTGGCACGGCGCGCCAGCTTTGCCGTGCAGGCCGAAAAGCGCGCCACGCTGGAGCTGGCGCTCGATCACCTGCTGCAAGACAGCGTGCGCTTCACACCGCGCCCTGAGGCGATTGCGTTGCCGGCGGCTTCCCCGCTGGGCACGATTGAGGTGAACCGCGATACTTGCACCCTGTGTCTGAGCTGCGTCAGCGCGTGCCCGGCCAGCGCGCTGCAGGACAACCCCGATCGACCGCAGCTGCGCTTCATCGAAAAGAACTGCGTGCAATGCGGTCTGTGCGTCACCACCTGCCCGGAAGATGCCATCAAGCTGCAACCCCGCCTGTGGCTGGCCGACCAGCGCAAGCAGCCGCGCGTGCTCAACGAAGCCCAACCCTACGAGTGCATCCGTTGCCGCAAACCGTTCGGCACGCTCAAGGGTGTCGAGGTCATGCTGGCCAAGCTCTCGGGCCACGCGATGTTCCAGGGCGAGGCGCTGGAGCGGCTGAAGATGTGTGGCGACTGCCGCGTGGTCGATATCTATTCCAACCCGAACCAGCCCAAGATCACAGACTTGTGAAACCCCTGCGCCGCTGCGCATTTTTGCCGCAGGGGGACCACGCCTTTGGCCCGGCGAAGCCGGTTCCACGGCGTGTTCTGCATAGCACCTTGGCCTGCGTGGCTGTGTGGTGATGCTTCAACCGAAAACGGAAAAACCGATGAACGATCCGATCCCTGTCTCCTCCGCGCTCGACGAAGAGACCGCACGCGCCGAGGTCTATGGCCTGCTGGCTGCCCTGTACTACGCCCCGCCATCTGCCGAGCTGATGGCGCAGTTGCGCGTGGCGGTGACCGAAGCACCGGCGGCCGGTGGTTTTCTGGAAGAGCCCTGGCGCGAGCTGGTCGCTGCGGCCCGTGTACAGGACGATGCATCGGTGGTGAATGAGTACGACGATTTGTTCGGTGGCGTGGGCAAGCCCGAGCTCTACCTGTTTGGTTCGCACTTCCTGAGCGGGTTTCTGAACGAAAAGCCGCTTGCCCAGCTGCGCGGCGATCTCGCGGCACTGGGGCTGGCGCGCGACGAGCGCATGCCCGAAACCGAGGACCACATCGCGTATCTGTGCGAGGTGATGCGCTTCCTGATCGCCGGTGACGATGTGTCGGTTTCCAATCTGTCGCAGCAACAGAAATTTTTCACCACGCATGTGCAGCCGTGGGTGAACGACATGACCGATGCCATCGCCGCCCATCCCAAAGCGCGCTTCTACGCCGCCTTGGCTGGCTTCACCCGGGCCTTTGTGAGCGTGGAGACCCAGGGCTTCGACCTGCTGGCCTAGGACCTGTTTCCGCATAGAAAAATGGTGTGAACAGGCCCTAGCCTGACTGCGGACCCGGGTGCCCGTCCTGGGTGCTGGCCGCAGCCGGTGCCTGAGGTTCGCTGAGCAGGTTGAGCGTGAAGATCGCGCCAGTCAAACCATCGCTGCGGTTGCTGGCCGCCAGGCTGCCGCCATAGCGCTCAACCAGCCCCACGCTGATCCACAGTCCCAGGCCGTTGCCGTCGTTCTTGGTGGTGAAGAACGGGCGGAACAGCCGCTCCATCACCGCGGGGGAAAGACCGGGGCCAGAGTCCTGCACCGTGAGCGCCACGCCGTCCGGCAGGTCATGTGTGCTCAGCCGCAACACGCCGCCCTCTGGCATGGCCTGGATGGCGTTGATCAGCAGGTTGATCACGATCTGCTGCAGCTCCTGTCGGTTGACGCCGGCCGTGTGTATGGCGCGCAGGTCGCGCTGCACCTCGATGCCGGTCTTGGCGAGCAGGTGCTGCACCAGCACCAGGCAGTCGTCGACCAGCTGGTTGACATCCAGCGCTTCGGTATAGCCCGCATATTCGGTGGGGCGCGCGTACTGCAGCAACTGGGTGACGATGAGGCGCATGCGCTCGATCTGCTCGTCCATCAGGCGCAACTCGTCGCGCACCGTCACGCCCTGCGCGCCCAGGGTCTCGCGCATCAGATCCAGGTTGCCCTGCATCACCGCTATCGGGTTGTTGACCTCGTGGGCGATGCTGGCGGTGAGCTGGCCGATGGCCGCCAGCTTTTCGCTCTTGACCAGTTGCTGTTGAGCTAGCTGCAGCGACGCGTTGCTGGCCTCCAGCGCTTGGGTTCTCTCGGCTACCTTGAGATCGAGCTCGTCGCCCCAGCGTTGCAGGGCACGGGTCTTGTCGTCGATCACGTCGAGCAGCTGGTCCAGGTGACCCGCCAGCGCACCCAGTTCGTCGTGCACCGGCAAACCGCCGACGCGGGCATGAGCCTCACCGTCTTCCACCCGCTGCATGGTGCGGTTCATCTGCTCCACCGGCCGGAAAATGCTGCGCGCCCAGCGCAGCGAGAACCAGGCTGACACTGCCATGGCCAGCAGGAAGATCAGGCCGGTGACCGCGAGCAGGGCATAGCGCACCAGGCGAAACGGTTGCTCCAGAAAACCCACGTAAAGCATGCCGATGCGCTGGCCAGCGGCGTCGAGCAGCGGCTCGTAGGCCGAGACGTACCAGTCGTTCACCACAAAAGCGCGCGCCAGCCAGGTCTGGCCCTGGCCCAGCACCCGGTCGCGCACCGTCTGAGAGACACGTGTGCCGATGGCGCGCTGGTCCTGGAACAGGCGCACGTTGGTGGTGATGCGCACGTCGTCGAGAAACAGCGTTGCCGTGCCCTGACTGCCAAAAGGCAGCGAGCCGTCGGGGTAGACGATGCGGTTGATGTGGTCGATGAAATCGAGGTTCTGGTTGAGCAGCAGCCCGCCGACCACCATGGCCACCGTTTGGCCAGCGCCGTCTCGCACCGGCACACTGGTGAGCGCCACCATGGCCCGGTCTTCGGCGCTGCGGTCGGTGGGCGCGGCGTTGCGGGTCGGCACCAGCGGCACCATCACGCGGGGCCGCAGCTGCGGCGCCAGCGCGGCCAGCGCCTCCGGCCCGAGCAGCAGTAAACGCGCCTGAGGCCGTGCACGCGTGCCTTGCGATGCCAGCGCTAGGGCGGTGGGCATGGGCGGCAGATCGGTCGTTGCGTCGATCTGGTCGCGAGCGATGGCGTGACCTTGCGCGTCGTACAGCACCAGCAGGTCCAGCCCCAGCCGCGCGCGCGCGGCGCTCAGCTGCTGTGCCAAGGCGCTGGTGGGTGCGGCCTTGGCCGAGCCGGGTGCGTTGTGCAGCGCCTGCCAGGCATCGAACAGGGCGCGCGAATCCGCCACGCCTTGCGTGCCCGAGCCGACTTCGGTTAGCACCTGATCGAAGTAGCCGCGGGCCACCGCGAGGTCGCTGCGCACCTTGGTGATCAGCAGGCGGTCGTAGGCCGCATTGCCCCACAGTGCCAGCGCCAGCAGCATGAGCGGAAACACCACCAGCAACGGCAGCAGCGCGATCGCCAGCAGCTTGTTGCGTACCGAGCCGGTGAGCCAACGCGCGGTATGCCGGGCCATCAGCGGCCGCTGCCGGGCGGCAGGCCCCATTCCAGTACGCGTCGCTCCAGCGTGCGGCGCGAGACGCCCAGCAGCTGCGCGGCCTGCGTCTTGTCGCCCTGCACCGATTCCAGCACCGACAGGATGTGCCGCTTCTCCAGCGTGTGAAGGTCGGTGGGTGCACCCGCGTCGGCGGGGCGCGGCGATTCGCCGGGGTAGAGCGCCGAGACGTTGAGGCTGCCCAGGATCAGCGAGCGCTCGATCAGGTTGCGCAGCTCGCGCACATTGCCCGGCCAGTGGTACTGCTGAAGAAAGACCATCTCGGTGTCGGTGATCTGCAGTGGCGGCACGCCCAGCGCCGGCGCGAGCTGGTCCATGAAATGGGCCACCAGCGCGGGGATATCGGTCTTGTGACTGCGCAGTGGTGGCAGCGTCAGGTCCACCACTTGCAGGCGGAAGAAAAGGTCTTGCCGGAAGCGCCCCGCTGCGACTGCGTCGCTCAGACGGCGGTTGGTGGCAGCGATGACGCGCAGGTTCACCGACATCAGCTGTTCGCTGCCCACCGGCCGGATTTTCAGGTCTTCGATCGCGCGCAGCAGCGTGGCCTGGATGGCCACTGGCAGCTCGGCCACCTCATCCAGAAAGAGGGTGCCGCCCTGTGCATAGTGGAACAGGCCTTCTCGCGCCCGAGTCGCGCCGGTGAAGGCGCCGCGTGCATGACCGAAGAGCTCGCTTTCGATCAGATCTGGCGAGACCGCCGCGCAGTTCACGGGCACAAAGGGGTGGGCCGCGCGCGGGCTCTGGGCATGCAGTTCGCGGGCCACCAGTTCTTTGCCGGTGCCGGACTCGCCCTGCAGAAGCACGGTGCTCGGCATGGGCGCCACACGTGCGATGGACTCTCGCAACGCGTTCATAGGCTCGGAGCTGCCGACCAGGCTGGGGCCGCCAGCGCGAGGCGAAGTGAGGGCCCGCCGCAGCACGAAGTTTTCGCGCCGCAGGCGCGAGCGCTCGTGACAGTGTTTCACCGAGTTGAGGATCTGCGGCACGCGAAACGGTTTGAGCACAAAGTCCGACGCGCCGGCGCGAAGCGCTTCGATGGCGGTCTCCAGATCGGCGAAGGCGGTGATCAGGATCACCTCGCCGGTGAAGCCTTGCTCGCGCAGTTCCTTGAGCCAGGCGACGCCGCTCTTGCCGGGCAATGAAATATCCAGGATCACCAAGTCCACATGATGTCCCCGCAGCCAGTCCATGCCTTCTTCAGCGCTCGACGCGCTCATGACGAAATGGCAGCGCGGCGCCAGGGTCTTGACCAGAAAATTGAGCATGCCCTGCTCGTCGTCGACGATGAGGATCGACCAGTCGGGCCAGCCTTCCAGCGATTTTTCGGGCGATGCGGGGATGTTGAGGTGTTCCACCGGGCCGGATTCTACGGATGAAGTCGATCAAATCACTTGGGTATTGCCGGTGGGTGTGCCGGCGACAAGGTTTATTTCGCTGCTCAATCGGGCTCCTTGATGCGACAAATTGTCGCAACACGCAGCGACAGGCTGACGGTGTGGGCGCGCGTCGTCTGTGCACTCGATTGATCAGCCGGCGTTGCCTCGATGCTTAACGCATCGACCCCACAGTGACACTCCTTCACCGTTGACGCACATCATGTGGCAGCAGGAGGCAAGGGCATAAGCCGGTGCTTATGGCACGGAATTCGCTGCAATGCACATCGTGCCGGCCGGTGGTGCGCTGCAGCATCGGGTGCTATCGCGTTGGAAGCACGCATCAGCTCCGCACAGGGGGTTTGTCTGGCTTGCGCGGGGACAGACGGCAGGCTAGATTCGCATATGCAAAAACCCCGCAAGCGTTGTGATCGCATCGCCGGGGTTGTGTTCAACCAGGAGACCTGCATGAGCCAGCCTAAGACCCCTGCGCCACGCCAAACCCCCCCCAAACTTAACCGTCGCACTCTGTTTGCCGGAGCGTCTACCGTGGGAGCGCTGGCGGCAGTCGCCACCGTGTTGCCCAAGGCGGTGGACAGAGCAGCACCGAGCGTGGCAAGCAAGCCCGCCCCCGAGCGTGGCGGCGGCTACAGCCTGACCGAACACGTCAAGCAGTATTACAAGACCACGATGATCTGAGCCGCAGAGGAGATTCGACATGATGCTGACCAAAAAATCCCCCGGTGCCCACGGCGCCCGCTCGCACACCTCGCTCGTGCACAGCCTTCAGCGCGGCCTCTCGGCCGCCCTGCCCACCATGGACCGTCGTGGCTTCCTGCGCCGCTCCGGTCTGGGCGTTGGTGTCGGACTGGCTGCCTCGCAGCTCGCGCTGGTGAAGAAGGCCGACGCTGCCGGCGCGAAGTCCGCTGACGGCACCGGCAAGATTGAGGTCAAGCGCACCGTGTGTTCGCACTGCTCGGTGGGCTGCGCGACCGATGCCATCGTTGAAAACGGCGTCTGGACCCGGCAGGAACCGGTGTTCGATTCGCCCATCAACCTCGGTGCACATTGCGCGAAGGGTGCAGCCCTGCGCGAGCACGGCCACGGCGAGTACCGCCTGCGCTATCCGATGAAGCTGGTCAACGGCAAGTACCAGCGCATCAGCTGGGACACTGCGCTGGAAGAGATCAGCGCGAAGATGAAAGAGCTGCGCACGGCCAGCGGCCCCGACTCGGTTTACTTTGTTGGCTCTTCCAAGCACAACAACGAGCAGGCCTACCTGCTGCGCAAATTCGTGAGCTTCTGGGGTACGAACAACTGTGACCACCAAGCGCGCATTTGTCACTCCACCACGGTGGCCGGTGTCGCCAACACCTGGGGCTACGGCGCGATGACCAACTCGTACAACGACATGCAGAACAGCAAGGTTGCCCTGTACATTGGCTCGAACGCCGCTGAAGCCCACCCTGTGTCCATGCTGCACATGCTGCATGCCAAGGAAATCGGCTGCAAGATGATCGTGGTTGATCCGCGCTTCACCCGCACCGCGGCCAAGGCCGACGAGTTTGTTCGCATCCGCTCGGGCTCGGACATTCCGTTCCTCTTTGGTGTGTTGCACCACATCTTCAAGAACGGCTGGGAGGACAAGCAGTACATCAATGACCGGGTCTACGGCATGGAGGCGGTCAAGGCCGACGTCATGGCCAAGTGGACGCCGGACAAGGTGGAAGAGGCCTGCGGCGTGCCTGAGGCACAGGTGCTGAAGGTCGCCAAGATGCTCAAGGACAACTCGCCCGGCACCATTGTCTGGTGCATGGGCCAGACGCAGCACACCATTGGCAACGCGATGGTGCGCGCATCCTGCATCTTGCAACTGGCCCTGGGCAATATCGGCAAGAGCGGCGGCGGCACCAATATCTTCCGCGGTCACGACAACGTGCAGGGCGCCACCGACGTAGGTCCCAACCCCGATTCGTTGCCCGGCTACTACGGCCTGGCCGAGGGTTCCTGGAAGCACTACGCCAAAGTGTGGGGTGTCGAATTCGACTGGATCAAATCCCAGTACGCCGAAGGCATGATGACCAAGCCCGGCATCACGGTGTCTCGCTGGATCGACGGTGTGCTGGAGAACAACGAGCTGATCGACCAGGACGCTAACTTGCGCGGTGTGTTCTTCTGGGGCCACGCGCCCAACTCGCAGACTCGCGGTCTGGAGATGAAGCGCGCGATGGACAAGCTGGACCTGCTGGTGGTGGTCGATCCGTACCCGTCGGCCACCGCGTCGATGGCGGCCATGCCCGGCAAACCGGAAGACCTGAACCCGAACCGCGCGGTGTACCTGCTGCCAGCGGCCACCCAGTTCGAGACCAGCGGTTCGTGCACCGCGTCCAACCGCTCGATCCAGTGGCGCGAACAGGTCATTGAGCCGCTGTGGGAGAGCCGCAGCGATCACATGATCATGCACCAGTTCGCCGAAAAGCTCGGCTTTGGTGCTGAGCTGTCCAAGAACTTCAAGATGAAACAGGTCAAGGGTATGGACGAGCCCGTGGTCGAGGACATCCTGCGTGAGATCAACGCTTCGGTCTGGACCATTGGCTACACAGGCCAGACTCCCGAGCGTCTGAAGGCTCACATGCGCAACATGGGTGCGTTCGACGTGAAATCGCTCAAGTGCAAGGGCACGGTGGTTGACAAGGAGACCGGCTACGACATGAGCGGTGACTATTTCGGTCTGCCGTGGCCCTGTTTCGGTACCGCTGCCATCAAGCACCCAGGTTCGCCCAACCTGTACGACACCTCCAAGCACGTTATGGAGGGTGGCGGCAACTTCCGCGCCAACTTCGGCGTTGAGCGCGATGGTGTGAGCCTGCTGGCAGAGGACGGTTCGCACTCGCTGGGTGCTGAAATCACCACCGGCTATCCCGAGTTCGACCACGTCTTGCTCAAGAAGCTGGGCTGGTGGGATGACCTGACCGACGCCGAGAAGACGGCAGCCGACGGCAAGAACTGGAAGACCGACCTCTCTGGCGGCATCCAGCGTGTCTGCATGGCTCACGGCTGCCATCCGTTTGGTAACGCCAAGGCGCGCGCCGTGGTCTGGAACTTCCCCGATGCGATTCCTCAGCACCGCGAGGCGCTCTACGGAATCCGCCCGGACCTCGTGGCCAAGTACCCCAGCCACGACGACCAGAAGACACGCTGGCGTCTGCCCATCCTGTACAAGTCGCTGCAGCAGAAAAACATCGACGACAAGGTGCACGAGAAATTCCCGCTGATCATGACCTCTGGTCGTCTGGTCGAGTACGAGGGTGGTGGCGAAGAGACGCGCTCCAATCCTTGGCTGGCCGAACTGCAGCAGGAGATGTTTGTCGAGCTCAACCCGGCCACGGCTTCGGCGCGCGGTATCCGCAACGGTGAACGTGTCTGGGTGACCAGCCCGACCGGCGCGCGCATCAACGTGCAGGCCCTTGTGACCGAGCGCGTCAGCGCCGATACGGTGTTCCTGCCGTTCCACTTCTCGGGTCACTGGCAGGGCGTTGACATGAAGCCCTACTACCCGGATGGCGCGATGCCTGTGGTTCGCGGTGAGGCGGTCAACACCGCCACTACCTATGGTTACGACATCGTGACCATGATGCAAGAGACCAAGTCCACCGTTTGCAACGTCGAAAAAGCTTGAGGAGACCACGATGGCACGAATGAAATTTATCTGCGACGCCGAGCGCTGCATTGAGTGCAACGGCTGCGTTACTGCCTGCAAGAACGAGCACGAGGTGCCATGGGGAGTGAACCGCCGCCGCGTGGTCACCCTCAATGACGGTGTGCCCGGCGAAAAGTCGATCTCGGTGGCCTGTATGCACTGCAGCGATGCACCCTGCATGGCAGTCTGCCCGGTCAACTGCTTCTACCGCACCGACGAAGGTGTGGTGCTGCATGACAAAGACGTCTGCATTGGTTGTGGCTACTGCTCATACGCGTGCCCGTTTGGCGCGCCGCAGTTCCCCTCCGCTGGAACCTTCGGGGTGCGTGGGAAGATGGACAAGTGCACCTTCTGCGCCGGTGGCCCCGAGGCACATGGCAGCCAGGATGAGTTCGACAAATACGGTCGCAACCGTCTGGCCGAAGGCAAGTTGCCGGCCTGCGCCGAGATGTGCTCGACCAAGGCGCTTCTGGCCGGCGACGGTGACGTGGTCGCCGACATCTTCCGCAACAGGGTCGTCACGCGCGGCAAAGGTGCCGAAGT
Source organism: Hydrogenophaga sp. (assembly GCF_011390835.1). Classification (GTDB taxonomy): domain Bacteria; phylum Pseudomonadota; class Gammaproteobacteria; order Burkholderiales; family Burkholderiaceae_C; genus Hydrogenophaga. The sequence continues at coordinate 50,267 of NZ_JAABRQ010000001.1, read as the reverse complement.
GTGGGGCTGGGGTACCGCCTACGGCACGGCTCAAGGACAGAAATCATGATGCGACGTTTTTCACTCATCGCCCTAGCTTTTGCCGGGTTGCTCGGTCTCACAGCCTGTGGCCAACAAGCTCAGGAAAATGCCACTGGCCAAGCCATCAAGAGCGACGGCGCTCCCTACACCGGCGTGGGCCAGAGTCAGTATGCGCAGGGCGGCTGGACGGCGGGCGACAAGGGTAGCTGGGAACAGCAACTCAAGTCGCGTGCCCAGTATGGCCAGAACGATTACCAGCGCATCGGCGCGCAGCAACCCTGAGGCTTCACCCATGCCATTCCAACCGAATACCCGCTGGCGCTCACTGGCAGCGGCTGCGTTGCTGGGACTGAGTGTCGGCTGGGCTCAGGCCCAGGCGCTCAAGGTCGAACCCGCTCAGGACGATCCACCACCAGCCGCTGCGGCATCAAAGCCAGCGGCGCAGACGGGTGGCATCCAGAGCGCCAACATTTTCGAGATCGCTCCGGGTGCGGACACCGACCCCAACTACGCCAACCAAACCAATGGCGAGCGAGGCCAGGTCCAGCCCGGCAACAACGCGCCGATGTGGCGGGATGTGGGCAAGGGCGTGACGGGGGTCACCAGCCTCCCGTATCTTGAAGCAGGCAACATGATCCAGGGTTTTGTGCAGTACCCAGGATCGCGCTACACCACCGCCGGTGAGGCATGGCGCCAAGTGCGCAACAACTGGATCATTCCTTATGGCGGTTCGCTGATCGTCATAGCCCTTGTGGCGGTTGGCCTGTTTTACCTGCGCAAAGGCACGATTCCGCTTCATGGGCAGGAAACCGGTCGCCTGATTGAGCGTTTCACTTACGTAGAGCGCGCAGCGCACTGGGTGAATGCTATCGCTTTTGTGGTGCTGGCGGTCTCCGGCATCGTCATGGCCTTCGGCAAGTTTTTCCTGCTGCCAGTGATGGGCAGCACCCTGTTCGGTTGGTTGACCTACGCGCTGAAGAATGCGCACAATTTTGCCGGACCACTGTTTGCCGTGTCACTGGTGGTCGTGATCCTCACCTTCGTGCGCGACAACCTGCCATCCAAAGGCGACCTCACGTGGTTGCTCAAAGGCGGTGGCCTGCTAGGCGACCAAGAGGTGCCCTCGCACCGCTTCAACGCAGGCGAAAAGGTGCTGTTCTGGGGCGGCGTTTTCGTGCTGGGACTTGTGGTGGTGGGCTCAGGCCTTTTCCTCAACCATCTGGCACCGGTTTTTGAGTACACCCGCGGCAACATGCAAGTTGCAAACATGGTCCATGCCGTTGCCTCGGTCTTGATGATGGCGATGTTCATCGGCCACATCTACATGGGTACGGTGGGCATGCAAGGTGCTTACAAGGCAATGAAGACCGGCTATGTTGACGAGACATGGGCCAAGGAGCACCACGAGCTCTGGTACGACGACATCAAGGCTGGCAAGATCCCTGCCCATCGCACACCAGGCCAGGAAGGCCCCACCGGCGAGCCCGCCAAAGCCTGATCGCTTTGGTTCAATAAACAGCCCAGGAACATTGTCATGAAACACCTGCTTTTTGCGTCCGCCTTGTTGTTCTCCGTGTCGGTCCAGGCCAAGCTGCCTGCACCGGTCATGGACGATGCTGCCAAGGCAAAAGCGGCTGAGACCAAAGCCAAGGCCGCCCACGGCAACAAGGTAGGTGCCTACAAGCTCTGTCAGTGGCAGGATAAGGTCGCCAGCGTCTATTTCAAGAACGCTTCCACCGCGGGCAAGACCGTCAAGCCCGCTGTGGCCACGGCACCTTGCGATGACCCGGGCCCCTTCGTGTGGCCAACGGCGGCACCGGCTGCGCCCAAGTCCTGAAGCATCGGCCAGACGATCGCTTCGGTGCACAGAAAATAGGCCTTCGGGCCTTTTTTCTTGCCAAACTGGCTATGCCCTTGTGGCCCTCATGCCAGCGGGCTTTTTGCAGCTGACCTCATACTGATCGACCAGCGCTGTTCTCCCACGACATGTCCACCACTGCCACCCCATCCCTTGAGCCGACCGATGCCGCAACCAGCGTGCGTCTGCCGTCCTTGACCCAGGTCCGAGCGCCGTTGACCCAGGCGGTGGCGGTGGTCAACGAGTTTGGGCAGCACAGCACCGTGTCCATCCCGGCCGAGCGCGATCTCACGGTGTATGTGGACAAGCGGGAGCTGGTGACCTTGATGACCCTTGGCGCCCACCCGGAATGGCTGGTGCTGGGGTACTTGCTCAACCAGCGGCTCGTGGGCTCTGTAGACGAGATCGAGTCGATCACGGTCGACTGGGAAGTGAACGCCGCTTCGGTGAAAACGCGCCACGGTATCGACCGCATCGAAGAGCGCACGGCCAAACGGGTGGTCACCACAGGCTGCGGCCAGGGCAGCGTCTTTGGCAATCTGATGGACGAGATCGACAGCATTCGCCTGCCTGACGACGTGGTGCTTCGCCAGTCGCAGCTCTATGGCATCGTCAATGCCATCCGCCTGAAGGAAAGCACCTACAAGTCGGCGGGCTCGGTGCACGCTTGCGCGCTGTTTCTGGACGATTCGCTGCAGCTGTTTGTCGAGGACGTGGGGCGCCACAACGCGGTGGACACCATTGCCGGCTGGATGGCCCTGAACCAGCTCTCTTCACAGGATGATGAGGGCGCCGTGCGAGGGCAGAAGGTCTTTTACACCACAGGTCGCCTGACCAGCGAGATGGTGATCAAGTCGGCCCAGATGGGTGTGGCGGTGGTGGTGTCGCGCAGCGGCATCACCCAGATGGGGCTGGATGTGGCGCAGCAGGTGGGTTTGTGCGCCATCGGGCGGGCCACCAACAAGCGTTTCCTCTGCTACGCGAATGCACAGCGCCTGATCATGGATGCGATGCCCGCCGAGCCTTCGGTCCTTGTGGCAGGCGAACGGATCTCCAGCGACGTCTGAAACCGGACCTGCCGGTCCTACACTTGGGTGGTTCATGCCCACAGCCGGTGCCCGCTCACCGCCGCGGGTGATCGCCGCGAGTCGGCGCAGCCTCACCAGAGACTCCCCTCATGAGCCGAGACGTTCACGTCATCAACCACCCCCTGGTCCAGCACAAGCTCACGCTGATGCGCCGCAAGGACACCAGCACCAAGAGTTTTCGCGAGCTGGCGCACGAGATCAGCATCCTGCTGGCTTACGAGCTCACACGCGACATGCCGATGCAGGAGATTCAGATCGAGACTCCGCTGGAGACCATGACCTCGCGCATCATCGATGGCAAGAAGGTGGTGCTGGCTTCCATCCTGCGCGCCGGCAACGGGTTTCTGGATGGCATGTTGCAGGTATTACCGGCCGCGCGAGTGGGTCACATCGGTCTCTACCGCGACCCAGCCACGCTTAAGGCGGTTGAGTACTACTTCAAGATGCCACAAGACATGGGCGAGCGCGACGTGATCGTGCTCGATCCCATGCTGGCCACCGGCAATTCGGCGGTGGCCGCAGTGACGCGGCTGAAGGCCACCGGGCCCCGCTCGATCCGATTCGTCTGCCTCGTGTCCTGCCCTGAGGGCATCCGCACCTTCCACGATCACCACCCGGATGTGCCGATCTACACCCCTGTCATCGACCGGGGCCTGAACGAACACGGTTACATCGTGCCCGGCCTGGGCGATGCCGGGGACCGGATTTTCGGGACGAAGTAGGTCCACCCCCGTCGTTCGCTCCGACTCTCAAGGGGCAACTGACCGACCACCGGAGCCGGATTTGCTGCGTTCGAGTGTGAATTCCCTTTCCTGCGTGGCGTTTGGGTCGTCGCGGCTCTCTTGTCCTGAGTTGGCGCTGAAAAGGCCGCTTCCGGCGTGGCTGGGGCGGATGCGATAAGGTCACGCCATGGAACACCGACCCCCTTCTTTTTGGCAACTGGGCTGGCGCTCGCTCTGGCGCGACTGGCGGGCGGGTGAGTTAAGGCTGCTGGTGCTGGCGGTGACGCTGGCGGTGGCGGCATTGACGGCTGTGGGCTTTTTTGCTGACCGGCTACAAAACGGGCTGGCGCGCGACGCGCGGGCGCTGATCGGCGGCGATGCGGTGCTCAGCAGCGACAACCTGCCGCCGCCCGCGTTTGAAGCCCAAGCCAAGTCGCTGGGCTTGCAAACTGCGCAAACACTGGGGTTCCCCACCATGGGGCGGGCACCGGACGACCTGGGTGGCGCAGCTCGCCTGGTGGCCTTGAAGTCGGTAGGTGAGGGCTATCCGCTGCGCGGCAGCGTGCGCGTGGCAGAGGCGCCTGAGGGTGTCGATATTGCGACTCGCGAGATTCCCGCGCCGGGCACGGCCTGGGTCGACGCGGCCTTGCTGGTGGCGCTGGATCTGAAGGTGGGGCAGCCGGTGTTGCTGGGCGACGCTGCGTTCACACTCAGCCGCGTCATCGTGGTCGAGCCCGACCGGGGTGCTGGCTTCATGAGCTTTGCGCCGCGGGTGATGATCAACGCCGCCGACCTGCCAGCCACTGGCCTCGTGCAGCCCGCGAGCCGGCTCAACTACCGGCTGGCCGTGGCAGGGGACGATGGTCCGGTGGCGGAGTTCACCCGCTGGGCTGAGGCGCAGATCGAACAGCCTGGCGTACGCGGCATGCGGCTGGAATCGCTGCAGGGCGGTCGGCCCGAGATGCAGCAAACCCTGGCGCGGGCGGAAAAGTTTCTGAATCTGGTGGCTTTACTGGCGGCGCTTTTGTGCGCGGTGGCGGTTGCGATTGCGGCGCGAGGCTTCGCCCAGCGGCATCTGGACGACTGCGCGATGCTCCGCGTTCTCGGTTTGTCGCAAGCGTCGATGGCACGTGCCTACACGCTGGAGTTTGCGCTGGTCGGCTTGTTTGCCAGTGCGCTCGGCGTGGCGCTGGGCTATGCAGTGCATCACGCCTTTGTGGTCCTGCTCGCCGGCCTGGTGGAGGCCAGTCTGCCTGCGCCCAGTCTGGCACCAGTGGCGCTGGGCCTGGGCATGGGCCTGACCCTGATGCTCGCCTTTGGCCTGCCGCCGGTGTTGCAACTGGCCCAGGTACCTCCGTTGCGTGTGATACGGCGCGACGTGGGCCAGCTCAAGCCTGCCACCTTGGCTGTGCTGGGCCTGGGCGTGGCCGGTTTTGGTGCGCTGTTGCTGGCGGCCAGCCGAGACTTGCTGCTGGGCGCGATCGCGGTCGGTGGCTTTGCGGCGGCGGTGCTGCTGTTTGCGGCGGTCAGCTACGCAGCGGTGCGCCTGCTGCGCGCGAGTGTGAATGAAACCACCGCACCGCGCGCGCTTATCATGGCCACGCGCCAGCTCAGCGCTCGCCCGGCCTATGCGGTGGTCCAGATCAGCGCGCTGGCGGTGGGCTTGATGGCGCTGGTGCTGCTGGTGCTGCTGCGCACCGATCTCATTGCGAGCTGGCGCAACGCCACGCCACCCGATGCGCCCAACCGGTTCGTGATCAACGTGCAGCCCGAGCAGGGTGATGCGTTCCAGCAGCAACTGCGCGACTCGGGTGTGGACCGCTTCGACTGGTTCCCTATGATCAGGGGCCGGCTGGTGAGCATCAATGGCAAAACGGTGGTGCCCGACGACTTCACCAGCGACCGCGCCCAACGCCTGGTCGACCGTGAATTCAACCTGTCCAACACTGCAACGCTGCCGCCCCACAACCCGGTGATCGCTGGCAGCTGGACGGAGAACGAAGCCGATGCGCTGAGCGTGGAAGAAGGGCTGGCCGAAGAACTGGGGCTGAAGCTCGGTGACCGCCTGGGATTCGACATCGCTGGACAAGTCACCGAAGGCCGTATCACGAGCTTGCGCAAGGTGGACTGGGGCTCGATGCGGGTCAACTTCTTCGTGGTCTTTCCGGTGGCCGAGCTGCCCAACGTGCCAGTGAGTTACATCAGCGCGTTCAGAGCGCCCGAAGGCAATGTGCAGTTCGACAACAGCCTGGTGCGCGCGTTTCCCAATATCACCAACGTCGACATGAGCCAGACCATCGCTCAGGTGCAGCGGGTGCTGGGCCAGGTGATCAGCGCAATCGAATTCCTGTTCGCCTTCACGCTGGCGGCTGGCTTGGTGGTGCTGCTGGCGGCGATCACCGCCACGCGCGGAGAGCGCGAACGCGAATTCGCCATCCTGCGCGCGGTGGGGGCGAGTTCTGGGCTGCTGCGCCAGGTGCAGCGCATCGAGCTGCTTGGGGTGGGGCTGCTGGCGGGCTTTCTGGCCTCGGTAGTGGCGGTGGCCGTGGGCTGGGCGCTGGCGCGCTATGCGTTTGAATTTGCCTGGACCGCTTCGCCCCTGGTGCCGCTGGCGGGCAGCGCCGCTGGCGCTTTGCTGGCGCTCGCCGCTGGATGGTGGGGCCTTCGCAGCGTATTGCGAACTCCGGTGGTGGAGACACTGCGCAGAGCCACATCCTGACCACCCCCGCGTCGCCTTCGGCGCCACCCCCTCAAGGGGGCGGCACTGGCCGACTGGCAAATCCAGATCGGCGGCGCCCTTGGGGAACTCCCCCTCTTGCCACCCCTGCGGCCCGGCGAAGCCGGTTCCGTGGGATCCCTGAACCAAGACACCGCCGACCTGACATGACCGAGAACACCGCCCATCCCGTTCCCCAGACCCCGTTTGAATGGGCCGGTGGTGAAGCGGCGGTGCGCGCGCTGGTGGACCGCTTCTACGACCTGATGGACATTGAGCCTGGCTACGCCGAGCTGCGCGCCGCGCACGGCAACACGCTTGTCGAGGCACGAGACAAGCTGCACTGGTTCCTCTGTGGCTGGCTGGGTGGACCCCAGCACTACACCGAGCGCTTTGGCCACCCGCGCCTGCGCGCACGCCACATGCCGTTTGCGATTGGGGTTCAAGAACGGGATCAGTGGCTGGCTTGCATGGACCAAGCGATGCAAGAGACCGGGCTGGCCCCGGCATTGCGCGAGCGTCTGAACCAGAGCTTTTTCCAGACCGCCGACTGGATGCGCAACCAGCCAGGTGCGCACTGACCCTAGCTCGGGCGCAGCAACACCACCAGCGCACCCGCGCCGCCATCGGCAGGCCGTGCCTGCACAAACGCCATCACCTCGTGTTTTTGCACCAGCCAGCGGTGCACACGGCTTTTGAGCACGGGAACGCGCCCCGGTGAACCCAGGCCTTTGCCGTGCACCACGCGCACGCAGCGCAACCCGCTCTGGTGCGCTTCGCGGATGAAGCGGCCGAGGGCCTCGCGGGCTTCGTCGGTGCGAAGGCCATGCAGGTCGATCTGGCGCTGGATGCTCCAGCGGCCTTCGCGCAGCTTGCGCACCACGTCCGGCCCCAGCCTGGGCACGCGGTAGCTCAGCAGATCGTCGGTGTGGAGCAAGGTCTCGACATCGAACTCGTCCGACAGCGCTTCGCGCATGACATTGGCCTCGTCGCGCTGGCGCTGACGGGGCTCAGGCAACGCGGGCAACCGCCTGTGCTGAACGCGATGCGTCGCGCGCAGCGGCAGCACTGGGCCTACTGCCAGCTCGAACAGTCGCTGTTCTCGGTCCTGCCGCTCTCGCTGCAACCGTTCAGCCTCCAGCGCCGCCAGCTCGGCCGCCGCCCGCCGGGCGATGGCCTGCTGCAGCGGCTTGAGTTCTGACAGCGAACGCAGTTTCATGGTGGTTCATTGTGTCGCAGGCGCGATCACTGCGTATCCATGGCCTTGCCCGAGAAAGTCGCTCTTGACTTGTTCGTCAGAAATTGAACATTGCCCGGCACGCGTGCCTCAAGCCCCGCGCGCACTGTGGAACCGACTCCGCCGGGTCGCAGTTGGGGGCACCCTCAGGTGGGAAGCTGCTCAGGGGGAGTCTCAATCTAGATCATGCCCAGTTCGGCCATGGAGGTCGCCTGATTCCGAGTCACGATGAAGTGGTCCAGCACACGCACATCCACCAGCGCCAATGCGGCCTTGAGCGACTGGGTCAATGCCTCGTCGGCGCGTGAAGGCTGGGCGGTGCCGCTGGGGTGGTTGTGGGCCAGCACCACGGCGGCAGCATGGTGGTGCAGGGCGCGCAGCACCACCTCGCACGGGTACACGCTGGTCTGCGTCAGCGTGCCGCGAAACAGCTCCTCGAGCGCGAGCAGCGTGTTCTGGCCATCCAGAGACATCACCGCAAACACCTCGTGCTGGCGGGCGCCCAGCTGCAGCTGCAGGTAGTCGCGCACTGCTTTCGGGCTGTCGAGCAGTGCCTGCTGTCGCAGTTCCTGCGCGAGCGCTCGCCTCGCGAGCTCCAGCACTGCTGCCACCTCGGCACGCTTGGCTGGCTCCAGGCCCTTGATGGCCTTGAGCGCGTCGGTGCTGGCGTGCAGCAGGCCTGCCAAGCCACCAAAACGATCCAGCAGCTCCTGCGCGAGCTGGACACGTGTTTGCCCGGCAGTCCGGTCCGCAGCAGCAAGGCCAGCAACTCGGCGTCGCTGAGCGCCGCGGGGCCTCGTGCCAGCAGTTTTTCGCGCGGGCGTGCGTCTTGCGGCAGGCGTTTCAGCCCGGTCGTGACAAGGCCATCCATGGCGTGTGCTCCCGGTGAGGTGCCGCTTTTTACAATAGGCGGTTTGGCGCGCCTGAGCGCCTCGCGAGATGATCAGGCACATTGGCTTTCATTCACCCCTCCAACCTCCCCAATCTGTCCATGTCCCAGGTCCAAGAAGGCTCTTTCCTCACGCTGCACTACCGCATGTCGGGCCCCCAGGGTCAGGTCATCATCGATACCTTCGGCGGCCAGCCCGCCACGCTCAGTCTGGGCACCGGGGAGCTCTCTCCCGCCATCGAGCAGCGTTTGCTGGGCCTTGAGGAAGGCACGCGCTCGGTGATCGAGCTGGCCGCGGGCGAGGCGTTTGGCGAGCGCCAGCCAGAGATGATCCAATGGGTGGCGCGCAAGCTGCTGAGCGAGCTGGGTGACCCTCACGAAAAATTTTCTGTGGGTGACGTGGTGCAGTTCCCCACGCCCGATGGTCTGGGCAGTTATGCGGGTGCGGCGGTGCAGGTTCGCGAAGACGGTGCGGTGTTGTTTGACTTCAACCACCCACTGGCCGGTCAACCGGTGCACTTTGAAGTTCAGTTGATCGGGGTGTTGTGATGAGTCAGGCTCAGGAAATCGTGTTGGCCGAGCCTCGGGGCTTTTGCGCCGGGGTGGACCGTGCGATCGAAATCGTCGAGCGCGCCCTGGCCAAGTTTGGCCGGCCGATTTATGTGCGGCATGAAATCGTGCACAACACCTACGTGGTCAACGACCTGAAGGACAAGGGTGCGATCTTCATCGAAGACCTGAGCGACGTGCCTCCGGGCGCCACGCTGGTGTTTTCCGCCCACGGCGTGAGCAAGGCGGTGCAGGACGAAGCACGCAGGCGCGGCTTCACCATCTTTGACGCCACCTGCCCGCTCGTGACCAAAGTGCATGTCGAGGTGGCCAAGCTGCACCGCGAAGGCTACGAATTCATCATGATTGGCCACAAGGGTCACCCAGAGGTGGAGGGCACCATGGGCCAGCTCGACAGTGGCATCCATCTGGTGGAAGACGTGGCCGACGTGGCCACGGTCGCGCCCGCCCAGGAGTCCAGGCTCGCAGTGGTGACGCAGACCACGCTGTCGGTGGACGACGCCGCGGAAATTCTCACGGCCGTGAAAGCGCGTTTCCCGCTGGTGCGCGAACCCAAACAGCAGGACATCTGCTACGCCACCCAGAACCGGCAGGATGCGGTCAAGCTGCTCAGCCCGCAGGTGGATGTGGTCATCGTCGTGGGCAGCCCGACCAGTTCCAACAGCAACCGTCTGCGGGAAGTGGCCTGGAAGCTGGGGACAGAAAGCTATCTGGTGGACAGCGCAGATGAGCTGAAGGCACAGTGGTTCGAAGGCAAGGCGCGCGTGGGCCTGACAGCGGGTGCTTCGGCGCCAGAAATCCTGGTGCGCCAGGTGGTCGACCGCATCAAGGCCTTGGGCGCCATCTCCGTGCGCACCATGGACGGCCTCACCGAGACCATCAAGTTCCCCTTGCCCAAGGGACTGAAGATCGCTGGCGAAGACTCTGAGCCGCTCGATCACCTGCGCTGAACGGAACAGGCGCCCCCGGATGACCAGCGGCGCAAAACTACAATCGTCGTATGCTAGATCTCGTTCATCTCCGAAAAGACCTCGACGCCGTGGTCGCGCGCCTCCAGACGCGCAAGTCGCCCCAGCCCTATCTCGACGTGGTGGCCTACCAGGGGCTGGAGACCGAGCGCAAGACGCTGCAGACCCGCACCGAGGAGCTGCAAAGCCAGCGCAACAGCCTGTCCAAGCAGATCGGCATGCTCAAGGGCAAGGGCCAGCACGCCGAGGCCGATGCGGCCATGGCGCAGGTGGGTGAGCTCAAGAGCGAGCTGGAGCGCTCAGCCCAGCGGCTGGATCTGATCCAGTCCGAGCTGCAGGCCCTGTTGCTGGCGGTGCCCAACCTGCCGCACGACAGCGTGCCGTTGGGCAGCGACGAACACGGCAACGTGGAAGCTCGGCGCTGGGGCACACCCCGGGTGTTCAACTTTCCGGTGCGCGACCATGTGGACATTGGCGCCGCTCTGGGGTTGGACTTCGAGACCGGCGCCAAGCTCGCCGGAGCCCGCTTCACCTTCATGCGTGGCCCCATCGCGCGGCTGCATCGGGCACTGGCCCAGTTCATGCTCGACGTGCAGACGCAGGAGCACGGCTACACCGAGTGCTACACGCCATACATCGTCAATGCGGAGACGCTGCGAGGCACCGGGCAGTTGCCGAAGTTCGAGGCCGATCTCTTTGCCGTCAACAAGGGCGGACAGGAGGGCGGTGAGGACAGCCAGCAGCTGTACCTGATTCCCACCAGTGAAGTCACACTGACCAATGTGGTGCGCGACACCGTGCTGGCGGAGACCGATCTGCCGATCTGCCTCACGGCTCACACCCCCTGTTTCCGCTCCGAGGCCGGCAGCGCGGGCCGCGACACGCGCGGCATGATCCGCCAGCACCAGTTCGACAAGGTCGAGATGGTTCAGATCGTGCATCCCGAGCGGAGCTACGACGCGCTGGAAGCCATGACCGGCCACGCCGAGGCCATCCTGCAGAAACTGGGCCTGCCGTACCGGGTCATGAGCCTGTGCACCGGCGACATGGGTTTTGGCGCCAGCAAGACCTACGACCTCGAAGTCTGGGTGCCGGCGCAGGGTACCTACCGCGAGATCAGCTCCATCTCGAACTGCGAAGCGTTCCAGGCGCGCCGGCTGCAGGCGCGCTTCAAGAACGCCCAGGGCAAGAACGAACTGGTGCACACGCTCAACGGCTCCGGCCTGGCTGTGGGCCGGGCACTTGTGGCCGTGCTGGAGAACTTCCAGCAGGCCGATGGCAGCGTGCAGGTGCCCGAGGTGCTGCGGCCCTATCTGGGTGGGCTGGAGCGGCTGAGCGGCTAGAAGCGTCGGGCTCGGAAAGCAAAAAGCCCGGGGATGCCGGGCTTTTCATGGGTCGCTTTTGGCGGAGAAGGAGGGATTCGAACCCTCGGTACAGTCTAAACTGTACGCCGGATTTCGAATCCGGTGCATTCGACCACTCTGCCACCTCTCCGCGTCGAAGCTAGAGATTCTAGCAGTGCGGAGCCCTGCTTTTCCGGCGACCGTCCCGCAGCGGTGCGGTGCGACAATGGATCACCGTGCGCCACCCCACCGTCCATGCTTGTTGATACCCAGCCGGCCACCCATCAGCACCTGCCGGCCTCACCCGAGGTGCGCGAGGAGTGGGTCAACTCTCAACTGATCGGCGTGGTCATGGACGGCGCCATGCCGGCGCTGCTGGCGGCCAGCGGTGCCTTGCCCATCATGGTGTACCTGATGCTGGGCGAAGTGCACCCCTCCGTGCTGGCGGTGTGGGCGGGCACGCTGGGCGCGGTGCTGATCTATCGCTTTCGCATGATCGGGCAGTACCGGCTGCGCTACGACAGCGTGGAAGGCCCGATGCGAATGACGTTCGTCGATCGCTATGGATGGACCTGGGGCGCGGTGGGTCTGTTGTGGGGCCTGTCGGTCGCCATCACCTTCCAGCAGGCCAGCGTGCAGACGCAGTTCATCGTTGGTTTGGTCATCCTCGGCCACGGCATGATCTCGCTGACGTCTTTTGCGCCCTATCTGCCGCTGCTGCGGCAATACACCAACACACTGATTGGCGCTGCGCTGGCTGGCCTGGTGCTGCCCGATCTGCTGGGTGTGGTGCAGGAAACCAATCGCCAGCTCGTGGCAGTGATCGTTTTGCTGATGCTGATTTTCTGGTGGCTGCTGCGCACCGCCGGCGAACGCCTGCACCAGGTTCACCGGGCCAGCTTCGAGCTGCAGTTCTCCAATCAGGAGCTGATCGACTCTTTGACCCAGCAGACCCGGGCGGCCCTTCGCGCCGTGGCCACCAAGAACCGGTTTCTGGCATCAGCCGCCCACGACCTGCGCCAGCCGGTGCACGCGCTCAGTCTGTACGCCGACTGGCTTTCCAGCGAGCCAGAGATGGCGAGGGACATTGCCCCGCGCATCTTGCAGTCCACTCGCGCCATCAACGAGCTCTTCGATTCGCTGTTCGACCTCACCCGCATCGACGCCGGCAACTACAAGGTGCGACTGCAGCATGTGGACGTGCAGCAGCTTTTTGCCGATGTGGCGATGCAGTTTGAGCCGGTGGCCCGCTCCAAGGCGCTGAAGCTGCGCACCCACACCCGGCCCACCACGATCTGGGCCGATCCGGTGGTGCTGCGGCGCATGCTGGGCAACCTCGTGTCCAACGCTTTGCGCCACACCCAGGCGGGTGGCGTGCTGCTCGCCCTGCGATACCGCGAAGACATGCTGATGTTTGAGGTCTGGGACACGGGCGTGGGCATTGCGCGAGAACACCAGCAGGCCATTTTCCAGGAGTTCTTCCGGGTCTCACAGCACCACGGCACCGAGGACAGTCTGGGCCTGGGCCTGACCATCGTCTCCAAGCTGTCGATGCTGATGGGCTATCAGCTGGCGCTGAACTCGGTCGAGGGACGAGGCAGTGTGTTCCGGGTGATGCTACCGGCTTTCACCCAGACCCAGACCGACGAGGCGCCCGAGGCCACCCTGGTGCGGGTCGCTGGCTAAGCCGGCAGTAGGCGCGAACTCAGAGGTCCAGCAGACCGGCCGTGCGCGCCAAGTGGCTGGCTTGCGAACGGCTCTTGACATTGAGGCGGCGGAACAGGCGCCACAGGTGCACCTTCACCGTGTGTTCGCTGATCTGCAGTTGCTCCGCGATGTCCCGGTTGGACAGCCCACGGTCCAGCATCACCAGTAACTGCTTCTGGCGCTTGGAGAGCTTGTCGGGCACGGTGGGCGCGTTTTCATCTTCGACCTCTTCGGTCAGGAACTCGCGCAAGACCTTGGCGATCTGCGCAGCGCCAGCGGACTTTTCCACGTAGGCATCGGCTCCGGCTTCGCGCGCGAGGTCTTCGTAGTCAGAGGCAGGCGATGCGGACAGCACGATGAGCGAGGTGTCGGGCAGCATCTGGCGCACTTCGCGTACACCCGAGACGCCGTTGGTGTCTGGCAGCTTGAGATCGAGGCACACCAGCTCGGGGTCACCATGCTCGGCGATGGCCTTGCTCACCGAGGCCAGCCGCTCCAGCTCGACAACCTGGGTAGAGGTGCGCAGGCGGCGCAACAGCATGACGACGGCTTCCCGCATCAGCGGATGGTCATCAATGACAAAAATACTCATGGAAACCCGACGTATTAGGAATTGTTATCTCAGGATAGAGCATATCGGCAAAGGTAGCATTTGGCGATAGGCCAAAGCAGCCGATGAATACCCCAGTTCTAGCGATGGTGTGCTGATCGGATGCCTGCCTGCGCTCGTTCGTTCCTGCGCACCGGTACCGTGCATCGACTCAGGCGAACTCATTCAGGAGATTTGGAGTCGGTTGCGAGCAGCTGCGACAGCGCGCCCTCCAGGGCCTCGGGCGCCGCCTGAAAGCTCAGTTCAGCCGACAACTCGCCCAGACAGGCCAGGCCCTCCTGGCGGATGCGTGCCATCGATTGCGCCGCGGCCTTGGGTGAGTCGAAGCCCGCGCTTTGCAGCAGCAATTGTCCCTGGGCATCGACCAGCTTGAAATAAAAGCGCTGATCCGCTTCCCGGTACTGTTTGAAGCTTGGCAGCGCCACTTTGCCGGGCTTGGTCGCGACCACGGGGGTCTGACCAGAGTCCAGCGACCGCAACCCCACGGCCTGGCGCAGGCGTGCGGTGAACGGGGTGGCGATGGCGCGCGCCTTGGCGGCACCCTGCTGCAGCGTCTGCTCGATGCGTGCCGGGTCCTGGATCAGTTCTTCGTAGACCGTGCGCAGGGGCGAAATTTCCTGGTCTAGGCGTTCAAACAGCCGCTGTTTGGCGTCGCCCCAGGCGATGCCTTGGGCAAACGCCTGGGCAAACTCGTCGCTTTCCTTGGGGCTGGCAAAGGCCTGAAACAGCTGGTATACCGCCGAACCGGCCACCGCTTTGGGCTCACCAGGTGCTTTCGAGTCGGTCAGGATGCCCATGATGAGCTTTCTGAGCTGATCCCGGGGGACAAACAGCGGAATGGTGTTGTCGTAGCTCTTGCTCATCTTGCGGCCATCCAGCCCTGGCAACAGGGCCACGTTGTCCTCGATGGCCGCTTCGGGCAGTGTGAAATGAGCGCCGTAAAGGTGGTTGTAGCTGGCCGCGATGTCGCGGGCCATCTCGATGTGCTGCACCTGGTCACGCCCCACGGGAACCGTGTGGGCGTTGAACATCAGGATGTCAGCGGCCATCAGCACCGGGTACATGAACAGGCCAGCGGTCACGCCCGCGTCCGGGTCTTCCCCGGCGGCGGTGTTCTTGTCCACCGAGGCCTTGTAGGCGTGTGCCCGATTGAGCATGCCCTTGCCGGTCACACAGGTGAGCAGCCAGGTGAGTTCGGGGATTTCGGGGATGTCCGACTGGCGGTAGAAGGTGACCTTTTCGGGGTCGAGGCCGCAGGCCAGCCAGGTGGCGGCAATTTCCAGCGTGGAGCGCTGCACGCGGGCCGGGTCGCCGACCTTGATGAGGGCGTGGTAATCGGCCAGGAAATAAAAGCTCTCAACCTCGGCCAGCCGGCTGGCGCGCACCGTGGGCCGGATGGCACCCACGTAGTTGCCCAGGTGGGGGGTGCCCGAGGTGGTGATGCCGGTGAGGACGCGTTGAGTTTTCATGAGCAGACAGTGGGCTCAAAGAACGAGCATGCGCAAGGGGGTCAGCAGCAATGCGATGATTTGACTGAATAGCACGTACAGCGGTTGCAACCAGTAGCTCTGGACCAGGCCGGTGAACACCAGTGCGAGCAGCACAAAGAAGCCGTAAGGCTCGATTTTCGCGACCGCCAGCGATGGCCCCGGAGGCAACAAGCCCACCAGGATGCGGCCACCGTCCAGAGGCGGCAGGGGCAGCAGATTGAAGATGAGCAAGATCAGGTTCCACTTGATGCCCGCTTCGACCACCAGGAAAAAGAACTTTTCTTCAACGCCAACGCCCGCCAGCAAATAGCCGAGCACGGCCCACAACACCGCTTGCACCAGGTTGGAGCCGGGGCCAGCCAGCGCCACCCAGATCATGTCGCGCTTGGGGTTGCGCAAACGGCCGAAATTCACCGGCACAGGCTTGGCATAGCCGAACAAAAAGGCACCAGCCGTGGCGAAATACAGCAGGATCGGCATGCCTATCGTGCCCACTGGGTCGATGTGCTTGAGGGGGTTCATCGTGATCCGGCCCATGAGGTAGGCCGTGTTGTCACCGAAGCGACGTGCGGCGTAGCCGTGCGCCGCTTCGTGCAAGGTGATGGCAAACAGCAGCGGAATGGCATTCACCGCAATGCTTTGAATGATCTGGGCGAAATCCATGGGGAGACCAAATGGCAAACCGCTATTGTCTCCCATGGGCCCCGACGCCCTGGACCCGGCGCGCGATGGCCCGGCTCAGAGCCCTAGGGGTGCCAGGGGGCCACGGCCCACCCGCACCACTTCGGGCTCGCCACCTGCGCTCATGGGTGTGAGGTCGACCACAGTGGTGGCCTCCAGTGCGCAGGCGCCAGCGTCCACCACGCCGGCCAGCTCGTGTTCAAACCGGTCTCGGATGGCGTGCGCGTCGTTGAGCGGCTCGGTCTCGCCGGGTGCAATCAGCGTAGTGGCCAGCAGCGCGCCGTTGTGCAGATCGAGCAACGCGAGCAAGGCGTTGTGGTCTGGCACGCGCAGTCCGATGGTCTTGCGCGAGGGGTGACTCACCCGCCTAGGCACCTCTTTGCTGGCTTCGAGGATGAAGGTGTAAGGCCCCGGTGTAGCCAGCTTGAGCAACCGGTACTGGCGGTTGTCCACCCTGGCGTAGCTGGCGAGCTCGCTCAGGTCGCGACAGAGCAGGGTGAGGTGGTGCTTGTCGTCCACCTGCCGGATGCGGCGCAGCTGGTCGGCCGCGGCCTTGTCGTCGAGGTGGCAGACTAGGGCGTAGCTGGAGTCGGTCGGCACAGCCAGCACGCCGCCACGCGCGAGCAGGGCCACGGCCTGCTTGAGCAGCCGGGGCTGCGGGTTGTCGGGATGGACTTCGAAGAACTGGGACATGGAGCCAATTTTCGCAGACGCAGACGCCTCATGGCTCCGGCACCTCCACCGGCAGGCGCTTCTCGCGAGCGGTGATCCAGCTGGCGGTGGCGCCACACAGCACGATCATCGCGATGCCACCCAGCTCCCAGGCGCCCGGGATGTGGCCAAACACCAGCCAGCCGCCCAACATGGCGAACCCGACCTGGCTGTAGAGAAACGGTGTGAGGGTAGAGGCTGGTGTGCGCGCGAACGCGAGGATCAGCAGAAAGTGACCGACCGTGCCCATGAGCCCGATCAGAATCAACAGCGCCAGGGGCTTCGCGTCGGGCAGCATGGTCCAAAACAGCGGCAGTACCAGCGAGGACAGCACCGCGCCGACCCAGCCGGTGTAGAAGTGCATGGTCAGCGGGTTTTCGGTGCGCGCCATCTGGCTGGTGAGGATCTGGAACCAGGCGTACATCAGCACCAGGGTGAGCGGTAGCAGACTGGCCCAGCCCACGATCGCACCACCGGGTCGCACGATCAGCAGCGTGCCAGCGAAGCCTCCAGCCACCAGTAACCAGCGCAAGGCGCTGACCCGCTCCTTGAGCCATACCGCAGCGAGCAGCGTGACCAGCAGGGGCGCCGTCATGATGATCGCGGTGAACGCGCCCACCGGCATGTACTGCAGGCTGAGGAAGGCCAGCGCGCTGATGCCGGTCAGCAGTAGGCCACGCAGCAGCTGAAAGCGGGGGTGTTCGGTGCGCGGCAGAGCCCAGCCGTTGCGGGGGAGCATGACCGCAGCCATTGCCACCGCCTGGAATGCGTAGCGGAACCAGACCGACACCACCACCGAAACCGTGGCGCCGACGTATTTCACCGTGGTGTCGAGCACTGCAAAGCAGGCCACGGCACTTACCAGGAAAGCAATGCCAGCCAATGCACCAGGTGCCGCGAGGGCACGGTCGTGGGTCATGGCTTCAATGGATGCGGTTTTGCAGGAGTTCCCAGACCGGCGTCAGATTGCCCGGCAGATCGGGCAGCTGGCCCAGGTCGATACGGCTTTCTCCAGGGCTGTGGAAGTCGCTGCCCCGGGAAGCCAGCAAGCCGAATTCCTCGCACATGCCGGCGTACTTCAGCGCATCGGCCGGGCTGTGGGCGCCCGTCAGCACTTCGACGCCCTGGCCGCCGTGGGCCTTGAATTCGGTGAACAGCGCGTATTCCTGAGTCGGTGTGAAATCGTAGCGCGCCGGATGGGCGATCACCGCCATACCGCCGGCCTGGGTGATCCAGCGCACTGCGTCACCGAGCGCGGCCCAGCGGTGGGGTACGAAGCCCGGTTTGCCTTCGGTCAGGTACTTGCGGAACACGGCGCTGATGTCGCTGCACACGCCGGCTTCCACGAGGTAGCGCGCGAAATGGGAGCGGGAGATCAACTCGGGGTTGCCCACGTATTTCAGTGCGCCTTCAAACACCCCCTCGATGCCCACCTTGGCCAATCCCGCCGCCATCTCCCGGGCGCGCTCCTCGCGACCGCCCCTGGTGGCGCGCAGGCCTTCGAGCAAGTCCTTGTTGGTGGGGTCTATGCCCAGGCCGACGATGTGCACGGTCACGTGCAAAAAAGTGACCGACACTTCGACGCCTGTCAAGTAGTCGATGCCGGCCTCGTGGGCGGCCTGCATCGCACGCGCTTGCCCACCCAGTTCGTCGTGATCGGTGAGCGCCCACAAGTCCACACCATTGGCCTTGGCGCGCAGCGCCAGCGCCTCAGGTTCCAGCGTGCCGTCGGATACGGTGGAGTGGCAGTGCAAGTCGGCGTTGATCAAGTGGGTCATCCGCTTCATTTTACGGAGCGCCGTGCTTTGGCGCTCAAACGACCAAAGAAGCACGATGTGAGCAGGGGCGCTGCTCAGAACACCGCGGAACTGGCTTGCAAGGCCGCAGGTGCTGCTCCCTGAAAGAGGTGCGCGCTGCGGCGCGCGGGTCAGCCGGTTCCGGGCTCATCCAGTGTTCCGCAGCCCCGCTGCAATCCCGTTGATCGAAATGTGGATGCCGCGTCGGACCTTGCCATCGCGCTCCGGGTCCTGGGCGCCGGCACGGTAGCGTCGGATCAGCTCGACCTGGACATGGTGCAGCGGATCGATGTAGGGGAATCGGTGCGTGATGGAGCGCTGCAGTGCCGAGTTGTTCACCAGCCGCTGCTCTTCGCCGGTGATGAGCGACAGCGCGCGCACCGTGCGGTGCCACTCGGCCTCGATGGCGTTGAACACCTGCTTGCGCAGCCGCTTGTCGTCCACCAGTTCAGCGTAGCGCGAGGCCAGTGCCAGATCGCTCTTGGCCAGCACCATGTCCATGTTGGAGAGCAGGGTGCTGAAGAACGGCCATTGTTTGACCATCTTCTTCAGCAAGGCGGTCTGGGCTGGCACACCTTGGGCTCCGTTCACCTGCAAGAAGGTCTGCACCGCGGTCCCGAATCCGTACCAGCCCGGCAGCGTGAGGCGGCACTGCCCCCAGCTGAAGCCCCAGGGGATGGCACGCAAGTCTTCGATTTTCTGCGTGGCCTTGCGCGAGGCCGGGCGTGAGCCGATGTTTAGCTCTGCGATCTCGCGGATCGGCGTAGCAGAAAAGAAGTACTCAGCAAACCTCGGGGTGTCGTAAACCAGGGCGCGGTAGGCCGCCATGCTCAGGCTGGAGAGCTCGGCGGCCGCTTGCAGGAAGGCGTTGGGCGCGTTGCGTGTGCTGGGCAGCAGCGTCGCCTCCAGCGTGGCCGCGATCAGGGTTTCCAGGTTGCGACGCCCAATTTCGGGGTTGGCGTACTTGGAGCCGATCACCTCGCCTTGTTCGGTCAGGCGGATCTGGCCGCGCACCGTGCCCGGTGGCTGCGCCAGGATGGCCTGGTAGCTCGGGCCACCACCGCGCCCCACCGTGCCGCCGCGCCCGTGGAACATGCGCAGCTGGATACGCTGCGCGCCGACACCAGGCAAAACCGCAGCGGCCTTGCCGGCGCGGGTCTTGGTGGCCACTGCGTGTTGCAACGGGCGGTCTTCTTCCTGGTTCAGTGTGTTGAACAGGTCGACCAGCGCGAGCTCAGCGCGGTACAGCTCCCAGTTGCTGGTGAAGATGCCGCCGTCCTTGTTGCTGTCGGAGTAGCCGAGCATGATGTCTTGCTCGTGGTAGCCCCCGGGCTGGCCGCGCAGCACCATGGCGCGCACGCCCGGCAGTGCGTAGTAGTCGCGCATGATGGGCGCCGCATTGCGCAGGTCTTCGATGGTTTCAAACAGCGGCACCACGATCAGGTCGCAAGTTGCGTCCTCTGACAGCAGACCCCGCATCAGCCCGGTCTCCTTCTGCAGCACCAGCACCTCGAGCAGGTCGCTCACGGTTTCGGTGTGGCTGATGATGCAGTGCCGGATGGCCTGCGCGCCGAAGCGCTTACGGCCCTGGCGTGCGGCTTCGAAGATGGCCAGCTCGCTGCGGGCGTGTTCCGAATACTCGATACCCAGCACGCGCATGGGGCGCGCATCGTTGAGCTGTTGCACCAGCAAAGCGCACTTGGACGCCTCGTCCAGCCCGGAATAATCGGGGGCGATGCGCGCCGCGCTCAGCAATTCCGCTACCACGGCTTCGTGTTTGTCCGAGCTTTGGCGCAGGTCGATGGTGGCGAGGTGGAAGCCAAACACCTGCACCGCACGGATCAGCGGGCGCAGCCGTGCACGGGCCAGGGCCACGCCGTGGTTGGTCATCAACGATGCTTCGATGGTGCGCAGGTCGGCCAGAAAGTCGGCCGCGCTCAGGTAGGGGTCTTGTGGCGCCACCGCGTGGCGCGCGGCTTCCTTGCCGGTGAGCTCGGTGAGCGTGGCGGCGAGGCGCGCGTAGATGCCGGTCAGGGCGCGGCGGTAAGGCTCGTCCTGGCGGTGCGCATTGGTGTCGGGGGAACGTTCGGCCAGCACCTGCATGGCGGGGCTGACTGGGGTGAGGATGGCCGACATCGACAGCTCGCTGCCCATCAGGTGCACCTGCGTGAGGTGGTGGCGCAGCGCCATCTCGGCTTGGCTGTGAAGGGCCAGTTGCAGGGTGTCGACAGTCACGAACGGGTTGCCGTCGCGGTCACCCCCAATCCACTGGCCCATGCGCAGGAACGGCGGGATATCGGGCACGCCTTGATCCGCCGTGCCGAGGCCGGTTTCCAGGTCCTGGTAGAGGCGCGGAATCTGCGTCAGGAAGGTGGCTTCGTAGTAGCTCAGCGCGTTTTCGATTTCGTCGGCCACAGTGAGCTTGGTGAAGCGCAGCAGGCGCGTCTGCCAGAGTTGGGTGACACGGGCACGGATCTGTTCCTCAATGTCCGCTAGCTCGCGCGGCAGGCGGTTGTCGCGTTCGGTGAGCAAGCGGGCGATGGCGCGCTCGGCGTCCAGGATGCTCTTGCGCTGCACCTCGGTAGGGTGGGCGGTGAGTACGGGTGAGATGTGGCTGTGCTCCAACATGCCCAGCACGGTGGCGGGCGTGATGCCGGCGGCCTTGAGCCGCTGCAGCGCCAGCGCCAGACTGCCTTCCTGGAGGTCGCCGGCACGTTCGTGCACGTTGCGGCGGCGGATGTGGTGGCGGTCTTCGGCCAGGTTGGCCAGGTGGCTGAAGTAGGTGAAGGCGCGGATCACGCTCACCGTCTGGTCCCCGCTCAGGCCTTTGAGCAGCTTTTTCAGCGCGCGGTCGGCGTCTTGATCGTCGTGACGCCGAAACGCGACCGAGAGCTGGCGGATACGCTCGATCAGCTCGAAAGCGGGTGCGCCCTCTTGTTCGCGGATCACATCGCCGAGGATGCGGCCAAGCAGCCGGATGTCATCGATCAGCGGCTGGTCTTTGTCGTTTTCCTGAGCTGGGTGTGCGGCGCGGCCACGGCGGACGGCGGCGGAAGGTCGTGCAGTGGGTCGGCTCATGCGGCGGCGCTCGGGAGTACTGAGGGAGGGGAAGGGCCATGCTAGCATCCAAAAACATTTGTCCCGTTACCAACCCGGTACGAAACTGCCCGCGCCGTCCGGGTCATTTTTTGGGTTCTCCATCGTGTCGTTTTCAAAGCCCCTGGATGCGCTGTCCATCACCATCGCCACCCGCGAAAGCCGTCTCGCGCTCTGGCAGGCCGAGTATGTGCAGACGCTGCTCACCGGCATGGGCCACCGCGTGTCCCTGCTCGGCATGACGACCAAAGGCGACCAGATCCTAGACCGGAGCCTGTCCAAGGTCGGCGGCAAGGGCTTGTTCGTGAAAGAGCTGGAAGTGGCGCTCGAAGAGGGTCGCGCCGACGTCGCGGTGCATTCGCTCAAGGACGTGCCGATGGACCTGCCCGAGGGCTTTGTCCTGGCTTGCGTGATGGAGCGCGAAGACCCGCGCGACGCCTGGGTGTCGCCGGTCTGTGCGTCACTGGCTGAGCTGCCCCCGAATGCGATCGTGGGCACCTCCAGCCTGCGCCGGCTGGTGCTGCTGCGCGAGGCGCTGGACGCGCTGGGCCGCCAGGATGTGCGCATCGAGCCGCTGCGAGGCAACCTGGACACGCGGCTGCGCAAGCTCGACGAAGGTCAGTACCACGCCATCGTGCTCGCCGCGGCCGGCCTGAAGCGCTTGGGGCTGGACAGCCGCATCCGCCACAGTTTCGAGCCAGCCGAATCCTTGCCCGCTGCGGGTCAGGGTGCGCTGGGCATCGAGGTGCGCGCAGACCGCGCTGATCTGGTGCAGGCCTTGGCGCCGCTGGTGCACATGCCCACCTGGCAGCGGGTCGCCGCCGAGCGCACCGTGTCGCGTGCCATGGGCGGCAGCTGCTCCATGCCGCTGGCGGCCTACGCGCACTGGGCTGCTGATGGCGCTTTGCAGCTGGACGCTGCATGGGGCGATCCCGAGGGTCATCAGCCGGTGGTGAGGGTCAGCGAGCGCGGGTCGGTGCAAACCCTGGCGCAGGCGGAGGTGCTGGGGCAGCGCGTGGCGGACGCTTTGCGCGCCGCCGGCGCGCATCCGCCTGCTGCGGAGGCCTGAAGCCTTGGCGGCGGGCGCCCTGTCGCGTCCCGACTCCGTCCGGGTGAGCCGCGTGGTTATCACCCGGCCTGCACGGGAGGCGCACAACTGGGCGCAGGCCTTGCAGGCTCAAGGTTGGTCAGTGACCGTCTTGCCCCTGATCGAGATCGGCGAACCCACCGACCCACAGGCCCTGGCCTGGCTGGACCAGCAGCGCTGCGCCTGCTGGCAGACCGACGCGGTGATGTTTGTCAGCGCGGCGGCGGTCCAACACTTTTTTGCTGCTGGCGTGGCAAGGCCTCCGGGCGGTGAGTGGCGCACGCGGTTCTGGGCGCCTGGCCCCGGCACGGCGCGGGCGCTGACGGAGGCCTTGCATGCGCTGGGGGTGGGTGACGATCGCATCGACTCGCCGCGCCCCGATTCGCCGCAGTTTGATTCCGAGCACCTCTGGCCGGTGATTGCCCCTCAACTTGTGCCCGGTGCCCGGGTGCTGATCGTTCGTGGCCACTCGGCTGGCCAGGATGACGCGCCGCCCGAGGCGGCGGTGGCGGGTACGGGTCGCGACTGGCTGATCCGGCGCTGCGAAGCGGCGGGTGCGGTGGTGCAGACCTGTGTGGCTTATGAGCGCCGTGCGCCGGTGTGGTCGACGGCCGAATACGCCACTGCGCAGGCGGCCGCTGCACCTGGACACCTCTGGTTGTTCAGCAGTTCTGAGGCGGTGAACCACCTGCTGCAGTTGATGAGTTCCGCCGTGTGGGCAGGTGCCGCCGCGCTCGCCACGCACCCCCGCATTGCCGAGGCGGCGCGTGCCGCGGGTTTCGGTACCGTGACCGAGAGTCGGCCTGCGCTGGCGGATGTGCTGCGCAGCCTAGAATCGGGGTCGCGCCATGAGTGAAAACCAACCCACCCTTCCCCATCCCCAGGACGGTCCGTCTGAGGTACCGTCAGCAGCCGCGCCGACGCAGGGCACGCCAGCACCAGCACCAGCACCAGCACCAGCACCAGCACCAGCACCAGCACCAGCACCAGCACCAGCACCAGCACGAGGTCCGTCCGCTTCACAGCCGGCTGGTCGCCGAGCGCGTGCACGCTGGCCTGGCGTGCTGGCAGGCCTGGCGCTGGTTATCGCTGCGCTGGCGCTGGTGGTGGGGGGGCTGCTGTGGCAGAGGTTGGACGCCACCCAGCGCGAGCTGGCCCGTCGCAGTCAGGAAAGCGTGTCGCTGGCCGATCAGGCGCGCCAGATCAGCGTCCAGGCCGAGGCCTTGACCAAAGAGCTGCAAGCCCGCCTGACGGTGGCCGAGGTGCGGCTGTCCGAAGTGAGCCTGCAGCGCAGCCAGCTGGAAGAGCTGATGCTCACCTTGTCGCGCTCGCGCGACGACAACCTGGTGCAAGACATCGAGTCTGCCCTGCGCCTGGCGCAGCAGCAGGCCCAGCTCACCGGCAGCGTGGCGCCCCTGCTGTCGGCCCTGCAGGCGGCCGATCAGCGCATCGGGCGCTCTGCCCAGCCGCGCCTGAACCCGGTGCAGCGAGCCATCGCCCGCGACATCGATCGGGTCAAAGGCGTCGCCGTGGCCGATGTGCCGTCGGTGGTGCTGCGACTGGACGAACTGGCCCGCCAGGTGGACGATTGGCCGGTCGCGAACCAGGTGGGCCCAAGTCTGCAAGCCAGCGTGGCCACCGCCGCCTCTGCGACGGTGACCGTCTCGGCTACCAGCAATGCCGTGCCCGAAACCGCGGGCACGCCGACGCTGGCCGCTGAAGTCTCGCCAGCTGCGAGCGAGTCTCCCACCGCGTTGACCGATCCCGTGCCCGCTGCCGAGCTGGCCCCCGCGACCACCACGGGCTGGCTCGCGAACTGGCGCCGCGTGTGGGATCAGGCCTGGACCGATGTGGTCAGGGCCACTCGCGACTTGGTGCGGGTGAGCCGCATCGACCAGCCCGAGGCCGCCCTGCTGGCCACCGAACAGGCGTTTTTCCTGCGAGAAAACCTCAAACTCAAGTTGCTCAACGCGCGTCTGGGCCTGCTGGCGCGGCAGGCTGCATCGGCTCAGGCTGACCTGACGGCGGTCGACGCAGCGCTCACGCGCTACTTCGACACCCAGGCGCCGACGGTAGCCGCAGCACAGGCCCAGCTCGCCAAGTTGCGTGAAGAATTGCTGATCGTGGAGCTGCCGCGACCTGACGAGAGCCTGGCAGCCTTGGCCACGGCTGCGGGAGGCCGCTGATGGATCGCCGCCGCCAGGCCGGCGCAATGCGGGGCGTGTTCTGGCTGCTGGCCTTGGCCGCAATGGCGGTGGCGCTGGCTTTGCTGGTCGGCAACAACCAGGCCACGGTGACGCTGTTCTGGTCGCCTTACCGGTTTGATCTGTCGCTCAACTTCGTCGCCTTCTGCGTGGTGGCGGCATTTGTGCTGGTGTACCTGGCCTTGCAAGGCCTGAGCCTGCTGCGGGAATTGCCGCGGCAAGCGCAACGCTGGCGCGCACAGCAGGTGGAACGGGCGGCTGTGGGCGCGCTGCTGGATGCCTTGTCGCACCAGCTCGCCGGGCGTTTCGTGAGAGCGCAGGCGGCTGGCCGTTCTGCTCTGGAGAGCCTCAATGGCTTGCCGTCGGCCCAGTGGTCGCGTCGCCACCAGCTGCAGCTCCTGTCACACCTGCTGGTGGCCGAGAGTGCGCACTCACTGCAAAACCGCGAAACGCGCGACGATCATTTGTTGTCGGCGCTTCA
Organism: Hydrogenophaga sp.; assembly: GCF_011390835.1. GTDB lineage: Bacteria > Pseudomonadota > Gammaproteobacteria > Burkholderiales > Burkholderiaceae_C > Hydrogenophaga. Next base: position 24,992 of record NZ_JAABRQ010000001.1, on the reverse strand, counting down.
TCCCAAACTCGCCAAGAGCGCACCCGAAGCCCATGCAGGCGCCTTGTTGCGGGCGGTGCGCTGGGCGGTGGATGATCAAGACGCCGAGACGGCCCGCAGCCGGCTGGCCGAACTCCCGCAAGGCGCTGCTCGTCGTATCCAGGCCCTGCGCCTGAAGCTACGCATCGCGCGTCTGGGCGGCGCCACCGCCGAAGCGCTGGAGACCGCGCGCCTGCTGGCCAAGCACGGGGCGTTTTCAACGCAGGCCTCGGCCAGCATCGTGCGCGGTCTGGCACTCGACAGCCTGCGCCAGGCCCATGATTTGTCGCAGCTGGACGCCATCTGGCGTCGACTGGATGCGGACGAGCGCCACATGCCCGAGGTAGCGCTGGCCGCGTGTCAGCGTGCCAATCAGCTGGTGTCCGGACCTGCGGTGACCGAGGACGAACGCGCCTTGGCCGCTGGCCAGGTGCGCCAGTGGCTGGCACCGATCTGGGCCGGATTCAAGCAGCTCGATGCTCGGCAACAAAAGCAGTTTGTGGTGGCGCTGGAGCCTGGGCTGGGGGTGCTGGATGCAGCGGGCTTGGCTCAGCTGGAGCAAAGCCAGCGGGAACAGCCCTCCAACGCCTACCTGCAGTACCTGGCGGGTCAGGCCTGCATGCAGCGCCAGCTGTGGGGCAAAGCGGCCCAGCTGCTGGGGCAGGCCTCGAACAGCCTGAGCGAACCCGATCTGCTGCGCAGAGCCTGGTGCAGCCTGGCTCATCTGGCGGAAGAACGGGGAGACGAAGTCGAAGCCCAGGCGAACTGGAAGAAGGCGGCTTTGATCGGCTGATGCAGCCGATCCCCATTCGCCAGCAAGGCGAGCCTGGGGATGCGAGTCGGGAGCCAGGTCAGCCACGCGCGTGGTCTTTTGCCGGGAAATGCCCGGCTGGTGTGGTCGCTGTGCTCCCGACACGCCATCCATGAAAAAAGCCGGCAGAGCATGCCGGCTTTTTTCATTCAGGAGCCCGAGGGCTCCGCATCCGCGCTCAGCTGTTCTGAGTGTTCTCGAACGGCAGCGTGGTGTTGCGCAAGTCCTTGCGCGTCTCCACCAGCACCAACGGGCCTTCGTCGACCACCACCGATGGCGGGATTTCGCGTGGCACGTGGATGGCGCGCGGCTCGGCGGCAATCGCGGCTTGCACCTCAGCCACCTTGGCGGCGTTGGAATTGATCCATTCCAGGCCGCTGGCCTGCGCCACCTGCTGCATCTCGTCCACCGGCAGAGCAAACGTTTGCACCTTGGGCAAGCCCTGGGGCGCAGGTGCGGCAACAGGCGCGGCAGCGACAGGGGCTGGGCGTGCCACGGGGGCCTGGGCGACCGGACGCAGCGCCACTGGTCGTGGTTCAACCGGCGTTTCGGCGGCGGTCACGGGCTCGTTGGCCACCGGTGCAGACACAGGTGCGGGTGCCGACGCCTCGACTGGCAGCGTGAAGTAGCTGCTGCGGGCCGGTGCCTGTTCGCTCGTGGCCTCACCTTGGGGGGCGGTGTCCTCGAACGCAGCGGCCTGCTCGGCCGGAGCGGCCTCGTCGCGTGGCGCGCGCTCGCGGCGATCGCGACCGTAACGGTCGCGGTCGCGGCCGCGGCGCTCGCGCGGCGCACGGCCTTCGCCCGATTCTTCGCTGGCAGGTGCGTCCGTCGTTGGATTGGTCTGTGCGTCATCGCCGGCGGGCTGTGCCTGGGTGCTGTCCAGCTGTGGCTGGGCCTGGCCCTCGGCCACCTCGGCACCACCTGAGCGACGGCGCCCGTCGTTGCGGCCGCGGCGTTCGCGCCGCTGGTTGTCACCGCTGTCATTGGCGTTGTCGGTCACCGCAGGGGCAGCACCGGCGTTGTGCCCTTCCGTGGCAAGCGCTTCGCGTCGGTTGTCGCGTCGGCCGCCCTGGCGACCCTCACCCCGACCCTCACCCCGACCGTCCCCGCGACCTTCACCTCGTCCCTCGACACGGCCCTCTGCGCGACCTTCGGAGCGGCGCTCACCGTTGCGGCCCTCGCCACGAGGTTCCCCGCGACCCTCTACTCGCTCACCGCCGCGGCCTTCACCGCGTGGCTCACCGCGTCGACCGCCGCGGCCTTCGCTTCGACCTTCCGAACCACCTCGACCACCGCGGCCGCCGCGTCCATCGCGGCGTGCCTCTCCACCACGGCCCTCGGCCGGTGCCTTTGGGCTGGCTGCTGCTGGCTGCGCCACGGGTGCTGGCGCGGCGACATCGCTCACCCCCAGCAGGCCTTTGATCCATCCAAAGAAGCCCTTCTCAGCTGGCGCGGGTGCCTGGCGCGGGGCCATCGGTGCAGCGGCTGCCGCAGGCGCAGCGGCCACCGGAGCCTCGGGCTTGGGCATCGCGACCGGCGCCGGACCGTCGGGCAACACGCCTTTGATCAGTGGCTCTTGCTTGTTGGTGCGTTCCTGGCTGCGACGGGTGAAGCTGGTCACGTCGTCGGGCACATCGGCCATCTTGTAGCTCACGTCCAGGCTGTCCAGGCGCGGGTCGTCGTGCTTGAGGCGCTCGAGCTTGTAGTTCGGTGTGTCGAGTGACTTGTTGGGCACCATCAGCACGTTGATGCGCTGCTTGAGCTCGATCTTGGTGATCTCCGTGCGTTTTTCGTTGAGCAGGAAGCTGGCCACTTCGACCGGCACCTGCACCAGCACGGCGGCCGTGCTGTCCTTCAGCGACTCTTCCTGGATGATACGCAGGATCTGCAGCGCCGAGCTCTCGGTGTCGCGGATGTGGCCCGAGCCACCGCAGCGCGGGCAGGGGATGGACGCGCCTTCGCTGAGCATGGGCTTCAAGCGCTGACGGCTCATCTCCAGCAGGCCAAATTTGCTGATGGCGCCGAACTGCACGCGTGCACGGTCCTGGCGCAGCGCATCGCGCAGGCGGTTTTCCACCTCGCGGCGATTTTTCGACTCATCCATGTCGATGAAGTCGATCACGATCAGGCCACCCAGGTCGCGCAGTCGCGCCTGGCGCGCCACTTCGTCGGCGGCCTCCAGGTTGGTGCGGGTTGCGGTCTCTTCGATGTCGCCGCCTTTGATGGCGCGCGCCGAGTTCACGTCCACAGCCACCAGGGCTTCGGTCTGGTCGATCACGATGGCGCCGCCGCTGGGCAGCGTCACGGTGCGGCTGTAGGCGGTTTCGATCTGGTGTTCGATCTGGAAGCGGGAGAACAGCGGCGCGTCATCGCGGTAGCGCTTTACGCGGTGTTCGTGCTCTGGCATGACATGCGCCATGAACTGGTGCGCCTGCTCAAAGATGTCGTCGGTGTCGATCAGGATCTCACCGATGTCGCTGTTGAAGTAGTCGCGGATGGCGCGAATCACCAGGCTCGATTCCTGGTAAATCAGATACGCGCCTTTGCCGCCCTGGGTCGCGCCATCGATGGCGTTCCACAGTTTGAGCAGGTAGTTCAGGTCCCATTGCAGTTCGGCGGCATCGCGGCCGATACCAGCGGTGCGCGCGATGATGCTCATGCCGTTGGGGTATTCGAGCTGATCCAGCGCGGCCTTGAGTTCCTGGCGGTCTTCGCCCTCAATGCGGCGGCTCACGCCACCGCCGCGCGGGTTGTTGGGCATCAGCACCACGTAGCGGCCCGCCAGGCTCACAAACGTGGTGAGTGCAGCGCCTTTGTTGCCGCGCTCTTCCTTCTCGACCTGGACCAGCAGCTCCTGGCCTTCCTTGATCACATCGTTGATGCGGGCCTGGGAAGGCGCGGTGTTGCCCTGGAAGTAGTTGCGCGAAATCTCTTTGAAGGGCAGGAAGCCGTGGCGGTCTTCGCCGTAGTCGACGAAGCATGCTTCGAGCGAGGGCTCGACGCGCGTGACCACGGCCTTGTAGATATTGCCCTTGCGCTGTTCGCGCCCTTCAATCTCGATTTCGTAGTCGAGCAGTTTTTGCCCGTCCACGATCGCCAGGCGGCGTTCTTCAGCCTGCGTGGCGTTGATCAGCATGCGTTTCATGATGCGTTGTCCTTTGTTCAAACACACAAGGACGCCCCAACCCCCGACGGGTCTGGAGCGCCAACCTGCCGTGAACCAGCCGGAGACGCGAACGCAGGGAGGAATTGCCGGAGAGCCGTTGACCCGAGAGCTCGGTTGTCGTTCGACGGTGCGGCCTCAAGCAGGAGGCAGCCTCGAACCGCCGGGTCAGGGCGTGGGCGCATGGACGTGGAGCGGAGCTGGGCGGGCAGCGGGCTGTCAACAGCAGGGCGCTGGCCGGTGTCTCACAAAGTTCTCGTTGTCCTCGAGCAGCTTCGGAGGGCAGCTGCTCGATGGGGGTATTCCGTATTCGGGTTCGCAATCACTGGGGCGGGTTCGTTCACAGCGTCGACCGGGTTCGAGGCCCAGCCTGGATTCCATGGGGAAGACATCAGGGGACGGGCGTCTGGCTCGGGTGCTGCGAATGGCAACCTGCACCTGCCGGGCTCTTTTTCCTCATGGTGAGAGGATCCGCCTGCAGTGACTGCCTTAAACTCAAGGCAAATCAATCACTTACGGCGCGCGGTAGGTGTGTCGCATTATAAGCAGACCGCGCCGAGCGCGGGGACTTCATTTTCATGCCCTCAGCCCCCACCCCCGTAGCCCCCTCGGTGTCGTCGCCCGCGGCGGTCAGCCACCTCACGGTTGACGCCGAATCGGCCGGGCAGCGGCTGGACAATTTTCTGATCCGCCACCTCAAGGGTGTTCCCAAGACGCACATTTACCGAATCATCCGCTCCGGCGAGGTGCGGCGGAACAAGGGCCGCGTGTCCGCGCAGGATCGGGTCGAGGCGGGCGACCTGCTGCGAATCCCGCCGATCCGATTGTCCGAGCGGGCCGAGGAGAAGCTGGCCCACCCAGCGCCCGCGCGCGAATTCCCTGTGGTTTACGAAGACGAAGTCTTGCTGGCTATCGACAAGCCCGCTGGCGTGGCGGTGCATGGCGGCAGTGGGGTGAGCTTTGGCGTGATCGAGCAATTGAGGCGGGCGCGTCCTGAAGCGCGTCTGCTGGAGTTGGTGCACCGGCTGGACCGTGAAACCAGTGGCCTGCTCCTGGTTGCCAAAAAAAAGAGCTCGCTCAAGGCGCTTCAGGAGCAATTCCGGGCCCGTGAGACCGGCAAGACTTACCTCGCGCTGGTCAACGGTGATTGGCCAGCCAAGCTGAAGGTGCTGGATCAGCCCTTGCACAAATACCTGCTGCCCGACGGGGAACGGCGGGTGCGGGTGACCGACCGGCAGGATGCCGATGGAATGCATGCAGTGAGTCTGGTGCGCGTGCGCCAGCCGATTGGTCGGCCACCGGGGCTAAATCAGGCCGCGCCGGCCCGCTTCACCCTGCTGGAGGTAACTATCAAGACCGGGCGCACGCACCAGATCCGGGTGCACTTAGCCCATGCCGGGCATCCGATTGTCGGCGACGAGAAATACGGCGACTTCGAACTCAATCGCCAATTGGCGCGACTGGGACACAAACGCATGTTTCTCCATGCATGGCGATTGCAATTCACACACCCGGTGTCAGGTCAAACCATCGAGTTACATTCTGAATTGCCACCGGAGCTGCAATCGTGGACGGATGCTGTCATTCAGGATTAGAATTGCATCCGCATCGTTGGGGTGCAGATAATTAAGCAACTGATATTCAATCAAGACAAGGACAATCAATGGCAGGCTATTCCGAACTCATGGCACAGGCTCAGGCCCTGATGGCACAGGCCGAACAGGCACGCAAGAACGAACTTGCGTCCGTGATCGCCGACATCAAAGCCAAGATGAAGCAATTCGGCATCTCCACCGCCGATCTGGGCGGCAGCGCATCGGGTGGCAAAAAGGGCAAATCCAAATCCAGTGCGCCGCCCAAGTACAAGGGGCCCAATGGCGAGCTCTGGGCCGGTGGCCCTGGCCGCAAACCCGAATGGGTGCGCACCGTGCTGGCTTCTGGCAAGAGCATCGAAGACTTCCGCATCTAAACCCGTCACGTGGGTCGGCTCGACCTTCGGGTGAAATCACCCAACAAAAAGCCCGCTTGATGCGGGCTTTTTGTTGGGTGGACGCCAGCAGCTGGCGGCACCTCGGAACACCTCCCCCGAGCTCTTGGTGAACTCAGGGGCCTGGGTCAGGGACAAGCCATTACGCGGCTCGAATCATCCGTCCTGCCAGACCACCTTCTTGCCCGAGGCTTCCCAAGCCTCGTAGTTCTTGGCGTACAGGTCTTCGATGCGGTTGCGCTTGACCTTGAAGGTGGGCGTGATGATGTCGTTGTCCACCGTCCAGGCGGTGGTCACCACCACCACGCACTGCAGGCGCTCGTGCGGGTCGAGCGTGGCGTTGATGCTCTTGAGGTGACCGGTCAGCGAGCTTTCCAGTTCACTGCGAGCGCCGACATCGCTCACCGTGGCCACCGCCTCTGCATTGAGCATCACGATGCCCAGCGGCTGGCCCAGGTTGGCTCCGGTCACCACGCAGGCTTCCACCGAGTCGTGCATGACCAACTTGTCCTCGATCGGCGCCGGGGCCACGTACTTGCCCTTGCCGGTCTTGAACAGGTCTTTCACACGACCCGTGATGCGCAGCAGGCCTTGGCCGTCGATGGCGCCCTTGTCGCCGGTCTTGAGCCAGCCGTCGGCGGTGAAAGCCTCTTTGGTCTTTTCCGGCTCCTTGTAGTAGCCCATCATCATCGCGGGGCTGCGCATCTGAACTTCGCCAGTGTCGGGATCGATGCGGTGCTCCACGCCGTTGTAGACCGGGCCTACCGTGCCCTTCTGGTTCTTGCCGGGTTCGGTGATGTGCGAGAGCGCGAGGTTTTCGGTCATGCCGTAGCCCTCGTTGATCTTCAGCCCGAGCTTGTCGTACCAGTCGAGCAAGGCCACCGGCATCGGCGCGGCACCACCGGCAGCGAACTTGCACTGGTCCAGGCCCAAGGCTTTCATGACCTTCTTGCGCACCAGGCCGCCAATCAGGGGAATGCCGAGCAAGCGGTTGAGCTTGGCGGGTGGCATCTTGTGGTGGATGCCTTGCTGGAACTTGACCCACAGCCGCGGCACCGAGAAGAAGATCGTGGGGCGTGAGCGCTGCAGGTCGGCGGCGAAGGTGTCGAGCGACTCGGCGAAGAACACGTGCATGCCAGTGCGAAGCCAGCCGTGTTCGACCAGCATGCGCTCGACCACGTGGGCCAGTGGCAGGTACGACAGCATGCGGTCATTGCCTGTCATGGGAATGCGTTGAATGCCTTTGTCCAGGGCCCAGGCGAAGCTGCCGAAAGTGTGCATCACGCCCTTGGGCATGCCGGTCGTGCCCGAGGTGTAGATCAGCGTGGCCAGCTCGTCTTCGGCCCGGACCGGGTTGCCCTTGAGGGGTTCGGTGCGCGCACAGATCGTGTCCCAACCCTCATAGGTGCGGATGGCGTCGGGTGGCGACAGCGGGTAGCTCATGCAAGGCAGGTCGGCGGGCACGCCAGGCTTCATGTGGTCCCAGCCGTCGAGCTTGCCAATGAAACAGGCCTTGGATTCGCTGTGGGTCAGAATCTGGCGGATGGTCTCGGGCGCCAAGGTCGGATACAGCGGCACTGACACGTAGCCGGCCATCCAGATCGCCAGATCGCTCATCATCCACCACGAGCAGTTCTTGGACAGGATGGCGACCTTGGAGCCCGGCTCCCAGCCTTGCGCCTTGAGGTGAGCCGCCATGCGCCGCACCTGGTCAGCCACCTGGGCCCAGGTCAGGTCCTGCACCACACCGCCACCCATGGGCTGGGTGAGGGCAACCCGGTTGGGCTCGGTCTTTTCCCAGTGGTAAAGGCGCTGAAGGGCGAGGAATTCAGCTGCGATGATGCTCATTGTTGTCTCCTGAGAAAGTGAACTGCCGAATTTAACCAACCGATGGCCTTGTGTTTAGAGGGTTTAACCTCCTGCTCGGGTTCGGCAGGGTCTTCAAGCGGTGGTGTTCAAGCCCAGCGAGAACCCGGGCATCGACCATTCGGCGGTCCATTGCTCGCCGGCTTGGATGGGCCAGGCATCTGTCCAGGTGCCCGTGGTCACCAGGTCGCCTGCGACCAGGTCGGGCGCGCCCGGACAGCGTCGCAGTTCGCCGATGAAATGGTGCAAGGCCTGCAGCGGACTGTCCAGCACGTTGACGCCCTGACCCTGGTCCACTAGCCGGCCGTCCTGTTTTAGTGTCACCTGGCCTTGTGCGAGCCACTGGTCCAGGTGGGCGGCTTCGTTGGCCAGCGCGCTCACCGGGTGGCGAGCGCCCACCAGCAGCCGGGCGTGCAGCCCGCTGTCGGCCACGGTGTCGGCCGCCTCGAATGTCCAGTCCGGCAGGTGGCACTGCACCACTTCGAAGCCGGGCGCGATCCAGTCCAGCGCGTCGAACAGGTCCTCCAGCGTCGCGTCGGATGCCGGACTGGCTTTCAGGCCGAAGACGATTTCCGGCTCCAGTCTCGGTTGGCAGGTGTGGGCCAACGAAACCTTGCCTTGACCCTCAACGAAGCTCAAAGTACTGTCCCACACCGTGCCCCAGATCGGCGCGTAGACGTTGTAGCGCGGCCAGATGGTGCGGTTGGTGAAGCCGATTTTGAATCCGCGCGGCTGCTCGCCGCGTTGCGCGCGCAGTGCCCGCACCTCCAGCGCGAGCGGATAGGCCTGGTCCAGGCTGAAGCCGGGGTCTCGGCTCAGGGGCGCAGGCCAGGGTTGGCCGAGGTCCTGGTGTAGAAGCAGTTCTTGGGCATGCATGGTGTGTGTGGAGCGTGGTGCTGGCAGGCAAGCATTCTGAGCCCTTATGCTGTGTGGCATGAATTCACCTGACTCCCTGGACATCATCGAAGGCATTCTTGGCGGTGACGCATCCACGCCGCCCGTGGCCAGCATCATCGTGCTGCACGGCCTGGGTGCCGATGGCAACGACTTTGTGCCGATTGCGCAGCAACTCGACCTGAGTGCGATCGGCCCTGTGCGCTTCGTCTTTCCCAGCGCGCCAGTGCGGCCGGTCAGCATCAACGGAGGTTACGAGATGCGGGCCTGGTACGACATTTATCCGCCTGACCCAGCAGGCGAGCGTACTGAGGACGAGGCGGGATTGCGCGAGAGCCAGGCGCTGATCCAGCAGCTGCTGGACCGCGAGGCCAAGCGTGGTGTGCCTTCTGAGCGCACGGTGCTCATGGGTTTCTCTCAGGGCTGTGCAATGGCGCTCATGGCAGGCCTGCGAGCGCCGCAGCGGCTGGCGGGTTTGGTCGGCTGGTCGGGCTACCTTCCGCTGGCCAGCACCACGGCGCAGGAGCGCAGCGCGGCCAACCAGGGCATCCCGATCACCCTGGCCCATGGGGAGCAAGACGATGTAGTGGCCATCGAGCGCGGTCTGGCCTCACGCGACCTGCTGCAGGCGCTGGGGCACGAGGTGGAGTGGCACAGCTATCCGATGGCCCACAGCGTGTGCCCACCGCAGGTGACCGACCTCAACGCCTGGCTGCTGCGCGTGCTCGGCGCGCAGCGTTAGCTGCTGCAGTGGGGGCGCGATGCTAGACTGAATCTGCACCTACTCTAGGAGAACTCGATGAAATGGCACACCGTCTGCAAGGCCGATGACCTGCCACTGGGCAAGATGGCAGCCCACAGCGCGGGCGACACCAAGGTGGTCGTGTATCACCTGGCTGAGGGTTTTTTTGCCACCCAGTCCCAATGCACCCACACCTTCGCGCCGCTGGGGCGCGGCAAGATCATCGACGGCTGCAAGGTGCAATGCCCTTTGCACCGCGCGCGCTTTGACATCAAGACCGGCGAAGTGATCGACTGGGCGAACTTCCCTCCAGGCATTCAGCTGCTGAACTTTGTGCGCGGCGAGAAAGCCTTGAAGACCTTTCCGGTTCAGGTCAAAAAGGGTGAGGTGCAGGTGCGCGTGGCGTGATGCTTGTCCGCTGAGCCCGTCCGGCCCTCGTTCATTGGGGCCAATTGGCGGTCAGCCGTCTGATCCCCCGTCTTGATCAAGGTCAACGCCTGTCGCCAGCGTTTGCGCAAAGATGAACCAGCAGGCTCTGTTGAGTGGCACTGCCTGTTGATTGGCGACGCGAGAGGGAGATGCTATGGTGTTTCCTGATCGCTGGTCGGAATTTTCATCTCATCTAGGAGGTCCCATGCGACTCAAAGACCAACATGTGCTGATCACCGGAGGCGCCAGTGGCATCGGCCTGTCCACCGCTGAGCGGTGCCTGCAAGAGGGTGCTCACGTGGTGGTGACCGACCTGTCCAGCTCGGCCGGCGCCCATGTATCCGCGTCACTCGCCAAGGCCCATGGCGGCCGTTGCCATTTCATACCGGCCGATGTGACCTCCACTGACGAGGTCGATCGCATGATCTCCGAGACCGTCAAAACCTTGGGCTCGCTCGATGGTGTGTTCAACAACGCCGGCATCGGTGGCATCGCGCCGGCGGACACCTATCCCGATGCCGAATTTCTGCGTGTGATCGACATCAACCTGATGGGTGTGTTCCGCGTTGCGCGCGCAGCTTTGCACCAGATGTACCAGCAGGGCAGTGGCAGCCTGGTCAACTGCGCTTCCATCCTCGGCGTGATGGGTCAAAGCGGGACGGCTGCCTACTCGGCGGCGAAGGGCGGCGTGGTGAACCTCACCCGCACGCTGGCGATCGAGGCTGCGGGCAAAGGGGTGCGGGTGAACGCGATTGGCCCTGGATACATCGACACGCCTTTGTTGTCACTGCTAGACGACGCCACACGTCATGCACTGATTCAACTGCACCCGCTAGGCCGCTTGGGGCGGCCAGAGGAAGTGGCCAACGCGGCGCTTTTCCTGATGAGCGACGAGGCGAGTTTTGTGACCGGTACCACCTTGATGGTGGATGGCGGCTTCACCGCGGGCAAGTCCTGATCCTGCAGTTCAGACAGTTCAGGCGGTTCGGACCGCGGCAGCCAGCGCCAGCGCCAGCCGGTTGTGCCGCTCCACCAGCGGCCCCTGTTCGATGGTGGTCAGTTGCCCTTCTCGCACCACGATCTTGCCGTTCACCAACGTAAAGGCAGCCTGCGGGCTGGCGCACAGCAGCAGGCTGGCCACCGGGTCGTGCACCGCGCCACCGGCCATGCCCAGCGTGCGCAGATCAAACAGCGCCAGATCGGCACACATGCCCACGGCCAGGTGGCCAATGTCGGTCCGGCCCAGCACCTGAGCACCACCGCGTGTGGCCAGGTACAGCGCGTCGCGCACCGTCATCTCGGCCGGGCCGAGGTCGCAGCCGAAGAAGGTTTTGCCACCTCGGGTCTCGGGCGGCTGCAGTGAACGGCCCACGCGCGCCAGCAGCAGCGCCTGACGCGCTTCGTTGACCATGTGCGCCGCATCGTTGCTGGCGCAGCCGTCCACGCCCAGGCCCACAGGCACACCCGCATTCACCATGCGCCGGATTGGCGCGATGCCCGAGGCCAGGCGCATGTTGCTGCAGGGGCAGTGCGCCACGCCGGTGCGGCTGGCCGCAAACAGGCTGATGCCTTCGTCATCCAGCTTCACGCAGTGGGCGTGCCACACGTCGTCGCCCAGCCAGCCCAGTTCCTGTGCGTACTGCGCCGGCGTCTGGTTGAATTTTTCGCGGCTGTAAGCGATGTCGTGGTCGTTCTCGGCCAGGTGCGTGTGCAGGCGAACCCCCTGGCCCTTGAAGCTGCGCGCGAGCGCCGCGCTCTGCTTCATCAGTTCGGGGCTGACCGAAAACGGCGAGCAGGGTGCCAGCGCGATCTGCAGCATGGCGCCGTGGGTCGTGTCGTGCCAAATCTCGATCAGGCGCTGGCTGTCTTTCAGGATGCCAGCTTCGTTTTCCACCACCGAATCGGGTGGCAGGCCGCCCGCGCTCCGGCCCACGCTCATGCTGCCGCGCGTGGCGGTGAAGCGCATGCCAATCGCCTGGGCGGCTTCGATGCTGTCCTCCAGCCGAACGCCGTTGGGGTAGAGGTACAGGTGGTCGCTGCTGGTGGTGCAGCCGCTCAGCAGCAATTCCGCCATCGCGATCTGGGTAGACACCTGCACCATCTCCGGCGTGAGCCCGGCCCAGATCGGGTAGAGCCCCTGCAGCCATCCGAAGAGCTCGGCGTTCTGGGTGCCAGGGATCGCCCTGGTCAGCGACTGGTACATGTGGTGGTGGGTGTTCACCAGCCCGGGCGTGACCAGATGGCCTCGCGCGTCGATCACCTCGTCGGCCTCTTCGCGCAGGGCAGGCGGCAGCTCCGCAGCAGGTCCGATCCATTCGATGCGGTGGTCGCGCACGAAAACGTTCGCGTCCTTGAGCTCCCGGCCCCGTGACGGCTCAGGGTGATCGAAGGTGGCGACACAGGTCGCGTTGTGAATCAGCAGGGTGGTCATAGGTTGAGTCGGACAGGGTGGAGGGTGGAGTGCCGGGGTTTCCCTGGCCAGGGCACCGCGGAACTGGCGCGGGGATGAGCCCTATTTCATCCAGTAGCCGGGTTTGGCATAGATTTTCTTCAGATGATCGATAAAAAACCGCACCTTGGCAGGCAAATGCCGCTGCTGCGGGTACACCGCCAGGATGTCGTAGGCCGGCAGAGCGAACTCGTCGAGCACAGTCACCAGTTCACCGCGCTGGAGCTGCGCCTGGATTTCCCAGGTGCTGCGCCAGCCCAGGCCCATGCCCTCGCTCACCCAGCGGTGCAGCAGCTCGCCGTCGTTGCAGTCGAGGTTGCCGTCGGCTCGGACGGTGACCGGTTTGCCGCTCTGCTGGAAATACCAGCCCCGCTGCTGGCCGCCTTGCAGGTTGAACGCCAGGCAGTTGTGCTGCTTCAGATCATCCAGCGTTTTGGGCTTGCCGTGCTTGCGGAAGTAGGCCGGTGTGCCACAGACCACGCGCTGGTTCGTGGCGAGCTTGATCGCGACGAAGTTGGGATCGATCACGCCACCGATGCGAAGGCCCAGGTCGTAGCCGTCGCGCACCAGATCCACCACCCGGTCCGTCAGGTTGAACGACAGCTTGACCAGCGGGTTGGCCTTGAGAAAGCTGCTGGCGTGGGGCGCCACGTGCAAGCGACCGAACGCGGCCGGGGCCGAGACCACCAGGTGGCCGCTGGCGCTGTGGCGCTGCGCAGAGACGGTGGCCTCTGCCGCAGCCCATTGCGCGAGCAGCGCGCGGCACTCATCCAGAAAGCTGGCGCCGGCTTCGGTCAGCGCGAGGCGGCGGGTGGAGCGGTGGATGAGCTGCGAGCCCAGGCGCTTCTCCAGCGCGTCGATGCGCCGGCCCATCATCACTGGCGTGATGCCAGCGTGCAGCGCCGCTGCGGCCAGGCTGCCGTGCTCCATGGCCAACACAAAGGCCTCAATCTCTTTGAACCGGTCCATGCGATTGCATACCTCAGGTATCGAATCAAAGTACAGATGATGCCATTCACAGCACCAGTTGTTTTCAATAGCATGACGGCATTGGGTTCCACACCGCGAGCCCTACACCCCAGGAGACAAACCCATGCCCAAGATGAAAGCCGCCATGGCCGCTGTGCTGGTGATGGAAAAGGAAGGCATTTCCCAGGCCTTTGGTGTGCCCGGCGCCGCCATCAACCCGCTGTATGCCCAGCTGCGCGAGCGCCAGACCATCGCCCATGTGCTGGCGCGTCACGTCGAAGGCGCGTCTCACATGGCCGAAGGCTATACGCGGGCTCGGGCTGGCAATATCGGCGTGTGCATCGGCACCAGCGGCCCGGCCGGCACCGACATGATCACCGGTCTGTATTCCGCCAGCGCCGACAGCATTCCCATTCTCTGCATCACCGGTCAGGCGTCGCGGGCTCGGCTCTACAAGGAAGATTTCCAGGCGGTCGACATCGAAAGCATCGCCAAGCCGGTCACCAAGTGGGCAGTGACGGTGCGTGAGCCGGCGCTGGTGCCGCGTGTGTTCCAGCAGGCGTTTCACCTGATGCGTTCGGGCCGTCCCGGCCCGGTGCTGATCGACCTGCCGATCGATGTGCAGATGGCCGAGATCGAGTTCGACATCGACACCTACGAGCCGCTGCCGGTCTACAAACCCGCGGCCACGCGCAAGCAGGTGGAGAAGGCGCTGGACATGCTGATGGCGTCGAACAAGCCGCTCATCGTGGCCGGTGGCGGCATCATCAACGCCGATGCGTCCGATCTGCTGGTGGAGCTGGCCGAGCTCACTGGCGTGCCCGTCATCCCCACCCTCATGGCCTGGGGCAGCATCCCCGACGACCACCCGCTGATGGCCGGTATGGTCGGCCTGCAGACCAGCCACCGCTATGGCAACGCCACCATGCTGGCGAGCGACTTTGTGCTCGGTATCGGCAACCGTTGGGCGAATCGCCACACGGGTTCGATCGAGGTCTACACGCAGGGGCGTACGTTTGTGCACGTGGACATCGAGCCGACGCAGATCGGCCGCGTGTTCAACCCGGACCTGGGCATTGTGTCCGACGCCAGGATTGCGCTAGAACTCTTTGTGCAGGTCGCGCGCGAACGCAAGGCTGCGGGCAGGCTCAAGGACTACGGCACCTGGGCGGCCCGCTGCGCAGAGCGCAAGAAGCTCATGCAGCGCAAGACGCATTACGACAACGTGCCGATCAAGCCGCAGCGCGTGTACGAAGAGATGAATGCGGCGTTCGGTCGCGACACGGTGTACGTGTCCACCATCGGTCTGAGCCAGATTGCGGGTGCGCAGTTCCTGCGCGTTTTCGGTCCGCGTCAGTGGATCAATTGCGGCCAGGCGGGGCCGTTGGGCTGGACGATTCCCGCAGCGATCGGCGTGGCTGCGGCCGAACCCAACAAGACGGTGGTGGGTTTGTCGGGCGACTACGACTTCCAGTTCTTGGTGGAGGAGCTCGCCGTGGGTGCACAGTTCCGGATTCCCTATGTGCAGGTGCTGGTGAACAACAGCTACCTCGGCCTGATCCGCCAAAGCCAGCGCGGCTTTGAGATGGACTACTGCGTGCAGCTCGCGTTCGACAACCAGAACGTGGACGATCCCACACTCAAGGGCTACGGTGTGGATCACCAGGCGGTGGTGACGGGGCTCGGTTGCAAGTCCTTGCGGGTGACCGACCCGGCCAAGATCCAGACGGCCCTGCGCGAGGCGCAAACCATGGCGCGCGAGTTCAGCGTACCGGTGGTGGTGGAGGTGATCCTGGAGAAGGTGACCAACATCGCCATGGGCACTGAGATCAACGCCATCAACGAGTTTGAAGACATCGAGTGTCTGCACCCTGAAGGCCGCGAAGGTTTGATTGCCGCCGGACTGCTGGAGTGACCCTTGCACGGAGCTTCGCGCGCCCCCCCTCAAAGGGCGGCACTGGCCGCCTGGCAAAGCCGGCCCGGCGGTGCCCTTGTTCGTGCGGCCTCTTCCGCCATGGTCTGCGCTCCAGCACCACCCCACTCTGAAAGAATATCCACATGCCTCGCTTCGCTGCCAACCTCACGATGCTCTACAACGAGCTGCCGTTTCTGGATCGCTTCGGCGCTGCCGCCAAGTCAGGTTTCAAGGCGGTCGAGTTTTTGTTTCCATACGACTTCGCCGCTGAGGAGATTGCGCAGCGCCTGCAAGACCATGGCCTGCAGCTCGTGCTGCACAACCTGCCAGCCGGCAACTGGGCGGCGGGTGAGCGCGGCATTGCTTGCCACCCGGACCGCGTGGGTGAGTTTCGCGAAGGGGTGCACAGGGCACTGGAATACGCCAAGGTGTTGAACCCGCCGCGGTTGAATGCACTGGCGGGCATCGCACCCGTTGGTGTGAGGGAGGCCGACGCACGAAACACCCTGGTGAGCAATCTGAAGTTCGCCGCCGACCAGCTCGGCGAGAACGGCATCCAGCTGCTGATGGAGCCGATCAACATCTTTGACATTCCCGGCTTCTTCGTCAACCGCACCGCGCAGGCGCTCGCCATCATGGACGAAGTGGCCTCCAGCAATCTCTACCTGCAGCACGACATCTACCACGCGCAGCGCATGGAAGGCGAGCTAGCGGCCACCCTGAGGCAGCAGCTGGCGCGCATCGGCCACATCCAGCTGGCGGACAACCCCTCGCGCAATGAACCCGGCACAGGCGAAATCCATTACCGGTTCCTGTTCGACCACCTGGATGCGATAGGCTACGCGGGCCACATCGGCTGCGAATACAAGCCCAGGGACACCGGTCCAGGCGGCACCGATGCCGGCCTGGGCTGGGTCCGGGCACACGGCCAACAACTCTGAATTTCAAAACCACAGGAGACATCTGACATGACCAAGAGCGGACTCAACGTCGGCTTCATCGGCCTGGGCATCATGGGCACACCCATGGCCCTCAACCTGCTCAACGCTGGCCACACGCTGTTTGTGAGCACACGCAGCAAGGTGCCCGAGGCCTTTGCCGAGCAGGGCGCAACCGTCTGCACCAGCGCGATGGAAGTGGCCAAGCGGGCCGACATCATCATCACCATGGTGCCCGACACACCGCATGTGGAGGAGGTGCTGTTTGGCGAGACGGGTGTTGCCAAGGGTCTGAGCAAGGGCAAGCTGGTGGTCGACATGAGCTCCATCAGCCCCATGGCCACCAAGCAGTTCGCCAGGCAGATCAACGACCTGGGTTGCGACTATCTGGACGCGCCGGTCAGCGGCGGCGAAGTGGGCGCCAAGGCGGCCAGCCTCACCATCATGGTGGGTGGTCCGCAGGCCGCGTTTGACCGCATGAAGCCCTTGTTTGAAGTCATGGGCAAAAACATCACGTTGGTGGGTGGCAACGGCGACGGCCAGACCACCAAGGTGGCGAACCAGATCATCGTGGCGCTCAACATCGAAGCCGTCTCCGAAGCCCTGCTGTTCGCCAGCAAGGCCGGTGCCGACCCGGCCAAGGTGCGCGAGGCACTGATGGGCGGCTTTGCGGCCAGCCGCATTCTGGAGGTGCATGGCGAGCGCATGGTCAAGCGCACCTTCAGTCCCGGCTTTCGCATCGAGCTGCACCAGAAAGATCTGAACCTGGCGCTGCAGGGCGCGAAGGAACTCGGGGTGAGCCTGCCCAACACGGCAAGTGCGGCGCAGCTGATGCAGGCGTGTGCCGCGAATGGCATGGCGGGGCTGGATCACTCGGCGCTGTGTCGTTCTCTGGAGTTGATGGCCAATCATGTGATTGCGCCGGATCCTGTCGGTTGATCGCTTTGTCTTTGTGTTGTCGTTGCTGGCCGGGGCGATACCCGGCCAGCCACAATGACCGATCGGCATCGTCAAAGCTCATCCACCTGGCAGCGCCATGAATCAGCAATACCTAGACAACCCACGCGTCTTCCTGCGTCACCTTTTCGACACCGCTGTGCAACGAGCGCTGCCCTTGCACAACACTGCCGCCCACCTGCCCCCACCCCCCAAAGGAAAAACAGTGGTGATCGGTGCCGGCAAGGCCGGTGGCGCGATGGCGCAGGCGGTGGAAGCGCTGTGGCCGGCCGAGGCGTCGCTCTCGGGGCTGGTCGTCACGCGCTACCACCACACGCCGCCGCGCCCCGAGGGACTGGCCGAGCGCATCGAGGTGGTGGAGGCATCGCACCCGGTGCCCGACGCGGCGGGGCTGGCCGCGGCGCAGCGCATTCTGGAAATGGTCGACGGAATGACGAAAGACGACCTGGTGCTGTGCCTGATTTCGGGTGGCGGCTCGTCGCTGCTCACCCTGCCGTGTGAGGGCCTGACGCTGGAAGACAAGCAGCGCATCAACCGCCAGCTGCTGGAGAGTGGCGCCAACATCCTGGAGATGAACACGGTGCGCAAGCACCTCTCGCGCATCAAAGGCGGGCGACTGGCAGCGGCTTGCGCGCCAGCGCAGGTGGTCACGCTCACCATCAGCGATGTGCCGGGGGATGATGTGAGCGTGATCGCCAGCGGTCCCACGGTGGCCGACGCGTCCACCTGTGCCGAAGCACTGGACATCCTGCGGCGATACACCATCGACGTGCCGCCCGCGGTGCGTGCGCAGCTGGAGAGCGGCGCACTCGAAACGCCCAAGCCGGGCGAAGTGGGCTTGGCCGGTCACCAGACCCATCTGATCGCCACGCCGCAGCAAAGCCTGGAAGCCGCGGCTGATGCGGCGCGCGCGATGGGTCTCAAGGCCTACATCCTCAGCGACGAGATCGAAGGCGAGTCGCGCGAAGTGGGCAAGGTGCACGCCGCGCTGGCGCGTTCGACTGCTCAAGGGCGCAGCAGCTTCGAGAAACCGTGCGTGATCTTGAGCGGCGGCGAAACCACGGTCACGGTGCGCCCGCGCGCCGAGGGCCATGCCAAGGGCCGGGGCGGGCGGGCAGGCGAGTTCTGTTTGGGGCTGGCCCACGCGCTGGGTGGCCAGCCGGGTGTGTGGGCGCTGGCGGCCGACACCGATGGCATCGACGGCGTGGAAGACAACGCCGGCGCCCTGGTCGCGCCCGACACCCTGGTCCGCGCCCTGGCGCTGGGCCTCACCGTCAGCGACCACCTGGCTCGCAACGATGCCTATGGCTACTTCGAGCCGCTGGGCGATCTGGTGGTCACCGGCCCCACGCACACCAACGTCAACGACTTCCGGGCGGTGCTGGTGCTGTGATGTCTGAGGCCGACAGGCTGAACTTCGGTGACCCTCAAGGCCGTCGCTTCAAGGGCAGCCAGCTCGGCAAGATCGACAACAGAACGCCGTCTTTGAGCAGGACATGGTGGGCAATCGCCGCCACCGCGTGAGCCCCTGCAATCCACACGATCGCGTCGCCCAGCCAGGTGTGTATCTCGGCCACTGTGTTGCCCACGTCATACGATGGCGCGACCAGGGACGCAATCTCCGTCCCACCCAGAAGCAGCACCGTGTGCCCCTGCAGCCAGGCGCCCGCTACCGCCGTCGCTGGCACGGCCAGTAGCAGCCCATACAACGCGATTTGAACGGCGCCCGCGCCCCTGCGCATCCACTCCGTCCCAGCCTCTTCGGCGGGTCGGGTGGCGAAGCCCCGCCATAGCAAGCGCAACAGCGTCAGGGCAAACACGCCCATGCCCAGCGTCTCGTGCAGGCTGCGCTCAAAATCGCGCGCTGGCAGGTACACGCGTGCCTCTGAGCCGCCGAGTCCGTAGATGAAAGCCGCCACCACCAAAACGGCGGTGGCCCAGTGCAGACCTTGCGTGAAAGCATCGTGCCGGCTCGGCGAATGGTTGTTCATGGCGTCGATTCTTTCGTCAATCAGATGCTGCTGGGCGACAGGGCGCGTCAAAACTGGCCGTTGGCAGACCGTGCGACTGTGAAGCACCAGCCTGATCGCCAGATTAAGGCTGCAAAGACGAGGCATCCCTTGGATCCGCCTGTCGAGCGATGTCGGGTCGCTGCGCCGGTCAACCTCAGCCAAGTCGAACGCAGAGATCAGTGGCGGTGTTCCTCCGTCATCAACTCTCCCGTGCGCAACTCTGTCCATGCCTGCTGCCATACGCTCCAGCCGCCGTGCAGCGCCAGGCTGGCCATGAGGCTGGCCACCAGCAGATCCGGCCAGGCGCTGCCGGTGCCGAACACGCCCAGCGCGGCCAGCATCACCGCGACGTTGCCAATGGCGTCGTTGCGCGAGCACAGCCACACGCTGCGCATGTTGGCGTCGCCCTCGCGAAACGCGTAGAGCAGGGCGGCCACGCCCACGTTGGCGGCCAGCGCGAGCAGGGCGACCGCGCCCATGGTGAGGGCCGCCGGCACCTCGCCGTGCCACAGGCTCCATACCGCCTGACCCAGGATGAACACGCCAAAGCCCATCATGCTGACCGCCTTGAGCAGGGCGGCTCGCGCGCGCCAGGCCAGTGCCGAGGCGAGCACCGCGAGCGACACGCCGTAGTTCACCGCATCGCCCGCGAAATCGATGGCGTCTGCCAGCAAGGCCAGCGAGCCGGCTTGAACGCCGGCAACGATTTCCACAGCGAACATGGCGGCGTTGACCACCAGTGCCACCCACAAGATGCGGCGGTAGCGCCCCAGGTTGGCGACTTGGTCGGGCTTGGGGGTGTCGTGGTCACAACAATGGGCAGACATGGTTTTCCTTTCGATGGCTTCATTTAAAACCCTGTAGCCACTACAGTGTCAACCACGCGTTTCGGAGGTGTTCATGCGAATCAAACAACTGTCTCAGGCCACCGGTGTGGAGGTGGAGACCATCCGCTACTACGAAAAGCAGGGTTTGTTACCCGTGCCGCCCAAGCGGGACAACGGCTACCGAGACTACGACGCCAGCCATCTGGAGCGCCTGGCGTTCATCCGGCACTGCCGCGCGCTCGACATGCCGCTGGCCTCGGTGGCGCTGCTGCTCGGCGTGCTGGACGACACCAGCGGCGACTCCACGGACGTGGACGCCCTGGTGGCCGAGCAGCTGAGCCGGGTGCGTGCGCGGCTGAAAAGCATGCAGGCGCTGGAGAAGCAGCTGGTTCAGCTGAAATCTCGCTGTGATGGTCAGCACGATGGCGGGCACTGCGGCATCCTGGACGAACTGGTCGCCGCAGCCCACGGCGAAGCCTGCGCCTGCCACGGCTCGATTCCTTAACACGTTGGGCGGTATGCCTGTTTTTTAGGCAGTTCGCCAATGTGAATAATCCTCAGGGAGCGCTCAATCGCTTTCGGGAAAGGTGGGGGGGTGGGTTCACAGACCTCGCTCCCGCCGCCCGACGATCGCCGAGGCGCCCTGGCGGTGTTCCGGCGCCGGTTTGGGGCTACTCCAGGCCAGATCGCTTTCACCGCCTCTTCAACACATGGAGGGGGCACGCTGTGCCCCCAGGCTTTGGTTTTGCTCCTCAGTTTCAAGGGTTCTCACGCTTCCTCCGCTTTGGTGCGCCAGCTCGCCGGCTGGTTGCCCGAAGGGGTGAGCGCGCCCCGCCAAGACGTGGCCGAGCGCCTGGGCCAGTGGCTGAATGTGAACGAGGCCATTGCCTTGCGCACCACACAGGCCTCAGTGGCGGCTGCTGGCACAGCCGCCGCCCGCCGCGCCACGCCGCCAGTGGATCAGCAGGCGCTGCACACCGCGCTGCAGCGGGAACTGCAGCGCGTGCGCGCGGTGCTCATCCAGTCCATCACCGCGCGCGACGCCTCGCACCGATCCGACCCCAACGAACTGGACATCGAATGGGCGCTGTTCCACCAGCGCCTCAACGACCAACAGCGCCGCATGGAGCTCAGCGTGGAAGCGCTGCGCGGCCATGTGCGCCAGGCGCTGGGCCAGTCCACTCCCGAGCTGGCACAGCTGGCCGCGCTGGACGCCGCCATGGAGCCGCTGCTGGCCGGGCGCGAGCAGCGCCTGCTGGGCAGCTTGCCAGCGTTTTTGAAAGCGCGTTTTGTCGCCTTGCGCCAGCAGGTCGCTGACCCGTCCGACACAGCGCCCGACGATCTGCACTGGCTTCAGACCTTTGCCAACGAATTCGAGCAAACCCTGCTCGCCGAGCTCGACCTGCGCCTGCAGCCGGTCATTGGCCTCATCGAATCAATACCAGCATGACCCCCGATACCTCCTCTTCTGCTTCCTTCCGCGCACTGTCCTGGTTCGCCCTGTTCGTGGGTCTGGGTGTGGTGGCTTGGGTGGCCAGCGGCTTTGTCGGCACCAGCGCCTTCGCGCTGGGCATGACGCTGCTGATTGGCGCCGTTTACCTGGGCGGCGTCTGGGAGCTGCGCCGCTTCGGGCAGACCACCACCGGGCTCAACGCCGCCTTGGGCAGCGTGCCGCCTGCGCTGGACCGGCTCGCCGACTGGTTGCCCCGCGTGCCCGCTTCGCTGCAACACGCCGTGCGCCAGCATATCGAGGGCGAGCGCAGTGCCTTCCCCGGCCTTGCACTCACGCCGTACCTGATCGGTCTGCTGGTCATGCTCGGCATGCTGGGCACCTTCCTCGGCATGGTGGTCACCTTTAAGGGCGCGGTGTTTGCGCTCGAAGGCTCGGCCGACCTCACCGCCATCCGCTCCGCACTGGCCGCGCCCATCAAAGGGCTGGGCCTGTCGTTTGGCACCTCGGTGGCCGGCGTCGCCACTTCGGCCATGCTCGGCCTCATGGCTACGCTGGCACGCCGCGAGCGCAGCCAGGCCATTCGCGCGCTCGATGCGTTGGGCAGCACGGCCCTGCGCCCCTTCTCCGCCGCCCACCAGCGCCAGCAAAGCTTTGAGGCGCTGCAGCGCCAGGCCGAGGCCATGCCCGCCGCCGCCTTGCACCTGCAAACGCTCGTCGAGCAGATGGAGCGCCGCAGCCAGCAGCTCGATGAGCAGCTGCTGGCCCGCCAGGCCGAGTTTCAAAGCCAGGCTGCCAGCGCCTACACGGGCCTGGCCGAGTCGGTCGAGCGATCGTTGCGCGAAAGCCTGGCCGCCAGCGCCCGCGCCGCCACCGAAAGCCTGCAGCCCGTGGTGCAGCAGGCCATGGCCGGCATCGCCGCCGAGTCTTCCCGCTTGCATGAAGGCGTGAGCGCTGCCGTGCAGACCCAGCTGGCTGGGCTGTCAGACCAGTTTGGCCACACCACACAAGCGGTGGCCAGCGGCTGGACGCGCGCACTGGCCGAGCGCGCCCTGGCTGATCAGCAGCAGCAAGCCGCCTGGACCGCCTCGCTGCAGTCGCTCGCGCAGTCGCTGCAAGGCGAATGGCAGCAGGCTGGCGCGCAGGCGCAGGCGCAGCAACAAGCCGTGTTGCAGGCGCTGGAGCAAAGTGCCACCGCCATCGCCGAGCAGAGCCGCGAGCAGGCCCGCCGCAGCCTGGACGGTATGGCCCGCCTCATCGGCCAGACCGAAGCGCTGGTGCAGGCCCGCGCGCAAGCCGAATCGGCGTGGACGCAGGAGCATGGCCAGCGCATGGACGCGCTCGCCAGCCTCTGGCGCAGTGAGCTCGCCGCCCTGCGCAGCGAAGAAGCGGTGCGCCAGCAGGCGGCTGCGCAACGGGCCACCGACTTGCAGACCGGTGTGGCGCAGCAGCTCGCCGCCCTGCAGGACGGAGCAGCCAAGCAGCTGGCCACCCTGCGCGAGGCCGAAGCCACGCGCCAGCAAGCCCAGACCGAGCAGCAGGAACGGACCTTTGCAGCCCTCACCCAGCAATTGCAGTCGCTGCGCGAAGAAGAGGCCGCGCGGGGCGAAGCCGCGGTGCAGCGCCTAGGTGGCCTGACCACCGCGCTGTCCACCCAGCTCGCTTCCCAGCTGTCCACGCTGGGCACCGCACTCGAAGCGCCCATGGCCCGGCTGATGCACACCGCTTCAGAAGCGCCCAAGGCCGCGGCCGAGGTGATCGCCCAGCTGCGCGAACAGATGAGCCGCCTGGCCGAGCGCGACAACGCCACGCTCGCCGAGCGCGCCGACCTTGTGGGCCAGATCGGCACGCTGTTGCAGCAGGTTCAGCAGACCACCGGCGAGCAGCGCGCCGCCATTGAAAACCTGGTGGGTTCGGCCACCGGCGTGCTCGACCGCGTGGGTAAGCAGTTTGCCGACACCGTGGGTGCGCAGGCGGGTCGCGCCGAGGCCATGGCCGAGCAGGCCGCCACCAGCGCGGCGCAGCTGGCCGCCCTGGGCGAAGCCTTCCAGCAAGGCACGCAGCAGCTCGCCACCAGCCACGAGCAGCTGGTGCGCAGCCTGCAGAGCGTGGAAGGCGCCATCGGTCAGTCGCTGGCGCGCAGCGACGAGCAGCTGGCCTATTACGTGGCCCAGGCGCGCGAGGTGATTGACCTCAGCATCAGCGCGCAGCAAGGCATCGTGGAAGACCTGCGTCAGCTGCGTGGTCCGCGCGTGTCGGCCAAAGCCACCGCGAGCGCCGCATGATGGGCGCGTTTTTCGACCGCCACGCTGACGATGGCGTGGACGACGCCGGCGGCGACGAAGTCTCCTCGCCCGTCTGGGCCGTCTTTGGCGACCTCATGGCCGGCCTGGTGGGTGCGTTTGTGCTCGTGTTCATTGGCGTGCTGCTGACGCAGGTGGACCTGGTGAACACCTTGCAGGTCGAAGTGGCCAAGCGCCAGCAAGAAGAAGCGCGCCGCATCGCGCTGGAAAAGGCGCTCGCGATTCCGCTGGCCAGCGGCCGCGTCACGCTCAACAACGGCCGCATCGGCATCAGCGGCAGCGTATTGTTTGACTTCAACTCCGACCAGCTGCGCCCCGAGGGCGAGCTGCTGCTGCAAGCCCTGGTACCGCCGCTGCAGGTGTACCTGGGCGAGCGCGACGAAATGCTCATGGTCAGCGGCTTCACCGACGACAAACCCATTGGGTCCAGCAACACCAAATACCAGGACAACCTGGAACTCTCGGCGCAGCGCGCGCTCACCGTCACCCGTACCCTGATCAACCAGGGCATGCCGCGTGCTCGCGTGTTCAGCGCTGCCTTCGGCGCCGAGCAGCCCGTGGCCAGCAACGCCGATGAACAAGGCCGCGCGCTTAACCGCCGTGTGGAAATGGCGCCCGTGCCCCGGGCCCATGCGAATGCGGGCGCCAGCGAAGCTACCCTCCCCAGCAGCCAGCCCGGGCCCGCCACCAACCACAAGCCATGAAACCCCAGGCGCCCCAGCCAGCCGCTTCACCGCTGGCCACTCTCAACGCCCACATCGCCCAGGCGGCACGTGCCGCCAGCGAGGCGGCTGAGGAGGGCGCGAACGCAACCGGCGGAGGTGTCGGCGTTGGTCTCAGCCATGGCCCCTGGCCCGAGCTGCGCAGCGCCCAGCGCTTTCGCCAGACCTGGGAGCGCCTGGGCGCTGAGGTGCAAGTGCAGCAAGCCCAGGCCCGCGCGCCGTCGAACGCCGGCCCGCTCAACCCCCAGCGCCTGATGATCGACACCCTCGCCCGCATGGGCGAGCTTTCGCCGCACTACCTGCGCCGGTTCCTGGCGCATGCACAAACGCTGCTGTGGCTGGAGCAGGTGCAGGGGCAGCTCAAGGTGCCGGCGGGCAAGGGCAAGTTAACTTCGGCCGCGAAGGGGATGCGCCAGAAGACGTGAGGGTCTGCGAGGAGCGGCTGCCACGTAGGTGGCTACTTCCGGCCGAGGCTGTGTGGAAACGCCACGGGCACGCCAGTATTGCCGATCCCTTGCTTCATGAGGTGTTCATGAGGCC